>NZ_WWGX01000078.1 GCF_009862265.1 Streptomyces sp. SID8352 | reverse complement strand
CGCGACGGCCCCGCGTCGCGACGGCCCCGCGTCGCGACGGCCCCGCGCCGCGACGGCCCCGCGCCGCGACGGTCGTGGCGGCGCGACGGCGGGGGCATGGCCGTATGGCACCCCGCGCCCGCCGCCGGCCCCACCGCGTGCGGCACCACGGGCGACGACGCACCGACCGTCGCCGACGCCGTCGCCGACGCTTGCGGTGCCGGTGCCGGTGCCGGTGCCGGTGCCGGTCCTGGTGCCGGTGCGCGGACGGGCTTCGTACCGCGACGCCGTGGCACGGTCGGACATCCCGTGCCCCCTCGGCCCGGGAACGGCGGGGAGGGCACCCCCGACGGCCCCGCCCCCGGTGGCTCCTTCGCCTCCCCGGTACCCAGGGCCGCCCTCGGACACCGCTCCCGGACCAGGCCCTCCCCGAACCGGGGCCGCTCCCGAACCCCGACCGACCCGGTGCGCGGACCGCCCCGTCCCCTCCGGCTCCGGGCGGCGCCGCCGGTCCGTCTCCGGCGGCCCCGGCCCGCACACCACGGGCCGCCGCCCGCGCATCCGCGCACCCGCCCGCCCGAGTTGGGGGTGTCCCGGACGGCCGGATCCGGCCCATTGGCGAGGGGGCCGTCCCGTCCGGACAGGGCACGAAGGGCCCGCGGATCATGGGAGACTCGCCCTCATGAGCGGCAAGGCGGACCCCCGGGCGGCGGGGGAAGGGAACGCGTCGAGGACGCGGCTGGACCGGGGGCGCGCCGCGCTCGGACCCGCGTTGGAGCTCGTGCACACCGGGCGCGCCCCGACCCGGGCCGTGCTCACCGCCGAACTCGGCGTCACCCGGGCCACCGCCGGTGCCGTCGCCGCCGAACTGGAGGCGCTCGGCCTGATCAGGGTGGACGCCCGGCCCGGCGCGGCGGCCGGGTCCCAGGGCCGCCCCTCGCACCGCCTCGCGGTCGCCGAGGACGGCCCGGTCGCCCTCGCCGCCCAGGTCCACGCCGACGGCTTCCGGGCGGCCCTCGTCGGGCTCGGCGGACGGATCGTCGCCACCGCGCCCGGCCGCGAGGCCGTCGGCGCCGACCCGGCGAAGGTGCTGGGCTCGGTCGTCGAGGCGGGCGCGGACCTGCTGCGGAGCAGCGGGCGGCGCTGCGTCGGCGCGGGGCTCGCCGTGCCGTCGGCCGTGGCCGAACCGGAGGGGCTGGCCCTCAACCCCCTCCACCTCACCTGGCCGCCCGGTTCGCCGGTGCGCCGGATCTTCGCCGAACGGGTGCGCGCGGCGGGGATCGAGGGTCCCGCGTTCGCCGCGAACGACGTCAACCTGGCCGCCCTCGCGGAGCACCGGCACGGCGCGGGGCGCGGCGCCCGCGACCTGCTCTGCGTGGCCACCGGCCACCGGGGGGTCGGCGGCGCCCTCGTCCTCGACGGCCGCCTGCACTCGGGGAGTTCGGGGCTGGCGCTGGAGGTCGGCCACCTCGTCGTCAACCCCGACGGCGGGCCCTGCCACTGCGGCAGCAGGGGCTGCCTGGACGTGGAGACCGACCCGCTGGCCTTCCTCACCGCGGCCGGCCGCGCGCCCGGCCCGGAGGTGTCGCTGCTCCAGCAGGCCAACGACCTGATCCGGGGCCACTACGACGACCCGGTGATCCGCAACGCCACCGAGGCCCTGGTGGACCGCCTGGGCCTGGGCCTCGCCGGTCTGGTGAACATCCTCAACCCGGACCGGATCATCCTCGGCGGGCTCCACCGCACCCTCCTCGACGCCGACCCCGGACGCCTGCGCGCGGTGGTGGCCGACCGCAGCCTGTGGGGGCGGAGCGGCAGTGTGCCGATCCTGCCGTGCGGCCTGGACCACAACAGCCTGGTCGGCGCCGCGGAGCTGGCGTGGCAGCCGGTCCTCGACGACCCTCTCGGCGCCCTGGCCTGAGCCCCGCGTCGGACCTTCCGACCCCCAGTCCGGGTCGCGCCGGGCCTTCCGAGCCCGGGTCGCGCCGGGCCTTCCGAGCCCAGTCCGGGTCGCGCCGGGCCTGCCGACCCCACCCCCGCGCCGGGCCCTCCGCTCCGTACCGGTGGGCCCGCCCCCTCGCGCCCTCCCCTCGCCCTCGTGTCCGCCCGCACGGCCCGCGCACGGTCCCGGCCCGTGCGCCCCGGAACCGCCCCCGCCCCGAGCGGCCGGGCGACGCCGGGCATGGCGCGGGGGCGACCGGGAGTGGAGCGCCTCCGCCTCCGCGACGTACACCCGCGGCCGTACGGCGACGGCCCCGGCGGTAGGACGACCCGGACCCCCTCGCGGGAGCACGCTCGGGCACGACGGCGAAGGCGTCATCCCGAGGGAGCCGACCGGCATGAACACCCTGGCGCACGTCCCCGGTGGCGGACCCGGCCCGGGGACCCCGCTCGTCCCGCCGGTCCGGGTGCCGCTCCTCGCCGGAGTCCTGGCCCTGCCGCGCCGTGCCGGGAGGGCGGGCGTCCCGGCCGTCGGCTGCCCCACGAAGAGGAGCACGCGCCCCCGCCCTGCTCGGCCGCCCGCTTCGCCTCCGGCGGGATCGACGAGGACGAGTACGGGCGTCCGCCGGGCGTCCTGGACGACGGGTCCGGCCGCACCGGACGGCGACGCGAGACATGATCACGGCGCCCCGGGCCACCGAGCCCCGGGCCTCCGTCAGGGCCGTGGGTCCGGGGTGTGCGCGTCCCCCGGCCCGTCACCCGCCCGCCGCGGCTCGCGCGGTACGCGGCGGGCGGGTCACCGCCCGGTCAGCCGGGAACGGCCGACCGGGCGGGAGCGGTGCGCGTGCCGGCGCCCTCCACCGCGTACCCGGGCTCCACCGCGTACCCGGGCTCCACCGCGTACCCGGGCTCCACCGCGGACTCCGGCACCGGAGCGGGCTCCGCCTCCGTGAAGACGACGGCGGGCAGGTCCTCGGCGGGGCGGCGCGGGTCGCGCGCGGTGGCCGGCGGCGCGACGGGGTCCTCGGTCAGCGAGAACCAGACGACCTTCCCGGACTCGCCGTCCGGCCGGGCGCCCCAGCTCTCGCTCACCGAGGCCACCATGGCGAGCCCGCGCCCGCAGGTGGCCAGCGGTCCGGGGTCGTCCATCACGGGAAGTCGGGGATCCCGGTCGCGCACCGAGACGGTGAGCCGTCCGGGCTCCAGATCCAGCTCCACCGTGCACGACTTGTCGGGACGGACGTGCAGATGAACATTGGTGAGCAACTCCGTCACGCCGAGCACGGCCCGGTCGATCAGGGTGTCCATGTGCCAGTAGCGCAGATGCGCGGAGACAATTCTGCGGACCTGGCCGATCCGCGACGGCAGGGCTTGCAGCTCCACCGCGCAATGTCTGTTGGGGTGACTGATCACGGCTGCGGCTCCCCGACATAGAAGGTCCGGAAGAACACGGAGTACGGGGCCGGCGGGGCGCAGACGCGTGCCGCCGCCCGTTGTCATCGCCGGCGGGGCTGGTTCGCAGCGTTATCGCCGGTAAACCCAGAGTGATGTGGGATCAGAGTGACGTACCGGGTGGGACCCCGCAACTCGCGGGCCCGGCAGGGGGTGGAGCACCGCGGCCCGCCGCTCCCGAGGGGCGGGGTCCGCGGTTCGCGGATGCTCAGCCGTCGCGCCCGGCGGCCCGCCGCACGGCCTCGATGAACCGCCGTGCCGCGGGCGGTCCCGGCTGGCCGGGCGCCGGATCGCCGACGCCCATGGTCAGCAGGTACCGCGTGCCGTTGAGGTCCGCCAGGGCCCGGCCCTCCGGCGCGAACCAGGGCCGAGAGGCGCGCACCGCCTGCACCGGCGCGCTGTCGATCTCACTGCCGTAGCTGGTCAGCAGCTCCAGCCTGCCGCCCCTGATACGGACCTGTCCGGCCGTGCTGAGCGAGCGCAGCCGTCTGCCGATGCGCACGCCCATGGCCGTGAACTCGGTCTCCGCCATGCCCTCGCCCCCTCGTCGTCCCCGTCGGTGTGCCGGACCCTGCCGCCGGGCGCGGCGCGGCCCCGGACCGCTCCGCCTCCAGTGTGCGCCCGGGACGGGGCACCGGCCCCGCCGGGAAAAGTGTGCCCCGGTCCGGGGGCGGGTACCAGCGCGCGCGGCGTCATTCCCCGGGCGCGCGGAGCACGCTCCCGCATCCGTGGCCGTCCGGCGGCGGCCGTGCGCCCCAGTGCTGCCTTTGGGTCTCCCAAAGGGGTGTTTATGCAGGTGAGAAGCGTGAGCAAGGTGCCTATGATCGAGGCGTCGGCAGTGCGAAGCGCCGCCGGCGCACAGTATGAAGGAGCCCCGCCGTGAGCACCACCCAGCCGCCCCGGACCGGCGCCACCCTCGACGTCGACCGCAGTGACACCGCCTCCCGCGCCTGGCTCAAGGAGGCCGTGCGGAAGGTCCAGGCCGACGCCAACCGGTCGGCCGACACCCACCTCCTGAAGTTCCCGCTGCCGGAGGAGTGGGGCGTCGACCTGTACCTCAAGGACGAGTCGACCCATCCCACCGGCAGTCTCAAGCACCGCCTCGCCCGCTCCCTGTTCCTCTACGGCCTGTGCAACGGCTCGATCCGGCCGGACCGCCCGGTGATCGAGGCGTCCAGCGGCTCCACGGCCGTCTCCGAGGCGTACTTCGCGAAGCTGATCGGCGTGCCCTTCATCGCCGTGATGCCGCGCTCGACCAGCACCGAGAAGATCCGCCTGATCGAGTTCCACGGCGGACGCTGCCACTTCGTGGACGACCCCCGCCGGATGTACGAGGAGTCCGCCCGCCTCGCGGCGGACACCGGCGGCCACTACATGGACCAGTTCACCTACGCGGAGCGCGCCACCGACTGGCGGGGCAACAACAACATCGCCGAGTCGATCTTCCACCAGCTCCGGCTGGAGCGGTTCCCCGAACCGGAGTGGATCGTCGCCACCGCCGGCACCGGGGGCACCTCGGCGACGCTCGCCCGCTATGTGCACTACATGCAGTACGACACCCGGATCTGCGTGGCCGACCCGGAGAACTCATGCTTCTTCGAGGGCTGGACCACCGGCGACCCGGACGTCTCCTGCGACCGGGCCTCGCGCATCGAGGGCATCGGCAGGCCCCGGATGGAGCCGAGCTTCCTGCCCGGCGCCATCGACCGCATGATGAAGGTCCCCGACGCCGCCAGCGTCGCCGCCGTCCGGGCCCTGGAGGGGGCCATCGGCCGCAGGGCGGGCGGCTCGACCGGCACCGGGCTCTGGAGCGCGCTGCGGATCGTGGCCGGGATGGTGGCCGAGGGGCGTCGGGGCAGCGTGGTCACCCTGCTCTGCGACCCCGGCGACCGGTACCTCGACAAGTACTACTCGGACGACTGGCTCGCCCGGCAGGGCCTGGACATCGCCCCCTACAGCGCGGCCATCGCCTCGCTGCTGCGCACCGGGACCTGGACGGAGTAGGACGCCGCCCGCCGGGGTGTCGGCGGTTCCGGCCCTCGCGTCACCCGTCCGCCGCGGCGCCGACCGTCCGTCCTCGCGCCCCCCCGCTCCGCCGCGCGCCCCCGGGGTCCGCCCGGTCAGGCCGCTTCGGGGTCCGGTTCGCCCGCCACCAGCAGCCGCAGGTGCTCCGGGATCTCCGCGCGGGCCGGTCCGGGCAGGCCGCCGTCCGTCACCAGCGTGTCCACCTCGCCCAGCGTCGCGAACGAACTCAGGCCCACCACGCCCCACTTGGTGTGATCGGCCACCACCACGACCCGCCGCGCCGACCGCACCAGCCGCCGGTTGGTCTCCGCCTCGGCCAGGTTCGGCGTGGACAGTCCGGCCTCCGCCGATATCCCGTGCACCCCGAGGAACAGCAGGTCGAAGTGGAGCGCCGCGATGGCCTGGTCCGCCACCGGCCCCACCAGCGAGTCCGAGGGGGTGCGCACCCCGCCGGTGAGCACCACCGTGGCACGGCCGGAGCGGGAACCGGAGGTGCGCTGCGCCATGTGGAACACGTCGGCCACCCGCACCGAGTTGGTCACCACCGTCAACTCCGGTACGTCCAGCAGCCGGTGGGCCAGCGCGTAGGTCGTGGTGCCGCCCGACAGGGCGACGGCCGCGCCCGGCGCAACCAGCTCCGCCGCGGCCCGCGCGATCTCCTCCTTGGCCGTCGGCTCCAGGCCCGACTTGGCCTCGAATCCCGGCTCGTGGGTGCGCGCGTCGACCACCGGCACCGCTCCGCCGTGCACCTTCTCCAGGACGCCCTGGCGGGCCAGCGCGTCCAGGTCGCGGCGGATCGTCATGTCCGACACCCCGAGCCTGCGCGTCAGTTCGTTGACCCGGACCCCGCCCCGGCGGCGCACCTCGTCCAGGATCAGGGCGCGCCGCTGCTCCGCGAGGAGGTTCGGATTCTCGCTCACGTACGCTCCGGTCCTTTCGCCGCAAAAGCCGTCCGACACGCCCACCGCACCCGCTCCGGCAGGGCCGTTCCCCCGGCCCCGGCGTGTGGACGCCCCATCCTCGCACGGCCTGTCATGACCCGCTCCATCGACAGGGGTGTTGTGTACATGTCGCGATGATGGGTCCCGGGTCACACGGATCGGCGGAAACCGGCCCCTCGGAGTGTAGGGGGGCCGCATACGGACATCCTGTGCCCGCACGGACACTGCCGACGGCGCGTCACGGGGGTGCGAACGGTGGATCGGGCAGCGCGAAGCACGGGACGGACGGGACGGGAACGGACGGCGGAGCCGCGGGGGAGGCCGGCGGAGGAGTGGACGGAGCGGACGGAGCGGACGGAGCGGACGGAGCGGACGGAGCGGACGGAGGGGGCAGCGGAGCGGCGGGAGGGGGCGGCGGAGTCACCGGTGGAGGAGACGGGGACCGCCGGGCGGGGGAGCGGGGCGCCTGGTCCCCGGACCGCCGGGGACACCGGCAGCGCCCTGGAACTGCTGGTGCACGGGGTCGGCGGCACCACCCCCGAGCGGATGCTCGACGATCCGCGCACCGTCCGGGTCACCGGTGACGACATCGCCGCCGTCTTCCGCCGGGGCGAGGACGCCGACGCCGAGTCCCGGCCGGCCGACGGGACCGGCCCCCCGGTGCCCGAGGCCTACGTCTGGTGCAATCTCACCTCGGGCAACGGCACCCGCGCCCTCTGGCTGCTGCTCCTGCCCTTCATGGTGGTCAACCTCGCCCACTGGATGCGGCCCGCCGCCCACGGCCGGGTCCGCGTGGTCCGGCTCTACGGACTGCTGGTGCGGCTCGCCGGACTCTCCCTCACGGTGCTGCTGGTCGCCGCCGCCTGCGAGGTCGCCGTCGACCTGATCGCCTGGCAGTGCGCGGGCACCCACGCCTGCGCCGTGCGCCACTCCTGGCTCGGCTTCCTCTCCCCGAGCGCCTCGCACGACGGCTGGTGGAGCATGCCCGGCCGCCGGCTCGCCCTCGCCGCCCTCGTCCCCGCCGTCCTCACCGGAGTGCTCTGGTACCTGTCCCTGCGCACCTGGCGGGCGTACGAGTCCCAGCAGCCGATGGACCGCACGGCCGGGGACGGCACCGAGGCGGACACCTCCGGCCGCACCGCACTGGACCGGCCCGGCTTCTGGTACGGCCGCCGCCTGGTCGCCCGGCTGCGCGCCGCGCACACCGCGGCCGGACTGCTCACCGTCGCCGCCGCCGTCACCGTCCCGGCCGCCGCCTTCGACCGCCGGGCGGGCGGGGCGCCCCCGCTCGACACCGCCGGATGGCTGCTCCAGTCGGCGCTCGCCGCCTGCGCCGTCGCCACCGCGGCCGTCGTCTGCCGCCGGGGGCGCAGCGAGAACCGGCTCGACGCGCACCTCGACGCGCATCTCGTGCGCCGCCTCCCACTGACCGCCCTGCTCCTGCTCGCCCTCGCCCTGCTCTACGGCGGCTGGACCCGGCCGGGCTGGACCTCGACGGGACGGCTGGCCGGGGACGCCGCCTTCGGCTCCCTCACCCTGGCGCAGGGCACCCTCGTCATCGCGCTCTGCGTGGCCGCCGGGCTGCTGCACCGCCGCGCACCCGACCCGCGCGCCGCCGTCCACGGCCTCGGCGGACCCGCCGTCGCCCTGATCGCCTGCGCCCTGGGCGGGGTGATGTCCGGCGGGATCGCCCAGCGGATGGCCGACTGGCTCGACGGCACCGGCGCCTCCCTCGACGGCCCGCCCGTCCTGCTGACCTGGCAGGCATCCGCCATCCCGCCCCTGCTCGGCCTCGTCCTGCTGCTCTGCGCCGGTCTCGCCCTGCACGCCCGGCGCCTCGCCCGCGCCGAACGCGCCGCCGTCGAGGCCGACTACCCCGGGGAGACGGGGGAGAGCGGCGACCCGGCCCGTACCCGGCGGATCGCCCGCGCCCGTGCCCTGGCGTCCCTCACCGACCGGGGCCCTCTCGTCGTCGGCGCCGTCTCGGCGGCCACCCTGCTGCTCGGCGCCGGGGCCCTGGTGGGGGCGTTCGCCACCGGGCGGGTGCCGGCCGACGCGGCGCGCGGCGCCCACCCGTTGGTGCACGGGGCCGCGCAGACCGCCCAGGGGCTCGGCTCCTGGCTGATCGGTCTGGGCTTCATACTGCTGGTCACCTGGGGGCGCCGCGCCTACAAGGACGCCTCCGCCCGCCGCACCATCGGCATCCTCTGGGACGTCGGCACCTTCTGGCCCCGGGCCGCACACCCCTTCGCCCCGCCCTGCTACGCCGAGCGGGCCGTCCCCGACCTGACCTGGCGCATGGCCACCTGGACCAGGGCCACCGGCGGGCGGCTGGTCCTGTCCGGGCACTCCCAGGGAAGCGTGCTCGCCGCGGCGGCCGCCTGGCAGCTCGAACCCGCCGTCCGCCGCCGGGTCGCCCTGCTCACCTACGGCTCCCCGCTGGAACGGCTCTACGGCCGCTGGTTCCCGGCCCACTTCGGGCCCGACGCCCTCGGCTCGCTCCACCGCGACGTCGACCGCTGGCGCAATCTGCACCGGCGCACCGACCCCATCGGCGGCCCGGTGCGGCTGCCCGGCGCGCAGGGCCCCGCCGTCGACCGCGCCCCCCTGCGGGACCCGCTGACCTACGGCCGCACCGAACTGCACCCGCTGCCCACGCCGATCCTCGGCCACGCCGACTACCAGGCCGACCCGGCCTTCGCCGAGGAGCGCCGCGGCCTCCTGGCCCGGCTCCGCCCGGAGGTGCCGTCCCCGCGCCACACCGGCCCGGAGACGCCCGGCCCGGACGCGCCCGCCCCGGCCCCCGGCAGCCATCCCGCCCGTGTCCCCGGCAGCCATCCCGCCCCGGCCGGCCGCGAGGCCGGACCGGAGCCCGCGACGGCGCGGGACGGGCCCGCGGCGGACGGGACGGGGACCGGGCCCAGGACGGTCCGCGGCACCCCCGCGGACCGGGGCCCGTCCGACGACCGCCGCCGTCGCCCGTAGGCGGCCGCGCGGCGCCGGGAGCGCGCGCACGGCCTCGTGAGGCGGACGGGAACGGTCGGACAGGCCTCAGCCGCGCCGCGGCGGCAGGTCGTCCGGGAACAGCAGGGTCAGGTCGTCCGTGCTCGGGTCGGGGAGCTGGGCGACCCGGCTCGCGTGCCGCTCCACCATCGCCTCGAAGGTCTGCCGGGCGGTGCGCCCGTTGCCGAAGGCCGGGCCCTTGGGAATCCCGGTGAAGTACGCCGCCAGAGCCTCCGGGGTGCCCGGGGCCAGCCGGTACTCGTGCTCGTCGGCCTGCTGCTCCACGATCCGCAGCAGTTCCCCGGGCCCGTAGTCGCCGAAGGTGATGGTGCGGGAGAAGCGGGAGGCGACACCGGGGTTGACGGAGAGGAACCGCTCCATCTCCACCGTGTAGCCCGCGACGATCACCACGACCGCGTCCCGCTCGTCCTCCATCAGTTTGACCAGGGTGTCGATGGCCTCCTTGCCGAAGTCCCGGCCCGCGTCCTCCGGGGACAGCGCGTACGCCTCGTCGATGAACAGCACCCCGCCGCGCGCACGTTGGAACGCCTCCTGGGTGCGGATCGCCGTGGAGCCGATGTGTTCGCCGACCAGATCGACCCGGGACACCTCGACCAGATGCCCCTTCTCCAGCACGCCGAGCGCGGCGAGGATCTCGCCGTACAGCCGGGCCACCGTGGTCTTGCCGGTGCCGGGGGAGCCGGTGAAGACCAGGTGCCGCTTCACCGACGCGGCCTTCAGCCCCGCCCGCTGTCGGCGCCGGCCCACCTCGATCATGTCGGTGAGCGCCCGCACCTCGCGCTTGACGCTCTCCAGGCCGACCAGGGCGTCCAGTTCCCCGAGGACGTCCTGCGAGGACCGGACCGGGGTCTCCGGCACGGCGGGCGCGGGCCCGGCCCCTGGCTCCGTGTCCCGCTGCCCGGGGAGCGGGCCCAGCAGCCCCGTCGACCGGGGTGCCGTCTGGGCGGCGGTCTCCCGGGCGGCGGGGGGCCGCGGTCCGCCGCTCTCGTCGCTGGTGCAGTCCTCCACGAGGGGACCCGCGTCCGGGAACCCGTCCGCGCCGCCGTCCGCGAACTCGTAACCGCCGCGCGCGCAGCGCTCGGTGCGGCACTTGCGGAGCGTGGTGCGGCTGCCGTCGATGACGTGGAAGCCGTAGCCGGCGCTGCCGGTCACCCGGCAGTTCAGGAAGCTGCCGCGCCCGCCGGCCGACACGTAGACACCGGCCTCGGAGGGGCCGTCGACGGTGCAGCGCTCGACGGTGGGGTCGGCGCCCTTCGTGACGATCACGCCGGTGCGGTTGCCCTCCAGGGAGCAGTTGTTGAGGGTTCCGCCGCTGCCGTGGTCGCGGAACCAGGCGCCGGTCGCGGCCTCCCGGATGCGGCAGTCGTCCAGTTGCGCGGTGGCGCCGTCGCTGACCGACACCGCCGTGTTGCGGACCTGGGACAGATCGCTGTCGACGACGTCGACGCGCGAGCCCCGGTCGAGGACGAACAGGGCGTCCGGCACGTCGTGCACCCGGCAGGAGTCGAGCACGGCCGTGGCGCCGTCGCTGACCCACACGGCCGGGTAGTCGCCGGTGCTGTCGAATATCTCGCACTGGTTGGCGTCGACGCGGGTGCCCGGGTCCCACACGGAGAGCCCGTTGCGCCCGAACTGCCGCACGCTGGTGCGGGTCAGGGTGAGCACCGACCGGGAGCGCAGGTCCACCGCGTTCTCCGGGATGTCGTGGATGCGGCAGTCGGCGAGCGTCAGCACGGCGTCGGTGTCCAGGGTGATCCCGTCGGCGGTGGTGCGGTGCACCGCGCAGTCGGTGAGGTGGCCGGTGGCCCGCCCGGTGATGTGGACGCCGCTGCCGCGCACCTCGTAGACCTCGCAGCCGACCGCCTCCAGGGCGGAGCCCTCACCGGTCGCCGTCAGGCCCGAGCCCGCCGCGTGGTGGACCCGGCAGCGCTCCAGCCGGGGGTGCGCGCCGGAGCTGACGGCGATGCCCGCCCGCCCGGCCGAGACCACCTCGCACTCCTCGAACACCCCGCCCCCGCCGTCCAGGACGGCGATGCCCACCCCGGCCGGGTTGTCGACGCTGCAGCGCCGCACGGTCGGCCGGGCGCTGCCGCGGACCTCGATGCCGGAGGCGGAACGGGTCACCACCCGCACGTCCAGCAGCTCCGGGGTGCCCTCCTCGACGAGGACGGCGGGCGCCGCCGCGTCCTGGCCCTCCACGTGCAGGTCCTGGACGACGGCCGAGGCGCGCACGGTCAGCGGCACGCCCTCGGTCGGCGCGATCCGCACCGAGCCGTGGGAGCCCTCGGGGCCGCGCAGGGTCACCGCCCGCTGGACGACGAGGTTCTCCCGGTAGGTGCCCGGGGCGATGGTGAGGACGTCACCGTCGGCCGCGGCCTCCAGGGCGGCGGCGAGCGATGCGTACTCACCCGTGCGGCGCCGCCACCGCGAGGTGCCGGTGTGCGTCACCTGGACCGTGCCCTGTGCCATGGCGCTGCTCTGCCCCCACCTCGTCGTCCTGACGGCTCGTTCGCCCGCGGTGTGCTCCGCGGCTCCCCCCGGCGGGTCGCGGCCGACCCGTTCGGCCGGTCCACCGTAGCGTGCGGACGGAGGGCGGGCCGACCGGAGGCCCGGGCCCGTCCGCCGCCGGTCGGCGGCCGGCGCCGGGCCCGCCGTCGACGGCGGCCGGCCCGACGGGCCCGTCGGCGACGGGCCGTGTGCCCCGCTCCGGGCGAGGCACGGTCGCCGCCGCGCGTCCACCGCGCGCCGCCGGCTCCCGGCGGGGCCGTCGCGCGGCCGTCCCCCGGGTCAACGCCCGGGCGCGGCACCGGGTTCCCCGGACCCGCGCCGCCGGGCGGTCGCGGCTACTCCAGCACCCGGACCGGGTCCCCGACCCGCACCGTGCCGAGCCGTTCGGGCACGAGGTTCTGGCCGAAGACCAGCCTGCCCTCGATGGCGCGGTGCCGGGCGAGGCTGCGCAGCGGTTCCTTGCCGCGCGCGGCGGTGTCCTGGTCGGTGGTGGTCACCACGCACCGACCGCAGGGCTTGGCGACCCGCGCCACCAGCTCCCCGACCGCGATGCGCGTCCAGCCGTCCTCCGCCCACGCCTCGGTGCCGGAGAGGACCAGATTCGGCCGGAACCGGTTCATGGGCAGCGGCCCCTCGGCCGGGCGGTCGCCCCCGGCGATCATCGCGTTGAGGGCGTCCAGGGAGGCGGTCGTGGTCACCAGCAGCGGGAAGCCGTCGGCGAAGGTCACCGTCTCGCCCGGCCGGGAGTACGCGGGGTCGACCTGGCGGCGGGTGGCGGGATCGTCCATGTGCACCAGGCGCACGTCGGTGCCGAGGTGGGCACTGCACCAGGCGTGCGCCTCCGGTGCCTCGGCCGGGACGGCCTCCAGGGTGTCGCGGAAGATGTGCACCGGCACGGTCTCCGCCGCCTTCGGCACCGGCACGGTCAGCGGTTCGAGGCCCGGTGCGGACAGGCGGATGCCGCCGCCGGGCAGCAGCTCGGCGGCGGCGAGGGCCAGGCGTGGCCGCTCGCGCTGGGTGACGACCCTTCCCCCGTCGTCGACCAGCATCCAGCGGCGGTCCCCGGCCAGCCCCCAGGGCTCCACCACGGCCTCCTGGAGCGGAACGCTCCGCAACGCCTTGACCGGGTGGACGTGTATCGACTGCACTCGCGCATTCCCCATGGGGCCATGGTGCCAGCAGGCACCCGCGGGCCACCCGGGGAACGGCTCAGTAGCCGCGGTACTGCTGGTTCTGGTACGGGTCCTGGTACGGAGCCGGGGCGGGACGGGGCGCGGCGGGACGCATCGCCTCGTACCCCGCGGGGCGCATCCCCTCCTGCCCGGCGGGCCGCATGGCGTCGTATCCGGCGGGGCGCATCCCCTCGTACCCGGCGGGCCGCATGGCGTCGTACCCGGTGGGGCCCGGTGCCATGGGACGGGGCGGCTGGGGCTGGTGGGGGCCCGGGTAGCCACGCGGGGCGGTCTGCTGCGGGATGTACGCGGTGGGCGCCTGGTGCAGGGGCGCGGGCTGCGGCATCTGCTGCGCGTAGCCGTAGGAGGGCTGGGACGGCGCCGCCGGGAGGGCGGGCAGCGCCGAGGGGAGCGCCGGCAGGTGACTGACCGGCGCGTCGTACGCGGCGGGGACCCGGATCGGCGCGATCTGCGGGGTGCCCCGCTCGGCGACGAGGGAGTCGTAGATCGGGGTCTCCGGGAAGGAGGCGGAGTAGTAGCCGCCACCAAAGGTGGAGCGGGGGGAGGTCATGGCCATAAGTTAAGCCCACGATGTGCTGGTTGGGGAGACCGACAAGAGGGTTGTTTTCCCGCGTTCACGACGGCCTGGTATCCATAATTCGAGTGAATACGACAAAACAGGTCAGCATGCGTCCCGATGTGAGGTAAAAGCCGAGTTCCGGGCCTGTTACCGGGAGTTGGCCGGGGTCACTCCCCGTGCTCCTGGCGGACCCCTGGTCCAGGGGGCTTAGGTTGGGTGCGAGGACTTGACAGACCGCCGGGTACGGCCCGGCGCCACGACACAGTGATGGGGGCGTACATGTCCATGTCCAAGGGCGCGAACACTCCGGTGCCGACCGCGGCGCTGCGGGTCGAACTGGGCTGGCGATCGGGCCCCGGAGTGCCCGACGCGGACGCCTCGGCGCTGCTGCTCCTGGGTGGGAAGGTCCGCTCCGACGCGGACTTCGTCTTCTACAACCAGCCGTCGCACTCCTCGGGCGCGGTCCGGCACGAGGGCAAGCGCGACGCGGGCGGCCGGGTGACGGACGGTCTGCTGGTCGACCTGGCGCGGGTGGAGCCCGCCGTCGACACGGTGATCGTCGCCGCCTCCTCCGACGGCGGCTCCTTCGGCCAGGTACCCGGCCTGTACATCGAGGTCCGGGACGCCGCCGCGGGCACCGTCGTGGCCCGCTTCGACAATCCGGGCGCCACGGTGGAGACGGCGTTCGTGCTCGGTGAGTTCTACCGCCGCCAGGGCGCCTGGAAGTTCCGCGCCGTCGGCCAGGGGTACGGCACCGGTCTGGAGGGCCTCGCCACCGACTACGGCATCACCGTGGACGAGCCGCAGGCCCCCGCCGCACCGCAGGCACCGCCCGCGCCCCAGGCCGCCGCCCGTCCGGCCTTCCCCCCGGCCGCGCCGCCCGCCGCCCCGCCCCGCCCGGCCGCCGCCCCGGCGGCCCCGCCCGCCGCGCCGCCGGTCAGTCTCAGCAAGGTCACCCTGACCAAGGCGGCGCCCTCGGTGTCGCTGACCAAACAGGGCGGCACCTCGGGCGCCCTGCGGGTCAACCTCAACTGGGAGGTGCGCAAGCAGTTCTCCGGCTGGGGCCGCAAGCTCGGCCGCTCGGTCGCCATGCACAACGACCTCGACCTCGACCTGTGCTGCCTGTACGAGCTCACCGACGGCAGCAAGGGCGTCGTGCAGGCCCTGGGCAACGCCTTCGGCGCCCTGCACCAGCCGCCGTTCATCCACCTCGACGGCGACGACCGCACCGGGGCGGTCTCGGCCGGCGAGAACCTCACGGTCAACCTGGACCACCTGCGCAGCTTCCGGCGCATCCTCGTCTTCGTCACCATCTACGAGGGCGCGCGCTCCTTCGCGGACCTGCACGCGACGGTCACCCTCCAGCCCCAGCACGGCGCCCCCGTCGACTTCTCGCTCGACGAGTGCACGGTGCCCTCCACGGTGTGCGCCCTCGCCCTGATCACCAACACCGGCGATGACCTCGTGGTCCAGCGCGAGGCGCGCTACCTGGTGCCCGACCGCGGAGTCAGCCCCCAGCGGACCGTCGACCGCGCCTACGGCTGGGGCATGAACTGGACCCCCGGCCGAAAGTGACCCCCGGCCGCCGGTGCCGCCCCCCTCGGGAGGCACCGGCACGCCGCCGGTGACAGCCGCACGCCCCGGTGTTCAGCCCTCCTCGGGCAGGGCGCCGGGCCGGGCGTAGGTGCGGCCCTTCCACGCCGCGCCCCGCCCCCGGTGGTGCAGCACCGCGGAGTCGACCGTCATCAGCAGGTACAGCAGCGCGGTGAACGGCAGCAGCGGGGCGAGCCACCAGGGCTGCCCGTAGTAGCGCAGCATCGGCACGTACGTCGCCGCCATCACCAGCCACGCGGCACCGCCCGGCACCGCCGTGGCCGCGCCGCCCCCCACCGCGCCCGCCACGACCGCCGCCGGCGGCACCAGATACACCAGCGCCAGGCCGAGCACCGTGCCGACGAGCAGCAGCGGGCTGTGCCGCAGTTGCGCGTAGGCGCTGCGCGAGACCATCCGCCACAGGTCGCCCAGGCGCGGATACGGCCGCACGCTGTCCACCCCGTCGGCCAGCCCCAGCCAGACCCGGCCGCCGCCGGCCTTGACGGCGCGGGCGAGGGCCACGTCGTCGATCACGGCGCCCCGGATGGAGTCCGGGATCCGCGCCCGCTCGGCCGCCCGGGTCCGCAGCAGCACGCAGCCGCCCGCCGCCGCGGCCGTACGGGTCGCCCCCGCCCTCCCGTCCCGCCCGGCGATCCACCGGAAGGGATAGAGCTGGGCGAAGAAGTACACGAAGGCCGGCACCACCAGCCGCTCCCACGGGCTCTCCACGCGCAGCCGGGCCATCTGCGAGACGACGTCGAAGCCGCCGGGCCCGGCCGCCGCGACCAGGCGGCGCAGGCTGTCCGGCGCGTGGGCGATGTCCGCGTCCGTCAGCAGCAGGAACGCGGGCTCCCGCGCGCGGGCCAGCGCGATGCCGTGCCGCACCGCCCAGAGCTTGCCCGTCCATCCCGGGGGCGGCTCCCCGGGCGAGGAGACGGTCAGCGGCAGCCCGTTGGCCCGCCGCGCCAGCTCCCGGGCCAGTTCCCCGGTGCCGTCCGTGCTCCCGTCGTCGACGAGGAACACCTCGGCGCGCCCCGGGTACTCCTGCGCCAGCAGCGACGGCAGGCTCGCGGGCAGCACCCCGGCCTCGTCGCGCGCCGGGACCACCACGCACACCGGCGGCCACTCGGCGGGCTCCTCCTCCTCGGGCAGCCGGACGTCCGTCCGCCAGAAGAAGCCCTGCCCGAGCAGCAGCCACAGCCAGACGGCGAGCGACAGGACGGCCGCGGCGGACGCCACGGACGGCGTCGCCACGGCGAGCGAGGCGGCCACGTCGGCCGCGGCGGACGGACCGGCCGCGCCCGCTCCGGGGGGCGGGGCGGGCGGCGGGGCGAGGGCGGTCGGAAGGGCGGTCCACACGTCTGCGCTCACGTGCGCAGTCTGCCGCACGACCCCGGGCCGCGGCGGCGCATCGTCTATCGTGGCGGAGTGAAGATCGCGCTCATGGACTCCGGAATCGGTCTGCTGGCGGCCACCTCCGCGGTACGGCGGCTGCGGCCCGACGCCGATCTCGTCCTCTCCCTCGACCCCGACGGCATGCCCTGGGGGCCGCGCTCCGTCGAGGACCTCACCGGGCGCGCCCTGGCCGTCGCCGAGGCCGCCGCCGCGCACGCCCCGGACGCCCTGATCGTCGGCTGCAACACCGCCACGGTGCACGCCCTGTCCGCGCTGCGCGCCCGGCACGAGCCCGGACTGCCGGTAGTCGGCACCGTCCCGGCGATCAAGCCCGCCGCGGCCGGCGGCGGACCGGTGGCGATCTGGGCGACCCCCGCCACCACCGGCAGCCCCTACCAGCGCGGCCTCATCGCCGACTTCGCCGACGGGACCCGGGTCACCGAGGTGCCCTGCCACGGGCTCGCGGAGGCCGTCGAGCACGCCGACGAGGCGGCCGTCGCCGCCGCCGTCGCCGCCGCGGCCGCCCTGACCCCCGAGGACGTGACGACCGTCGTCCTCGGCTGCACCCACTACGAGCTGGTCGCCGAGCGCATCCGGGCCGCCCTGCGCCGCCCCGGCTCCCCGCCCCTGGTCCTGCACGGCTCCGCCGGGGCGGTCGCCGCCCAGGCGCTGCGCCGCCTCGGCCTCCGGCCCGATCCCGGCGCGCCCGCCGGGGGCACCCTCACCGTGCTGCTCAGCGGACGCGAGGGCACCCTGCCCGACGCGGCGCTCGCCTACGCGGAGGGCCGGCTGCTGCGCGCGGTCACCCCGGCGCGCTGACCGCCCGGCCCGCCGCCCCCCCCGCGGAGTCCGGCCCCGCCCGTCGCGCCCGGAGCCCGGGAGCCCCGGAGCGACCGCGGTCCGGGCCGGACCCGGCCGAGGGCGCCCCGGTTGGCGCAGTCACGTTCCGCGACGCCGCACACACGCGGCGAAACGTGGGTAACCTCGTCTTCCATGAGGCATCGCCCCGGCGAGAAGGTCCCCCGCCCCCCGCACGTCTGGACCGGACGCGCCACCAACAGGGCCCAGTGGTTCCTGGCCCTCACCGGCGCCGCCTGCCTGGCCCTCGGCATCGCCCTGGCCGTCGACTCGGCCTGGGAGTCCGGGGTCGCCCCGCTCGCCATGGCCGTGGTCGGCTGCATCGCCGCCGGGCTCCTCGTCCTCTACGGCACCCTGGCCTTCGTCCACGTGGCGCTCCGGGTCGACGAGGAGTGCCTGGAGGTCCGCTGCGGCCACATCGGCGTGCCCCGCCGCCGCATCCCCCTCTCCGACGTGGTCGGCGCCGAGTTCGTCCCCCATGTCACCCCGCGCCACTGGGGCGGCTGGGGCTACCGCTGGAGGCCCGAGAAGGGCACGGCCGTAGTGGTGCGGAGGGGCGAGGGAATGATCCTGCGGCTGTGGGACGGGCACACCCTGACGATCACCGTCGACGACGCGGAGTCCGCCGTGCGGGTCATCACCGGCCTGCTGCGCCCGAGGAGCCCGGGGCAGGTCCTCTGATCCACCGTCCCCGATCCGGTCCGCGCTCCTGGTCCGGTGCACGTTCCCGATCCGGTCCGGGCTTCCGATCCGGTCCGCGCTCCTGATCCGGCCCGTGTCCCCGGTCCGGCCCCGGCCCTCCCGGGCCGCCCCGCCGGTCCGGCACCGGTGCCGCGGTCCCGTGCCGGGGCGTGGTCACCGCCGGTGCCCCTCACGGGCCGTGTTGCCGGGCGCGATGTCACGCACCGTACACTCCCGGGGTGACCGCCACCGCAATCCCCGTCGGCACCCCGGACCCCTCGGAACCGCAGGCCGCGCCCGGATCCCGCGCCGCCCGACGGCTGCGGCGCGTGCTGCCGGCCTCCGTGGCCGCCCTGTCCGGAGTGCTGCTCTACGTCAGCTTCCCGCCGCGCACCGTGTGGTGGCTGGCCCTGCCCGCCCTCGCCGGTCTCGGCTGGGCGTTGCACGGGCGCACCTGGAAGGCCGGCCTCGGCCTCGGATACCTCTTCGGCCTCGGCTTCCTGCTGCCGCTGCTCGTCTGGACCGGCGTGGAGGTCGGCCCGGTGCCCTGGCTGGCCCTGGCCGCGGTCGAGGCGGTCTTCCTCGCGCTGGTCGGCGCGGGGATCTCGGCCGTGTCCCGGCTGCCGGCCCGGCCGGTGTGGGCCGCCGCCCTCTGGACCGCCGGGGAGGCCGCCCGGGCCCGCGTGCCGTTCGAGGGCTTCCCCTGGGGCAAGATCGCGTTCGGGCAGGCCGAGGGCGTGTTCCTGCCGCTCGCCGCGGTGGGCGGCACCCCCGTCCTGGGCTTCGCCGTGGTCCTGTGCGGCTTCGGCCTCTTCGAGGCGGTCCGCCTCGCCCTCCTGGCCCGCCGCACCGGCGCCGTACGGCGGGGCGCGGCGACGGCCGCCCTGCTCGCCCTGGCGGTGCCCCTCCTCGCGGCCCTGGCCGCCCGGCCGCTGGTCAGCGACCGGGCCGAGAACGGCACCGCGACGGTCGCCGTCGTCCAGGGCAACGTGCCGCGCGCCGGTCTCGACTTCAACGCCCAGCGCCGGGCCGTGCTGGACTACCACGCGCGGGAGACGGAGCGCCTGGCCGCCGAGATCGAGGCGGGCCGCGTCCCCCGCCCCGACTTCGTCCTCTGGCCGGAGAACTCCTCCGACATCGACCCCTTCGCCAACCCCGACGCCCGCCACGTCATCGACCGGGCGGCGAAGGCCGTCGGGGTGCCGATCTCGGTCGGCGCCGTCGTCGAGCGGGACGGCAAGCAGCTCAACGAGCAGATCCTGTGGGACCCCGAGAAGGGCCCCACCGACACCTACGACAAGCGGCAGATCCAGCCGTTCGGCGAGTACCTGCCGCTGCGCTCGCTCATCGGCGCGATCAACGACGAGTGGACCGGCATGGTCCGCCAGGACTTCACCCGGGGCACCGAACCGGGCGTGTTCACCATGGCGGGCACCAAAGTCGGCCTGGTCACCTGCTACGAGGCGGCCTTCGACTGGGCGGTGCGCTCCGAGGTCACCGACGGCGCCCAGCTCATCTCGGTGCCGAGCAACAACGCGACGTTCGACCGCAGCGAGATGACCCACCAGCAGCTCGCCATGTCCCGCGTCCGGGCGGTGGAGCACAGCCGCACCGTCACCGTGCCGGTGACCAGCGGCGTCAGTGCGATCATCATGCCGGACGGCCGGATCACCCAGCGGACCGGCATGTTCGTGGCCGACTCCCTGGTCCAGGAGGTGCCGCTGCGCTCCTCCCTGACGCCCGCCACCCGGTTGGGGGTGCTGCCGGAGATCACGCTCGTCCTGGTCGCCGCGGCGGGCATCGGCCTGGCCGTCACCCGCGCCGTCCGCGCACGGCGCGCCGGGACCGGGACGCCGGGCCCGGCCGCGGCGTAGCGGCACGGCCGGGCGCCCGCCCGCACCGCCGGTGACCGCCCGCACCGCCGGGGCGCGGGCGCCGTCGTCGTCCGTCGTCGCGGTGCCGGACGGTACGCGCCGGGGTACGGGGCGCGCGGTGTCGCCGGGCGGAGGCGCGGTGGCGCGCCGCGCCCCGTATCCCCGTACGCGCGCCCGGGACGTACGCCCCACCGCACGCCCGCGGAGTGACGTCGTACGCCCCGCTCCGCGCCCCGTGCCCGGCCGGTCGCCGCCGGGCGGCCCGTTAGGGTCGGGATCATGCCTACGCCCGACTTCATCCACACCATCCGCGCCCACGCCGGTCACCATCTGCTCTGGCTCCCCGGAGTCACCGCGGTCGTCCTCGACGACGAGGGCAGAGTGCTGCTGGGCCGGCGGTCCGACACCGGGCGGTGGGCGCTGATCGGCGGCATCCCGGACCCGGGGGAGCAGCCCGCCGTCTGCGCGGTGCGCGAGGTGGAGGAGGAGACGGCGGTGCGGTGCGTCGTCGAGCGGGTGGTCCTGATCCAGGCGCTCAGCCCGGTCACCTACGACAACGGGGACGTCTGCCAGTTCATGGACACCACGTTCCGCTGCCGCGCCGTCGGGGGCGAGGCCCGGGTCAACGACGACGAGTCGCTGGAGGTCGGCTGGTTCGCCGTGGACGCCCTGCCGGACCTCAACGAGTTCGGCCGCTTCCGGATCAAGCAGGCGCTGTCCGACGCCCCCGTGTGGTTCGAACCCGCCACCACCCGGTGATCCCCGCCCCGGCGGGGCGGCCCCGGCCGCACGGGAGGGGGCGGCTCCCGGGCGCCGCCTGACGGGGCTCCCGGGCGCCGCCCGCCACCGCGCCCGGGTGACTCCGGGTTCACGGGCGCCGCCCGAGGTCCGGGACGCCGCCCGGTGCCGCGCGGGTGGCGTGTGCGCCGAGTGGCACCGGTGCCGCTGGGCGACCGTGGCACCGACGGGAACGGCGCGGGCACGCCGGACCGTGGCCTCCGCCGGTCCGCCTGCCCGTCCCCTCCGCCGCACCCGTCCCGCCGTACCGGTGGCCCCCCTCGACGCCGGAGGACGCCGCGCTGAGAGGATCGTCCGGACCCGCGAGACCCACCGAGGCCCGGAAGGAGACCGAGACCATGCGCGTCACCACGGACGGCGGCCGGACGGAGGCCCACGGATGAACGGCGGCGGGAGCGACCAGGTCCTGGCGCACACCGAGGGGCGGACCGGCCGGGTCGTCCTCAACCGGCCCGGGGCGATCAACGCCCTCACCCACGCCATGGTCCGCCGTCTCGACGCCGTCCTCACCGTGTGGGAGAGCGATCCTGCGGTGGAGGTGGTGGTCCTCACCGGGGCGGGGGAGCGGGGCCTGTGCGCGGGCGGTGACATCCGCGCCATCCACGGCGACGCCCGGGACGGCGACGGCAGCGCGACCGCGGCCTTCTGGCGCGACGAGTACCGGCTCAACGCCCGCATCGCCCGCTATCCCAAGCCGTATGTCGCCGTCATGGACGGCATCGTGATGGGCGGCGGCGTCGGCGTCTCCGCCCACGGCGGCGTGCGGATCGTCACCGAACGCTCCCGTGTCGCCATGCCCGAGACCGGCATCGGCTTCGTCCCCGACGTCGGCGGCACCCACCTCCTCGCCCTCGCCCCCGGCGAACTGGGCACCCACCTCGCCCTCACCGGCGCGGCGGTCGGTGCCGCGGACGCCCTGCTCTGCGGACTGGCCGACCACCACGTGCCCTCCGCCTCTCTCGGGCCGCTCCTCGACGACCTGGCCGGAGCCCCCGTGCCGGCGGCGCTGGCCCGCCACACCCAGGCCCCGCTGCCCGGCGTTCTGGCCCGGCGGCGCCCCTGGATCGACGCCTGCTACGCCGCCGACACGGTCGAGGAGATCGTCCGGCGCCTCCGCGCCCACGGCGACCCCGAGGCCGGGGCGGCCGCCGAGACCCTGCTCACCAGGTCGCCCACCGCGCTCAAGGTGACCCTGGCCGCGCTGCGCCGCGCCCGGCGGCTCGGCTCGCTGGAACCGGTCCTCGACCAGGAGTACCGCGTCTCCCTGGCCGCCCTGGCCATGCCCGACCTGATCGAGGGCATCCGGGCCCAGGTCATCGACAAGGACCGGACACCGCGCTGGTCGCCCTCCACCCTGGAGGAGGTCGCCGAGGCGGACGTGGAGCGGTTCTTCCGGCCCCTCGGCCCCCGCGAACTCGGGCTCGCCCCCGGCACCGACACCGCCCCCCGGAACGGAGCGCGGACCGGCTGACGGGGCCTCGCCGCCGCTCCTCCCCGCTCCCACGGCCTCTGCCCTGCCCTACCCTTCGCTCCGCCGTCGGCGCTCTGCCCGGTGGCGGAGCCGTAGGGCGGTCGGGCCCGCCCGCGGCCCCGGTGTCCGCCCCGCCCCGGCGCACCGCCGCGACATGCGGAAGCCGGGTGCCATTGGGACGATGTCCCCAGGCGGGGGCGGCCGGGGGACAGCGGAAGGGAGGACGTGGGGATGGCCCGCAGCGCTCCGCCCCCGGACACACCGCCCACCGCGGGAAAACCGCCCGACGGGACACCGCCCGACGGGACACCCGTGCCCGACGGCCCCACGCCGTCCGGCGGGACACCGTCGCCCCCCGCCGGGCCGCCGTCCGCCGCGGGGACTCCGCCGACTCCCGCCGGGCCGCCGCCCGACACCGCGCCGTCGCCGACCACCGCAGCCCCGTCCCCCGGTCCGCCCCCCGGTGAGCTGCCCGGCATCCGCTTCTGGATCGACCGGGGCGGCACCTTCACCGACATCGTGGCCCAGGCGCCCGACGGCGGGCTGAGGGCGCTGAAGCTGCTCTCCGAGAACCCGGGCCACTACCCCGACGCGGCCGTCGAGGGCATCCGGCGCCTGCTCGGGCTGGCCCCCGGCCAACCGGTCCCCGCCGGTGCCGTGCACAGCGTCCGCATGGGCACCACCGTGGCCACCAACGCCCTGCTGGAGCGCTCGGGGGAGCGCACCCTCCTGGTGATCACCCGCGGCTTCCGCGACGCCCTGCGCATCGGCTACCAGAACCGCCCCCACCTCTTCGCCCGCCGCATCGACCTCCCCGAGGTCCTGTACGAGCGGGTGGCCGAGGTCGACGAACGCGTCACCGCCGAGGGCGAGGTGCTCCGCCCGCCCGACCTCGACTCCCTCGCCCCCGAGCTGCGCCGGGCCCACGACGACGGCATCCGCAGCGTCGCCGTGGTCTGCCTGCACAGCGCCCTGCACCCCGCGCACGAACGGGCCGTCGGCGAACTCGCCGCCGCCGTGGGCTTCACCCAGGTCTCCCTGTCCAGCGACGTCGGCCCGCTCACCCGGCTCGTGCCGCGCGGCGGGACCGCCGTCGCCGACGCCCACCTCTCCCCGGTCCTGCACCGCTACGTCCACCGGGTCTCCCGCGAACTCGCGGGTGTCCGGCTGGCGTTCATGCAGTCCAACGGGGGACTGGCCGCCGCGGAGCACTTCCGGGGCACCAACGCCGTCCTGTCCGGACCGGCCGGCGGCGTCGTCGGCATGGCCGCCCTCTCCCGGCTGGCGGGACACGACCGCGTCGTGGGCTTCGACATGGGCGGCACCTCCACCGACGTCTCGCACCACGCCGGTGAACTGGAGCGTGTGCCGGTCACCGAGATCGCCGGGGTCCGCCTCCAGGTGCCGATGCTCGACCTGCACACCGTCGCCGCGGGCGGCGGCTCCGTGCTCCGCTTCGACCACGGCCGCTACCGCGTCGGCCCCGACTCCGCCGGTGCCCGCCCCGGCCCGGCCTGCTACCGCCAGGGCGGACCGCTGACCGTGACGGACGCCAACGTGATGCTCGGCCGCGTCCCGCCCGCCCGCTTCCCCCACGTCTTCGGCCCCGGCGGCGACCAGCCGCTCGACGAGGCCGTGGTGCGGCGGGAGTTCACCCGGCTGGCCGACCGCATCCGCGCCGCCACCGGCGACCGGAGGACCCCCGAGGAGGTCGCCGAGGGGTTCCTGCGCGTGGCCGTCACCCATGTCTCCGCCGCCGTCAAGCGCATCTCCGTCCACCGGGGCCACGACATCCGCGACTACGCCCTGACCTGCTTCGGCGGGGCCGGCGGCCAGCACGCCTGTGCCGTCGCCGACTCCCTCGGCATCCGCACCGTCCTCGTACCGCCCTTCGCCGGGGTGCTCTCCGCCGTCGGTATCGGACTCGCCGACATCACCACGGTGCACGAGCGCTCCCTGGAACTCCCCCTGGACCGGGCCCACATGGCCGAGGTGAACGCCGCGGCCGACCGGCTGGAGGCCGACGCCCGCGCCGTGCTGGCCGACCAGGAGGTCCCCCGCGCGCACGTCCGTGTCACCCGTGCCGCGCGCCTGCGCTACGACGGCACCGACACGCCCGTGACCGTGGCGCTGGCCGGGGCCGGGGCGATGACGAGGGAGTTCACCGAACGCCACCGGGCGCTCTACTCCTTCCTGCTCGACCGCCCGGTCGTGGTCGACGCCCTCTCCGTCGAGGGCCGGGGAGCGAGTCCCCAGCCCGACCTCGCCCGCCCGGACACCCAGCCCCCCGCCTGGCCCCCCGGCCCCGGCCACGACGGCTCCCCGGGGAAGGAGACCGGACGGCGGGAACCCCGGGAGGACGGCACCGGACGCGACGACGACGCCGGGGCCACCACACGCCTCCACCTCCGGGGCGCCTGGCACGCCGTACCGCTGCGCGCACGCGAACGGCTGCGCCCCGGCGCGGTGCTGGCCGGGCCCGCCGTCATCACCGAGGCCAACGCGACCACCGTCGTCGACCCCGGCTGGCAGGCGGCAGTCACCGGCTCCGGCCACCTCCGGCTGACCCGCACCACCGCCCTTCCCGCCGAGGACGTCGGCACCGGGGCCGACCCCGTCATGCTGGAGATCTTCAACAGCCAGTTCGTCTCGGTCGCTGAGCAGATGGGCGCCCGTCTCGCCGCCACCGCCCAGTCCGTCAACATCAAGGAGCGGCTGGACTTCTCCTGCGCCCTGTTCGACCCCGAGGGACATCTCGTCGCCAACGCCCCCCACATCCCCGTCCACCTCGGCTCGATGGGGACCGCCGTGCGCGAGATCGTCCGCCGCCGCGCCGGGACGATGCGGCCCGGCGACTCCTACGCCGTCAACGACCCGTACCACGGCGGCACCCATCTGCCGGACATCACCGTCATCACCCCCGTCTTCGGGGAACCCGGCACCCCGCACGCCGGCCGCCTGCTGTTCCACGTCGCATCCCGCGGCCATCACGCCGAGATCGGCGGACTCACCCCCGGCTCCATGCCCGCCGACAGCCGCCGCATCGAGGACGAGGGCGTCCTCCTCGACAACTGGCTGCTGGTGCAGGACGGCAGGCTCCGCGAGGAGGAGACGCTCGCCCTGCTCACCGGCGCCCGCCACCCCTCCCGCGACCCGGCGACCAACCTGGCCGACCTGCGCGCCCAGACCGCCGCCAACGCCAAGGGCGTCGACGAAGTGGGCCGCATGATCCGGCACTTCGGGCTCGACGTGGTCCGCGCCTACATGCGCCACGTCCAGGACAACGCCGAGGAGGCCGTGCGCGGCGCGCTCGACACCCTCACCGGTGGGACCCACCGCTACGAGACCGACTCCGGAGCGGTGATCGCCGTCCGGGTCGACGTCGACCGCGCCGGACGCCGCGCCACCGTCGACTTCACCGGCACCTCGCCCCAGCTCGACTCCAACCTCAACGCCCCGTCCGCGGTCGCCACCGCCGCCGTGCTCTACGTCTTCCGGACCCTCATCGCCCAGGACATCCCGCTCAACGACGGCTGCCTGCGCCCGCTGCGCGTCGTCACCCCCGAGGGCTGCCTGCTCGCCCCCGTCCCGCCGGCCGCCATCGTCGCCGGCAACGTGGAGACCTCGCAGGCCGTCACCGGCGCCCTCTACGCGGCCCTCGGCGCCCAGGCGGAGGGCAGCGGCACCATGAACAACGTGACCTTCGGCAACGCCCGCCACCAGTACTACGAGACGGTCGCCTCGGGCGCCGGAGCGGGTCCCGACTTCGACGGCGCGTCGGCCGTCCAGACCCACATGACCAACTCCCGGCTGACCGACCCCGAGGTGCTGGAGCTGCGGCTGCCCGTCTTGGTCGAGGAGTTCTCCGTGCGCCGGGGCAGTGGCGGCGCCGGCCGCCGGCACGGCGGCGACGGGGTGCGGCGCCGGATCCGCTTCCGGGAGGCGATGACGGTCAGCGTGCTCGCCGGGCACCGCAGGGTCCCGCCCTACGGGATGGCCGGCGGCTCCCCGGGCGCCCTCGGCTCCCACCACGTCGAGCGCGCGGACGGCACCGTCGTCCCCATGGCGGGCCGCGACTCCGTGGCGGTGCGCCCCGGTGACGTGTTCGTCCTGCTCACCCCCGGCGGTGGCGGCTACGGCACCCCGCCGCCGAAGGACCCCGGATGACCGGTGGCGCGGGCCGCCGGGGGAGTCGTCCGCCGCTTCCCGGGCGGGGTCCCGGCGGCGGACGGTACCGGGAGGCCCCCGGAGGAGGGCCGGTCGGCCCCGGACCGGGACCAGCGGCCCCTGCCCGGGGCCCCCGCCGCGCGAGAGGCTGGCAGTGCGGCACAACCGGACACAGGAGGTGGGCACCATGCCCCGCACGATCACCGTAGGACTCGACGGATCGCCCGAGAGCCGGGCCGCCGCCGAGTGGGCGGCGCGCGAGGCGGTCCTGCGCGATCTGCCGGTCACGCTGCTCCACGTACCGCACCCGGTGCCGGATCCCATGGCGCAGGCCCCGCTGCTCGGTGCCGAGACCCTCCAGCACTGGAGCGAGCGCATCCCCCGCGAGTCCGCCGAGGGCCTGCGACTGCGCCACCCCGCCGTCGAGGTGCGCACCGAGCAGCGCCCCGGCGCCCCTGTCGACGTCCTGGTGGAGGCCGCCGCCGAGGCCGATCTGCTGGTCCTCGGCTCCCGGGCGCTCAGCGGGCTCGGCGGCTTCCTCGTCGGCTCCGTCGGACAGGCGGTGGTCGCCCGCGCCGAGGCGCCGGTGGTGCTGGTGCGCACCGGGACCCAGGCCGCCGACGAGCACGTCATGGACGCCACCGGCATCCCCTCCGCCACCACCGCCTTTCGCCCCGTGGTCGTCGGCGTCGACCTCGCCCGCCCAGCCGAGGCACCGCTCGCCTTCGCCCTGGACGAGGCTCGGCGCCGGGGCACCGGCCTCTACGTCGTCCACGGCTGGAACCTCTCGCCCTACTACGCCTACAGCCTGGCCGCCGGGGTGGACGCGAGCGACGAGGCCGCCCGCCAGCAGGCCGCCGAACTCACCGGTCTGCTCCACCCCTGGAGGCAGAAGTACCCCGATGTCCCGGTCACCGAGGTGTCCCGTCTCGGCAGCCCCGCCAGACAGCTCATCGAGGCCGCCCGCGACGCCTCCCTGGTGGTGGTCGGACGGCGCCGCCGCAGGCGTCCGTTCGGCATCCACATCGGTTCCGTCGCCCACGCGGTGATGCACCACTCCACCGTCCCCGTCGCCGTGGTGGCGCACGAGTGACCCGCGGCCCGGCCCGGCGAGAGGAGCGACACGCCATGAAGGCAGCGGTCGTCCGGAAGTTCGGCGAGCCCCTCGTCATCGAGGAGCTCCCCGACGTCTTCGGCCTCACCGGGCCCGGCTGAGCCCCGGGCGACCCCCCCCGCCCTTCCCCTCCCCGCTCCGCCCGCGCCCGTCGCGGGCCGGGGTCGTCCCGCGCCCGCCCCGGGCCGGTCCGCTCCCCCGGACCGGCCCGGGGCGGGCGCGCGGGTCCCTCCCGAGCCGAATCCCGCCGGGTGCGACAAGCTGGACGGGTGAGGTGATCCCCGCCGGCCCCCGCCGGACCCGCGCCCGCGCACCCCGCCGTCCGCGGACCCGGAGGCCGCCGGCCCACAGCGAGAGGGTCCAGCATGAAGGCGTATGTCTTCCACGCACCCGGACGGTCCGCCTGGGAGGAGGTCCCCGACCCGGGCCTCGACGGGCCCGGCGACGCGATCGTCCGCGTCGACACCGTCACCATCTGCGGAACCGACCTGCACATCCGCAAGGGCGACGTGCCCGCGGTCCGGCCCGGCCGGGTCCTCGGCCACGAGGCGGTCGGCGAGATCGTCGAAGTGGGCCGGGGCGTGCGCACCGTGCGCCCCGGCGACCGGGTCCTGGTCTCCTGCGTCAGCCCCTGCGGGCGCTGCCGATACTGCCGTGAGGGCGCCTACGGGCAGTGCCTCGGCGGCGGGGGCTGGGTCCTCGGCCACACCGTCGACGGCACCCAGGCCGAATACGTCCGGGTGCCCTTCGCCGACCTCTCCCTCCACCCCCTGCCCAGCACCGTCACCGACCGGGACGCGGTGCTGCTGGCCGACATCTTCCCCACCGCCTACGAGGTCGGCGTGCTGAACGGCCGGGTGGGCCCCGGCGACACGGTCGTCGTGGTCGGCGCCGGGCCGGTGGGGCTGGCCGCCATCGCCACCGCCCGGCTCCTCTCGCCCGAACGCGTCATCGCCGTCGACGTGGCCGAGGCCCGGCTGGAGGCCGCCAGGGACTTCGGCGCCGACGCGGTGGCCGACGCCCGCGAGGACCCCGGCCAGCTCGTCGCGGACCTGACCGGCGGGCTCGGCGCCGACACGGCCGTCGAGGCGGTCGGCCTGCCGGAGACCTTCGAGCTGTGCACCCGCGTGGTGCGCCCCGGCGGGCACGTCGCCAACATGGGTGTGCACGGCGGGCCCGCCACCCTGCACCTGGAGGACCTTTGGATCAGGAACCTGACGGTCACCACCGGCCTGGTCGACACCCGCACCACTCCCACCCTGCTGCGCATGGCCGCCGCGGACCGGCTGCCCACCGGCCCGATGGTCACCCACACCTTCCCCCTCGACCGCATGGAGGAGGCGTACGACGTGTTCGCCAACGCCGCGCGCACGGGGGCGCTGAAGGTGGTGCTCGGGGAGCCCCGGCGCGAGATCGTCGCCACCTGAGCGCCGCCCCGTCCGCTGGTGCCGCCGACGGGACCGGAGGCATCGGGAGGCCGGGGCACACGGCCGGGCGGGAGCGCCCGGGGCGCGGGCCGCGCGGACGCTCCCGGGAACCGGCGGCGCGCCCCGTGCCCCACCCGTACGGTCGGTCCGGAGGCCCGGAGGCCCGGAGGTCCGGAGGCCCGGAGGTCCGGAGGCCGGCCGGTGTGTTCGCGCCGTCGGGCTCTCCCGGGGGGACCGGCGGCGGCCCGTACCGGGGCAGGAGGTGCCCCACCGAGAGACGCGCGGTCCGCACGGCCGCGGCGGAGGGAGACGTCCGGTCCGCTCCCGAGGCCGGGATCAGCGCTTCGTGTCCGGCTCCCCGCGCACCACGACCACCGGGCACGCCGCGTGCTGGGCGCAGCGCTGGCTGACCGAGCCCAGCACCGCGCGCGCGAACGCCCCGCGCCCCCGGCGGCCCACGACGAGGATCTCCGCGCCCTGCGAGGCGCGGATCAGGGCCTCCGAGGGGTCGCCCTCCACGAGCAGCTCGCGCATCCCGACCGGACGGCCGTCGGGGAAGACGGCGCTCAGCGACTGCGCGAAGCGCTCCCGGGCCTGCTCCAGGTCGAAGCCGGGCTCCATGGCGGGGGCACCGCCCCACCCGCCCGTGGCCGGGGTGTCCCAGACGTGCACCGCCTCCACGACGCCGCCGACGGTCCGCGCGTAGCGGTCCGCCCAGCGCAGCGCCGTGTACGAGGACGGGGAACCGTCCACACCCACGACCACCCTCGGTGGTACCGGCTCGGAGGGTCGCATGGCCACCTCGCTCACACGTCGCGGTCCGCTCCCGTCCACGCTGCCGGGACCCGCGCCGCGCCGCCAGTCGGGGCGGCCCCGCCCGCCGCCCGGTCCTCCTCGTCCCCGGTCCGCCAGTCCACGTCGACGACGCCCTCCACGGCCCGTGCCAGGCGGGCCGCGACCGGCACCAGCGAGGTGTCCCTCACCCGCCCGGCCAGGGTGACGGCCCCGTCGGAGACCTCAACCCGGACGGGCTCGGCGGGCCCCGGGAAGAGCGGCGCGACGACGTCCCGGCGGATCTCCTCGACGAGTTCGCCGTCGTCCCGCAGGAAGCCCTTGAGCAGGTCGGCCCGGCTGACGATGCCCCGGAGCAGGCCCGCCTCGTCCACCACCGGCAGCCGCTTGACCCCGTGCCCCGCCATGAGCCGGGCCGCGTGGGCGAGGGTGGCGCCGGGGCCGACGGTGACGGCGGGGGAGGTCATCAGCTCGGCCGCCGTCCGCGCCCCGGCCTTGGCCAGGTCGGCCAGGCGGCGCAACTGGGTGAACCGGTCCGGGTCGCCGTCCCGGAACTCCTCCTTGGGCAGCAGGTCGGCCTCGGAGACGACGCCGATCACCACCCCCTCGCCCTCCACCACGGGAAGGGCGCTGACCCTCCACTGGTGCATGAGGACGACGATGTCCTTGAACGGGGTGTCACGGCCGACGGCCACGGCCGCCCGCGTCATCACATCGCTCACGGGGCGTGGACTGCCGTACACGATTCCTCCAGGGTGTCGGTTGCGCCCGGCGGCGGGGTGCCGGTGGCCGGCGCACCGGGACCCGCCACGGCCGCTCCGCCGGATCCCCGGGCCCCGCCCGCCCCCGCACGCGGGGCCCCGCTCCCCCCGGTGCCCACCTGCTGGCAGCGTCCTCCCCGCGCGGGCGCGGCGCCAGGGGCCACTCGGGCACCGGTGGGGGCCCTTCGGCCCTCATCCGCCGCGGACCTCGCCCCGGGTCCCGCCGGCCCCCCGGAGGGCTGTCAGGGCTTTCGGGCCAGGCCCCCGTGCTCGCCGATCGGCTCCGGGGCGGGCGTGGTGGTGAAGGGGCGCCAGAGGGTGACCGGGACGACCCCGGGCTCCACCAGCTCCAGACCGTCGAAGAACCCCGTGATCTCCTCGACGGTGCGCAGCACGTAGGGGGCCGCGCCGCTCTCGTTGTAGGCGTCCTGGGCCTGCTCGAAGTCCGGGTCGATGCCGCGCGAGCCGTCGTTGATGGACACATGGCTGCCCGGCGGCAGGCCCGCCACCAGCCGGGCCACGACCGACCGCGCCTGCTCGTAGTCCGGGACGTGGCCCAGGATGTTGCTGAGGATGAGGCCGATGGGCCGCGAGAAGTCGAGTGTCCGCGCGGCGCCCGCCAGCACCCGGTCCGGGTCCAGCACGTCGGCGTCGATGTAGGCGGTCGCGCCCTGCGGCGTGGAGTACAGCAGCGCGCGGGCGTGCGCGAGGACCATGGGGTCGTTGTCGACGTAGACGATGCGCGCCTCGGGGGCGAGGCGCTGGGCCACCTCGTGGGTGTTGTCGGCGGTGGGCAGCCCGGTCCCGATGTCGAGGAACTGGCGGATGCCCGCCTCGCCGACCAGATACGCCAGATTGCGGTGCAGGAAGGCGCGGCTGCTGCGGGCGATGGTGACGATGCCGGGGAAGACGCGGGTGTAGGCGTCGCCGGCCTGTTCGTCGACGGGGTAGTTGTCCTTGCCGCCCAGCCAGTAGTTCCAGATCCGGGCCGAGTGCGGCACCGAGGTGTCGATGTTCTTGAGTGCTTCGGGTCCGGGCGTCGATGCGTGGTCGCTCATGGTGGTCCGTCTCTCAGCGGGCGGCACGGGTGCCTCGTGCACGGGTCCCGTCCAACCTACGTCCGGTCGCCCCGGTCCCGCACGGAGGCCGGGGACCCCGGCGGCGACGGCGGCACGGAACGGCCGGGGAGGGGGCGTTCCGTCCCGGGTCCCGGCGGCGCGGCCCGGCCGTCCTGGGCGATGGGCGCCGGGTGCCGCCCCGCCGCCTCCCGGCCCAGCAGCCGCTCGGCGTTGATGTCGTGGACGGCGCCGAGCGCGTCGCCGACCGTCGCGTAGTCCACGGCGACGAAGTTCACCGGCGCGCCGCGCTGCTGTTCGCAGCCGCGGACCCGTTCCAGGACGCGCTGGCGGGAGTTGACCGTGCCCGCGTCCAGCCGCCGTCCGCCGCCCGCCGTGACGAAGTGGTTGAGCAGGAACAGCCGCCGGCCGGTGCCGCCCCGGTGGGGCAGGCAGGTCATCTCGTCGGGGCTGCGGAAGGCGAACGGCGTCTCCATGCCGTACCGGTAGAAGTTGCGGTACCAGGGCGCCGGGCCGTCGGCCTTCTCGGTGAAGACGACCAGCCGCCGGCCGCTGTCGATCATGTCCTTGAGCCGGGGCCAGGGGCGGTCCGGATCGGGGTCCGGGGTGTGGATCAGGTCCGACAGCCCCGCCTCCTCGAAGGCCCGCTGGGTGGCCTCGGCGTCCGTGCCGTCCTGGAGGATCAGGGTGACGATCTCGGTCGGGTTGTCCCGCAGCCAGTCCCCGATCTGCCGCAGCGAGGGCGTCAGTTCCAGGGCGCCGGCGCCGCAGACGGCGTGGCACAGCCACAGCCCCGGGTGCGGCGGGTTGACCCGCTGGAGCACCTGGATGAGCTGCCGCCGCAGCTCGGGGGTGAACTCGGAGGCGTTCAGCCGCTCCGCGACCTCCTCGGGCCGCTCCCAGCGGTGGGTGTCCAGCAGCAGGGCCCGCACCCCGGCGTTGAGCTGGCCGACGATGTCCGGGTCCTGGAGCGGCCCGATGAACCGGTCGGCGGTGGTGGCCATGGCGTTGTGCGCCGCGAGCTGCGCGATCTCGTCGTAGCGGGCGTCGCACAGCTCGGTGCTGCCCTGGCAGATGCGCGGGGAGGAACCGGTCATCGCCACCGGCGCCAGCATCGTTCCGAGCAGGGCGCAGGCCGTCACGGTGAGGGTGAGCAGCGGGCCCTGGCGGGGGTCGGTGAGGCGCGGCACCGAGGGCCTGGTCTGCCAGACCCAGGAGACGGCGATCAGCAGGGCCCCGGCGGCGAGCAGGATCACGGCGACGACGGTGGCGGTGGACAGCAGCCGGTCCAGCGCGGTGGCCTGGACGTCGGCCAGCAGCCGGGCCGCGGACGGCGGCCAGGAGGGCGGCGGCACCAGGAGCGCGTCGCCCAGCACCAGGCGGAGCAGGAACACCCCGGCCGCGGTCAGGGCCGCGGCGGCGGCCGGCACCCAGCCCAGGGACATCAGGCGGCGGGCCGCCGGAGCGGGGGTGGACCGCCAGAGCAGGAACAGCGCCCCGGCGCAGAGCACGGCCGCCACCGGTTCCACCACGTCCTGGAAGAGCCGGGTGACGGCCCGCGCGCGGTTCACCGGGGCCAGCACCTCCTGCCCGGGGTCCACGTCGACGGTGATCACCCAGGTGCCCCGGCGGGCGTCATCGAGCAGCTCGCCCGCGGCCTCCCGGACCTTCTCCGACAGGGCGAGCGGCGCGACCGCGGCCAGCGCCCCCGTCACGTCGCCCCGGTCCAGCGCGGCGCCCACGGTGACCCGGGCCTCGGCGCGGGACCCCGGCGGCACCAGCCGCATCAGCGCCTCGGTGGCGGCGGCGGCCTGGCCGGGCGACAGCGGCAGCCGGGGCAGCGCCTCCAGCGGTGCCTCACCGGCCACCAGGCGCGCCGTCATCTCGGACAGGCGCTGCACGAACGCCTGGAAATCGGGCTCGGACCGCTGCTGGAGGGCGGCGACGGCGTCCCCGAAGTAGGCCTCGCTGAGGCGCTCCACATTGGCCACGACGGGTTCGAGGTCGACGGTGATCCGCAGGGCGGCGCGCTCGCCGCGCAGGTAGTGGATCACCTCCGCGATCTGGCGGTCGCCCATCGCGCGCAGCGTCTCGGGCGGGATCACGACCTTGAGGTTGGAAGTGACGGTGGACTGCGGGACGGGCAGCCGGTCGAGCAGCTCGCTGGTGACGGGCGTGCCGCGCGGATCGACCAGGACCTCGTCGTAGAACCGGCCGTAGGCCCCCTCGTCCTCCAGCACCTGCCCGTAGAAGCCGGGATCGAGGACGGTGGAGCGGATGACGGCCGCGGCGGCCAGGACGGCCAGGCTCAGCACGGCCACGACGCGCACCAGCAGCGCGAACCGGGGCGAGCGGCGCACCAGTGCGTTCATGGCCACCCTCCCGTCGTGCCGTGCGTGTGCTCCGTTCACCCTGCCACGCGAGCGGGGGGCGGCGGGGACCCGGTTCGTCCCCTCCGCCCCCCCGCCGTGAGCGGTGCCGGGGTCAGACCGCCGGCGCCGGGTAGGTCGGGTACTCCACCCCGGAGACGTGCTGGACGACGCGGACGACCTGGCAGGAGTAGCCGAACTCGTTGTCGTACCAGAGGTAGAGGATCGCGTTGTCGCCCTCGACCCGGAGCGCGCCCGCGTCGACGATCGAGGCGTGCCGGGAGCCGATGAAGTCGCTGGAGACGGCGTCGGGGGCGGTGATGAAGTCGATCTGGCGCTTGAGCGGCGACGTCAGCGACACCTCGCGCAGGTGGTCGAGGACGTCCTCGCGGGTGGTCTCGCGGGCGAGCTGGAGGTTGAGGATCGCGATGGACACGTCCGGCACCGGCACCCGGATCGAACTGCCGGTGATCTTGGCGTCGAGCTCCGGGAGCGCCTTGGCGACGGCCGAGGCGGCGCCGGTCTCGGTGATGACCATGTTCAGCGGCGCGCTGCGGCCGCGGCGGTCGGACTTGTGGTAGTTGTCCAGCAGATTCTGGTCGTTGGTGAAGGAGTGCACGGTCTCCACGTGACCGCGCAGCACCCCGTACTCCTCGGCCATCGCCTTCAGCGGCGGCACGATCGCGTTGGTGGTGCAGGAGGCGCAGGACAGGATGCGCTCGTCCGGCTTGATGGTGTGGTGGTTGACGCCATGGACGATGTTGGCGACGTCGCCCTTGCCCGGCGCGGTCAGGACGACCTTGTCGATGCCGGGGCGCAGGTGCTTGGAGAGCCCCTCGCGGTCGCGCCACTTGCCGGTGTTGTCGATGAGGATGGCGTTGTCGATGCCGTACGCCGTGTAGTCGACCTGCGAGGGGTCGTCGGCGTGGATGACCCGGATGGCGTTGCCGTTGGCGAGGATCGTGCTGCTCTCCTCGTCGACGGTGATGGTGCCCTGGAACTGGCCGTGCACCGAGTCGCGGCGCAGCAGCGAGGCCCGCTTGACGAGGTCCTGGTCGCCGCCGCCGCGCACCACGATGGCGCGCAGCCGCAGTCCGTTGCCGGAGCCCGCCTTCTCGATGAGCAGGCGGGCGATGAGGCGGCCGATCCGGCCGAAGCCGTAGAGGACCACGTCGCGGGGCTCGCGGCGGTCGGTCTTGCGGGCGCCCGTGGCGCCTTCGACGGCCTCGGCTGTGAAGTCGGCGACCGAGAGGCCGCGGTCGTCCTCCTTGTAGGTGGCGGCGAGCATGCCGATGTCGATCTGGGAGGGGCCGAGGTCGAGAGTGGCGAGTGCCTGGAGGAACGGCATCGTCTCGGTGACCGACAGTTCGGCGCCCGCGATCTGGCGTGCGAACCGGTGCGTCTTGAGGATGCTGACCACCGACTTGTTCACCAGGGAGCGGCTGTGCAGCAGGACGGTGACGTCCCGCTCGCGCTGCAGCTTCCCGATGATCGGGATCATCGACTCCGCGATCTCCTCGCGGTGCATCCAGTTGGTGAACGAGTCGTCGTTGACAGTCACGTCTCTTATCTTTCGAGCTAGGCGGCGCTCATATGCTAACCCTCCCCCTCGGGCGGCCCCTCATGTGGGCCCCATCTTGATCAGATGAGTGCGCCGAACGCGCCCCGGGGCCCGCTCCGGAGTGCCGACGGCGCGGGGCGGCGCGCCCTGGGCCGAGGGGTCCGCCACCGGCCGGACCGCCTCCGCGGCCGGTGGTGCGAGGGCCCGTCCGTCGATTGCCGTCGTCGCCCGCAGGGCGGCCGGGCGGCGTCAGGCGCGTGCTCCCGGCGCGTCGGCCCCGGGCCTTCGTACGGACGTACTCGGATCCGGGGCCGGTGCGGCGGGAGTCCGGGCTCGGCGTCGTGCGGCGGACGGGAATCGTCGGACCGGCCTCAGGGGGCGCGCGGACCGGGGTTGTGCCACGGCCGACCGGGTACGCGGACCTGGACCGCGCCCGCCGGCGACCCGGGCGGGCGGCGCCGCTACCAGGGATGCGCCCATGGAGACACCCGCGAACAACACGCCCCTGCCCACCCCCGCGCAGCGCGCGCTGGACGCCCTCGCCGGTGACACCGAGGACACGGTGGCGCTCGACACCCTCGCCGGCAGCGACGTCCTCGTCCCGGTGCCCGACGACGCCGACGAACGGGACGCCACCGACCCCGGCATGCTGGCCCTGCCGGTGCTGGAGCAGCGGGGCGGCCGGCCGGTGGTCCCGGTGTTCACCTCGGAACGCGAGATGGCGGGACTGCTCCCGTACGTCTCCCGCTACCGCCTGGTGCCGCTCGGCGTCCTCGCCGCGCAGTGGCCCGCCGAGGACCTGTCGCTGTCGATAGACGCCGGGTCGGAGCACCGGCTCACGCTCACCTCGGACGGGGTCCGCACGCTGCTGGCCCGCCCGTAGCGCAGGCCCGCCCCGTGCCCGCGGGTCAGGCCGGGCGCGCGGGTCCCGGCGCCGTCCGGGCCGGGGCGGCGGGCGCCGCCGCCGGAGCCTCCCCGCCCAGGCCGCGGGAGAGGGCGGCCCGCTGCAGCGGGCACACCTCGGCGTACAGGGCGCTGCCCCGGGGGGTCAGGGCGACCCGGACGCCGCGCCGGTCCTCGGCGCACATGGACCGCTCCACCAGCCCGTCCCGCTCCAGCCGCGCGATCAGCCGGGACAACGCGCTCTGGCTGAGGTGGAGCCGGTCCACCAGGCTCTGCACCCGGTACGGGGCGCCCTCCCCGGACCGCTCGGCCGCGAGCACCTCCAGCACCTCGAAGTCGCTGGCGCCCAGGCCGTGGGGATGCAGCACCCGGTCGATCTCGCACACCGTGCGGGCGTGCAGCGCGAGGATCTCGCGCCAGCGTTCCTGCAGCCGCGCACCGGCCGTTCCGACTGCCATGCGTGCACGGTAACACCCGAACGATCATTCGTTTAGGGGAAGGACACAACCCGTCGCACCGGCCGTCTCCCGGGCCCCGGAGGGACCCTCCCCGGCGCGCGGGGGTGATGCCGGACGGCGCCCTCGGGCGTCGCCGCCGCGCGCCGGACGGCCTGTAGTAGGACTGGCGCGCAGGGGAGCGGGAGGGGGGCCGGTCCCGTCCCTCCGCAGCCCGTCCCGCCGCGAGGAGAACAGGACCTCCATGAGTGCCATCAGCATCGGTCAGGCCGTCGTCCTCGGAGCCGTCGAGGGGGTGACCGAGTTCCTGCCCATCTCCTCCACCGGCCATCTGAAGATCGTGGAGGGGCTGATGGGGATCCCCGTCGACGATCCCGCGGTCGTGGGGTTCTCGGCCGTCATCCAGGTCGGCGCCATCGCCGCCGTGCTCGTCTACTTCTCCGGCGACATCGCCCGGATCGCCTCCGCCTGGCTGCGCGGACTGGCCGACCGCGAGCAGCGCTACCACCACGACTACCGGTTCGCCTGGTGGGTGGTGCTCGCGACGCTGCCCGTCGTCGCGGTGGGGCTGGCCGCCAAGCCGCTGATCCACGGGCCGCTGGCCTCACTGTGGGTGGTGGCCGGCTCGCTGATCGCGGGCAGCGCGGTCATGTGGGTGGCGGACCGCAGGGGCCGGCACAAGCGGGGCGAGGACGACACCTCGCTGCGGGACGCCCTGCTGGTCGGCGGCTCCCAGATCATCGCCCTGCTCTTCCCGGGCTTCTCCCGCTCCGGCGCCACCATGTCCACGGCCCTGCTGCTCGACCTGGACCGGGTGGCCGCCACCCGGCTCTCCTTCTTCCTCGGCATCCCCGCCCTGACCGGCGCCGGGATCTACGAGCTGAAGGACGCCCTGGGCACCGGCACCGCCGCCGCCCCGCTGGCGGTGGGCACCCTGGTCTCCTTCGGGGTGGCCTACGCCTCCATCGCCTGGCTGCTGAGGTTCGTCGCCCGGCACACCTTCGACGCCTTCGTGGTCTACCGGATCGTCGTCGGCGTACTGCTGTTCGGCCTGCTCGGCGCGGGGGTGCTCCAGGGCTGACGGCTCAGCGGGCCCGGGCCGCCCGCAGTGGCTCGCCCACGGCACGCAGGTGGCGCAGCCCCTCCCGGTGCGAGGCGAGGAGACCGGTGCGGTGGTAGGGCAGGCCCAGCTCGGCGCAGTACCGCTCGGTGAGGACCTGGGCGTCCCGCAGGGCGGGCGTCGGCATGCTGGGGAAGAGATGGTGCTCGATCTGGTGGTTGAGCCCGCCCATCAGCGCGTCGACGAACACCCCGCCGCGCACGTTGCGCGAGGTGAGGACCTGGCGGCGCAGGAAGTCCAGCCGGGTGCCCTCCTCGATCATCGGCATGCCCTTGTGGTTGGGCGCGAAGACCGAGCCCAGGTAGATCCCGAACAGCCCCTGGTGGACGGCGGCGAAGGCGAGCGCCCGGCCGGGGGACAGGACGGCGAACAGCCCGCCGAAGTAGAGCGCGAAGTGGGCGACGAGGAGGGTCCCCTCCAGGACCGGGCGCTTGACGGCAGGACCGCCCAGCGCCCTGAAGCTGTTGAAGCTCAGGTTGAGCCCCTCCAGCGTCAGCAGCGGGAGGAAGAGGGCGGCCTGGTGCCTCCCGACGAAGCGCGGAAGGCCCCGCGCCCGCTCCGCCTGCCCCCGCGACCAGACCAGGATGTCGGGGGAGACGTCGGGGTCCCTGCCCTCGTGGTTGGGGTGCGCGTGGTGGCGGGTGTGCTTGTTCATCCACCAGCCGTAGCTCATGCCCAGCAGCAGGTCGGCCGTGAACAGGCCGCCGATCTCACTGGGCCGCCGCCGCGAGAAAACCTGCCGGTGGGCGAGGTCGTGCGCGGCCAGCCCCAACTGGCCGAAGACGACGGCCAGGACGGCCGCGACGGCCAGCTGCTCCCAGCGGTCCCCGAGGACCAGGAAGGCCGCGACGCAGGAGGCCAGGGCGAGGGCGACGAGACCGAAGCGCACCGTGTAGTAGAGCGGTCGGCGGCGCAGCAGCCCCGCCTCGGTGACGCGCCGCGCGAGTTCGGCGAAGTCGCTGCCCCGGCCGGGCCGGAGCGCCGGGTGGGTGGGCAGGTCCGCCGCCTGTTCGGATGCCGGGTCGGACGGGGGGAAAAGGGTGGTTCGGGCCATGCGGTCGAGTATCCGAACGGGGCCGCGCCCGGGGAATGGCGGTGCCCCCCGGGCCCGGGGTGCTGCTGTCCCCACCCCCCGACCGGGGGGCGGCCCGGGTGGCGGCCCGTCGCGGCAGGTCCCGCCACCGCCGGGGCCGAGCGGTCGGGGAGGCCGCCGCCGGCGGGCCCGGACGCCGACGGCACCCGGCACGGCGGCCGGGAGGACCTGTCGCGGCGCCCGGGGCGGCGTCGGCACCGGGGCCGGGAGATCCCGTCCCGGTGGGCCCGTGCCGTGCGGGGCGGTGTCACGGTCGTGCGTGCCGCGCCTGCCGTGCCCGCCGTGACCTGAGGCGCAGGGCCAGGGCCGCCGCGCACGCCCCGAGCCCTGCGACGCCCCCCGCTACCAGCCCGGCCCCCGGGCCGCCACCGTTGCCGGCGGGTGCGGGCGGGGCCGCCGCGGGCACCGGCGAGGAGCCCGCGCCCGGACGGGTGCCCCGGGGCAGCCCGGCGTCCAGGGAGCCCACCGGCACGACCCGCCCGTCCGCCGCGAACCCCCAGTCGAGCAGGGCGCGCGCCTCCTCGTACACGGCGTGCGCGCCGCCCTCCTGGGGGTTCATCACGGTCACCACCAGGGTGCGGCCGTCCTGGCGGGCCGCGGTGACGAGGGTGTTCCCGGCGTCGCTGGTGTAACCGTTCTTGACGCCGATCAGCCCGGGGTAGCGCTCCACCCCGTCCGCTCCGGTGAGCAGGCGGTTGGTGTTGAGGATGCCGTACGTGGCGCCGTCGAGCCCGGGGAACATGGCGTCGACGGTGGAGCAGTAGCGCGCGAAGTCCGGGTCGCGCAGCCCGGCCCGGCCGAACACGGCGAGGTCGAACGCCGACGACACCTGCCCGGGCGCGTCGTAGCCGTCGGGAGAGCGCACCTGGGTGTCGAGGGCGCCCAGGGCGCGGGCCCGGGCCTGCATCCGCCGGGTCGTGGCGTTCCAGCCCCCGCCGAGCGAGGCCAGCACGTGCACCGCGTCGTTGCCGGAGTTCAGGAAGACGCCGTTCCACAGGTCGGAGACCCGGTACGTCTGCCCCTCGACGACGCCGACCAGACTGCTGCCGGGACCGATGTCCGCGAGCTCCTCGGGGCTGACCCGGTGCAGGGTGCCGCCGGGCAGGTCCGGCAGCACGGTCAGCGCGAACAGGGTCTTCAGGGTGCTGGCGGGCGGCAGCGGACGGTGCGCCTCGTGCCCGGCGAGCACCGCCCCGGTGTCCGCGTCGGCCACCACCCAGGCAAGGGCCGAGACCTCGGGGACCTTGGGCACCCCGGCGCGTGGGTGCACCTGGGTGCCGGAGCGGAACAGCAGACCCGGCCGGGCCGCCGCCGCTCCGGGGCCGCCGGGCGTGCCGGGGTCGGGGCGGGTGGGGCGTGCGGAGACCGCGGCGGGGGTGAGCGTGAGCAGTCCCGCCACGCACAGGACGCAGGAGGAACGGGCGGCCCGGCACAAGAATCTGATAGTCATACCGCAAACGTAGGAACGGACCCGGGGGGCGCCCCGCCGACCCGGCCGGGCCGCGCCCGCGATCACCCGGATGCCGTACGGGAACCGGCCCGCCGCCCACCCGTCTTTCGCCTCCCGCCCCCGCCGCTCGCCGTCGTCCGCTCACCCGCCCGGCGGCCGTGTCGCGGCCGTCGTCAGGCGGCGGGCAGCGTCGGCCGGAGGCGGCGCAGCAGGGCGGCGTTGTCGGGTGTCCGGCGCATCCGGTCCAGCAGGGTCTCCAGCGCGGCCCGAGGGTCGCGGGACCCCAGCACCCGGCGCAGCCCGGGCACGGTGGCCGACTCGGCGGCGGACAGCAGCAGTTCCTCGCGGCGGGTGCCCGAGGCCGCCACGTCCAGGGCGGGGAAGACCCGGCGGGAGGCCAGCTCGCGGTCGAGGCGCAGTTCCATGTTGCCGGTTCCCTTCAGCTCCTCGAAGAAGAACTGGTCGGCGCGGGAGCCGGTCTCCACCAGCGCGGTGGCCAGGATGGTCAGCGACCCGCCCTCCTCGGTCTTCCGGGCCGCCCCGAACAGCCGCTTGGGCGCGGACAGCGCCGCGGCGTCGACACCGCCGCTGAGCACCCGGCCGCCCGCGGGCGCGGCGTTGTTGTGGGCCCGGCACAGGCGGGTCAGGGAGTCGAGCAGCACCACCACGTCCTCCCCGTCCTCGACGAGCCGCTTCGCCCGCTCGATCACCAGCTCGGCCAGTTCGATGTGGTGCCGCGCGCCCCGGTCGAAGGTCGAGGCGTACACCTCGCCCCGGACCGAGCGGCGCATGTCGGTCACCTCCTCCGGGCGTTCGTCGAGGAGCAGCACCATCAGCCGGCACTCGGGGTGGTTTCCGGCGACCGCGGCGGCGATCCGGGTCAGCAGGACCGTCTTGCCGGTCCTGGGCGGGGCCACGATCAGCCCGCGCTGGCCCTTGCCGACCGGGGCGATCAGATCGGTGACCCGTCCGGTCGGCCCCGCCGCCGGATGCTCCAGCCGCAGCCGCTCGTACGGGTGGACCGGGGTCAGGTCGGCGAAGTGGCGCCGTCCGGGGAGGTGCCGGGGATCGGCGCCGTTGACCCGGACCACCTCGGTGACGGTGCCCCGGTCGCCGGGGACGCCCTCGACCAGATCGCCCCGGCGCAGCCCGTGGCGGCGGACCAGGGCGGGGGAGAGGACGGGATCGGATGGTTCGGGCAGCAGGGCCGCCGAGCGCAGCCGGCCGGTGCCGCGCGCGTCGAGGTCGAGCACGCCGGAGACGGTGCCGGCGGGGGAGGAGTGCGGGGCGGGGGGTTCGAGGGTGGTGGTCATGCGCGGTCCTTTCGGGACGCGGGGCGCGAGCGCCGCGGGCACACGGCAGGAAGGGAAGGGGGAAGTCCGCGCCGAGGGGCCGTGGGCACGCCCGGGCGGCGGGAACAGCACCCCGGGCCTGGCGAAGGGCCGGCTCACGAGGTGGTGGTACGAAGACAGCGGATGCGCCGAGCCCGGGAGGCGGGCGGGGCGCGGAACCGAAGCAGAGACGACATCGGCGCCCATTGCGGGCGTCCACAGATGCTGGCCGCACCCTACATCGTGGAGCGATTCGGTGGCAAGGGGGCACCGGATTCCCGGCCCTGACCTCCACATCCGCGCCCCGGCGTCCGTCTCCGGAGCCCGGCCACCGCTCCCGTTGACACCCCGGGACCCGTCCCGGACCTCGCCCACCCCGCCCCCCTTCCCGGTCCGACCGCGCCGGCCCGCCCCGCACCCTCCTCCGGGCGGACGCGCCCCGGCGCGCTGTCGCACACCCGCCGCGCTGTCGCACACCCGCCGCGCGGCCCCCGCGTCGCCCGCGCCCTGCGTCCCTCACGCGTCCGCCGCGCGCCGGTCCGTCACCGGCGCCGCGGCCCCGGCGGTGTCACCCCGTCAAGACGCCCGTGTGACGCCCCGTATGACGCCCGCGTGCGCCCGTCGCTGTGCCCGGAAGACGTGTCCCGTACGGGACACCCCGTGGCCGACCGGAACCGGGCACCTGACACGGCGTCCGGTCCCGCGCTCCGGCGCCCCCTAAGGGCTGACCCGTAATCCCCGGCGTGCGCACGACGACAGCTGCGGCGCCTCGCCGCGTTGCCGGATCGCCCGAATGCGCCCAGTATGAGGACGGCCCTCCGCCTTGCGATGCACCGCATCTGACGCCGCGCGCTGATTCACCGAGGATTGCGGGACAGCCCTTAGGCTGACGGAGTGTTCAGCCCCGAAGGTCCCACCCTGCGCGAACTCGCCGTCCAGGCACTGTCGTCGGTCGAGCACGGCTACGACCTGCTCGCCCCCAAGTTCGACCGCACCCCCTACCGCACCCCGGGCCCGCTGCTCGACGCCGTCGCCTCGGCCCTGGAGCCGATGGGGCCGTTCGGCAGCGGCCTCGACCTGTGCTGCGGCACGGGCGCGGGCGTGGACGTCCTCGCCCGGGTCTGCCGGGACCGGGTGACGGGCACCGACTTCAGCGCCGGGATGCTCGCCGTGGCGCGGGGGCGGATCGTGCCCGGAGGGCCGGAGGTGTCCTGGGTGCGCGCGGACGCCCGCGCCCTGCCGTTCCGCTCGGCCTTCGACCTCGTGGTGACCTTCGGCGCGTTCGGCCACTTCCTGCCGAGGGAACTGCCGGGCCTGTTCGCCGGGGTGCGCGCCGCGCTGCGGCCCGGTGGCTGCTTCGCCTTCCCCGTCGTCGCCCCTCCCCGGCCGGGCTCGCGGGCGTACTGGTCCCTGCTGGGCTTCGACGCCGCGATGCGGGTCCGCAACGCGGTGTGGCGCCCGCCGTTCGTGATGTACTACCGGACCTTCCGACTCGGCCTCGCCGGAAGGGAGTTGGCGCGTGCCGGGTTCCGGGTCGGCCTGCGTGACCTGCCCTCCTTCGGACACCGGCCGGACGGCAGCCCGCGCGTCCGGCTGGTGGTGGCCCGCAGGCTCTCCGGCGGCCGGGTCAGCCCGCGGCCGGCAGGGTGAACTCGTAGACCAGCGCTTCCCGGTGGGTGTCCACCAGCAGGTCGGTGACCTCCAGGGGGCGGGCGTACTGGTCGTGCACCCGGCGCAGGACCCGGACCGCCGGGGTGTCCGCGAGCGGGGTGATGACGTCCCGGTGGTGCAGCGTCAGGCCCGCCCGCCGCATCCAGTCGTAGGCCCTGCGCAGTTGGGCCGCGGCGGCCCCGTCGGCGCGGTCGCGGTAGCGGGCCAGCTCGGCGACCTCGGCGAGCGCCACCGGGGAGAACGATGTCAGAGCCGTCCGCCGTCCGCTGCCGTCGGCGGAGGTGGAGGTGTACCGGTGCACCAGGGTGGGCCGGTCCGGGGCCAGTCCGAGGGCCCGCGCGTGCTCCGGCGGCGGTGCCTCCCAGACGACCGTGGCCCGGTCGACCGCGGCGGACTGCGCCCCGCGGGCACCCACCGGGAAGGCGAGGGACGACGGGCTCTGGGCGGGCGGCCCGGGGAGGGTGACATGGCTGCCCCGCCGGTCGGTGGCGACGAGTCCGTCCCGGCGCAGCACCTCCAGCGCCTGCCGGACGGTCTCCCGGCTGACCCCGAAGGTTTCGGCCAGTCTCCGCTCACCCGGCAGCCGGCCGCCCGGCGGGACGGTACCGTCGTGCAGTTCGCCGAGCAGCCGCACGGCGATCCGCCAGTACAGGGGTTCCGCCCCGGTGTCGGAGCGGTCGTGCGGGGTGGAGCGAGCGTCCTGCGAAGTGGAGCGGGCCATGCCGCGCCCTCCTGTTGGTCACGTACGGTAGCCGCGCGGGCTCGATGCGCCACCAGAATTACCATTGGTCTAAACCACTAGGGAAGGGTGCCCCGGTGATCTGGCCGAAACCGTACTGGCGCCCCGTGCCGGGGGTGCCCCTGCCCGCGGACGGCGGCGTTCCGGGTGAACCCCGGCCACCGCTTCCGGTCCGCCGTCCACCGCGCCGTCCACCCGCCGCGCCGCGGACGGGCCGGACCGGCCGGGGCCGCCGGGCCGGGCTCCCGCGGCCCTGGACCGCGCGGCCTCAGGCGCGGCCGTCCAGCCACCGCATCCGGACGGTCTCCTGGTACGGGCCCCCGCCCTCGTGGTCGTTGAACTCGTACACCTCGATCGCCTTGTCCCGGTGCGCCCACGCGTTGAACGCCGCGAACACGGTCGACGGCGGACAGGTCTCGTCCTCCAGCCCCGTCGAGAACAGGGCCGGCACCCGGCCGCGCGCCGCGAAGTGCACCCCGTCGAAGTACGACAGGGTGCGCAGGGCGTCCGCCGCGCGGCTCCGGTGCGTCCTCAGGTACAGGCCGATCTCGCGGTAGGGGTGCCGGTCGGTGAGGGTGGTCGCGCGGGGGAAGTCGCACAGGAACGGCACGTCCGGCGCCACCGCCACCAGATCCGGCACCAGCGCGCCGACCGCGAGCGTGATGCCGCCGCCCTGGCTGTTGCCGAGGGCGACCGTGCGGGACGCGTCGGTCAGCGGGTGGGCGCGGGCCGCCTCGACGGCGCGCACCGCGTCGGTGAACACCCGGCGGTAGTAGTAGTTCTCCGGGGCGTCGATGCCGCGGGTCATGAACCCCGGGTACGCCGGTCCGCCGCCCTGCGGGTCCGGGGTGCCGCCCCCGCCGCCCCAGGCGCTGCCCTGGCCGCGGGTGTCCATCACGAAGTGGGCCCGGCCCGTGGACGCCCACAGCAGGTGCTCGTGCGGCAGGCCCCGCCCGCCCCCGTAGCCGACGAACTCCACGACCAGCGGCAGCGGTTCCCGCGCCGAGGCCGGCAGGAGCAGCCAGCCCCGGACCGGATGGCCGCCGAACCCGGCGAACGTCACGTCGTACACCCGCACCGTGGACAGCCCGGTGTCGACCGGCTCGAACCGGGCGTCGAGGTCGTGCTGCCGCGCTTCCCGCAGGGTGCCGTCCCAGAACGCGTCGAAGTCCTCGGGCTCGGTGGAGGTGCTGCGCCAGGCGCGCAACTCGTCCAGCGGAAGGTCGAACAGGGCCATCGAGACCGCCTTTGTCGCCGGGAACCGGTGGGGACCGCCCCCGCGGGCCCGGCGGGGGCCGCGGGCCCGGTCGAACGGGTGAGCACACGGTACGGGAGCGGCCGAAGGGGAGGCCAGGGCCGTCCGGCCCGTCACCTCGGTGAATCCGCCGTCCGGCCCCGGGTCGGAGGGACGCCGTGAATCCGGAGGGGTGGGACCGCGGGTTCCCCGGCGGGCCCGAGGTGTCCTGAATCCGCCGGAGCGGAAGCGTCCTGCCGTCTGCCGTCTGCCGTCTGCCGTCTGCCGTCTGCCGTCTGCCGACCCCGTGTCCCGTTCGGGCGTGCCGCCCGCCGTCCGTCAGGTGCGGCGGTGGGTCCAGCGGGGCTCGGTGCGGGCCCACGCGCGGTCCCACTCGGCCAGCCGCCGCCGCATCGCCGCCCCGCGCACCGCCCGGTGTCCGGCGACCACCACGAGCGCCGTGCCCAGCGTGGTGAACGCGCCGACGGTGACGGTGTGTTCCAGGATCTCGGTGTCACCGGCCGGTGGCGGCACCCTCCGGTCCCGCGAGTCCACCCAGATGCCGACGGTGTCACCGGCGCGCGTGTCCGCCGGGACCCGGGCCGTCGCGTCGCGCGTCGTGCCGTTCCGCGCCGTCCAGCGGACCGTGGCGCGGAAGGACTGCCGTCCGCCGTCCTCCGACGACGCGGGAGCCTCGGAGGCCCGCCCGGTCACGAGCGCGCCGACCCGGTGCCGCTCGGCCCGCTGCTCCGCCGCGACGGCGCGCGCGTGCCCGTCGGAGCGCACCGCCGCCACGGTGCCCAGCAGCGGTGCCCCCACGACCAGCAGGACGGCGACGACCAGCGCCGTCCACGTCTCGACGATGTCCGAACGGCGCAGCAGCGGATTGCGGTGGCGCCGCCGGACGCACACCCCGGTTCGCATCTCGGCCTCCTCGCGGTCGCGCCGGAGAAGTGCCCCGCACCGCGCCCGGGAAACCCGGCCGTGCGCGGGGTGCGCCACCGCGCGGCCGGATCGACGTCCTCGCGGCCGGCGTCCCCCACGTGCCCACCGCCGGGGTCGCCCCGCTGCCTGCCACCGGGGTCGCCCCGCTGCCCGCCGGGGCCCGCGACCACGAGCCGCTGACCGCGTTCGACGGCGGCGCGGACGGCTTCGACGTGCCGCGCCGGGTCGCCGCCGGGGCCCCGCGCCGGCACGCCCACGGCGGGCGCCTCCTCGTCGGGACCGGCGAGCACCGGATGCCGACGGTTCTCGCCGCCGTCACCCGTGCGTGGCCGTCCGGCCGTCCGGCTCGGCACCGACCCGGACCGCGGTGCCCACGTCGTCATCGGTGTCCGGGGGCGGCCGGGGGTCCGCCGACGGACGGGGGCGTCGCACGGGCGATCAGCAGGGCGACGTCGTCGGCGGTGTGCGACTCGCGCAGGGCGTCCAGCAGCAGGTCGCACAGCTCCTCCAGCGGCCGGTCGGGGCCGCCGAGCAGACTCAGCAGCGTCCCCAGCCGCTCGTCCAGCGAGTGCCGCCGGGTCTCCACCAGGCCGTCGGTGTAGAGCACCAGCCGGTCGCCGGGCTCCAGGTCGACGGTGACGGCGGAGAAGGCGACCCCGCCCACGCCCAGCGGCACCCCGGTCGGCAGGTCCAGCAGCTCCGGCTCCCGCCCGGCGCGCAGCCGCACCGGTGGCGGATGCCCGGCGCTGGCGATCCGGCAGGTCCGGGTGTGCGGATCGTGCACGGCGTAGACACAGGTGGCGATGGCCTGGTCGAGGCCCGCCGCCGTCCGGTCCAGGTGCTCCAGGAGCAGCGCCGGATCGAGGCCGAGCACGGCCAGGGTGTCGGTGGCGGTCCGCAGCCGCCCCATCGAGGCCGCGGCCGCGATGCCGCTGCCCATCACATCGCCCACCACCAGCGCCGTCCGCCCGCCGTCCAGCGGGATCACGTCGAACCAGTCGCCGCCGACCTCGTTCGTCGCCTCGGCCGGGCGGTACCGGGAGGCCACCTCCAGTCCGCCGGTCACCGGGGGATGGGCCGGCAGCAGGCTCCGCTGGAGGGTGAGGGCGGCCTCGCGGGCGTTCTGGTACCAGCGGGCGTTGTCGATCTGGAGGGCCGCGCGGGAGGCCAGCTCCCGGGCGAGCAGCAGGTCGTCCTCCCCGAAGGGCAGCGGGTTGCCGATCCGCTTCAGGTCCAGCGCCCCCAGCACCTCGCCCCGTGCGATCAGCGGCACCGCCAGGTACGAGTGCACGCCCGCCCGGCCCAGCAGCCCGGCGGCCTCGGGGGAGCGGGCGATCCGGGGCAGGTCCGCGTCCGTCACCCGGGACACGAGCACCGGGCGCCCGGCCCGCACGCACTCGGTGACCAGGCGGTCCGGACCGTAGCGGGCCACCTCGCCCGGCGGGTCGGCCGCCCGCAGGGCGTCCCCGGCGTCCTCGGCGGCGACGGCCAGCGCCCGGATCACCGCCGGATCGGCGGGCCGGAGCGCGGAACGCCGCCCCCGTGTCACCGGCTCCAGCAGGTCCACCGCCGCGATGTCGGCCAGTCCCGGCACCGCCACCGACGCCAGCTCGTGCGCCGTGCGCTCCAGGTCCAGGGTGGTGCCGATCCGCGAGGACGCCTCCGCGACCGCCGCCAGCCGCCGCCGCGCGGCCTCCGCCTCGGCCTCGGCGCGGTGCCGCTCGGTGATGTCCTCGACGGAGATCACGACGCCCAGCACCGTCCCGTCCGGGGCCTCCAGCCGGTACAGGGACAGCGACCAGACGTGCTCCTCGTCCGGGCCCGCCGGGGTGCGCCCCCGCACCGCCTGGTCGACGACCGGCCGCCCCACCGCCAGCACCCGGCGGGCCGCCGCCTCCAGGAGGTCCACGGTCTCCAGCCCCGGAAGCACCTCGCGCACCGTGCGCCCCAGGTGCTCCGCGGCCGGCAGCCCGTTGATCCGCTCCAGCGCCGGGTTGACCGAGACGTACCGCAGGGAGGTGTCGAGCACCGCCAGCCCGTTCGGGGCCTGCCTGATCACCTGTGCCGACAGCGCCACCTCGCGCTCCAGGCGGCGCAGGGCGCTCCGGTCGGCCGCCAGTGCCAGCGCGTACGCCGCACCCCGCTCGTCCAGCAGCCGGGTGACCCGGAACTCCACCGGCCGCGTCCCGCCGTCCCCGTGGCGGACCGGGAAGGAGCCCGTACGGCTCCGGCCCGTCCGCAGGGTCTCCGCGAACAGTTCCGCGACCGCCTCCGTGCCCCCCTCGGGGGCCAGCAGAGGGACGGCCGCCCGCCCCAGCGCCTCCCGGGCGGAGCGGCCGAACAGCTCCTCGGCCCCGGGGCCCCAGAACACGATCCGCCCCCCGGAGTCCAGCACCAGCGGGGCCCCGCCGAGCACGCCCGGCAGCCCGCCGTCCGGCACCGGACCGAACGGCGGCACACCGCCCCCGTCCCCGGTGTCCCCGGCTGCAGTCATCCCACGCTCCGCCCTGGCCGTTCCACGCGGCGGCCCGGCGCCGCCGGTCGCCGCCGCCCGCCGCGCTCGCACGCGGCCACCCGCGGTTCCCGCCCCACCGTCCAGCATCACCCCGTACGGCGGCCACCGCCCACGGAAGGGGGCGCGGCGCCGGGAGAGCGGGTCCGGCGAGGGGGCGGTGCCCCGGCGGAAGGGTGCCGGTAGTGCTCCGTCCGGGGGAGTGCTTCCCTGGAGGGAGAGGCAGTGCCCGCCCGCCGGGACCGGGACGCGCCCCGGCGGCGCGTGCCGCGCGGCCGGCGCGGCGGTGCCGTGACCGGCCCAGGAGAGGAGCGATCACCATGGATGCCGAGCGACCGCACCCGGAGTCCGTCTCGGTGGAGCTGAGCGGATGCACCGAGGAGGACGCGCGGGCCGTCTTCGACGCCCTGTGCGCCCGCTTCCCGTCCGACCGGCACACCGGCGACGAGACCCGCCGGTACGACGCCGTCCGCCCGACCGTCTGGCTCGGCACCTTCGACGTCGCCGCCGGACGGGCCGGGGAGGGCGGCCCGGCCCCGCTGGGGGCCTCCGTGGAGGCCGACGCGCAGGGCGGCTACTGGGCCGTCGAGCGGCTGCGCGTCACCCTGGACTCCCTGTTCACCGTGCGCGACCTGAGCACGGCCTCGGGGGACCAGGAGCGCGAGCTGCACGTACGGCTGGAGAGCCGCTGAGCGACGTCGCGCTGCCCGGGGCCCTCCGTGCGGGCCCCGGCCCGGGTCCCGTGCGCGCCGACGGCGCCGCGGCCCGGTCCTCCGCGTGAGCCGGTCCTCCGCGTGGGCCGGTCTCCCTCGCGGCCAGGTCCTCCGCGCCGGCCGCCGCGCGCGACCCTGCCCCAGCGCGGCCCGTGACGACGTCCCACGGCCGGGTCGTCGGCGGGGCCGGTGAGGCCCACGGCCCGATCCGGTCCGTGGGGGCCGAGGGCACTCCACGGCCCGGCTCCCGCGCGGTCGGCCGCGCCCCGTCACCCGGTGCTCGGCGAGGCCGAGGACACCGTGCCACCAGGCCCTCCGTGTGGCCGACGCCACTCTATGCAACTAGTTGCACAAAAGCCCCGGCGTCCTCTAGAACTGAGGCACGACATCGCGCACGGAGGCCCCGATGAGCCGCTATCCCCACCTGCTGAGCCCCCTGGACCTGGGCTTCACCACGCTGCCCAACCGGGTCCTGATGGGCTCCATGCACGTCGGGCTGGAGGAGGCGGAGGGCGGCTTGGAGCGGCTGGCCGCCTTCTACGCCGCGCGGGCCCGCGGGGGAGCCGGCCTCATCGTCACCGGTGGCATCGCGCCCAACGACGAGGGCCGCCCCTACCCCGGCGGTGCCCGGCTCACCACCGCCGAGGAGGCGGCCCGGCACCGCGTCGTCACCGGCGCCGTGCACCGCGAGGGCGGCCGGATAGCCCTCCAGATCCTGCACTTCGGCCGGTACGCCCACCATCCCGATCTGGTCGCGCCCAGCCCCCTCCGGGCGCCGATCAGCCCCCATGTGCCGCGCGAGCTGACCGGCGCCGAGGTCGAGCGCACCGTCGACGACTACGCCCGCACCGCCCGCCTCGCCCGCGAGGCCGGATACGACGGCGTCGAGATCATGGGCTCCGAGGGCTATCTCATCAACGAGTTCACCGCCGCCCGCACCAACCACCGCACCGACCGCTGGGGCGGCTCGCCCGAGAACCGCAGGCGCTTCCCGGCCGAGATCGTCCGCAGGGTGCGCGCGGCCGTCGGCGAGGACTTCATCGTCGTCTACCGCCTGTCCATGCTGGATCTGGTCCCCGGCGGCTCCACCCTCGACGAGGTGACCGCCCTCGCCCGGGAGGTCGAGGCCGCCGGGGCGACCCTCATCAACACCGGCATCGGCTGGCACGAGGCGCGCATCCCCACCATCGCCACCTCCGTGCCGCGCGGCGCCTATGCCTGGGTGACCAAGCGCCTGATGGGCGAGGTGGGCGTCCCGCTCATCACCACCAACCGGATCAACACCCCCGAGCTCGCCGAGGCACTGCTCGCCGACGGCACCGCCGACATGGTGTCCATGGCCCGCCCGATGCTGGCCGACCCCGACTTCGTCGCCAAGGCCGCCGCCGGACGCTCCGAGGCCATCAACACCTGCATCGGCTGCAACCAGGCGTGCCTGGACCACACCTTCAGCGGGCTGCCCACCTCCTGCCTGGTCAACCCGCGCGCCTGCCACGAGACCGAACTGGTCCTGTCCCCGGCCGCGACCCGCCGCAGGATCGCCGTCGTCGGCGCCGGGCCCGCCGGGCTGGCCTGCGCGGTGAGCGCCGCCGAACGCGGCCACGAGGTCACCCTGTTCGACGCCGCGGACGAGATCGGCGGCCAGCTCAACGCCGCCCGCAGGGTCCCGGGCAAGCAGGAGTTCGACGAGACGCTGCGCTACTTCCGCCACCGGCTCACCGTGCTCGGCGTCGACGTGCGCCTCGGCACCGAGGTCACCGCGGCCGGCCTCGACGACTGGGACGAGGTGGTCGTCGCCACCGGCGTCACCCCCCGCGTCCCCGACATCCCCGGCGTCGGCCACCCCAGCGTCGTCGGCTACCTGGACGTCCTGCGCGACGCCGCCCCCGTGGGCGAGCGGGTGGCCGTCCTCGGCGCCGGGGGCATCGGCTTCGACGTCGCCGAGTACCTCACCGACGACGGGGGCCGGGCCCACCGGGACCCGGCGGCCTTCCTCCGTGTCTGGGGCGTCGACCCCGCCCACCGCGCGCCCGGCGGACTCGCCGAACCGGTGCGGCCCGCCTCCCCGCGCACCGTCCACCTGCTCCAGCGCACCGTCGGCAAGGTCGGCGCCGGGCTGGGGCGGACCACGGGCTGGATCCACCGCACCGAACTGCGCGGGCGCGGCGTCACCATGGTCCCGGGCGTGCGCTACGACCGCATCGACGACGCCGGGCTCCACCTCACCGTCGACGGCGCGAGCACCGTCCTGGAGGTCGACACCGTCGTCCTGTGCACCGGCCAGGAACCGCGCCGCGGGGTCTACGACGACCTGGTCGCCGCCGGGCGCCCGGCCCACCTCATCGGCGGCGCCCACGAGGCCGCCGAGCTGGACGCCAAGCGCGCCATCAGGCAGGGCACCGAACTGGCGGCGGCGCTGTAGCGGTCCCGGCCCCAGGACCTCCGCTTCCGGCCGCTCCGCTCCGGGCGGGGAGCCCCCCGGGACCGCGTGCCAGGATGAGCCCATGTCACTCCCGCACGCGATCCTCACCGCCCTGGTCGAAAGGCCGTCGTCGGGGCTGGAGCTGACCCGCCGGTTCGACCGGTCGATCGGGTACTTCTGGTCGGCCACGCACCAGCAGATCTACCGCGAGCTGGGGCGGATGGAGGCCGACGGGCTGATCCGGACCCTGCCCGCCCCGCGCCCCGCGCGCGGACAGCGCAAGTGCTACGAGGTGCTCCCCGCGGGCCGCGCCGAACTGGCCCGCTGGACCGCCGCCGCCCAGGATCCGAAGCCCCAGCGGGACGTGATGCTGCTGCGGCTCAGGGCCGCCGCCGTCGTCGGCACCGCCGGGATCGAGGAGGACCTGCGCCGCCATCTCGGCCTGCACGAGCGGCAGTTGGCCGAATACGAGGAGATCGAGGAGCGCGACTTCCCGCCCGGCCGGGACAGCGCCGAGGACCGGCTGCGGCATCTGGTGCTGCGCGCCGGGATCGATCTGGAGACCTTCTGGACCGGGTGGCTGCGGCACGCGCTGGCCGAGTTCGCGGCCCTGTCCGCCGCCACCGGCCCGGCCCCGTCCCCCGGCGTCCCGGACCCGGCCGCCTCCCCCGGGGAGCCCCGGAGCCCCGGGCGCACGGGCGCCTCCGGCGGTTCCGTCCGCCCAGGCGGTCCCGGGGGTCCCGGCGGTCCCGGGTGAGCCGCTCCCGGCACGCCGTCCCGCTCAGAACCGGTACGGCTTCGAGCGCCGCCGCAGGAACCAGGCCGCGGCGATGATCCCGCTGCCGACCAGCGCGCCGCCCGCGACCAGGGTCACCGTGCCGTAGTCCTTCACGGTGCCGCCCACTCCGCCGAGGACCCCGCGCGGCGACGCGGTGGGCGAGGGGGCGGCCGTCCGGCTGGGGGACGGGGACGGGGAGGGGGACGGGGCCGCGGAGACGATGACGGTCTGGGTGCCGGCGGTGCTGTTGTTGGAGCACATGACCACGACGGTGTAGGTGCCGGGGGAGATGTCCGACCACGCGGCCGTCTGGCCCTCGGCGGTGCCCGACAGCGCGACCTGGCGGCCCTCGGCGAAGCTGCCCTGACTGCTGGTGAGCAGCGAGGCGGTGCCCCAGCTCCCGTTGAGCTGGGCGCAGGCGGTGGTGGTGACCGACACCGTGGAGCCGGTGGTGCTCACGGAGATCCCGGGGCCCGCGGCGGCGGGACCGGCGGCCAGGGCCAGGGGCAGCGCGAGGGCGGCTGCCACGGTGGGGCCGGTGCGGGGAAGCGGCGATGAGTAGCGCATGGGACTGCCCTCCGGCGGCACGGTCGACGGCACGCCCGTGCGCCGCCGCAGGTGGGGGAACGCCCGTGCTGCCTCAGACGCAGCCAACAGGGCCGCGAGCGGGGCCGCATGCGGAGCGCCCCCGGCCAGGTGACACCCGCCTCGCGGCGCGCCGCGGCCGCGCCCCGCCCACCGGCACCGGCCGCCGGGCCGACACCCCCAGGGTGCGGCCCCCTCGCAGTCCCGCGCTCCGACGGCCCCCTTCGCGGTCCCGCGTCCCCGCCCCTTCGCGGTCCCGCGTCCCCGCGCCCTCGCCACCCGCTCCCCGTCGTCCCGGGTCCGTGGGATTCCAGGGCCCCGAGACTCGCGCGCCCGTCCCGGCCGCCTGCCCGGGCTCTTCCGGCCCTCCGTCCGGCCCGCGTCGGACTCCGCCACCCGTCATCCGCCGCCCCGGCCGTCCGGTCCGTCGCGGCCCCTTCCCCTGCCGCGTGCCCGTCGTCCCCGGCCCGCCCGGCCTGTCCGGTGATACGGACCGCCCGGCCCACCCGGTGTCACGGGCCGGTCGTCACCGTCCGCTCCTCCGAGAAGCCGCCCCAGGTGCCGTCCGGCAGCTTGGCCCGCAGCCGCACCCGGTGCCGGACCCCGGCCTCCTCGCCCGCGTAGAAGCTGTACTCGCCGCGCTCGCGGGGCGCCTCGGCACCGTAGACCAGCGAGGTGGCGGACCTGCCGTCCAGGTGGATCTGGTACTCGGTGACCACACCGTCCGTGTGCGGCACCGTCCAGGCGAGGTCGATGTAGTACGCCCCGTCCTCGCGGTGGGAGGCCGCCTTCAGCCCCGTCGGCGCGGGGGCCCGCCCGTCGTCGGAGCCGGGCGTGGTGAGCCGGACGACGGCGCTCGGCGGGGAGGTGTTGTCGGCGGCGTCGCGCGCCCGGACGGTGAACGCGTAGGCGGTGCCCGGACGCAGTCCGGTGACCACCGTCGCGGTCTGCCCGCCGCCGACGCCGTGGACCTTGGTGCCGCCCTGGTAGATGTCGTACGACACCACGCCCCGGTCGTCCTCGGAGGCGGTCCAGCCGAGCTGGACCGCCCGGCCTCCCGCCACCTCGCCGTGCGCCCCGCCGGGAGCGGTCGGCGCGCTGCTGTCGGCGGGGCCCCCGGCCGGCGTGGTCGCCCTGACCTCCTGGCTGTGCGGACCGAGCCGTCCCTCGGCGTCGCGGGCCCGCACGGTGAACACATAGGCGGTGGAGGGGCGCAGCCGCGTGATGTCCACCATGTGACTCTCCGACGGCACCTCCTTGACCTTGGTGCCGCCCCGGTAGACCTCGTAGGTCTCGACCCCGTCGGCCGCGTTCCACATCACGTGCACGCTGGTCGAGCTGCCCGCCTGCGCGGTGACGCCCGCGGGCGCGGCGGGCGGCGGCTTGCCCCCGCCGCCGCCGTCGTCGCCCAGCCCGCAGGAGGTGACCAGGACCAGGGCCCCGCCGGCCAGGGCGCAGCGCCGGGCGAGGGAACCGGACGCGCGGAGAGCAGCGGGGATGGATCGCACGGCGGTGCCTCCCGGACGGTCACGACAAAGGTCCGGACCAATTGTGCGGTCGTGACGCGATCACATCAAGAGGGCCTCGGTGGGACAGTGCCGGAAGGTTGCGTATGCTGGCCTTCTGAGCCGAACTGTCCCGCGCCCGTGGGGAGTTCGAGCCCATGGCGCGGGCCGCTGTCGTCGCTGCCGCCGTGCCGGCACGGGCGGCCGGGCGGACCGGACCTCTCGGGTTCCGGTCCGCCCGCCCCCGGTCCGCCGCCCGGTGCGCACCACCCGTCCGGCCCCGTCCCGGTGGACGGACGGCCCCGCGCGGGGACAGATGGGCCGAGTGTCCGCCGCTGTCCCCCAGGAAGGCCGCACCCGTGTGTGTCCGTTCGCTGACGCTGGCCCTGGCCGGTGCCGCCCTGCTCGCCCCCGCGCTGCCCGCCGCCCCGGCCCATCCGCACCCCGGCCCCCGGCCCCCGGCGCGGCCGGCACCGGCCCCCGCGCCGGGGCACGGGACCGGCACCGCGCGGGGCACCGCCCCCCTGCCCCGCGCCGTGGCGCCACCGGTGCGCCGCGGCGCCCCGCACGCCGTCTCGCGCGGCCACCGCGGGGTCGCGCCGTCCGGGCCCGCCCGGAAGGAGGACGCGGAGACCCCCGTCCGCGCCGCCGACCTGCTGGCCAGGATGCGCGACTGCGAACCCGTCTCCAGCGGGCGCTACCGCCCCGACGCGGGCGCCCCCGCCGACATCCCGGTCTGCGGCACTTCCGACGCCGTGTTCTGGAAGGCCGACCTGGACGTCGACTGCGACGGCCGGCCGGGTGAGCACTGCAACGCCGACACCGACCCGCACTTCACCGACGCCACCGCGTACACCGGTCCGGACGGCCGACCGCTGGACGCCGAGCGGCTGCCCTACGTCGTCGTCCCCGAGCCCAGCGAGATCTGGGACCACCGCGAGCACGGGATCGGCGGCGGCTCGGTCGCGGCCGTCGTCTACGAGGACCGGGTGGGGTACGCGGTCGTCGGCGACGTCGGCCCCCGCGACCTCATCGGTGAGGCCTCCTACGCCGCCGCCGAGTCCCTGGGCATCGACACCGACCCCCGGGCCGGCGGCGCCGCCTCGGGGGTCTCGTACATCGTCTTCAAGGACAGCCGGGCCGAGCCCATCGACGACCCGGCCGCCGCCGTGGCGGCGGGGGAGCGGCTGGCCCGGCGGTTCGCGGACGGCGGCTGACCCGTCTGGCCGACCGCCTCACACCTTGCGGTAGGAGTACGCCTCCCCGGCCGCCGCGGCCACCGCCGCGAGGTCGCCCCCCGCGGCGGCCGTGACCACCGCGGCCACCGCGCCCTCCACGAACGGCGCGTCCACCAGGCGTGTGCCGTCCGGGAGTTCGCCGTCCTCCGCCAGCATCGCCTTCACCGTGAGCACCGCGCTGCCCAGGTCGGCGAGCACGGCGACACCCGCGCCCCCGTCCACCGTCGCGGCGGCGGCCGACACCAGTTCCGCGCTGGTGCCGAAGCCGCCGTCCGCCGTGCCGCCCGCCGTGGCGACGGGCACCGCCGCACCGCCCCCGGCCAGTTCCCGGGCCAGTTCGGCCACCGCCCCGGCCACCCGCGCGCTGTGCGACACCAGCACGATCCCGACCCGTCCCGCCTCAGGCATCCGCGGCCTCCTCCAGTGCGGCGACCAGCAGCGCCGCCGAGGTGGCCCCCGGGTCCCGGTGGCCGACGCTGCGCTCGCCGAGGTAACTCGCCCTGCCCTTGCGGGCCCTCAGCGGCGTCGTGGCCGCCGCCCCCTCCTCGGCGGCGGCGCGGGCGGCGGCGAAGGACTCGCCCAGCGCCTCCACCGCGGGCACCAGGGCGTCCACCATCGTCTTGTCACCGGGGGCGGCACCGCCCAGGGCGCGGACCGCGTCCACCCCCGCCCGCAGCGCCTCGGCGAGGTCCCCCGGGCTCACCTCCCCGGCGTCACCGAGCGCCTTGCCGGTGCGGCGCAGCAGCGTCCCGTACAGCGGGCCCGAGGCGCCGCCGACGGTCGAGATCAACTGCCGTCCGGCCAGCGTCAGTACGGCGCCCGGCGTGCCGGGCGGTTCCTTCTCCAGGGCGGCGGCCACGGCCGCGAAGCCGCGCCTCAGGTTGCTGCCGTGGTCGGCGTCGCCGATGGGCGAGTCCAGTTCGGTCAGCCGCTCCGCCTCCCGGTCGACCGAGGCGGCGGCCGCCGCCATCCAGCGGAGGAAGAAGCCGGTGCCGAGCAGGTCCTCCCGCCCGGTGCCCGGGGCTTGGTCCGGTTCCGTTCCCCGCTCGGCGCTCACCGGCCCCACCGCAGCCCGGGGGTGCTCACCGGCGCGTCCCACAGCGCGAGCAGCTCCTCGTCGACCGTGCACAGGGTGACCGAGACGCCGGCCATGTCGAGGGAGGTCACATGGTTGCCGACCAGCGTCCGGGCGACGGCCACCCCTCGCTCCGCGAGCACCCGCTGCACCTCGGCGTTGAAGCCGTACAGCTCCAACAGCGGCGTGCCGCCCATGCCGTTGACGAGGACCAGCACCGGTTCGCGCGGGGCGAGGTCGGCCAGCACCGCGTCCAGCGCGGCCTCCGCGATCCCGGCCGACGTCATCATCGGCCTCCGCTCCCGGCCCGGCTCACCGTGGATGCCGATGCCCAACTCCAGCTCGCCCTCGGGCAGATCGAAGGTGGGACTGCCCTTGGCCGGGGTGGTGCAGGCGCTCAGGGCCACCCCGAAGCTGCGGGAGTTCCCGTTCACCCGGCGGGCGACGGCCTCGACCTCCTCCAGCGGCCGGCCCTGCTCGGCCGCCGCGCCCGCGATCTTCTCCACGAACAGCGTCGCCCCGGTGCCGCGCCGACCCGCCGTGTACAGGCTGTCGGTCACCGCCACGTCGTCGTCGACCAGCACCCGGGCGACCCGGATGCCCTCCTCCTCGGCCAGTTCGGCGGCCATCTCGAAGTTGAGCACGTCGCCCGTGTAGTTCTTGACGATGAACAGCACCCCCGCGCCGCCGTCCACCGCCGCCGCCGCCCGCACCATCTGGTCCGGCACCGGCGAGGTGAACACCTCGCCCGGACAGGCCGCCGACAGCATGCCGGGGCCCACGAACCCGCCGTGCAGCGGTTCGTGCCCGGAGCCGCCGCCGGAGACCAGCGCCACCTTTCCGGCCACGGGGGCGTCCCGCCGCGCGATCACCCGGTTCTCCACGTCCACGGCCAGTTCGGGATGCGCGGCGGCCATGCCGCGCAGGGCGTCGGCGACCACCGTCTCCGGTGTGTTGATCAGCATTTTCATCGGTGCCTCCTGGGAAGGGCGACGATCGGGTCATCGGCCGGGTCCTCGCCGGTGAGCATAGGTGCGGACGGTCCGCCGCCCGGCGGTGCCCGGTGGACCGGGGCGAACCGTGGCGGCCCGGTGCCGGTCGGGCGCCCGGGCGAGGTACCGGCCGTCCCGGCGCGGCCGGAGGTGCCCGCCTTGCCGAGGCCACCTCACGCACGGCGCGGGGCGGGCGTGCGCGGGGGCGCGGGGCGGGGCGGAGCACGGGCGCGCGCGGCCCCCGGCGGGCGGAGCGTGGCCGCCGCGCAGCGGTGCCCCCTCGGCGCGGCTCCCCGCGTCCGCCCCGCCGCGCATCACCGCACATCACCGCGCGAGCACCGCCACCGCCCGCACACCGCCTCCCGCCGTTCCCCTTCGCGCACCCCTGCCGCCCGCCGCCCCCTCGTGCCGCCCCGCGCACCGTCCCCCTCGTGTGCTCGTGCCGAGACCCTCCGCCCCATGGCCCGGAGCGCCCCGTCCGGCCCGGAGCATCCCGCCGGTGGCGGCCCGGGGCCCGTCACGACGGCATTGGTGACACCGGTGTCGGGGGAGTGTGGAGGGGTGGTGCAGGAGTGCGACCCACCCTGGTCCCCCATCCGTCGCCTGTGGTTAACTGGGGCCATGACTGTGCTCGTGACCCGCCCCCATGTGGACCTCGCGCGCGTCACCACCACGGGCTGTATCGCCCGGGGCTGACGCCTCGCCCGGCCTCGCCCCTCCGTGCACCCCCTCGCCGCCCTGCCGTATGCCCGCTCCGGGCCGGACACCGGGTGCCCCTCCCGCCGTTCCCCGCCGCGCGCGGCCCGGTACCGCCTTTCCGGCGCCCCCGCGCCGTCGCTCCGGCCCGCCCGTACGGCGATTCCGTCCCCTTTCTCCTCTTCCCGCCCTTCTCTCGCCCTCGCACGACCGCACAAGGGAGCACCACCATGAGCCAGCCGATCGACTCCGCCGCCGTCGGCCGCGCACCCGACGGGGAGTCGGCCGGGCCCGCCGCCCCGGCCTGGTCCTTCGAGACCAAGCAGGTCCACGCCGGTGCCGCGCCGGACCCGACGACCGGCGCCCGGACGACGCCCATCTACCAGACGTCGTCGTTCGTCTTCCGGGACACCCAGCACGCCGCCGACCTCTTCTCGCTCGCCGAGCCCGGCAACATCTACACCCGCATCCACAACCCCACCCAGGACGTCTTCGAGCAGCGCGTCGCCGCGCTGGAGGGCGGCGTGGCGGCGGTGGCGCTCGCGTCCGGACAGGCGGCGCAGACCCTGGCGATCCTGACGCTGGCCGGCTCCGGCGACCACATCGTCTCCAGCGCCTCCCTCTACGGCGGCACGTACAACCTGTTCCGCCACACCCTGCCCAAGTTCGGCATCGAGGTGTCCTTCGTCGACGATCCGGACGACCCCGACGCCTGGCGCGCGGCGATCCGCCCCGGCACCAAGGCGCTGTTCGCGGAGACGCTGGGCAACCCGCGCGGCAACGTCCTCGACATCCGGACCGTGGCCGACGTCGCGCACGACGCCGGTGTCCCGCTGATCGTGGACAACACCGTGCCCACGCCGTTCCTGCTGCGGCCCGTCGAGCACGGCGCCGACATCGTCGTCCACTCGGCCACCAAGTTCCTGGGCGGGCACGGGACCACCCTCGGCGGCATCGTCGTCGACGGCGGCACCTTCGACTTCGGCGCCCACCCCGAGCGCTTCCCCGACTTCACCGAGCCCGACCCGAGCTACCACGGACTGCGCTACTGGCCCGCGCTGGGCCCCGGCGCCTTCGCCGTCAAGCTCCGGGTCCAGCTGCTGCGCGACCTCGGGCCCGCCATCGCCCCGCACTCCGCCTTCCTGCTCCTGCAGGGCGTGGAGACGCTCAGCCTGCGCCTGGAGCGGCACTCCTCCAACGCCCAGGCCCTGGCCGAGTGGCTGGAGCAGCGCGACGAGGTCGCCGCCGTCCACTACCCGGGCCTGCCGTCCAACCGCTGGTACGAGGCCGGGCAGCGGTACCTGCCGAGGGGCGCGGGTGCCGTGCTCTCCTTCGAGCTGCGCGACGGCATCGAGGCCGGCAAGCGGTTCGTGGACGCCGTCGAACTCTTCAGCCACCTCGCGAACATCGGCGATGTGCGCAGCCTCATCATCCACCCGGCGTCCACCACCCACAGCCAGCTCGACGAGGAGCAGCTCGCGGCGTCGGGCGCGGCGCCCGGCCTGGTGCGCCTCTCGGTGGGCATCGAGAACCTCGCCGATCTGAAGGCCGATCTGGAGGCCGGGTTCCGGGCGGCGAAGGGCGCGTCCTGAACACCGTGCCGGCGCCCGCGAGGGTCCCCCTCCCGCCGTCCCACGGGGGCTGGCGGGAGGGGGACCCGTCCGGGCGCCGGCAGTGGTACGACCACGGGACGCCGCTCGCCACGGAGGCGGGCGGCCGACTGCCCGGTGCGCGGCTCGCGTTCGAGACCTGGGGGCGCCCGGCACCGGACCGCTCCAACGCCGTGCTCGTACTGCACGCCCTCACCGGGGACAGCCATGTCGCCGGGCCCGTCGGCGCGGGCCACCCGTCCCCCGGGTGGTGGGACGGTCTCGTCGGTCCCGGCCGGGCGCTCGACACCGACCGCTGGTACGTCGTCGCGCCCAACGTCCTCGGCGGCTGCCAGGGCAGTACCGGACCGTCCTCCCCCGGACCCGGCGGACGGCCCTGGGGCGGCGACTTCCCGTTCCTGACCCAGCGCGACCAGGTGGCCGTCGAGGCCGGCCTCGCCGACGCGCTGGGCATCGACCGCTGGGCCCTGGTGGTGGGCGGCTCCATGGGCGGGATGCGGGCGCTGGAGTGGGCCGTGGCGCACCCGGAACGGACGGGCGCGCTCCTGCTGCTGGCCACGGCCGCCGCCGCGAGCGCCGAGCAGATCGCCTGGGCCGGCATCCAGACCCGTGCCATCCGCTCCGACCCGCACTGGCAGGGGGGCCATTACCACGCCACGGGCCGGGGGCCGGACGAGGGGCTGGGACTCGCCCGGCGGATGGCCCACGTCATGTACCGCGGCGAGCCCGAACTCCAGAGCCGGTTCGGCCGCTCGGCGCAGGGCCGGGAGGACCCCTGGGCGGGCGGCAGGTACCAGGTGGGGTCGTACCTCGACCACCACGCCGACAAGCTGGTCCGCCGCTTCGACGCGGGCAGCTACGTGGTCCTCTGCGACGCCATGAACAGCCACGACATCGGCCGCGGCCGAGGCGGTACGGCCGCGGCGCTGCGCCGGGTGACCGCCCCGACCCTGGTCGCCGGGGTCGACTCCGACCGGCTCTACCCGCTCCACCAGCAGGCGGAGTTGGCGTCCGGCATCGGCACGGCCGACGATCTGCGGATCATCGGGTCGCCCTACGGCCATGACGGCTTCCTCCTGGAGACCGAGCAGGTCGCCGCGCTGGTGGCGGAACTCCTGCCCTGACCGGCCGCCGCGCGGAGCGGCGGGGGCGCGGGCGGCGGCGCCTTGGGTGACGCTGACGGGGGGGGCGCACGCCGCGCCGAGTGCCCGGCGGCGCGCCCCGGGGCGACCGAACCGGGGCCGCCGAACCGGGGCCGCCGAACCGGGGCCGCCGAACCGGGGCCGCCGAACCGGGGCCGCCGAACCGGGGTCGCCGAACCGGGGCCGCCGGGCGGAAGGCGTGTGGCGTGCCGCCGCTCCCTGGCGGGAGCGGTGGGAGCGCGCGCCCCGGCCACTGCCGCCGCCACTGCCGCCGAGACGGGACCGGCCCGACCGGTGGACGGGACCGGCCCTGGGGGTCCTGGACGGCCCGGGGGCGGGGCGGACACCGGGGATGGGTACGCTGCCGACGACAGCGAGCGACGCCCGGGGCCCGGCGCCCCTGCCGACGCGGACCGACGACCGACCCGAGGCCCCGCCCATGCCAGCGCGCCACCCCACCGGCCCCGCCCCGTGGGCGTCCGGTCTGCCGCGCCTCCTGGGCGCCGGGGCCCCGGCGGTGCTGTGCGTCCTGCTCCCGCTCGCCGGACACCTGCTGAACCGCTGCCACGCGCCGCGCTGGATCCTCGCCGCCGCCGTCATGTCGGCCGCCGTGCCCGGCGCGGTGCTGCTGACCCGGCGGAGGCTCTCGGACGCCCAGGCGCTCGGGATCCTGCTGGCCGCGCAGCTCGTCGCCGACCTGGCCTACACGCTGCCCGGTGCCTGCCGGGCGATGACGGGGGGCCAGGGGGCGGCGCCGGGCCCGATGGCCCTGACGGGGCACATGGCCGAGGGCGGGCCCCCGGCCGGGGTGCTGTTCGCCGGGCATCTGATCACCCTGCTCATCGCCGCCCGACTGCTGGGCTGCGCCGAGCGGCTGCGGGGGCGCGGCGGGCCCCTGCTGGCGCTCGTGCGCCGTCTGCTGCGGTGTGTCCGGACCGTGCTCGGCCGGGTCCGCGGCACCGGGCCGCGGGTGACCGCGCGGACCGGCGCCGCGGCGCTGCGGTCGGCCGTCCTGGCGCGGCGCGGCGGCGGCCGGGCGCCGCCCGCGCTGGGGCGCGCGCTCCCCGGCCCGCGCCGAGCGGTGCCGTACGGCGTCCCGTCGCTGCCCTGACGGACGGTCCGGCGTACCCGCTTGACGCGGTGCCCGGCGTTCCCGGTGGTCCGTGCACCGCGGACGCGGGCCGACGCGTCCCGGAGCGCGTGCGGGCCGGCGGCGCCCGGGAGACACCCCGAGGTGTCTCCCGGGCGCCGTGACGGTATCCCGCGCGCCGATGGGCGCACCGCTCGCCCTCCGTCGGGCGGGCTGCCCGCGCCACCCGCCCCGTTCCGCCACCCGCCCCCTTCCGGCCACCGCCCCCCCGTGCGCGCAGCGGCGCCGGCCCCGCCCACGCGGATCCGGCCCCGTGCAGCGGCACGGCCCACTGTCCTCGGGCACCGCCCGCGCGCTCCCGTGCGTCCGGTCCGTGCGTCCGGCCCGTGCGGCCGTACGGGCCCGGCAGGTGCCCGGACCGGTGCCGCGGCCGCCGCGAGGCCGACCGCCGACCGGTCCGTGCCGCCGTTCGTTACCCCCCCCTCGACGCCATGAAGAAGGAACCATGAAGAGACTCACCAGACACCTCGTCGCCGCAGCCGTCCTGCTGGCCGGATTCGCGGCCGCCCTCGGCTCCTATCTGCTGCTCGCCCCCGAGGACCGGCGCGACCGGGGCGGCCTGGACGTCGGCCCCGCCGCCGGGGCCGTCCCGGTGCGGGAGAACAGCCACCGGCTCACCGACCCGGCCTCCAGCGAACTGACCCTCGTGGAGTTCCTGGACTTCGAGTGCGAGGCGTGCGCCGCCTACTTCCCGGTGGTCGAGAAGCTCCGGAAGGAGTACGGGGACCGGGTGACCTTCGTCGCCCGCTACTTCCCGATGCCCGGCCACCGCAACGGCGAGCCCGCCGCCCGCGCCGCCGAGGCCGCCGCGAGGCAGGGCCGGTTCGAGGAGATGTACACCGAGCTGTTCACCACTCAGGAGGAGTGGGGCGAGTCGAAGGAGTGGAAGGAGGACGTCTTCCGGGGGTACGCCGAACAACTCGGCCTGGACATGGAGAGGTTCGACCGGGACATGGCCGACCCGGAGACCGCCGGACGCATCCAGGAGGACCAGCGCGACGGACTCGGGCTGGGCGTCCAGGGCACGCCCACCTTCTTCCTCGACGGCCGCCGCGTCGCCAACCCCGGCTCGTACGAGGAGTTCAGGGCGCTCATCGAGGAGGGACTCGCGCGGTGACGCGGTGAGCAGTTCACACGGTGAGGCGGTGGCTCAGTGACCCGGTGACGGTGACGGTGACGCCCCGCCTCATCTGGTGACGCCCCGCCCCGCCCCGTGACAGTGCCGCGCCGCACCGGGCGACGGCGCCACGCCTTCCCGGGCCACGGTGTCGCGCCGCCCCTGCTCCGGCCGGCCCCCACCACTCCGTCGGCGCCCCTGGCCACCCGCCCCGGCCAGGGACACCACCGTCCGGACCGGAACCGGCCCCGTCGCGCGGCACCATGACCGGAGGACCGCCCGTGCTCCACGGACGCGGGCCCCATGCGGCCGGTGCGCCACGTTCTGTGTCCGTGGTGGCGGGCATCGTTCCAGGGCGCCGCCGCTCGGGGCCCCGGGCCGGGAGCACCGCGACCGGGACACCGGTGCCCGGCGTTCCTGGCCGGCGGCCTCCGGCTCCCCGCGGTCCCGGACCGGGTGAAACGGCGGTGGCGCGGGCGGCGCCTGCGTAGCCTGTGACGGCCCCGTGTGCCACAAGTTCCCTGCGGGGCCGTCTTCTTGAGAGGCCGACAATGACCAGCAGCACATGGATACGTCGTCTGCGCCCGGCCGCGTCCGGCACCGCGCAGTTGCTCTGCTTCCCCCACGCCGGCGGCGCCGTCAACGCGTACGGCGGGCTCGCCCGCGCCCTGGACCCCGGCGCCGAGGTGTTCGCGGTGCAGTACCCGGCCCGGCAGGACCGGCTCGGGGAGCCCCCCGCCCGGGACTTCGGCGAGATCGTCGAGCGGGTGCTGGCGGAACTGCCCGGGCACCGCGACCCCGGCAGGCCGCTGGCCCTGTTCGGGCACAGCATGGGCGCGCTGCTGGCGTTCGAGACGGCCCGCGCCCTCCAGCGGGCCGGCGCCGCCGACGGGCCCGTCCACCTCTTCCTGTCCGGCCGGGCCTCGCCCTCCCTCGGCCCGCGCGCGAGCGACTTCCAGGAGGGCGACGCCGCCCTGCTGGCCGAGATACGCCGCCTCGGCGGCATGGATCCGCGCCTCCTGAGCGAGCCGGGCATCCTCGACCTGATCATGCCGCCGGTCCGGGCCGACTACCGGCTGCTCGGACAGTACGTCTGGGACCGGGGCACCCTGCGGGACCTGCCCGTCACCGTCCTGGTCGGCGAGGACGACCCGATCGTCTCGGTGGACCAGGCCGACCAGTGGCGGGGCCTCACCTCCGGCCCCGGCCGCACCCTCGCCCTCCCCGGCGGCCACTTCTTCCTCGACCAGCAGATCGAGCGGGTCGCCGCGGCCGTCACCGAGGCACTGGACGGTGCTCCGGCCGCGCCTTCCGCCGCCGGGGACCCGGCCGGACAGGGCCGCCCGCCGTCCCGGTGACCCAGCGGCCGCGATGAGCGCACGGCGCGGAGGGATGGTCCCCCGCGCCCCCGCCGGGCCGCCGTACCGGTGAACCGGACCGCCCGGCGGGGTGTCGCCCACGGCTTCCCCCGGCCCCCGGTGACGGAAACATCGTCGCAGGTCAGGGGCCTGTTAATGAAGATGGCAACGGTCACCGATGCAGCCTTTGCCCCTTTCTTCGGGTTGTGGTTCCCTGCTGGCGGCAAGAGGGTCCGACCGAGGAGGGGAACCGGAGTCATGGGGCACGGTCACAGTCACGGCACGGGTGGTCACGCGGGCGGGAAGCACCGGTGGCGGCTCGCCGTCTCCTTCGGGCTGATCGCGTCGTACTTCGCGGTGGAGCTGGCGTACGGACTGCTGTCGGGATCGCTGGCGCTGCTCTCCGACGCCGGGCACATGGCGGCCGACGTGGTGGCGCTCGGCGCGGCCCTGGTCGCCACCCGGGTGGCGACCAGGCCCGACCGGACCGGGCGGCGCACCTACGGCTCGTACCGGGCGGAGGTGTTCGCCTCCCTCCTGTCGGTCCTGCTGATGCTCGGCGTCTCGGCCTACGTCGTGATCGAGGCCATCGGCCGGATCGGCAGCACCGCCGAGGTGTCCTCGGGACCGATGATGGTGGTCGGCGGCATCGGCCTGGTGATCAACCTCGTCGCCCTCGCCCTGCTGCGGTCCGGCGCCTCCGAGAGCCTCAACGTCAAGGGCGCCTATCTGGAGGTCGTGGCCGACACCGCCGGATCCGTCGGGGTGGTCGTCGCCGGCTGGCTGGTGGCGACGACCGGACAGCCCGTGTGGGACACCGTCATCGCCCTGGCCATCGGCGCCTTCGTCGCGGTCCGCGCCGTGGCCCTGGGGCGCGAGGTGTTCGCGGTGCTCGGCCAGCACGCCCCTGCGGGCATGGAACCGGCCGAGGTCGCGGCCGACCTGGAGGCCGTGGAGGGCGTCAAGGAGGTCCACGACCTGCACCTGTGGACCCTCACCTCGGGAATGAACGTGGCCACCGCGCACCTGGTGGCCGAGTCCGGGGCCGACGACCACGCCGTCCTGGACCGGGCGCGCGACCTCCTGCGCGACCGCCACGGGGTCGAGCACGCCACCCTCCAGGTCGAACCCCTCGACCACAGCGGCTGCGAGAAGGTCGGTTGGTAATCATCCGCGCCCCCGCACCCCCATGCCCCCGTGCCTCCGTGCCCCCGCGGACCCGCGGACCCGCGGACCCGCGGACCCGCGGGTGCACGGGGCTCAGGCCGCCCCGTCCCGCTCCGGCACGAGCCGCTGCTCGGACCAGATCGTCTTGTCCCGGCGGGTGTGGCGCACCCCCCAGCGGGAGCTGAGCCGCATCACGATGAACAGCCCCCGCCCGCCCTCGTCGCCCTCCCGGGCGTGCCGCAGGTGCGGCGCCGCGCCGTTGGCGTCGGTGACCTCGGACAGCAGACGGTCCCCGTCGAGGATCAGCCGCAGCCGGATCGGGCCCTTCCCGTGCAGGATGGCGTTGGTCACCAGCTCGCTGACGATCAGTTCGGTGTCGGACGCCGCCCCGGACAGCCCCCACGCCGAGAGCTGCTGCTCCACCAGCCGCCGCGCCGTCGCCACCACGGAACCGTCGGTGGGCAGCGTCCACACCGTGACGTGCTCCTGCGGCAGCGCCCGGGTGCGGGCGAGCAGCAGCACCGCGTCGTCGTCGCGCGGCGGGGCCAGCGCGTACAGGGCGGTGTCGGCCAGCTCCGTGAGCGAGCGGTCCATCGGCGCCAGGAAGTTCTCCAGCCGCCGCCGTCGGCAGGACTCGTCGGGCCCGCAGGCGGCCACCAGCCCGTCGGTGTAGAGCGCCAGCAGACTCCCCGGAGCCAGCTGCACCGACACCGGGGTGTACCCGCCCCCGCCGCCCGCGCCCAGCGCCGGCCCCTCCGGCACCTCCACCGCCACCGGCGCGCCCTGCGGGTCCAGCACCACCGGTGCGGGATGCCCCGCCCGGAGGAGGACGCAGGTGAGCGTGACGGGGTCGTAGACCGCCACCGCACAGGTCGCCACGTACGCGGGTGAGGCGTCCGGCGGTTCGGTGCCGATGATCGCCGCCACCTCGTCGAGGTGGGTGAACAGTTCGTCCGGCTCCAGGTCCTGCGACGCCAGCCCGCGCAGCGCGATCCGCAACTGCCCCATGGTGGCGGCGGCCTCGATGCCGTGCCCGGTCACGTCCCCGACCACCAGCGCGACCCGCGCCCCCGACAGCGGGATCACGTCGAACCAGTCGCCGCCCGCGCTCTCCGGCAGGTACACCTGGGCGGTCTCCACGGCCGACAGCTCCGGGGCGGGCCGCGGTTGCAGCCGGTGCTGGAGCGCCGAGGCGATGGTGTGCTCGCGGTGGTAGGCGCGGGCGTTGTCCAGATGGGCGGCGCCGGCCAGCGCCGCCTGCCGGGCCAGGTCCAGATCCGCCTCCCCGAAGGCGTCGGTGCGCAGGGTCCGGCAGAGCGTCAGCAGCCCCAGCACCTCGTCCCGCACCCGCAGCGGCGCCACGATCATCGAATGGACGCCCGCCTCCACCAGCGGCGCGAACCGCTCCGGGTCCGTCCGCAGCCAGGGGGTGTCGGCGGAGAGGGTCAGCAGCCGGGCCCGCGCGTCGTTGAGCACCTGGGTGAAGGGCGTCGGGAAGGGGAAGGGGCGGCCGCCCCCGCGGTCCGGTGGCCGGGCCGACTCGGGCGCGTGCCCGGCCACGCGCAACGGGGTGTCGGCGGGCAGCGGGCCCGGCCGGGCGGCTCCCCCGCCGCCGGCGGCGTCGGAGAGGTGCACGAAGGCCGCCTCGGCGAACCCCGGCGCCAGCGCCCGGGCCAGCTCGCCGGCGGTCGACCGCTCGTCGAGCGTGGATCCGACGGTGCGGTGCACCCGGCCCAGCACGGCCAGCCGGTCGGCCGCGGCCTGCCGCTCGGTGACGTCCTCCAGCACCGCCACCAGGCCCAGCACCCCGCCGTCCGCGTCGTTCAGCCGGAACAGCGACACCTCGACGGCCAGCGTGTGCCGCGGCTGGGTCCGGGTGGAGCCCCGCACCAGATGGTCCCGCAGCGGCTCCCCGGTGGCGAGCACCTCCCGGGCCAGCCCGGTCAGCTCGGCCGCGGGGAACCCGGGGGCGAACTCCCCGACGGTGTGGCCGACCACCTCCTCGGCCGACAACCGCCGAAGCGCCCGCGCGGACGGGTTGAACCGGACGACCCGCAGCTCCGTGTCGAGGACGAACAGCCCCTGGGGCGACTGGCTGAACAGCGCGTTCAGCACCATCGAGTCATCGGCCCCGGACGCCTCCACGCGACGCTCCTCTCTCGGCCGCCCCACTCCACCCTCCCGGACCCCGTGCCCGGGGCAACCCGGCACGCGCCGCACGGGGTACCGAGCCCCCACCCGCCGGGCGGACCCGCCGGGTGCCCCGCCCCCCGGGCGTAAACCGGCCCCGCCCCGGCGTGGTCCTGCGACGGGCGCCCCGGCCCGCGGATACCCTCCGCCGCATGGCGGTGCAGCAGAGGACCGGACCGCCGCACCGGGATCCGGAGCGGCACCGCGCGAACCGCGCACCCGGGCGCGCCCTGGTGCGCTGGACGACCACGACCGACCACAAGGTGATCGGCAACCTCTATCTGGCGACGTCCTTCGGCTTCTTCCTCTTCGGAGGTGTCCTCGCCCTGCTGATGCGCGCCGAACTCGCCCGCCCCGGGCTCCAGTTGTTCACCGCGTACCAGTACAACCAGCTCTTCACCGTGCACGGCACGGTCATGATGCTGCTGTTCGCCACCCCGCTGTTCGCCGGGTTCGCCAACGCCGTGATGCCGCTCCAGATCGGCGCCCCCGACCTGGCCTTCCCCCGGCTCAACGCCCTGTCCTACTGGATGTACCTGTTCGGCGGGCTGGTGGTGCTCGCCGGTCTGCTGACCCCGTCGGGCGCGGCCTCGTTCGGCTGGTTCGCCTACGCGCCGCTCAACGGCGCCGCCTTCACCCCCGGGCCGGGCGGCGACCTGTGGACCATGGGCCTGGTGGTCAGCGGTGTGTCGACCACCCTCACCGCCGTCAACTTCGTCACCACGATCCTGTGCCTGCGCGCCCCCGGCATGACCATGTTCCGGATGCCGATCTTCACCTGGAACGTGCTGTTCACCTCGATCCTGGTGCTGCCCGCCTTCCCCGTCCTCACCGCCGCGCTGCTCGCGTTGGAGGCGGACCGCGCGCTGGGCGCCCACATCTTCGACGCGGCGAACGGCGGGGCCCTGCTGTGGCAGCACCTGTTCTGGTTCTTCGGCCACCCCGAGGTGTACATCGTCGCGCTGCCGTTCTTCGGGATCGTCTCCGAGATCATCCCGGTCTTCAGCCGCAAGCCCGTCTTCGGCTACACCAGCCTGGTCGGCGCCACCATCGCCATCACCATGCTCTCCGCCGTGGTGTGGGCCCACCACATGTTCGCCACCGGCGCGGTGCTGCTCCCGTTCTTCTCCGCCATGTCGTTCCTCATCGCGGTGCCGACCGGGGTGAAGTTCTTCAACTGGATCGGCACCATGGTCCACGGCTCGCTGTCCTTCGAGACCCCCATGCTCTGGACGACGGGGTTCCTGGTGACCTTCCTGCTCGGCGGGATGAGCGGGGTCCTCATCGCCTCCCCACCGCTGGACTTCCCGCTCACGGACTCGTACTTCATCGTCGCCCACCTGCACTACGTGCTGTTCGGGACGGTCGTCTTCGCGATGTTCGCCGGCTTCTACTTCTGGTGGCCCAAGCTCACCGGCCGGATGCTCGACGAACGCCTGGGGAAGATCCACTTCTGGACCCTCTTCACCGGCTTCCAGACCACCTTCCTCGTCCAGCACTGGCTGGGGGAGCGCGGCATGCCCCGCCGATACGCCGACTACCTGGCCTCCGACGGCTTCACCGCGCTCAACACCGTCAGCACCATCGGCTCCCTGCTGCTCGGCCTGTCCGTGCTGCCGTTCCTCCACAACGTGTGGCGCACCCACCAGTACGGCGCCCGCGTGGAGCAGGACGACCCCTGGGGCTACGGCCGCTCCCTCGAATGGGCCACCTCCTGCCCGCCGCCGCGCCACAACTTCACCGCCCTGCCGCGCATCCGCTCCGAGTCCCCGGCGTTCGACCTCCACCACCCCGGCGTCGGCCGGACCGGGGGGAGGGACGCGCGGTGAGGACCGAGGCCCGGCTGTTCACCGGCGTCGCGGTGTTTTTCGCCTCCGCCGCCGTCCTGTACGGCTGGTGGTCCGCCGAACCCGTCGGCACCGTCGCCCTGACCGTCGCCTTCCTGATGGCCCTGGTCATCGCCTTCTTCCTGCGGGTGCAGCACCGCAGGCACGGCACGGGCCCCCAGGACCGGGGCGACGCCGAGACGGCCGACGGCACCGGACCGCTGGGATTCTTCGCCCCGCACAGCCCCTGGCCCCTCGCCGTCGCGCTCGGGGCGGCCGTCGTCGCCCTCGGCGTCGTGTTCGGCCTCTGGCTCGCCCTGATCGGCTGCGGCCTGCTCGCGCTCGCCGTCCCGGCCCTGGTCCTCCAGTACGCGGGGCGCGGCACCCGGCGCCACGACGCGCCGCCACCGCCCCCGGGACAGGGTCCCTGAGAGCGGCCCGGCGCCCGGCCCCCGGTCACGGGGGCGGGCGCCGGGCCGCAAGGCGGGGCCCAAAGTCCGGTGCGATGGGCGTCCCCGCTCCGTGCCCTGCGCCGGGGGAGTCAGCGGACGCCGGGGCCGCCGCTGCCGAACGAACCGCTGCCGCCCTCGCTCCACTTGCGCCGGTGCTCCTCGGGCGCGCTGCGGGTGCCCTGGTGGCGCAGTTCGTGCGGCAGCATCCGGTCGCCGTCGTGCGGCATCTCCTCGGCCTCCCGGTGCTCCCGGATCTCGTGCACCGCCCCGTCGGGCGGCAGCCTCGGCTGCTCGTCCGCCGTCGGCGGCGGCAGTTCCCGGCGCCGCACCCGGCTGCCCAGCGCGAAGGCGCCGATCAGCAGGGCGACCACCACGACGGCCGCGATCACCAGCCCCGCACTCATCGCGCCGGAGTCCGCTGCGAGGTCCATCCACGTGTCGGTCATCCGGCCCGGGTACCCCGGGCCCCCCGGGTGAACCCGCGCCGCACGACGGGCCCCGCCCGCGGCCCGCCGCACACCCGCCGGAGCCGCCCGCGCCGTCGCCCGGCGCCGGTCCCCGTCCGGTTTGGCGGTGCGCCCGGGGGCAACCCGGAGGAGGTGACCTCGACGACTTCGCAGCAGGAACTCTTCCGGTTTCTGGAGGACCGCTTCGCGTGCGCGCAGGCGTGCGCCACGTGCGGCAGGTCGTGCGCGCTGCGCGCGAGCCTCGTGGACCCGGACGGGAACGAGGACCAGGAACTCGCCCGGCGCAAGGGCATCATGTGCGCGGAGGTGTGCGACGCCACCTGCCGGGTGCTCTCCGAACAGAACCAGGTGGACGAGGAGGCCATCCGGGTCCAGGTCGAGTGGTGCCGCCAGGTGTGCCTGGAGACCGCCCACGCCTTCGACGGGCAGCCGGACGCCGAGGAGAGCGCCGAGGCGTGCCGGGCCTGCGCCCGCGCCTGCGACACGTTCCTGACGACCCTGCGCTGAGCGGGGCGTCCCGGCACGGCCGCGTGCCCTCGCCGCGGCCGTGCCGGGGTGCGGCAAGGGTCCCGTCCGCGTCCGGGCGTTCCGACCGCGTCCGGGCGACTCCGCGACGCCCCCGGAAGGCCCGGCCGGGACCTGGCCGCACCGCCCCCGTCCACGTCCGTCCCGCGGGCCCCTGGCTCCCCGTCCCGCCCCGTGCTACCAAGAGCCATGACGCCGCACCCGCACCCGCGCTCCTACGACGCCGTCATCGTCGGCGGCGGCCACAACGGACTGGTCGCCGCCGCCTACCTGGCCCGCGCCGGACGCTCCGTCCTGGTCCTCGAACGGCTCGGGCACACCGGGGGAGCGGCCGTGTCCGGCCGCCCCTTCCCCGGTGTCGACGCCCGGCTGTCCCGGTACTCGTACCTGGTCAGCCTGTTGCCGGACAAGATCGTGCGGGACCTGGGGCTCGACTTTAGGGTCCGCGCCCGCACGATCTCCTCCTACACGCCCACCGAACGCGACGGCCGCCCCACCGGGCTGCTCGTGGGTGGCGGCGAGCGGCGCACCCGCGAGTCCTTCGCCCGGCTCACCGGCTCCGACCGCGAGTACACCGCCTGGCGCCGCTTCTACGCCATGACCGAGCACGTCGCCCGCCGGGTCTTCCCCACCCTCACCGAGCCGCTGCCCACCCGGGACGCCCTGCGCCGCCGGATCGACGACGCCGACGCCTGGCGGGCGCTGTTCGAGGAGCCCCTCGGCGTCGCCGTCGAGGAGCACTTCGCCGACGACCTCGTGCGCGGCGTGGTCCTCACCGACGGCCTGATCGGCACCTTCGCCGACGCGCACGACCCCGGGCTGCGCCAGAACCGCTGCTTCCTCTACCACGTCATCGGCGGCGGCACCGGCGCCTGGAACGTCCCCGTCGGCGGCATGGGCGCGCTCACCCGGGCCCTGACCGACGCCGCCCGCGCCGCCGGTGCCGTGATCGCCACCGGCCACGAGGCGGTGCGCCTCGCCACCGACGGCCGCACCGCCGAGGTCACCCACCGCCACGCCGACGGCGAGCACACCACCGCCGCCCGCCACGTCCTGGTCAACGCCTCCCCGCACGAACTGGCCGCCCTGACCGGTGGGACACCGCCGCCGCCCGCCGAAGGCGCCCAGCTCAAGGTGAACATGCTGCTCGACCGGCTGCCCGCGCTGCGCGATCCGCTCACCGACCCGCGCGAGGCCTTCGCCGGCACCTTCCACATCGCGGAGGGCTACGGGCAACTGGCGGCCGCCCACGCGCGGGCCGCCGCCGGTGAGCCGCCCGCCGCCCCGCCCTCCGAGATCTACTGCCACTCGCTGACCGACCCGACCATCCTCGCCCCCCACCTGGCCGCCCGGGGCATGCACACCCTCACCCTGTTCGGCCTGCACACCCCCGCCCGGCTGTTCGCCGACGACCACGACACGACCCGCGACCGCCTGCTGGCCGCGACCCTCGCCCAGCTCGACGCCCACCTCGCCGAGCCGCTCGCGGACTGCCTGGCCACCGACGCCGACGGGCGGCCCTGCATCGAGGCCCGCTCACCGCTGGACCTGGAGCGCGATCTGCGCCTGCCCGGCGGCCACATCTTCCACCGCGACCTGTCCTGGCCGTACGCCGCCGAGGACGCCGGCCGCTGGGGCGTCGCCACCGCGTGGCCCAACGTGCTGCTCTGCGGGGCGGGCGCGGTGCGCGGTGGAGGGGTGAGCGGCGTACCGGGGCACAACGCCGCCATGGCCGTACTGGAGGAGCGGCCGGGGGACCGACCGGTCTCCGGCGCGCCCGGGACGTAGGACCACCGGGCGTGCCCGCCGCACGATACGGCTGCGGGGCCGCTGGGCCGCTGGGCCGCCGGGCGGGCCGGGCGGGCCGGGCGGGCCGAGGCCCCGGCGGCCCGCACCCCGTGCCGCGTCCCAGGAGGCGCCGCCCGCACGAGCCGGCCCGGCGGCCCCGGCGCGGCCACCGCCGCCCGCTCCGGGACCCCGGGCACATCCCTTGACCCCTCCGGCTCCCCGGCCCAGGATCGGGCCATGACGCCCGGACACGGCAGTACGGTCGACGGGGTGCTGCGGCGCAGCGCCCGCCGCAGCCCCGAGCGCGTCGCGGTCGAGTACCGCGACCGCTCCTGGACCTACCTCGAACTGGACACCGCGGTCTCCCGCGCGGCGGGCGTCCTGCGGGACCGGGGGCTCGCCCCCGGCGACCGGGTCGCCGCCTACGGGCACAACTCCGACGCCTACCTCATCGCCTTCCTCGCCTGCTCCCGCGCCGGACTGGTCCACGTCCCCGTCAACCACCACCTCACCGGCGACGACCTCGCCCACGTCCTGCGCCAGTCCGGCAGCGCCCTGGTCCTCACCGACCCCGCCCTCGCCGCGCGGCTCCCGGAGGGGGTGCCCGCCCTGCCGCTGCGCGACGCCGCCGGGGCGCTCCTGGAGCGGCTGTCCGGGGCCGCGCCGTACGACGGGCCGGAGCCCGGGGACGGCGATCTGGTGCAGCTCCTCTACACCTCGGGCACCACCGCCCGGCCCAAGGGCGCCATGATGACCCACCGGGCGCTGGTCCACGAGTACCTGAGCGCCGTCACCGCCCTCGACCTGCGGGCCGAGGACCGCCCCGCGCACGCCCTGCCGCTCTACCACTCGGCGCAGCTCCACGTCTTCCTGCTGCCCTACCTCGCCGTAGGCGCCACCAGCGTCATCCTGGACGCGCCCGACGGCGACCGGATCCTCGACCTCGTCGAGGCCGGCCGGGTGGACAGCCTCTTCGCGCCGCCCACCGTGTGGATCGCCCTCGCCAACCGCCCCGACTTCGCCACCCGCGACCTCGCCGGACTGCGCAAGGCCTACTACGGGGCCTCGGTCATGCCGGTGCCCGTGCTGGAGCGGCTGCGCGCCCGGCTGCCCGGGCTGGCCTTCTACAACTGCTTCGGGCAGAGCGAGATCGGCCCCCTCGCCACCGTCCTCGGACCGGACGAGCACGAGGGCCGCCTCGACTCCTGCGGACGGCCCGTCCTGTTCGTCGAGGCCCGCGTGGTCGACGAGGACGGCGCCGACGTGCCCGACGGGACGCCCGGCGAGATCGTCTACCGCTCACCGCAACTGTGCGAGGGCTACTGGGACGAGCCGGAGGAGACCGAGGCCGCCTTCCGGGGCGGCTGGTTCCACTCCGGCGACCTCGCCGTCAGGGACGCGGACGGCCGGCTCACCATCGTCGACCGGGTGAAGGACGTCATCAACTCCGGCGGGGTGCTGGTCGCCCCGCGCCAGGTCGAGGACGTCCTCCACACCCACGGGGCCGTCGCCGAGACCGCCGTCATCGGCCTGCCCGACGAGCGCTGGATCGAGGCCGTCACCGCGGTCGTCGTCCCCCGCGAGGGCGCCGCCGTCGGCGAGGAGGAACTGATCGCCCACGCCCGCGCACGGCTCACCGGCTTCAAGGTCCCCAAGCGGGTCCTCTTCGTCGACGCCCTCCCGCGCAACGCCAGTGGGAAGATCCTCAAGCGCGAGCTGCGCGCCCGCTTCGCCCCGGCGCGGCCCGCCGGGTGACCCGCCCGGGGCCATGCGGCGGTGTCCGGGGAACCGGGCACGGCGGGTCGTCCGCACGGCCTGTTCGCGCCCCCTCCCGGTCGCTAGGCTGACCGCGCAGGGCCGAGACGTGAGGAGTACGGACGTGGCCGAGAGCACCACCCACCAGCGCCGGCACACGGGCTGGGACAAGCCCGAACTGGATCTGAGCAACGCGCAGTGGCGGTCCAGCAGCGGCGGCCGGGGTGACGTCCAGATCGCCTTCGTCGAGGGCTTCATCGCCATGCGCAACGGCGGCAGCCCGGGAAGCCCCTCCCTGATCTTCACCCCGGACGAGTGGGGTGCCTTCGTCTCGGGGGCGCGGGGAGGCGAGTTCGACCTCACCTGAGCCGCCCGGCCCGCCCGCTGGGCCCCCGCCCGGCCCGCCGGCGCCTCGCCCGCCCCGGCGCCCCGGTGCGCCGACCGGACGAACGGGGGTGTGCCGGACGGCGCCCGGGGGAAGGCGGCTCACCGGAGGTGAGGACCATGAACACCCTGCCGGTCATCGCGGCGGTCGACGGATCCGCGGACAGCCTGCGCGCCCTCGACTGGGCCGCCGACGCCGCCCGGGCCCGCGGCGCCGCCCTGCGCGTCGCGCACGTGCGGCAGTACGCGGCCTGGGGCCAGACCGACGTCCTGGTCGCCGGACCGCCCGACACCGGTGAGGACCCCGTCCTGAAGGACGCGCGCGACCACCTGGCGGGCCGGGCCGACGCCCCGGTGACGGACTACCTCGGCCTGGACGGTGCCCCCGGGGCCGTCCTGCCGGAGCTGGGCGCCGACGCGGGACTGCTGGTGCTCGGCTCCCGGGGCCGCGGCGGCTTCGCCAGCCTGCTGCTCGGCTCCATCGGCCTGGCCGCCGCCCGCGACGCGCCCTGCCCCGTCGTCGTGGTCCCCCGGCCCGGACGCGAGGTGCCCGAAGGTCCGGTCCCGCCGGGCAGCGGCCCCCGGGTCGTCGTCGGCCTGAACGTGGACAGTCCCGACGAGGCGACCCTTGCCTTCGCCTTCGAGGAGGCCGCCCGGCGCGGCGCCCGTCTCCAGGTCCTCGCCGCCTACCCGTGGCCGATGCAGACCTGGGCCGCCGGGCAGGTCGTCGCCCCGGTGATCGACGAGACGGCCGTCGCCGACGACACCCGGGTCCTCGCCGACGGCTTCCTGGCCCCCCACCGCGGACGCCGTCCCGAGGTCCGGGCGGAGCCGTACGTCGTCCCGGGCGACGCCGCCGGACAGCTCGTGGCCGCCTCCCGGGACGCCGATCTGGTCGTCGTCGGCCGCCACCGCCGGCGTCTGCTCGCCCCCGCCCGGATGCTGGGCTCCGTCACCCACGCCGTACTGCTCCACGCGGCGGCCCCCGTCGCCGTCGTCCCGCCGTCCCCGGCCGAGGAGTAGCCCCGGGGCGCCGCCGTCCGGCCCCCTCCGGGAACACCCCGGCGCCCCCGCCCGGACGGCTCCCGGGCGGGGCGGGGGAGCGCCGTCCGGGCCGTCGCCCGTGGGGCGTTCACCCGGCCGGGCCACGTACCATGTCGGCATGTCGTTCCTCCGCCGCCGCAGCGCCACCCCCGCCGGGCCCGACTTCGACGTACTGGCCATGGACCCGGGTGACTGGCCCGGCAACCTCGGCGCCGGGCTGCTCCCCGCGCCCGACGGCAGTTGCCAGGGCGTCTTCCTGCGCTACGACCTGTTCGGCGGGCGCGGCCCCGCGATGATCATCGGCAATCTGCCGGAGGGCTCCCCGGCCCGCGAGGTCCCCGAGGGCGAGGTCCCCTTCGAGGTGGCGCAACTGCTGCTGGCCCTGGAGAACGACGAGGAGGTGACCGTCGTCGGCGCCGAGGACGTGCCCGTGATGCAGGGCGACAACCTGCTGATCGTGCGCCGCCTCAAGCTCTCCGAGAGCCGGATCTCCTGCGTCCAGTTCGATCGCAGCGACCGGGTCCTGGTCACCATCGCCGCCTGGGACCGCCCCATCACCGACGACCTGTACGCCCTGCTGAAGCCGCTCCCGGCGGAGCTGTTCCAGCAGGGCTGACCGGCGCCCGGCGGCGTCCCCGCTACCGCCCCGGGGACGCCACCGTCACGTCGGCGGCACGCACATACGCCACCCGGTGGCCGTACTGGATCTCGTAGTACAGGTCCTCGCCGGTCACCACCCGGTGCGAGGCACCGCCGAAGTCCGCCGCGTAGTAGTACTCGCCCGGCACCTTGTCCCCGGCCACGTACGTCTGGCCCTTCGGCAGGGTGTACGGCAGCGGCGACACCGCCTGGACCGGCACCTCCGCCGGGTAGGCCGCCCGCTCCGGATAGGCCCGCCCGTACACCGGGACGCTCTCCAGGCCCTCCCTCGGGGTGATCAGCAGCGCCCGCGCGGGCACCGCCGCCGGCTGCCTGCGCGGGTTCGGGAACCACGCCTTCTGGCCCAGGTACCAGATGGCCGTCCAGTCGCCCCAGCGGTCCGCCACCGCGAACCGCTGGCCGGTGGAGACCCGGGACGACAGGTCGTTCACCCCGGTCGTCGGGGCGCCGCCCAGGCCGATGTCCCTGATCAGGGGCGCGTTCCGGTCGTGGTCGGAGTACAGCCGCACATCGCTCGAACCGTGCGGGGCGCACGGCTCGCCCCGGGTCGCGCACCCGGTGTACTCGGGCCGGTTCGAGGAGTAGTCCGGGCGGATCGTCACCGCGCCGGCGCCCGGCCCGGCGGTCGCCACCAGCGGGCGGCCGAGCAGCTCGAAGTAGTGCCGCCAGTCCCAGTACGGCCCCGGGTCGGTGTGCATGCCGGCGACGGTCGCCGTGGTCGGCCCCGGCACGTTGCCGTGGCCCAGGATGTGCTGCCGGTCCAGCGGGATGCCGTACTTCCCGGCCAGGTACCGCACCAGCCGTGCCGAGGAGCGGTACATCGCCTCCGTGTACCAGGCGTCCGGCTCGGCGAGGAAGCCCTCGTGCTCCAGCCCGATCGAGTTGGCGTTGACGTACCAGTTGCCCGCGTGCCAGGCCACGTCCTTCGCCTTCACATGCTGGGCGACATGGCCGTCGGTGGAACGCAGCGTGTAGTTCCAGGACACGTAGGTCGGGTCCTGGACCATGTTCAGCACGCCGTCCCAGGCTCCCTCGGTGTCATGGACGACGATGTACCGCACGCGCTGCGAGGCGGGCCGGTTCCCGAGGTCGTGGTTGCCGTAGTCGCCGTCGCCGAACTCCTCGTACGGGGCCGGGATCCACTCGCAGGGCACCGAGGCCGGGCACTCGGTACCGGCCGTCGCGGCGGCCCGCAGCCCGGTGCGCCGGAGCTGCGCCCTGTCGGGGGCCAGGCCGGGATCGGCGGCCAGCGCGACCCGCTGGCCCGCGTCGGTGGTGCGCTCCTGGCCCTCGCGGATCACCGAGAACACGTCGTCGGCGTAGGCCGCCGCCGTCGCGGCGTCGTCCGCGCCGGAGAACCGCGCCACCGCCCCGTACCAGTCGGCCGGGTCGCCGCTGAGCGGCTCGCCGAGATCCCGCTGGGCGGCGGCGAGCAGCGCGGCCCCTCCGGCCACGTTGGCGGCCGGGTCCTCGCGCAGCGCCGCCTGGTCGAGTCCGGTCAGCCAGGCCGCCCTCGGCAGGGTGGTCAGCCGGGCGGGCGGCGGCCCGGTCTCCGGCGCGGGCCTCGACCGGGGCCGCAGCGGGGCGCGGGCGCCGTCGCCGCGCGGGTCCTCGGTGCCCTCGCCGTGGTGGGAGGAGCCGGCCAGCGCGGTCCGGGCGTCGGTGAGGTGCATCGGACCGTAGCCGCCGGTGACACTGGGGGAGCCGGCATGGCCGTCCCAGCGGGACTGGAGGTAGGAGACGCCGAGCAGCACGCTCGACGGCACCCCGTACTCGGCGGACGCGTCGGCGAAGGCCCGCTGGAGGCGGTCCGGCGCGGGCGGCGCGGCGACGGCGCCGGAGGGGGCCGCGCCCAGCAGCGGCAGCAGCAGCGCCGCCGAGGCCAGGACACCGGGCGCGGCACGGCCCCGTCCGCGGCCGGGAGCGGACGGGGAAAGGGGGACGGGTCGTCGCAAGGCGGCCTCCTGTGACGGTGGGGCGTGACGGGGCGTGCGGGACCCAGTGCCGCGGCACTGGCGCCCGACAGTGGTACCGGGCCCCGTGACGATCCGTCAATCATGCGGGGTGTGGCGGCGATTCGCCCCGCCGAAGGGGGTTGGCCGGGCTCCGCCGCGGCGGGGGCCCTGGGCCCGCGAGGCGTCAGTGGTGCACACCGGCGGCGGTCCCGCCGGGCGGGAACACGGAACGAGGGGCCGGGGCGCGCCCCGCTCCGGACGCGCCCCGGCCCCTCGAACACCGTCTCAGCGGGTGCCGACCGCCGCCCGCACGGCCCGGCGGGCGAGCTGGCAGTCGTCGTGCAGCCGCCGCAGCAGCAGCCGCTGCTCCTCCCCGGACGGCACCGCGCCCGGGTGCCCCGCGCCCGGCGCCGACGCGTGCGACTCCCTGAGCGAGCGCTGCACGGCCGTCTCGTAGGTACGGATCTCCCGGGTCAGCACGATCATCAGATTGACCAGGAACGCGTCCCGCGCGGCCGGTCCCCCCGACTGGGCGAGATGGCTGATCCGGCGGCGGGCCTCCGGCGAGTCGCCGAGCACCGCCCACAGCGTCGCCAGGTCGTAGCCCGGCAGGTACCAGCCCGCGTGCTCCCAGTCCACCAGCACCGGACCGGCCGGTGACATCAGGACGTTGGAGAGCAGCGCGTCGCCGTGGCAGAACTGGCCCATGGCCTCGCGCCCGGCCGACTGGGCGATGCCGTGCAGCAGCTTCCGCAGGTCGCCCAGGTCCCGGTCGGTGAGCAGGCCCAGCTCGTGGTCCCGGGAGATCCGCCGCGCGTAGTCCAGCGGGGCGACGAAGGCTCCGGCCGGGGGCCGCCACTCGTTGAGCCGGCAGACCGCGCCGAGCACCGCCCGGATGTCCGCGCGCGGCGGAGCCTCCACCGGGTGGCGCAGCAGCGCCGCCGGGCGGCCCGGCATCCGCTCGATCACCAGGGTGCCGTTCTCCGGGTCCGCCGCGATCAGCCTCGGCACCCGCACCGGGGGGCGGTGCCGGACGAACGAGCGGTAGACCCCTATCTCGTGCCGGGTGCGCTCCGCCCACGCGGGGGAGTGGTCCACCAGGCACTTGGCGACCGCCGTGCTGCGCCCGGTCGTGCCGACCAGCAGCACCGAGCGGCCGCTGCGGCGCAGCACCTGCACTGGGGTGAACTCGGGGCAGACCCGGTGCACCGAGGCGATGGCGGCGCGCAACTGCGCGCCCTGGGCGCCGGACAGGTCGAGCCGTCCGCTGAGTGTCTGGCCGCCGGGTACCGCCCCGTGCCGCGGCCTGCCCGCTCCGAGCACCGGGGCCGCCGGACGGGCGGGGGCCAGGTACGGGCCGCCGCTCCCCGCCGGACGGGGGTGCGGCGGGCGGGGCGGGGCGGCCACGGAGGACGATGCTGCGTACATGGGCGAGACAGATCCCTTCGTGTGGCTGGTGTGCTGTCCGGACGGCGCCGCCCCCACGGGCGCGCCCTCCTCGTCGTCGTCGCGCCCCCCGGCCCGGCCGCCGGGCCACCCTGGGGAGTGAGCCCCGGCGACCGGGTCGGGACGGCGCTTTCCTACCTGACACCCGCCCGGCCGTGGCACACCATCTGGCGCACCCTGGCGAACGGTGGCGAATAGTCGCCCGGCAATCCGCACGGGGCTAGTGTCAACTCAGCCGAGAACCTGGGGGCTTGACGTGAGTGGACGAACCAACGCCCGCCTTTCGGACCTGTTCGGCCTGGCCGGCTGGTCCAAGGGCGAGCTGGCGAGGCTGGTCAACCGGCAGGCGGCGGCCATGGGCCACCCCCAGCTGGCGACCGACACCTCGCGGGTGCGGCGGTGGATCGACATGGGAGAGATCCCGCGCGATCCCGTGCCGAGGGTGCTGGCGGTTCTGTTCACCGAGCGTCTCGGCCGTGTCGTGACCATCGAGGACCTCGGTCTGGTCCGGCACGGGCGTGCGGGAAAGCGGTCGCCCGACGGGAACGAGGAGCATCCCGACGGAGTGCCGTGGGCGTCCGGGCGGACCGCGGCGGTCCTCACCGAATTCACGGGAATGGACCTCATGCTCAACCGACGCGGCTTGGTGGGCGCGGGCGCCGCGCTCGCCGCGGGAACAACCGTACTCAGCGGTGCCATGCGGGACTGGTTCCACACCGGTCCCGCCCCGGTCGCCGACGCACCCCACTCCCTCGACACCCCGCACGCCGAACCCGCCGGGTTCGACCGCTACGAGGCCGCGCCCCTCGGGTCGCAGGAGATCGAGGAACTGGAGCGCTCGGTCGAAGTCTTCCGCGCCTGGGACGCCGCCCGTGGCGGCGGCCTCCAACGCAAGGCGGTGGTGGGCCAGCTCAACGAGGTGGGCGGCATGCTCGCCTACCACCACCCGCCCCACCTCCGGCGGCGCCTGTGGGGCGTCGCCGCCAACCTCGCCGTCCTCGCGGGCTGGATGTCGCACGACGTCGGCCTGGAGCCCACGGCCCAGAAGTACTTCGTCATCGCGGCCCACGCGGCCCGCGAGGGCGGGGACCGGCCACGCGCCGGGGAGGCACTGTCCAGGGCGGCCCGCCAGATGGTCCACCTCGGCCGCCCCGACGAGGCGCTCGACCTGCTGAAGCTCGCCCGCACCGGCTCGGGCGAGGAGGCCCTGCCGCGCACCCGGGCGATGTTCCACACCGTCGAGGCCTGGGCGCAGGCGTCCATGGGCCGGGGCCAGGCGATGCGCCGCACCCTGGGCCTGGCGGAGGAGCTGTTCGTCTCCGACCGGGGCGACGTGCCGCCGCCGAGCTGGATGCAGCTCTTCAACGAGGCCGACCTGTACGGAATGCAGGCACTCGCCCACCGCACCCTCGCCGAGTTCGAGCCCGGCGCCGCCGTCCAGGCCCGGCACTACGCGGACAAGGCGCTCGCCCTGCGGGTCGACGCCCAGCAGCGGTCGAAGATCTTCGACTTCCTGTCCATGGCGTCCGCCTGCTTCATCGGGGACGACCCCGAACAGGCGGACGGGTTCGCGCGGCTGGCCCTGGTGTCGATGGGCTCCAACTCCTCCCGGCGCACCTGGGACCGGCTGCGCCAGATGTACCGGCTCACCGCCGAGTACGCCGAGTATCCGAGGATCAGGGAACTGCGGGAGGAGATCACCCTGGCGCTGCCCCGGCCGAGGCAGCCCGGGGGGCGGGGCGAGACCGCCGCCCGCGCGTAGGACCCCGGCGGCGTGCCTTGGGGTCCGACGGTGCGCCTTGGGGTCCGGCGGGGCTCCGGCGGTGCGCGGCGCCCGACTGATGGGGCTCCCGCCCGGCGCCGGGGCGTGCTCAGGGGGCTGCGCGGCGGGTGTCCCGCGATGTCCCGCGGCTATTCCGTCACCCGGGCCACCAGGGTCCACCCGCCCGCCTCCGGGCGGGACGCCACGGGTCCACCCGGGACCCCGGTGAGCCTCCGCAGCGCCTCCCCGGCGGTGCGGGCCCCGGATAGACGCGCGGCGAGCGCCGGGAGGCGGCCGCGGTCCGGCCCCGCCGTGGTGGTGCGCAGGACCAGCAGGTCACCCGGTGCGAGCACCGCCGTGTGCCCCGGGCCGTCCAGGACCCGGGCCGCCCCGTCCCGGAAGAGGAGCGGGGCGGGGCCCCCGGGGTGCGCCCAGGTGAGGGCGCGGGCGCCGGGGCGGTAGCCGCAGCAGACGGTGCCGGCCGGGGCGGGCAGCGCGGTGTCCGACAGGAACAGGGCCAGCCGGTCCGGCAGCTCCCGGGGCCCGACACCGGCCAGTGCCAGCCCGCGCAGGGCGCCGAGCAGTGCCGCGGTGCCCTGGAAGGCGCTGGTGCCGCCGGTGCCGGTGCGCTCCTCGGGGGCGGTGGCGGCCACCGGCGCGCTCGCCGTCCCCGGCGCGGTCGCGGCGAGGACGCCGACGGTGAGCAGGGTGCCGTCGCCGCCCAGGGCGCACGCGTCGTACCAGCCGACGGCGCCGGGTCCGCCGTCGGCGGAGGTCGGGCCGCCCCCGGCGAGGTCCAGGCCCGGCCGCCCCCGGCGGGGGAACCGCAGCGGCCCGCGCCACGGCGGCGCCGCGGCACCGGCGTCGTCCCGCCCACCGGGGGCCGCCGACCTGCTCGGGGTGTGCCGTGCGCGCGGGCCATGGAGGGGCGCGCCGGTCTCGCGCAGCACCGCCCACATCGAGGCGGTGCCGCCGTCGGGGCCCGGCACGGGACCGCCCAGCATGTGCACGGGCTGTACGGTGCCGTCGGGCCGCCGCACCCGGAACTCCCCGTCGACGGGCCGGGCGTCGACGAGACAGTCGGTGACCATCTCGGTGAGGGCGGGCCGGTCCTCGGGCAGCACCACCGAGGGCAGGGAGTCGAGGCCGAGCGGGGCGGAGTCCGGATCGCGCCCGAGTATCCGGAACAGCCCGGCCGACCACTCGGCCCGGCCCGTCAGCAGGTCCCACTCCGCACTGCCCGCCCGGCCGGGCGGCCCCGACGGCTCCCCGGCCGCAGGGAGGCCCCGCAGATCGGCCAGGCTCCGCTCGGCGGCGTCGAGGTGACGCAGCGCCACGGCGTACAGGGCGTGCCGGGCGCCGGGCGGGTGCGCGGCGCCGTCCGGGGCGGCGTGCCGCGCCGCGTCCACGTCGCCGCGCAGCCGCCGGGTCCGCAGGATCAACGCGTCCAGCGCTCCGTGCGGCGACGACGTGGCGGGGCGGCCCGCGGAGAGGGGCGACGGCATGACGCGCTCCGGTGTGCAGACGGGTACGACCCCGTGGGGAGCCGGGGCCTGCGGAGGGACCGATCCGACGATCGCACAGCCCGGGGTGCCCCGGGAGGCGTTTGATGACACCGGGCGCGATGGTGCCTCCAGCATGTGCCAGGGTCCTCCCGGAGGGCGCCGGGCGGCTGCGCGGAGGCGGCGGGCCGATCCGAAGTAGTCTTTTGAGTACGGGAGTTGGCGCGCGGTGCGGCGGGAGGACGCTCGCGCCCGTGCGGAAGCGGTGGAGCAGTACGTGAGGTGTCCGGAGACGTGCGCGGGCGCTCGGGCAGTGGCGGGTGGGCCGGCGCATTCGCCCTGGGTTCTCGCGGAGAGTTGCGGTGTTCTGAAGCGTTGTGGGTTCAGGCTCGCAGGCCCCGCTCGGCAGTGACCTGCTGGATCGTCTCCTAGGGTGCGAGGGCCACGGCCCCCTGCGGGGCCCGGCCCGAGAGCGAGGGTGCGGCGCCGGGCTCGCGAATAGGTCACGGCCGTCGATCAGGATCGCCGGGCCCTGAGGGCGGACCGCTCGGCTTCGGCCCGGTCGGTGACCATCCAGGTGGTGAAACTCCGCCGACGACCCAGAAGCCGCACTGTTTCCGAGCGACAGGGGAATGCGGCTCGGTCAGGGCGTGTCGGACATTGTGCGAGGTGACGCGCAGCAGGTGTTCGATGCGGTCGTCACTGGCGTGCTGTGCCAGGGGCACGGTGACACTGACCGACGCCACGAGTTGGTGGCGGGCAATCACGACCGGCACGGCGATTCCCGTACCCCGGATTCCTCGAACGCGAGCGACCCCTCGTTGCACTATCGGCAGGGAGGATTTGCCGGAAACGCTTCCCGCTCCTCCCCGGGTGAAGTGCCCATGCGATTCGAGGATGCTTTTCGTCGCCTCTGCGACCGGGGCCCCGGATTCAGTGAACTCCTGCGCGGCGGTGCGTTGGCGTGCAGTGTAGAGGAGATTCAGGAAGCGGGTCGTTCCGGATTTCTGTATCGCGAGACCGATCGGGATGGTGGTGGCGATATAGAACTCCAAGAGGTGTGGGGTGGCCGTGTCCCGCACGATGTCGGAGAGTGCTTTCTCTCGACTCTGGAACGGGGCGATATCGTACCCGCTCGGCGTTCTTTGAAGGATTCCTTCTTCGTGCAGGCAGCTGATGATCCGGTGAACCGTGGTCTTCGGCATCTCCGCCCTTCGGCTGAGATCGCTGATGCTGACGGGGCCGACTTCGGAGACGATGTGCAAGATGTTGACCGCCTTCTCCAGGCTCCGGGTTCCCTTCATGTCAGCCACAGCGAATCGCCATTCTTTCCTTCGTTGTGCCGTCTTGGTCCTCATTCCGAAGGGCTTGTTCCAGAAACTTCTCCCTCCGGTCGGAATGCGCGAGCCGACCTTCCGAATGATGCTCGCCTCAGTGTGGATTGCAGGGTCGCAAGTAGCGGTTGAGGCAGCGGGCGAGGGCAGAGGAGTGCGGTTCTACCAGCATCGACTCGTGACCCCCGGGAGAAGTCTCGACCACCAGGTTCGGAATCACCGACGCCCATCCTTCTTCGGGTGCCCTCGGTCCGTCCTTCGTTCGTCCGGTTGCGGCGGAGACGTACACGGTCGGTCCGCTGCGGGGCGCGGGGGTGTAGGCGCGCAGGGCGGCGGTGTGGGCCAGACGGGCCCGCAGGACCCTGCCCTGCAATGGCTCAGGCAGCGTGCGGACCTGTTCGGACTGTGCGGCTGCGGAGGCTTCCTCCTGGCTGACCCAGGGTGGCCAGGGGGAGTCGAGGAGGAGAGTGCCGCCCGGAGGGCGCTGCCGGAGATCCAGCAGCCTGGCCATCTCGTGGGCCACGACACCGCCGTAGGAAGAGCCCCCGACCCAGAACGGTCCGGAGGGGCAGGTGGTGAGCAGTTCCTCGGCATACATCCGAGCCATGACGGCCAGATCGGTGAGCGGTTCGTCCCCAGGGGCGAAGAGTCCTGGCGCGGTGAAGCCGTACACGGGCACGTCGGGGGCCAGGGCCTCGGCCAGGTCCCGGTAGACGAGGGCACTGCCGCCGACGGGATGGACGAGGAAGAGGGGTGTGGTTCCCGCCGTCCCGGCGGGGGGTGCCGGGCGACGCGTGGCGAGAAGTGTGAGGCTGGGTGCGGGTGCGGGTGCCGTCAGGGAGTCGGACCGGTGGGGCACGACGGGGAGGAGCCTCTCCGCGAGGCCACGCGGGGTGGGGTGGTTGAGCAGCAACTCGGGGGTGAGGACCTGGTCCAGGGCACGGCCGAGTGTCTCGGACACTTCCAGGGCAAGCAGGGAGTCGCCTCCGAGTTCGGTGAAGTCGTCGTCCGGTGCGACGTCGGCCAAGCCGAGGGCCTCGGCCCACGAGGCGGTGATCTGTCGCAGGATGGCGTGCAGCCCGTCTGTTGAGGACTCGGGGGCCGGCCGCTGATTGAGGTGGTTGTCGCCGTGCGGACGCGACGGCCCGACCGAAGCCGCCGGCCTCGGAGGCTGTGTCCTGGCGGGGTAGTCCTGAACAGGCTTCGTGGTTTCTGAGAGAATGGCCGATGGGACGGGATCCGTCCAGTGCCGGCGGCGTTCGAAAGGCCGGGACGGCAGCGGTATGTGCCGATGCGGTTTTGGGTCGAGAGCTTCCGGGTCGATCGGGACTCCCTCCTCCCAGGCGCGTCCCATCGTGGCAAGGAGGTGCCAGGAGTGCCCGCGGCGGTCGTCGGGCTCGGCCAGACAGGGCAGTAGCTGACCTCGGTCGGCATTGTCCGGGGTGGTCGTGTCGGAGCGGCCGGTTCCAGCGGAGTCCGGGGCACCCAGGAGGAGGCGCGGACCGTCGTGGTCGGGCAACAGCCAGGAGGTCCCGCGCGTGACCGCGGTGCGGCGGGTGACCCAGTAGTCCGGATCAGCGGCTTGTGCCGCGGTGAGATCGGCTCCCGTGAGATCGGACCGGCACGGCAGGTGCGGCGTCCTCGGCTCGAAGCCCGCGACCGTCCTTCTGATGGCCTCCGTGTCGCGGGCTTCAGCGAGCAGTACCGCCTCCCGCACGGTGAGAACCCCCGCAACGCACACCGCGGCAATCGCTCCGGAGCCGGTTCCCGAGACACGAGCCGGGGCCACGCCCCAACACAGGAGCAGGCGGGCAAGGGCAAGTGTCGCGGCAAACGAAGCGGTTGGTGACAGGAGTCGGTCGCTGACGGTGGTCACAGGTGCCCCGGGCAGGAGGCTGGCGAGCGACTTGACGGTCGCGTGGCAGGAGTTCTCTCGCGGTGTGCCGTCCAGCTCGGCTGTCAGTTGACGTAACTGGTCGGCGTATGGAAGCTCCTCGTGTGCGAGTTCCCGCAACTGGTGCACGCTCAGCCGCGCGCTGTGGGGGAGCACCAGAACGGGGCGGGCCTCGGCCATGGACTTCCCGCTCTCCCCGGTGAGGTGATCGGCCAGGTGCAGCAGGGCTTCCCGCGCGGACCGGGCGTTGACGGCAACGTGGCTCCAGCGGTGGGAGTGGAAGGCCCGTCCGGAGACCAGCGTGCTGGACACGGCGGCCAACGGGGCTTCGGGAAGGCGGGTGGCGAGCGCGCCGGCCGTGGCCCGCAGCGCGGCCGGGCTGCGTTCCGACAACAGCAAGAGGTGGCAGCGCCTGGTGCGCGGAGGTGCGACGGACGGTGGTGCTTCTTCTAGGACAACGTGCGCGTTGGTGCCACCTACGCCGAAGGAACTGACCGCGGCCCTACGCGGGGTGTCCGAGGCGGGCCAGGGTTCGGCGGTCATGGGCAGCCGGAAGGGGCTGTCCTTGAGGCGGAGCGCAGGATGCGGCGTTTCACAGTACAGGGCGGGCGGGATACGCCCGTGGCGCAGGACGAGGGCGGCCTTGATCAGGCCGGTGACTCCTGCGGCGACGTCGAGATGTCCGACGTTGGCCTTCACCGAGCCCAGTGCGCAGGCGCCTGGCGGCGCGATACGGAAGGCGCGGCCGAGAGCGTCGAACTCGATCTCGTCACCCAGGGGGGTGGCGGTGCCATGGGCTTCCATATAGCCGACGGTCGCGGGGTCGACGCCGGCGCGCCGGTGGGCCGTGGTGATCACGTCGAGTTGGCCCGCGACGGAGGGGGCGCTGAAGGACTGCTTGGCCCGGCCGTCGTTGTTGACGGCGCTCCCTTTGATCACAGCGTAGATGTGGTCGCCGTGGGTGACGGCGTCGGCGAGCCGCTTGAGCAGGACCATGGCGACGCCGCTGCCGGGTACGGTGCCTTGGGCATCGGCGCTGAATGGGCGGCAGCGGCCGTCCGCTGCAAAGATGCCGCCGGGCTGGTACACGTATCCGTCGTGGTGAGGGAGGCGGATGGCGGCCGCTCCGGCGAGGACGGCGTCGCTGTCCCCGGCGAGGAGACTCTGCACACCGAGGTGGACGGCGACGAGGGACGTGGAGCAGGCGGTCTGCACGGTGAGAGCAGGGCCGTGCAGGTCCAAGCGATGGGCGATGCGCGTGGCGGCGAAGTCCCTGCCGACGGCGAGGAGCCGCGACTGGCCACCGGCTCCGGAGCCGGTGGCGGACGTCTCGTCGGTGCCGTAGCCGACAGTGCCGACGCCGGCGAAGACGCCGATCGCGCCGTTGAAGCGGCCGGGCACACATCCGGCGTCGACGAGGGTTTCCCAGGCGCACTCCAGGAGCAGACGCTGCTGAGGGTCAATCCGGTCAGCTTCGTGGGCCGAGATGCTGAAGAACCCGGCGTCGAAGGCGTCGATGCCGGGCAGGACACCGGCAGCGGCGATGTGGCGGGAGCTTCCGCGGGATGGGATTTCGGTCGCGGGGCGGCGAGTGATGACGTCGCGGCCGTTGAGGGAGATGTCCCACAGCTGCGATGGGTCGGCTGCACCGGGGAATCGTCCGGCCATGCCCACGATGGCGACGGTGCTGCCGTGCGGAGCTTCGGCTGCGGGGAGGTTCATCCTTCACGCTCCGGTGAGAGGTGGGAGAGGTAGGCGGAGAGGAGCACCGCGGTGGGGTGGTCGAGGAGATCGAGGACACGGACTTCGTGGCCTGCCCGGGTCAGGCGGCGCTGCATGGGCAGCAGGAGCAAGGAATTGCCGCCGGCGTCGAAGAAGGTGGTCTCGTCGGTGAAGTCGGCGTGTCCGAGCAGGTCTGTCCAGACCTCCCTGACCAGGCGCAGGCAGGCGCTCCGGTCGGCCGCCGGGAACGGGCTGGGGAGGCGGCGGCGGTCGAGCTTGCCGCTGGTGAGGGTGGGCAGTGTGTCCAGGACGGTGATCGCGTCCGGGACCATGACCGCGGGCAGGACGCGCAGCAGTGCGCGGCGTAACTTCCGGCCGCTCGGCGTGGCACCTGGCGCGGGTACGACCCATGCGGCGAGCCTCGCAGGGCCGTCGGGAGACAGGCCGCACAGCTCGGCGTGGGCGTCCGAGATCTGGGGCAGGGCGAGGAGGGCGTGCTCGATGTCGCCCAGTTCGACGCGGTGGCCGCGGACCTTGACCTGCCGGTCTTCGCGCCCGATGTAGTCGATCTCGCCGCTCGGGAGCTCGGTGACCGTGTCGCCGGTGCGGTACGCGACCGGGGCGGAGCCTTCGGTGGGATTGCGGGAGTAGGTGTCCGCAATGAACTGACGTGCCGTCAGGTCGGGCTGTCCGAGGTAGCCGCGGGCGATCTGCGGCCCGCTGAGAACGAGTTCGCCGAGGGTGCCCGGCGGGACCGGGCGCAGCGTATCGGGGTCGACGATGTGGGCGCCTGTGTGTCTCAGAGGGCGTCCGATCGGTACTCGGGTCCCTGTTGCGTCCTCAGGCCGACAGTGGTGCAGCAACGTGGCCACTGCGGCCTCGGTGGGGCCGTAGACATTGAAGAGTTCGACCTGCGGAAGGGTTCGCCGGACCGCAGCGACGGTGGAAGGCTGGAGCACTTCGCCTATGGAGACGAGGCGCCGCAGACGCCGGCAGGTGACGGCGAGGGGAGTGGCGAGGAAGGCGTTGAGCTGGGTGGGGACGAAGGTCGCCGCGGTGACACCGTGCCCGGCGACGACCTCGGCGAGGTGCGCGGGATCGTGATGGCCTTGGGGGTGAGGGAAGACCAGACTGGCACCACTGACGAGGGGCCAGAACATCTCCATGACGGAGACGTCGAAGGCGAAGGACGTCCGAACAAGAACACGGTCACTGTCATCGAGGGGGAGCGCGTCGGAGAGGGCGCGCAGGAAGGCGGTCACCGCGTCGTGGCCGACGACGACTCCCTTGGGTCGGCCGGTGGATCCCGACGTGTGCATCACGTACGCGACTCCGTCGGTGTCGCCGTCCGTTCCGGAGGACGACGACGTGGGGATCTCGGCCTCGTTCCCGGAGACACGGACCGTCGCGACCCCGGCTGGAAGAGCCGGGGGCTCGTCACTGTGCACCACCAGGCTCAGGGACGCGTACGTGGTGATCGTGTGCACCCTGTCCGCGGGCCAGGACGGCTCCAGCGGCACATAGGCGGCGTCGGCCAGGAGGACCGCGAGCAGCGTGGGCACGAGGTCCGGGGTGCGGTGCATCATGACGCCGACGCGTGCCCCCGGCGTGACACCACGGGCACGCAGCATGCCGGCGGTGAGGTGAGCCCGGTGCATCAGTGCGGAGTAGGTGACGCTCTGCCCGTCCAACGAGCGGAGCGCGATGGCGCGGGGAGAACGACGGGTTTGGGCCTCGACCATGGCGTGCACGGTGCGGGCCGCCGGGAAGGCGGAGTTCGCCGGTGAGCTGTCCGCCGAGGGTGGGCTGAATGGCATGCCGGTTCTCTTTCGGGATCATTTCGGGGGGCTTCGCTGTCCCGATGCGACTGGCTGAGCATGAACGAGTCGGCGCAGCCGTCCGGGCGACCGCTGATCGGGACGGGACGCACCGTCGGCGCGGCGAGACCGGCTTCGTTCGTGTGGAGCGGCTTGCCACTGCGGCGCTTCCCTCCGCTGTGCTGCGCGGAGGAGTCACGGACCCGGATTGACGTGAAGGCAGACGGGCCGTCGGTTCCGGGGTTTGATCCCCCTTTCTGCTCCTCTACGCCTTTACCGCATGGTGCGGGTGCTCCAGACCGAAATCCACTTCCCGTTCCACCCTTTGGAACGCCCTCGCGCCCTCCGCACAGTTCGGGCTCTACCTTCTTCGCACGAACCGAGCAGACAGGAGTGACCTTCGTGACCGACACTGTGAGCCTTGATCACCACCTGCGCGAGCACCCCCTGTGCGCTGCCGTCATCGCTCAGCTGCCGGAACCACCGGACGGAACCCGCAACGATCTGTGCCGTGTCCTCGCGGCCCGTAGGGACACCCCCCTGCACTGGGCGACACTCGTCCGCTGGATCGACCTCTCGCTGGATCCCCAGGTGACCGGCTACTCACTCGGTGTGGCCCGCTTCCCGCGGCACCCCGACGCCCGCCCCTACCGGACGATGGCCGATCTCAAACTGTGGGCCCGTCAGTACTGGCGTGAGGCGGAGGAATCGATGCGTAAGCAGGGAGCCCCCTTCGACCGGGTGCCTCCTCCGAACGCGCAGGGACTCAGCATGCCCTGGTACTTCCTCTGGCTCGGTGCCACCGCGAACGCCGCGTCCTCCGGCATCGGCCTGTGGACCGGAATGCTGCTGTGGCACCAGTTCTCCGCGGCCATGGTCCGCACGTGCGACGACCGGCCGGACTCACCACCGGCACTGCGCTACGTCTTCGCTCGGTTCGAGGAGTACCCGACCGAGCTCATGAACTCCTGCCTGGACCTGGGCGAGGCCGGACTGGCAGCCGGTGAATCCGCCGCCGACGCCGTCACCGTGGCCGCTGTCGGCATGTCCAGCCTCAACCTCTTCCTCTCGGAGTGTGTGAAGTGATCCCGGCCGGTCCCGCCGGATGGGAGCCGGTGCACCGCCGCTTCGAGCGATGGGCTGAGACCGAGCCGTCGCGCACCGCACTCGTGGCGACCGACCGGACCGTCACCTACGGCGACCTGAACCGATCGGCGAACGCCATCGCCCAAGGCCTGATGTCCCTGGGCATCCGGCCCGGGATGTTGGTCGGCGTCACCGCCACCCGCACCCCTGGGGGCCTCGCCGCGATCATCGCTGTCCTCAAGACCGGCGCGGGATACGTCCCGCTCGACCCTCAGTACCCGCGGCAGCGTCTGGAGCATGTGATCGCCGACTGTGAGCTTCCGCTCGTCATCGGCGAACGAGAACACCGCGACCTCCTCAAAGGCACGGGAGTCAGGTTCGCCGCCGTCGAGGCCCTTGTCTCGCCGGACACCGACCAGGGCTCCGGGACCGAAGGGCCCAGGACCGCCCACCCCGATCACTGCGCCTACGTCATCCACACCTCAGGCTCCACCGGTCGGCCCAAGGGAGTGCTCGTCCCGCACCGCAACCTGCCCCAGCTCTTCGACAGCGCCCGACCACTCCTCGGCTTCGGCCCCGACGACGTATGGGCCGCCTTCCACTCCTTCTCCTTCGACTTCTCCGTCTGGGAGATCTGGGGCGCGCTCGCCCACGGCGGCTCCCTCGTCCTCATCCCGCCCGTCACCGCACGCGACACCGAGGCCCTCTGGGACCTGCTCCGCACCCGTCGCATCACCGTCCTCTGCCAGACCCCCACCGCCTTCCGGTCCCTCATGGGGCGCGCCGCCGAGACCGGGCATCCACCTACCGACCTGCGCCTGATCGTCTTCGGCGGCGAAGCACTGCGTCCCGCCACCCTCGCCCCGTGGTACCGCGGCTACCCCGACACGGCGCCACGGCTGGTGAACATGTACGGGATCACCGAGACCACCGTCCATGCCACAGTCCGCCCCCTCACCTCCCGGGACACAGAACGCGACGACAGCCCCATCGGCGTGCCCCTGCCCGGCGTCTCGGTGCACGTCCTCGGCCCCGACCTCGTCCCCGTGCCGGAAGGGAGTGTCGGCGAGCTGTGTGTCAGCGGGCCCGGCGTCGCTGACGGCTATCTGCGCCGGCCCGAACTGACCGCAGCGCGCTTCGTTCCCGCCCCGTCGGGCCGGCCCGGCGCCCGCATGTACCGCAGCGGGGACCTGTGCCGTTGGGACGGCGACGAACTCGTGTACGTCGGCCGGTCGGACCGTCAGATCCAGCTTCGCGGCTTCCGTTTGGAACCCGGCGAGGTCGAGGCCGCACTCGTGGCACTGCCCGGAGTCGACCAGGCGGTTGTCGCCGTCGTTCCCGACGCCGCAGGCGACGACGCGCTCGTCGCCTACGCCCTTCCCACCCCCAGGACGTACCCCGACCCCGCGGCGTTGCGTACCGCCCTGGCCGGGACGCTACCTGCTCATGCGGTGCCACGCCTCGTCGTCGTGGTCGACCGACTGCCTCTCACCGTGCAGGGAAAGCCCGACGTCAGAGCCCTGCCCGACCCCTGGGCCAGAGCCGCCGACAAGGGGGCCGCCCGACAAGAACCGGAGGCGGTCCCTCACTCCGCCGCCTCCGACCCTGCTGTTCCCGCCGATGCCGTCAGCGTGCTCGCGCTCGTCTGGCGCCATGTGCTCGGTGTCCCCCGAGTCCGCCCCGAGGACGACTTCTTCGCCCTCGGTGGCGACTCCCTCCACGCCATCCGCGTCGTCGGCGCCGCCCGCGAGAACGGCTTACACGTCACCGTCTCCCAGCTCTACGAGCATCCACGTCTGGTGGACCTCGCGCACACCCTCGCTGATGCCGGAAACCACCAGCCGCCCCTCCCCACCGCGGCACCTGCGGACACCCCCGCGGAGACTCCGGTCGTACGTCCTGCGAGCTCCGGACAGGCAGGCATCCTCTACGACTGCGAGATCGACCCTGATCCGGGCCTGTACCGCGTCCTTGCCTGCGTCATCCTCACGGGAAGGCCCGACCACGCCGCGTTGAAGGCGGCCCTCTCCGAGACCACCGCCCGCCATGACGCTCTTCGCAGCCACTTCGAGCATTCCACCTCCGGCACCCTCCAGCACATCTCGCCCAACGGGACGATCCCGCTCTTCGTCCACGCCCCGGTCGCGGCCCCGGCCGAAGGGCTCGCGTGCGAGACCCGCTGGCGCCGTAGCTGGGCCCGTCGGATTGGCCCCTACCGGCCACCCTTGTCCCACTGCCACGTCCTTCCCCACTCCGACGCCAGGACCTGGGAACTCGCTCTGATCGTGCACCACGCCATCCTCGACGGCTGGAGCCTCGCCCTGCTCCTCGACGAACTCCTCCACCGCTACACCGCCCATGTCCAAGGTCGGCCGATCCCCGCGGCACCGTATCCGCCCAACACTCCGTGGCATGCCGCACCTGAGCGTCCGACCGCCTCCGGCCCGGACGACCGCAGTTTCTGGGCAGGACAACTCGCCCGCATCCAGACCGGTCCCCTGCCCGCCGCCCCCGGGCACGACCACGTCGGTCCCGGATCCGTCGCCAGTTCCTTCACCCTTGATCCCGCACGGGTCAGGACCTTGCGTGACCTCGCCCACCGACTGGCAGTGCCCATGAAGTCCCTCTTCGTGGCCGCGCACATGCGTGTCATGGCCACTCTGTCCAACCAGCACCAAGCCACCGCAGGGCTCGCGTTCCACCATCGGATCGAGAACGACGAGGGGGCCCGAGCAATCGGCATGTTCCTGGGGGTTCTTCCGGTCACTGTCACCGTCTCCCCCGACGTCAACTGGGCGGACCTCATCACCGATGTCTTCGCGCAGGAGCGCACACTGATGCGGTACCGCTGGACACCCCTGACCGAGTTGCTTCAGCAGCGGGGCGCGCCCCTCTTCCACGCCGTCATCAACTACACCGACTTCCGTCCACTACGACCCCTGCGCGACGGACCGGTCCGACAGCGCAGCGACTGGCTCCTGCGCAACTCCACGGCATTCCCTCTCTACACGGAGGTACAGCGGCACGCCACTGACGGCCGTTGTACGGTACGCACCGCCGCACACACCCCCGCCACCGAGGCGCACGCGGACGACATCACGAGCCGGCTCCGCGGCGCGGTGGACGACCTGCTCGTTCTTTGAGGCAGCGCGAATCTGTTTCCGGCTTCGATCCGTGGCGGTCAGCTCGTCACCGAGCAGCCGCGCGCCGCGTCGATCTCCTTTCGGCCCGGAACTGTTGACCGGCATCGGTGAGGTGAAGTCCGCAGGCAGGACACATCGCGGCGCACGCGGTGCCGGCACCAGCGGGGAGGCCCGGTCGGCCGCCGTACGGCAGGACCTTCAGTCGCCGGTACTCACCGTCCTGGCGCCGCGTGGACCCGGATCGCGTCCGCCGTTCCCGCCCCGCTCGCCGCGCACCCGCCGGAGGGCGGGGCGTACGGCGATCAGGGTGTCACGGCAGACGGCACGCTCCGGGAGCGGCGTCCCCCCGGTGCCGGTGCGGGCGCCCACGGTGGTTCGCGGACGGCCGCGGGCCGGGTCGGGTGCCGGGGATCAGTACCGCAGGACGCCCGCGATGCCGTGGGCGTCCCCCAGGGCGCCGTCCGGCACGAAGCGGACGTCGGCCCCGGTGTCCAGGCACTGCTCGACGATCTCGTCGACGATGTCCTCCCGGGCGTCCAGGTCGCCGCTCTCCGCCGGGACCAGGTGCTCGCCGTCGTCGCGCACGGTCACCCGGTAGTTCTCCTCGACGGCCAGCAGCCGGACCCGCCCGGTGCGGGCGTTCTCCCACAGCTCGTCGACGCCGGCCGCGAAGTCCTTGCGCCCGCGCGCCGCCTCCAGCTCCCGTGCCACCTCGTCGGCAGCGCCGCGCGCCTCGTCGCTGAGGGCCGGGGCGACCGCCTGCCACACGGCCTCCGGGGTGCCGTTGGCCAGACCGCCGTGCGGCACGGCCGTCGCGTCGCGCAGCGTGGTCCCGGACTCCTCCATCAGCGCCAGCGCCGCCTGCGTACCGGTGACGTACAGCGGACGGGGGTGGGCGCGCAGCACCTCCGCCATCGCGGCGTCCGCCTCGCGGAGGAACTGGCGGGTGCCCTCGTCCTGGAAGGTGCTGGGGGAGTCCCCGATGCGTTCCTGGCGCTCCGGGTCGAAGTTCTCCGGCGGTCGGTCCATCGGGAAGCCGTTGAGGTGCTCCTCGGTGACCCGGTCCACCCCGCCGCTCCACAGGGTGACGCGGTCGGCCGCGACCGAGAGCACCCAGAACGGCCGCTCGGAGGCCTGGGCGGCGACGAGGTTGCGGGTCAGGAAGGTGTCCGACAGCACGACCCGCTCCGGAACGGAACGGGCGAGCGTCCACACCTGGTGCTCGCCGGGCGCGGCGAACAGGACCAGGCCGTCCTCGGCGTGCGTGAGGTCCACCTCGGCGAGGGCCCGGTCCAGCTCCCGGGAGACGGCGAGGCGCCGGTCGCGGGTGACCGCCGGATCGTCCTCGAGCTGCCGTTTGGCCTCCGCGACGATGTTGCGCAGCCGGACCGGGTCCTGGGCGTTGTCCGGTGCTCGGCGGTGGGTCGGCGTCAGCACGGACACCGCGGGATACGGGCGGGCGCGCCGCAGTTCGGCGAGGGTGTCGGGACTCAGCTCGTGCTCCATGTCAGCACCATAGAGCGGCGGGACCCATCCGGCATTCGGGGCAATTCTCCCCCGCCCCGGGCGTGGCACCGGGTGCCCGCGCCGACCGGGGCCACCGTTCAGCGGTTGTCGTGCTCCGGGCCGCAGGAGGAGCTGCCGCCGGACGGCAGGGAGCCGTACAGCAGGAAGTCGTCCACCTTGCGGCGGACGCACTTGGAGGAGGCGTAGCCGGTGTGCCCCTCGCCCCGGTTGTCCAGCACCACGGCCGAGGGGCCGAGCCGCCGGGCGGTCTCCTCGGTCCAGCGGTACGGCGTCGCCGGGTCACCCCGCGTGCCCACCAGCAGCATCCTCGGGGTGTCGACGTGCTTGACCCGCTCGCGGATGTAGTCGGTGCCCCGGGGGCGGCCGTGGCACATCAGCACCTGGGTGAGCCGGTAGCGGCCGAAGACTGGGGACGCCTCCTCGTAGCGTCTGCGCAGCTCCCCGAGGGACCGGGTCACCTGCCCGGTGGTGGGGCGGTCCGGATCGTCCGCGCAGTTCACAGCCATCAGCGCGGACGGCATGTTGTCGAGGGGGACGTCCTCCGGGTCGGTGAGCCCGGCGCCGGCGGCCCGGGGAGCGGGCGGCGGCGCGGCGCGGACGGGGAAGATGACGCCGCCGGAGGTGAAGCCCTCCAGGCCGCGGGTGTCGCCGTCGTCCAGCAGCTGGCCGAGGGCCCGTTCCAGTGAGGGCCACAACTGGCGGCTGTAGAGCGCCTGTCCGATGGCGCCGACGAGGTCCTGGCCGGAGAAGGGTTCCCCGAAGGCGCTCGGTACCGGATCCGCGTCCAGCGAGGCGACGAGCCGCACCACGGCGCCGCGGGCGGTGCGCGCGTCCCGGCCGAAGGGGCAGGCGACGTCCCGCACGCACCAGTCGAGGAAGTGGTCCAGCGCGATCTGCTGGCCGCGCGCCCCGGCGAGCCCCTGGGCGGAGGGCGGTTCGGTCAGCGTGTCCACGCCGTCCAGCACCATTCGGCCCACCGCGCGGGGGAACCGCGCCGCGTACACCGCGCCCAGCCGCGTTCCGTAGGAGAAGCCCAGGTAGTTGAGCCGGTCGTCGCCGAGCGCCCGGCGCATCACGTCCAGGTCGCGCGCGGCGTCGACCGTGCCCATGTGGCGCAGCACGGGTCCGGAGTGCGCCGCGCACTGGGCGGAGGCGTCGCGCAGGATGCGGAGCGCCGCACGGGGGTCGGTCAGCTCCCGGTCGGGGTCCGTGGCCTTCATGATCTCCGCCGTGGCGGGCCCGCAGGTGACGGGGGAGGAGCGGCCGACACCGCGCGGATCGAACGACACCACGTCGTAGCCGTTGGTGAGCTGCATGAACTCCTGCCCCCCGGCGGCGAGTTCGTCGACGCCCGAGCCGCCGGGACCGCCGAAGTTCAGCACCACGGAGCCGCGCGAGCCGCCGGTCGCGCGGTAGCGGGCGAGCGCGAGGTCGAGGGTGGCCGCCCCGGGCCGGGCGTAGTCCAGGGGGACGGTGACCTTGCCGCACTCCAGGTCGGGCGGCATGTCCACCCCGACGCAGCGCGACCAGCGGACGGTCTGCCGGTGGAACCGTGACAGTCCGTCGGACGAGGGGTCGGCGATGGTGGCCGGGAGGCCCGCGCCCAGCAGGGCCAGACCGAGTGCCCCGGTGACCGCGCGGCCCCTGAGAGGGGGCCGAGTCAACGTCTTGACCTGCATCGATGCCTCCCGGACGCTCCGTCGCGGACCGGTGCTCGGCGCCCGCGCCCACCCTAAGCGGGCCCCGGCGGGACCGCCTCCGGGCGCCGGTGCGGAGAACCGCGGGTCCGCTCGCGGGACCGCCCGTGCCCCCGGCGACACCGGCCGCCGTCCGCGCGGCGCCCGGATCGCACGCCCTTGCGGCGGCCACGGCGGGTGTTCGGGCGGGGGCGGCCGAACGGGTGAAAGATCATGAGGCCATAACCCGGACGGCCCGCCCGGGGTTTACCCGCTGCGGGCGAGTGCCCGCGACCATGTCTGGAAGGCAGGGAACCTCATGCGAAGGGTTACCCGAAACGGTGTGCTCGCCGTGGCGGCCTCCGGTGCGATGGCCGTGACGCTGCCCGCGTACGCGGCCTTCGCGGCCGGCGGGGCCTCGGCCGACGGCGCCGCGGTCGGCTCCCCCGGAGTGATCTCCGGGAACACGGTGCAGCTCCCGGTCGACGTCCCGGTGAACGTCTGCGGCAACACCGTCAATGTGGTCGGGCTCCTCAATCCGGCCGCGGGCAACAAGTGTGCCAACACGGGCGGGAGCGAGGCCGGTCCCGGGGAGCAGCACGGCTCCGGCGGCTACGGCGAGGAGTCCGGGTCCCACGGCGGCGCGTCGAGCGGGACCTCCGGCGGTGCCACCGCCGAGGGCGCCGCGGTCGGCTCCCCGGGAGTGATCTCCGGCAACGGGGTGCAGCTCCCCGTCGACGTGCCCGTCAACGTCACGGGCAACAGCGTCAACGTGGTCGGCGTCGGCAACCCGGTGTTCGGCAACCAGTCGGTGAACACCCCCGGTGACCGCCCCGAGCCGCCGGAGCGCCCGACCGAGCCGACGCCGGAGCCGTCTCCGGAGCCGCCCGCCCCCGCCCGGCCGCACATCCCGGCGAAGCCGGCTCCGGAGCCCGCGGCCCCGCCGTCGGCCGGGCCGGGGACCGAGGCGTCCCTCGCCCACACCGGTGCGGACGGGACGATGACGGCGCTCGCGGGCAGCACCGCGCTGGCCCTCGGCGGCGCCGCCCTCTACCGGCGCTTCCGCCCGGGGCGGGAGGCCTGACCGGGCGTTCCGGGGGCCAGGTGACATCAGGCCCCCGGAACGCCCGGTCCGGGAGCGTCCGGCCCCGGAGCGTCCGGCCCCGGAGCCTCGGGTTGCTGAACGTCCGGCCCGGGGGTGTCCGGATCGGGTGGGTCCGGCTCCGGGGCACCCGGCCGACGGAGGCCCGCTCGGGGCCCGCCTCGGCGGGCCCCGGTTCCGGGAACCCCGGGCTGGGAACGGTGAAGGGCCGCGCCCCGGCGGCACGGCCCCATGGGTCCCCGCGGTCTCCACCGCGGGGACCTCTCCGTATCGCCGGGTCGCCGCGCTCCGTCGCCGCGCGACCCGGCGACGGCGTCACCGCCCGGTGTGGAACCGGCGGTGCAGCGCGTGGACCTCCTCGACCAGCTCCGGGACCGGGCCGTCCACCGCCACGTCCGGCGCGACCTCGCGCACGGCCAGTGTCCGCACCGGCGGCGCCGGAACGCCCAGTTCGGCGAGCCAGCCGCCGAGCTGCTCCGACGAGGCGACGTAGACGATGCGGCCGAGCCCCACCCAGGCGTGCGCCGCGGAGCACATCGGGCAGTGCTCGCCGGAGGTGTACACCGTGGCCCCGGCCCGCTCCTCGGGCGACATGTGGGCGGCGGACCAGCGGGCCAGGTCGAACTCGGGGTGGCGGGTGCGGTCGCCCGAGGCCACCCGGTTGTGGTCCTCGGCCAGGACCGTCCCGTCCGCGCCCACCAGCACCGAGCCGAACGGCTCGTCCCCGGCGTCCAGCGCCCGGGCCGCCAGCTCCACGCAGCGGCGCAGGTACGGCAGTTCGGTGTCCTTCACGACCATGGTGTCCGGTCCTCCTCGCGGTGTGCCCCCCGATGGCTCCGGCCAGCCTATGCGCGGGCGGAGGCGGACGCTCCGTGGCCCCCGGCGGGCAGGCGCGCGGGCCGGTCCGGGGAGGTGGACCGGCCCGCGCGGGCTCCTTCCGGTCGGCTCGCTCCCTACTGTCTGGTCGTGCTGCGCGCCGACGCGACGGCGCAGGCCGCCCCCAGGACCAGTGCCAGGGCTCCGATGACGATGTTGTTCCAGATGACGCCGGCGTCCGGGTTGGACCCGACGATCCACGGCGCGACGATCATCCACGCGCCCATCGCGCACATGGCCCAGCTCAGGCCGTACATGCGGTCGGGGGCCCGGGTGAACCCGAGCGCCAGCAGGCCGATCGCCACACCCATGATCAGGTTGTGGGTCATGAGCGCGGGCTGGCTCGCCGTGTAGTGGACGATCCACGGGGACGCGGCGCAGTAGAGGCCGAGCAGGAACACCGGCCCGTCCATGAGCGCCACGTCGCGGCCTCCGAGCACACGGGCGTAGCGGGCCCGCATCTCCGAGGCGTCGGGGTGAGCGGTGATGTCCCCCGCGGGGTGGGTGGCCCCTCTGGGGTGCGAGACGTTGGCCATGACGTCGTCTCCTTCGGTGACTACGTCCATTCTGCTCTTATTTTTCCCTTATGTGTAGCCGGGGGAGGGAGAGAAGGGCAACGGCCCCTGGAGCACGCCCGTTTGTCACACCGGTATGAATTCGGTGTCCGCGGGGCGGGAACGGGCCGGGATCTCCTTGACGCTCCGCTCCGGCCGCTGACACGATTCACGGCATGACCTTGCGACTGGACCTCACGCGGCGACGCCATGTCGACCTCGCGCGTGTCTCCAGCGCCTTCTGTCGCCCGGCGGTCTGACCCCTCCCGTCCCCCGCGGCGCACCCTCCCCCTTTCCCGCCCCGGCCGTTCCGTGCCGGCTGGACGGGGCGCCGCGTGTCCGGTGCCGCCACCGTGAACCCGCGAACACCGCTGTGCCGTCCCCGGTACCGCGCTGTCCCGCGCCGTTCCCGGCGGCGCCGTGACCGGCCCGCCCACGGCCGCTCCGCCGGCCCGCTGTCCCGAAAAGAGAACCCATGGCCATCGTCCTGTCCGTCTCCGGGAGCCCCTCGGTCTCCTCCCGCACCAACCGGCTGCTGCGCCACCTCGACGGCCGGCTGAGCGCCCAGGGCCACGAGGTGATCCCGCTCGACGTCCGCACCGTCCCCGCCGAGGCACTGCTCGGCGCGGACTTCCGGCACCCCGCGATCGTCGAGGCCGCCCAACTGTTCGCCCGAGCCGACGGTGTCGTCGTCGGCACACCCGTCTACAAGGCGTCCTACTCCGGAGTCCTGAAGGCGCTGCTGGACCTGCTCCCGCAGTACGCCCTGGCCGGCAAGACCGTGCTGCCGCTGGCCACCGGCGGTTCCACCGCCCATGTCCTGGCCATCGACTACGCCCTGCGGCCGGTGCTCACCTCCATGGGCGCGGAACACGTCGTGCCGGGCTGGTTCACGCTCGACCGCGACATCACCGCCCACGAGGACGGCACGGTCTCCGTGGCCCCTGCCGCCGCCGAGGCCCTCGCCGGGGTCGTCGACCGGTTCTCGGCGGCGCTCGGCGCCAGCCTCCCCGTCCTGGCCGCCACCGGCTGACCCCGCCCCGGGCCACCCGGCCCCGGACCCCGTCCAGCCCGGATCCCCCCACGGGTCCGCACCCCCGTACGACCTCGCGCATCCCGCCCGGACCGTCCCCCTGCGGCGGTGTCCGCGCACGCACCGAACGGAGACCCTGGTGTCCCTCACCTTCCACTGGTTCCTGCCCACGAGCGGCGACAGCCGCGATGTCGTCGGCGGCGGACACGGCACCCCGGCCACGTCCTTCGGGCGGCACCGGCCGCCGACCGTCGGCTATCTGACCCAGATCGCCCGCGCCGCCGAGGACCTCGGCTTCGTCGGCGCCCTCACCCCCACCGGTGCCTGGTGCGAGGACGCCTGGCTGACCACGGCCATGGTCTCGCAGGCCGCCGAGCGGCTGAAGTTCCTGGTGGCCTTCCGCCCCGGGGTCATCTCGCCCACCCTCGCCGCGCAGATGGCGTCCACCTTCCAGCGGCACACCGGCGGGCGGCTGCTGCTCAACGTCGTGACCGGCGGCGAGAGCCGCGAGCAGCGGGCCTTCGGGGACTTCCTCGACAAGGACGACCGCTACCGGCGCACCGGGGAGTTCCTCACCGTCGTACGGGGGCTCTGGGAGGGGCGCACCGTCGATCTGGACGGCACGCACCTGCGGGTCGAGGAGGCCCGGCTCACCAGGGTGCCCGAGCCGGCGCCGCAGGTGTACTTCGGCGGCTCCTCGCCCCTGGCCCGCGAGATCGCCGCCCGGCACGCCGACGTGTACCTCACCTGGGGCGAGCCGCCCGCCCAGGTCGCGGAGAAGATCGCCCGGGTGCGGGAGGCCGCCGCCGCGCTGGGCCGTGCCCCGCGCTTCGGTATCCGGCTGCACGTCATCACCCGGGACACTGCCCGGGACGCCTGGGCCGAGGCGCACCGGCTGCTCGACGGATTCGACCCGGCGACCGTGCGGGCGGTACAGGAGGGCCTGGCCCGCAGTGAGTCGGAGGGGCAGCGGCGCATGCTCGCCCTGCACGGCGGCGAACGCGGCGACCTGGAGATCCATCCCAACCTCTGGGCGGGGATCGGCCTGGTGCGCGGCGGCGCGGGCACCGCCCTGGTCGGCAGCCACGAGGAGGTCGCCGAGCGGATCGAGGAGTACCACGCCCTGGGCATCGACGAGTTCGTCCTGTCCGGCTACCCGCACCTGGAGGAGGCGTACTGGTTCGGCGAGGGCGTCCTGCCCCGTCTCGCCGCCCGCGGCCTCTGGCACCACCCGCATTCGGACCCGGCCGCGACGGAGGCGCCCGTACCGGTGGCCGTCTGACGCCCGGCCGCCGCGTCGGCGCCCCGGCGGCCGGCGCCGCGACGAGCCCGCGGGTCGGTTGTGGCGCGCCTCGGCCGGCAGTGCGCCGACACGAACCGACGGACGCCTCACGGGCCCCTGCCGCTGGACTCGGGCCGGCGGCGGGGGCCCGGCTGTCACGGGCAGGGGCGGCGGGACTTCGATCGGCTACGGCATTGGTCGGATTCCGTGAACAGTGCTGGGCGATCTGTTCACGGTCACGGCCATGTGTAGGGGGGTGATGAGGGCGGCGTACGGGTTCCGGGTGCTGGACATGAACAGACGCCTCGACCTGGACCTGGCCGCCCGGATGGCGACGGTGCCCGGCCCGCGCACCTCACAGGGGGAAACCGCGGAGGAATCAGTGGATGCGCGCTCCCTCGCCAGGAACTCACCGGGAAGCGGCCGGGCGGAGAGCCTCGATGAGGGGACCGGTGGACTGCCGGACGAAATCGAAGAAGTGGTACTGGTCGTAGCAGAGAACCGAACGGCGGCTCGGGAATTCTTGGCCGGCATCCATCCGGCCCGGCACGAATCCGCCCCCGCAGAGATCCACGACGGGACACTGGCCGCATTCCACTGGCAGGTGGCTGCCGAGTTCCAGGAAGAACCTGAATTCACGATCGGCTTCGAGTCGCAGAATATCCTCGCTGAGGATGTTGTAGGGGGTGGCCGCCCCGCCATCTCGGTAGGAGCGAACATAGTCGTTGAGTTCGATTCGGCCATCCGTGTTGACGACGAACGCCGGCAGGCGGTCGTTCACCAGGGCGTCGAAATGCCGACGACTTCCCAGCAGCGCGGCCACGCTCTGCTCGAAGAGGCGGATATCAACGACTGGATCGCGCTGAAGCCAGTCCGCGAACAGCTGGGAGAACCAGGTGCCGTAGCGGGGCTTCCGTCGGTACGAGTCGAGTTCCCCGGTGGCCCATGGCAGATTCCCGTAGTGGTACTGGATAGGCCACAGGACGTCGATTCCGGCCGGGAGCTCCGCCGCCCACTGCATGAACTCCTGCGGCGGGATGTCCGGGTCGGCCACGCAGAGGAATCCGCTGAGGATCTGCCCGTAGCCCTTCGTGAGAAGGTCTTCGACCGTCCGCGCGACCCGTGCGTACGATCCGCGCCCGCCATGGGTCACCCGGGCCCGGTCGTTGTAGCGCGCCGGCCCGTCGACGCTCACTCCCACTCGGATGTCGTAGGCGTCGAGCAGTCTGAGCAGCTCAGGCCGCAGGCGCAGCCCGTTGGTCTGCATGGTCACCGGCACCTCGACCCCTGAGTCCCGCAGGTCCTGGACCTGTCGCGCCAGCAACTCGAAGTCCTTCAGAGGCCAGAGCGTCGGCTCCCCGCCGTGCAGGGCCAGGCTGAACTGCGGCAGGCCGGTCTCGACTACGTAGTCACGAATTCTGGAAATCGTTGCACGGGCGACGTCTGCGGACATCATGGCGGGTACCTGGTGGTATGTGCGGTCCGCCAAGTTGAACATGTAGCAGTAGGTGCAGTTGAGGTTGCAGGTCGCGGTCAGCTTGAGGATCGCCGTCGTAAACCTGTTGTGGGCCGGTGCGGTAGCTTCTGGGAGATCTGCGGCGAGAACATCCTCAGGCACGGCCGTTCCTTTCGAATTCCGGTGCACCCTTCAGCCCCGAGGGCTGCGAGAGTGGGCCCTCGGGGCTGAAGGTATCAGGCGACGACCTCACCACTTGATGACGAGGCCGAACTCGAAGCTGCTTGCCAGTGCACCGTCTAGACCAGCGACGGTGCTGGCGACGGCCTCCACCGCGCGGGAGCGGACAAGCTCCTTGGTGAGTTCACTGGCTCCGTTCGTTCGAACGGTCACCTCGCCGCTGGCGATATTGTCGACGCCCAGGTGGCGCGGAGTCACGCGACCAAACGGAACGGGATAATCGAGCTCAGCCATGATTCGACCCACTTTCTCCACGGGCCTTCCCGATTGGCAGACCCACCGCCGCCCAGCGTTCACGAGCCCAAGAAGGTGCGCCTGCGAAGCGCGCCTGAACGGGTGACGGAGCAGACGCGAGTGCGGCCGTTACGGCTTCCGGACGACGAGCACGTCAGCTTGACCGACAGGACCTGGTGCCTCGGACAGCGGGCGCTGGGCCGGACGGCTGTGCCGTCGGTGAGCACTTCGGGCAGGAGGCCGGGGTCACTCCCCGGCTGCGGCAGCGGTCTTGACTGAGGCCGTTTCGCGTGGCCGCGAGCGCCCCCGCCGCGACCAGCGCGACGGCCGTGACCAGCGCGACGGCGCCGACCGGCGCGACGGTCCCGACGAGCGGCCCCGGGCGACGGCCCGTGCCGCCGACGACGAGCCCGCCCGGAGCTCCCGCGACGCGACCCGTCGTGCCGAGGTGGGGCCGGAGATGTTCAGCGTCACCGCGGTCATCGCCGCCTCGGGAACCGCGGCGACGGTGCCGCGCGCAGAGGGGGAGCGAGCGCCCGGGCGAGGACCCGACCACGGTGCGACCGCCGCCCCGAAGACCCGGGGCCCCGCGCCGGGCCGGCCGGCGTGCCGGAGGCCGGTGGTCACCGGCGTGGGGTGACCGTCGTACCACCGGGCCGCAAAGCCCATCTCACGCTCCGGGGTTGGCGTCCGTCTACCAGGGGAGAGAAGAGGTGAGGCGGATGAGTACTCGACACGTCATGGTCGAGACGTACCTCGGACCGATCACGGTCGTCGCCAAGGGCGGGGCGATCAGCGGCCTGTACTACGAGCACCATGTCCGTCGGCCTTCGCCGGAGGCGTTCGGCCCCGAGGCGGATATCGGGAAGGATTTGCTGCTGAACGAGGCGGTCCGCCAGCTGTGCGACTATCTGGCGGGGCGGCGCAGGGATTTCGACCTTCCGCTCGCAGCCGAGGGCGACGCGTTCCAGCACACCGTCTGGGACATCGTGAAGAGCGTCCGGCGCGGGCACACGACCACCTACGGCCGGATCGCGGAGCAGGTCGGGGACCGTTCTCTCGCGCAGAAGGTCGGGCAGGCCGTGGGCGCGAACCCGCTGTGCGTCTTCGTCCCGTGTCACCGCGTCGTCGGCTCCACCGGCGCTCTGACCGGGTACGCCGGCGGGCTGAAGCGCAAGCAGGCACTGCTGGAGCTCGAAGAGCCGCCCGCGAGTGACGCCGGACGGTTGTTCTGACCGGGAATCTCACGTTTGTCACCGCTCGCACGTCTTCCATGGGATGGACATGAAACAACCGTTCGAGAGTGTGGTGGCGCAGCACGGCGCGACCGTACTGCGCGTCTGCCGGGTCGTCCTCGGCCCGCACGACGCGGACGACGCGTGGTCGGAGACCTTCCTGGCCGCCATGCGCGCCTACCCCGATCTGCCGGAGACGGCGAACGTGGAGGCGTGGCTGGTGACGATCGCGCACCGCAAGGCGATCGACGTGCTGCGGGCCGCGAAGAGGAATCCCCTGCCGGTCGACGAGCTGCCGGAAGCACCGGCGGGGCAGGAGGCCACCGGTGCCGAGGCCGCCGGCCTGTGGTCCGTGGTGAAGGAACTGCCCAGCAAGCAGCGCCAGGCCATCGCCTACCGGTACGTGGCGGGACTGGCGTACGCCGAGATCGCGGAGATCCTCGGCGGCACCGTCGAGGCGGCCCGGAGAGCCGCCGCGGACGGACTGAAGAATCTCAGGAAGCACTATCCGGGCGCGATCACGAAAGGAGCATCGTCGTGAGCGGCATGCGCAACGATGACGACACGGCCGTCCTGCTGTCGGCACCTGTGGACGCCGGTACCCTCAGCCGTCTCCACCGCCGTCTGGAGCAGGCCGCGGAGCAGGCCGAACTGATCGATGTCGCCTACACGACCATCGACTCGCCCGTCGGCAGGCTGCTGCTCGCCGCCACCCCGAAGGGGCTGGTCCGCGTGGCGTACGACGGTGAGGACCACGACCGGGTTCTGGAAGCCCTCGGCCACAAGCTCAGCCCGCGGATTCTGCGCGCGCCCAAGCGGCTGGACGAGGCGGCCCGCGAGATCGACGAGTACTTCGCCCGCCGCCGCCGGATCTTCGACGTGCCGCTGGACCTGTCCCTGTCGCACGGGTTCAGGCGCCTGGTGCAGACACACCTGCCCGAGATCGGGTACGGGCAGACCCGCAGCTACCGCGACATGGCCGAGCTCGTCGGCAACCCCAAGGCGGTGAGGGCGGTGGGCACCGCCTGCGCGACCAACCCGCTGCCGATCGTCGTCCCCTGCCACCGCGTGCTGCGCACCGACGGCACCCTCGGCGGCTACGTCGGCGGACTCGCCGCCAAGACCACACTGCTGGACCTGGAGGCCACCGTATGAACACCACGACAGCGACCGGCGCGAAGACGGACCGCTGGCACCGGCGTGTCCAGTCCGGCGACTGGAAGGCGATCACCGCGGAGGTGGACGAGTACGGCGGCGCCCTGCTGCCGCAGTTGCTGACCCCGCAGGAATGCGCGGAGACCAGGGAGCTGTACGAGCAGGACGACCTGTTCCGCAGCACTGTCGACATGGGCCGCCACCGCTTCGGCGAGGGACAGTACCGCTACCTCGGCACGCCGTACCCGGAACCGGTCGAACGGCTCAAGCAGGCGCTGTACCCGAAGCTGCTCCCCATCGCCCGCGACTGGTGGGGCAAGCTCGGCCGGCCCGCTCCCTGGCCCGACTCCCTCGACGAATGGCTGCGGATGTGCCACGACGCCGGGCAGACGAAGTCCACGGCGATCCTGCTGCGCTACCGGGCGAAGGACTGGAACGCCCTGCACCGCGACCTGTACGGGGACCTCGTGTTCCCGCTGCAGGTCGTCGTGAACCTCAACGAGCCCGGCGTGGATCACACGGGTGGCGAGTTCCTGCTCCTGGAGCAGCGCCCGCGCGCCCAGTCGCGGGGCACCTCCACCCTGCTGCCGCACGGTCACGGATACCTGTTCACCACCCGTGACCGTCCGGTCAGGTCCGCCCGGGGATGGTCGGCCGCACCGGTCCGTCACGGTGTGTCCGCCGTCCGGTCCGGCGAGCGCACCACCCTCGCCCTCGTCTTCCACGACGCCGCGTGAACGACGCACACGAGCAACGCGTGAACGACACGGCCAGGACGTACTCCCTGCTGGGGGCCGACGGGCGGTCCCACCGGTCTCCCTCCAGGGGCCGGTGGGGCGGCCACCGGGGCTCGAAGATCTACGGGCGGCTCGACTGCCCCGCCGCCCTGCACGCCATCGCCCGTGGCGGCTACGTGAGGCACCGGGTCTTCTTCGCCGACGAGGCCACCGCCGTCGCCGCGGGGTTCCGGCCGTGCCGCGCCTGCTGCGAGGACCGCTACCGGCGGTGGAGGACCGCCCGGGAGGAAGGCCGGCCATGGACCCCCTGACCAGCCCCCTGCTGAAGAGTCCGGCGCGCCACGACGCGGACCCGGCGGTCACCCGCGCCGAGGTCGCCGCCCTCGTCCGTCTGGCCCTCGCCCGCCGCGCCCGCACCATCGCGATCGGCTCCGGCCGCACCCCGCGCGCGCTGGAGACCACGCGGCTGATCGCGTCGGCCTGGGAGCGTGCGGGAGGCATCGCTCTCGCCACGGTCACCTGGCCCGAGACCGCGGCCTCCTGGCTGCGCCACGCGTCACGGTTCACCGACGCCGACCCTGATCTGTGGATGATGACCGGACCTGCGACCGGCTGGGCGCAGATGACCCGGCGGCTGCTGTGGTCGACGCCCTGGCGCCCCGAGCGCACCCTGGCGACCGCCGCGATCGGCGATCCGCGCACGCTCGCGCTCGTCGGCCCGGTCAACCTGAACGGCCTGGCCGGCACCACTGCCCACGGCACCACCTGGCGCGTCGAGGACGACGCCTTCCACTACCCCGTACACACCCAGGAGGGGCCGTGACAGCACTGTTCACCCCGCGGCTACTCGGCCGCGACGCCAGAGAGGTCACGCCCGGCGCCGTCCACGTGCCGGACTGGCTGACCCTGGAGCAGCAGCGCTGGATCAGCGCCCAGTTCCACGACTGGGCACGGGGTCCGGTCCCCCTGCGTGCCGCGGCCGTCCGGGGACACCGGATGTCCGTGCGCACCGTGTGCCTGGGCTGGCACTGGCAGCCGTACCGGTACACGCGAGCGGCCACCGACGTGAACGGAGCCCGTGTCCTCCCGTTCCCCGACTGGATGATCCGGCTGGGACGCCGTGCCCTCCGGGCAACCGGGCACGACACGGCCACAACCGGCTCGTACACACCCGACACCGCGCTGGTGAACCACTACGGCGCCGGCGCCCGTCTGGGGATGCACCAGGACAAGGACGAGAAGTCACGTGCACCGGTCGTGTCGTTGTCGATCGGCGACAGCTGCACGTTCCGCTTCGGCAATACCGAGAACCGGACGAAACCCTATACGGATCTGCTGCTGGCCTCCGGTGACCTCTTCGTCTTCGGTGGGCCCGCCCGCCTCGCCCACCACGGTGTGACCAGGGTGCACCAGGACACCGCCCCCGCGGAGTGCGGCCTCAGCGGCGGCCGGATCAACATCACGATGCGCATGACCGGGCTCGACGGGTGAACGCATGACACAGCGGACCGCCCCCGCCGCCCCCGGCGTCGTCGTCGGGGCAGGCGGGGCCTGCCGAGTTTGAACTCGTCGCGCGGGAGCGTTCCTTCCGCGCAGGCGGAGCGGCGGCGGGGCTGTTCCGCCTGCGCGGCCAGTCACGAAGAGGGCCCCACGGCGGTCAGGCGGAAGCCTCAGGTCCGAGGTCCCGGCGCCCCTCCGCCCGGGCCGCTGCGTCTCGCCGGAGACCACGTCCGCGACCTGACGACCGGCACCGCCCGCATCGCCGCCACCAGCCCGGCCGGCGTACCGACCTCCGCCACCCCCCTCGACGCCGTCATCAGCCCGGAAGGGCGGACAGCCCTCCACTCGCTGTCCACGCCCGGCGCGCCACCCGACAACCACACACACATCTGGAGCTCTACGCCCGCAACCTGCGCACGGGCACCGTGAAGCTGGTCAGCACCCCGCTTCTGTCCACCACTCGGGGACCGGTCCCGCCACCCGGCCTGTTCCTGCGGGTCCGCTGCGGGAACAGACGCGGGCAAGTGGCCAGGCCACGATTGCACCCGTCGTGAGCCGCACGGCGGCCGGCAGGGCCGCGGCCAGGAACGGATCGGGGGAGAAAGGGGATCAGGCGAGGTGCACCGAGAGCGTCGACTCCCGTGGACTCAGGGTCGGCTCCAGCAGGACCGACTCGATGTCCTTGCCCGCGATGACGTCGCTCAGAAGACGGGCGCCGATGTCACCCATGTCCTTCATCCGCGACTTCACCGACGTCAGGGGTACGGGCAGGAACTGCGCGATGGGGATGTCGTTGTAGCCGATGATCGCGATGTCGCGTCCGGGGACCCGGCCGTGCTCCCGAGCGGCTCCCATGGCACCCACGGCGGCGAAGTCGTTGATGGCGAACAGACCCGTCAGCTCGGGATGCCGGGTCAGGAGCAGGTTCGCCGCCTCGTAACCGCCTTCGGCGTTCGACGCCGAGGGCTGGACGCAGGTGTCGGGAACGGGCACCCCTGCGGAGAGGAAGCGCTCCACGAATCCGTGGGTCCGCTCCACGCAGGTACTGGCGTAGTCCGGCCCCGCGATCACCGCGACGGACCGGTGCCCGAGGTCCAGCAGATGCTGGCCGGCGAGCTGCCCGCCGCGGATGTCGTCCGTGCTCACCGACGGATGGCCCCGCAGCCGACGGTTGACCAGCAGGTACGGCACTTTCTGGCGCTTGAGTGACTGGACCAGCTCGTCCCCGTCCAGCCGGGCGTCGCCCACGATGAAGCCCTCGACCCGCTTGGTCAGCAGCCCGTCGAGGCGTTTCATGCGCAGTTCGACGTCGTCGTTGGAACTGCTCACGACCGTCGTGTAGCCGATGCCGTGAGCCGCCTCGTCGGCACCCTCGAAGATGCGTGCGAGGACGTAGTCGGTCAGCCGGGGCATGATGACCCCCAGTACACCGCTGCGCCGTGTGCGAAGGGACGCCGCGGCGGGATCCGGGCGGTAGCCCATCTCCTCGGCGATGGCGCGAACGCGCTGAACCGTGTCGTTGCTCACCCCGGCCGACTTCGGCGCGAGGGCGCGGGACACGGTCGACACGTGGACTCCTGCTCGCTTGGCGATCTGCGAGAGCGTCACCGGCTCGGAGGGGGGCACGTCACCGCCTTTTCCACGTCTGCTGTTGTGCGACACCATTGTATGCGTCGCTGCACAGGCCAGGTCCAGGGCCCTCCGGAAGAGCGAGCGGGTGGCTTCAAGGAGAGCGGGAGACTGAAGGGGGCGGGGTGAGCGGGTGCGGGGCGGGCCGGTGTCCTCGCTGTCCGGGGAAGCGAGGACACCGGCCCGCCGGCTCGTGGCGGCCCGGACGTCAGGCCGTGGACGCCGACGGCGCGGACGAGGGACTGTGAGCACTCATGCCGCTGAGGGGCTTGACGTTACGGGCGAAGAGGATGGCGACGGCCGACAGCAGGATCGGCACGCAGCCCCAGATGAGCCCCGCCCGGATCCAGGCGTCAGCCTGTTCGGCGGCGCTCGAACCCGCCGCCGACAGGGTCGCCGTGAAGAGCGCTCCGCCGATGATGGCTCCCACCTGGCCGAGAGCGTTGATGAACGTGCTCGCGGTACCGCGGGTTTCGACGGGGAAGGACTCGCTGTTGAAGAACAGCATGGCGGAGTACGGGCCGATCAGGAAGAACGTGCCCACCGCGTAGGCCGCGACCAGCAGGCCGAAGTTGCCGTTCGGTCCGAGGACCATGACTGCGAAGCACAGGGAGGAGACGAACCAGCCGAAGGAGATGGTGGTGCGACGGCTGATCCGGTCGCCCAGCCAGCCGTGGAACAAGTAGCCGAGGAAGCCCGCCAGATTGGAGACGATGAGGACCTGGAGGGCGCTGGTGAAGGAGATCTCCTTGCCGTTGACCAGGATGAGCGTGCCCTGGAAGGCGAACGCCAGGATGCCCACCCAGTTGAGCAGGAACGCGATGGACAGGGTCAGTGTGGCCCGTCGTGACTCCCCCTGGAACAGGGCACGCACGCCGGCCTGCGGAGCGGACTCCTTCTGCCCGGTGAGATGGGCGAGTTCCGCGGCATCCGCCGTACGGCCCTGGGCACGCAGTTCCTCGATGCGGCGCTTGGCCTCGAAGACGGGGCTCTCCTTGAGCCTGCGCGCCGCGAGCGGTATGAGGAGGGCCGGGAAGACGGCGACCACGAAGCACAGTTCCCAGCCGCCGATGGGTTCGAGGATCTGGATGGAGATGGCCGCGATGACGGCACCGATGGGCCAGCCGCCCTGCACGAACGCGTAGAGCAGACCGCGGCGCCGCATGGACTTCTCGTCGGTGTAGACGTGGGCGTACATCTCGTTCAAGTACGTGGCGTTGACTGCCTGTTCGCTGTAGCCGACACCGGCCAGCGATCGGATGACGATCAGCAGGACGATGCCGGCCAGCCCGATCGCTCCGGCCGCGTAGCCGCCCAGCCAGGTGAGCAGGGACGCGACCGCCGCTCCGACCACACAGCCGATGATGCCGGCCCGCCGTCCGAACCGGTCCACGAAGGGGCCGACCAGGAAGGCGACGAGAGCGGTGCCCGCGGTCACCCAGGTGTTGACGCCGGTGGCCTTCGCGCTGTCCCAGTCCAGGTCACCGCTGATGACGGGGAGGAGGTTGGCGAAGAGGATGAAGTCGTAGACGGCGAACGTCCACGCCAGGAAGCAGATGACGGTGGCTCGGCGTACATCGGTGAGCGTCACGCTGGATCTGATGCGTTCGGCTTCCGCCGCCATGGTGAGCGTGGGCATGGCACAGCTCCTTGCTGCACCCGTGGGTGCGCATGGGGACAGATGAGTTTCCCCCGGGGGAACGGCGCTGCCGGACGGACCGGAACTACAGTGCCGTGTCGAAGCGCTCCTTGATGTCCGGGCGCTGGGCGCCCGACGCCAGGAGGCAGATGAGCAGCAGCCGTGCCTTCGCCGCGTCGAAGGCACGGCCGCTGGTCAGTCCCCGGTCGAGGAGGTCACGTTCGGAACCGGGGAACGCGTAGGTGGACTCGTACAGCTCGCCGCCACCGGTCCGGGTCACCATGACCACGGGGATGCTCTCGTTGACCGAGGCCAGTGACTCGACGATGGTGCTGGGGACGTGGCCCCCGCCGAACACTTCCACGATCAGACCGTCCAGCCCCTCGACGTGGTGGGGCCGGAGTGGAGCGGAGCCCAGCCCGATCTTGGTGATCCCTACCGTGGGGAGCGGTCTGGTGAACCGGGCCGGCCGCAGCGGCGCGGGGTAGCCGCTCGGCGCGAGGGGAATGCGTACGCGGTCCTCCGTCACCCAGCCGATGGGTCCGGCGTGGGGCGAGCGGAAGGCAGCCACATGGGAGCTGTGGGCCTTGCGTACGAATCGCGGCAGGTGGACCTCGTCCGCGAAGACCACGACAGGGCCGAGGCCGGCCGCCGACGGAGAAACGGCCACGCGGATCGCGGCGAGGAGGTTGGCCGGGCCGTCCGCTCCCGGCAGGGACGGGTTACGCATGGCGCCGGTGAGAACGACCGGTCGGCCGATCGGACCGAGAAGGAGTTCCAGGAGGTAGGAGGTCTCCTCAAGGGTGTCCGTTCCCTGGGTGACGACGAACCCGTCGAGTTCGTCGGCCCGTTCCCGGATCAGTTCCGCCAGCTCGATGATGTCGTCGAGGGAGAGATCACCCGAGGCGTACTGACGGAACGACTTCACCGAGATGTCCGCGAGACCCGCGGCGGCCGGCACGGACGCCAGGAGCTCGGCCGGGCCGAGCCGGGGCACGGCTCCTACTCCGTCCGCGGCCGCAACCGACGCGATCGTGCCGCCGAGAGTGACGACGAGCAGGCGGGGGAGGGAACTGGACACAGTGAAATCCTTCGCGGTGTGGATCGAAGCCTGCCCAGGCCCGGGGCAGACGTGGCTACGGGGGCCGAGGATCAGTCCAGATCCCGGTCGAACGGATAGCGGCTGTTCTCGGCGAAGGGGAAGCGGGCACGGAAGTCCTCCGCGACGTTCTCGAACGTGTCGAAGGTGACGCCTTCGTGGCCCTGGATGTGCTCGATGAGCCGCTCCAGCATCAGCAGCACCTGGGGACGGCCGGAGACGTCGGGGTGGATGGTGATGGGGAAGATGGCGTAGTCGTACTCGCGGTAGACCCAGTCGAACTGATCGCGCCACATCTCCTCGATGTCACGCGGGTTGACGAAGCCGTGGCTGTTGGGACTGCCCTTGATGAACATCATGGGCGGCAGGTCGTCCACGTACCAGTTGAAGTTGATCTCGACGAGGTCGATCTCCTTGCCGCGGACGAGCGGCTTCATCCAGTGGTCGGCGGGCTTGCTGAGGTCGATCTTCGTCCAGGTGTCGCCGGTGCGGGCGTAGAACGGCTGGAAGTCGTGGAACGCCTGGCTGTGGTCGTACCGGAACCCGTTCTTGAGCAGCAGGTCGGTGGTGACCGTGGACAGCTCGCACCAGGGGGCGATGTAGCCGCGCGGACGCAGGCCCGAGAACTTCTCGATCAGCGAGATCGACTTGTTGAGGACGTCCTCCTCCTGCTGCGGGCTCATGAGGATCGGGTTCTCGTGGGAGTAGCCGTGGGCCGCGAGTTCGTGGCCGTCGGCGACGATCTGCTCGATGCGGTGCGGGAAGGTCTCGATGGAGTGGCCGGGGGCGAACCACGTCGTCTTCAGGCCGTACTTGCGGTAGAGCTTCAGCAGACGGGGGATGCCGACCTCGCCGGCGAACATGCCCCGCTGGATGTCGGCGGGGGAGTCCTCCCCACCGTACGAGCCGAGCCAGCCGGCCACGGCGTCGATGTCCGCACCGATACAGACCTTGATGTCCTTGGCCATCTTCTGTCTCCTCTGACCTGGTCGAAGGGTCCGACATGGGAACCCGTTCGCGCTGTGCAAACGATTGCGTTGAGATTATGTGCGACATGGAGGCACGTCAATGGCTCCGGCTGAGCTGCTGGTTGTGATTCGGTAACTACGAGGAACGCGCCACGCCGCAAGGGTCGAGAACCTTTGCGGTCGGCGCCGAACGGTCAGATCGTCGAGCTGCGGACGAAGGCCGCGAGCGAGCGGGCGACGTCCTGCGGGTCCAGGCCGCCGAGGATGAAGACCATCGACTCCCCCTGGCCGGGCTGCGCGGGTACCGGCAGGGCGATGTCGGGTCCCATCGACTGGACCAGCAGGGGCCCGTCAGGGCTGGGCACGACGCCCTTGGTGCGCAGCAGCCCGTCGGGGTGCGCGCGGCTCATGGCGTGCAGCCACAGTGCGTACTGGGCCCAGGAGGTGCCCGGCCGCAGGGACGTCACCCAGGACCGCACCGGTGCCGCGCCCTCGGGCTCGTCGTCGAAGTGCTCGCGTTCGGCCGGAGGAGGGGCGTCGACGGGGCTCTCCACGCCGTGATCGGCGGTCGCGATCGCGCAGGCCGCGTTCAGCCCGCGGACGATGCCGGCCAGCGCGGCCGCGTGGGGGGCGTCGACCAGGTCGGCCCGGGCGAGCACCACCCGGTCGGCGAGGCCCACCTGGGTCCGTGCGGCGGCGCGATGCCGCAGCAGCCGTTCGCCGCCGACGCTGTCCAGTACGACCACGAGGGTGCGCAGGGTCGTGTTGAGCCGCAGGACCGGGTCGTCGGTCAGCAGCCCGGCGAGGCGGCCGGGGCGGGCGAGCCCGGAGGTCTCGACGATCACTTGGAGAGGGGCCGCGCCGCCCTCTCGATGCCGCCGCCGCACCAGTCGCAGCAGGACGCCCCGCAGGTCGTCCAGGCGCTCGCAGCACACGCATCCGCCGACGATCTCCTCGACGTCCACCGCCCCGTCCCCCACCGCGTTGCGCAGCGTGCGGGTGTCGACCCCGTCCTCGGCGAAGTCGTTGACGATGAGCACGTCGGCGGCGTCCGGGCTGTCCCGCAGGCGTTGCTCCAGCCAGGTCGTCTTGCCCGCGCCCAGGAAGCCGGAGACGAGCGTGACCTCGATCATGAGGCTTCGGGGTCGGGCGCGGGCCGACTCCGTGCGGCGGCGAGTGCCAGCGGGTCGATCCGGCGGCCGGTCATCACCTCGGCCGCACCGAGGATCTCGTCGAGGCGGGTGACCGTCCGGGTTCTGCCGGTTCCGTTCTGGACGCTCAAGGTCATGCTGCCGGGGGGCGCGGTGACCCTGACGCCCGTTCCGGCCAGCATCTCGGTGGCTGCGGCGGCGAGCTCCGCCCGCGCGCGGCGTCTGGCCGCCAGCGAGTCCGCCACCCCGGCGCCGAACCAGTCGACACCCGTGGCGGACGAACGGCACTGTCCGCACATGGCTTACTCCTTTCGAAAACGATTGCGTGGATGGATGCTAGCTCCCGGGTGGAGCGGGGGCCAGAGGTGAGGCGCCGGTGCGCGTTCGGTGCGGCGGTCGGCCCGCGGGGCCGGCCGGGGTCCTGACCGATTCCAGGAGGAGTCGGGTGACGTCGACGACCTGGATGGACTCCTTCGCCTTGCCGTCGTTCTTCTTGCCGTACCCGAGTCAGAGATCCGTCGGCAGTAGGTGGTGAGCTGCACTGCGTTTCGTGGAGTCCCTGATGCCAGGCTTACGCGGCTGGGTCCGCCGGGCCGAGGCCGGCCGGGGCGAACGCGACGACCGGCTCCTGAAACAAGATCACCGGACTCTGCGAAACCCGGGGACAGCTCACGTGGAACAGTCACAGGTCCGGCGTGCCCCCTGCCGGCCGGGGCCGCGGCCCCGGCCAGGGCGCGGGCGGCCAACCCGGCGGCGGGCAGGACGGCTCCAGGCGGGACAGCACGCAACACCCCGATGGACCGCCGGCCAACAGCTGTCCCCGCACGATAACCCAGCCGGGAGAACCAGAATTGATGGCCGGATACCGGCTGCGCGTGATGCCGCTGTTCCGTGCCGGGCCCGCCGTTCCATGGGAATGGGGGAATTCGACTTTACGGAAAGGCCGAAATACGTGCGGTTTCCCACGGGGCGGGAGGCCCGCGGTGGCATGCGTCTCGGCCAAGGTCCAGTGCATTCTGGCGCAAATCGAGTGGATCGCCCGTAACTTCTCGGAACGCATCCCCTACGATCGCGGTCACGCAGGGACATTCCGGCGTCGTACCGCCGGATGACCGGAGGCGGTTTCGCGAAGGAAGAGGGAAATGCGTTGGTGCTCACCGCTGGAATGGCGCAGCGCCCGGGCCTGACCCCGGACGTCCCCGCCCCCGAACTCGACATCCTGCTGCGCGACGCCGCCGACGCCCGCGCGGGCAGCGCCCGGGCCGTCCTCGTCCGGGGCCCCGCCGGAATCGGCAGGACGCGTCTGCTGGCACTCGCCCGGCAACGCCTGATCGCCGCGGGATGGGCCGTACGGCAGGCCGACGGCACGACGGAGGGCCCCGCCCGCACCCGTACCGTGGACGTACTGCTACCGCCCCCGCCCGGGGCGCCGGCCGGCCCCCGCGACCTCCACCACGACCGCCAGGAGCTCCACGGCCGCGTCCTGGAGCTCCTCGCCGCCGGCCCCCTGGCCCTGCTGGTCGACGACGCGCAATGGTGCGACGAAACCTCCCTGCGCCGCATCGAGTTCATCCTCCGCCACGCCGCCGCCCGGCCCCTGCTCCTGGTCCTCGCACAGCGCACCGACGCCCCCGGCCCCGGAACCCCCGTGCTCGCGGAGATAGCCGCCCGGGGCCGCTGCACCCTCCTCGACCCCGCCCCCCTCAGCGAAGCCGGCATCGCTCGCCTGGCCACCGGGATCTGCGGCCACCCCCCGGACCAGCGGTTCGTCCGGCGCTGCGCCGAACTCACCGGCGGAAACCCGCTGCTGGTCGACCGGGTTCTCACCACACTGCGCACGCTCGGCATCCCACCCCGCGCGGACGCGGTGCACCGGCTGGACGCCGTCCACCGGGGCGTGACGGCCTCCCGGGTCCCCGAACTGCTGGCCGCGGGCCCCCGCCGGGCCCGGCAGGCGGCCACCGCCCTCGCGGTGCTCGGCCAGGCCGCCCCCGACCTGATCGCCGCGCTCTGCGGCCTGGACGTCGGGGCCGTCACCTGCGCCCTGAATGGCCTGCGCCGGATCGGGGCCGTCCTGCCGGGCTCCCCGCCCTCCATGCGCGAGGTCGTCCGCGGCGCGGTCCTCGCCGCGCTGCCCGAGCCCGACCTGCGGGACCTGCGCATCCGCGCCGCCCGGGTCCTCAGCGACGCCGGACGGCCGGCCCCGGAGGTCGCCGAGCAACTCGCCGCGCTGGAGCGGGCCGACGAGCCGTGGATGTTCGCCGTCCTGCGCGACGCCGCCGCCGAGGCACCCACCCGGGCGACCGTCCGGGCGGCCGGCCGCTGGCTGCGCGGCGAGGCCGGCCGCGGCCTCACGGACGCCGAACGCGGCGGCCTGCACGTGGAACTCGCCCGCGCCGCCAGCCGTACCGTCGTCACCCCGGCCCACGCCCTCTGGCACCTGCGTCAGGCCCTGGACCTCACCCCCGACCCGCGCCGGCAGGCCCCCGTCGCCGTGCAGTACGCCATGTTGGCCCTCGGCACCCGCCGGGCCTCCGAGGGCATGCGGTTGCTGGAGCGGGTCCTGGACGGCCTGTCCGGCCTCCCGGACGCCGGAGCCGACCCCGCCTGCCGGGACCTGCGCACGACCGTCGAATCCGCCCTGCTGGCCAGCGCCGTCAACGACCGGACGGCACTGCCCGCCGCCGGCGCCCGGGCCACCGCCCTGCCCGTACCGACGGGGCACGGTCCGGCCGACCGGCGCCTGCTCGCCGCCCTCAGCGCCTTCGCCGCCCTGGACGGCGGATCCGCGGCCCGGGCCACCGCCCTCGCCCGCCGGGCCCTGCGCGCCGACGAGCCCGGCACCGCCGACTGGGGGGTGTTCTGCTCCTCCGCCGTACTCACGCTCGCCGACCGAGTGGACGAGGCCCTCGCCGCCCTGGACCGGGTGCTGTCACCGGCCCAGGACCACCCTCCGCTGTGGCCCCGGCGCGCCGCGCTGGCCGGCCGCTCCCTGATCCTGCACGGCATCGGCGACGTCCCCGCCGCCGCGCGGGACGCCCGGGCCGCCACCGAGGCCGGCGGCCCGGCCGGAGCCCCGCCGCTGGCCCACCTCGCGCTGGCTTCCGTGCTGCTCTCCCAGGGGGAAGCGGCCCGGGCCGGCGCTGTCCTCGACGGACTCGCGCGCACCGCGGGCCACTTGGACCGCACCGTGTGGGAATGGCACCTCTACCTGTACGTCTCGGGGCGGGTCCACCGGGAACGCGGTGACCTCGAAGGGGCGTTGGAGCTGTGGCGGCGGTGCGGGCGCAGCCAGGAGGAGGCGGGCATCGTCAACCCGGTCCTCGCCCCCTGGTGGCTGTCGGCCGCCACCACCCTCGGCAGGCTGGGCCGGGGCGCCGAGTCGGCCGGGCTCGTGGAGACCGCCGTGGCCCGGACCCGGGCCTGGGGCACCCCGCGCGCCCTGGGGCTCGGCCTGGTCGCGGCGGCCTCCGTCGTCGGCGGCCGGGCCCGTACGGACCTGCTGGCCGAGGCCGTGGAGACCCTGTCCGGCTCCCCGGCCCGGCTGGAACTGGCCCGGGCCGAATACCAGTTGGGGCGGGAGCTGCTCGCCCTCGGCGACGCCCGGGCCGCGCGGCGCCGCCTGCGCCGGGCCATCGCACTCGCCACCCGCTGCGGGGCCCACGCGCTGACCGCCACCGCCCGCGACACGCTGGTGACCGCGGGCGGACGCATGCCGCACCTCGCCGTCGCCCCCGTGGACTCCCTGACCCCCAGCGAGCGCCGCATCGCCACCCTGGCCCAGCGCGGCCACAGCAACAAGAAGATCGCGGAGGCGCTGTTCATCACCCCGCGGACGGTGGAGATGCACCTGACCAACGTCTACCGCAAGCTCGACGTTCGCGGACGCGCCGAGCTGCCGCGCGGCCTCGACGCCCGCCCCCGCGCGGCCACGGCCCCCCCGGCCGACAGTGTGCCGTCCCCGCCCTAGGGGGTGCCCGCGATGCCCCGGGCGGGGGGCCGAGCACCTCCGGTACGAGGTCTCGCGCCCCGGCGCACCGAGAGCACGCTCCCCCGAGCTCTCGGCTCCGCTCGAGCAGAGGGGACTCCATGATGTCGCGGGGCCCGGTGGCACCGGCGGACACCGCCCGGGTCGTCCGTACCGGATGCAGCTCTCCGAACCTCTGCCGGAGGAACCGCGCCGCCCTCGAGCCGCAGGGCTTCGGGACCGGCCCGGGTGGGTGGTGGGGACCGCACGCGCCGCTCCACGGGCGGCCGGGCCTTGCGGCTCGGGCCGCCCCGACCCGGCGAGTCGGGTGCCAAGGCACATACGGACCGGGCCGGAGACCCGCCGCCGGGAGCGCCCCGGCGGCACGGGGGAACCCGGGCGGCGGGCGCGAGGGGGGGCGGGGCCGGGCACGTTGCGGCGCCGGCGCGCGGAGCACGGCTGCGCGGTGCGGCCCGGGAGGCCGGGGGCGGGCGAGGTCAGCGGAGCCCGCTCTTCGCCGGCACCGGGGGGACGCGGTGGGCGCTGGGCGCGTTCGGGCGTCGGACGGGGGAGGCACGGATGCGCGGTGTGTTCCGGAGGGCGGGGGCGGATGAGGACCGCTCCGCGGCCGCCCCCGCCGGAGGGGCCGGGCACGTCCCGGCGCCGCTGCTGCCCGGCCCGGGACGGGAAGACCGGGGGCGGACACAGAGGTTCCGCCCCTGCCGGGAGGCCTCCAGCGGCACCCGGGGAGGCCGACGAGCGACGGGAACGCGGGGCGCGCGGCGGCCCCGGTCCGGTCCGGAGCCGAGCCTGAACGAGGACCCCGCCGCGCGGCCCGGCGGGGGAGCCGAGCGACACGACAACGAGGAGGACCGAGCCCCATGCCACGGACGACAGCCGCCCCGCCGGGCCACCAGGACACCCCGCCCGGCACCGGCGGCCCGGCGGCGCCCGTCGGGCGGGACGCCGAAGACCGGCTGCTGCGCGGCCTGCTGGCCGACCTGAGACGCGGCCGGCCCGCGCTCGTCGAGGTCGGCGGACCGCCCGGCATCGGACGCAGCACACTGCTGGGCCACGCTGCGGCCCTCGCCACGGAGGCCGGCGTCCGGGTCGCCGCCGCGGCGGCCTCGCCCGAGGAGACCGGCCTGCCCCACGGAATCGCCGCCCAGCTCCTCAGCCAGCTGCTCCCCGGGGCCAGTCCCGCCGGGCCGGTCCTCCCGTCCGCGTCCGCCCGCCCCGGCGCCGGACACACCACCCGCCCCGACGACCTGTGCGCCACCTCCCTCAGCGCCGCCCGCAGCCGGCCCCTGCTGCTCGTCGTCGACGACACCCAGTGGGCCGACCCGCCGTCGCTGCGCGGGCTCCAGGCGCTGGCCCGGCGGCTGGCCGGGGTGCCGCTGATGCTGCTCACCTCCCGCAACGGCGCCGCCGCGCCCGGTCCGTACGACCGGATCGAGCCCTGCCCGCTGGCCGACGGCCGCTCGGTGGCCCGGCACGTGCTGGAGCTGCCCCCGCTGTCCGCCGAAGCCGTCGGCCGGGTCCTCGCCGACACATGGCCGGCGTCGGTGGACGCCGCCTTCCTGGAGGAGGCCGCCCGCTCCCTCGACGGGAATCCCGCCCTGCTGAAGTCGGTCACCGCCCGGTTCGTCCGGCACGGCTGGACCCCGCGGACCGGCCACCTCGCCGACCTCGCGGAGAGCACGGCGGAGGCCGTCCGGGAGCGCACGGTGCGCACCCTGCCCCTGCTGCCCGCCGAACTCCTCGGCGTCCTGCGCGCGATCGTCGTCGCCGGACCCGACTGCACGCCCGGCCTGATGGAAGCGTTGGCCACCGGCCCGCGGACCCCGGGCACGGGACGGGCCCTGAGCATGCTGTCCGGCACCGGGCTGCTCGCCGACGGCCCCCGCCCCGCCCTGCGCAGCGGGGCCGCCGCGCGGGCCGTCCTCGCCGACCTCGACACGGCGCAGCGGGAGGAGCTGTACGCCCGGGCCGCCGCATGGGCGCACCGGGCGGCCCTGTCCGACCGCGCCGTGACCCGGATGCTGCTGGGCTCCGGCCCCGTCGGCGCCCCCTGGGCGGTGGCGGCCCTGCGCCGCCGAGCCGCCGCGGACCGGGCGGCCGGCCGGCACACCGGGGCCGTCCGGCTGCTGGAACGGGCCCTGCGCGAGCCGGTGCCGGAAGCCCTGCGGGTCCGGCTGCTGACCGAGCTGGCCACCGCCGTGCTCCCCACCCGGCCCGACGCCGCGAGCCGCCATCTGTACCGCGCCCTGGACCCCCCGACGGGCGCGGCCGGACCCGTTCCCGCCGACCCCGGCACGGTACGGGCCCGGCTGCTCGCGGCGGAACTCCTCGTGGCCTGCGGTGACTTACCCACCCCCGCCCGCATCGCCCGGGCCGCCGCCGGGGCGGAGCCGGGCACCGCCGAGCACTCCGGGCTGCGGGCCTTGCACGCGATGGCCGCCGCACTGGGCCGTCCCGACGTGGAGGACGGCTGCGTGCCGCTCCCGGCCGACTCCTGGACCGGTCGGCCCGAGCGGGCCGCCGAGGCCGCCGTGGCCGCATGGCTGACGGCCCGGCGGGGCGAGGACATCGGCAGCGCCAGGGCGCTCGCCCGGGCCGCCCTGGCCCCGGGAGCCCGTGCGCAAGTCCCGCCTGCCGTGCGGGCGGCAGCGGCGCACGCGCTGGTGCTCAGCGGGGACACGGAGGAGGCCCGTGGCGCCCTCGAGGAGGTCCTGGTGTGCGCGGCACGGCGGGACGCCCGGCCCGTCGCGGGCGCGGCGCTGCTCGTCACCTGCCTCGCCGAACTGTGGGGCGGGCGGGACTCCGCTGCCTCGGAGGCCCTCGACCGGTGCGCAGAGCTCATGCCGGCCCGCCTGTGGCACCCCCGGATGGCGCCCGCCCCCCTCGCCCTGCAGGCCCTGCTGGACCTGCGCCGGGGGGACGCGGACGCCGCCGCCCGGGTCCTGGAGACCCGGCTGCCGGTGGCCGCCGAGGCAGGTCCGGCCTGGGCGTACCTCCTCTACGCGCGCGGGCGGGTCCGGCTCGCGGCGGGCGAGCGCGACCGGGCCCTCGCCGATCTGCTGGAGTGCGGGCGCCGACTGCTGGCCCGGGGGGCCGCCAACCCCGCCCTGCTGCCCTGGCGTTCCGCCGCCGCCCGGACCCGTGACCCCGACGACCCCCTGGCGGTGCGGCTGTTGGCCGAGGAACGCCGCCGGTCCCTGGTGTGGGGCTCACCCCTCGCGCTGGCCACGGCACTGGCCCCGCGCCCCGGCGGGGCCAACCCGCCCGGAGCGGCGGCGCGGGCCCGGGGGCGCGCCGCCGGATGGCAGTACCGCCAGGCGCTGGTCGCCCTCGGCACGGCCCCCTTCACCGGGCATCTCACGGTCGACTCCCTCCTGGCCGCCGCCCGGCCCCCGGCGGGCCCCACCCCGCCCCACCCCGCACCGGCATCGGCCGGCCCCCACCCGGTCGCCCCCGGCCGGGGCCCCTCCGGCAGGGGTACCTCCGGCCTTGGTGTCCCTGGCTCGGGAGCCCCTGGCCCTGGTATCCCTGGCCCGACTGCCCCCGGCCTGGACCACCCCGGCCGGGGCACCCCGGGCCTTGGTACCTCTGGCCAGGGCATCCCGGGGCCGGGTACCCCTGGCCCGGGTGCGGCCCCGCGGCCCGAGGCGGCTCGGCACGCGGCCTCGGGTGCACCGGCCCCGGCAGCCCGCCGCGACCCGTGGCCGGACTCGGCCCGGCCCGGCCCGGCACGCCGCACCCCGCGGGGCGTCGGGCGGGGCCCGGCGCCGGCCGGACCCCAGACCCCGTCCACCGGGCACCGGCCGGCACCCGCCCCCCTCACCGACGCCGAGTACCGGGTCGCGGCGCTCGCCGCCGACGGCCTGTCCAACCGGGCCATCGCCGGGGAACTCGCCGTCACCCCCCGCACCGTGGAACAGCACCTGACGAAGACCTACCGGAAGCTCGGCATCCGGGGTCGTCCGCAGCTGGCCGCGGCCCTCGAACGAACCGCTACGGAGGAACCGACGTGAACCCCCTGCTCCACCGCCAACAGGAACTCGACCTGCTCACCGCGGCGTTGGACGCGACGGGCGACGGAGCAGCGGGTGGCGGGTCGCTGACGGTGGTGAGCGGCGGCATCGGCTTGGGGAAGACGGCCCTGCTGCGGGCCCTGCCGGAGCTCGCCGAACGCCGTGGCATCCGCGTCCTCACCGCCAGCGGAGCCCCGCAGGAACAGGCTTTGGGCTTCGGTGTGCTCAGCCAGTTGCTGGCCCCGCTGCTGCCCGCCGCCGGAAGTACCGTCATCGCACCCGGGCATCCGGCCGATTCCCCCGCCGGATCGGGACAGGACGCCGAGCTGCTTGCCCTGGTCGCCGAACACGCAGAACACAAACCGCTGCTCCTGCTGGTGGACGACCTCCAATGGGCCGACGCCGCCTCGCTGCGCTGGCTCGCCCGGCTGGCCGGACGGCTGCCCCGGCTGCGCGTCACCCTGGTCGCCGCCCTGCGCGAAGGGGACCCGGGCGAGGAGGCTCCCGGGCTCCACCACCTCACCGGGCGCGCGGTCTGCTTGCTGCGGCTGCGACCGCTGTCCATCGGGGCCACCGCAGACCTCGTGGGCGCCCGCCTGGGCCGGCCCGTGGACCGGGCCTGCGCCCGCGCCTGCCACGAGGCGACCGGCGGAAACCCCCTGCTGCTCACGGCCACCCTCGACGCCCTGACCGCCGCCCGGCCGGGGGCCTACGAGGAACGGCTGCCCGACGCACAGGACATCCGCGGCATCCGTCCGGACGCGCTGCGTGAACGCCTCGCCGTGGTCCTGCGCGGCCAGCGCCCCCCGGTCTGGCGCTTCGCCTCGGCCCTCGCCCTCCTCGGCGAACCCCCCGCCCCCACGGAACCCACCGCCCCCGAGACCACCGACGGCACCGATGTCACCGGAACCAACCGGGCCACGGGGCACACCGTTTATGCGACCCCCACCGCGCACGACGCGGCCACCTGGCACACGGGGGTCGCCGGGCAGGCCGGGCACGCCGGTCACGTCGGTCACGTCGGGGTCGACGGGCACCCGGAGGTCGCCGGGCATGCCGGGGTCGCGTGCCCCGGGGGGCCCGCGGGCGCCGGGGGATCCGTCTGCCCCCGGGCCGTCGGAGACCCCGCGGCGACCGTGTACGGAGGGACGGCCGGAGCCGCGTGCGCCGGCGCGGACGGAGAGACCGCGTACGCCGCGGACCTCCTGGCCTGCTGGGACGTGGAGGCCAGTGGGGAGGACCCCGCCGCCCGGCTCGCCGGGCTCGACGCCGTCGGCCGGGCCGAGGCGGTGCGGGTGCTGCGGCGGCTCGGGCTGTTGGCGGAGGGCGCCGTGCCCCGGTTCGTCCACCCGGTCGTCGCGGACGCCGTGGAGGAGGCGATGTCCCCCGCCGAGGCCGAGGCCGCCCGCCTGCGCGCCGCCCTCCTCCTGCACCAGGGCGGGCACCCCGCCGAGCGCGCCGCGGCCCAGCTGCTCGCCGTGTCCTCCTGCGGGGAACCCTGGGCGCAGGAGGCGCTCCGGGCGGCCGCGACCGCCGCCCTGCGCCGCACGGACCCGGAGGCCGCGGTCCGCTACCTGCGCCGCGCCCTCCTCCTCAGCCCGCCCGACGGAGCCGCCCGCGCCGATCTCCTCGTCGAACTCGCCACCATCGAGCGCGACTTCGCCCCGAGAGCCGCACTGCGCCACTTCACCCAGGCGCTGCTCCTCCTCCCGGACCCGGCGCGCCGTGCCCGCGTGGCGGGCCGGATACCGCCCTTCCTCCTCGCCGACTGCCCGCCCGCCACCCTCGACACGGTCGCCGGGACCGCCGCCGCGCTGGGCGACCCGGCCGACCTCACCGGCGCCGACCGCCAGAGCGCCCTGCGGCTCGAGGCCCGCCTGCGGCACGCCGCCGTGGCCGGCCCCGCCGAACTCGACGACTCCGCCGCCCGGTTGCGCGCCCTGGGCCCCGTCCCCCCGCTCGACAGCGCCGCCGGCCGGGAACGGGTCACCGTCCTGCTGCACGCGGCCGTCCTGGCCCAGCGGGTCACCGCCGCCCAGGCCGTGCCGCTCGCCGAACGGCTGCTCCAGCACGAGCCGGCCGCCCCCGGCCACGTCCACACCGCCCTGCCCCTGCTGACCGACGTCCTGGTCGCCGCAGACTCCCTCGCCAGCATCGGCCCCTGGCTGCACACCGCCCACGACCGGGCCCGCCGCGACCGTGCCACCGTCCCGCGCGCCCTGACCGCCGTCGAGCTCGCCCACCTCGCCCTGGCCCGGGGCGACCTGGCCCTGGCCCGCGACCACGCCACGGAGGCGCTCGACCTGGGCGCCACCGACTGGGCCGCCCCGCGCGCCCTGGCCGCCGTCTTCCTGGCCGCCCTGGAGGCGCGGGACACCACCTTGTGCGAACGGCTGCTGTCGGGCTCCCCGCCGGACCCCGCCCTCGGCCATCTCCCCTCCCTCAGGCTCCTCGTCCGCGGCTGTGCCGCCGCCCTCCGCCACGACCTGCCGACCGCCCTCGACTGCTACCTCGACTGGGGGCGTACGGCCGAACGGGCCCACTGGCGCAACCCGGCCGTCGCACCCTGGCGTTCCTGGGCCTCCGCGCTCCACTACCGGATGGGCCGGCCCGGCCAGGCCCACGACCTCATGGACGAGGAGTACGAACGCGCCGTCGCCTGGGGCAGCCCGGTCGCCATCGGCCGCGCCCTGCGCGGCCGGGGCGCGATCACCGGGGGAGAACGGGGACTCGCCCTGCTGCGCGACTCCGCCGCCACCCTGGAACGCTCCGCCCACCTCCTCGAACAGGCCCGCACCTCCCTGCTCCTGGGCAGATGGCTGCTGACCGCCGGCCAGGAGGCGGAGGCCGAGCACCGGCTCACCCACGCCCGGGAACAGGGGCTGCGGTGCGGGGCGCCCTGGATCGCCGACCGGGCCGGCCGGGCCCTGCACACCATCGCCGGCCGGCAGGGCGCGGACGCGGTCGCCGCCCTGACCCGCACCGAGCGCCGCGTCGCCGCCCTGGCCGCCCGCGGCACCTCCAACCGGGCCATCGCCGAACGGCTGGAGGTCAGCGCCCGGGCGGTCGAGAAGCACCTCACCCACGCCTACCGCAAGCTGCGCATCGACGGCCGCGCCGAACTGGCCCCCATGGCACAGCTGCTGTCCCAGGAAAGTCCCTGACCCCCCACGGGCGACGGGGGAGGGGAGGGGGCGGCGGGCGCCCGTACCGTACCGAACCGAAGCCCCCCGGTACCGCCCGTAACCGTACCCCCGGCCCCCGCCCACAGGGTTAGCGCGCGCGGGATTGATTTCGTTGACACCTTTCGCCCCGTCTCCCTACCTTCGAGGTGACGCTGTTCGAACTGCGCGGACGGCGGAGTTCGAATGTTCGGCAAGCCTGTTCGGAACGCATCGACGCCGTGTTGAGGCCGTGTCGAGGCCGCGCTCGCGAATGATTCGAGCCGCAATACGGCCGACCATGGAAGGGCATGTATGAGCCAGGGTTTACCGGTGACCTTTTCCACTCTCCGGGACGGATACTTCAACCCGCCCACGGAGATCCGGTCATTGCGCGGGACCGAACCGCTGACGCGGATGGAATTCGCCGACGGCCATCTCGGCTGGCTCGTCACGGGATATTCCGCAGCCCGGGCCGTCCTCGCCGACGCCCGGTTCAGCGCCCGCGGAGAGCTCAAGCACCCGCCGGTCCCGCGCGCCGCGACCCTGGACGAGGCCCCGGCCGCGCCCCCCGGCATGTTCATCCAGCACGACGACCCCGAGCACCAGCGCTACCGCAAGCTGCTGGTGGGGCAGTTCACCGTCCGCCGCATGCGCCTGCTCACCGAGTGGATCGAGAAGATCACCGCGGAGCGGCTCGACGAGATGGAGCGCCTCGGCTCGCCCGCCGACCTCTTCGAGCACTTCGCGCTGCCCATCCCCTCCCTCGTCATCTGCGAACTGCTGGGCGTGCCCTACTCCGACCGCGCCACCTTCCAGCACCACACCCACGTCTGGAGCAGCTTCGGCGAGTCCACCGAGGACGTCACCGCCGCGTTCCTGGAGCTCGCGGCCTACCTGGGCGGCCTGGTGCGCCTCAAGCGCACCGAGCCCGCCGACGACATCCTGAGCGGCCTGATCACCGCCGATCCGGAGCTCACCGACGAGGAACTCACCTCGATCGCCTTCCTGCTGCTGGTGGCCGGCCACGAGACCACCGCCAACCAGCTGGCCCTCGGCACCTTCGCCCTGCTGGAACACCCCGAGCAACTGGCCGCGCTGCGCGCCGCCCCGTCGCTGATCGAGGGCGCCGTCGAGGAGAGCCTGCGCTACCTCAGCATCGTCCACCACGGCCCCACCCGAGCCGCCCTGGAGGACGTGGAGATCGAGGGGACCCTCATCAGGGAAGGGGAGGTCGTCATGGTCTCGCTCGCCGCCGCCAACCGCGACCCCGAGCGCTTCCCGGACCCCGAGTCCTTCGACGTGTCCCGGCGCGCCGCCGGTCACCTCGGCTTCGGCCACGGCATCCACCAGTGCCTCGGCCAGCAGCTGGCCCGCATCGAGCTGCGGGTCGGCTTCACCGCCCTGCTGGAGCGCTTCCCGGAACTGCGCCTGGCCTGCCCGCCCGAGGAGGTCCGGCTCCGCCACGATATGCAGGTCTACGGCGTGTACGCGCTGCCCGTCGCCTGGTGAGCGGCGGCCCGCTGCGGGTCGCGGTCGACCGCCGGCTGTGCTGTGGCGCCGGGATGTGCGCCCTGATCGCCCCCGAGGTCTTCGACCAGTGCGAGGAGGGCCTCGTGGTCCTCCTCGACCCCGGCCCGCCCGCCATCCTGCACGCCGCCGTGCGCGAGGCCGCCGACCAGTGCCCCTGCTCCGCGATCACCCTGCACCCCGTCGGCTGACCCTTCCGCGGACCGGACCTCCCGCGCCCCTCGTCCCCCCCCGAGGCCGTCCCGCTCACCGACGGCTTTTCGCACCGCACCCGCACCCGCCGCGCGCAGGCGTCCCCACCGCTCGTCCCTTTTCCCCCGAAAGCCAGGTACATGCCGTGGAACAGCACCTGTCCCGCCGCCGCTTGCTCGGCATGACGGCCCTCGGCGCGGCGGCCCTCGCCGGCACCACCACCATCGGAGCCCCCCGGGCCCTGGCCGCCGACCGCGCCGACGGCACCGCCTTCGTCCCCGCCCTCGTCGTCGGCACCGGCTACGGCGCCGCCGTCTCCGCACTGCGCCTGGGCGAGGCCGGGGTCCGCACGGTCATGCTCGAGATGGGCCAGCTGTGGAACCAGCCCGGACCCGACGGCAACGTCTTCGCCGGCGTGCTCAAGCCCGACAAGCGCTCCAGCTGGTTCAAGAACCGCACCGAGGCCCCCCTCGGCAGCTTCCTCTGGCTGGACCTGGCCAACCGCGACATCGACCCGTACGCCGGCGTCCTGGACCGGGTGAACTTCGACCAGATGTCCGTGTACGTGGGCCGCGGGGTCGGCGGCGGCTCCCTCGTCAACGGCGGCATGGCGGTGGCGCCCAAGCGCTCCTACTTCGAGGAGGTGCTGCCGCGCGTCGACTCCGCCGAGATGTACGACCGCTACTTCCCGCGCGCCGACTCCATGCTCCGCGTCAACCACATCGACAACGGCTGGTTCGAGAGCACCGAGTGGTACAAGTTCGCCCGGGTCTCCCGCGACCAGGCACAGAAGGCCGGCCTCGGCACCGTACACGTCCCCAACGTCTACGACTTCGACCACATGCGGCGCGAGGCGGCCGGGGAGGTCCCCAGGTCCGCGCTGGCCGCCGAGGTCATCTACGGCAACAACCACGGCAAGCAGAGCCTGGACAAGACCTACCTGGCCGCCGCCCTGGGCACCGGCAAGGTCACCATCGAGACCCTGCACCAGGCCAAGGCCGTCCGGCAGCAGAAGGACGGCACCTACCTCCTCACCGTCGAGCAGCGCGACGCCGACGGCCGGCTGCTGGCCACCAAGGAGATCGGCTGCCGCCACCTGTTCCTCGGCGCCGGCAGTCTCGGCTCCACCGAACTGCTGCTGCGCGCCCGCGAGACCGGCACCCTCCCGGACCTCAGCCCCGAGATCGGCGCCGGCTGGGGCCCCAACGGCAACATCATGACCGCCCGCGCCAACCACGTGTGGAACCCCACCGGCGCCGACCAGTCCTCCATCCCCGCCCTCGGCATCGACGACTGGGACAACCCCCAGAACCCCGTCTTCGCCGAGATCGCCCCCATGCCCGCGGGACTGGAGACCTGGGTCAGCCTCTACCTGGCGATCACCAAGAACCCCGAACGCGGCACCTTCGCCTACGACGCGGCGACCGACCGGGCCGCCCTGCGCTGGACCCGCGACCAGAACACCCCCGCCGTCAACGCCGCGAAGTCGCTGTTCGACCGCATCAACAGGGCGAACACGACGATGTACCGCTACGACCTGTTCGGCAAGCAGGTGAAGGCCTTCTCCGACGACTTCACCTACCACCCGCTCGGCGGCTGCGTCCTCGGCCGGGCCACCGACGACTACGGGCGGGTCAAGGGCTACAAGAACCTCTACGTGACGGACGGTTCGCTCATTCCCGGCTCCATCGGCGTGAACCCGTTCGTCACCATCACCGCCCTGGCCGAACGGAACATCGAGCGCGTCATCCGGCAGGACGTCACCGCCGCGTAGCCGGCGGCGCACTCAGGAGAACAGCACGGGGTCCCTCCCCGGCATGCCCGCACGCCCGGAGGCGCTGCGGAACCAGCCAGTCAGCAGTAGTTCAACGGGTCGATGGAGCACACATGATGCGGGAGTCTGTCGCTATGCCGGAGGAGTCCGGGAACGGCGCGCACGAGGTGATCGTGGTGATCGGGTCGGCGCACCGGCGGCCGGAGGACACCGGCACGGACGGGGCGTTCGACGCGGAGTTCCTCGCGGAGGCCGCCGCGGACCCGTCGGACCCCGCGCCGGCCGGCGCCCTGCCGCACGGGCCGGCCGCGGCGGAGAGCTGGTGGGAGGCGCTGGAGGATGCCGGGGTGGTCCCGGCCACGGCCCTGGGCCTCGCCGTCTTCCTCTCCGTCCCCGGCGCGGACGCGGAGCTCCCCGCGCAGGAGGAGGCCGCCGCCGCGGTCGGCGCCGTCCTGCGGCTCGCCCCCGGAGCCGCCCCGCCGCCGCGCCACCTCCCCACCGGCCCCGACGCCCTGCGCGCGGCCCACGAGGGCCTCGGCCGGGGCGAGAGCGCCCTCGCCCTGGCCGCCGGCCCCGACGTCCACCTGCCGGACACCCCGCCCGGCGGCTACGGCGCCGTCCTCCTCAAGCCCCTTTCGGCCGCCCTGGCCGTCGGCGACCGCGTCCTCGCCGTGCTCGAAGCCGACGGCCGCCTCGCCGCGGCCACCGGCAGGGACTTCACCCCGGGCTCGGACCTCGGCCCCGACACCGTCGTCGCGACCGGTACCGGCACCGCTGTCCCCGGCACCGAGTCCGGCGCCGGTACCGAGGCGGCCGAAGGCGGCGCCGGCACCGGGAACCGATCCGCCACCGGCTCCGGCACGGACGCCGCCGGCGACCCGAGCCCCGACGGGGTCGACACCCGTACCGGCGCGGCTGTCGCGCTCGGCGTGGCCGCGGGAGACGGCGCGCATGCGGATGACCGGGCCGAGGAGCCGCTGCCGTGGATCCTCTCCGCCGCCGGTCCCGACGCGCTGCGCGCCCGGGCACGGCAGCTGCGCGAGCACCTCACCGCGCACCCCGGCCTCGATCCGGCCGCCGTGGGGCGGGCCCTCGCCACCACCCGGCACCGGTTCCCGCACCGCGCCGTGCTCCTCGGCGACGGACCGGACCGCCGCCTCGAAGCGCTGGCCGCACTCGCGGACGGAGCCTTCCCCGCCGACGTGGTCCGCGGCACCGCCACCGGCCGCCCGGCCGCGTTCGTGCTGTCCGGCACCGGCGGGCAGTGGCCCGCGATGGCCGGCGAACTCCTCGACCGCTCACCGCAGTTCCGTGCCGCCGCCCTGCGCTGCGAGAAGGCGCTCGCCCCCTTCACCGGCTGGCTCCTCGGCGACGTGCTGCGCGGTGCCCCCGGCGCCCCCGCCCCGGACACCCCCGACGTCAGCCTCCCCGCCATCTTCGGCGTCCAGGTCGCCCTCGCCGAGACCTGGCACGCCCACGGGGTCCGCCCCCGCGCCTACGCGGGCCACAGCGTCGGCGAGATCGGCGCCGCCCACCTGGCGGGCGTCCTCACCCTGGAGGACGCCGCCCGAACCGTCCACGCCTGGGGCGCGGCCCTCGCCGAACTCGCCGGACACGGCGGTGACATGCTCGCCGTGAGCCTGCCCGGCCACCTCCTCCAGGAGCGGCTCGCCCCCTGGGCCGGCCGACTCGCCGTCGCCGCCCACAACGGTCCCGGGTCCCACGTCGTCTCCGGGGACGGCGACACGGTACGCGCCCTGCGCGCCGAACTCGAGGGCGACGGCATCCGCTGCGGCGGCGTACGCCTCGGCGCAGCCGCCCACTCCGCGCACGTCGACGCCGTCCGCGACCGGCTGCTCTCCGCCCTCGCCGGCCTCGCCCCGAGCACCGGCCACACCCCGCTCTACTCCTCCGCCACCGGCGGCCTCGTCGACGGCCGCACCCTGGACAACGGATTCTGGACCGATGCCCTGCGCCGCCCGGTCCGCTTCGAGCAGACCACCCACGCCCTGCTGGCCGACGGCCACGAGGCCCTCGTGGAGATCGCCCCCCACCCGATGCTGACCGCCGCCATGCAGGAGACCGCCGCGGCAGCCGGACGCCACGCCGTGACCATCGCCACCCTGCGCCGCGGCCAGGGCGGCCTGCGCCGCCTGCGCACGGCGCTCGCCGAGGCCTGCGTCCAGGGCGTCGACGTCGACTGGGCGCCCGCCTTCCCCTCCGACGGCCTCACGGGCCGCGTCCCCCTGCCGACGTACCCCTTCCGGCGGCCCTCCGCCGACGGCCGCGCCCCCGCCTCCCGGCTCGCCCTGCTGCCCGAGGCCGAACGCGAGCACACCGCCGCCGCGCTCGTCCGCTCCCTCGCCGCCGCCCTGCTGGGGCTGCCCGGCCCGGACGCCGTCGCCCCCGAACGGGCCTTCCGGGACCTCGGCCTGGACTCCGTCACGGCCGTCGAACTCCGGGGCCGCCTCAACGAGGCCACCGGGCTCCTCCTGCCGCACACCGTCGTCTTCGACCACCCCACCCCGGCCGCCCTGACCCGCCGGATCCTCGCCGAAGCCCTCGGCGCCCCCGAGGACCCGGCCGACACGGACACCACCACAGCCGCCTGGGACGAACCCGTCGCCATCGTCGCCATGAGCTGCCGCCTGCCCGGTGGCACCGACAGCCCCGAAGCCCTCTGGCGGCTGCTCAGCGAGGGCGGCGACGCCGTGGCCGCACTGCCCGCCGACCGCGGCTGGGACGTCGAGGGCCTGTACGACCCGGACCCGGACCGGGTCGGGCACACATACGCCCGCGAGGGCGGCTTCCTGGTCGCCGTCAAACCCCTCGACTTCGACCCGGAGTTCTTCGGGATCTCGCCGCGCGAGGCCCTCGCCATGGACCCCCAGCAGAGGCTGCTCCTGGAGATCGGCTGGGAGGTGCTCGAACGCGCCGGAATCGACCCCGCCACCCTGCGCGGCACCCGCACGGGCACCTTCGTCGGCGCAATGAACCAGGACTACGGCCCCCGCCTCCACGAGGCACCCGAGGACATCAGCGGCTACCTGCTGACCGGCAACAGCGTCAGCGTCGCCTCCGGCCGCCTCGCCTACACCTTCGGCTTCGAGGGCCCCGCCGTCACCGTCGACACCGCCTGCTCCTCCTCCCTCGTCGCCCTGCACCTGGCCGCCCAGTCGCTGCGCACCGGCGAATGCTCCCTGGCCCTGGCCGGCGGGGCCACGGTGCTGCCGACGGCCGGCTCCTTCGTCGAGTTCAGCAAGCAGCGGGCGCTCGCCCCCGACGGCCGCTGCAAGGCCTTCTCCGCCGACGCCGACGGCTTCGGCCTCGCCGAGGGCGCCGGCATGGTCCTGCTGGAGCGGCTCTCCGACGCCCGCCGCAACGGCCACCGGATCCTGGCCGTCGTCCGGGGTTCCGCGATCAACCAGGACGGCGCCTCCAACGGACTCACCGCCCCCAGCGGTCCCGCCCAGCAGCGGGTGATCCGCCAGGCCCTGGCCAACGCCGGGCTGGCGGCGGCGGACGTGGACGCGGTGGAGGCGCACGGCACGGGCACCCGGCTCGGCGACCCGATCGAGGCCCAGGCCCTCCTCGCCACCTACGGCCAGGGCCGCGATGCGGACCGGCCGCTGTGGCTGGGCTCCCTGAAGTCCAACATCGGCCACCCCCAGGCCGCCGCGGGCATCGCGGGCGTCATGAAGTCCGTCCTGGCCCTCCAGCACGGAGTCCTGCCCCGGACCCTGCACGCCGACGTCCCCTCCCCGCACGTGGACTGGAACGCCGGACGGGTCAGGCTGCTGACCGACGCCGTGGACTGGCCCCCGTCCGGCCGCCCGCGCCGGTTCGGCGTGTCCTCGTTCGGCATCAGCGGCACCAACGCCCACGCCGTCATCGAAGAGGCCCCCACCGGACCCCGTCCGGCCGACGAGCCCCCGGCCCCCCTCCCGCCCGCGGCCGCCCACGTCGCCGCCCCGGCGGACCTCGCTGCCGCCGCCGTCCCGGCGAAGCACACCCCGGGCAACGGCGCGCCCCACCCCGCCGCTGACGACGCCCGGGCCGAAGCCGGGCCGGCCCAGGACGCGACAACCGAAGCCGGCCCGGCCCAGGGCGTTCCGGCGGACGCCGGCCCGGCCGCGACCCCCGTCGTGCCCTGGGTCCTGTCCGCCCGCAGCGCCGAGGCGCTGGCAGCCCGTGCCGAGGCCCTGCTCGGGCACACCGCCGCAAACCCCGGACGGCGCCCCGCCGACACCGGGCACGCCCTCGCCACCACCCGTACGGCCTTCGCACACCGTGCCGTCGTCACCGGGGCCACCGAGGCCGAACTCACCGAGGGCCTGCGCGCCCTCGCCTCCGGCGGCTCCACGCCCCGCACCGCCCAGGGCACCGCCGCCGACGGCCGCCGCGTCGCCTTCGTCTTCCCCGGCCAGGGCTCCCAGTGGGCCGGCATGGCCGGGGAACTCCTCGACACCTCCGCCGTCTTCCGCGAACGGATCGCCGCCTGCGGCCGCGCCCTGGCCCCGTACGTGGACTGGAAGCTGGAGGACGTCCTGCGCGGCGCCCCCGGCGCCCCCGCCCTCGACAGCGCCGACGACGTGGTCCAGCCCGCCCTCTGGGCCGTCATGGTCTCCCTCGCCGAACTCTGGAAATCCCTCGGCATCCACCCCGCCGCCGTCATCGGCCACTCCCAGGGCGAGATCGCCGCCGCCGCCGTCTCCGGCGCCCTCGGCCTGGACGACGCCGCGCGAGTCGTCGCCCTGCGCAGCCGCCTCCTCGCCCGCCTCGCGGGACTCGGCGGGATGGTCTCCGTCCCCGAACCCCTCGCCGACGTCACCCGGCGCCTGGAACAGTGGGGCGCCCGGCTCGGCATCGCCGCGATCAACGGACCCCGCTCCACCGTCGTCTCCGGTGACGCCGACGCCCTCGGCGAACTCCTCGCCGCCTGCGCCGCCGACGGGGTCCGCGCCAAGCGGGTCCCCGTCGACTACGCCTCCCACTCCACCCACGTGGAACTCATCGAGGCCGAACTCGCCGCCGCTCTCGACGGCATCACCCCGCTCGCCCCGAGCGTGCCGTTCTACTCCACCGTCACCGGCGAACCCGTCGACTCCGCCGCCCTCGACGCCGCCTACTGGTACACCAACCTCCGCACCACCGTCCGCTTCGAGCCGACCGCCCGCCGCCTGATCGCCGACGGCCACCAGGTCCTCGTCGAGTGCAACCCGCACCCCGTCCTCGCCATCGGCCTCCAGGAGACCGCGGAGGACGCCGGCGCCACCGTGGACGTCATCCCCTCGCTGCGCCGCGGCGACGGAGGCACCGCCCGCTTCCTCACCTCCCTCGGCGAAGCCTGGACCCGGGGCGTGCCCGCCGACTGGGCCGCCGCCTTCGCCGGCCTGCGCCCGCGCCCCGTCGACCTGCCCACCTACCCCTTCCAGCGCCGCCGCTTCTGGCTCGACACCGCCGCACCGGCCGCCCCCGCGACCGGCGCCGGGTACGGCGAGGAGGAGGCCCGGTTCTGGGCGGCCGTCGAGAACTCCGACGTCGGCGCCCTCACCAGCTCACTGGACCTGGCCCCCGACGCCTCCCTCGACACCATGGTCACCCGGCTCGCCGACCGGCGCCGCCGCTCCACCCGGACCGCTCGCATCGACGGCTGGCGCTACCGGATCACCTGGACCCCCACCGAGACCCGCGCCCGGCGCGACGGCGGCACCCCGCTCACCGGGACCTGGCTGCTCGTCACCACCACCGCCCACGCCGGATCCGCCACCGCCACCGCCGTCCACGAGGCCCTCACCGCCCGTGGCGCCCGCGTCGAACGCGTCGCCCTCGACCCGGCCGCCCACCCGGGCCGGCCGGAGGTGGCCGCCGTCCTCACCCACCGGCTCACCGAGGCCGCCCTGGAGGCGGACGCGGTCACCGGGGTGCTCTCCCTGCTGGCCGAAGACCCCGCCGACGCCCCCGGACACCGCGTCCCGGCCGCCCTCGCCGCCACCCTGGCCCTCGTCCAGGCCCTCGGCGACACCGGCATCGGCGCACCCCTGTGGTGCGCCACCTCCGGCGCCGTCGCCACCGGCCCCGCCGACCCGCCCCGCCACCCCGCCCAGGCCCAGCTCTGGGGCCTGGGCCGGGTCACCGGCGCCGAGTACCCCGAGCGCTGGGGCGGCCTCGTGGACCTGCCCGAAAGCCTCGACACGCGCACCCTCGACCTGCTGACCGGCCTCCTCGCCGACCCCGGCGGCGAGGACGAGGTCGCCGTCCGCGCCACCGGCCTCCTCGCCCGGCGCCTCGTCCGCGCCACCGCCGATCCGGCCGACCCCACCGGCGAGCACACCCTCGCCCGCCCCCACGGCACCGTCCTGATCACCGGCGGCACCGGCACCCTCGGCGNCCACGTCGCCCGCTGGCTCGCCCGCTCCGGAGCCGCCCACCTCGTCCTCACCAGCCGCAGCGGCCCCGCCGCCGAGGGCGCCGGCGAACTCCGCGAGGAACTCGCCGCCCTCGGCTGCCGCGCCACCATCACGGCCTGCGACGCGAGCGAACGCACCGCCCTCGCCGAGCTCCTCGCCTCCCTGCCCGCCGAACACCCCCTCACCGGCGTCGTCCACACCGCCGGAGCCCTCGACGACGGCGTGCTCGACGCCATGACCACCGACCGGCTGGAACACGTACTGCGCCCCAAGGCCGACGCCGCCGTCCACCTGCACGAGCTCACCGCCGGCCACGACCTCGACTTCTTCGTCCTGTTCTCCTCCATCGCCGGCACCGTCGGCAACGGTGGCCAGGGCGGCTACGCCGCCGCCAACGCCCACCTCGACGCCCTCGCCCACCAGCGCCGCGCCCAGGGCCTGCCCGCCACCGCCATCGCCTGGGGCTCCTGGGGCAGCGGACGCATGATGGGCCGCCACGCCGAGGAACACCTCACCCGGCGCGGCGTCCTCCCCATGCCCGCCGACCTCGGCATCGCCGCCCTGGCCCGCGCCATGGAGCACCAGGACACGGCGGTCACCATCGCCGACATCGACTGGGAGCGCTTCGTCCGCGCCTTCGCCCCCACCGGCGACTACCCGCTCCTGCGCCGCCTGCCCGAGGCCCACGCGATCCTCGAAGCCGCCACCGCGTCCGCCACCGCGTCCGCCACGGCGAACGGCCCCGCGGCGGCCGGCGCCGGGCTCGCCGGACAGCTCGCCGGCCTCGCCGGGCCCGAACGGCTGCGCGCCCTGGTCGAACTCGTCCGCACCCAGGCCGCCACGGTCCTCGGCCACTCCGGCCCCCACGCCGTCCCGCCCGGGCGGGCCTTCCGCGAAACCGGTTTCGACTCGCTGACCGCCGTCGAACTCCGCAACCGGCTGGCCGGCGCCACCGGTCTGCGGCTGCCCACCACCGTCGTCTTCGACTACCCCGACCCGGCCGAACTCGCGGCCCACCTCGACACCCAGCTCCTCGGCGGCCCGCACGCCGGCCCGCACGCCGGCCCGTCCGCCCCGGCCGTCGCCACCCGCCCGGCCGACGACGAACCCATCGCCATCGTCTCGATGAGCTGCCGGTTCCCCGGCGGCGTGACCTCCCCCGAAGACCTGTGGCGGATCCTGGCGGAGGGCGAGGACGCCCTCTCCGCCTTCCCCGAGAACCGCGGCTGGGACCTCGACACCCTCTACCACCCCGATCCGCAGCACCCCGGCACCACGTACGCCCGCGAGGGCGGGTTCCTCCACGACGCGGGCGACTTCGACGCCGCCTTCTTCGGCATCTCCCCGCGTGAAGCCCTCGCCATGGACCCCCAGCAGAGGCTCCTCCTGGAGACCACCTGGGAGGCCTTCGAACGCGCCGGCATCGACCCCGCCACCCTCAAGGGCAGCCGCTCCGGCGTCTTCATCGGCTCCAACGGCCAGGACTACGCCTCCGACCTGCGCCAGGCCCCCGAAGGCGTGGAGGGCTATCTGCTCACCGGCCGGGCCGCGAGCGTCGTCTCCGGCCGCCTCGCCTACACCTTCGGCCTGGAGGGGCCCGCGCTGACCGTCGACACGGCCTGCTCCTCCTCCCTCGTCTCCCTCCACCTGGCCGTCCAGTCCCTGCGCCGCGGTGAATGCGAACTCGCCCTCGCGGGCGGCGTCACGGTCATGTCCGGCCCCGGCATCTTCATCGAGTTCAGCCGCCAGCGCGGGCTGGCCCCCGACGGCCGGTGCAAGGCCTTCGCCGCCGCGGCCGACGGCACCGGCTGGGGCGAGGGCGCCGGCATGCTCCTGCTGGAGCGGCTCTCCGACGCCCGCCGCAACGGCCACCGGATCCTGGCCGTCGTCCGGGGTTCGGCGATCAACCAGGACGGCGCCTCCAACGGCCTGACCGCCCCCAACGGGCCTTCGCAGCAACGGGTCATCCGCCAGGCCCTCGACGACGCGGGCCTCGCGGCCGCCGCCGTCGACGTGGTCGAGGCGCACGGCACGGGCACCCGGCTCGGCGACCCGATCGAGGCCCAGGCGCTCCTGGCCACCTACGGTCAGGACCGCGATGCGGACCGGCCGCTGTGGCTGGGCTCCCTGAAGTCCAACATCGGCCACACCCAGGCCGCCGCCGGCGTCGCAGGCGTGATCAAGCTGGTCCTGGCCCTCCAGCACGCGCAACTGCCCCGCACCCTCCACGTGGACGCCCCGACTCCGCACGTCGACTGGTCCACGGGCGCGGTCGCACTCCTCTCCGCCCCCGTGGCCTGGCCCGAGTCCGCCGACCACATCCGCCGGGGCGGGATCTCGGCCTTCGGCGTCAGCGGCACCAACGCCCACGTGATCATCGAACAGGCCCCCGTCCCGGCCGAGGACGAGGACATCGTCGACGCTCCGGGAGATGCCCCGGCCGGTGACACGGCGCGGACCGCCGTCCCCTGGCTGCTGTCCGCGAGGAACGCCACCGCCCTGCGCGCCCAGGCCCGCCGCCTGCGCGCCCACCTCTGCGACCACCCCGGGCACCAGGACGCCACCCCGGCCGACGTCGGCTTCTCCCTCGCCACCGGCCGGGCGGCCCTCCAGCACCGCGCGGCCCTCCTCGGCACCGACCGGGCCGAACTGCTCCGCGCCCTGGACATTCTGGCCGACGAGGACACGGCGGACACCGCGGCCCTCCTCGTCACCGGTAGCACCGACGCCGCGACCGGCCACGAACCGGGCCGGACCGCCTTCTTGTTCTCGGGGCAGGGTAGTCAGCGGCTGGGGATGGGGCGTGAGCTGTATGCCGCGTTCCCGGTGTTCGCGGATGCCTTCGATGCCTGCTGTGCCCATTTGGACGGGCATCTGGAGATCCCGTTGCGGGATGTCGTGTTCGGTGGGGATGTGGAGCTGCTGGGCGGGACGCGGTTCGCTCAGCCGGCGTTGTTCGCGGTNGAGGTGGCGTTGTTCCGGCTGGTGGAGTCCTGGGGTGTGCGTGCGGANTTCCTGGCGGGTCATTCGGTGGGTGAGTTCGCTGTCGCTCATGTGGCGGGTGTGCTGTCGCTGGAGGATGCGGCGAGGCTGGTGGCGGTGCGGGGCCGGTTGATGCAGGAGTTGCCGTCGGGTGGGGTGATGGTCGCGGT
>NZ_WWGX01000077.1 GCF_009862265.1 Streptomyces sp. SID8352 | reverse complement strand
TCCGCGCCCGCCACCCAACCGCAGGGCAGGCGGCCCGCGTTGCGGGCCGGGGCCGACCTCCGGCCGACCCGTGGCCTCCGCTGCGCTCCAGCCACCCCGGGCGTGCCTCCAACTCCCGTGCGGGTCAGGCGTGCCACGCTCCGCGCGGCCCACCCGTGAGGCTCGGGCTACAAGCAGCAGTAACAGGGAGGGGTGGTGACGGGCAGTCGAGCGGGTGAGGCGTCGAACGCAGATCGGGGGCAGTGGATCGAGCCCTGGGGGCGCGTGCTTCAAAAATAGTAGCTAGCTTAAGACTGGAATGATGCTACGCCACCCCTGACCAAGAAAAAGACGGTTCGCGGAATGCTTCGATTGCATGTTAGGTGATTAGAGAGAATGCCCGCGAGGGATTACCGAGTAACGGACGTAATGACGGCCGGTGAAATGCCTGAAATTGTGAATGGGTGCGTCGTAGGTGATTAGTCGAGGTCCGAGTGGCGTTCGAGTGGGTGGGCAATGAGGAATGCGCACGGAGGGGTGCCCGTAGGGCGTGCCGTCGGTGCCGGTTGGTCGGCCCTCGGTGCGGGTGGCCGTCGGGACGCGGAGGCCCTCGGTGGCTCGCCTCGCGCGCGCGTGTGCGTCTTACTGATAAAAGGGCCCCACGCGGAAACGGCCTCTGACCTGGGGTTTTGCGGGAGGCGATGTGTTGGCCCTGACACATCGACCTGCGGTTTTGTGCCTCCTGCGACACACCATCACCGGATTTGGTCCCGCAGAGAGGGACAAATTCCGTTCCGCCTGCTCAGGGCCGCATTCGATCGTCAGCGTCTCGGAGGCGGTGTGTCGGCGTCGACACCAGGGGGCCACGCCGACAGGGACAAAGGTCCCTCTGGGCGGGGACAATCTCGACTAGGGTCGCGGGGACCACACGAGATCGAGCAGCAGGAGCCAGGGTGCCCGGGGACGCGAGTCGCTCCACCAGCAGAGGCCGGCGGTCGGTGGACCGCGGTGAGCCCGTGACGTCGCCGCTGGCGGACAGCTTCGCCAAGGCCCTGGACCGTACGCCGCCGAAGGCCGGTCGGCCGGTGCGGTCGGCCAGGGTCGACTACACCTACCGGGCGCCGCACGACGCCTGGGGCCGCAGCGGCTACAGCATGGTCAGCAACGCGTTCCTCTCCGACGTCCTGGCCGTGCTGATCGCCCGGTACGGGATGTCGCCCGTGCAGTCGGCGGTCCTGCTGTTCTGCATGGGCCGCCAGGTCGAGGGTCGCCTGAAGATCACGCACATCAAGGTCGCCAAGCACCTCGGAGTCGAGCGCGCGAACGTCACCCGGGCGCTGGGCAGCCTGGAGAACTGGCACATGCTCCAGCGCCGGACCAACTCGGTGATCGTGGTCAACCCGCTGATCTGCTTCAAGGGCAACGGCGACCTCCAGCAGGAGGCCCTGGAGCAGCTGCGCCAGGACGCCAGGGCCGCGCTCCGGAAGCACTTCCCGGAGATGCGGGAAGATGTGATGGCGCTGGAGAAGGCGGCGAGCGAGCGCTTCCCGGAGTTCACGGCCCCGGCCGCGCCGGCCCCGCGTACGCGGCAGCTGGCGTTCGGCGACAACGATGTGGAGGAGCAGGCATGCTGATCCAGGCCACCCTCGGGTACGCGCAGCTGCACAGTCTGGAGCTCTCCAAGGCCAACTACGACCTCCTCAGCGCGATGTCGGAGGTCCAGCGTCCCGGCGGCGAGGTGAACGCCTCACAGGCCGAACTGCGGGCGCGGGTGGGCCTCAGCAAGAACCGCACGTCCATCGCCATGAACCAGCTGGTGGAGCGGAACATCGTCCTGCGGCCCGAGGGCCGCTACCGCAGCTACTTCATCCACCCGTACTTCGCCGGGTACGCCACCGTCGAGGAGATGGAGGAGGCGCTGCGCGACGCGGTCGAGGCGATCCGCGCCGGCGAACTGCCCGAGCCCGCGGTCCCGGCCCCGCAGCGACACCTGTCCGCAGTGCCGACGCGCCGGACCGCGTAGTCGAGCAGCCCGAAGCCAGCGGCGCCGCATCCTCCCGAGGGGTGCGGCGCCGCTTCGCGTCGTGGGCCGGGTGTGTCAGATCGGTGCACACGGTTCCCGCAGGCGGGAAACGTGCAGGTCGCAGCCCCGCGAAAAGAATCGTGAGCGGCCCCTTCCCTGGGTGTATGATTTTCCATACAGTGTATTGAAAGTCATACACCTACGGGAGGATCGGCCGTGTTACTCGCCCTCGTCACCGCCGCCATCGCCGTCGTCGGCACGCTGCTCGGCTCGCTCATCAGCGGCCGCTTCCAGGAGCGGGCCGCCGAACGGTCCGTCCGCGTGAACCACGGCGAGACGATCCGGCGGGACCGTCTGGATGCCGTCACGGCGCTGGCCTGCGCCGTCAGCGACCACCGCCGCACCATGTGGGCGCGCGGCGGCGCCCTCCTCGAGGGCGCCGAGGCCGAGCTGATTCAGTCGCTGCGCCGGGAGAGTCACCAGACCCGCTCCCAGGTCACCCGGCCGCTGGTCGCGATGCGCGTGCTGATCACGGACCCGGCTGTGCGCACCGCCGCCGACCACATGATCACGCTGACGTACGCGATCCGGGACCACTTCGGCAGCACCGAGGAGCTGACCGCCGCGCGGGAGGCCGCGATGGTCGCCCACGACCAGTTCGTGGACGTCGCCGCCCGCTACCTCGCCCAGCACGCCTGACCTCTCCGCCGCCGTGCCGCCGGGTGCCGGCCCCGAATGTCATCGCTCTCCGGCACGCACTCCTCCCTCACCACCGCCACCCTCCTCCGCCCACCGCGCACCCGATCGGAGTCCTCATGAAGCAGCAGTCCAAGGCCGTCGCCCGGATCAGCCACATCGAGACGGGGGTCGAACGGACCGCCACCACCACCGTCGCCGTCGGCGAGGGCCTGGCCGTGCTCGCCCCGGCCGCGGCCGGGGCGCTCAACCTGCTCGCCGACGCCGTCCGGCGCGGCGGCGCCGACCACGACGACATCGTCCAGGCCCTCAAGGCCGCCGGTGTCCACGAGGCGTTCGCCGGGGTCTTCGACGCCGCCTCCGAGCGCGTGATGGACGCGGCCGACGACCCGTACGACTTCGACGTGCGGCTCCACGCCGACAACCTCGCCGGGGCCGCGGGCGACGTCCGGCGCGCCTTCCAGTGGCTCTGACCCCCGCCCGCACCCGTCACCGCCTCTGAGAGGACCCTCGATGCCCGCCGTGGCCATCACCTCGTTCGGCTACCTGCACGGCCCGCAGCCGGACGCCCGTGCCTGCTACGACATGCGCCACCAGTTCCGCGACCCCCACCTGCGCCCGGAGCTGCGCTACCTCACCGCCCGGGACGCCCCCGTACGCGAGGCGGTGATGGCCACCGACGGCCTCCTGGCGCTCGTGCACGCCATCGCCGCCACCGTGGACGCCTACCTCGCCGGGCCCCGCCAGGACGAGCCGCTGACCATCGGGCTCGGGTGTGCAGGGGGCCGTCACCGCTCCGCGACGGTGGCCGACGCGCTCGCCGCCGTCCTGTCCGGCGACACCGAGACCGCCGCCGCGTACCGGGTCGCTGACCTGGCCGACCGGTACAAGGACCGCGGCCTGGCCGTCGACGTCCATCACCGCGACCTCGCCAAGGACGTCGTGCACCGCTGAACCCCGCCCCGTCCCGCACCACCAGGAGGAGAGCCCGGTGACCACCGAGCCCGAGCACACCGACCCCGTCCCCGTCCCCGACCTCACGATCCCGCTGTCCGCCGCCGACGCCCGAGCGCTGGGCGACGACGTCGGACAGATGGCCATGCGGCTCGGTGCCGTCCTGCACGGCCTCGCGCAGCTGCGCGACGGCGGGGCGAGCACCGACGACCTCGCGACCACCGTGCTCATGTCCAACGGGCTGATCAACCGGCTGGAGGGCATCCGGGACGCCGCCGTACGTCAGCACGCCGCCCGGGGCGGCTCCTACGGCGCGCTGGCGACCTCCATGGACGTCACCCGGGCCACCGCGCAGTCCCGCCGCGACACCCTGCTGAGGAAGGACCCGAGCGAGATGGAGCGGTGGGCCACCGACGGCGACTGACCGCCGCGCAGCAGGCGAGCGGCCCGGTGGCAGCACGGCCCCGCTGCTCGTGCAGCACCCGGCCTGCTGCACGAGCAGCACCCGTGTGCCGCCCGGCCGCCGGCCTCGCCGTGCGGCACCTGCCGCCCGCCGTGCAGCGGACACAGCAGCGCCCCGGACCGTGATGGTCCGGGGCGCTGCTGTGTGTGCTGCTCAGGCTTCGACGTACGCCACGATCGTGATGGTCCGCAGGGCGGTGACGTAGTAGATCACCCGGACGCCGTCGACCTCGTCCGCGTAGTCGCGCAGCAGGGTGCCGGGCACCGCGGTGCCCAACTCCGGGTTGACGCTGATGGCGACGATCGCGCGGTCCAGGCGGTGCGTCTCGTGCGCGGTGAGCTTACCGAGCTGGGTGAGCGCGGGCTCCACCATGACGACCTGGGAGCGGCGCGCCCCGTGCTCAGGCGACACGGGGCTGCTCGTCCGCGAGGCGGGCGAGGTGGGCGTCGCGGGCGGTCTCCCACGGGACGCCGGACTCGGGGGCGGGGTAGCCGTTGGCGGCGATGTCCTCCAGGACCGAGGCGAGGACGTCCGTCTTGGCGCGCTCCGCGGCCGCGTACGCGAGGACCGATTCGGCGGCGTGCTCATCGAGGGGCTGGCGGGCGGGCGCGGGGGCCGGCTGCTGGCTCATCCGGGGCTCCTGGGCTTCTGTCTGGCGTGTGTCACCACGGTATCGCCGGGGCGGGGCACCGGACCCCGGTACGGACGAACCGGACCGGCGAGGGCTCTGCGGGGCGCGGGGCCGGCCCTCCCGGCTCACTGCGGACCGACACGGAACGTGATCACGGGCCGGTGGGGTGCCACGCTGCCGCGCCTGTATGTCCGAATTGATCGGCTTTCGGGGATGGGCTGTCACGCGGCCTTCCGGCAACGTGACAGGGGGCGTGACAGGGGGCGTGACAACTGACTATCACGCTCGGTGAGCGTGACAACTGGTTGTCAGGTCTGGATCGGGGGCCAGACGTGCGGGCCGGTGCACTGCCCGCAGGCGGCGCAGCCGGCGCACTCCAGGCAGAACTGGCGCGGGGTCAGCGGGCAGTGGCAGATCGGGTTGTAGTCGGGGTCGTCGTCGCCGGGGTAGAGCGTCTCGCCGAATGGCGGCTCGGTCCAGGCGATGACCGAGCCGTCGGCGAGCAGGTCCTCGTAGTGGTGGCCGATCTCGCTGTGCTTGCTCCAGACCACCATTTCGTCCGCCGCGCTCACGCCGTGCCGCCCTTCACCGCGGCCGCGGTCTCCAGCCACGCGGCGAGCGCGGTCGTGGCGTCCGGGTCGGCCTGGGCGAGACGGCCGACGAACTCGAGGCCGTCGTCAACCGGGGCACCGGTGCGGGCGAGGGCGGCGAGCAGCGCAGCGCGGGCGCGCACCGAGGCGGGCAGGGAGCCGACGGCGGCCGCGCGGGCGGCCGGGTCGGCGTAGTGGCCGTCGCGGTCGGCAAGGGCGCGGGCGAACCAGTCGTCGACCGCCAGGACGCGGTAGTCGTAGTCGTCCAGGAGGGCGCGGGCGGCTTCGTCGCCCGGCCGGCTCGCCACGGTCCGGTCGAGTCGGCCGGACCCGGCCAGGGCGAGCAGTTCGGCCGCCCGGTCGGCGAGCTGCTGCTGCTCCTGGCGGTGCTGCTGCTCGGCTTCCTCGCGGCGCCGGTCTTCGGCGAGCTCCTCCTGGACGACGACGTCGACGTCCGGGTCGTACGGACCGCCGGTCACGGCGAGCAGCTGCACGACGCGCTGCCACTCCGCGAGCTCCGCAGCACGGCGGCCGCCGTCGTCGAAGGCGGATTCGTCGCGGCGCTCCAGGTGCGCCTGCTGTTCCGCCCCTTCGAGCCCGGCCACCGCCTCGCTGTGCGTCATGCCCCGCGCGCGGCGGCGTACCGAGGACCGGCCGACCTTCGCGTAGTCGATCGGCGTGCGCGGGCCGCCGACGCGGCCGCGGGCCTCGGGGACACGGCGCGGCCGCCACCCGTCGGACGTGTTCATCAGGACTCGCTTTCACCTCGGATACAGAAATGATGGCCTGCTCGGAAAAGTGCTTGGACGGACCGGTCACACAGGTCTACAGCACGCTCGGATTCCGCGCTGCTAAAACGCTATATCCAGCCGCTGGACGTCCGTGAAGTTCACCTTCAGACTCGCTCGTCCTCCACCGCCTTGACGGAAATAGGCGTCCGCTATGGCCTCAGCGACGGCATCATGTAGAGCTGAGTCCGTCGCACCCTCCTCCAGCGCGGCGAGGATGAGGGCCGCGTGGGAGGGCGACACGGCGATGCTGAGATCCCGCACCCGGTCGTCGTCCGAGGACCCGTTCGCGGTGAAGCCGAGGGTGGCCCGGAAGCTGATGACGAGCCCTCCCGAGGTACTCGCGTGCTGCCTCACACGTGCTTTGACCTGCGGTTGCCACTCCGACTCGGTCTCTTGGATCAATGCCTCCTGAAGGCGCTTGTTCGGCTTGGTGGAGGCCCCCGAGAGGTAGCGCTGCACCGTCTTGCGGGAGACGCCCAGGCGCTCCGCCAGGCTCTTGGTGGAGCCCTTCTCCCGCTTGCGAAGAAATTTCATCTGGGCTCGCGCGGATTTCGGCGCGGGGCGGGTGAACAGGGTGCGCTCCACGCGGGCGAGGCCCTCCATGAACCTGGCACGCGTCTTGGCCGCCTGCGCTGCCTTCTCTGCCTTCTCTTCTTCGGTCACGGGGGTAGCTCACCGCCGCAGCCCTGTGGACAGAGGCCGACGCCCGGCGGACCGCCGGGTCGCGGCCGGGCCTGCCTACCGTGGACGGCATGACGACGACGCCCTCGGACGGCCCGGCCGCCCCCATGCCAGTGGTGGTGCTCCTGCCGGACGGCCAGGAGGTCACCGCCCGGCTGTGGGCCCGGCGCGAGACGCCGCGCGGCTGGCTGTACCAGGTGGGCCTGCCCGCGTACCGCAACACCGAGGACAGCGACGTCCAGGCCGCGGAGTACCGGGTGTGGGTGCGGGCCCCCGAGCACGTCCGGCCGGTCGACGGCGTCTCCTACGACACCGTGCCCACCGAGCGCCTGCCGCCGCCGTCGACGGTGCGCCAGGTGTTGGGACCCCGCCGGCGCTCGGGCTGGGTGCTGCAGAAGGCCGGCGGCCGCGGGCCCGGCCGCGCCGTGCTGCACGCCGTCGACTGTGAAGAGGCCCCGCAGGGCGCACCGCTGCTGCCCCTGGAGCGGGCGCTGGACGTCGCGGAGCAGCCCGGCACCCGACTGTGCTCTCTGTGCGGCGCAGCGCAGGAGCTGGACCCCGTGCTGCGCGGCTTCGACCACATCGAGGGCGGCTGATCTCCACCCGTGCGGGTGACGCGCCCTGGTGGGTGCCAGCGCCGGGCCGCTACGTTCCCCTGGACTTGATGATCGAGGGGGAGGGCCAAGGGATGGGCGAGCGCCGCGCGTTACGGGAGCTGCGGGTCTTGATGTGGGTGGTCATCGCGATCGAGGTGCCGGTGTACCTGGTGTGGCTGGTCGAGGTCGGCTACCTGACCGGGCAGGAGCTGCCCCGCGGCGACGTCGCGCGGTGGGCGCCGCCGGTGCTGCTGCCGCCGGCGGCCGTGCTGTTCTGCGTGATGGCGGGCTGGGCCTGGTGGCTGAGCGTGGTGGCCGGCACCCGGTCGGCGCTGCGGGAGCGGTGGATGGGGGCTGAGGAACATCCGTGTCAGATCGTGCGCTAAGGGTTCGCCGGGTGGTTTGGTGCTTTGACCTGGGGTGATTGAGCGTCAGAGTCTTCGTGGGTCGCTGTTGTCGATCTTCGGAGTGTTGTTGTGGCGGTCGAGTTCCTGACGGATGAGCAGGCGGCCCGGTACGGGTCGTTCCACGAGGCGCCCTCGCGGGCGGAGCTGGAGCGGTACTTCTTTCTGGACGACGCGGACCGGGAGGCGGTGCAGGCCAAGCGGCGGTCGCACAACCGGCTCGGGTACGCGGTCCAGCTGACGAGCGTGCGGTTCCTGGGCCGGTTCATGCCGGACCCGCGGCAGGTGCCGGCGGAGGTGGCGGAGTACCTGGCCGGGCAGTTGGAGATCGAGGACGCCTCGTGCCTGAAGCTGTACGGCGAGCGGGACGGTACGGCCCGTACGCACGCCGGGGAGATCCAGGGGGCCGGGGGCTGGCGGGACTTCGCCGAGGTCCGCGAGGAGCTGGCGGAGTGGCTCGATGCGCGGGCGTGGACGACGGGCGACGGGCCGAAGGCGTTGTTCGACGCGGCGGCCGGGTGGCTGCGCGAGGGCCGGGTGCTGCTGCCGGGAGTGAGCCGTCTGGCCCGGCTGGTGGGGTCGGTGCGGGAGGCGGCGAACCAGCGGCTGTGGGACACCCTGTACGGGATGCTCGGCGTGGGACAGCGGGCGGTGCTGGACTCCCTACTGACGGTGCCGCCTGGTGAGCGGGTCTCGGAGCTGGACCGACTGCGCCGGGGGCCGGTGCGGGTCTCGGGCCCGCAGATGAAGCGGGCGCTGGAGCGGGCGGAGGAGATCGCCGCGCTCGGGATGGGCGCCGTGGACGTGTCGGCGATACCGCCCCGGCGGCTGGCGGAGCTGTCGCGGTACGGGGTGGACGGGAAGGCTTCGCTGCTGCGCCGGCACTCCGACGCGGCGGCTGGCGACGCTGCTGGCCACCACCGTCTACCTGACGGCGCGGGCGGTGGACGACGCGCTGGACCTGCTGGAGGTGCTGATCGCGACGAAGCTGCTGGCGAGGGCGGAGCGGGAGAGCGCGAAGGAGAAGCTGAAGACGCTGCCACGGGTGGAGCGGGCGTCGGCGAAGCTGGCGACCGCGTTCCAGGTCGTGTTCGACACCACCAGCGAGCAGGTCGACACCGACACCGGGGAGATCGCCCCGCCGAAGGTCGAGAGCCTGGAGGGGATGTGGGCCGCGATCGAGCAGGTGGTGCCCCGCCACGAGCTGGCCGCGGCGATCGCCGCGCTGTTCGAGCTGACCCCGCCCCTGGGCTCCGACGCCGACGAAGCATGGCGAGCCATGCTGGTCAACCGGTTCGGCACCGTCCGGCCGTTCCTCAAGCTGCTGATCACCGTGGTGGACTTCGACGCCACCCCGGAGGGCGAGCCGGTGCTGTCAGCGCTGCTGTCGCTGCCGGAGCTGATGGGCCGCAAGAAGGTCGGCCCCGCCGAGATCGACACCGGCCTGCTCACCGGCTCCTGGCGGCGCCTGGTCCTGTCCGCCCCGCACCTGGAGCCCGGGACAGTGGACTGGAAGGCGTACACGTTCTGCGTGCTGGAGCAACTGCACCGGATGCTGCGCAGCAAGCAGGTCTTCGCGCGGAACTCCTCGAAGTGGGGTGACCCGCGGGCGAAGCTGCTGGCCGGTGAGGCGTGGCAGCAGGCGAGGCCGACCGTGCTGGCCTCGCTGAACCTGCCCGGGGAGGCGGGCGCCCACCTGGCGGCGCGGGCGGCGCTGGACGGCACCTACCGGGAGGTCGCCGCCCGGGTCCCGGACAACGCGCAGATCGTCTTCGACGACGACGGCCGCCTGCACTTCGCGGCCCTGGAGCCGGAGCCCGAACCGGCCTCCCTGCTCGACCTGCGCGCGGCGGTCAACGCGATGCTGCCCCGGGTGGACCTGCCGGAGGTGCTGCTGGAGGTGATGTCGTGGACCGGCGCGGACCAGGCGTTCACCTCGGTCACCGGCGGCGAGGCCCGGCTGAAGGACCTGCACGTCACGATCGCCGGACTGCTGGTCGCCCACGGCTGCAACGTCGGCTACACCCCGGTGATGGGCGGCGCGGACGCGCTGAAGTACGGGCGGCTCTCCCACGTGGACCAGACGTACCTGCGGCTGGCGACGTATCGGGCGGCGAACGCGGCGCTCATCGAGCACCAGGCGTCCATCCCGCTCGCGCAGGCGTGGGGCGGTGGCCTGGTGGCCTCGGTGGACGGGATGCGGTTCGTTGTCCCCGTACCGTCGGTGTACGCGCGGCCGAACCCGAAGTACTTCGGGCGCCGGGGCGGCGCCACGTGGCTGAACATGATCAACGACCAGGCGGCCGGGCTGGGCGGGAAGGTCGTGGCCGGCACCCCGCGCGACTCCCTGTACGTGCTGGACGTCCTCTACGACCGTGACGGCGGCCGCCGTCCGGAGATGATCGTCACCGACACCGCGTCCTACAGCGACATCGTGTTCGGCCTGCTGACCCTGGCCGGGTTCGCCTACGCCCCGCAGCTCGCCGACCTACCCGACCAGAAGATGTGGCGCATCGACCGCACCGCCGACTACGGCGCCTTCCAGGACGCCGCCCGCGGCCGGGTCGACCTGGCCCGGATCGAGCGGCACTGGGAGGACATCCTGCGGATCATCGGCTCCATCCACACCGGGGCCGTCCGCGCCTACGACGTGATCCGGATGCTGTCGCGGGACGGACGGCCCACCCCGCTCGGTGACGCGATCGCGCACTACGGGCGGATCGCGAAGACCCTGCACATCCTGCGTCTGGCCGACGAGCCCAGATACCGGCGCCAGATCAAGGTGCAGGCCAACCTCCAGGAAGGCCGCCACGCGCTCGCGCGGAAGATCTTCCACGGGCGGGCCGGGCAGCTCTACCAGCGCTACCAGGACGGCATGGAGGACCAGATCGGCGCCCTCGGCCTGGTCCTCAACGCCCTCGTGCTGTTCAACACCCGCTACATGGACGCCGCGGTGAACCAGCTGCGCGCCGACGGCTTCGACGTCCGCGACGAGGACGTCGCCCGCCTCTCGCCGTTCGTCCGCCATCACATCAACGTGCTGGGCCGGTACTCCTTCCAGCTCCCCGACCTACCCGGCGGCCTGCGGCCCCTGCGCGACAAGCACGCGGCCGACGACGAGTGAGGCCCTTGCGGTATCCGGAACTATGACCGCAGCGTTTCCTCAACCTCGGCCTTGATTGCCACCAGCTCGTCCTGGGCCCGCTTCAGCCGCTCGGCGGCCTTGCCTAGTTCCGTGTAGAGCGAGGCCATGCGCTGCTGCTCGTCGGCGATCCGCCGCTTCGCGCGCTCCGCTCGCTCGGTGAGGATCTCGTAGCGCGGGCGGGCCGGTGTACGGCACGAAGGCTTGCTGCGTGGCCGGGAGGACCGCTCGGAAAGCCACGCCCTGACCTCAGTGAGAACGTACAGGCGCGGAGCACGGGCGTGGTTGCCCTGGATGGCAACCACGGCGGGGAAGGTCGGATCGCGGCTGGTCCAGTTGGAGACGGCGGCTCGTGTGACGCCGGTCAGTTCGGCGATCGCGTTTTGGTTGACCAGTTCGTCTTCTCGGCCCTCGAATTCGGGCCGGTGCCACGTCACCAGAGACATGCCTGTAAGGCTAGCCTGACGGGCGAGTGTCAGGCTAGCCTTACAGGCATGGTGGACATGAATGCGAAGGCGATCCTGGCCGACTACCTTGACGACTTCCCCGACGAGACAGAGGGGCGGGGGGTCCCGATGCACGTTCTCGTCTCGATCATCAACAGCTACATCTCGCAGTACGACAACGACCGCACGGGACCTGTGACCGCGCTCGAGGCGCTTACGGCAACGCGGTTGCTGGCCGAGTCCATGTCGGCGAGCCGCGGATGGATCACCGGGGAAGCCCGCCGAGAGGGCGCTTCCTGGACCGAGGTTGGCCACGCGCTCGGCATGACCCGGCAGTCGGCCTGGGAGTTCTTCAAGAAGTACGCGGAACGCCCCGTGTCCGGCTTCGAGCACCTGGCCGTGAGCGAGCTGGCCGCGCTTGGGGAGAAGCCAACGGACCGGTGAGGACATGCCGGGCGGCGGCGTCGCCCGGCGCGCCGGGTCGTTCGCCTCAACGTCTGCTGTCTCCCGGCGCGAGAAGGCTGGTCAGCTCGGAGATCGCCTCGTGTGAGGGCTTGAAGTAGCGGCGGACGTTCTCCGGCTTCTTATGCCGGGACTTCGCCATCAGCATCAGCAGGGAGGCGCCCTGTACGCCGAGTTCGGTCAGCCCAGAATGGCGGTACTCGTGCAGGTCCCAGCCGGTTCCCGGCCCGCGTACGGCGGTGTGCTCATCGAGGAGGGCGCGGGCCTGGCCATAGGAGAGGCGGGCCAGGCCGGTGTCCGGGCACACGTCGCGCGGGCTGACGACCTTCCCCGGCCCCGGGCGGCGGTGGGTGACGAAGACCGGGCCCCGGGTGCGGCCCTTGAGCAGGCGGGGCAGAAGCCGGGCGGTGCCCGCGTCCCAGTAGACGGTCTCCAGCACGAAGTCCTCCCGGGCCTGCCCGCGCCGGCGGGCCTTGCTCCGGGCGCCCTTGGCCTTGACCGGGCAGCGGCGGGCGGCGAGGTCCAGGTCCTCGATGTTTGACGCCCAGGATCTCCTCCGCGCGGGCGCAGGTCTCGTAGAGCATCCGCCACAGCGTCTTCTCCCGCAGGTGGACCTCGCGGCGGGCGATGAGCCGGTCCACGGCCATCTTCGAGCGGGCCGGGGTCTCGGAGTCCGGTACCGCCAGCCGCTTCGCCCAGGCCGGGACCTGCGGGCCGTCGTAGCCGTACTCCCCGCACCAGCCCAGCCACGAGAGGACCGCTGCCCGGCGGGCGTTCCAGGTGTTGACCGCCGCGGTGCCCCACAGCAGCTCCAGGGCCTCGCCGATCTCGTCGTCCGCGACCGACCCCAGCGGGCGGCCCTCCCCGATCCGCTCGGCGGTCTTGCCTACCCCGGTCGAGTAGCTGCGGACGGTGTTCGGGGTGCGGAGTGAGTCGAGGAAGGCGTCGGCCGCCGCGCGGACGGTCAACGCCTTCCCGGCCGGCAGCTGTACGACGGTGGGCACCGCTTCCCCCTTGCCACGGATAACAGGGCCACTTCACGTATGGCCCGGAGAACGTCACCGCAGGTGACGAATCAAGATCCCCCAGATAATAGGGCGTTATCCGTGGAACAACTTCAGACCAGTCCCACCGCCGGCGCCCCGTCAGCCGCCCACCAGGGCCGACGAACGCTTAGCGCACGATCTGACACGGATGTTCCTCAGCCCCCTGGATCGTCGCTTCGCTGGTGTTCGTCGCCGCCTTCTCCGTGTTCTGCGGGGTGGCCTCGGTCGACGACCCGTCGGTGGCGGTGGGCCTGCTGAGCGCCGTCGTGACCGGGCTCGGCATGACGGGGCTGTTCTTCATCCCGGCCGCCGCCTCCCGCGAGCTGCCCGACGTCATCCGGCGGCGCTCCCGTCGTACGGCGGCCGTGCCCGGAGAGGCGGATCCGGACCCCCAGTAGGCCCGGCCGTCGGATTGCCCGGGGCGCGGCGCGGCGGGCATGCTGCGCGTTCTGCGAGGAGAAGGGGAGAGCGTGTCCGAAGACGACGACACCACGGCGGCGGAAGCGTCGCTCACGAGGCCCGTGGAGCAGCTGTGCGGCGCCGGGGCGGGCGACGGCAGCGAGGCCGCCCAGGAGGCCGTCCAGGCGCTTGCCGACGGCTCTGGGAAGGCGTGGACGCCCGAGCAGGAGACGCAGATCAGGGCCATGGTGGAGCAGATCCGCAAGCTGCGGGATCTGAACCGGCCGGGCGGTGGCTGGTGGCGTCGGCGCCGGGAGTGGCGGGCCCGGGAGCGGCTGGTCGACATGATGATGGCCAGCGGCCCGGAGCTCCTGAACGAGGCGGAACTGCGGCACTGGAAGAGCCAGGCGATGGTGGAGCTGCTGCTGAAGTTCATGGACACCGCGATGAAGCAGGACGACACGGTGGAGACGCTCGCCCGGATCGAGGCGCTGAACGCCGTGACGTACGAGGACTACCGACAGGCCAAGAAGAAGCTCGCCGACGAGAAGGCCGCCGCCGGCTGACCCGGCGGCGGCATATGTGAGGGGCCCCGAACCGCGCGCCGGTTCGGGGCCCCTGCCGTGGGCGGGTGATCACAGCTCGATGTCGAGCCGCTCCACGTCGGTGAACTCCACGTCCAGGCCGTGGGCGCGGGTGTTGTTGGCGCGGAAGTACATCTGGGCCAAGCCCTCGGCGGCGATCTGCCGGAGCTGATCTTCGGTGTGCTGGGAGGGCCCTGAGCGCCATGCTGAAGACGTCGGCCCGCAGCAGCTCACGAACGCCATCGCGTCCAGCCGAACCCGGTAATTCGATGTGGAGATGGGGCCGTTGATGGAATATGGGGCGATGACTAACTCTTTGTTCACCGCGTCGGCGGCGGACCTGACGATCGAGCGCATCCGCGCCCTTGCCGCGCGTCCGGACCAGGTGGAGAGCCTGACGCTGGAGTACAAGAGCGAGTATTCCTCCGGCCTGGTGCAGACCATCGCGGCGATGGCGAACACCTACGGCGGCATGATCCTGGTCGGCATCAACGACAAGGTGGAGCCGGGCGTCGAGCGGATCGTCGGCGTCGAGGCTCAGCCGACGATCGACCAGATCGTCAGCGGGTGCAGCACGATGCTCGATCCGCCCTGGGAGCCGGCCTTCTTCAACGTGCCCCTCGATGACGGGTCGGGGCGCAGTGTGGTGGTGATCCGGGTGGACGCCGACGTCGCGCCCCGGCCGGTGCTGGTGAAGCTGAAGGCACCGATCCGGCTGAGCGGGCGCAACGCCACCGCCGACCGTAACCGGCTCCTCCAGCTCGCCAGGGAGGAGCCGTCGGCGAGGGTGCTGCCCATGGGGCAGAGCGTCATGTCCCCGAATCTGGAGAGGGACAACGAGGGCAAGGCCACCGCCGACTTCATCCTGCGCACCGGCATCAACCTCCCGATGGGAGAAGCCGGCGCCTGGCGCCCGCTGTCCGAGAAGGCCGTCACCGCCCTCGCTCAGGCCCTGAACAGCTCGGCCTTCCCCCGCGCCCTGCGCACCCTGGGGGACTCGTCGTTCTCCTTGTCCGAGGACTTCCACCAGCACGGGCACAACAGGTCCCGTAAGGCCCGGCTGGTGTATCGGGCCATCAGCAGCTCCCCGGTGCCGCACCCCGTGGAGGCCGTCGTCATGGTCGATCTGCCCGAGATCCACGGCTCTTCCACGGGGGTGCAGGCGAAGGTCACCGTCGACGTCGTCTCCCGGGTCCGGCGGTACGCCGACGCTCTCAACAGCGTGGGCACGCCCGGGGCGGCGTACCGCTACCCCGTGCCGAACCTGATGGAGCTGTTCGACGGGATCCTGAAGACCTTCGTCGACCCCACGGTCGTCGCGGAGATCGCCCGCATCGCCGACATCGACACCGCCCTGGTGGCGCAGCCGCGCGAGCTCCACCTTGTCGCGGACGGGCAGGTCAAGGAACTCCTGGCCTTCGACGGCCTGCAGGAGATCCCGGAGGCCGGGGCATCGGGCGGCGGCCTCTTCCGCGCCAACCCGGCGCTGGACCTGCGCAGCTTCACCGACCGCCAGGAACAGGTGGACGACTGGCTCCGCCAGCTCGGCCTGGACGCTGGCCTGACCGGCATGGAGAGCCTGGTCGAGCGTTACCGGGCCACCGCGCCGGTGTAGTCCGTAGGATGGAAAACGCCTGGTCCCCGACAGCTCCAATGCCGGGGGCCAGGCGCTTTGCACGGGCCGTTCTACAGGTCGATGTCGAGCCGTTCCACGTCGGTGAACTCCACGTCCAGGCCGTGGGCGCGGGTGTTGTTGGCGCGGAAGTACATCTGGGCCAGGCCGTCGGCGGCGATCTGCCGGAGCTGGTCCTCGCCGGCGCCCTGCTCCCGGGCGGTGAACAGCTGGTCGGCGTACTCGGGCGGCAGGGCCTGGGTGATGTCCCGGATCCGGGCATCGTCGGTCGTGCCCCCGGCGGCTTCGAAGCCGAAGCGGGCGCGGGTGGAGACGACCAGCCCGGTCGTGGTCGCCGCCTTCTGCCTCGCCTTCGCGCGGACCTGCGGCTGCCACCTCTTCTTGACCTCGCCCTCCAGACGGGCGCGCAGGCCCTGGCGGGGCCGCTTGAGCTTGCCCGTCACGTACCGCTCCACGGTGCGCTGGGAGATGCCGAGCGCCTGGGCGACGGCCTTGGTGCCCTTGAGCTGTTTGACGAGGTACTTCATCTGGGCCTGGGCGCTCTTGGGGGCGGGGCGGGTGAACGCCTTCTCCAGTGCGCGGTCCAGGCTGTCCCCGAGTGAGTCCACCACGGTCTACTCCCCTTCTCCGGCGGTCGGGTCGGCAGTCTTGATCAGGTTGGAGATGTTGAAGACGCCGCCGCGCTCCTCGAACTGCTGCTCCGCCCACAGGACGGTCTGGGTGCCCTGGTGCTTGACCATCCCGGGCGAGACCCCGAGCCGGAACGTGCCCGGCGCGGGCTTGCCCTCGGGCGTGTGCGGCAGGACGTCCAGCGGCGACGGACCCGGCGAGGGGTAGACGATGGCGTCGGTGCCGATCGCGACCGGGTACAGGTCGGCGGTGGCCGCCGTCTTCATCAGCTTGCGGTGCAGGCCCACCCGCTGGTTCGCGAGCACGGCGGCCCGGATGTCCGGGCGCCAGTTCACCCGCTCCAGCGCCGGGTACGGCTCGTAGTACGGCACCTGCCCCCGCGAGCGCTGGCGCAGCTTGCCAATCGCGCCCTTCGCGGTCGCCTTGATCGCGGTCTCCAGCAGCGCCATCGTCGGGTCGGTCTCCTTGCGCCGCGCCATCGCCTCGAGGAACTCGCTCTCGGTGAGGCCGGTGGTGACGCCCATGTCGGCCATCGTGTCGACGTACGCGTCGCGCAGCCGCTTGTACCAGGAGTCCAGGTAGCGGCCCTTCTGTGTGCGCACGTACGCCTCGATCGGCGCGACGTCGAAGCCGAGCTCCACCGCGTAGGCGACGGTCGGCGTGGCGTACCAGGCCGGGCCGGTGGGGCGCTCGCCGGTCGGCGTGAACGGCGAGGGGAGCCGGTCGCCGTCGACGGTGCGGCCGTTGACCCGTACGCGGGACAGGTCGACGTGGGAGAGGTCGACCAGCCAGGAGCCGGGCAGCGCCGGGTCGAAGGCCGGGTTGTTCTCCAGGTGGGTCGGCCCGTTCAGCCCGACCGCGAGGCCGTTCGCGGCCGCGGCGAAGGACATGTTGAGGTCGACGACGACCAGGTACGGGTTGGCGCACTTCTCATCGGTCAGCGGCCGGCACCAGTCGTAGGGCTCCTCCATCAGCATCTCTGCCGGGGTGCGCAGGTGGTGCCGGGCGAACTGGCCCTTGAGGATCGGGTGTTCGTCGGGGACCTCGCACGGCACCACCGGGTAGAGCCGGGTGAGCGCGTCCTCGTTGTACGCCCGCTCGAACTCGCCGGTCGCCGGGTTCTTCTCCGCGCGGGTCGGCGGGCGCAGCGCGGTCATGAGCTCCAGGCCGGTCGTCGCGGTGGAGCCGCGCGGCGTCATCACCCGGGCCGCGTACAGCCCGAGGTACTGGACCAGGTCGGCCGGGTGCATCGTCAGCAGCAGCTCCGGGTCGTCCTTGCGCCCCCACTCACGGACGTCCAGGGCGTGCCAGGGCAGGACGCACAGCTGGACGCAGCGCCGCCGGGAGCCCTCGGGGTCGCGGTAGAGCCGGGCCCACGGGCCGAAGCCCCGCTGGGTCATCTGCAGGCCCGCGCGCTCGATCTGCTTGACCACCTTGTGACCGGCCGGGATCCGGCCCGCGTGCCGCTCCTCCTCCGACAGGGCGACCGGCAGGCCGAAGCGCTCCAGCGCGGACGCGGTCAGGACGAGGATCGGGTCGGCGTCGCGGCCGTTGCGGTGCAGGCGGGCCTGCCCGAGCCGGGCTTCGGTCAGCGTCCAGTCGACCAGCGCGGGGATCGTCTTGGCGGGCACGTCCAGGACCAGGCCGCCGATGCAGTACGCCGACACCTGCCCGTCGGCGTCGGCGTCGATCACCGCGAGCGGGCCGTTCTCGAAGCGCGGGTCGACGGCGGCCGCCGATGCCGTGGTCTTCTTCGGCACCGCCTTCTTCGCGCCCGGGCGCCGCGAGGACGCGGCGGGCTTCGCGGCGAGCGCCGGGCGTACGGCAGCAGCGGGGGCCGGGGGCGCCGGTGCTTCGGCCGCCGGGGCGGGGGCGGGGGCAGAGTGCTGGGTGTGCTTCTGGGGGTTCTCGGGTTCAGTCATGGGCACAGCCTCAGCGGCCTGCCCTGTGGACAGAGTTCGCGCTTCCGCCGGAGCGGGCGCGGCGGTGAACGTGGCCGGAGCCGGGGCATCAGGGACGGGCGCGGCCGTGCCCGCCGGGGCGGGGTAGAGCTTGGCGAGACCGTCGAGCAGCCGGGCGTAGGCGTCGCGCTCCGGCGGGCGGGGCTCGGTCTTGCCGGCCTCCCAGCCGGACACCGTGGCCCGGCGCACCTTCAGCGCGGTGGCCACCTCATCGATCGTCAGGCCGTGCGCGGCACGCAGCCGCTTGCGCTCCGTCGGCGGCGGCAGCACGGCACGGGACGCGAGCAGTGCGTCGACCGCGTCGAACAACTCGGACATGAAAGCACCTCCTGACCAACACCCTACCTCATGAAACGTACGAACCGCGTACGTTTTCCGTATTTAGTGCGCACGCAGGGCGTTCGGGGCGGTGGCCGTTGTCTCCGCGGTGGGCCGGGGGCCGGGGCGGCCCCGACGACCAGGACCCGGACGCCGGGCACGGCGTTGGTGTCGGCCGATCGTTGGCCGCAGCGATGATGCGGGCGCTGATCAGGCGGAGCTGGGTGGCGGAGGCATTCCCGCCATGGCCCTATTCCTGAGCGTGCTTGTCGCCGCAGTCGCTCCGATCGGCAGCAGGGCCGGCGTCGCCGGCACGCTCTGTCTGACCTCCGCCGGTGTATTGCTCCTCATCGCCGATCTGCTCTACCTGGCGGACCGCTCCGTGTGGCGATCTCCTCGGCGCCCGGCGCGCTGAGGCCGCGCCCCTCCGGGCCTGTTCGCACGGAGCAGACGGGCGGAGCCCGTGTCCGTGAGCAGTCGTTCGGTCTGCGGGCAGGGGTGGTGCAGCCGCAGGGAGGCATGGGTCTCGGTGGCGTGCCGTGACACGTCGAGGAAGACGCGCAGGCCGCTGCTGTCACAGCGGTCGACGGTGGTCAGATCGACGTCGATGAGGGCGATGCCGTCCTGCAGGCACCGCTCCAGAGCGGCGCGCACCTGGGGCGCGGTGGCGGGGTCGATTACACCCGCCAGGGTGACCAGTGCCCGCCTGTCCCGGTCGTGCCGGTAGATGTTCAGCCGTGGAAGAGTCATGGTGCCTCGGTTCGGAAGTTGCTCAGATGCCCCGGTCCGGGGGTCCTGGCCGTGCCCCGCCCGGTCCGGGGCCCGGTTGTTACGCCGGTTCGCGTCGCTGCGGGCGGAGCCGACGGTTCCGAGGCGCGGCCGGGTGGCCGGAGGGGAGCTCGGATGATCACCTGTGGTGTGTGGTACGCCTGCGGCAGGCGGCGGCCGGGCCGGGGGGCGCTGTACCGGTACGCGGAGATCCTGTCGGAGTGCTGGAGGTCGAGCCGGTGGATCATGTACGCCGCCACTGCGACGAGGACCAGGAAGGCGGTGGCTGTCACGAAGGTGCTCATGGCGGCCACCTCACATACCAATGATGAGCCGGCTGGCCGGCCCCGGTGGGCCAGTCCGTCCGGGAGCGGCTGCGGACACCGCCGAGGCGCCGCCCTCGTACTCCCACGCCTCCTCCGGTCCCAGTGGGTGGCCGGCGACCGAGACACCCTGCCGGGCTTCCTCCGCGGCGATCAGCGCGCTCGCGGTCAGGTGCGGGCCCTCGTACTCGGACGCGGCTGCCATCAGCCGGGCCGCGGACTCCGCTCCGGTCTCGGGCGGGACGACGAGGAGATCGAAGCGGTCGGTGCCGTAGGAGAGCAGCAGCTTGTGCGGGTCGATCTCCGGGGTGAACCAGCCGACCTTGACGATGTGCCCGCTCACGGGAATCTTGCGGGGGATGACCGGCCAGTGCTCAGGGTTGACAGCGATGCGGGTGATGCGGCCCCAGAGGGGATCCAACACGTCCGTGAGCGCGGGCAGTTCGCTCTGCAGATCCCGGGACCAAGGCCACCAGGATCCGTCCAGGAGTCCCCGGGAGGTGCCGTCGGTCTTCAGTGCGAGACGCGCGGCCGGGGCTGCGACGGGCTCGGCGTGCGGCAGGGTGGGAAGCAAGGTCGCCGGCATGATGCGGACCTGTCTCCGAGCCGCCTCCGCGGCGGCCCGAGATCATCTTTCGCCGGGGACGACCCGGCATGGAAGCCGGTGTGCGGGATGCCCTCGGTACTGTCCACACTACTCCGAGTTGCGCTGCGGCGCGGAGCGCCGGCCGCACGGATGTGGAGTACCGGCGGGTATCTCCCGCACTGTCTCAGCGCGTAACCGGAGTCCCTGGGACTGTGTTCCGGGTTCCGGTCCTGCGCCCCCGGTGCGCGGGGGGTCGCTGTTGTGCGAGGAGCGTTCACCAGTTGGGCGGTTGCTTCGTGATCGCGGGTCCGCGCGGCTTCTACTGTGCCACCGTTGGGCCGGACGGTGGCGGACCGGCGTGACCGCTCGCCGGGCGTGACACCGGCCTGTACTCCTCCCGGCCGTCCGGGCGGCCGCCCTGCTGGGGGACGGACCCGAGCCCTGTTCCCTGCCCTGGCGCCGGCACTTTGCCTCGGCTGGCACTGCGCCGAAGGAGGTGAGGCAGGAATGTGTAGAAGCGGTCCGGGAGGAACACTGCGTCCGCGACGATCATCGTGCCAGAGAAGAGCGGCAGTCCGAGAACCACGGCGATGGCGACGTGCATGCCCAGCAGCACGGCCAGGACGGGGTACTTGAGCCGGCCGAAGAGCACGAACGGAAAGGCGACCTGGGTGAGAACGGTCAGGTAGCCGACGACCGCCATCGCGAGCGGATACCGGTCCATGGCGTGGGAGAGTTCGGACCACGGCTGGAAGAGCTCCAGGTTCAGCACGTAGTGCAGGGCGGTGCCGTCGCCCCAGAACGAGCCCTGGACCTTGTACAGACCGGCTGATCCGTACAGGAAGCAGACCTGCACCGCGATCACGAGGACGCCGCAGTTGTGCACCACGGTGACCAGCGTCCGGTGGGCCGCACGCAGGTCCTCCGCGACAACGCTCCGCGTCCGCGCACCGTTCGTGCGCGTCGCCTTGATCCGCTCTCGGCGTGCGTCCAGGGACCAGCGCCGACCGCACGCGGTGAGCACCAGGTAGAGGGCCATCAGGAGCAGGAGATTGTCGCCCCCGTCTGTCATGAAGATCGCCCTGGCGTGGAAGGAGACCACCACTGCGGCGAACAGCACGGACGTGGCCCGGGTCCGCCAGCCCAGCATGAAGAGCGCGGACGTCAAGAGGGCCAGCACATAGCAGAGTTCGAAGTAGGCACGGCTGTCCGACAGGAGCAGGAAGCTCCACCAGCCTGTCTGGTCGAAGAGCTGTGCCGCCAGTGCGGGTGTCCATGGGGAGCCGGGACCCCAGATTTCGTACCGGTGGGGGAACTCCCGCAGGAGGAAGACCAGGTAGAGCAGCCCGTACCCGATCCGCAGAACCGACGTGGCGTACAGGGACAGCGGTCTGCCGGTGAGAAGGTCCCAGACGCCCTTGGTCCGTGCGAGGAGCAGACGGTGGATGGCGGCGGGGACCCATGCCCCGCCCACGGACCCGCCAGGTACGGCCGTGGTGGCCGGGAGTTCGCGGACCTGCTCATTTCCCATGGGGGGTCACCTTCCACCAGGGCAGGAGCCGGTTCTCCACCGGCGTGGGCGGCCGCCGCCCGGCCGACGTGCCGGGCGCGGCGACGGGTGCTGTGACGACCCGGAGCTGGATGAACTCGAACATGCCTCCGTGGTGACCGGCGACGCGGTCCGCGGCGATGTTGCTCAGGTACTTCTGCATCATCGCGGCCCGCGGCGAGCGTGCCGTGTCGTCGGCGCCGTGTGTGTCGACGTAGGAGGTCCAGGCACGGCGCAGGAGGTTCTGAGCCGTGTGGCTGGGAAACGGGTCGTGTTCGACGGCGGCACGATCCAGGGCAGTCAGGTTGATCCAGGGGCTGACCCGCGTCGAGCCGTCGTGCCCGGTGTGCGCGGCCCTCGCCCACACCCTGTGATTGACGGAGTCAGGATTGGGGGCGAAAAGCCGCCAGTTCTGTTCGAAAATTGGGTACACCCACGCATCGACCTGGCGGCTGTACCGTTGCGAGACGGGGTTGGGAGGCGTCACATGGAGAAAGACGGCACCCAGATGAACCAGGGTCGTCACCACGCACATGAGGACGGCGGTGTGCAGCGCCGCTCTCAGGGCCCTGGCACCACGGGACCGCCCGCGGGGCGGGTCGGCGTCCTTTCGCCGCTCCCCCGGCAGCGGGCCGGCATCGGTCCGTCGGTATTCCCTTACGTGTGCTGAATCAGTTCCGCTCGACACCGCCCACCTTGCCTTCGCTGTGTTCGCTGCCTGGCGTCCGAGGGTTTCCGCGGACCGGCATCGGCGGTGTGCGGCGGAATTGAGGGATCCCGCCGCACACCGTCATCCGGTGTATGGACTTGCAACCTGCCGACTAGCTTTCGTGGCCTTCCTGACCGTCGGACTTCGGTGCGTCGCCGTAGCCGTAATTGCCGAAGTCGCCGTAGCCATGACCGTTGTTGTCGTCCGGCCGATCACCATGGCCGTGGTCCGGCTTGCCCGGCGCGCCCTGATGTTCCTCGCCCTGCTTGCCGTGGTCGTCATGCCCGGCACCGTGGTCCGGTCCGCCGTGCTCATCCGCCTTGCCGTGGTGTTCACCGGGTTGGCTGCCACCGTGCTGACCCGCGGTGTTTCCGACGGTGTTGCCCGAAGTGTTGCCTGTGGTGACGTTGTTGCCCGCGGTGTTGCCCGACGTGTTCCCGGTGGTCGCGCCTGCCGTCACGTTGACGCTCGGCCCGCCCAGGAGACCGCCGCTGACCAGGCCGCCGCTGACCAAGCCTCCACCGATTAGACCGGTGGTGGTGCCGGTGGTGGTGCCGGTGGTGGTACCGGTGGTGGTACCGGT
>NZ_WWGX01000076.1 GCF_009862265.1 Streptomyces sp. SID8352 | reverse complement strand
AGCCGGTCAGGCTGAACCCGGAGACCTTGCTCCCGGCCCGCAGGCCGAGCGCCTTGTCCGCGGCGTTCACCGCCCGCTGGGCATCCGCCACCGCCTTCCGGGTCGCCGCCGTGCTCTTCTTCGCCTGGTCGCGGAGCGCCTCGTTCAGCTTGGTCCAGGCGTCCTTGAGACGCTGCACGTCCTGGTCGTACCAGCCGGACACCGTGGACAGGGAGAGCTGCGCGGCCGACGGCGCGGTCGGCGCGTAGCGGAACGCGGCGCCGCCGATCTGGCCCCCGCCGGCGAACCCGCCGATCCCGTTGTTGATGGCCGTGAGCAGCGGCAGGTGTTTGCGGGTCGCCGCGGCGTTCACCACGAACTCGGCGTTCGAGACCCGGGCGACTGCGCCGCTGGCGAAGATCGCCAGGATGCTGTCCGACGTCCCGGTCCCGGGGCCGCTGAGCAGCCCGTCGGGAGCGACCTGCACGGGCCCGCCGGCCGCGTACCCGCCGACCAGGCCGCCCTGCGCCCGGCCCATCTGCGCGCTGGTCCGGCCGTGCGTCTGCCGCTGGACCGCGTCGTAGTAGGTGCGCACGTAGTTGTTGGTGTAGGTGTTCGCGGTGTCGCCGTCGAGTTTCTGGATCGCGGTCTCGACGGCGGCGATGCTGCCCAGTGCGACGCCGGTGGCCGCATACACCTCGGTCTGCCCGTCGGGCAGGGTGCGGGTCTTGAGGCCGACAGCCTCCAGCGCCTTGATGGCCGCCGCGGACAGCGTCTTGACCGTGACCTCTTTTGCGGACGGCGTGTCGTTGATCGCCGACTCGACTTCCCGCAGCCCGGCCAGGGCTTCCTGCCGCTCGGCCTGGATCGTCGTCTTGATCTCGCTGGGCACGCCCAGCAGGGTGTTGACGTAGTCGGCGGCCTCCTTGTCCGACAGGCCGGTGGCCTCGGCGAGCTTGAGCATCTTCTCGCGCAGCTCGTCGCTCTTCTTCGACATGCTGCCCAGCGACTCACCGGCCGCCAGGCCGGAGGCCAGCATCTCGTCGTGGGCCTTCGCCGCGGCGGACATGGCCGTGCCGTTGGCCCGGCCCTTCTCGGTGTTCAGGTCGAGGGTCGAGCCGTTCTTCTCGAAGGACTCGGTGAGCGCGTCGATGCTCGCCTCGAACCCGATCTGCGCGTCGTAGGCCGACCGGTTGGCGTCGTTCAGGGCGAGGATGCTCTGCCGCAGCCCGTCGGCGGACTGCTTCTGCGCGTCGAGCTGGGCCTGCACCGCGATGGCCTGGTCCCCGAAGATGCCCATGCTCGCGGCGGCGAGGCGCTGCTCAAGGGCCTGCCCGGCGAGCGCCTCCTGGTAGTTGTCGAGCTTCCCGCGGACCTCGTCCACGGACAGGCCATGCGCGCTCGTCTCCTCGGTGAGGTACGTGAGGGCCTCGGCCGCGAGGTCGGCCCGGCCGCCCGACACCATGCCGGCCAGAGCCTTGTCGAGCGCGTCGACGTTCTCCTTGGCCTCCTTCACCGGCGTGCTGTCGGCCCCGAAGAATCCGATGATGGACTGCTGGACCTGGTCCAGGCCCTGCGGGTCCACGACTTTCTGGAAGGCGTCGGCGAGCCCGCTCAGGTCATCCCCGTAGGCGCGGACCAGTTCACCGCCGAGCCGCCCCGACTCGGCCAGCTCCGTCAGCGACGTCGTCAGCCGGTCAACGTTCGGCTTGGGCTTCTCGCTGCCGGACGTCAGCATGTCCAGCCCGACCAGCAGCAGCCCGATACCGGTACCCGCCATCGCCAGCTTCGCGCCGCGGGACAGGGCCCCGACCGCCGCCGTCGCCGCGCCCAGCGACGTCGACGAGGTACGCGCGGCGGCGGACATGACGCCGATCTGCACGCCGAGCTGCGCGAGGACCGCGCGGGCGGCGTCCGCGCCGACCGCCGCGAGCTTGACCGCCTTGATGGCGATGGCCAGTTGCAGGAGGGTGGCGAGGGCCTCGGGCGGGACCGCGGACGCGATCCCGGTCAGCACGTTGACGACGTCGAGCATGCCGACACCGACGTCGGCCCCGGCGTCCAGGACGTGCACCAGGGCCTCGCCGACGTTCTCCAGCGTCTCCCAGACCTCCGGCCCCACCTCGCGGGAGTAGTCGAAGAACTCGGCCAGGGGTCCGCCCTGGTACTCGCCCGCGTCGAGCTTGGCGAGGAAGCGGGTCAGGCCGTCGATGCCGCGGTCCAGGGTCCCGGTGGCGTACTCCTCGAACCGCTGGTTCATGGCGTCGAAGCCGGGCGTCGACACGGCGCCGCCGAGCAGAGTCATCAGGCGGTCGACCTGCCCGGCCGCGCCCCGGGCCAGGCCGGTCGTCTTGGGCAGCAGGGCGTTGGCGATGGCCACGCCCTTGGTGAGCGGGGCCATCACGTCGCCGGAGAGGCTGTCGGACCACTCGTCGTAGGAGGACCTGAGCAGGCCGACGGCGACGGCGGCCTCCCGCGTCGCGGGCGGCAGGGAGGCCAGCGCCCGCTGGTAGTCGAGGGCCGCCTGCCCGGCCTCGGCGCTGCCCCGCCCCGAAGTGGCGAGCGCCTCCTCCCACTTGGTCTGGGCCTGGGCGGCCTCGCCGATCTTCCCGATCTGCGGGCCCAGCGCCAGGCCGAAGGCACCGGCGGCGACCGCCCCGGCGCCCAGGGCCCCGGCGACGGCGGCGGCCGAGCTGGCGAGGGCCGCAGCCATCGGGATGACCGCCGGGGCCAGGCTGATCAGGTTGGACTTGATCGACTCGCCGAGCTTGTCCCCGGCGTCGCTCAGGGACGTGAAGCTGGTGCGGGTGCCGCCGGCGGTGGCGTCGAGACGGCGCAGCGCCTCGTCCGTGGTGAGCGCCTGCCCCTGGAGGGTGCGCAGGCTGCCGTCGGAGGCCCGGACGATCCCGGCCATCCGCAGCCGCAGCCGGTCCGCGCTGTCGCCGGTGTTGTTCAGGACCCGGGTCAGCTCGTCCCGGCCGGTCAGGGTGAAGGTGAGGCGGGGCACGGCTGCTCACCTCCCTGCTGCCAGATGCTGGTCGAGCCAGGCCACCAGCCGGAGGAACCGGCGAGCGGACAGGCGGTCGATCTCGGACGGCTGCATGTGCAGGTAGTGCATCAGCAGCGGCTCGTACTGCTCGATCAGTCCCCGGAGACCTGGCGGCGGTTCGCCAGGTGGCCTTTTCCCAGCCCGTCGAGAGCGGCGTCCACATCGGCCGGGTCGTCCGCGAGCTTCCGCAGGTGCGGGGTGAGGACGTCGATCTGGGTGTCCTCGGCCTGCGTGCTCAGCGCCTGGACCATCAGGTTGGTCAGCGCGTCCTCGATCTCCTCGCGGGTGATCCGGACCTTCAGCCGACGCTTGAAGCCGGGAACGTCGAAGTCCCCGAACACCAGCTCCGGGTCGGTACGGCGCCGGAACGCCCACACGGTGGCGAGCATCGCCGTCGGGTCCTGGAGCTGGAGCAGGGCCTCGACCCGGGTCCACTGCACATCTCCGAGCGCCTCCTCGATGGCGGCGGCCTCCCGGGCGGACAGGTCGTCGGTCGACAGGCGCTCCACGGTCCCGTCGTCCTGCGTGAACGAAATGATCACTGGTCCTCCTACTCCAGGTCCCGGCGCACGTCGCCCAGGACCCGCTCGATCTCGGCCCGCATCCGCGGGGTCCCGGTCTGCACGGTCTTCGTCCACCAGCCCGCCGGCCGGGCCCACTGCGTCGCCCACCGCCGCCGGTTGCCGAACACGGGGTGGCGGACCCTGCCCTGGTCGATCACCCAGGGCATGTTCCGCAGGTCGGGCGGCAGGCGGCCCTTGTCGATCCAGATACGGGCGCCGGGCGCCGCGCCTGACCGGACACTGATCCGGACCGCCCCGGCGAGGGTGGACCGCAGCGGCCGGGTGGTGGGCGAGGGGCCGCCGCGCTTCCCCGCCTTGCGGCCCTCGCTGGCGAGGGACTGGGTCCGGAGCGCCCGCTGCAGGTCCCGGTGCAGCGGCTCGGCGGCCCGGCGGACCCGGCGGGAGAAGTTCTGCCGGAGCCGCGGGCCGCCCGCCGTGCGCATCCGCCGGGACAGGTTCAGGAGCTGGCCCGTGCCGAGGATCTGCACACTGCCCGCCATCGGTCAGCCGCCTCCGCCTGCGGCGGCCGGGATGGCGACGTTCTCGGCGGGCTCGCTCGTGATCGCGAACTGGCACATGATCTGCGCCGCCTGGTCCAGCTCCCGGATCTTGGCCTGGGAGGTGACGGTGACGGGGAAGACGTCCATGGTCTGGGTCGGGACGTCGCCCTCGTCCATCCACACGATGAACCCGTCGGCCTCGCGGACCAGCAGCGTGCGCACGTCGTCCGCGTCACGGGACGCCCAGAACGTCAGCGAGCTGTCGGCCGCGGTGATCTCACCGCCGACCACCGGCGTGAACCGGCTGCCGAGCGCCGGGGTGGGCACCGTGCCGGAGGTGGTCTGCCACCCCTGCATCGCCCCGGTCTCGCCCTCCAGCGCCGTACCCGCGTCCAGCTCCGCCCTCGTCGGGGCCTGCTTGTTCTGGATCGTCGGTACCCAGAGCACCTTCGACCGTCCGCGCCGGTAGTACCGCTTGGCCGCCTGGATCGGTGTTGCCATGGTCAGGTCCCTCCCTCTCGTCGGCGGCGCGGTGCCGCCGGCATCTCCGCGGCCGGGGCCGCTGCTGTCTCTCCGCCCGGGGCCGGGGGCTCGGGCTCGACCCGCTTCCACCCGGACCGCTCGTAGTGCGTGACCGAGATGTCCGGTACCTCGATCTCCCGGTCCAGGTCCTTGTGTCGCATCCGCACGCTCACGACGTGCCCCTCTCTATCCGGATGTCGGTGACGACCGCTGCCGCCCTGGTGCCTACGGAGAACCGTCGCCCGTTCTCGTCGCGCCGGAGTTCGGTCACGGTCACGCAGGTGGGCGAGATCTCCACGGAGGCCACGTTCATGAGGTCGGCGCCGAGCCTCTCGACGAAGGCGGCGACCTCCTCGAACGGAATGGATGCCCGCATATGTCCCTCTCAGTAGGTGAAGGCGCGGCCGGCGACGGTCAGCACCAGCCGGGCCCGCGCGCCTCGGCTGGTCTGGTCCTGCACGAGCTGGGTCCCGGCGATCTGGGCCTCCACCGACTCCAGCCCGAGACCGGGGCTCGCGTGCAGCCACGTCTCGACGTGGTCCGCGATTGCGTAGGCCCTGCGGCGCAGGGCCACGACGTCCGTGTCTCCGCTCATCACCAGGGCCGCCACGGGGATCTGGAACTCCTCCTCGCCGCCGCCGCCGAGGTCGGCCCAGCCGCCCACGGTCTGGGCTGCCTCGTAGTCGCCCTCGGGGTCGCCGTCGAAGCCGACGACAAGCCATTCGCGGTCGCTGTCGCCGGTCAGCTCCGGGCCGTCCGTCACGCGCACGTCGGCCAGGCCGGGGTCGGCCCGGGCCAGCGTCACCAGGGCGTCGATGATCTCGGGTACTCGGGAGCCCACTACTCGCCTCCAGGGGGAAGCCGGTCCGGCTCCAGGAGCTGGAGGGCCCGGTTGGGGATGGCGTAGCCGAGGCCGGGGATCGGCTCGGTGACCGCGTAGTCCTGGCTGCTGCCGGGGACCGCGCCGCGGCTGGCGCGCTGGGTTTCCCAGAGGTGCTGGAGGATGATCCGGGCGGCGCCGAGGATGTTCTCCGCGATGACCGCGCGGCCTGCGCGGTAGGTGATCAGGAGCCGTCCCGAGATCCAGCCGCCGTCCAGGCGGACCAGCTCGCCGGTGTCCGGGTCGATGTCGAGGGCGTCGACGGGGTAGGCGGCCGTGCCGCTCAGGACGGAGTCGACGGCGGTCACGGCCACAACCGGGGTCCGCCGCAGGACGACGGCCGCCGCGTTGCGGACGGTGTGCCGCTCGGTGAACTCGCGGACCAGGACGGGCCCGACGAAGTGCTCCACCGCGCGGGTCGTGGCCGTGATCCAGAACCTGACCTCGCCGTCGTCCTTGTGGCTGTTCAGGTTGAGGTGCTGGCGTGCGTCCGCCAGCGACAGGATCGCCGGGGGCGTCTCCTCCTGGACGTCGAAGACGTCCGTGTAGGAGCTAGCCGGGCCGGTCCAGGTCCAGCGGACGGTATGCCGGCCGGACAGCGTGGTGACGTGGTCCGCGTGGTAGGTGCCGGGGGCGGCCGGGTCCTCGGCGGCGGGCGGGGTGGCGGCGGTGCCGTCCGGGAGCGTGATGGTCACGGCGGCGGAGGCGGCGGTGACGGGGAGGCCGCCCGGGTCCCGGCACTCTGCGGTCAGGCGCACGGTGGCGCCGAGGTCGACGGGCACCGCGCCCTACTTGGCCGTGCGGCCCCGGCCGCGCCGGGCCGGGGGCTTGCTGTCACCGGCCGGGCCCGGAGCCGGGTTCGGTTCGGGGGTCGCGGGCGGGGTGTCGGGGGCCGGCGGCGGGGGGCCGGGGTCCGCGGGCGGGGCGGGCGGGGTGAGGTCCCGGGGCTGGCCGGGGTCGGCCGTCGCCTGCTCGACGCGCGGCCGGCGGGCGGCCAGGTGGGCGTCGACGGACTCGAAGGACGTCTCCCGGCCCTTCACGATCGGGTCGTCGTCCGGGACGAGCTGCCCGGTCTTGACGACGCGGGGGGCGCCGTTGACGTAGGCGGAGAAGGACTTCTTGCACCGCAGTGCCATGGGCTTGTTCCTCTCTGGGCATGCCGCGGGCCCCGCCTCGGAGTCGGAAGGCGGGGCCCGCGGCAGGCACTGGTGGGTCAGACGGTGGTCTCGACGTTGAGCATCCGGAACGCGTCGTCGTTCACCGAGTCGGCGCCGACGCGGTACCAGGCGTACCAGCCGCGCTGGCCGGTCGGCCGGCGGTTCGCGCCGAACAGGTGCGGCAGGAACTCGACCGTCATGCCGATGCGGTCGGCGATGACGTAGTGCTCGAAGTCTCCGTAGACGAGGATGCGGTTGTCCCCGGCGGCGGCCGGGTTGAAGCTGGAGTCCATGGCTTCCGCTTCCAGGGCCGGGCGTCCCAGGAGCTGGGCGGGCACGTCCGCGCCGATCCGCTCCCAGAGGTCCGCACCGCCCTGGGTGTCGAACTGGCGGACCAGGTTGTAGATGCTCCGGTTGGCCATCCACGAGGAGTTGGCGCGGTAGCGTGCGGCGAGGGAGCCGTCCATCGCGTAGATGTCCGCCGAGGCGAAGGTCTCCGGGGTGGCCGGGTCGACCTCGCTCGCGGTGCCCGCCAGCGCGGTGACGATGCCGGTGGGCTGCTTGACGCCGGTGCCGCTGATGAAGGCCCCGGCCTCCAGGACGTCCTTGCCGAAGGCCAGCAGGCGGCCGACCTCCATGGTGACGTTCTCCGCGTCGCTCATCGCCTCGATGGAGATGGGCACGAATCCATCCGCCTTGTGGACGGGGACGGTCGGCTGCCCGAAGGCGGGGGCGTTGTCCCCGGCCTCGGACGCCTCGTCGGCCCACCGCCACTGGACCGCTCCGGCGGAGACGCCGTGCCAGACGTCGCCGGTGGCGACCACGGTCCGGGCGGCCTGCCGGATCTGGTTGCGGGACCCGGCGCTGGTGATGATCAGGGTGGGGTCGAGCTGGAACGGGACGAGGTAGCCGCCCTCCGCGTCGGTCAGGGACATGGCCCGCTCCAGCGCCTTCTGCTCATCCGGGGACATCAGGTTGCCCCGGCCCGAGGCGAGCTTCGACCAGGCCCGCAGGTACTCCGGCGACGAGGTCGCCAGGCACATGCGGGCGAGGGTGCCCTTCTTGTCGTCGAAGGACTCGATGATGCCCGTGGCCGCCGACCGGATGTGGTCGGTCGCGGCGGACATCTTCTCGACGGCGGACAGGGCGCGGGCCCGCAGCTCCTGGCCGACCTCCTCCGTCGACCGGCCGAAGGTGCGGACCTCGGACAGGTCCCAGGGGTTGCGGAACCGGCGGTCCTCCACGCTGTCCGGGTTGAGGATCGGGTCGGAGTCGTAGTCCCGGCCGCTGAACGCGGTCCCGGGCTGGATGGTGGTAGCGGCGGCCGGGCGGCGGCCCCCGCCGGCCGGGGCGGCGCCGCGGATCCGCTGGAGCGCGGCGGTGCGCTCAAGCTGGCGCCGGTGGGCGTCGACCTCGGCGAACTCGCGGGTCAGCTCGTCGAAGGACTGCTCGTCCTCGGCGGTCAGCGTCTCCAGCCCTTCGAGACGCTCCAGTTCGGCGGTGATGTCCTGGAGGCGGATGACCGCCTGCGGGTGGCTCAGCTGTACGGGCATGTCAGTCGTCCTTGTCGGTGATGGACTCCAGGACGCCGCGCATCAGGCCCCGGACCTCTGCGATCTGGGCTCGGCGGCGGACGGTGTCCGGGTCGGGCGACGGGTGCCCTGCGGCGGGCGGCGCGTCGGGTGTCGGGGTCGGCGGGTGGCCGTCGGTGGCCGGCGCGCCGGTGGTGCGGGCGGGGTCCGGGTGCTCCGCGGGGAGCGGCGCGGCCTCGGGGGTCTGGGGGGCGGGCTGCTGGTAGAGCAGCGCGGTGGCGACCTCGCGGCGCAGCTGCGGGTCGTCGGGTACCTGCGGCGCCGCGGTCGCGGCGTCGCGCGCCAGGGAGGCGCGGATCTGGCGGGCCATCGTGTCGTCGACGGCGAGGCCGGCGGCCATGTCCCGGGCCCTCACGGACACGCTGGTGCCCGCGTAGGCCGGGAAGACGACGGGACCCAGTTCGCGGCACTTCAGCTCGATCAGCTCGCGCTGGAGCGGCCCGCGGTCGCCCGGCATCCAGAGCAGGTCGTAGACCTCCTCCGGCTTGACCAGCTTGCCGTTGACGTCGCGCCACTCCTCGCGCACGACCTCGAAGCGGAAGCTCATGCCGTTGACGGTCTCCTCGGCGATCGCGTCCCGGATCGGCTGCATCAGCCAGTTGTCGGTGATGCGGGCCTCGACGTGGAGGCCCTGGTCGTCCTCGCGCAGGTCGCTGATCGCGCCGATCGGGATGCTCCCGATGAGCGGGTGACGGCCGTGGTCGAACTGGAGGACCGGGGTCTGCTCGCGGATGGTCTTGCGGAAGGCGCCCTTGCGGATCTTCTCCGTGAACTGGCCCTCCCACGAGTTGATCTCGGTGTCGACGCCGAAGAGCGCGGCGTAGCCGGTAAGGGTCCGGCCGTCGCCCTCCTCGTCGCCGTCGGCGCGGGTGAGCTGGAACGGGGCCGACCGCAGGAGTTCACGGGCGGCCATCTGCATGGCGGGCATCTCAGGCCCTCCCCTCGATGGGTCGGATGGCGTCCTGGCGTGCTGCGGCCAGCGCCCGGGCGGGGTCCGGCTGCGGACCGCCCGCGCCGGGCCTCTGGAGCTGCACGGAGAACAGCCCGGTGTGGACCAGGAGGTTCCAGTCCGAGGCGTTGACGGCCGCGGTGACGGACTCCGGGGTGTACCCGGCGTCCAGGAGCGTGCGGATCGTGCGGGACTGCACGCCCTGGATCTCGGCGGCGTCCCTCGCGTCCTCCCGGAGGAACGGGACGTCCCGCGCGTCGTACCAGAGCCGGACCGCGCCCGACGTGCTGCGTCCGGGCGGGCGGACCAGCAGGCCGAAGGACCCGGCCACGTCCTGCCAGAGCGGGTGGATCGTGCCGTCCGCGAACCTGCGGCGGGCCTGGCCGTAGTTGCTGTACGTGGCGGCCTGGAGTCCCTCGGACAGCCCGACGATGATCGGCGGAACGCCCGCGGCGGCCGCGATGCGGGTCTCCCCGGCGCCCTGGACCTTCGCGAAGTCGAGCTGCTTGAAGTCGGAGCCGACGACGGTGACGTCCGCTCCGCCGCCCAGGTACATCGTCTTGTAGGCGTTCTCGACGCCGCGGTGGTTGGCCTCCATCTTCGCCTTGAACTTCGCGAACGCCTCCGGGCTCACCTCGCGCGCCAGGCGGACGACCATGTTCGGGGTCGCCGCGTTCTCCAGGAACCTGGCCTTGTGCCGGGCCATCAGCCCGTCCGTCTGGGCCTCCCGGACGACCGGCGTCAGCCACGACATCCCCCGGTACGTCGCCAGCGGGTCCGGGACCGGCGCGAAGTGCGCCACCTCCTCCGGGAGCAGCGGGACCGGTTCCTCGCCGGGCTCCTGGTACACGTAGCCGAGCTTGTGCCAGCCGAGGACGCCGCCGCGGTACTCCCGGCGCTCCAGGACGATGTACACCCAGTCCGGTCGCAGCCGCACCAGCTCGTCCTCGACCTGTGTCCAGTAGGCGTTGCCGGCCAGGTCGGCGTCCTGGATGACCCGCGACAGCAGCCCTTGCGTCGTCCCGCCCTTCCACGGCTCCTCCAGGAGCCGCAGCTCCTGCGAGCCGAACATCTCCGAGGGAATGCCGCTGTTGAGGCGCTGCCAGATGAACCGGGGCGAGGAGAACACCATCTGCCGGGCGGTCATGCACGACCAAATCACCGGGTTGGTCGCGAAGAGCTGCGCGTACCCGGGAAGGTCCCCCGGGGCCTTCTCCGCGGCCTGGCCGGGCTGCGTCTGGGTGATGCCGAGCGCCGACCAGCCGCCGTAGCCCAGGGCCTCCTGGAGGGCCATCGCGTAGTCGTCGATCGTGGCGATCGCCGCCCGCTCCTCGCCGCGGTCGCGTACTGCGCGCCACAGGCTCCTCACCGGTCCTCACCCCCGTCCCGGCTCCCGGGCCCGACGTCCGTGAAGAACAGGCAGTAGGCGGCGAGCAGGACCCCTCCCGTGATGAGTGCGGCGGCCAGCCCGGCCCCCAGGCCGATCCCGGCCGTGATCAGCAGCCCGCCGCCGCCCACACCGGCCCGGGCCCGGCCCTCCGTCGTCAGCCGAAGTCCACCCATGGCTCCACCTCCTCCTCCGGCTCCTCGATCTCCACCGAGAGCCCCCACCGGGCGTTCGTCCCGGCCACCAGCGGCGTGATGTCCACCCCGACCCCGCGCCGGGCCCACGCCCACGCATCCCCGAGCTGCCGCTTGCGGGCGCCCGCGAGCGCCGTCGCCAGCGGCGCCTGGTCGAGGTGCCTGATCCCGGACGCGGCCACCGCGTCGTAGAACTGGCCGACGGCCTCCACGACGTCCCTCGTTTTCATCTGCACGACCGGCGCGAGCAGCCGCGGCTCCTCGTCGCCCTCGGGCTCCTCGTCCGGGTCGACCTGGAGCCCCTTCGTCAGGTCCCGGATCAGCGCGCCGGCCGGACTGCCCAGGTCGACGACCCAGCACCGCGGGCCCCACTTCTCCGTCAGCTCCCGGGCCCGCTTGACCACCCAGTCCGTCCCGGGCCGGTTGTCGATGACCTCGACGTGGTCCGCCGTGCCGCTGCGGCCGGCGGCGCAGATACTCGCGTGGCTGCGCTCCGGGGTCACGTCGAGGGCGAACGCGACGGGGTCCTCCATCTGGCTGTCCGGGTCGGCCAGGGCATCCCAGGCGTCCTTGCCGATGACCTGCCAGGCGTCGGCCTCGTCGGAGGGGTAGTCGCCAACGCCGAGCCGCTCACGGGCGTAGCCGGTGGGGCTCATGGTGGCCCGCTCGTTGCGGATCTTCTCCAGCGTGAGCCGGTACCCGACCGCAGGGTTCGACTTCAGGACTGCCTCGTCGGAGGCCGCGTCGTCGTGGGCGTCGCAGCCGGTCGGGCACTCCTTGACGTGCGGGTCGGCGGACCACTCGAAGTACGCCAGGGACGGGTCGGGGGTGCCGGCCTCGATCGCGGCGAGCGCGCGGCGCCGCAGCCTGCCGAGCTGCACGGAGGGCGCCCCGATGCCCGCGCTGCCCAGGTACCAGATCTGCGGGTCCTCGATGGCGGCCATCGTCGGCAGCAGCGCGTCCATCTCGTTGTCCCCGAGGATCATGTCCTCGTCCATCACGTTGCAGTGGCCGCTGAACCCTCGCCCGCTGCCCTTCGACCGGGCGATGAACCGCAGCATCTGCCCGCCGTGCAGCTCGATGCTCTCCTCGCCGGTGGTCTGCCAGTACCGCTTGACGCGTTTGTGCAGGTCAGGGCACCCCTTGATGAGGCGTTCGATCCTGCGGAAGGCGTTCTTCGCCGTCTTGAACTCGTGCGCGGAGTGAAGGATCAGCTCCTCGCCGCCGATGAACAGGCCCCACAACTCCCGGGCTTCGATGATCCCACCCTTGCCGTTCTGGCGGGGGACGTTGACCCCGACCTCGAACGAGGCCCAGGACCCGTCCGGGGTCTCGCCCATGCCGACCCGCAGGACGTGCTGCTGCCACGGGTCCAGCCTCAGCCCGGCCTTGGCCGCCAGGTCGATGGCCTCCTGCCCGGCGCTGGTCACGGACGGTGGCGCGGTCTGGATCGGCGGCGTCTGCCAGCCGGTCAGCAGGCCGTCAGCCGCCGGCCTGCTCGCGGGCAGCCGCCCGGCGCTTCGCTCGCTGCTCAGCGATGTCATCGACCGCGTCCCCCTTCGCCTCGACGGGGGCCAGACGCCGCAGGTCAGCGATGATCGCCCGGAGCTGGTGGGCCGCCTGCGCCTTCGCGCCGGGGACGTTCGTGCTGTCGATCGCGTTGGCGAGGTCGAGGGCGACGGCCGCCATGCCGGGCGATGTCTCATCCGCGTGGAGAGCGTCAAGCTCGGCGGCGATCTTGTCGGCAACGCTCATGACCACCCCGACCATCACACAGAGTCACATCACGCAGAGTGACGGCCACTAATTCGGTCGAACCCGGTTCGCGGTGATTAGTCACTAATTCAGTCGGACTGAGTTCGCGATGAATAGCGCCGCGCAAAAAAACGGGCGACAAGGGCTTTTGGGTCGCCCGGGCTCCGAAATCCACGATGACCAAGGGCCCCCCTCCCCTCGACCCCCGACGTCCGGTGCCAGCACGGAACGTGACCGACGCGGCCGGTTCCGTCACCGAGCGTGGCGCCGGTCCGGGCGGTGCCGGAGTGTCACCACCGGCAGGCACCGCCGGTGACCGGGGCCCGCCGGGCCCGGCCCGGGCCTGCCGGAGCTACCAGGCGCGCGAGGACTGGCGGGTGACGCTCCGTGTCGCGCGCTGCTTCGACCGCTGCGCGTACCAACGGGTGGCGACGGCCTGCAGTCCTGGCGCACGCATGTCGGCGATCCGCTGCATGACGATCTCCCGTCCCGGGTCCACCGCCACCACCTCCGCCCCGTGGCTGCGGTAGCGGGCCAGCCACTTGGTGCTGGGCATGGTGTGGATCAGGTACACGTCGACCTGGTCGACGTGCTTGAGCGCCTCGTCGATGGCCGCGTACCGGGCGCGGTGGGCGACCTTCATGGCCACGGGGTACTGGGCCCACTGGGCGGCGCCGGGGCCGGTGAGGGCCAGGGTGATGCGGTCGAGGTCGATGACGATGTCGGTCGGCCGGGCACGGGCCTCGATCCAGCTCGACTTGCCGGCGGCGGGCGGGCCGGTGACGACGTAGAGCACGGGCTGTCACCTCCGGGCGGCGGGCTTCCATTCGGCGGGGAGCTGGAGGTCGCAGTCGGGGCAGAGGTGGGCGACGACCTCGTCCGTCACCGTGGCGCGGACCTCGACCGGAGCCACGTGCCGGCAGGCGCCGCGGATGTACTCCGCCGGGCCGCCGTAGGCCGGGGACTCGACCCACTCCCAGCGGGGGTCCAGCGGCGGCTCGTGCACGCACCCGGAGCGGCTCGCCATGGGCGGCAGGGGTCCCAGAGGGCCGAGGTACACCATGGTGGCCGAGCTACCGCTCCAGACGGGACGTCACGGCGTATGAGGCCCGGTCGTGGGTCGGGCAGCGGCGGGCCAGGCGGTGCAGCAGCGTGCGCATCATCCGGTCACCACCTCCGTGAGGAGCGTGTGGGTTTCCGGGTGGTGGTGCGGTTGCCGCGAGCGCTGTTGCAGCGGCGGTGCGCGGTGCGGGCGTTGGCGGGGTCGAGGAGGTCGCCGCCGTGTGAGAGGGGGACGGCGTGGTCGAGGGTGAACGCCTCGGGGTGCCGCCCGGCTTCGGGGCCGGTGATCCAGTAGGCGATCTCGCCGCCGCAGAGCCAGCAGGGGAGGCCGAGGGCGCGTTGCCAGATGGTGAGGCGGCGGTAGGGGCGCCCGTTGCGGGAGTTGCCGGTCACGGGCGCCTCCTCCTGGTGGTCAGTCGTCTCCGAGGATCTCGCGGCGGGCTTTGGCGGCCTTGCGGTTGAGGGCTCCGGTCATGCGGAAGAGGGCGACGGTGAGGGCGATGAAGCCGACGACGAGGAGCACCTGGGTGATGACGCTGAGGATGCGGACGTCCTTGGTGCCGTTGGCGATGATCAGCAGGATGATCGTGCCCGAGGCCCAGGCGAACCAGATGCGGAGCTTCTCGGTTCTCACGGCGGTCTGGATGTCGCGGTAGCTGCTGCTCATGGTCCCCCCAAGGGCGCGCGGTCGTGGGCAGCATCATGCCGGTCGTGGGGGCCGGGTGGGGTTGGTGTGGCCGTTCCGTGATCGTGGTTCCGCTGGGCCCCGCGTGGCTGCCTGGGGGCTACCGGGGGGTGGGGAGGGTGGGCAGGAGGTTGCAGGTGCCCTCCAGGCAGGTGCCGTGTCCCTCGCTGACGATGTGGACGTGGGCGCCCTGGGTGGCGAGGAGATGCGCAGCTTCGGCGGCGGTGCGGGGGGCCTCGGTCTGGGTTGGCATGGCGTGCCTCCAGGCATGCGGAAGGCCCCGCCGGTGGCAGGGCCTCGGGTGGTGGGCGACAGTGCGGCCAGGCTCCCGTCCTGGACGCTGAGGGCCGCTACCCCTCCTCCGCGCCGTCGCCGGTCAGCGAACGCAGAAGGCCCCGCTGGTAGGCGGGGCCTCGGGTGTCCTCCGGTGCCGTCTGCGGGCACAGGTGTTCACCGCGATCGTGACAGGTCTCTGACCTGCGGTCAAGCGGCGGCCTGCGCACGACGGGTGGCGTAGAGGGCGGCGACGTCGCGGGCGGCGAAGTGCGGATGGCGCTGGGTGCCGCCGGCGCGGGTGAGGTGGCNGCGGCGGACGAGCTGGCGGACGCTGTCGGGGGCGATGCCGAGGAGCTGGGCGGTCTGGCGGGTGGTGAGGTGGCCGGGCGGGGCGTACAGGGGGTCCATACGCCCCATGATGCGCCAGCGAGCGGGGCTCACTTCCCCTTGAGCAGCTGGTCGACCCGGGCGATGGAGAGGCCGGTCAGGCTGCCGACCTCCTTCAGTGTCCGGCCCTCCTTCAGGATGCTGACGGCTTCGGCGCGTACCGGCTTGGTCTGCTTCACGACGTCGGGGAGGAGTTCTTCCTGGACGAGGCGGGCGGCGTACTCGCGGGCGATGGGGTCGGGGATCTCGCGGAGGCGGGCCTGTACAGCGTTTACGTAGGCGGTGGTGAGGGTGCGGAGGTCGGTGTGTGCCTGGTCGTCGCGGGGGGGTGTGTCGGTCATGGGCTCAGGGTACGGCTGACCCCGAAAGATTTCTAGTCCCCCCTTGACGTAGTTATAGACCCCCCTATAAGATGGGGGTACACCGAGAGGGAGAGGGGGTGAGACAGAGAATGAACCGGGATGATGCGGCCTTCATCGCCACGATCGCAGGAGCAGTCTTCACTGCGATCGGCGCGGTGAGCACCGTGATCGCCGTCTGGTACACCCGCGAGGCCACCAAGCGTCGCGGACGCCACCGGCGGTGAGAGACCGGAGGGGGCGAGAGTAAGTCGCCCCCTCCGGGGTCCCCATTATCCCAGACCGGCCAGACAGTCAGAGCAGAAAGGAGCCAGACCATGGTTCTCGTCCGGTACATCGACGTGATCGCCATCGCTGCCGGAGGCGTCGCGCTGGCGGTGGCGGCCGCACTCGGCCGTCCCGCTGGCGGGTGGTGGATCGCGTGGGCGGTGGTGGTGGTCCTCGTCGCGGGGAGCCGCCTCTACCAGCGCCGTTTGAACCGCCGCTGAACAACGCGCCCGGCGCCCGTCCCGCATCCAGCGGGGCGGGCGCCGACGCAATTCCCGGGGCGCGTGGGGCGGGCCGGCCCACGTGGAGCGGCCCCGCTGCTGGGTCGTCGAACGGTCTCTCGCCTGGATCAGGCACGCACGCCGTCACGCCAGAGACAAGGGCAGCATCTTCTCCTTGGCCCTCACCTGTCTGAACCCGCGATGCTGCACCGATGACCCGGACCGCGAGGCTGGCGCTCGCCCTACCGGCCAGCTGGAGGAGGCATCCGAACGACTGCTGTTCCGCCCTCCAAGTCCACCATGGTCCGGTTCGGCGGCGCTCCGTCCTCGTCGTCGTCCCTCAGAATGAGCGCCGACTGGCGCTCCTTCAGTTCGCTCTGCTTGCCCGGGGAGAAGCTCGCATGAAGCTGCTCGAAGCCAGTTGCTGAGATCTGCCCCTGCCTGGCGCTGTTCCGCCACGGCAGCAGCCCGGCTCGCCCGGCTCGCAGAAGCAGCTGATCAGCGAAGGCCAGCCCGGTCAGCACGATGACCAGTCCAGGCAGGGTCATGAAGACGGCGAATCCCATGCCTCCCAGTATCCAGGGCAAGGGTCACGCTCACACGCTCTTCGGAAACACATACGACTGCCTCGTTCGATTTCCGAGCTGACCGCACGTTCACCGAGGGGACTTCGGTGTGCCGGGGGTGGGCTGCTGCGGGGGCTTGTGCCAGCCGCCCCGGCTCGCCTGGTAGGTCGTCTCGTGGCCCTTCAGCCTCGGGTCGTCGGGGGCGGGTGGGTTCTTCCAGCCGAGTGCCATGATGGCGTCTCCGTCTCGTGGTTCGGGATGGGACCGGGGCGGCCGGGATGCCTGGCAGCGAGCGGCCGCCCCGGGGCATGTCAGGCGTCGTAGAACTCGGCGCCGGCGGGAGCGGTACGGGGCAGCGCGCCGCCGGTGTACTCCCAGACCCAGCAGCGGCGCGGGCCGGTGTAGTAGCGGTGGCCGCTC
>NZ_WWGX01000075.1 GCF_009862265.1 Streptomyces sp. SID8352 | reverse complement strand
CCGACCCCGACCTCACCCGGCGAATGCAGACCCCCCGGCCACGGCAACAACCACGGACGCCCCTGCCACCCCTGCAACCGACCCGGCCACCCCCACACATGCCCCCCACACAACAACAACCAAAACCACCAAACCCAACAAAACACCCCAAACCGCCCAACCGAAGAAACGATAAACCACCCACCCACACCCCAACCCACCACACAACCACCGGCCCTGGACGGGCAGTCGACGGGACCCAGGCGCGAAAGTCCACCGCTCTCACGGCACAGGTCGAAGTGGACGAAGACTCGACCGGGCCGCAAGAACAGGGACGGAGGGCGATAGGCGCACGAGGCAAGTACGGGTTCGGTGATCACGAAAGAGCGGAGGCTGCGCGGCGGAGTGCCCGAAAGAAGATCGAGGCACCTGCCCAGGCCGGTCGGGGGCGGTACGTCACGCGGGACCACACCTGGCAGAAGGACCTCCACTGCCCGGCCTGCCGCCACGAGTGCCTACCACCGTCGTCGAAGCGTTCTCCGACTCCGCCGACGCGATCACCACTGTGCGCCGTTAGATCCGCCCGGCTTGGACCAACCACTGGTAGGACACACCCCCGCCTCGGCATGACCGCGTTCCCACGTCATGTCTTCGCAGGTGGGCCGTTCGTGAGGTGATAGCCGTTGCTGCTCGAGGCCGGGGCAAGGCCGCCGGGCGGCTCCGTCGAACACGGCTCACCGGCGACGTTTCCGGCGTCGACTTCAATGAGAATCCAAAGCTTGACCAGGCGTTTCACCTCGGACACGGTGATCACCGGCTCGATCAGCGGCCACCGCCCGGCCGATAGTTCACTCGGATACGGCGTGCGTTCATTCACCGCATGAGAACTCGGCCGAACGGGGATCACAGCTGGGTGAAGAGCAGGGGGCACGGCAACGTTTGATATCGCGGGCGGCTGCCCCACTGGTTACGGGGGCTGCTGGTCCTCGCGGCCGGGTGCGGAGTTCTGCTCTGCGGTCAACAGGTCGCCGAAGGCTACGGAGCGAGCATGGAGTACCGCGACGCACCGGTCTGCCAGAGCGAGGATGGGGACGAGGGGGAACCGTGCGTACGGCGTGAGGCGGGCACGGTGCTCGACCGGCGGACGGGTGAGCGCTGCACCTCCAACGGCACGAGCGGCGGCACGGCGGGAGGCATCACCACCGGAGGCATCACGGCCGGAGGCGGTATGAACACCGCCGGTGGTTCCATCGGCGGTGCAACGGTCGGCGGGGTGACCATCGCAGGTGGAGGAGGCGGCGGTACGACCTGTACGACGTATCACGACCTGAAGGTACAACGGCCAGGGCTTACGACCTGGTTGGGCGTGGAGTCGATGACGTACGACGACGCCAGGGAGGGCGACCGCGCCGAAGTCCGGCTGTGGCGGGGGGACGTCGTGGAGCTGAGGGTTCGCGGCCACATCGACTCCTACGCGCCCTCCTCGCAGCGGGCGGTTCTCCCGTGGATCGCGCTGGGCTGCCTCATCCTGGCGGGCGGCGCATGGGCCTTGCTGAGCGGGCGGTTCTCCGGCCTCTTCGCCTTCCCCAACTTCGGCTTGCTGTTCGTGGCCGTCGGGGTCGGCTGGCTCGGCTCCATGGCACTGTTCGGCGGCCACCCCGCGGTCTGGGTGTTCGCCATCGTGTGGACGGGCTTCGCCGTCTTCTGGACCGTGGGTGCCCGGCGGAACGGGTAGCGGTCATTCCAACCTCCAGCGACCGGACCCCGCCACAGACAAGTCGAGTCGGTGCGCGGGGTGCGTGACCTGAGCAGACACTCGGATATGGTCTGCGTTCGCTCACCCGGACACATCACCGGATCAACAGCGGCGGGTCGGCGGATTCCGCCCCACCGCCACGCATCGTCAGGCGGCAGCAGCACCGCTCAAGGGCTCATGCCCCGCCCGCTGCGAGCTCTATACGGGAGAGCGGGCGTTGAGGATCCTCTGGAACAGCACATGATCACGCCACTCGCCATCGATATGCAGGTATTCCCGAGCGGTACCGATCACGGAGAAGCCGCACTTCGCCAGCACTCGCCGCGAGGCGTGATTGGCGATCACCGTACCGGCCTCCACCCGGTGCAGGCCGAGGCGCTCATCAGCCGCACGGCAAGCCGCTCGCACGGCAGCCGTCGCCAGCCCACGTCCTACGCACCGGCCGTCGACCCAGTATCCGAGATGCGCGCTCCGGAAAGGTCCGAGCGCGACATTGGACAAGGTCACCGCGCCGACCACCTCATCCCCGCCGACCAGCACCCACGGGGCCATTCGCCCCGCGTCCCGCTCCTCCAGCTGGCCCGCCACGCGTTCGGCCTGCCCCTGCTCGGTGAAGAATTCCTCACCCCTTCGCGGCTCCCAGGGACGCAGATGATCACGATTGCGCAGATAAGCCCGACACAGCGATGCGGCATCCGATTCCTCCAGCGGGCGCATCACCACATCGTCGGTGACGGAGAAGGGGAATTCGATCATCTCGTCATGGTATGCGCCTGCCACGGGCGAAGGGGGGCCGAGTATCCATCGGGCACCCAGCATCGTCACTCCCGGGAACTCCTCCGAAACGATCCGGGCGGGTCACGACCGCACGAGCCCGGGACGGGACGGACCGGGCCCCGGCCCGAACCCCCTGCACCCCTGCCCCTCCGCACCTCCGCACCTCCGCACCTCCGCACCTCCGCCTCGACGCCCGCCCGCCCCCGCCCCGTTCCAGTACGTCAGGCCGCGTTGCCCCTCGGTAGCCGATGGCGGCACGACCGTCCGTGCTCCGCCCCCGCCGTCGCCGCCCACGCGTCACAGCACCACCCCGCCAGCGCGACCGCCACCACGGCGTCACTCGCGTCCGCCGCACCCCCGCCCCCGCTCCGCTCCCGTACCACCTCGCGCCGCAACACGCCCTCCAGCACCCCTTCCCGCACCACCGCGGCCACCACCAGCCCCGAACCCGCGACGAACACCCCGCACACCGCAAACGCCCCGTTCCGCGCCGACATCGCAGCGCACCACGCGAGCCACCCGAACAGCACCCCGTACCCCACGTACAGAACCCGGTGAACGCATCCCATGACCCACACACCACTCCACGAGAGACCACGACGCGTCGCACGACAACGCGTCACATCCCCACAGAGCCATCGTCCCCCCGCACCATGACGCCACTCCTGCGACACCCGACCGAACCCCCACCAACCCCACCCGCAAAACACGTGAATCGACAGACCCGTGAGCGAAGGTCGCAAGCATGACTGAAGCCAGGGCCCCCACGGACACCCCCTCCCGCCCGCCACCTGCCCCGCCCGGCTCCGGCTCCGGCTCCGGCTCTGCGGAGGAACGCAGAAGGCCCGGGCGAGGACACCCCCTCGCCCGGGCCGGTCTCACACCGCCGTGTAGCCGCCGTCCACGACGTGGTAGCTGCCGGTGACGAAGGAGGCGTCGTCGCTGAGCAGGAAGGCGGTCATCGCGGCGACCTCGTCCTCGCGGCCCAGCCTGCCCAGGGCGTGCTTGGCGGCGACGCCCGCGGTGACCTCGGCCGGGAGTTCGGCCAGCAGCGGGGTCGCGATGAAACCCGGGCCCACGGCGTTGACCCGTACGCCGGACGTCCCGTAGTCGGCGCCGGCTGCCTTGGTGAGGCCGACGACACCGTGCTTGGAAGCCGTGTAGGCGGGGTTCTCGGGCACGGCGACGGCACCGGCGATGGAGGCCATGTTGACGACGGCGCCGCCACCGGAGGCGATGATCGCGGGGATCTGGAAGTGCAGCCCGTAGGCGACACCGCTGAGGTTGATGGCGATGAGCCGGTTCCAGTCCTCGATGCCCAGATCGGCGATCGGCAGGTTCACCCCGGGGATACCGGCGTTGTTGACGGCCAGGTGCAGAGCGCCGAACCGGTCCACCGCCGTGCGTACGGCGCGTTCGGCGTCGGCCGGATCGGCGACGTCCTGAGCGATCGCCAGCCCCCTGCCGCCCGCCTTCTCGACCAGACCGACGGTCTCCTCGGCACCGGCGAGGTTGATGTCACCGGCCACGACCACGGCGCCCTCGCCGGCCAGGCGCAGCGTGATCGCGCGGCCGATCCCCGAACCCGCTCCGGTGACCAGGGCGACCTTGTCACTGAATCGCATGAGAATTCACCTTTTCCTGCATACATGCATATTAGTGATCATAACGTTCTATTTCACCCTGAAGAGTGATCCACTGGATCTCGGTGAAGGTGTCGAGGTTGGCGTGGGGACCCCCGAAGCGGCCGCCCGTTCCGGATGCCTTGGTCCCGCCGAACGGAGCGACCGCCTCGTCGTCGACGGTCGCGTCGTTGATGTGGACCGCGCCGGAGGCGATGCGGTCGCACAGGTCGAACGCGGCGTGCGGATCTCCGGTCAGGATGGACACGGACAGCCCGTACTCGGAGGCGTTGATGATGTCGAGGGCCTCGTCGATGTCGTCGTAGACCTGTACGGGGGCGACCGGGCCGAAGATCTCCTCGGTCCACGCCGGGTTGTCCGGCGCGACTCCGATCAGGACCGTCGGCCGGTAGTACAGCCCGTCGTACCCGCCCCCGGCGACGAGGGTGGCGCCCTCGGCGACGGCACCGGTGACGAGGGCGTGCACACGGTCGCGCTGGCGCTCGTCGATGAGGGGGCCCAGTGCGTTCGCCGGGTCGGCCGGGTCGCCGACCGGCAGCCCGGCGGCCCGCTCGGCGAGGGCGGCCACGTACTCGTCCGCGAGGGAGCGGTGCACCAGGTGCCGTCCGGTGGTCATGCAGATCTGGCCCTGGTGCAGGAAGGAGCCCCAGGCCGCCACGGAGGCCGCGGCCCGGACGTCCGCGTCCGGCAGCACCAGCATCGCGTTGTTCCCGCCGAGTTCCAGGTGCACCCGCTTGAGCAGCGGTGCGGCGCTCTCGGCGATCCTGCGGCCGGCGGCGGTGGACCCGGTGAACGAGAGGCACGGCACCTCCGGGTGGGCCACCAGGGCCGCGCCCAGTTCGCCGCCGCCCGGAAGCACGTGGAGCAGGCCCTCGGGCAGCCCCGCCTCGTCCAGCAGCGCCGCGAGCGCGAGTCCGCCGGAGACGGAGGTGCGGGGGTCGGGCTTGAGCACCACCGCGTTGCCGAGGGCGAGCGCCGGTGCCACCGATCTCAGGGCGAGGATGGCCGGGAAGTTGAAGGGCGCGATGACGCCCACCACGCCGAGCGGGACGCGCCGGGCCAGGGACAGACGGGGCTTGGCCGAGCGCAGGATCTCGCCCGACGGATGCGAGGCCAGTGCCGCCGACTCGCGCAGTTCGGAGACGACGAGCCCGGTCTCGAACCCGGCCTTCGCCCGTCCCGAGCCGGACTCGGCGACCAGGATCTCCATGAGGCGGCCGGGGTCGGCCTCCAGGAGGGCCGCGGCCCGGTGCAGGACGGCGGCCCGATCGGTGTACGGCGCGGCGGCCCAGGAGCGCTGGGCGGCCCGCGCGCTCTCCACGGCGTGGTCCAGGTCGGCGGTGGTGGCACCGGCGACGGTGCCCAGGACCCGGCCGGTGCCGGGGGCGGTGACGGTGAGCGGGTCACCGGACCCGGCCCGCCAGCCGCGGGAGTAGAGCCTGCCCTCCCAGACGGGGCTCTCGGTGGTGTCCTCGGTCATGGAGACTCCTCGGCGGTCGTGGGGCGGATGGTCACGGGTCGGATGGTCACGGGGCGGCGGGGTCGGGCATGCGGACGACGGGCTTGATGACGTCGCCGCGGCGGCTGGCCTCCAGGGCTCCCTCGATGTCCTCGAAGTCGAAGGTGTCCACGAGTTCGTCGAAGGGGAAGCGGCCCTGGCGCCAGAGGGCGAGCAGGGCGGGGACGAGCCGCTGCGAGTCCCCGCTGCCGCCGAGGGTGCCGACGATGCGCTTGCCGAACAGGGTGCGGAAGTGGTCGGCGCGGAAGGCCGCCCCGGCCGGCGCGCCCCCGATGAGGATGGCGGTGCCGAGCATGCCGACGGTCTCGACGGCCTGCTCGACGACGGGGATGACGCCGGTGCAGTCGAGCGCGAAGTCGGCGCTGCCGCCGATGATCTCCCGCACCGTCGCGACGGTGTCGGGGGTGGCGGAGGCGTTGACGACGTGGGTCGCGCCGTAGCGGCTCGCGAGGGCGAGCCGGGAGTCGTGGACGTCGACGGCGACGATGGTCGTGGCCGGGGTGTTCCTCGCCGCCATGACGGCCGCCAGGCCGACCGCCCCGGCCCCGTAGACCACGATGCTGTCCCCGGCGCGGGGCCTGGCCGTGTTGAGCACGGCGCCCGCGCCGGTGGCGATGCCGCAGGCGAGCGGGCCGGCGATGTCGAGCGGGACGTCGCGGGGGATGACGACGGCCTGTCCGGCGAGGGCGAGGGCGTGGGTGGCGAACGAGGACTGGCCGAAGAAGTGGCCCGAGACGGGGGTGCCGTCGAGGCGGCGATAGCCGGAGGTGCCCGCCTTCTCGCCGGTCAGGCGCACGCCGGCGACCAGCGCCGGGGCGATGCTGAGGCAGTAGCGCGGCTCGCCCTCGCGGCAGTTGCGGCACTCCCCGCAGGAGGGCCAGCCGAGGACCACGTGGTCGCCGGGGCGGGGGCTGGTGACGCCGGGGCCGACCGCCTCGACGACACCCGCTCCCTCATGGCCGAGCACGCCGGGCAGCGGCATCGGCATGTCGCCGCCGCGGGTGTTGGCGTCGGTGTGGCAGACGCCCGAGGCGACGACGCGGACGAGGATCTCGCCGGGGCCCGGGTCGTCGATCTCCAGGTCGGTGGGGGTGAAGGGGGCGCCGACTTCCTCGACGACGCTCGCGCGGATCCGGATGGTCATGGTGCGGGGTCTCCTGCCGCGGGTGGGAGGCGGGCGTACGGGGGCACGCCCGCCGGTGGGGAAGGGTGGATGCTCGGTCAGGCGGAGGGGGCGGCGGCCGGACGGCCGGCGGTCTCGAAGCCGCGGAAGCCGTCGGCGGCGATCTCGTCGAGGCGCGCCTGGTAGCCGCCGATCCCGCCGAGGTAGGGCAGGACGGCGCCGGCCTTGCCCGCGATGTTCGCGCCGTTGTACCAGGAGTCGGCGAGGGGGAAGACGGTCCCCGCCGCCACCTCGGCGGCGTGCGCGGTCCACCGCTCCTCCGCCTCGGGGGTGGCCTCGATGACTGTGTGGCCGCGTTCCGCGGCGTGGGCGAGGAGCTTCGCGATGAACTCCACGTGCTGTTCGATCGCAACGAACATGTTGCTGTTCACCGAGGGGCTCAGCGGCCCGGTGACAGTGAACAGGTTCGGGAACCCGGCCACCATGAGGCCGAGGTAGCTGGCCGGGTACGCGTCCCACTTGCCGCGCAGCGACGCTCCGCCGCGGCCGTGCGGGTCGATGCCGCGCAGCGGTCCGGTGATGGCGTCGAAGCCGGTGGCGAGGACGATGACGTCGACGTCGTGGTCGGCCGCGGAGGTGCGGACACCGGTGGGGGTGAAGCCGAGGAGGGGGGTCTCGCGCAGGTCGACGAGTTCGACGTTGTCCCGGGTCAGAGTCTCGTAGTAGTCGGTGTCGACGCAGAGGCGGCGGGCGCCGACCGGGTGGTCCGGGATGAGCCGTTCGGCGAGTCCGGGGTCGCCGACCCGTTCGCGGATGCGGTCGGCGAGGAAGGCGGCGACGACGTCGTTGGCCCTCTTGTCGACGATCGGGTCGTTGAACGTGGTCAGCAGCTTCATCGGGCCGCCGTAGTCGAAGGTCTTCCGGTAGGCGGCCTGCACCTCCTCCTCGGACACGTCGAAGGTGGACACGTCGGGGTTGCGGGTGTCCACGCCCAGGAGAGTGGTGCGGGCGGCGCGGCGGCGCTCGGGGTAGCGGGCGACGGCGGCGGTGAACTCCTCGTCGGTGAGCGTCCGGTTGTGGGCCGGGACGGAGAAGCTGGGGGTGCGCTGGAGGACGAACACCTTCGCGGCGTCCTGTGCGACGAGCGGGGTGATCTGGATGCCGGTGGAGCCGGTGCCGATGACGGCGACCCGCTTCCCGGTGAAGTCGTGTCCACCGGCCGGCCACCGCGCGCTGTTGAGGACGGTGCCGGTGAAGTCGTCCTGTCCGGGGAAGCGGGTCCGCTTCGGCGCGGAGAGCACGCCGGTGGCGGCGACCACCCAGGTCGCGGTGGTCTCGCGGCCGTCCGTGGTCCGCACGCGCCAGGCGCCGTCGGCCTCGTCGAAGTCCGCGGCGACCACATCGGCCCCGAGGCGGATGTCCCGGCGCAGGTCGAAGCGGTCGGCCACGTGCTCCAGGTAGGCGAGGATCTCCGGCTGGGTGGCGTACTTCTCGGCCCAGCGCCATTCGCGCTGGAGGTCCTCGTCGAAGGAGTAGGAGTAGTCCAGGCTCTCCACGTCGCACCGGGCGCCCGGGTACCGGTTCCAGTACCAGGTGCCTCCCACGCCGTCGCCGCGCTCCAGCACGACCGCGTCCAGGCCCATCCGCCGGCAGGTGTGCAGCATGTACAGGCCGGCGGCGCCCGCGCCGATGATGATCACGTCGTGCCTGCCGGGGGCGGTGTTCTCCGTCATGTCACGCCTCCCCGCGTCCGGCGGCCGCCGCCGCGACGGTCGCGCCGACGTCCGCCAGGACCTGTGCGCTCTCGTCGACGGCGAACCAGAACAGGGCCCAGTCGTGGACCATGCCCTCCCAGACCCGCAGCGTGCCGCCCGCGGCCTCGGCGAGGCGGACGGCGTCGTCGTGGAGGATCTCCTCGCTGCCGACGTGCACGGTGAGGGGCGCGAGCCCCGACAGGTCGGCGAAGACGGGCGAGGCCAGCGGTTCCCGGGGGTCGGCATCCCCCAGATAGACCCCGGCCGCGTGCAGGAGCTGGCGGCCGGAGAGCAGCGGGTCGCGGTCGGCGCGTTCGGTGACCGAGGCGCCCGAGCAGGTCAGGTCGGCCCAGGGCGACAGGGCGACCGCGGCAGCGGGCTGGGCGATCCCGGCGTCGCGGGCGGCGAGCAGGACCGCGAGCACCAGGCCGCCGCCCGCGGAGTCCCCCACGACCGTGAGCCGGTGGGCGCCGACCTCGTCCGCCAGGGCCCGGTAGACGGCGGACGCCTCCTCGACGGCGCCGGGGAAACGCTTCTCCGGCGCGAGCGTGTAGTCCGGGGCGAAGACGGCGCACCCGCTCTCCCGGGCGATGCCGCCGATGATGCCGAGGTAGCCCCCGGGGTCACCGGCGACATAGGCGCCGCCGTGCAGGTAGAGGGCGCCTATGGAACCGGATCCCTCCTCGGGCCGGACCAGGAGCCCCGGTACGCCGGCGACCTGGTGCGGTCGGACGGTGATCCCGTCGGGGACCGGCAGGCCGGCGAGGAACGCGGCGAAGTCCTTTCGTGCCTTCTCCGGCGGGTCGGCGAAGTCGGGGGCGGAGCCGCCGGACTCGGCGGCCGCGGTGAGCAGGGCACCGAGTTGCTCAGCGCTCATGGGGAACCTCCGCGTGTCAGGGCCGTCTCCATGACGGCCCTCACATGCTGGCGAGGAGGGCGGGGCGGAGGCTTGAACCTGTCTGCACAGCGGATTGCCGCACAGCGCACGGAACGGCCGGCCGGGGCGCCGGGTGCTGTCCGTCGGGCGTCGGAGGGCAGGCGTCGGCCGTCGGACGGCGGGCGCCGGTCGGCGGCGAGGGTGTGACCGGAGGCCGGAGGTACGGCGGAGGACGGCGCGGGGCGGGGCTCGGAGGCGCGTCGGAGGACGGCGCGGGGCCGGGCCGCGGCGTCCCGTGGCGCGCGGCGGCCCGGGCGCGGAAGCCCCGGGGCGTGGCGGGGGTCAGTCGGGGGGTGGGAGCGCGGCGGTGCGGCGGAACGCGCTGGGGGTCACTCCGTAGGCGTCCTTGAAGGCACGGGTGAAGTGCGCGCCGTCGGAGAACCCCCGGCGGGCGGCCACGTCGGCGATGGCCAGGTGGGTCAGGTGCGGGTCGGCCAGATCCCGGCGGGACGCCTCCAGCCGCTGGGCGCGGACGAAGGCGGAGACCGTGGTTCCGGCCGAGCTGAACAGGGAGTGCACGTACCGGGGTGACACGTGCAGGGCCTCCGCGATCGCGCCCGGGGAGAGCGCGCGGTCGTCCAGGTGCTCCCGTACGAACATCTGCGCCCGCTCGGTCAGCTCCGCGCGGTGGATCCGTGCCCGCGGCAGCCGGGGGCCGAGCTGGGCCTGCAGCAGCGCGGAGAGGAGTTCCACGGTGGTGTGCGCGACCCTGCGGCCGGCCGCTCCGTCGAGGACCGGCAGGTTCCGCGCGAGGCCCGACAGATACGGGACGACCAGTTCGTCCAGCGCGCCCGCGTCGAACCGCGCGGCCGACAGTTCGGCGAGGTCGTCCGGCCGCAGACCGAGCCTGGGTCCGGGGAGCATCAGGATCAGGCAGTCGAAACCGTCGTCCCCCAGGATGTCGTAGGTGCGGGCGGTGTCGACGAGCCCCAGCCCGCCCGGTTCGAGGACGACCTCGTGCTCGTCCTGCCGGAGGACGGCGACGCCCTCGACGAGGGCGAAGACCTTGACGGGTCCGCCCTGCGGCCCGGCTGCCCCGGTGTCCCCGGCCACCCGCCGGAACTCGTGGGTCGTGGCCTCCACCCGGCTCAGCAGCAGATCGTCGATCCGGCGGGCCTCGATGCCGCCGGAGAACCGGGTGCGGGGCGCCGACTCCAGGACGACGGGGCGGTACAGGGAACTGACCGTCGAACTGAACGCCTCGGGTCGGCTGAACCGCAGGTGACCGCTCGCTGGGGGCGGCGTGTTCGGTGGCAGCGCCCTCACCCTCCCTCGTACCGGTACACCCCCGTGTGGCCCGCGTCACTCACCTGATCCTATGGCCAGAGGACTCCACCGGGTCAAGGAGGTCCCATCCGGCATCCGCGCGGCGGCGAGCGGCACGGCCGGACGGTGTGCTCGACCGCCGATGCCCTCCCGGGGGCTCGGTGCCGCATCGCCGCCACCCGGCTGCCGGCCCGCACGCGCCGCCGCGGGACCCGGGGCTCGGGTACCGGCGCGGGGCCGCCCGCTCTCGGGGCACGAAGAAACCGGCCGTCGACGGCGGCGCGCGGTTCGGCCGTCGTGAACCGGGCGCACCGGCCTCCCCGCCCGGGGCCGGTCCGAGCCGCCGGGCCGGACCGGGCCACCGGAACTCCCCCTCGGGCGCGGTCAGTAGATGCTGAGACCGTACGCCGCGAGCCACGGCGTCACCGGCTGGTAGTAGGTGGAGCCTCCCACCGCGCAGTTGCCGCCGGCGGCGACGATGACGCCCAGTGCCGTGGCGCCGGAGAAGGCGGGGCCGCCGATGTCCCCGGCGTCGGCGCAGGCGTTGGACCGGAACAGTCCGGTGACGGTGCCACCGCCGTAGCTGATGCTGACGTTCACGGCCTGGACCGTGCCGCAGCGGTATCCGCTGACCCTTCCGGCGTGGCAGACCGACTGGCCCACGACGGGACTGCCCGCGCCGGTGATGTCGAGGATGCCCGCTCCACCGCCCAGGGAGACCTCGCCCGGGTAGGCGGCCGACGTGTTGGTGTACCGGACGCTCGCGTAGTCGTTGCCGGGGAACCGCACGCCCGCGGTGACGCCGACACTGACGGTCAGGGCGGGATCGGCGTACCAGGTGGGGCCGCCCCGAGCGGCGCACTGGCCCGTCACCAGCGCGTACGTGGCGGAACCGGAGCGGGCGTTGAAGCCCAAGGTGCAGCGGGCACCGGGGCTGTAGAGGACGTCACCGCCGCGCACGGTGACGGCCGCCCGCTGCCCGGCCCGGTCCCCGGCGCCCTGCGCCGCGCGGGCCGACCCGCCGTCGGCGGCGTACCAGCCGAGGAGCATCGCCAGGACGACGACGGCCCTCAGCACCGTCCGCCGGACGCTCGGGGAACATGAGGGGATCATGACGCCTCCTATGGCATGCACCTGCCGCCATGCTGGCGCGTTCCGCGCCGGGCCGGTCAGACCGAAAACCGCCAACCTCGCACGGAGGTCCGACCGCCCTCCGGGCAGGCGCACCGGCCGTCTCCGGGCACAGGAGGCCCCCTCCCTCGGCACCCGCACGCGGTCCGCGCACCGGCCGTCCCGCCGGACACCGGGGCCACCCCCTGGCACCCGCACCACCGCAAAGGCCTCCGAGCCGCGGCCGCCGCATCACACGAGCCCTCACCGCGGCGGCCCGGCCCTCCGGCGGCGAGGGCGGCGCACACCCGGCGCTCCGTCGCGCCGACGAGACCTGATGCCCGGCGGTGCGGGACTGGCCGGTACCCCTCTCCCGTGTCCGGCGCCGTGCGTCTACGGTCCGGTGGGAGGGACGGGCAGGGGCCGCCCCGGGGAGGGGGCTGCCGATGGACCGCACGGGGCACCGCTCGATGCCGCCGTCGGCCGTACCGGTGCCGCGGCGGCGGGACGGCGAACGGGCCGGTTCCGTGCGCCCGTCGGACGGGGGCGCGCACGCGGCGCGGGTGCGGGGGCCGGCCGGCCGCCCCCGGTGCCGGTCATGAACGCGGACCGGGACGAGGTGTGGCGCCGGTGCGTGCGGCTGGGCCGTGTCCTGCTGCCGCTGGTGGACCGGGAGCCGTGGCGCCGGGAGCGCCGCCACGAGACGCTGCGGGCATGGGGCGTGGACACGGGGACGGGCGAGGGTCTCATCGGGATCTGCGCGGCCCTGGCGGCGCACACCGTCGCGAAGGACGCCTCGGCGTCCCCGGAGGAGTTCGGGGCGCTGACCGTCACCGCCGTGGCCGGGGCGGCGGGCGGCAGCCAGGACTTCGAACTGCTCGCCGGAGCCCCGGACCGCTTCGACGACGAACGCGACGAACGCGCCGTGATGCTCCTGCGTGTGTGCTCCTACGCGGGCGACCGGCACGCCCTGCTGGCCTTCCGGCTGGCCCAGGAGACCCGAAGGGCCCTGACCGTCCTGGCCGCGCGCTCACCCCAACGGCCCCTCACCTGTCAGGACGTGCTCCGCATGGCCGTCGGGACGGATCCGGCCGGATGATCCGGTCCGGCCCCCGCGGGGCCGGCCCTCGGTCGACGGGGCCCGGTGCGCGGCGCCGGAGCGGAGTCCGGTGTCCGGGTGCGGCCACGGGGACGGGGCCGCGGCCCGCCGGACACGGCGCCGCCTCGGCGGGCGGGACGGACACGGCGGCACGGACGGACCGACGGGCCCGGACCGGACGGGTGCGCACGGCTGCGGACGGCGGCGAGTACGGATGGCGGCGGGCGGCGGCGACGGCTCCCGCCGGACCGGGGCGCTCCGGCGGGCCCGGTGCCGCCGGGCGTGCGGTCCGGCGGCGGACGGGTGACCATGGTCTGCGTCGGCGGGCCTCGGTCCTCTGACGCACCGTCCGCACCACCGGACGCCGCCCGCGCCCCAGGACTCCGGGAGAGCACCATGCGCCACACCTCCGCAGCGACCGGTGCCCGCTTCCTCCGCGCGGCGGCCGCCGCCTCGTCCGGCTTCAGCCTTTCTCCTGGATGACACCTTGATCTGGATTATGTCCAATGTAGGGTGTGGCGGGTACGGCCCGGTGCGGCGCTCCGGACCCCGCCCTGCCGGGGCCGCCGGACCCCGAGCGCACGCGAAGACCGATCCACCGAGGAGCGAGCCTTGCCCGAGAACAACCAGAAGCCGTTGACCACGGTGGCCGGTGCTCCGGTTCCCGACAACCAGAACTCCCTCACTTCCGGCGCGCGCGGCCCGATGCTGCTACAGGACGTGTGGTTCCTGGAGAAGCTCGCGCACTTCGACCGCGAGGTCATCCCCGAGCGCCGGATGCACGCCAAGGGCTCGGGTGCCTTCGGCACGTTCACGGTGACCCACGACATCAGCCGGTACACCAGTGCGGACATCTTCTCCGAGGTCGGCAAGCAGACCCAGCTCTTCGCCCGGTTCTCCACCGTGGCCGGCGAGCGCGGCGCCGCCGACGCCGAACGCGACATCCGCGGCTTCGCCCTGAAGTTCTACACCGACGAGGGCATCTGGGACCTCGTCGGGAACAACACCCCCGTCTTCTTCTTCCGCGACCCGCTGAAGTTCCCCGACCTCAACCACGCGGTCAAGCGCGACCCGCGCACCAACCTGCGCGACCCCGAGAACAACTGGGACTTCTGGACCAACCTCCCCGAGGCCCTGCACCAGGTCACGATCGTCATGTCGGACCGCGGCATCCCGGCCTCCTACCGGCACATGCACGGCTTCGGCTCCCACACCTACAGCCTGGTCAACGCCGAGGGCGAGCGGTTCTGGGTGAAGTTCCACCACCGTACCCAGCAGGGCATCGAGAACCTGACCGACGCCGAGGCCGAGGCCCTGGTCGGCAAGGACCGCGAGTCCCACCAGCGCGACCTGTTCGACGCGATCGAGGGCGGCGACTTCCCCCGGTGGAAGCTGTTCATCCAGGTCATGCCGGAGGCCGACGCGGAGCACTACCGCTTCCACCCCTTCGACCTCACCAAGGTCTGGTCGAAGAAGGACTACCCGCTGATCGAGGTCGGCGAGTGGGAGCTCAACCGCAACCCCGAGAACTACTTCGCCGACGTCGAGCAGGCCGCGTTCAGCCCCGCCAACGTGGTGCCGGGCATCGGCTTCTCCCCCGACCGGATGCTGCAGGGCCGCCTCTTCTCCTACGGCGACGCCCAGCGCTACCGCCTCGGGGTCAACCACCACCAGATCCCCGTCAACGCCCCGAAGAACCCGGTGAACTCCTTCCACCGCGACGGCGGCATGCGCGTCGACGGCAACCAGGGGGCCACCCCGGGCATCGAGCCCAACTCCTACGGACGCTGGCAGGAGCAGCCCCGCTACCGCGAGCCCGGCCAGGCCGTCGGTGCCGTCGCCGACCGCTTCGACTACCGCGCCGACGACGACAACTACTTCGAGCAGCCGGGCAATCTGTTCCGCCTCATGAGTCCCGAACAGCAGAAGGCCCTGTTCGAGAACACCGCCCGCGCCATCGACGGTGCCTCGCAGGAGACCATCGAGCGCCACATCGCCAACTGCACCCAGGCCGACCCCGCCTACGGCGAGGGCGTCCGCAAGGCCATCGAGGCGCTCGCCAGCGCCTCCTAGCCGACCCGCCCCGGGTGACCGGCCCGCCGCGCGGCGGCCGGTCCCGGCGGCGGACAGCACGGCGCCGCGGCCCCCGGAACCGCTCCAGGTCCCGGGGGCCGCGGCGACCAAGCGACACCCCCTGGTGCGCCCGCGCCCGGCACGGTGCGGGCGCCCAGTCGCACTTGGGGAAGGCAGGTGCTCCGCAGCCCGACCACGACCGGGCGAGGCAGCGGCGGCAGTGGCAGCGGCGGATGACGACGAGCAGGGACAACGGCAGGAGCCCCATGGACAGCAGCGCACTCACCGCCGAGCAGACCGAGCGCGTCATCGCCCTCGCCATGGACCTGGCCCGCGAGGGCAGAACCGGTGAACTCGGCGAGTTCATCGCCCACGGTCTGCCCGTCGACACCCGCGACGGCGTCGGCAACACCCTCCTCATGCTCGCCGCGTACCACGGGCACGCCGCCACCGTCCGCGTCCTCCTCGACCGCGGCGCCGACCCCGATCTGCTCAACGACCGCGGCCAGTCACCCCTCTCCGGTGCCCTGTTCAAGGGGAACGACGCTGTCGTGGCCCTCCTCCACCGGGCCGGAGCGGATCTCGACACCGGCACACCCACCGCGCGGGACGCCGCGGTCCTCTTCCACCGCACCCACCTCCTCGCCCCCGGCACCCGGCCCGCTCCGGGAACGGCCGCGACCGCCTCGTAAGCCGCCGTCCCCCGACAGTCGGCGGCGCGGGCCCCGGCTGGTGAGATCCCACCGGTACGCCCCCGCGGGGACACCCGGGACGGGGAGGGGCGGCGCCGGTGCCCGGGGCTCGTCAGCCCGCCCCGCCGGGCACCCCGCGTCCGGCCCCGGCGGGTTCGGGTCCTTCGGTGACCGCCGCGGGGGCGGTGGGGACCGTCCGTCCGCCGACCGCCCAGACGACGAGTGCGCAGGCGGCGAAGGCCGCGCCGAGAAGACTCGTCGAGGGCCAGCCCCGGGCGGTGAACAGCGCGGTGGCCGAGGCGGCGCCGAGCGCGGAGCCCAGCGAGTAGAAGACCATGTAGCCGCCGATGACCCCGCTGACGCGGTCCGGGCGCGCGGTGGTCAGCAGGTGCTGGTTGCTGACGTGCACGGCCTGGACGGCGAAGTCGAGGAGCACGATCCCGGCGGCCGGCAGCCAGAGCGACCACGGCAGCCGGGCGATGGCCGCCCAGGACGCGATGAGCAGGGCGAGGCCGAGACCGGTGACCGGCACCGCCCGCCCCGCGTCCGCCCACCGCCCCGCCCGGGCCGCGCCCAGCGCACCGGCGAGCCCCACCAGCCCGAACAGACCGATCCGGCTCTCACTGAGCCGCCACGGCTCGTCGGCCAGCGGCAGCGACAGGCCGCTCCACAGCGTCCCGAACGACGCGAAGAGGAAGAACGCGATCAGCCCGCGCACCAGGAAGAACCGCCGCGTGAACAGCGTGCCGAGGGAGGCCAGGGCATCCGCGTACCCGGCGGCGGGCCGGGCGGGCCGGACGTCGGGTGGCAGGACGGCCAGGACCAGGACGGCCAGGAGGAGGGACAGCGCCGCGAGGGACCCGTAGACGCTCCGCCAGCCCCACACCTCCGCGAGCACGCCGGTGACCACTCGCGCGCCCAGGATGCCCACCACGACCCCCGACGTCACCACGCCGATGCTCCGCCCCCGTTCGCCGGGCGCCGAGACGGAGGCCGCGTAGGCCACCGCGGTCTGCACCACCACGGCGAACAGCCCCACCAGCGCCAGCCCCGCGAACACCGCCCAGGCCGCGGGCGCGGCGGCCGTCAGGACGAGACCGCCCGCGCTGACCCCCAGATGAACCGCCATCAGCCGCCGCCGGTCCACCACGTCGCCGACCGGCACCAGCAGGACCAGGCCGACCAGATAGCCGCACTGGCCCGCGGCGACGATCCAGCCCGCCAGCCCGGACGGCACCCCCAGGTCACGCCCCATCACCCCCAGCACCGGCTGCGCGGCGTAGACGCCCGCCACCGCGACACCGCACACCACCGCGAGCAGTGACCGCCGCCATGCGTCCATCGCTCCCCCACTCCGATCAGTAGCAGAATGCAACCGATCGGACCGTACGGCATGATGGTTCCGTTCCGCAACCGAACCGGAGGAGCCATGTCATCCGCCGCCCACGGCACCGCCGACGGCGCCGTACCCGGCGCCCCGGACGCCGGCTGGACCGATCCCGACTGCCCCGTCGCCCGCGCCCTCGACCTCGTCGGCGACCGCTGGAGCCTGCTCCTCGTCCGCGACGCGATGGACGGCGCCCGCTCCTTCACCGACTTCCAGCGGCGCACCGGCATCGCCCGCAACATCCTCACGACCCGACTGCGCAGGCTCACCGCGCACGGGTTGCTCGCCCGGCGCACCGCGGCGTCCGGCCGCCGCCAGGAGTACGTCCTCACCAGCTCCGGCCGTGATCTGTTCACCGTCGTCCTCGCCCTGCGCCAGTGGGGTCAGCGCCATGCCTACGCCCCCGGCGAGCAGCACTCCGTCCTGGTCGACGACCACGGCTCCCCCGTGCCCGACCTGACCCCGGAGGCGGCCGACGGCACCCCCCTCGACGCCTCCACCACCCGCGTGCACAGGGCGTCCTGACGGGGCGAAGGGACTTGCGCGACGGCTCGGGCTCCGCCCCGGGGCGGGATCACGGGACTCGCGGGTGACGATCTCCTGGGCACCGGAGGGCCGCGCGGCCGGGGCACGCCTCACCGTCGGCCCCGCAGACCGCCGCCGCCGGGAACGGGTCCGGCCCGTGACCGCTGACGCGGGCACGGGCCGGGAGGGGCAGCCGGTCAACGGGACCGGACAGCGGGGGATCAGCAGCTCAGGTTGTCACCCGGCGTGGTCCCCAGGATCGCGGCGAAGCGGGTGTAGGAAGCGATCCGGCTCTCCACCTGACGGGGGTTGCCGCCGTCGCACTCCAGGGTTCCGTTGATGCTCCGGATCGTCTCACCGAAGCCGTGGCCGCCCACCATGGCCTCGTGGGCCGTCATGGTCCCCGGGCCGGTCTGGGTGTTCCAGTACCAGAGGGCGGTCATCCACGCGACGTCCGCGCGGCGCTCGACCATCCACGGGTCCTTCAGCAGGTCCAGACCGAGAGCCTCTCCCGCCTCCTTGTAGTTGAAGTTCCAGCTCAGCTGGATGGGACCGCGCCCGTAGTAGGCGTCCTGACCGGCCGGGCAGCCGTACTCCTTGTCCGTGTCGCAGTAGTGCGGGTAGTTCGCCTTGTTCTGCTCCACGATGTACTTCAGGCCCGCGGTCTCGTGGTTGATGTTCCCGAGGAACGCCGCCACCTCGCGCCTGCGGTCCGCGTCACTGCCCACGCCCGCGAACTCCGGGTACGCGCTCAGCGCGTCGACCAGACCCCGGTACGTGAAGAACGGGTCGCGGTTCGGGAACATCTCCTCGAACTGCGCCTCGCTCACCACGAACTCGCGACACTCGCCCGCGTCCTTCCACACTCCGGCGGCACCGCCCGGGGTGTCGTTGTAGCTCCACCACTTCGCGGTCCAGTTACGGCCACCGTGGGACACCGTCTTGCCACCGGTGTAGGCCTCGCCCTTGCCCCACGCATAGGCGCAGGTGGCCACCGACTCGGCGCCGGGCGCCGCGGTCGCCGAAGAGGCCGCCACGGTCGTCAGGCCACCCATCAGGGCAGCGACGGCAACAGAAACGAAAAAGCGTTGCTTCAGCACAGAAGCTCCTCGCTCGGTCAAAAACCGGCCAAGTGATCGTCAACGTCTGTCCACACCCAACCCGACACTCACCAACCCCGTCAAGGTCCAGACCAATACTCAAACCCCACAACTCACCAACACCCCACAGGCGCACCGTCGTCACACCTGCATCGAATCTGACGCTCCATCAACAATCCAACCGCACGACAGAAATCGGAACCTGACAGTCCAACATGCCAGGTCAGGTACCTCGGTTCGGAGCGACACCCCTCGGGTCCCGCCCCGACACCGAACCCCCGGCGGCCCCTCGGCATCCCCGTCCGGCCGACCCCGACACCGGTGACCCGGAGCCCCGATCCCCGCCCGACCCCTCCGTCGGCACCACAACCGCACATTCGCACCAGCACACATCTGGGTCGGGGGTTCGACGTGGCACCGATCACCGGCCCCCTCCGGCCCCGGGACGGGCACGCGTGGCCTGCGTCGGGGCGCGAAAGGCGCTCAACGGAAGAGGAGGAGGCGTCACACCAACCCGGCTCGCATCAGGGGAGGTCGAGCGATGTCGTCCGAACCTGTTTGGCATCTGCGAAGCATTGGTCCGCGTGTCCCGGGCGGCCGGAATCCGCCCCTGCCGGAACGGCCACGCATGCCGGTCGGATGCCTCTCGGAGTCGCCGCGGAACGGCTCGTTCTCCCCTCGCCGCACGGGGCGAGGAGCCTTGCGCGGCGGCGGTACCGGCACGACGGCCGCAGGCGCACGGCCGGCAACGGCGAGCGGCGCCGGGGCGGGGGCGGTAGACGCGCGACCGCCCGGGGAGGTGTGCCCGGGCGGTGCGCGGTGCGGCCGAGAGGGAGGGGCCTCCGACGGGCGACGCGGAGCGGAGGCCGACACACCCCCTCCCCCGACAGGCCCCTCCCCCGGCACGTCCCTTCCCGTAGCGCCCGTGGAGGGCGGCCGCGCATCGGTCCGCGCCCCAGCGCCCGGGAGCGGTCGGCCCCCGGGCGACGCCGGGGCCGTCAGCCGACGTACTTGTCCGCCGCGTGGAGCGCCTCGTCCAGGACGGCGAGTCCCTCGCGGGCCTCCTCGTCGGTGATGTTGCAGGGCGGGACGACATGGATCCTGTTGTAGTTGTACACGGGCCACATGCCGCCCTCCTTGCACGCGGCCACCACCTCGTCCACCGGGCGGGTCAGTTCGCCGCCCGCCGCGTACGGGACGAGCATCTCGCGCGTCTCGGGGTCGCGGACCAGCTCCACCGCCCAGAAGACACCGAGTCCGCGCACCTCGCCGACCGAGGGGTGACGCTGCGCGATGGCACGCAGGCCGGGCCCGATGACGTCCCGTCCCACGCGAGCGGCGTTCTCGTTCACCCCCTCCTCGCGCATCGCGGTGATGGTGGCGACGGCGGCGGCACAGGCGAGCGGGTGACCGGAGTAGGTGAGCCCGCCGGGGTAGGTCACATCGCGGAAGGCCTCGTACACGGCGTCGGAGATGATCACGCCGCCGAGCGGCACGTACCCGGAGTTGACCCCCTTGGCGAACGTGATGAGGTCGGGGGTGACGTCCCAGTGGTCCACGGCGAACCAGGCACCGGTGCGTCCGAAGCCGGACATCACCTCGTCGGCGATGTAGAGGATGCCGTGGCGGTCGCACAGCTCCCGGACGCCCTGGAGGTACCCCGGGGGCGGCACGAGGACGCCGGCGGTGCCGACGACGGTCTCCAGCACGATCGCGGCGATCGTCGCGGGGCCCTCGAAGGCGATGACCTGTTCGAGGTGGGCGAGGGCACGCGCGCACTCCTCGGCCTCGGTGGTCGCGTGGAAGTGCGAGCGGTAGAGGTAGGGGCCGAAGAAGTGGGCGACGTTGCCGGAGGCGCTGCCGGACTGCTCGTTGGCCCAGCGGCGCGGGTCGCCGGTCAGGCTGATCGCCGTCGAGGTGCCGCCGTGGTAGGAGCGGTAGGCGGAGAGCACCTTGGGGCGGCCGGTCCGCATGCGGGCCATCCGCACCGCGTGTTCGTTTGCCTCGGCCCCGCCGTTGGTGAAGAAGACCCGGTCGAGGCCCTCGGGGGCCAGTCCGGCGATGAGCCGGGCCGCCTCGCCGCGCTTGTCGTTGGCGAAGATCGACGCGATCATGCAGATCTCGTCGGCCTGCTCCTTGATCGCCGCGACCACCCTGGGGTGCGCGTGCCCGATGTTCAGGTTGATGAACTGCGAGGAGAAGTCCAGGTAGCGCTTCCCGGAGTAGTCCCAGAAGTACCGCCCGGCGGCGCCCGCCACGGGTATCGGCCGCACGCTTCCCTGGGCGGCCCAGGAGTGGAAGAGGTGGGCCCGGTCGTCGGCGACGACGCGGGCGCCCTTCTCCGGGTCCGGTGCGGTCGCGGACGGCTGCGGGGCGGTCGGAGTGTCGGTCATGAGAACCTCGATCGGGGCCGTGGGCGGTACGGAGGGGTGGCGGGAACGGCCGGGAAGGACGGCGTTCTCCTGGTCGGTGAAGTAGTGGATGTCGGCGGTGGCCGCCTCGATCCGGGTGAGCGGCCGGGCGCCGTCCGGTTCCCGGAGCAGGGCGGCCTGGCGGCGCAGCACGGCGGCGGAGAACGGCAGTCCCCCGCTGTGCCCGTAGCGGATGGCGCCGGACCGGTCGCGCCGGGGGATCACCTCGGAGCGGGCGTGGACGCTGGCGCTGAAGGGGATGTCCAGGCGGCCGGCGCGGAAGGCCGCGTCGATGCCGTCGAAGAGGTCGGCCCCGGCGAGGACCGGCTCGATGATCTCCGCGACCTCGCGTTCGATCCAGTGCTGTTCCTCGGCCACCCGGTCCTCGTCGACGCGGACGAAGTCGAAGAGGTGCGAGGCGCCCAGGGCGGCGGTGCGCAGGCCGCTGGCGTTGGCCGCGGCGTCGGGGATGCCGTACGCCTCCTGCACGGTCTTGCTGATCACCTTGGTGGCGCCGCCGAGCCGGGCGGTCAGGCCGCCGTGGAGGATGAGCAGGCCCGCGAACTCGGGAGTGGCCGGGAAGACGCCCATGAACTCGTGGAGCACCGGATACACCTCGGCCGCTGTCCCGAGGTAGCGGCGGGCCAGGGTCCGGACGGCGCGCAGGGCGGCGATGTCCTGATGGGGTTCGCCGCCCTGCGGATAGGCGATGGAGAGGCAGCGGACGCCTTCGCGGACCGCCGCGACGCCCTCCAGCATGGTCATGGCGAGGCTGACGGACGGGGGGACGAGGACGGCGGTGAGCGTGCCGAAGAGTTCGCGGTCGATGACCACCCCGGAGGCGGCGAGGGTGCCGCACAGGGCGTCCACCTGCTGCCAGGCCCGCATCGACCGGGCGAGGGGCACGTCCTTGGAGTACGGGAGGTTGTAGCCGATGCCGCCGCCCTCGAAGGAGGTGATTCCGGCGGCGAGGGACACGGCGAACAGGTCGCGGCCGTCGGGCGATCCGTGCCGGACCTCCAGCGGGACCCGGACGGACCCGGCCAGTTCCCGGCCGCGCCGCCAGCCGTGCGACACCAGCGGGTAGCCGTTGAGGTCGGCCGGGTCGGCGCGGATCAGCTCGTGGGCGGTGTCGTAGTTCCGCAGCCGGGTGTGGGAGTCGATGGTGACGGAGAGGATGTCGGGTCCGGCGGGCTCCAGTTCGCTCAGCAGGGCCAGCATCTCCCGGTGTCCGCCGACGCCGCAGCGGGGCTGGACGGCGGGGCGGCCGGTGGCGTCGGCGGCGCGCAGGACGTCGACGACGCGGGGCCGGCGGGGGTCCCGGAGGTGGGCGAGCACGTCGGTCCAGCCGGGCAGGCCGGCGGCGACCTCCGGGGCCAGTTCGAGTCCGTTCAGGTCAGCCATTCGGCAGTCCGGCCGCCATCGTCGCGTGGAGTCTGTCGAGGAGCAGCACGAGTTCCCCGGCGTCGCGGAGCAGGTGGTCGACGCCCAGGTCGTACAGCCGCCGTTCGGCCGCGCCGTCCTTGCGGCTGCCGACCGAGATGTTGCCGCCCACGACGACGGGGCGGTTCAGCCGGCCGGCGGCGCGCAGCGCGGGCAGGGTCCTGAGGTCCTGGTGGGCGTGGCCGTTGAGGGTGCCGATCAGGACGGCCTCGGCCCGGGGATGGCGGTCCAGGGCGTCGGCGAACTCGCTCAGGGGCGTGCAGACGCCGAGGTTGACCACGGTGAAGCCGTGGTCGCGCAGTTGCATGGCGATCAGCTGGTTGGCGACGGCGTGCGCGTCGCTCTCGGCGACGCCCAGGACGACGAGCCGTCCGCCCTGCCCTGAGATGGTGGTCATCGGCGCCGTTCCTCCTGGGTCCGGGTGGTCGCGTGGTGGTTCCGGCCGGTGCGGGCCGGGGAGTCAGTCGTCGAAGGCCATGAACAGTTCACGGTGGTTCACCTCGGCGAGCCGGTCGGGGTGGTACTCGTCGGGGTCGGCGTCGCGCAGGGAGTCGAAGACCAGGTCGATGGCGGCGACGAGTCCCCAGACCTCGTGGTAGCCGGGCCAGCCCGGGCTGCCGCGGCGGTGGTCCTCCTCCCGGCCGAAGAGGTAGTTCGCCCAGTCCTTGGTCATCGGATGGCGGTGGTGGAAGTCGTGGACCACGGTGTCACCGGTGAGGACCAGGTACCGGCTGGGGAAGTGGATCAGCAGCATCCTCGTCCACCAGCGTGTCCAGGCCGCCCAGCGGCGCAGAGGCGGCAGTCCGGGCGGCGGGGCCGCCTCTCCGATGAAGATGGCGTTGGTGAGGCTCGCGAAGTACGGCTTGCCCCGGCGGACGGTCTGGCCGGGTGCGGGGAAGGTGTGCTTGACGCACAGCCGCAGGACGTTGCTGATCTGGAAGAGGACCGTCATGGGCAGCACCCAGGCCAGCAGGACGAAGAGCCAGAGGTGGAGCCAGGTGGCGAGCGCGGCGACGGCGGCGAGGCCCGTCAGGGAGGCCAGCCGCCAGCCGGTGCTCGCGAAGGAGAAGTAGGAGCGGATCCGGGCGAGGAGGAACCTGGTGTGGAACCAGGGGGAGACGGTCTTGCCCAGGACCCGGCGCCACATCCGGCGGCGGGACATGCCGGGCCGCAGCTCCAGGCTCACCAGGATGGCCTGCACCGTGGGGTCGCGGCGGGTCATGTGGTGCAGGGCGTGGTGGTCGCCGACGTGCTCGGCGCTGTACCGGCCGAAGTCCTGGACGAGCAGCAGGGCGGCGAGCGCCCGGCCCAGGACCGTGTCGGCGCGGCGCCGGCGCCACATGTTCTGGTGGGCGCACTGGTGGTAGATCATCATGCGCAGGTTGCGGGCCCCGTGCAGGGTCATCGCCCATCCGGGCAGCAGCAGGAGGAGCGCCCAGCCCGCCGCCCGGAGCGCGGTCCCGCTGAGGGCGAGACCGCAGGCGACGGATGTGGCGGCGTTGAGCAGGTGCCGGGTGGGGGTGTAGTGGACCGGCCGCTGGCCGGCGTGGGGGCGGCCGGTCAGCAGGGTGAGCGGCAGGGCGAACACGCGCGGCAGGGCGCGCATGGATTCGCGTACGCCGTCCGGCGCGCCGGGCTCCTCGCCGGTGCGCGTGCGCGGGTCGTTCACCTCGGTCATCGCCGCTCTCTCTCCGCTGGGCTTCGGGCTGCGCCGGGACATCTGGAACGCGTCGGCGGACGGGCGCCGTTCAACCGCGGGCGGTGGTCTCCCGGGTGGGCGCCCGCAGGGCCTCGGCCTCCATGACGGCGGCCAGTTCGAGCAACTCGTCGAGGACGGCGTCGAGTTGTCCGGTGGTGGTCTCGGGGTTCAGCAGCATCAGCTTGAGGAAGACGCTGCTGCCGCCGCCCTCGCGGGCGATGTGGGTGCGGGCGATGAGCGCGCGGCCCTCCTCCATGGTCCGGCGCCGGAGTGCCCCGTTGAAGGCGTCGGTGTCGAGTCCGCCGCCGGGGAGGTAGCGGAACAGGACGGCGGTGAGGGGCGGTTCGGTGCCGAGTTCCATGCGGGGTTCGGCCGCGATCCGGGCGGCGGCGTGCCGGGCGAGGTCGTGGCAGGTGTCGACCATGGCGCCCATGGCCCTGCTGCCGAGGGTGCGCAGGGTGACCGCGATCTTGAGGGCGTCGGCGCGCCGGGTGGTCTGCAGGTTGGTGTTCTGGAGCCCGATGTATCCGGCGCAGGTGTCGTCGTCGGCGCTGAGGCAGGTGGTGGGCTGCAGGCCGAAGGAGAGCAGGGTCTCGGCACGGCGGACCAGCAGGACGGCGGAGGAGGCGGGCGACCAGCCGAACTTGTGGAGGTCGACGGTGACCGAGTCGGCCTCGGCCAGTCCGTCGAGCATGCCGCGCAGCCGGGGGGAGAAGAGCGCCCCGGCCCCGTAGGCCGCGTCGGCGTGCAGCCAGACGCCGTGCCGCCGGGCGATCGCGGCGAGTTCCGGGAGGGGGTCGACGATGCCGAGGTCGGTGGAGCCCGCGACGGCGACGAGGGCGACGGCGATTTGGTGGTCGGGGAGTTCGGCGAGGATGCGGTCGGCCTCCTCGGGGATCATCCGGCCGTTCTTGTCCACGGGGACGGTGAGGAGGTGCTCGTCGCCCAGGCCGAGCAGGCGGACGGCGCGTTCGATGGAGAAGTGCACGCCCTCCGGGCACAGGACGACGGGCTGGGCCGCCAGGGGGCGCAGTCCGCCGGCGAAGGGGTGGGCGCCGGTCCTCTCCCCCAGGGTGGTGTCGCGGGCCATGGTCATCGCCATGAGGTTGGAGACGCTGCCGCCGGGGGTGAGCGCGCCACTGGCCTCCGCCGGGTCGTAGCCCACGAGTTCGGCCAGCCGGGCGATGAGCCAGCGGTCCAGTTCGAGGGCGAAGGGCCCGCTCTCCCAGGCGTGCAGGGACTGGTTGAGGACGGCGGCGACCAGTTCGGCGGTGGCGGCGACGTCGGTGGGCGGGGGCTGCATCCGGGCCAGCGCGGCGGGGTGGGTGATGTCCACCGCCCATTCGGCGTACGGGCGGATCAGCTCCGCGAGGACGGTGGCGGGGTCGCCGCCCTCCTCGGGGAGCAGCGGGCCGGTGAGCGCGCGGGCCGCCGCGTCCCGGGCGCCCGCCGGGCCGCCGGGTGCGACGGGGCCGACGCGGGCGGCCGAGACCTCCTGGAGGATGTCCAGGGCGCTGTTCACCAGGTTCCGCACGCTCTCCAGTCCGGCCGGGGTTCCGGCGGGCTGGTAGAGGGAGCCGGGCTCGTTCGTGGTCACGCGTGACCTCCTACGTGGTGGGGGCGGGCGACGACGGTGACGGGCGGTGCGGTGAGCGGGGCGCGGTGGTGGCCGGCCGCCCTATTCGAGGGAGTCGGTCCTCGTTCCGGAGGACGCGGCGGCGGGTTCGGGGAGCGGTGCGGCGGGGAAGTCCTTCAGCCCGGGCACGGGTGAGAGCACCACCCACAGCAGGGCGAGCAGGAAACCGCCCGCCGTGGCGAACAGCGTGGTGCGCAGGCCGACGGCGTCGCCCAGGTACCCGCCGATCAGCGCGCCCAGGGGCAGCGGTCCCCAGGCGATGAAGCGGCATCCGGCGTTGACCCTGCCGAGCAGGTGGGCCGGTGTGATCACCTGGCGCAGGCTCACCACGTGGATGGTGGACATGGTCGAGCCGATGCCGCAGCAGGCGAAGGCGGTGACGTACAGGGTGTACGACAGGGGGCCGGTGCCGGGCGCGAGGGGTATGAGGACGGGTGCGGCACAGCACAGCACCAGTTCGACGACGACCGCCCGTCCGAGGCCCAGCCGCTCCTTGAGCCGGCTCGCGCCGACCGCGCCGATCAGGGAGCCGACCGCGCCGACCCCGAGGACGAGGCCGATGGTGGCCGGGCCCATGCCCAGTTCCCGGGCCGCGTAGAGGACGAACACCGTCTGCAGGGACATCCAGCACAGGTTGTAGGTCCCGGCCTCCAGGGCGATGGCTCTGATGTACCGGTTGCGGAGGACCATCCGCAGTCCCTCCGCGATGCTGCGGCCGGTGGTGACGCGCTGTTCGGGAGCGGCGGGGGCGGGCTCGGGCCGGCGGATCGCGAGCAGCCCGGTGATGGAGACGACGTAGCTGAGCGCGTTGGCCAGCAGCGCGATCGGGGCGGTGAGCCAGCCGACCAGGAGACCGGCCAGCCCGGGTCCGCCGATCTGGGCGAGGGAGCTGGTGGCCTGGAGCTTGCTGTTGCCCTCCACCAGTTGCTCGCGTCTGATCAGGGAGGGGAGGTAGGACTGGTAGGAGACGTCGAAGAGCACGGTGAGGACACCGATCAGCAGGGCCGCGGCGTAGAGGTACTCGATGCTCAGCACGTCCAGCACCGCGCACAGCGGCACACTGCCGACCAGCAGGGCGCGCCCGGTGTTGCTCCAGATCATCAGCGGCAGCCGGCGGCGCCGGTCGACCCAGACGCCGATGAAGAGCGTGACTCCCAGGAACGGGGCGAAACTTGCCGCGTTCAGCAGCCCGAGCTGGGTGGAGGACGCCTCGAACTGGTAGACGGCCGCGAGGGGCAGGGCCAACTGCGTGACCTGGGCGCCCATCTGGGAGACCGCCTCGCCGGACCAGAGTTTGAGGAACTCCGCGTCGCGCCACAGGCCGCCGAAGTGCCGGGGTCCGGTGTCCGTCGCGCGGGTCATGTCGCGGTCCCGGCCGGGGTTCCCGTCCCGGTGGCGTCGGGGGTGTGGTAACAGCAGCCGATCTGGGCCCCGTTGGACATGCTGACGATACCGACGCGGGGGTCGGGGGTGCCGCGCACCAGCATGCCCGCGTACGCCCCGCCGACCATCAGCACGCCGTAGGCGACGACCATCCGCTCGAACCCGGCGCCGTCGTCGGCGACGAACCGTTCGGCGACGGGCAGGACGCGTTCCTGGACCACGTAGGGGCCGTCCACGGCGCCCCGGATGTGGCCCTCCCACTCCTCCTGGCCGACGGACCAGCCGGGGATGACGCCCACTCCGCCGTAGAGCAGGGTGGGCTTGAGGGCGAGCCGGTCCTTGTTCTCCCGGACGTAGGGCAGGAGGTCGATGTCCTTGCCGTCGCGCCGTACGGTCTCGTCGCGCAGGAAGCGGGTCCACGGCAGGATGCGGTCGATCAGCGCGTGCTCGTCGGCGGTGAAGGCGTCGCGGTGGCGTTCGTCGCTGAGCATCGCGAGGCTGCCCTTGTTGCCGTACAGCTCGCAGTCGAGGCCGGCGAACAGGAAGGTGTGGCCCCGACCGACGGCGTCCAGGAGCGGGTCGACCAGATCGTGGCTGCGCTGCTCGTCGGCCATCTCGCCGGGCAGGAAGATCCGGTAGACCACGTCGACCTTGCGGCCGTGGATGTACGGCACTCCGTCGCGGTAGTCGAACTCGGCGAGGCTGCACACCACCGTGTCGAATCCGTGCCGCAGCCAGTCGGGCACCACGAAGTCGAGCCAGGGCTTGGTGTGGTCGTAGCCGTCGGGCCACTCGGTGAGGGCCAGGACCGGACGGGCCGGAAGGACGAACCCGGCGTCGGCCGCCTCGGCGCGCAGCACGTCCGCGATCCGCCCGATCGGGTCCGGGTGGACCAGTCCCTCGGCGTCGGCGAAGTCCCGGAACGCCTTGTTGCGGGCGGCCGGACGGGAGAACTCGCCCATCTGCCAGCCGCCGAGCGAGCTGCCGGTGTTCAGCTCCATCAGCCTGAAGCCGCCGGGCTCGCGGTACATGTCGGCCCGGGACATCGCGGGCATGCGGCGTCCGGCGCCGCGCGTCACCAGCTCGATCTGGGTGGGCGTCATGCCGACCGCCTCGGCGAACGCCCGGCGGTCCCCGCCGAAGAGGCGGTCGGGGATGGTGGTGAGCAGGGCGAACAGTCCGTTGAGGTCGGCCTCCAGCCACAGCCGGTCGGCGGTCGCCAGGAACACCGGCCGGTTGAGGGCCCTGCCGCCGCCGGCTCCGTAGCTGTTCCAGTCGTTGCGCAGCTCGGGCACCACCATGTTCTCCAGACCGTTCTCCGGAGCGAGGTAGCGGCGGGTGACCGGGTTCTCCATCAGGGCCCCCAGACCGTCCAGCGGCGACCCGGCGAGCACCGGGACGATCTCCGCCTCGGCCCGGTCCAGGGCCTCGGTGCAGGCGGCGGCGTCGTCGGCGACGGCGATCACCGCGGCGGTGCGGGGGGTGAGGGCGCGCGGGGGCAGCAGCAGTTCGTCGCCGGGACCGGCGAGGACGACGACCTCGGCCACTCCCGGCACCTCGGCCGCGCGGCCCAGTTCCAGGCGTTCCAGTACGCCGTCGTGCGGCGGGTAGAGGAAGCGGACCTCGGCCCACCGGTCGTGGGCGGAGGTGAGCGCGGGGTGCGAGCCGTCGGCCAGGGCGGCACCGGCCAGGGGCAGGTCGATTCCGGTGGCCAGTGCGCCGAGGCGGGGGATGAGGTCGCCGCCGAGGCGGCCGTTCAGCTCGATCAGGCGGCACCCCGAGGGGGTCAGCCGGATCTCGGTGTGCGTGAGGCCCAGGTCGACGCCGAGGGCCCGGTGCGCGGCCCCGACCAGTTCCTCGACCTCCGCCGCCCACGGCTCGTGGCGCCAGGGGCCGACCAGGTGGCCGACCTCCTCGAAGGAGGGGTCGAAGCCGAGGCGCTTGCGCGCGACGAACACGGGCCGGGCCTCGCCGTCGACGACGCAGCAGTCGACGCTGATCTCGGGGCCTCGGAGGTACTCCTCGACCAGTATCCCGGTCTCGGCGCGGAGCCCGGGGAACGTCGTCCCGGCGACCGCCGCGTAGGCGTCCCGGAGGGCGTCGGCGTCGCGCACGACCGTGACGCCCATGCTGCCCGCCAGGGAGCGCGGCTTGAGCACCACCGGGTAGCCGATGTCGGCGGCGGCGGCCGACGCCTCCTCGGCGGAGTGCGCCAGCCGGTGCCGCACTCCGGGCAGCCCGGCCAGGTCCAGCAGGCGGCGGGTGGTGTACTTGTCCCGGCACGCGGCGGCGGCCCCCGACGACAGATGGCGCAGGCCCAGCCCCTCGGCGACCTCGGCGGTCGCGATCAGCGACAGTTCGTCCCAGGTGAACAGCCCGGTGCCGGCGGGCACCTCGGCGAGCAGCTCCTCGACCGCCGCGCGCAGCGCCACGGGGTCGGTGGTGTCGGCCGTCCGGTACGCGGAGACGTACGGCTCCTCCCAGGTGATCCCCTGCGAGGTCACCAGGGCGATCTCGTACTTCTGGGCCAGGGAGGCCATGGCGAACTCCCGGTAGGCCCTCAACCGGCTCCCCACCACTATGAGATGGCTCTTGGGATCACGCATCGGTCGCTCGCATTTCATCGTCGGTGTGGTGCTCGGTGCGGCAGGGGCTCGCAGTGGACGGCGAACTCCCCCGCGGTCTTCTTGATGGCCGCCTCCACCTCGTGGCTGGAGGCTCCGCGGAACCGGAAGCGGGCGGCGACGTGCTCGTAGCCGCCGGTCCGGGGGATGACGGTGCCCGGCCGGGGCAGCACGTGGGCGTAGGGACCGGTGCCGGGTCCGGGGCCGTCCGGCGGACGGGTGAGGCCGACGACCCGGCAGGGGGTCTCGACGGGCACCGGCAGCAGCAGCCATCCCGCGGTGGCGTCCGGACGGGTGCGGGGCGGGTCGGGGAGGGCCGGGGCGCGGCCCAGCTGGATCCGCGCGGCGGCGGCCATCAGGTCGAGTCCGTGGACCTCCCGCCAGACGAAGGGGATCTCCCCTCCGCCCACCCTGGCCCCGGCCTCCAGGAAGGTGAGCCGGGGCGGCCCGTCCCCGCCGGGGCCCACGAACGCCTCCAGGTGGAAGACCCAGGGCCGGTCCCCGCCGAGGGCCCCGGCCACCGCGGCCGTGAAGCCGGCCAGGGGTGCGCGGAGTTCGGCGTCGTCGACCTCCACGGAGCCGAGGAACGTCCCGTCGGTGAAGTCACGGCAGTTGTTGACGTAGCGGGAGGCCCGCCACGGGCCGAGGCGGCTGCCGGTCCACAGGCCGTCGATGTGGAAGACCGGGTCGGTGACGAACGTCTGGACGATGCGGGGTTCGGCGGGTTCCGTGTCGAACACCCCGGGGGCGTCCAGGTCGGCCGGGCCCCGCATGACGCTCACCCCGCGGCTGGCGGTGCCCCGGCGCGGCTTGACCACGACGGGCCATCCGTGGGTCCCGGCGAACTCCCGTACGGCGTCGCGGCCGTCGGCGTCGGCGTAGCGGGGGACGGGGATGCCCGCCCGGTCCGCGAGGGCGACCATCGTGAGCTTGTCCCGGAACCGCTCCAGTTCGGCGGTGGTCTGTCCGGGCAGTCCGAGTTCGGTGCGCAGTTCGGCGGCGGTGTCCAGGTCGCCCTCGTTCAGGGCCAGCAGGCGCCGCACCGGGCCGAACCGGGCGACCAGCCCGGCCACGGCGGCCCGGACCTCGGCCGGCGAGTCGGTGGCGGCGACCTCGGCGACGGCCGCCGCGCCGGGCGGCACGGAGGCGCGGCCCAGCCGCGTCGTCACATAGCTCACCCGGTGGGTGTCGTGGTCGAGGTAGTCGGCGTAGAGGGCGTGCCGGTCGCGCCAACGGTGCAGCACGACGGTGTGCCCGGGGGGCGGCGTCATCGCGTCGGCTCCGTTCTCGGCTCCGCCAGCCGGGCGTTGGCGACCATGATCTGTCCCAGGGCGATCCCGCCGTCGTTGGTGGGCACCTGCTGCTGGCAGTGGGTGTCGAATCCGTCGCGGCCGAGTTCCACGAGGCAGTTGACGAGCAGGAACTCGTTGAGGAAGACGCCGCCGGACAGGACCACCTGGCGGGTGGCCGGTCCGTCCTCCGCGTCGCGCACCGCCCGGCAGCGCGCGACCACCATGTCGACGACGCCGGAGTGGAACCGTCGGCTGATGGTGGCGGTGTCCGCGCCTCGGGCCAGGTCGGCGGCCATGGCCCGTACCACGGGACGCGGGTCGATCTCGGTGGTCCCAGCGAGGATGTCGTGGCCGAACCGGTAGCGCTCCCCCGGCGCGGCCATCGTCAGGTCCCGTTCGAGGAGCCCCTCCAGTTCGATGGGGCCCTGTGCCTCGTACTCGGCGTGGGTGGTGATGTCCAGCAGCGCCGCCACCGCGTCGAAGAGCCGGCCCATGCTGGAGGCCGGCGGGGCGTTGATGCCTCGCCGCACCATGGTGGTGAAGACGTGCCGCTGCTGGTCGTCGAGGGTCTCCAGCACGGGGAAGGCCGCGGCGGCCGCTCCGGGGTCGCCGAAGGTGTCCAGCGCCAGGGCGAAGCCGGTCCGGACCGGTTCCCGCACCGCGCGGTCCCCGCCGAGCAGCGGCACGGTGCGCAGATGGGCGACGCGTCGTGCCTCGCGGTAGGTGCCGAGCAGGAACTCGCCGCCCCAGGTGGTGCCGTCCTCACCGTATCCGGCACCGTCGAAGACCACGCCGAGCGTGGTGCCGGAGAGCCGGTTCTCCGCCATGCAGGAGGCCATGTGCGCGTGATGGTGCTGCACCTGGACGACGTCCTCGAACTCCCCGCCCTGTGCCCCGAGCGCGAGGCGGGTGGCCCGGAACTGCGGATGGAGGTCCACCGCGGCGTGCCGGGGCGTCAGTTCGTGGAGGGCGGCGAGGTGCCGGGCCGTCTGCTGGTGGGATTCCCAGGTCTCGTCGTTCTTGAGGTCGCCGATGTGCTGGCTGAGGTAGACGCGTGTGCCGCTGGAGAGCGCCACGGTGGTCTTCAGTTCCGCCCCGTAGGCGACCAGCGGGGCCAGTTCGGTACCGACCTCGACGGGGTAGGGGGCGTATCCGCGCGATCGGCGCAGGAAGCTCACCACGGGCCGGTCGAGTCCGGGGTGGGTCGAGTGCCGCACCAGTGAGTCGTCAACCCGGGTCTCGATGTCCCGGTCGTTGTGGAGCACCAGATCGGCGACGGCGAAGAGGTGCTCCAGCGCCTCCTCGTTGCGGTAGGCGATCGGGTAGCCGGAGATGTTGCCGCTGGTCATGACGAGGGCGCTCAGTCCGTCGCTGTCCACCAGCAGGTGGTGCTGGGGGGCGGAGGGGAGCATGACACCGAGGTTGGGGTTGCGCGGGGCGATGGCCTCCGGAAGCCCTCCGGGCCGCTTGCGCACCAGGACGATGGGGCGGGACGGCGATCCGAGCAACCCGGCCTCGGCGGTGCTGAACTCGGCGAATCCGGCGACGGTGTCCAGGTCGCGTGCCATCACCGCGAACGGCTTGGAGTCGCGCCGCTTGCCCGCCCTGAGCCTGTCGATGGCCTCCGCGTTGCGTGCGTCGACGGCCAGGTGGAAGCCGCCGACGCTCTTGACGGCGACGATGCGCCCCGCCGCGAGCGCCCGGACGGCGGCGTCGAGAGCGTCCTCTCCCTCGCGCAGGTCGCCGTGGGCGTCGGCGAGCAGCAGTCGGGGCCCGCAGTCCCGGCAGGCGTTGGGCTGGGCGTGGTAGCGGCGGTCCAGCGGGTCGGTGTACTCCCTGGCGCAGTCGGGGCACATGGTGAAGGCCGCCATGGTCGTCTGCGCCCGGTCGTAGGGCAGCGCCTTGACGATCGAGTAACGCGGTCCGCAGTTGGTGCAGTTGATGAACGGGTAGCGGTGGCGGCGGTCGGCCGGGTCGCGGAGTTCGGCGAGGCAGTCCGCGCAGACGTGACCGTCGGCGGGGACGATGGTGCTCCGGCTGCCGGTGTGCACGCTCTCCCGGATGGCGAAGTCCTCGGGTCCCTGCCCCGGCGGCAGTTCGCGGACGGTCACCGAGGTGACGCGGGCCTGCGGGGGTGCCTGTCCGGTGAGCCGGTCGGTGAAGTCGTCGAGCACACCGGGCGGTCCGGTGACCTCGATCAGCACGCCTTCGGGGTCGTTGAGGACCCAACCGGTCAACTGGAGGGCGAGGGCGGTCTTGTAGACGAAGGGCCGGTATCCGACGCCCTGGACCACGCCGCTGACGCGGATGCTCCGGCGGCTCGCGGTAGGTGTCTGCTCCATGGTCATGGGCGGGGTCAGCAGAGCCGGGGGAGTTCGGCGCCCCGGAGTTCCTCGACCACGGTGTCGCGGCCGTCCGCGTCCCGCAGGAGTACCTGGGCCTCCGGCCGGTCGGTGACCTCGCCGATGGTCACCGCGCCCGTCCCGTAGCGGTGCGAGCGGAGGGAGTCCAGCACGGCCCGCTCGGCCGACGGGTCGACGAAGAGGCAGACGCAGCCCTCGTTGGCGGAGTGGATCGGGTTGATCCCGAGCATGTCCATCGCCATGACGGTCTCGAACTGGACGGGCAGGGCCCGCTGTTCCATCCGGATGGTGTGCCCGGTCGCCTCCGAGTACTCCTGGAGCACGGCGGCCAGTCCGCCCCGGGTGACGTCGCGCACCGAGTGCACGTCGCCCTCCCCCACGGCGGCGAACAACTGGTCGAGCATGCCGTTGACCGGCGCGCAGTCGCTGAGCACGCGCTGATCGAAGCCCAGGCCCTCACGGATCGACAGCAGGTGCACGGTGTGGTTGCCGATCGGGCCGCTGAGGACGACCCGGTCGCCGGGCCTGACGTTCGTCATGCGCAGGGGCGTCCGCTCGAACACCCCGACCCCGGCGGTGTTGAGGTAGATCTGGTCCGCCTCGCCCTTGCGCACCACCTTGGTGTCGCCGCACACGATCCGGACGCCGGCCTCGCGGGCGGTCTCCCGTATCGAGGTGAGGACCCGTAAGAGGCGCGCGATCGGCAGTCCGGTCTCCAGGATCATGCCGAGGGTCAGGTAGAGGGGTTTGGAGCCGACCACGGCGAGGTCGTTGACCGTGCCGCAGACGGCGATCTTCCCGATGTCGCCGTTGCCGAAGAACGGCGGGTCGACGACGAAGGAGTCGGTGGTCATCGCGATCCGTCCGCCGGTGATGGGCAGCATGGCGCTGTCCTCCATCTCCCCGATGTAGACGTCTCCGAGGGTCTCCACTATGAGGGAGAGCAGCTCGTGGCTGAGCTGGGTCCCGCTTCCGTGGTCGAGGACTACTTCGCCGAGACCGGCTGCCGAGCTGCTCATCCGATATCCCTTCAGGGCGTGCGGATCGTGGGGGGCGTGCGGGCCGGAGTACCGGAGGGGCTACGGCAGGATCTTGACGACCTTGCGGGGCAGTTCGCCCTCGGTGTCGAGGGTTTCCAGGATCTCGGCGGAGTCGGCGACCGTCGCGCAGTACCCGCGCAGCCATTCGAGGGACCGGTCGCGGGCCTCGGGGTCACCGGAGACCACGCAGTCGGAGGGGACCCAGATGTTGTAGCCGCGGAAGAAGGCGTCGGCGGCGGTGGTCTGGACGCAGATCTGCGTCTGGAGTCCGGTGACCAGCACGGTGTCGACGCCCGCCGCCTGGAGCAGCCCGTGCAGTTCCGTCTCGTAGAAGCCGCTGTCCTTGGTCTTCTCCACGACGACGTCGGACGGGGCGGTGAAGTCGTGCAGGATGGCCCCGCCGGCGCTGCCGCGCTGGAGGGGAAGGGTGCCGTCGGCGGCGCGCTCCACGTTGGGGTCGTCCGGCAGGTTCACCAGTTGCAGGTGGTAGACGACGTGTCCGCGCTGGCGCATCTCGCCGAGGAACTTCACGAAGCGCGGCTGCGCCTCGGCCATGGCGGCGGTGCGCTCAGGGGTCTTGTGGACGACATCGGCCTGAAGGTCGTTCGTGAGTACGGCGATCTTGCCCATGGTGATTCATCCTCGGGGTCTTCGAAGCCCAGTGGGGTCAGCGGTGCGTGGCGGCACCCGGGGAGCCGGATCGAAGGTGCCTGAATGCGTGGAGTGCTGCGGTGGGACTGGTGTGTTCACGCCGACGGTTTCGGACCGGGTCCGGGCACCACGGACTCTGCTGGAGAAGGACGGATTCCTCGGCACGTGCCGTGGATTTCTGTTGCGCGGCCCGAGGCGGAGCGTCGGAATTCCTCAGAGCGGTGAGACCTTCGCACAGCCGTGAACAGCACGTCAAGATCTTCACATCGTGGAGAATATGTGACTTGAATGCACGCGTAGAACGCGCGGCTTTCGGCCAGCCGCGAATCCAACATACGGGCTATGACGGTCAGTTGTCGCCGATCCATCAGAGCACCGCGGACGGTCTCGCGGCGTCGCGGACCCGACTCGGCGTGCACAACTCCGACGACGCGCCGCACCGCCCGCACGCCGACGAGGACAACGACAGCCTGATGGCCCGCGATGTCCGGTCGGCCTCGGTGACCCGCGAGGACGCCGAGGCGGTCGGCGCGGTCGGCGCGGTCGGCGCGGCGCGATGACCGCCGGGCCGGTCGTCACGCGGGGATCCTCGACCGGCCGGCGGTCCGGGCGATCGGCGGCCGGGGCGAGCGGGTCTCCCGGGACACGTGCGCCGCCGGGCCGTGAGGCTGCCGGACCACCTCGGCATCGAGCGGGCGCACACCATGGGGGCCGCGTCGGCCGCTCCAACGCCCCCGCTCCGGCGGTCGCGCGTCCCGGGCGGGTGACAGAGGATCGCGCTCTTCTCTCCGGCGGCGGCCACATGTCGCGCGGCCCAGCGGCGCCGCTTCCACCAGCGTCCGGTTTCGTCGTGGGGCAAGGGCGGTGGGCGGTCGTCGACCTCGCCCGTTCGAGCGGCGCCGGGTTCAGCGAGGACCCCCGGGTCGGTCCGCGAGCGGCGGTGCTGCGCGGGGAGGACGCCTCGCACACCCCGGCCCGCCGCCCGGTATCTCCAGGAGTTCCTGACGGTCAGCGAAGCACCGGGACGTTCCGGCCGCGGAGCGGGCCCCGGCGGCGTGCGCCGAGCGGTGCCGGACTTCCCGCGGCGCCACCCCGCCTGACGGGTGGGCGGGCGGCCCCGGGGCCCTGCCGGGTGCGCCCGGCGGGCCCGGAGCCGAGGCATCTTCGCGCGGGACCGGTCCGGTTCCGGGCGGGGTGTGCCGGGGTTCCCGGGGCCGTGACCGGCCGCCCCGGGAACCGGGTCCGAGCGAGAAGTTCTAGGCGGCGGCGTCCAGGACCACCGGAAGGGCGCTGATGTCGTTCCCTATGAAGGAACGTTGCGGCTGAAGCTCCCCGGCACTCCGGGCGAGGGCCAGCCGGGGGAAGCGGGCGAAGAGGGCGGGCAGGGCGACCTCGGCCTCCAGCCGCGCCAGGGCGGCGCCCAGGCAGTGGTGGATGCCGTAGCCGAACACCAGGTGGTCCTTGTCGGCCCGGTCGATGTCGAATTCCTCGGGGTTCTCGTGGACACCCGGGTCCCTGCCGTGGGCGCCGAAGCCGATGATGATGGCCTCGCCCCGGCGGATGACGACGCCCTCGCCCAGGTCGATGTCGGCCGTCGCGTAGCGCAGCGGCAGGTACATGATCGGCGGGTGGAGGCGGAGGGCCTCCTCGGTGACGTCCCTCCAGCGCTCGGGGTGCGCCGTCACCTCCGCCAACTGGTCCGGGTGCGCCAGGATCTCGCGTATGGCGCCGTTGAGCATGGCCACGGCGGTCTCGCTGCCCGCGCCGATCATCAGGATGAGGGTGGAGACCAGCTCGGCGTGGCTGAGCCGGTCCCCGTCCTCCTCGTGGGTGGCCAGCAGCAGGCTGGTCATGTCCTCGCCCGACTCCTCACGCTTGGAGTCGATGAGCCGCTCCATGGCCGCGTTGAGGTTCCGCATCGTCGCCTCCGCCTCCTCATCCGAGGCGTTGGTGGCGAGCACCGAGTCGATGACGCACAGCATCTCGTCGCGCTGAGCGGCGGGGACGCCGAACAGGTCGCAGATCAGACGGGTGGGGACACGGTAGGAGAAGTGCTCGCGCAGGTCGAGGGGCGCGGTGCGGTCCTGGGCCTCCATGCCGTTCAGGAGGTCGGTGACGATGGCCTCCAGGATGGGCCGCATCGCCTCGATACGGCGGGGGGCGAAGGCGCGGCCGACGAGCTGGCGCAGGCGCTTGTGGTCGTCCCCGTCGGAGGTGAACATGCTGACCACGTCGACCCAGGAGTACAGCCACGGTATGGAGCCGGGCGTGTGGCCGGGCCAGGACTTGCGGGCGTCCTTGGACACGTCCGGGTGGATGAGGAGCCGTTTGGCGATGTCTCCGCGGGTGACGGCCCAGGCGACGACGTCGTGGGGCATGCCGACGGGCACGGCGGGCCCCCCGGCCCGCAGTGCGTCGGCCTGGGCGAAGAGGCGGCTGCCGCCGCTGCTGTCCAGGGTCACTGTGGGGCTGCTGATCACGAAGTACCTCCTGCGAGAGTGTTGGCGGGAAGACGGTCGTGCGATTTGGGGCGGAAGGAGACGGGCATCGACTGCGGGCACTGGTGGAAGGGGCCGTGCCGGAGCACGGGTTCGGGGTCGGTGGTGGTCAGGTTCATGTCCCAGAGCTGATCGAGGACGGTCTCGACACCCGTCTGCACGATCGTGGTGGCCTGGGAGATGGCGGGGCAGCGGTGCGGTCCGGCCGACCAGGCGAGGTGGCTGCGGTTCTCGTAGCCGAGGCCCTGGGGCAGGGCCGGGTCGGTGTTGGCGGCGGCGTGGGAGATGAGGATCGGGACGCCGCCGGGGACGTGCACACCGTGCAGCACGGTGTCGTAACGCGCGTAGTGCACGGAGAAGTTGGCCATGGGAGACCGCTCCCAGAGGGCCTTCTCCAGAGCGCGGCGCACGGTGAGGGTGCCGGCGGCGAGGTTGCCCGCGTAGTCGTCGTCGCGCAGCAGCAGGTGCAGGGTCCAGGCGGTGCAGGCGGCGACGGGGATGATTCCGGCGCCGACGGCGCAGAAGAGCTGGTTGAGTGCCTCGTCGTCGCTGAGTTCGGCGGCGTGGCCGATCATCCAGGAGGTGAGGTCCTGGCCGGGCCGGACGCGGCGCATCTGGATGAGCTCGTACAGCAGTCCCGCGAAGTCCGTCGCGCCGCGCGCCGCTTCGGGTCCGGCGCTGATGAGGTCCTGGCAGGCGTGGACCATGCGGGCGGTCTTCTCGGGCGGGCAGCCGAGGAGTTCGGCGAAGACCAGCATGGGGAGGATGTCCGCGAAGTCGCCCATCAGGTCCGCGCGGCCCTTGTCGATGATGCGGGCGATCAGGGTGAGGGCGCTGCGCCGGGTGGTCTCCCGGAGCTGGTGGGGGTTGATCCGGGCGAGGCAGTCGTCCATCGCCCAGCGCAGCCGGGCGTGCTGCTCGTCGTCGGTGTAGAGGACGGAGGGACGCCAGGCCATCATGCCGAGCACGGGGCTGTGCTCGGGGATCTCCCCGTTGTTCAGGGCCTTCCAGAGACGGGCGTCCTTGGAGTAGGTGCGGGTGTCGTTGAGGAGGGTGACGGCGGCGCGGTGGCGGGTGACGACGAGGGCGTGGACCTGGGGGGCGATCTCGGCCCAGCCGGCCGGTCCCTGGGCACGCAGCTGCTCGTAGACGGCACGGGGCCGGGCGGCGAAGGCGGGGCCGTGGAGCATGGGGCAGCCGCTCGCCGACAGCGGGGGCGGAGTGGTCACGGGGCGGGCTCCAGGCTCGGGCGGGACAGCAGGTGGGAGATGAGCGCGATGAGGGGGGTCTTCGCGGAGCCCTGGTGGCGGACGTCACAGAGCACCAGGGGGGTGGAGGGATGCAGGTCCAGCGCCTGGCGGAGCTCGGCCTCGCTGTAGTTCGGGGAGTTGGCGAAGGTGTTGACGGCGACCACGTAGGGCAGGTCCGCCTCCTCCATCCGGCCCATCGCGTCCCAGGACTCGGTGACGCGGGCGGTGTCGACCAGGACCACTCCGCCGAGGGCGCCCTGCATCAGCTCGTCGATCATGTAGCTGAACCGGGGCTGGCCGGGGCCGCCGAACATGTAGAGCACGATGTCGTCGGTCAGGGTGAGGCGGCCGAAGTCGAGGGCGACCGTCGTGGTGTCCTTGTCCGACAGTCCCTTGAGGGTGTCGACGACCGCGCCGGCCCGGGTCATCCGCTCCTCGGTGGAGGCGGGGCGGATCTCGGAGACCGCGCCGACGAAGGTGGTCTTGCCCACGGCGAAGGGGCCGAGCACGACGATCTTCACCGAGTGGCTGACGCCGGGCGCCAGGTAGTTCCCCTCAGAGCTTCTTGTGGAGTGCATCCAGAATCCTCTCCAGCAGATGCATGTCGTGCTGCTGTGCCGCGGGCACAGGGTTGCGGCTGATCAGGTGACCGCTGTCGACGAGGGAGGAGACCAGTACCTTCGTGACGGCGGCGGGGAGTTGCAGGTCGGTGCTGACCTCGGCGAGCGACAGGACGCCGGGCAGGCAGTGCTGCATCAGCCGGTGGGAGTGGGAGTCCAGGCCCCGGAGCGGCTTCTCCGGGTCGGCGATCAGGAGGGTGGCCAGGTCCAAGGTGCGGCGGGTGGGTGCGGCCCTGCCCCCGGTCGGGGTGTAGGGGCGCACCATCCCGGCACGTCGGCGGCCGCGCGGCGTCACGCGGACCTGTACGCGGTCCGCTCCCGGGCGGACAGCGCGGGAGCCAGGCCGTTGACGGCCTTGATGGTGGCCCCCGAGGCGACGGCCACCTCGGGGGAGGTCATCTCGGCGGCGACGGCCACCGCCAGTGCCGTGTTGTGTCCGGCGCTGAAGACGAGGATGCAGTGCTCGGGCAGGTCGATGATGACCCTGCGGGGGGTGTTCTGCCCCTCGGGGGCGTCGGCGAGTTCGGCGATGGAGCGGCCGAGGCCGAAGAGGCTGGAGGCGCTGGCGGCGGCGCGCTCGGCCGTGTCGCGGTGGACGGTGTCGGACTGGGCCAGCACCATGCCGTCGGAGCTGAGGAGGACGGCGTTCAGGACGCCCTTCTCCTGGGTGAGACGGTTCAGGACCCAGGACATGTCGTGGGTGTCGGCGGCGGGCTGCTGGTCAGGCACGGTGGTCTCCTTCGAAGGGGTGTCCGGACTCGGTGTCGCGGATCGTCTGCGCCAGACGGGCGAAACTCTCCGAGAACGCGTCGGCGTTGTCCACCGGAGCCGGGGCGCTGCTGCGGGGGGCGGCGGCGGGGCGGGGGGCACGCCTGCGCCGCTGCGGAAGCTGGTTGCCGGAGCCCTGGCCGGGGGGTTCCTGGACGTGGTCGTCGTCCTGGTAGGGGTGGGCCTCGGCGCGGGCCGCGTAGGAGGCGGCGGCGGCGCGCTCGGCGGCGGCCTCCTCCTCGGTGGGGCCCTGTCCGAACAGGTCGCGGGGGATGCGCAGGACGGCGCGCACTCCGCCGTACGGGGAGGTGCTGCTGACATCGGCGGCGAAGCCGTACTCGCCGGCCAGGCGGCCGATGACGGCGAAGCCGAGCTGCCGGGTGTCCTGGAGCGTGGTGACGTCCAGCACGGTGTGCTGGTTCAACTGGGCGGCTGCCTGGGCGCGTTGCGAGGCGTTCATGTTGAGTCCGCCGTCGTCGACGACGATGCAGTACCCGGTCTGGAAGGCCTGCACCTCCACGAAGACCTGGCCGTCGGAGTACGACGTCGCGTTGGACAGCAGCTCCGCCAGGGCGACGGCGACCGGCTCGACGACCCGTCCTTCGAGCCAGGTGCTGCCGGTGGCCTCGTCGTAGGCGTACTTGACCCGCTGGTAGTCGCCGATCCGGCCGCGCGCCGACTCGACGACCTCGCGGAACTCGCAGTCGGCCCGCTGGAGGCCGGGCCACGATCCGGTGAGGATGCGGGTGCGCTGGAGGTACTGCAGGGCCTGGGTCACCAGATGGTCGAAGCCCATGAGGCTCTGGTGGTAGGCGGTGCCCTCCGGGTAACGCTCCATCTCGGCGATGACGTTCATCTGACAGCGGTGGAGCTGGGTCTGCGCCTCGTCGATGATGTCGCGCACGGAGGACCGGGCGGTCCGCCCCACCTGTTCCCGGACCGTGGTGACGGCCTCCTGGAACAGCCCTATCACCGCCTGGTGGCCGAGGTCGACGGAGCCTCCGGCGAGGCGCTCCTGGCTCAGCCCGGGGACCCGCACGCCGTGGTGGCCGCGCGCGAGGGTGTCCATCAGCGCGGGCATCCGGGCGTCGGCGAAGTGCCGGACCTCGGTCTCGACGGCGCGGTTGTAGTCGACGGCCGCGTCCCGCTGCTCCTCCATCGCGCGCTGGTGGTCCAGGGCCGAGCCGCACTGCTTCTCGAGCAGGGCGATCTGCGCGGCCTGGCCGCGTTTGGCGCGGGTCTGGACCATCAGACCGGCCGATGCGGCGGCCAGTCCGGCGCCGAGCAGCGCGCTTACGGTCACTGAGGGATCGAACACGTCATGTCCTCACAGGAAGGGGAGACCGGTGCGGGGCGTCCGGGGCACCGCACTCGGGGGGGCGCCGTCGGGGGCACGGTCGTCCCGGGGGTCGGCGTCATCGTCCGGACACCGCCACCGGCCGTTCGGGGGAGCCGGCTCCGCTCACCGCGTCCCGGACACACCGGTGCGCGGGCCCGGGGCGGCCCGTCGTGGTGTGCGCGCGGGGGGAGGCGCGGTGCGCAGGGGGAAGCCGCGGGGGCCGCGTGGCCCTGCGGTGGGCGCACCGACCACCGCCGGTGCCGTCGTGGTGCGGGGCGGGGAAGGGGTCGGCGTCCTGGTCCGGGGCCGCCGGAGCACTCCGGCGGTCACCCGGGGCGGGGGCGGAGGCCCGGTGCGCCGCGGACGGGCGGAGGCGCCGGTGGCGCGGGGCGGCGGGGCCGCGGTGGCGGGCGGTGGCCGCCGTCCGCGGGTGGGAGGGGTCCTGCGGTAAGTGCGGGGGAACGGCCCGGATCCTCACGCGGGCACCTCCGGACCGCCGAGGACGCGTGCGCGTACCGGGGCGGGGCCGGCCGCGACGGTCCTCCGCCGGGTCCTGCCCCGAGCTTCCCGGAGATCGCACAGGTGGAGGCGCCCCGCGTTCCGGGCGGGCTCGGCGGCCGGTCCGGCGGGCGGTGGGGACGGGACTTCTGAGAGCATCGCACTATTCCTTGCGGGAGCCCGGTTCTCCTCCGCGCTGGGGGGCGGTGGCGGGATCACTGCGGTCATCGGGTCGTACAGGGCGGGGGCGGTCGGTCCGCGCTCAACGGGGACAGGGGGTGACCCCGTGGGGGAACGCGGTGGCGCGGCGGGCGGGAGCCGGTCCGGCGGTTGGCTCCGGCGCCTTCCGGGCTCCGGTCCGCCCCTGAGGGGGGCGGGGCATGCGTGGTGGCTCCGTCACGGATCCGTTCCGTGCGGAGACCGGGGACGCCGGGCCTCGGGGCGCGGCACGACGCGGGCACCGGCCCGCCGTGCCGCGCGGAGCGTTCATGAGACGGCCTCCGCGGCCGGGGGCAGTCCGGCCGGACCGCGCAGGTGGAGGATGGTGCCGATCTCCTCGTAGAGGGCCTCCATCTGATCGGCCGTCAGGATCAGCGCCAGGTCCTCCACTCGCTGCGTCCCGCGCATGAGGCTCAGCGGGACGGCGAACCGGCCGGCCTGGGTGTGGTGGAGCGGCGAGTCTTCCGCGCGCTCCACTCGCCAGGCAGGTAAGAACGCGGTGGAAGGCCCATCCGGCGGGTGACCCTTCGTCATGACTCAACAGCTTAGGGTCATCCGCCGGGACGGACCCTGAATCCCGTTCAGGGCTGAGCGGGATTCAGGGCGGGGATGGCCAGTTAACGATCATGCGGCGACACCGATGTGACCCGCCACGGTCCGCAGGGCATCGCGGAACAGGGGCCGTTCCCGCTTCAGCAGCTCGGTCACGGCCTCTCTCACCAATGGCGAGAAAACGATCTCTTCCGGCGACTGGTCCATCAGCTTGGTCAGCACATGCACCGTCGCGTAGTCGTCGCGCTGGATGCGGTTGCAGTTCATGACCTCGATCAGGTAGCGCGTACGGCGCTCCAGCGGCAGCCGGGGGTTGATCTCCACCGTGTCCGCCAGCCGCAGGGCCTCGCTCGCGTTGCCCTCCTCGGCGGTCAGATGGACCTCGTGCATCGCCACGTTGTCCGGCCCGAAGCAGGTGTGCCAGTCGTTGCGGCCCGAACCGACGCGCGCGGCGGCCGACTTGGCCCCCCGGTAGAGGTCCCAGGCGGCGGGTCCCTTGGTGGCGCGCGCCGCGGCCACGGCGGCCTGGAGGTGCAGCGCGCCGTGCACCGACCAGTGCTCCCGGGACGATGTGTCGCCGGGGGCGCAGGCCGCGATCGTCGCCCGCGCCAGCTCGACGCTGTCGCGCACTTCGCCGACGGAGGTGAGGACGCAGGAGAGGTTCCAGGCGGCGGCCTCGATGAGGGCCGGGTCGCCCGCGCTGTCGGCGAGCGACAGTCCGCGGTCGGCGGCGACCCGGGCGAGGGTCGGCTCCCCCACCCGGCGCAGCCATATCTGCATGAGGCTGTAGAGGCGGACGAGTTGGCGCAGCGCCGTCCGCTCCTCGGCACCGGAGGCGGCGGCCCGCAGCACGGCGTTCCCCTGCCGCAGCAGCAGCGGAATGCGGGCGCCCACGTCCTGGTACCGGCCCTTGGACTGGGTTTCGTAGATCTTCCACGCCGCGTCGACATCCCTTTCGAATGCCCGGGCGCAGAGCGGGCCGGCGACGGGGGGCACGACCGAGGACGGCAGGGACAGGGCGCCGCGGATCGCGGGAACGTGTTCGTGCTCCGTGTCGAGGCCCGCTCCGACGCCGGACAGGAATCCGCCCGTGAGGTTTTCCAGGGTGCAGCGCAGAACCCTCGCGAGATCCAGGAGCAGCGAAAGCTTGTCGACGGGGATCTGCTCGTGCTCGACCTTGTAGACCCAGTTCTCCGAGCGGCCGATCAACTCCCCGAGGCCCCTTTGCGAGATGCCGCGCCGTTCGCGGAAGTACTTGACTCTTTGCCCGATACTGAACAAAGATCGTGCACTTAACATGATTTGGTCTGTCCTCCGTGGGAGCGAAGCAATCGGGGCCAGCGTAAGGCAGTCGGCGGGCCGGAGAACCCGCGCCGAACGCCTTTTCCCCGGCGGAGGACGCTGCGAGGTCTCCCGGCCACGGCGGCGGGCGGCCGACCCGTGTTCCGCGTCTCGCAAGGAGTTCCATTGCTCTCCTCCTACCGCGGCCTGATCCTCGACTTCGGCGGGGTCCTCACCACGTGCATGCGACTGAACGGACAGGCATTCGAGCGGTCCGAAGGCCTTGAACCCGGCGCCTACTTCCACGCCCTGGGCGAGCATCCCGAGGGCTCGGCGGTCTACGCCCGGCTCGAGGTCGGCGAGGCCACCCAGAAGGAGTGGAACGAGGTGATCGGCGGCATCCTCCGCATCGACCCGACCGACCTCATGCGCCGGGCGCTCGCCCGCCTCCGCCCCGAGCGGGCCGTCGTGGCGGCGGCGGACCGGGCGCGCGCCGCGGGCGTCAAGGTGGCGCTGCTGTCGAACAGCTTCGGCCTGGACCCGTACAACCCCTACGAGGCGCTGGGCATGGGCGAGGACGCGTTCGACGCGGTGATCCTCTCCGAGCGCGAGGGCGTCCGCAAGCCCTCGGACCCGATCTACCGGCGGGCACTGGACGCACTGGGCCTGACCGGGCCGGAATGCGTGTTCGTCGACGACCACGCCCGCAATCTCCCGCCGGCGGAGCGGCTCGGAATCCGCACCATCCATCACACGGCGGATGATCCCGGGGCGACGGCGGCGCGGCTCGACGCACTGCTGGCGAGCGGGGCGGCCTGACCCGGATTCCGGCGGCACCGCGCGCGTTCCCCGGGTGAATCCGGTGCGGTGATCCGATTCCGGGAACCATCGCGTGCGGGGGCCCGGCCGGGGTGAAAGGGGAATGATCTCCTCACCCCGCCCCCGTTCCTCCGGAGGGGAATCCCCTTCATCTCGCGGGCGGGGCGCGGAGGATGTCCGCGCCCCGGCTCGGAGTGTCTTTTCCTTTCCGGTGGAACCCGCCGAATCCGGTTCCGCTTCAATCGGCGGCCCCTCTCCCGATCCGTTCGGAGAACGGTTTCTCCACACCCCTCACCGAGCGGTTCGCGCAGTGGCGCCGGCCGGGGCGGCCACTGGAGAAACGTCATGTGTTCGTCGAGGGACGTTCATATTCCGATGGCGGACCGAGAAAGATCCGCCATCGGTCCGTTCCCCGGTGATTCCCGGCGGGGTCGTCCCGCGCCGTGCCCACGGCGCGGGACACGCGGAAACCCCGTACGCCCGGGAGGCGTGATCGCGCGCAAGAAATCCGTGGCCGGCCGACGGCGGGGGCGCACGGCGACCCCGGCCCCGGTGCCGGCGCACCGCCCCGGCGTCCGGCCCCGGGGCACACGGCGCCGCGGGCCGAGCGGGGAGGCTCCCGCGGGTCAGTCCCCCCCCCGGGGACGCGGGCGGACACGTGATCGGGCGTGCGAGCGGGGCCGCCCCGCCGGTCAGGACCGGCCCGTGCCGCGGGCGCCCTGTTCCTCCTCCCAGCGCTTCCAGAGCACCGGCATCTCCTTGGCCAGCCACGCGTAGAAGTCGTGCATGGTCCGCAGCCGCTCCTTGCGGTGCGCCGGGGCGTCCCGCAGGATGCGCAGTCCCTGCTCCGTGATGTCGACGAAGGACTGGTAGTGCTCGGCCTGGCTCTTGGCGAGGACCGGCCACACACCTTCCTTGATCCGGTAGTAGTCCCGGCGCTCCCCGGGGCGGGAGATCTTCTCCACCATGCCGCTGGGCACCAGGAAGCGGGTCGCCGCGCTGACCGATCCCTTGCTGGCCCGGAGCACCTCCACCAGGTCCCCGGCGGTCTGCTCCACCGGATCGCAGATCAGCAGCCAGGCGAGGACCCGCCCGGCCATCCGGAACAACCCCTGCCGCTCAAGGCTGATCGCGGCCTCCTCCACGAAGGCCAGCTCTTCCTCGGTGGCGGGCGGCCGGCCCGGTGCGCTCTGTTCCATTCGTTCAGGATACCCCGAACACTGGTAAGGGCCCTGTCCCATCGCCCTGCGCGGAGCCCGGGCCGCACCGCACCGCCCCGCCCGGCTCCGGCGGCCCGGCGGCCCACGCTGCGCGTCCCGGGGCCGGGCCTTCGTATTCTCTGCGCTTTCTTGCCCTTTGCCTTGCCTTGCCCTGATACACGGCTTGCACGGGTCTTCGTAACGTCACAGCGAGTGCAGCAGACCGTCATCCCCGACGCGAAGGACCCCCATGCCCCGACCGCCCGCTCCGCGCTCCCCCCTGCCCCCCGCCGGCCTGGCCGGACGGCTGGGCGCCTATCTGGCCGGCTGCGCCGTGTTCGCCGCGGGAGCCACCCTGTTCATCCACTCCGACCTCGGCACCGACCCCCTGGACGTGCTCGCCCTGGGGCTCAAGGAACACCTCCCCCTCACCATCGGCATCGCCCAGGCCGGGATCGCCGTGGTGTGCATCACCGTGTGGGCCGCCTGGAACCGGCGGCGCCCGGTCGTGGCCCCGTTCGTCACCTTCTTCCTCTGCGGAAGCCTGATCGACCTGATGCTGCTCGCCGACCTGTCGCCGGTCGGGAACGTCCCGTCCCTCGTGGCCGCGGTGCCGCTGTGCGCCTACGGCAGCGCGCTGATCATCATGAGCGGCATCGGCATCCGAGCCATGGACCTCGTCGTCATCTCCATGACCCTGCGGTGGCGATGGCCCTTCTGGGCGGCCAAGGCGGGCGTGGAGGCCGTGCTGCTCGCGGCCGGGTTCCTCCTCGGCGGTCCGGTCGGCATCGGGACCCTGTGCTTCCTGGTCTTCGTCGACGGCCTGATCCAGCCCTGCATGGCGCTCAACCACCGGGTGCTGCGACTGCGCAACCACGGCCTGTCCGACGATCCGACGCGCGGCGCACGGGCACGACAAATGTCGGGCAGCTCTCCGTGAGGATTGCCTGGGCGGCATCCCAGCGGCGAATGAAGCGGAATGCGAAGTGCACGTCAGCTGCGGGAAAGGTGAGGGAAAAGTGCCAGTACAGAGCGATGGTGAATGCCCGCCAGCGATCGTCGGGACTGTTTGCGGAATCCCCTGGGCACCTCTCGTGGGCACCTTGACCGGTCATTCGGGGCGCCAATACTTGAGCGCATGACCGAAAAGACCGAGGGTGCCCTCTCCGAGCGCTCGACCCTCACCGAGGCCGAGAAGTCCTTCGTCCACAAGATCGCCGAGCACTACCACATCACCGACGGAATGGAGTGGGAGCGCGGCTACGTCATCGGCTGGATGATCATCAACTACCCGGCGAAGCAGAGCGCCGACGAGATCGCCCGGACGCTGGACATCCCCCGGGAGCCGGTGGACTGGATCGCCGACCTGCTGACCCCGCCGGGCGTCTACAGCCGGGAGCCGATCCCCGGCGGCGACGACTACCACCTCACCCTCAACGACGGCGCGTGGCCCAACGCCGTGGAGCACTCCTTCCGCCGGATACCCGAGTTCCACGCGGCGGTCCAGCACGGCCTGGACGTCCTCAAGGACCAGCCGGAGGAGCGGCTGGAGCGGCTGCGGCGGATGGAGCGGCTGTACGGCGTCATCTCCCGCAAGCTGGAGGGCGTCTTCGACGTCTTCGAGGAGCACCGCAACGCGGCGGCGAACTGATCCGGTCCACCGGCTCGTTGCCCGGGCGCTCCCGGCCGGCCCGCCGGGGGCGCCGCGCCGGGCCCCGGTCCGCGCGTCCGGGACGGGCCACCGCCCGCGTCCGCCTCCCGGAGGGCGGCGGGGGACGGTGACCGGACCGGCCCGCGCCGTCCTGAGCGGAACGGACGTCCACCTGTGGACGGCCTCCCTCGCGGGGCGGGACGGCCGTCCCGCCGGAACGGACGCGCACGAACGGTTCCTGTCACCGGAGGAACGCGACCGGGCGGAACGGTTCCACTTCGCCCGGGACCGGGCGCAGTACGTCCTGGCACGCTCTCTGGTGCGCCGCTGTCTGTCCGGGTACGCCGATCTCGCGCCCGGGGAGTGGGAGTTCGAGTCCAATGCGTACGGAAAGCCGTCCGTGCACCACCGGCTGGGTCTCGACCTCGACTTCAACCTGTCGCACTCGCACGGCATGTGCCTGCTCGGTGTCACCCGGGGCCGCGCGGTCGGGGTGGACGTCGAGCGGGACGATGCCCGGATCTCCCTGCCCGGACTGGTCCACCGGGTGATGTCCGCATCCGAGACGGAGGAACTGCGCCGGCTGCCCGCCGGGGAGTGGAAGGCCCGGTTCCTGGAGGCGTGGGTGTTCAAGGAGGCATATGTGAAGGCCCGGGGGCGGGGTCTCTCCCTGCCGCTGCAGGACATCTCCGTCCTGTTCTCCGGGGCCGGGGGCGGCCCACGGCTCGTGCTCGGGCCCTCGCTGGCGGACCGGCCCGACCGCTGGCGCTACGGCTCCGTCCGGATGCCCGCCGGGTTCCACGCAGCGGTGTGCGTGGCGGGGNGGGNGGACGAGCCGCTGCGGTTCGTCCTGCGCGAGGCCCCGCCGCCGTAGCGGACGCACAGCCCGGTGCCGCGTGGCGTCCGTCCGGCTGCCCGGACGCGGCGGGCCCGGTGCGGAGCGTCCCCGGTGGGCTCGCCGGTGCGGGCGTCCCGGTGGGGCCTGGGCCGGCGCGGCCGTGCGGTGGTCCCGCCGTCCGGTGCCGCGGCCGCCGGGGCGTCCCTGGATGCCGCGCACCGCACCCGTCCCGCCCCCGCGCCGGGCGCCCGGCGTCCGTACCCGTCCCGTCGTCCTCGTCCCCCGTCGTCCTCGTCCCCCGTCGTCCTCGTCCACGCCGCCCGGTTTCCCGCACCGCCATCGACCGCCGTCCCTCGTCCTGGAGGATTCCCTTGCTCTCGCCCGACGCCACGTCAGGTCCGCGGGCCGCCGTGCCCCGGCCCGGTCCTCGGCCGGAGGACCTCGGCAGCGCGGACTTCCGCGCCGACCACGGTGTCGCCTACGCGTACGCCTCGGGGTCGATGTACAAGGCCATCGCCTCCGTCGAGCTGGTGGTCCGCATGGGCCGGGCGGGTCTCCTCGGCTACTTCGGCGCGGGCGGCCTCGCACCGGACGAGCTCGACGCGGGGCTGCGGCGCATCCGCGCCGGGCTCGGCGCCGGGCGGCCCTTCGGGGTCAACCTTCTCGCCTCCCGTCCGGACCGCGAGGAGCGCACCGTCGACGCCCTCCTCGCGCACGGCGTGGAGCGGATCGAGGCCGCCTCGTTCGTGCGGATCACGCCCGCGCTGGTGCGCTACCGGCTGACGGGCGCTCGCCTCGCCGCCGACGGCACCGTGCGGACCCCGCACCGGATCCTGGCGAAGGTGTCCCGCCAGGAGGTGGCCCGCGCGTTCCTGTCCGCGCCGCCCCCGGCGATGGTGCGCGAGCTGGCCGCCGCGGGCCGCATCAGCGAGCGGGAGGCGCGGCTCGCCCCGTCGGCCGTCATGTGCGACGACCTCTGCGCGGAGGCGGACTCCGGCGGCCACACCGACCAGCGTCCGCTGACCGCCCTGCTGCCCGCGCTCCTCGCCCTGCGCGACCGGGAGGCACCGGACACCCCTGCGGCACGGCGGGTCCGGGTCGGCGCGGCGGGCGGCATCGGCACTCCCGAGGGGGCCGCGGCCGCCTTCGTGATGGGCGCCGACTTCGTGCTGACCGGCAGCGTCAACCAATGCACCGTGGAGGCGGGCACCTCGGACGCCGCCAAGGACCTGCTCCAGCGCGCCGAGGTGCAGGACACCGCGCTGGTGCCCGCCGGGGACATGTTCGAACTGGGTGCCAGGGCGCAGGTGCTGCGCCGGGGCCTGTTCTTCCCGGCCCGGGCGAACAAGCTCTACGAGCTGTGGCTGCGGCACGGGTCGCTGGACGACCTCGATCCCGCGACGGCGGACCACGTCCAGCGGCGCATCCTCGGCCGGACCTTCGACGAGGTGTGGGAGGAGGTTCGCGCCCGCTACGCCACCACCCGCCCGTCCGTGGTCGAGCGCGCCGAGGCGGACCCGAAGCGCCGGATGGCGCTGGTCTTCACCTGGTACTTCGCCCGGGCGACCCGGGCCGCCATGGAGGGGGACACGGAGCGTCGCGTCGACTTCCAGATCCCGTGCGGACCGGCGCTCGGGGCACTCAACGAGCGGCTGCGCGGCACGGACCGGGAGGACTGGCGCGCCCGTCACCCGGACGACCTCGCCCGGCTGATCATGACCGGCGCGGCCGAGCTGCTCGCCCGCGCCGCCCGCCCCGCCGCGCCGCGCCGGCCCCACGCCGCCGCCTAGTCCGCCCTTGCGCCGCGGTCCGCGTCCGCCGCCGTCCGCTTCCGCCGACGGGCCCCGGCGGCACGGCCGAGAGGCCGTCCCGGTTCCGCCGGGGCCGTCCACGCCCATCCCTCCCGGCCCCCGCGACCGGCCCCCAGCCCCCACCTTCCCTTGGGAGAACCGGACATGACGCTCATCCACGTGTTCCCCGGCCAGGGCTCGCACCGCCCCGGCATCGGCCGGGACCTCTTCCCGAAGTTCCCCCACCTGGTGCGCCAGGCCGACTCGGTCCTCGGCCGCTCCCTCGCGGACCTGTGCCTCAACGCCTCCCCCCGCGAGCTGACCGACACCCGCAACACCCAGACCGCGATGTACGCGGTGAGCGCGCTGGCCTATCTGGACACGGTCCGCGAGACGGGCCTGGTGCCGGACGTGGTCGCCGGTCACAGCCTCGGCGAGTACGTGGCGCTGTTCGCGGCGGGAACCTTCGACTTCCTGACCGGTCTCGAGATCGTGCTGCGCCGGGGCGAGTTGATGGCCAGGGCGCCGGAGGGCGGCATGGCCGCGGTGATGGGCGTCGACGAGGGGCGCATCCGGGAGATCCTCGCCGAACGGGCTCCGGAGGTCGACGTGGCCAATCTCAACGCGCCCGACCAGACGGTCGTCTCCGGCCCCCGCGAGGAGATCGCCCGGCTCCGGGAGGTCTTCGGCGGCGAGGCGGGGGCCGTGGTGCCGCTGAACGTGGGCGGGGCCTTCCACTCCCGCCGGATGGCCGGCGCCGCCGCCGAGTTCGGCGGCTTCCTCGCCCAGTACCGGCTGGCGCCGCCCCGCATCGAGGTCATCTCGAACGTGACCGCCCTGCCGTACGGCGGCGACGCCCCCGCCACCCTGCTCACCCGCCAGATCACCGCCCCGGTGCGCTGGTCGGACAGCGTCGCGCACCTGCTGGAGCGGCCCGGTCCGGAGTTCCGGGAGGTCGGCCCCGGCCGGGTACTGACCGGGCTCATCGCCCGGATCAAGGCCCAGCACCCGGCCCTGTCCGCCACCGTCTGACCCCACGAGCGAGCGAGTCGAGAGGCGACCATGGAAGACGACCAGACGACGCCGATCCGGACCCGGGCCTCCGCCGCCGTGGTCGACCTGTTCCGGCGGGCCAGCGCCGACGAGAACCCGCTGCACGTCGACCCCGGCTACGCGCGGCGCACGGCCTTCGGCGCCCCCGTGGTCCACGGGGTGCTGGGCGCGCTGCTCACGCTGTCCGGCCTGGAGCCCCGGCCCGGGCGGGTGCCGGTGCGGATCTCCGCCCGGTTCCACGCACCGGTGCACGCCGACCAGGAGTACACCCGCGAGATCGTGGAGGACACGGCCGGGCGCGCCGTGGCCCGCCTCCGGGACGGCAGCCGGGCGCTCCTGGAGGTGACGGCGGAGTTCCGGCCGGTCACCGGGACCGAGGAGGGCACGGCGGGCGCGCCACGCGTCGTGGACGGCTCCGCTCCGGGGGACGGCGTGAAGGGCGCGTCCGGTGCCCCGGACTCCGGGGACGGCCCGGGGGTGCGGCGGGTGCGGGCGCGCGACGCCGCCCTCGGCGAGTTCGCTCCCGGGCTGGCCCTCGGCGAGGGGTACGCGCCGCGCTGGGCGGCCGTGGACCGGCTGGTCGGCGAACTCGGCCTGAAGGAACGCGGGTTGGGGCCCGAGTACGTCGGGGTCCTCGCGTGGATCAGCTATCTGGCCGGGATGGAGGCGCCCGGCCGTGCCGCGCTGCTGTCGGACTTCGAGGCGGTGTTCCGCCCGGAGGACGGGGCGGGCGGGCCTGCCGACGGCTTCACCGCCGCCGCCGAAGTGGCCGACGTCCGGGAGCGCTTCCGGATGCTGCGGCTCACCGGCAGGGCCGGGGTGTCCGGGGTGCGTGCCTCGGTCGATGTGCGCGCCTTCCACCGCGCCGAGGCCCCGGTGACCGATGTCGGGGCGCTCGCGGCGGCACTGCCGGGCGGGGAGCCGCTGCGGGGTCGTACCGCCCTGGTCGTCGGGGCCAGCCGGGGGCTCGGCGCGGCCGTCGCCCAGGCGCTGGCGCTCCAGGGCGCCGTGGTCTACGCGGGCTTCCACCACGGCGCCGAGGAGGCGCGGGCCGCCGCCGGGCGGCTCGGTGAGGCGGGGGCGCGCCTGCGGCCGGTGCCCGGGGACGCCGCCGACCCGGAGTGGGCCGCCGGGGTGCTCGAGCGGGTCCGGGCCGAGTACGGCGGGCTGGACGTCCTGGTACTCAACGCGGGCCCGACACCGGCCGAACTCCCCCTGGAACCGGGGACGTCGGAGCGCGCCGCCGCCCATGTCGCGCGGGCGCTCGCGCTGGTGCGGGAGCCGCTGGCCGCCCTCGCGGCGGAGGTCGCCGGGCGGGGGGGCGGGATCGCCGTCATCTCCAGCGCGTGGGCGGCCGCCCCGCCTCCGGGCTGGTCCGCCTATGTGACGGCAAAGTGCGCGGTCGAGGGCCTGGTGCGCGCCGCGGCGGCCGAACACCCCGGCGCCGCCTGGCTGATCGCCCGCCCGCCCCGGCTGCGCACCGGCATGACCGCCGCCGCGCTGGGAGGCGTACGGAACGCGCCGGTGGAACCGGTGGCCGCGGCCCTGGCGGACGCGCTGGGCGGGTCCGCCCCGGCGGGCGGGGTGCGGGTGCTGTCCTTCGCCGAGGACGGAACGGCACCGGCGGACACCCCTTGGGGACACCCGGCGGAGCCCGGTGGTGACGGGTCCGGCGGCCCCCCCGCCCCGGCCCCGGAGACGGGCGGGGGCGGCCGGGGTGTGGCACCGGGGACCGGACGCGCCGGGAACACGTACGGAGCGGCGGCCCCGGGCCGCACCTCGGGTGCGGAGCTCGCGCGGGACGGGGGCGCGGATCCCGGGACGAGGGCCGGAGCCGAACCCGAAGCAGGGACTGAGCCCGGCGACATCTCTCGGGACGCCCCGGGTGCCGGGGACGGCGGTACGGATACCGGGCGGGTCGCTCACGGCGCGGCGCCGGCGGGGGCGGACGGGACCGGAGCGGACAGGGCGGGGACGGACGACATGGGGACACGCGACGGCGTGGGCACGGGCGGCGCAGGCACGGGCAGCGCAGGGACAGGCGGCGCAGGGACAGGCGGCGCAGGGACAGGCGGCGCAGGGACAGGCGGCGCAGGGACAGGCGGCGTGGCAGGGCTCGACGTGGCGACGGGCGGGGGCGAGGCTACCGTGCCCGCCGGGACCCCGCAGCCGGTACGGGACCGCGACCTCGGCCTCGTGGCCACCTTCACGCTCGATCCGCTGCTCGAACCGCTCCAGCACTGGTGCGACCGGCTGGGGCTGGGACTGGCCGTCAGACCCGCCGGATACGGGCAGGTCTTCCAGGAACTCCTCTCCCCCGGTGGTGTGTTCGCCACACAGGAACGGGGCGCGAAGGCGGTACTGGTCCGGACGCAGGACTGGCCGGACGGTGAGGCCGGGCGCACGGCCGGGGAGTTCGTCCGAGCCGTGCGCACCCACACGGCACGCAGCCCCGTACCGCTCCTGGTGCTGCTGTGCCCGCCCTCCCCCGGGCACATCGGGGGCCGGGGGCGGGACGAGGAGCTGACCGGCGCCGAGGCGCTGATCGCCCGGGAGCTGGACAGGGTGCCGGGCGTGCATGTGCTCGGGCGGGAGCGCTGGGCGGGCGGCACCGTCCCGGCGGGCGAGACGCACCACGACGGGGCGCGGGAGGCCGCGGCCCACATCCCGTTCACCCGGGAGGGCTGTGCCGCGCTGGCGGCCGGGGTGGCCCGGGCGGCACACGGCGTGCTGACCGCGCCCACCAAGGTGATCGTCCTGGACTGCGACAACACCCTGTGGGGCGGTGTCGTCGGCGAGGACGGGCCGCGCGGGGTGCGGCTGGGACCGGCGCACCGCGCGGTGCAGGAGTGGGCCGTGGCCAGGCGGGCGGAGGGCGTCCTGCTCTGCCTGGCCAGCAAGAACGAGGCGGCCGACGTGGAGGAGGTGCTGGCGGTGCGCGAGGACATGCCGCTGCGCCCCGGGCACATCACCGCGCGCCGGGTGAACTGGGAGCCCAAGGCGCTCAGCCTGGCCTCCCTCGCCGCCGAACTCGACCTGGGCCTGGACGGCTTCCTCTTCCTGGACGACAACCCGGTGGAGGTGGCGGCGGTGCGCGCCGCCCACCCCGAGGTGCTGGCGGTGCGGCTGCCCGGGGAGGACGAGGACGTCCCCGCCTTCCTGGACCGGCTGTGGTCGGTGGACCGGCTCGCCGTCACGGACGAGGACCGCCGTCGCGCCGACTTCTACCGGGCCCGGGGGGAACGCGACGCGATGCGCCGCGACGCCGCCTCGTTCACCGACTTCATCGCAGGGCTCGGCCTGGTGGTGGACGTGGCCCCGGCCACGCCCGAGCAGTACCCGAGGCTGTCCCAACTGACCTATCGCACCAACCAGTTCAACCTTTCCACCGTCCGGCGCGGGGAGGCGGAGCTGCGGGCGCTCGCGGCCGGGCCGGGGGTGCGGGTCCGGGCCGTGCGGGTGCGGGACCGGTTCGGGGACTACGGGCTGGTCGGCCTGGCCGTCACCCGGCCGGACGGGGAGGGGCCGGACGGGGAGGGGCCGGACGCCGTCCTCGACACCTTCCTGCTGAGCTGCCGGGTGCTGGGGCGCGGGGTCGAGCACGCCCTCCTGGCCGCCGTGGCGCGGGATCTGGCCGGGGCGGGGGTGGCTGGGCTGGTGATGCCGTTCGTGCCGAGCCCGCGGAACACCCCGGTGGGCCGCTTCTTCGACTCGGTGCTCGGCTCCCGGGCCGAGCCGGGCGAGGACGGCCGCGTCCGGTACCGGGCGCCGGTCGCGGAGGTCGCCGGTGTGGTCTTCGCACCGGAGGGCGCGTCGGCGGGGGACGCGCACGGGGAGCCGGAGGGTACCCACCGGGAGGGCGTACGACCGGAGGGGGCTCCGGAGCTGCGGGCGTCCGGCTCCGAGACGGCGCTCTCGCACGAGGCGGTGCGGGAGCGGGCGCGCCGACGGGCCCTGACCGCCCTCGCGGAGGACCCCGATCCGCTGGCGTCCGTGCTGCGGGCGACCGGACCGGGCGCGCACCGCCCGGACAGCGCCGGAGTGTCGGCGCCGCCCCCGGTGCCTCCGCCGGCACCGCTGCCGGTGTCCGGGGCACCCGCGGAGGGGACGTCCGCGGCCCCGTCGGCGCCGTCCGCGCCGGACGTGTTCCCACCCGGACCGGACACCGCGGCCGACCCGGCCTCCGGGGGCGGCGTGCCGTCCGCCCCCGGCGGGGCGCTCGCCCGGGCGCGGGAGGCGGTGTGCGCGGCGGTGGCCGAGGTGACGGGGGTACCGCGCGCCGAACTCGGCGGCCACACGACGCTGGAGTCGGTCCGTCTGACCTCGCTGGCCATGGTGGACGCGATCGTCCGGCTGGAGGAGCGGTACGGCCGCCTGTCGACGACCCTGTTCTTCGAGCACCGCACGCTGGGCGAGGTGGCGGCGGTCCTGGCCGGGGACGATCCGGACGCCACGCCCGCACCCGGCCCCCGGGCGGTGCCGCAGGCCCGGCCGCAGCTCCCGACGGGGGCCCCGGTGCGGGAGACGGAGGGGAAACGGGCCACCGGTCCGGCCGCGGCGGGCACCGGGGCAGCGTCCGCCGCCTCCCCCGCGATCCGCGCCGCGTCCGCCGACGGCTCCCCCGGTGACCGGGGGCACGAACCGGTCGCCGTCGTCGGCCTGGCCGGCCGCTACCCGGGCGCCCGCGACCTCGAAGAGCTGTGGCGGAACGTGCTCCACGGCCGCAGCGCGGCCGGCCCGGTGCCCGCCGACCGCTGGGACCACGCCTCGCTGTACACACCCGGGGGCGGGCCGGGCCGCACGTACAGCGGGGTCGGCAACTTCCTCGACGGGGTGGCGGACTTCGACCCGCTGTACTTCCATATCGCCCCGCGCGACGCCGAGCAGATGGACCCGCAGCAGCGGGTGTTCCTGGAGACGGCGGTCGAGGCGGTCCAGGACGCCGGGTACGACCGGCACTCCCTGGAACGGAACACGGGTGTCTACGTGGGCGCCATGGCGGACGACTACCGGGCCCTCGCGGCCGACGCCGCCGCCGCCGGCCGCGCCCCCCACCCGTACACCGACACCTACGGCATCGCCAACCGCGTCTCCTACGTCCTGGACCTGTCGGGTCCCAGCATGGTGGTGGACACCGCCTGCTCGTCGTCGGGCGTGGCGCTGCACCTGGCCTGCGAGGCGATCCGGCGCGGTGAGGTGGAAGCGGCCATCGCGGGCGGCGTCAACCTGGTGCTGCATCCGGTGCGGCACATCCAGTACGCGCAGATGGGGATGCTGTCCCGGGCGGACGCGTGCCGTCCGTTCTCGGCGGGCGCGGACGGCTTCGTGATGGGCGAGGGCGCGGGCGCGGTCCTGCTGAAGCCGCTGTCCCGGGCGCTCGCGGACGGCGACCACATCCACGGGCTGATCCGTGGCACGGCCGTCAACTCCGGTGGCCGCACCAGCGGTTTCACGGTGCCCAGTCCGGAGGCGCAGACGGCGCTCGTCTCGGCGGCCCTGCGTTCGGCGGGAGTGGACCCGTCCACCATCGGCTATGTGGAGGCCCACGGCAGCGGCACCCCACTGGGCGACCCCATCGAAGTGCGTGCCCTGCGAGCGGCGTTCGGGGAGCGGGGGCGGGCGGGACGCTGCGCCCTGGGGAGCGTGAAGGCGAACATCGGACACCTGGAGCCCGCGGCGGCCATCGCCGGGCTGACCAAGGTGCTGCTCCAGTTCAGGCACCGCGTCGTGCCGCCCACCCCGCACGCGGACACTCCCAGCCCCTTCGTCGAACTGGACGGCGGACCCTTCCGGTTGCAGTCGTCCGCCGAACCGTGGGAGCCCGAGGGCCGGGAGGCCGACGGCGGGCTGCCGCCGCTGCGGGCGGGGGTCAGCTCCTTCGGCGCGGGCGGGGTCAACGCGCACCTCGTGGTGGAGGCGTACGGGGCCGCGACGGCGCGCCCGGAGGAGGAAGGGGACGAGTGCGGGGGCACCGGGCTCTACGTGCTGTCGGCCCGCACGGAGAGGCAACTCCGCTCCACCGCGGCACGGTTGGCCGCCCATCTGCGAGGGCCCTCGGGCAGGGACGCGCGGCCGGCCGACGTGGCGCACACCCTGCGGGTGGGCCGGGAGGCCCTGGACGTGCGCGCGGCGTTCACCGCGCGGTGCCGCGAGGAACTGCTCGCCGCCCTGGACGCACTGGCGGGCGGCTCACACGAACCGAACGGCGTGCGCGAAATGTTCGGCGCGCACGGCGGTGACGGCGCGCACAGAACCGAGGGCGGGGACGGTACGGACCACGCGGTGGGCCCGGTCGGGACCGGGCGGCCGGACGGTGGCGGCGTGGCGCGGGCGGAGGCCGTCGGAGGCGGTTCCCCTCTGGTGCACCGGGGGCGGCTGGTGCGGGGCGGTCCGCTGGCCGGGGTGTTCTCGGGCCCCGGCGGGGGGCAGGACTTCCTGGCGTCGCTGGTGGCGCGGGACGACCTGGACACACTGGCCCGGCTGTGGACCCAGGGGGCGGAGCCGGACTGGCCGACGCTGCTGCCCGCCGCCCGCCGTACACCGCTGCCCGCCTATCCCTTCGAACGGACCGCGTACTGGCTGCCGTCGGCCGCCCCGGTCCAGGACGGCGGCGTCCCGGCGCCTGGCGCAGGCGGCGGCGTCCCAGCGCCGGGCACGGGCGGCGGCGTCCCGGAGTCAGGTGCCGCCGCGCCGCGCCGTGGCTCCCCGGCGCCGCGTCCCGGTACCGCCGTCACCGGCGCGGCGGTCGCGCACCCGTCGGCGGAGAACCGGTGGCCGGACCCGTGGCAGGAGGCTGAGCAGGGGCAAGCGATCGGCGTGTGGGCGCCGTACTGGCAGGACCGGGCCGAGCGACGCCCGGCGGGCGGGGCTCCACCGGGGACGGTCGTGGTGCTCGACGCGCCCGGCGTCCCGCCGGTCGGCGAAGGCGACGGGGACGGGCCGTGGGCGCTGCTGCGCGCGGTGGAGTACCCGGAGGGGGTGACGGCCGACGGCGCTCCCGGCGTCGCGCTGCGCCGGGGCGACCCCGGCGGGCTGCTCGCCCTGCTGGAGCGAGCGGCGGACCGGGGCCCCGTGGTCCTGGTGGACCGGCGCGCGTGCGGGGCGGGGCCCGCGACCGGCGATCCCGTCACCGCCGTGCTGCGGCGGCTGCCCGCCGCAGCGGGCCGGGCGCTCTGCGCGGGCGCCCTCGCCCCGCTGACCCACGTACAGGTGACCCCGGCGGACTCCGAGGACCCGGTGGATGGGGCGGTCGCCGCCTTCGGCCGGGCCCTGGCCCGGGAGACCAGCCGCTTCCGGCACGTCCGGGTGCGCCTCGCCGAGGGCGCGGCCCCCTCGCTGCGGGAGCTGGTGGCGGAGGCGGACGGCGCCGACGCCGAGGTGCGGATCGGGCCGGGCGGACGGCAGGTGCTGCGCTTCGCCCGGACCGGACCGGCCCACGGGGACGACGGCGCGCACGGCGGCGGGGGCGGGGGCAGCGACGACGCCGGGTTCTCCCCAGGGGCCCACTACCTGGTCACCGGGGGTGCCGGGGGCATCGGGCGCCTGGTCGCCGAACACCTGGCCGCGCGGTACGGCGCGCGGATCACCCTCGTCGGGCGGTCGGCGCCGGGCCCCGGGCACGAGCGGTTCCGCTCCCGGCTGCGGTCCCTGGGCGGGGACGGCCAGTACCTCGCTGCGGACGTCACCGACCGCGCCGCGCTGGACGGCGCGCTCCGCACGGCCCGGTCCCGCTTCGGCGCGCTCGACGGGGTGCTGCACGCGGCGGGCGTGGTCGAGGACGCGCCGCTGCGGGACAAGGACGATGCGCGGATGGCGCGCGTGCTGGCGCCGAAGACCACGGGCACCGTCCTGCTGGACGAGCTGACGGTCCGGGACCGGCTCCGGCTGTTCGTCCTCTTCTCCTCCGTCGTCGGCACAGTGGGCAACGCGGGCCAGTGCGACTACGCGGCGGCCAACGCCTATCTCGACGCCTTCGCCGTACGCCGTGACGCGCACGTCGCGCGGGGGGCGCGGTACGGCCGGACGGTGTCCGTGGCCTGGCCGCTCTGGTCCGGGGGCGGGATGCGGCTGGACGCCGAGGCGGCCTCGCTGGCCGTGACGACCATCGGCCTGGTGCCCATCGGGACCGGGGAGGCGCTGGGGGTGCTGGAGCAGGCCCTCCGCTCCGGGGCGCCGCGCCTGTACGTCTCCCGGGCCGGGGCCGGACGCACCCGGGCGGTGCTCGGGCTGACCGGGCTGGACGAAGCGGCCGGCGCCGCTCCGGTCCCGCCGGGCGTCACGGCCCCCGCGCCGGACAGTCCGGCGGCGCAGGATCCGGCGCCCCTCGCGGAGCGGGTGCGGGCCCTGGTGACGGCCCGGGTCGCGGAGGCCGCGGGGATCGCTCCGGAGGGGATCGACCCGGCGGTCGAACTGGGCGCCTACGGATTCAACTCGGTCCTGCTGACCGCCCTCGCCAACCGGCTCAACGACACCCTCGGCACGGCCCTCACCCCGGTGCTCTTCTACGAGTTCCCGACGGTCGACGCGGTCTCCCGTCATCTCATGGAGCGTCACATCGGGATTGTCACGGCCTCGTTGGCAGACCGGTCGCCCGATTTGGCGGCAACTGCCGGGAACGGGGGCCCGGCGGACGCGTCCGCCGCGGCGAGCGCCTCCGGGCCGGCGGAATCGTCCAGTACAGAGGGTGCCTCGGGCCCGGAGAAGACGCCCGGCCCGGTGGGGACACCCGGCGCCGCGGGCACCTCCGGAACCTCCGGCCCGCACGGCACGACCGAGCGGCACGGCACCACCGGGGGGCCCTCCGGCAAGGCGTCGGCAGCGCGGCCGGGCGGGGGCGGCGGGGCCGAGCCCGTCGCCGTCGTGGGCCTGGCGGGACGCTTCCCGGGCGCTCCGGACGCCGAGACGTTCTGGCGGAACCTGCGCGCCGGGCGGGACATGGTCACCGAGATCCCCGCCGAGCGCTGGGACTGGCGGTCGTACGACGGCGATCCGCGCCGGGAGCCGGGCACCTCCGACTGCCGGGCGGGCGGCTTCCTCGACTCGGTGACCGGCTTCGACGCGACGCACTTCTCGCTGTCCCCGCGCGAGGCCGCCCTGATGGACCCGCAGCAGCGGCTGTTCCTGGAGACCTGCTGGCACGCGCTGGAGGACGCCGGGTACGACCCGCGGTCGTTCGCCGGTTCGCGCACCGGTGTCTTCGCGGGGGCCACCCTGCACGACTACCTGGAGGTCCTGGGCGCGCACGGCACCGCGGCCGCGGGGCACACCGTCACCGGCAACGTGCACGCCATCGTCGCCAACCGCGTCTCCTACCTGCTGGACCTGCGCGGCCCCAGTGAGACGGTGGACACCGCCTGCTCCAGTTCGCTGGTCGCCCTGCACCACGCCCTCGCGGCACTGCGGTCGGGCGAGTGCGACGCGGCCCTCGTCGGCGGGGTCAATGTGGTGATGACACCGACGTGGTACGTCTCGCTCAGCCGGGGCGGCATGCTGTCGCCGGGCGGACGCTGCCACACCTTCGACAGCCGCGCGGACGGCTACGTTCGGGCCGAGGGCGTCGGCGCGGTCCTGCTGAAGCCGCTGTCCCGGGCGCTCGCCGACGGCGACACGGTCCGGGCGGTGATCCGCGGCTCCGCCGTCGGGCACGGCGGCCGGAGCCACTCGCTGACGGCCCCGACCCCGCGCGGCCAGGCCGACACCGTCGTGGCCGCGCTGCGCGACGCGGGCGTCGCCCCGGAGTCGGTGGGGTACGTGGAGGCGCACGGCACCGGCACGAGGCTCGGTGACCCGATCGAGGTCCAGGGCCTCCGGCTCGCCTACGAACGGGCCTCCGACGGCCGGGGCGCACCGGCCGGGACCACGGTGCTCGGCGCGCTCAAGGCGTCCGTCGGCCATCCGGAGAGCGCGGCCGGCGTCGCCGGGCTGATCGCCGTGGTGCACGCGCTGCGGGACCGGACGCTGCCGCCGGTGGCCGGGCTCGACGTCCTCAACCCACTTCTGGAGCTGGAGGGTTCGCCGTTCCGCGTGCTGCGCGCCGCCGAGCCGTGGACTCCGTCGGGCGGCGGGCCGCTGCGCGCGGGGCTGAGTTCCTTCGGCTTCGGCGGGGTCAACGCGCATGTCGTGGTCGAGGAACCGCCGGTGCCCGCGCCGCGTCCGGAGGTCCGGCCGGGGCCGCAGGTGGTGGTGCTGTCGGCCCGGACACGGGAGCAACTGTCCTCGTACGCCGAACGGTTGCGGGACGCCGTCGCGCGGGACGGCGCGCGCCTGGACGATCTGGCGTGGACGTCGCAGACGGGGCGCACCCCGCTGGCCGAGCGGCTCGCGGTGGTCGCCTCGTCGCGGGCCGAGCTGTGCGAGCGGCTGTCCGCCTGTCTGCGGGACACGGGTGAGGCCGGGACGCCGGGTGTCCATCTGGGCGGACCGCACCCGGGAGCGGCGGACGGTCCCGCCGTGCGCCCGGCCGATCCGGCGGACGCCGCGGCGCGCTGGGCGGCGGGCGAACGGGTCGACTGGACGGCGCTGCACGACACGCCCCGCCGCCGGGTGCCGTTCCCGGGGTATCCCTTCGACCACGGCACCGCGTTCGGGCCCACGGGGATGCCCGCGCGGCCGGCCCCGGGTAGCACGGCTTCCGACCCTGGCACCGTGTCCGGCGGCGCTCCGGCGGGCGGCTCCGCGAACGGCACGGTGCGGGGTGACACCGTGCGGGGTGCCACGGTGCGGGGCGGCGCGGGGCCCGTGCGCGAGGCAGTGCCGGGCGGCCCCCCGGCCGTGGCAGGGCCCCGGGACGGGGGGACGGGCGCCGGGGCGCCCGCCCCGGCGCCCGGTGCAACGGCCCGCGGCGACGCGGACGGCGGACCGGCCGTGCCCGTCGGCTCCCGTCCGGCCGCCGTCCTCCCGGCCGCACCGGTGCCGGACCGGGAGACTCCGGGCCGGGGCGCCGGGGCGCCCGTACCCGCCGGGGTGCGCGGGGAAAGAGGCTCTCCGGGGGCCGCACCGGCGGTGCCGTGGGGCACCGCTCCCCCCGGGACCGCCGTACCGGCCGCCGAGCCTCCGGAGCCCGCACCGGCGCACGGTGCGGTGGTCCCCGAACTGCTGGTGCGGGAGTGGGTGGAAGCATCTGCGAGCGGTCCCGTCGCCGTGGACGGCGGCCCCCTGCGGATCGGCGTGCTGCTCGTCGGGGCGCGGGACGCCCTCGGGCTGGCCGAGATCGCCGCCCGCGCGGCGGGCGCGGACAAGAGCGGCTGGGCCGTGGTGCGCGAGCGCAGCCTGCTCCCCCATCTGGGCCCCGACGAGTACGACCTGGACCTGGACGACCACGCGGCGGGCCGGGACCTCGCCGGACGGCTGTACGAGCGCTACGGGCGGCTCGACGCCGTCGCCGACCTGGCCGATCTCTCCGACGGCGCGCGGGACGGCTCACCGCGGGACCGGGAGGCGGCCCGGATCGGCCTGCTGCAGGAGCTGGTGCGCCGCGCCGCCGGGGCCGGGCACGAACTGTCGCTCCTGCACGTCACCCGCGGCCGGGAGGCCCTGGGGAACTCCGCGCCGCGCGCCCGGGGCGCGGCGATGGCCGCCCTCGTCCGGTCGGTGGGCGCCGAGTACCGGGCCGTGCGCGCGGCCTCGGTGGACCTGGACCCGGTCACGACGGACCCCGCGGCGGTGCTCGACGCCGTGCGGGCGGAACTCGCCGCGCTCACCCGGGACCCGGGCGAGGTCTGCCTGCGCGGCACGCGGCGCTGGGTGCCCGGGCCGCTGCGGGTGCTGCCGACCGGTCCGGAGCGGCCGGACCTCGATCCCGGCCGGACGTATCTGGTGACCGGCGGCACCTCGGGGGGCTGGGGCTGGCGGCGGCGCGGCGGCTGGCGGACCGGGGCGCCCGGGGGCTGGCGCTGCTGGGGCGCCGTCCGCTGCCGCCGCGCGCCGACTGGCCGCGGATCGCGGATGCCGCGGCCGGGGGCCGGGAGGCACCGGGGAGCGCGGCGGACCCGCGGACCGCGGAGCTGGTGCGGACGGTGCTGGAGCTGGAGGGGCGTGGCGTGCGGGTGCTGGTCCACACCGGGCCGCTGACCGACCGGGCCGGGCTGACCGGCTTCCTGGACCGTGTGCGCGGCGCTTCCGGACCGGTCGCCGGGGTACTGCACTGCGCCGGTTCGGTGGACCGCAGGCCCCCGGCGTTCGTGCGCCGCACGCCCGGCGCCATCGCGGGCACCTGGGAACCGAAGACGGCCGGGCTGCGGGTGCTGGACGAACTGGTGCGGGCCGACCGGCCGGACTTCGTCGTCCTGTACTCGTCGGTCTCCGCCGTGCTGCCCCGGCTCGCCGTCGGACTGGGCGACTACGCCGCCGCCAACGCCCATCTGTCGGCGTACGCGGCCGAGCGCAATGCCGGGGAAGGACCCGACGGCACCCGCTACCTCTGCGTCTCCTGGGGCAGTTGGACCGGACTCGGCATGGGTGAGGTGACGGCGGCGGCCTATCACAAGGCGGGATTCGGCGCGTTGGGCCGCAAGGAGGGGCTCGGTCTGCTGGAACGGGTGATCGCGGGCCGGATCGACGGAGCGGTCGCGGCGGCCGTCCGCCCCGGTCACTTCCCGCCCCTGGCCACCGGCCCGGCCCCGCTCCCCGCAGCGCTCCCCGCCCCACCGCTAGGTGGCGGCGCACCGGCGGCGGACCCCCGCGCCGACGGCGGGACGGTGGCCGCCGGCCCGGTCCCGCCGGTGGTACGGCCCGGCGGCGCGCACCACGGCACCGTCCGCGCCACGGAGCCGGAGGCTCGGACACCGGCGCAGGCGCAGGCACAGGCACCGGCCGAAGCACACGCACACGACGCGGCGGTGGACGAGACGAAGGAGCCCCAGGTGACGACCTCGGAAGGCGCCCCGGGCGCTGCCGTCGGAGCGGCGGTCGAGGAGTTCCTCCTCGACCTCATGGCCCAGGAGCTGATGCTGTCGAGGGAGGCGGTGTCGGCCGATTCCCCCTTCGCAGAGCTGGGCGTGGACTCCATCCTGATCGCCGGGATGGTGGGGAGACTGGAGGAACTGGCCGACGCCCCGCTCGACCCCTCGGTGGTCCTGGAGAACCCGACGGCCGGACGCCTCGCCGCCTTCCTGACCGGCGAACACCCGGAGGGCGTACGGCGCTGGGCCGACCGGCGGGACCCGGTCCGCGTCCCGGACCGGTCCACCGCGGCGGTCAGCGCGCCGCGCCCGGCGGCCCCCGTTCCCGCCGCGGTGCCCGGGCCCCGGCCACTGGCCGTGATCGGCATGGCGAGCCGCTTCCCCGGGGCGCCCGACACCGACGCCTTCTGGGAACTGCTGGCCGGGGGCCGCAGCGCGATCCGGGAGGTGCCGGCGTCCCGCTGGAGCGCCGCCGAACTGTACGCGCCGCAGAAGGCACCGGGGCGCTCGCTCTCCCGGTGGGGCGGATTCCTCGACGGGATCGAGGAGTTCGACCCGGAGCCGTTCGGCATCGCGGCCGAGGACGCGTCCCATGTCGACCCGCTGATCCGGCTGGTCCTGGAGTGCGCCGAGCAGGCGTTCCGGGACGCCGGGTACGAGCGGCCCGAACTGGCGGGCACCCGTACCGGCGTGTTCGTGGCGGCGCAGACGGGGGCGTACGCGCAGCGCGTACGGGTCCCGCACCGCGCCACCGTGACGGGGCTCAACCAGAACTTCGCCGCCGCCCAGCTCGCCCAGGTCTACGACCTGCGCGGCCCGCATCTGGTGGTCGACACCGCCTGCTCCTCGTCGCTGACCGCGCTGTCGCTGGCCGAGCAGTCGATGCGACTGGGCGAGTGCGAGACGGCACTGGTGGCCGCGGCGGACCTGCTGCTGGACGAGATGCCGTACCTCAAGCTGAGCGCGTCCGGCGCGCTGTCCCCGGACGCGGAGTGCCGGGTCTTCGACGCACGGGCGAACGGCCTGGTCCTCGGGGAGGGGGCGGGCGCCCTGCTGCTCAAGCCGCTGGACGCGGCGCTCGCCGCCGGAGACCGGGTGCACGCGGTGGTGGAGTCGGTGGCGGTCAACAACGACGGGCGCACCATGGGACTGACGACGCCCAACCCGGAGGCCCAGGAGGAGGTGGTCCGCCGGGCGCACCGCGCGGCGGGTGTGGACCCCGCCGCGATCGGCATGGTCGAGGCGCACGGCACCGGCACGATGATCGGTGACCCGATGGAACTGCGGGCCCTGACCCGCGCGTTCGGGGACGGGTCCGGGAGTACCGGGTACTGCGCGGTGGGCAGCGTCAAGTCCAACATCGGGCACGCGCTGATGGCCGCCGGCATGGCGGGCCTGCAGAAGGCGGTGCTCGCCCTGCGCCACCGGCTGATCCCGCCGACCCTGCACTGCGAGACGCCCAATCCGCGCTTCGCCTTCGACCGGTCGCCCTTCCGTCCGCACACGGTCCTCGGGGAGTTCGCCCCGCTCGGGGGCGCGCGCCGGGCCGGGGTGAGCGCGTTCGGCTTCGGCGGCGTCAACTGCCATGCGGTGCTGCGGGAGTTGACGGACGCCGAGGCGGCGTCGCGCCCCGCGGTGCGCCCGGCGCTGCCGCCCGCGGTCTTCCACCGCGTCCGCCACTGGGTGGACCGGGATGCGGGCACGGCGCCCGCGCCGACCCCTGCCCCGGTCCCGGCGGCCCCGGCCGCGCCCTCCCCGCTCTCCGTCCCCGCGCCCGCGGCCGGTTCCGGCACCGGTGCCGTTGCCGTTGCCGGACCGATCCTGCCGCTCGAGGAGTTGATCTGACGATGTCCGACCCCACCCCGTCGTACGAAGCCCGGGACGCCGTGCGCCGCCTCGCCGGGCGCCGGTTCGCGACCCGGGTCACCGCGCGGGACGCAGCGGTGCGCGACCATCTGGTGCACCGCACCCCGGTGCTCCCCGGTGTCTTCCACCTCGACCTCGTGCTGCGCCTGGTGCGGCACCTGGGGGTCGATCCGGCCCTGGTCGAGCTGCGGCGCTGTGTCTTCATGCGGCCGCTGATCGCCGTGGGCGACCTCGACCGGCAGTTGGAGGTGAGCGTGGGCGAGCCGGGGCCGCAGGGCGGGGTCCAGGTCACCGTCCGCAGCCGCCCGGTGGTGGGTGGGGTGGTCGCCGACGAGGAGTGGCGGGACAACTTCCGGGCGGAGATCCACGGCACGGACCCCTGGGTTCCGGACCCGGTCCCGGCGGGACGGCTGGCCGCCTCCTCCGGGCCGGGCTCGCTGGACGCCGACGACCTGTACGCGCTGGCCCGCCAACTCGACATCGAGCACGGGCCGTTCATGAAGGTGCTGGGGCGGGTCGGAGCCGGTGAGGGCTTCTCGGTGGCCGATGTGCGGCTGCACGCCAGCGCGGTGGAGGCCCTCGGGAACTTCCATGTGCACCCCGTCTTCATGGACTTCTCGGTCCTCGTGCCGTTCCTCCAGTTCCCGGAGCCGGTCCGGCGCGGCATCGTCCAGCCCTTCATCCCGATCTACGTCGACTCCTTCCGCGCCCGGCGCCCCCTGGAGTCCCGGACGCTGGTGCACGCGCCACAGCTGCCGAGCCTCCATGTGGACGACTCCACGCAGGCCGTCGTTGCCGACATCGACCTGTGCACGCCGGACGGGGAGGTCGCGGTCCGGCTGTCGGGCTACCGCGCGAAGCGGGTGCGCACGTCGGAGGACATCCGCAAGTACGCGGCGGAGGGCCGCCGTCCGGCCGTGCGGAGGGCGGAACCGGCGCCGGCTCCGGCACCGGGGGGCGCCGCGCCCGCGTGCGCGGAGGCCGCGCCCTCCGCGCACGCGGCGGTGCCCGAGTCCTCCCCCGCACCGGAGGTCGGGCGGGCCGCGCCGGCACCCTCGCGGGAGGCGACGCCGGCCCCGTCGGCGCCCGGCGGCGGTCTCACCGCCCTGGTGACCGCGCTCGTCGTCGAGCAGACCGGTGGCTCCGCCCCGGCCGTCCTCCCCGACCAGGGCTTCTACGACGAACTCGGCCTGACCTCCGTCGACCTGCTCGCCATCGCCGGAAGGCTGGAGACCGCCCTCGGCACCGAGCTGTATCCCACCCTGCTCTTCGAGCACCCCACCATCGCCCAGCTCGTCGCCCACCTCCAGGAGGAGGGGGTACGGGTACCCGAACCGCCGGACCCCGGTCCTCCCCCGGCCACCGCCGAGCCCTCCGCTCCGGCCGCCGCACCCGACACGGCACCGTCGCGGGTGTCCGGGCCCGCGTCCGCGCCCTCCGCGGGCGGCGCACCGGACGGGACCGCCGACGCGCCCATCGCGATCGTCGGCGTGGCCGGCCGCTACCCTGGCGCCCGGAACCCCGACGAGCTGTGGGAGGTGCTGCGCTCCGGCCGCGACTGCCTGGGCGACGTGCCTCCCGAACGGTGGGACGCGGACGCGTGGTTCGCGGCCGAGCCGGGCACCCCGGGCCGCACCCATCTGAGACGGGGCGGGTTCATCGAGGACGTCGACCGCTTCGACGCGGCGTTCTTCCGTGTCCCCCCTCGGCAGGCCGCGCTGGCGGACCCGCACGAGCGGCAGTTCCTGGAGGTGGCCTGGTCGGCGCTGGAGGACGCGGGATACACACCGGAGTCGCTGACGGCGGCGGCGCGCGGCCCGGTCGGCGTGTTCGCCGGGTCGATGTGGGCCGACTACCACCTGCACGGCCTGGACAGCGTGCGCGACGGCGGCTCGGAGGTGGCGCTGAGCTGGCTCGGCGGCGTTCCCAACCGGGTCAGCCACGCCTTCGACCTCCGCGGCCCCAGCGTCCTGGTGGACACCGCCTGCTCCTCCTCGCTCGTGGCGCTGCACCAGGCCTGCGAGTCGCTGCGCCGGGGTGAGTGCCGGGCCGCCCTGGTGGGCGGGGTGAGCCTGTCGCTGCACCCGTACAAGTACCTGCGGTCGTCGGCGGGCGGGCTGCTGGCGAAGGACGGCACCAGCCGCCCCTTCGGCGAGGGTGCCTCCGGCTACGTCCCGGCGGACGGGGTGGGCGCGCTGGTCGTCCGGCCGCTGGCGGACGCCGAGGCCGACGGCGACCGGATCCTGGCCGTGGTGCGCGGCTCCGCCGTCAACCACACGGGCCGCACCGCCGGTTACACCGTCACCAGCCCCGACGCCCAGAGCCGGGTGGTGGAGGAGGCCCTGGCGCGGGCCGGCGTCCCGGCGTCGACCGTGACCCTCGTCGAGGCGCACGGCGCGGCGACCGCCCTCGGCGACCAGTTGGAGGTGGAGGCGCTGACCCGGGCGTACCGCAGGGAGACCGACGCCGTGGGCTACTGCGCCATCGGGTCGGTGAAGGCGAACATCGGGCACACCGAGGCCGCCGCCGGGCTCGCCTCCCTGACCAAGGTCCTGCTCTGCCTGCGCCACCGCACGCTCGTGCCCGCACCGCACGCCGACCGGCCCAATCCGGCGATCGACTTCGCGGGCTCGCCCTTCCGGCTGCCGCGCGGCGAGGAGCCCTGGACCCCCGTGACGGACCCGGTGACCGGGCGGCCCGCGCCGCTGCGGGCGGGGATCAGCGCCTTCGGCTTCGGCGGCTCCAACGCCCATGTCGTCCTGGAGGAGTACGTACCGTCCCGGGCTCCGGCGCCCGGCGCGGCCGAGGGCACGGGCACGGGCCGCCAGGTCGTCGCCCTGTCCGCCCGGACCGGGGAGCGGCTGACGCGCCGGGCCGCCGATCTGGCCGCCGCCCTGCGCTCCCGGCCCGGGATCCGGCTGGCCGACGTCGCCCACACGCTCGCCGTGGGGCGGCGTCCCCTGGGCGAGCGGCTGGCCCTGGTCGTCTCGTCCACCGGCGAACTGGCCGACGCCCTGGACGCGTTCGTCTCCGGCCGAGTCCCGCCGGTGCCGCACACCCGCGCCACCGCCCGGCCCGGGGCGTCCCAGGCGGCCCCGCCGTCCCCGGCGGACCACGCGGCGGTGGCCGCGTCCTGGGCGGGCGGCCGCACGGACACGCTCGCCCCGGTACCGGGCGGCCGGCGGATACCGCTGCCCACCTACCCGTTCGCCGGGGAGCGGTACTGGGTCGGCCGCGCGACGCCCCCGCCCGCGCCGGCGCCCCCGGCCGGACGGGTGGCTCCGCCCACGATCGCGGTGCCCTCCGCGCCGCTTCCGGAGCCCGGCCCGGGGCCGGTCCCGACGCCGCCCGGCACCGGTTCCGTGCCACTGGAGGACCTGCGGCGCGTGATGCTGTACGAGCCCGCCTGGGCACCACGTCCGGCACCCGCGCCGTCGGTGCCGCTGGACGGGGCGTGCGTGCTGGTCCTGGACACCTCCGGGGCCCGCCTCCCGGCCCTGCGCACCCGGGTGCGCCCCGTGCTGGTCACCCCGGGCGACGGCTTCGCCCGGCTGTCCGGCGACCACTTCACCGTCGTCCCGGACTCCGCCGAGGACCACCGCAGGGTGCGCGAGGCGCTGGAGGCGGAGGGCAGGGTGCCGGCGGCGATCCTGCACCTGTGGCATCTGGACGGCTGCGACCCCGACGGGCCGGCCGACCGGCCCACCGGGCTGCTGTCCGTCTACGCGCTGTGCCGGGCGTGGGCGATGGGGCGCCGCACCGCGCTGCCGGTCGTGCACGCCTACCACGCGCCCGACGAGTGCCCGCCCGACGCCTCGGTCGGCGGACTGGCCCGCGGACTGCGGCTGGAGCAGCCCAAGCTGCCCCTGAGTACGGTGCGGTTCGCCCGGCCGACCGGTGGTGATCAAGCGGGAGCGGTCGCCGCGCTGCTCGTGGAGGCGTCCTCTCCCGGGGACCTGGAGGTCCGGTACCCCGCGGGCACCCCGCGCGAGGTGCGCGGCTTCGCCCCCGCCCGCGCGCGGGCCCACGGGACACCGCTGGCCCGGCCGGGCGGCACGTATCTGATCAGCGGGGGCACCGGGGGCATCGCGCGGCACGTGGCGCGGCGGATGGCCCGCGCGGCGCGGCCCGACCTCGTGCTGTTCGGCCGCTCCCCGGAGGGCCCCGCGCAGCGGGAGTTCCTCGCGGAACTGGCCGCGCTCGGCTCCCGGGCCGTCTACCTGACGGCGGACGTGACCCGGCTCGACGAGATGCGGCGGCTGGTCGCCACGGCGGAGGAACGGTTCGGGCCGGTCACCGGGGTGATCCACACGGCGGGGGTGGTGGAGGACGGCCTCCTGATCACCAAGCGGCCCGACTCCGTGCGCCGGGTGCTCGCGCCCAAGCTCGACGGCGCCCGCAACCTCGACCTGGCGACCGCCGGCCAGCCCCTGGACTACCTGGTGCTGTTCTCCTCCACCTCCGCGGTCCTCGGCTCCGTCGGTACCACCGACTACACGGCGGCCAACGCCTATCTGGACGCCTTCGCCGCCCGGCGGGAGTCCCTGGCCGCCCGGGGCGGGCGCCGGGGCCGCAGCGTCGCCCTGAACTGGCCGCTGTGGGACGAGGGCGGCATGCGGATCAACCCTGCCGTGGAGGCCCAGGTGCTGGAGAGCACCGGCCTGGTGCCGCTCCGGACGGCGCACGGGCTGGCCGCGCTGGAGGCCGGTCTGGCCCATGACGGCCCGCAGCTCGCGGTCTTCGAGGGCGACCGCGCCCGGGTGGAGCGGCTGCTCGCAGTCATCCTGCCGGAACGCGTCCGCCCCGCCGCCACGGACGGGACGGCCCCGGCCGACGGCCTCCCGGCCACTCCGTCCGACGGTGCGCCGCAGACGCCCGGAGCGCCCGGGGACCTGCGGGGCACACCCGGCGGGCATCAGGCCGGGGCGGGCGAGAGCGACCCGGTGCCCTGGCTGGAGAGCGTGATCTCCGAGGCGGTGGCGGGGACGCCGGCGCGGGAGGCCGCACCGTCCGGGGAGATGAACACCTGGACCTTCATGGAGCTGGGCCTCACCTCGGTGGACGTGGTGCGGCTCGGGGAGCGGCTGGGGCGACTGCTGGGCGTCGCGATCTCCCCCACGCTGTTCTTCCGTCACACCCGCGTCCCGGAACTGGCGGCCCATCTGGCCGGGGCGCACCGCGAGGCGGTCCTCGCCGCCCGGCGCTCCTCGCCCACGGCGGGAACCGACACGCTCCACCCGGTGGGGCCCGGCGCCACGGGCACGGGGGCCGCGGTGGCCGCCGCACCGGCCCCCTCCGCCCGTACGTCGTCGCCCTCATCAGCCCTCCAACAGCACGTGGACGAGCGGGACATCGCCGTGATCGGCCTCGCGGGACGCTTCCCCGGCGCCGCGAACGCGCGGGAGCTGTGGGACGCCCTCGTCACCGGGCGCGATCTGGTCGGGGCGGTGCCCGCCGACCGCTGGGACCACACCGGGTTCCTGGACCCCGACGGCGCGCCGGGGACCACCGAGTGCCCGGCCGGCGGCTTCCTCTCCGACGTGAGCCGGTTCGACGCGGCCTTCTTCGGCATCCCCGCGGCCGAGGCCGAGGCCATGGACCCGCAGACCCGGCTGCTGCTGGAGGTGCTGCACGAGGCGGCCGAGGACGCGGCCGTCCTCCCGGCGCTGCGCGGCAGCGACACCGGTGTCTTCGTCGGCGAGTGCTTCCGCGACTACGAGGGCGAGATGATCGCCCTCGGGCGCCGCCCGGGGCCGTACGACGCGACGGGGATCGCCACTGCGATGGCGGCCAACCGGCCCTCCCACCACTTCGGGCTGGAGGGCCCGGCGATCACCGTGGACACGGCCTGCTCCTCCTCGCTGCACGCGCTGCACCTGGCCGTGGAGTCGCTGCGGCGCGGCGAGTGCTCGATGGCCTTCGCGGCGGGCGGCAACCTGATACTGACACCCCGTCACTATCTGTCGCTGTCCGGGACGGGGGCCCTGTCGCCCAGCGGTCGCTGCCACGCCTTCGACGAGCGGGCCGACGGCTACGCGCCGGCCGAGGCGGTGGCCGCGGTGCTGCTGAAGCCGCTGCGGGCGGCGCTCGCCGACGGGGATCCCGTCAGGGCGGTCGTCAAGGGCGTCGCGGTCGGCCACGGCGGGCACGCGGGCGCCGTCACGGCGCCGAGTCCGCAGCGGCAGACCGCGCTCATCGAGCGGGCCTGGCGCGACGCGGGGGTGCCCGCGCACACCATGGGCCTTCTGGAGGCGCACGGGACGGGTACCCGGCTCGGCGACCCCGTCGAGATCGAGGGGGTGCGCGGCGCCCTGACCGGCCGGCCCACCGACGCGCCGCCGGTCGTGGTCGGCACCGCCAAGGCCCATCTGGGTCACGCGGAGGGCGCGGCGGGCGTGATCGGGGTGGTGAAGGCGGTGCTGTCCCTGGAGCACCGGCGCATCCCGGCGATGCCCGGCTTCCGCACCCCCAACCCGTATCTCGCCCTGGACGACGGGCTGCTGGCCCTCGCGACCCGCACCGCCGACTGGGCGGCCCGGCCGGGCGTCCCGCGCAGGGCGGGGGTCAGTTCCTTCGGGTTCGGCGGGGCCTACGCGCACGCCGTGCTGGAGGAGGCCCCGGCGGGGGCGCGCAGGGCGGCGGACGGGACGGGCCGGAGCGTGGTGGTGCCGTTCTCCGCGACGTCCGGGGAGGAACTGGCCGAGGTGCTGTGCCGCCACCGTGCCGCCCTCGACGGGGTGCCGGACCCGGCGGCGGTCGCCGCGACCCTGCAACGGGGCCGCGAGGCCCTGCCGGTGCGGGCCGCCGCGGTCGCGGGCACCGCGACGGAACTGCGGGACGTCCTGGACGAGTTGATAGCGGGACCGACCATGCCGGGAGCGGTCCGGGCGGCGCCCGGTTCGCCGTCCGCGGCCGTGGACACCGCCCGCCGCTGGGCGGAGGGCGGATCCGTGGACTGGGCGACGGCGCCGGGGGGCTCCGGGGCGCGGCGGCTGAACCTGCCCGGACGGCCCTTCGGCGGCGGACGGTTCTGGCTGCGCGAGGCGGGAGAGCGGATGCCCACGGCACCGGGAGCACGGACTCCGGTGGCGCCGGATGCGCGGGGACCGGGCGCGGCGGCGCACGCGCGGGGGGCGGCGGAGACGCGAGCGCCGGGAGCGGAAGGAATGAAGGGAGCGCGGGGGCCGCGCGCCTCGGCACCTGACCCGACGCCCGACGCGCCCGCGCTTCCCACGCCACCGCATGCCTCTGTTCACCCCACGTCCCCGCACGCGCCCGCCCTCTCCGCAGTCCCGGACGGGTCCGGCGGACGAGCAGCCGGGGTCGCCGGCACCGCGCCGCCGGACGCCGACGGTCCCGTCGGGGCGGCGCTCGCGGCGGCCGGGGAGTTCCTGGACCGGGCGGGGTACGACGCGGCCGGTGTGCGGCGCGGGCTGGACCGGCTGGGCGCCGTCGGTACCCGGCTCGCCGCGCTCTCCCTGCGCGAACACCTCGGTGTCACGGGCGAGCTGACGGCGGCCGCGGTGCTGGCGGGGCTGCCGCCGGTCGAGCCGTACGGGCGCCACGTCGCGCGGCTCGCCGCCATGATGGCCGCCGCGCCCCGCCCCCTGCCCGACCGGGCCGCCGAACGAACCTTCGTCGAAGGTGAGTTCGAGATGCTGGTCCGGGACCATCCGGAGGTCGGCAGCCTGGCGGCGCTGGCCCGCGAGGTGATTCCGCACATCCCCCGGGTGGTCACCGGTGCCGTGTCGGCGCTCGACCTGTACTTCGGCGGCGAGGTGGCGGACCTGCTGGGCCAGGTGTACCGGGGCAACGCCATCGCCGACCACTACAACACCCTGGTCGCCCGCCTCGCCGAGGGCTTCGTCGGCGCGCGTCTCGCCCGGGACCCGGACCGGACGGTGCGGGTGCTGGAGGCGGGCGCCGGTACCGGCGGCACCACAGCACCGGTCCTGGAGCACCTGGCGCGGCACGGGGCACGGGTGGAGTACACCTTCACCGACATCTCCGCCTCCTACTTCCGGCGGGCCCGGGGCGCCCTCTCCGGTACCGGAGTACCGATGGTGTTCACCACCTTCGACGTGGAACGTGACCCCGCCGCGCAGGGATTGGGGACGGGCGCGTACGACCTGGTCATCGCCGCCAACGCGGTCCACGCGACGAGCGACGTCACCAGGTCGACGGCCCGGCTGCGGGAACTCCTCGCGGACGGCGGGCTGTTGCTCCTCAACGAGATCACCTCGGACATCGACTACCAGTTCCTGCTGTTCGGCCTGATCCCCAGCTGGTGGACGTGCCGTGACTCCGAACGGCTGCCCGGCGCACCGCTGCTGGCGCGCGACCGCTGGCAGGACGTCCTCCGTCGGGCCGGATTCACGCGGTCCTGGGTACGGGCGCACCGCACCGACGAGCCGGACGGGGACACCGACCAGTGCGTGATCGTGGCCCGGGCGGGAGGCACCGCGCCCCCCGTCCCCCCGATCACCGCACCCGCCCGGACGGCTCCCGCTCCCTCCGCCCCGGCGGGGACCGCCCCCGCCCCCGCGCCCTCGCCCTCGCCCTCGCCCTCGGCCGCGGAGACGGAGCGGGCCGTCCGTGCCCATCTGCGGGAGGTCGTCGCCTCGTTCCTCTCCGTGCCGGCGGACACCGTGGACGAGGAGACCTCCTTCACCGAGCTGGGCGTGGACTCCCTCGGCACCATCCAGCTCGTACGGGAACTCGAACCGGACTTCGGGAAGCTGCCCAAGGTGCTGCTCTACGAGGCCGGCACCGTCGCCGCGCTCGCCCGTGAACTGCTCGCCCGCGCACCGGAGTCGTGCGCCCGTTTCGCGGCCCCCTCCGCCCCGGCCCCCGGGTCCGGGGCACCGGCGGGGAGCGGCCCGGACCCGCGGCCCGGGACCGCCGGAACGACGACCGCCGACGCCGACGCCGACGGGACGGACCCGGCGGGCACCGCGCCCCGGGACCCGGTGGCCGTCGTGGGCATGGCCGTCCGCGTACCCGGCGCACGCACCACGCGCGAGCTCTGGCGCCATCTGCTGGCGGGCACCGACCACGTCACGCAGATCCCGGCGGACCGCTGGGACTGGCGTCCGCTGTTCGGCGACCCGCACCGCGAGCCGGGGAGGACCAACAGCCGCTGGGGGGCGTTCGTCGACGGGGTCACCGAGTTCGACGCCGAGTTCTTCGGCATCTCGGGCCGCGAGGCGGAGGTGATGGACCCGCAGCAGCGGCTGATGCTCCAGACCGCCTGGCACGCGGTGGAGGACGCGGGGCACGCGCCGTCCTCGCTGCGGGACACCGACACCGGGGTGTTCATCGGCACCACCTCCCACGACTACGCGACGCACCTGGCCCGGGTGGGCCGCTACCGGGAGCCGTACGCGGTCAACGGCAACGCCAAGACGGTGCTGGCGAACCGCATCTCCTTCGAACTCGGGCTGCACGGGCCCAGCGAGGCCGTGGACACCGCCTGCTCCAGCTCCCTCACCGCCCTGCACCACGCGGTCCGCGCCATCGAGAACGGCGAATGCTCCTCCGCCCTGGTCGGCGGCGTGCACCTGCTGCTGGCGCCCGACATGTACGTCGCCCTCGGCCAGATGGGCGCGCTGTCCCCGGACGGCCGGTCCCGGGCCTTCGACGCCTCGGCGAACGGCTTCGGCCGGGGCGAGGGCGTGGTCGCGCTGTACGTCAAGCCGCTGTCGCGGGCGCTGGCCGACGGCGACACGGTGTACGCGCTGGTGCGCGGCTCCGGCGGGAACCACGGCGGCCGGGCGCAGTCCCTGCCGGTGCCCAACCCGGCCGCGCAGGCGTCGCTGATCGCGCGGGTGCTGCGCGAATCGGACACCGATCCGCGAACCGTCGGCCTCGTCGAGGCCCACGGCACCGGCACGGAGGTCGGCGACCCGATCGAACTGCGGGGCCTGCGGAGGGCGTTCGCGGAGCGCGCGGGGATCGGGGAGGACGAGGAGGTGGCCCCCTGGTGCGCGGTGGGGTCGATCAAGTCCAACATGGGCCATCTGGAGGCCGCCGCCGGGCTCGCGGGGGTGGTCAAGGCCGTACTGGCCCTGCGGCACGGGATGATCCCGCCGAGCGTCCACTTCCGCCGGGCCAATCCGCTGCTGGACCTGGAGGGCAGCCCGTTCCGGATCGCCGACCGGCTGCGCGCGTGGCCCGCACCGGTGGACGGACGGGGGCGGGCGCTGCCCCGGCGGGCGGCGGTGAGTTCGATGGGCTTCGGCGGCACCAACGCCCATGTGATCCTGGAGGAGTACCCCGGGCACTCCCCCGCCCCGGCGGCCCCGGACGACGAGCCCGCCGAACGGCTGTTCGTGCTGTCGGCCCGGGACGAGGAGCGGCTGGCGGACGCGGTCCGCGCCCTGGCCGACCGGCTCGACGGCGCGCGGGACCTGACGGCGGCCGAGGTGTCGCACACCCTGTGCACCGGCCGGAACGCGATGGAGCACCGGCTCGCCGTGGCCGCCCGCACCCTGCCGGACCTCGTGGCGGCCCTGCGCCGCCACGCCGAAGGACGCACCGCCGACGGGGTGTTCGGCGGGCGGGCCACGGGCTCGGGCCCCGCGCCGCGCCCCTCGGCCGGCCGGGTCGGCGACGCGCGCACGGTGGGCCGGCTCTGGGCCGGGGGCGGGGCGGGCGCGGAGGAACTGGCCGCGCTCTCGCGGCCGGGCACACGGCGGGTGAGCCTGCCCGGCTACCCCTTCGCCCCCACCGCCCACTGGGCGGAGGCCGAGCCCGACGGGGAGCCCGGTCCGGCCGGCCCCGCCGGACACCCCGGGCGCACCGGGTCCGGGGCCCCGCCCGCCACCGCGGCCCCCGGCACCCCCTGCCCGGTGGCACCGGACGTCCCCGGGGGCCCGGCCGCCGCCGACCCCCTGCGGGACGACGCCCCGCAGGAGCTGATCGCCTTGCTCGACGCCCTGAGCAGAGGCGACGTGACCGTTGACGACGTGGACCTCAGCCTGGTCCGGAACGACGGGATGGAACGATGACAGCCAGCACCGACACGCTCCGCCGTCTGGTCCTCGAACGGGTCCGCGACGGACGGCTGGATCCCGGGGTGGCCGCCCGGCTGCTCGCCCGCGCCGGGGCCGCCGACCCTGCGGAGGAGCGCCCGGGGACCGTACGGTTCGTCCCCGTCTGGGAACCGGCCGCCGCGCGCCCGGCCGGGCACCCCGCCGTCGCGGCCGGGGACGTCCTGTTCCTGACCGACGCCGCCGCGCCCGTACCGGCCGGGGCACGGACCCTGCGGACGGACGGGGCAACCATGGAAGCCGGGGACTGGACGGCGCGGCTGGCCGCGCACGCCGCGCGGCACGGGCGGCCACGCGGACTGGTCCTCGACCTGGGGACGGTGGAGGCCCGGCACGCGGTGGAGCGGGCGCTGCCCCTGGTGCGCGCCCTGATCCCGGACCGCTCGGCCGGACCGCTGCCGCTGGTGTTCCTCACCGGCCCGGACCACCCGGACACGGCCGCAGCCCTGGGCGCGCTGGCGCAGGTGGCGCACGCGGAGGACCGCAGACTGCGCGCGGTGGCCGTGACGGTCGACACCGGGCCCGGCGGCACGGTGGACGCCTTCGAGGTGGCCTTCGCGGAGCTGGCGGCGCTCCGGCCGGGCCTCGGACAGGTGCGCCACGGCGCGGGCGGCCGGGAGGTCCGGGTGCTGCGCCCGGCACCGGACCGCACCGGGCGGTCCGCGGTGTTCCGGGACGGCGGCCGGTATCTGGTCACCGGCGGCACCCGGGGCATCGGCCTGCGCCTTGCCGCGCTGCTCGCCCGTGACCACCGCGCCCGGCTGGTGCTCACCGGCCGCTCCGCGCCGGATCCGGAGCAGACGGCCGGGTACCGGCGGCTGGAGGAGTCCGGGGCCCGGATCGTCCCCGTGCGCGGGGACGTCACCGATCCCGGGGCGGCGCGCGCGGCCGTCGACACCGCCGTGCGCGAGTTCGGCGGACTGGACGGCGTCCTGCACTGCGCGGGGCTCAACGAGGACGCGTACCTGGTCAACAAGGACCTCGCCTCGGCGCGGCGGGTGCTGTCCGTGAAGCTGGACGGGGCGGCGCACCTCGACCGGGCCACGGCCGGGCTGCCGCTCGACCTGTTCGCCCTGTTCTCGTCGACGTCCGCCTACTTCGGGGCGGCCGGTCAGTCGGACTACGCCGCCGCCAACCGGGCCCTGGGTGAACTGGCCGCGGCCCGCGCCCGGCGGGTGGCCCGGGGTTCGCGGCACGGCGCGTCGGTGGCCGTGGCCTGGCCGCTGTGGGCGGAGGGCGGCATGACGGTGTCGGACCGCGACCGCCGGATGCTGGAGGAGACGCAGGGGATGCTGCCCATGCCGACGGGGACGGGGCTGCGGGAGCTGTCCGCCGCCCTCGCGGCCGGGGAGCCGGAGATCCTGCTGGTCCACGGGCGGGCGGACCGCGCCCGCGCCTGGGTCGCACGGGTGTCGCGCGAGGAGTCGGCCGGGGCCGCGCAGGCCGGTCCCTCGGCGACCGGGGACGGAGAGGGTTCGCGGCCGGGCACCGGAAGGGACCCGGCACGGGCGGCAGTCGGGACCGGCGAGGTCGGCGGCCCGGGTGGGGACGGCGAGGGCGGCGGCTCCGGCGGAGGCGACCGGACCGCGGCAGCGGAGGCGTATCTGCTGGACCTGGTCACCAGGACCGCCAAGCTGCCCCCCGGACGGCTCCGCGCCGACCAGGAGTTCTCCACCTTCGGGGTGGACTCGATCCTCATCAAGAAGCTGACCGCCACCCTGGAGGACCGCTTCGGCGACCTCCCGGTGACCCTGCTGTTCGAGTACCGGACCGTGGCGGAGCTGGCCCGGTACCTCGTCGCGCGGCACCCGGAGGGCTTCGCACCGACGGCCCCGGACGCGCCGGGTACGCCGGACGGCGCGGGCACCGGCACCGGCACCTCCGCCCCCGGCACCGGCAGTACCGGCTCCCCCGCCCGCCCCGCCGACACCAGGCACCGCGCGCGCACCGGTCCGCCCGGGGAGCTCTCCGGAGGACTGCCGCTCGACCGGGCGGTCGCCGTCGTGGGCCTGGCCGGACGGTACCCGGGCGGCGCCGACCTCGACGAGTTCTGGGAGTCGCTGGCCTCGGGCACCGATCTGATCACCACGGTGCCCGGGGACCGCTGGGACAACGACCGCCTCCTCACCGACCGGCGCGGCACCCCCGGCGCCGTCACCGGCCGGTGGGGCGGCTTCCTCGACGACGTGGCCCGCTTCGACCCGCTGTTCTTCGCCATCTCCCCCGCCGAGGCCGCCCGGCTCGACCCGAACGAGCGGATCTTCCTGGAGGTCGCCTGGTCGGCGCTGGAGCACGCCGGGTACTCGCGCCGGCGGCTGCACGAGGCCACCCGGACCGGTGACACTCACGCCGTCGGCGTGTTCGTCGGCGTGACCGGCTCCCAGTACGGGCTCGTCGGCGCCGAGCAGTGGGGCCGCGGCAACAAGGTCCTCGCGCACTCCATGGACTACTCGATCGCCAACCGGCTCAGCTACGTCCTCGACGTGCACGGGCCCAGCATGGTCGTCGACACCGCCTGCTCCGGTTCCCTGACGGCGCTACACCTGGCCTGCCGCAGCCTGCTGTCGGGCGAGTCCCGGATGGCCGTGACGGGCGGCGTCAACGTCAACATCCACCCCATCAAGTACGCGGCCCTCACCGACATGCGGCTGCTGGCCTCCGACGGCCGCTGCCGGGCCTTCGGCGCGGACGGCGACGGCTTCGTGCCGGGCGAGGGGGCCGGGGCGCTGGTCCTGAAGCGGCTGTCCGACGCCCTCGCCGACGGCGACCGCATCCACGCCGTGGTGCGCGGCACCGCCGTCAACCACGGCGGGCGCAGCAACGGTTACACCGTGCCGACGCCCCGCGCCCAGGGCGCGGTCGTCTCCGAGGCGCTGCGCGCGGCCCGCGTCGACGCGCGGACCATCGGCTGCGTCGAGGCGCACGGGACCGGGACGGCGCTGGGCGATCCGGTCGAAGTGGAGGGGCTGCGGCGGGCGTTCGCCGAGCACACCGACGACACCGGCTTCTGCGCGATCGGTTCGGTGAAGTCCAACATCGGCCACGCCCAGGCAGCCGCCGGCGTGGGCGGCGTCACCAAGGTCGTGCTGCAGTTCGCGCACCGCACCCTGGTGCCCACGCTGCACAGCGAGCCGGTCAACCCCGGGCTCCGGCTGGAGACCACCCCGTTCCGTCCGCAGCGGACGAAGGAACCCTGGCCCGCCCCGGCCGGCACCCCGCGCCGCGCGGCGGTGAGCTCCTTCGGGGCCGGGGGCGCCAACGGACACGTGGTTCTGGAGGAGTGGGCCGTCCCGCAGGGGTCGGCGGACGACGGACGGCCCTACGCGGTGGGGCTGTCGGCCCGTACTCCGGAGCAGTTGCGGAGGATCGCGGAGCGGCTGGTGGCGGATCTGACGCGGGGGCCCGGCCGTGCGCTGCGCGACATCGCGTTCACCCTGCTGACCGGGCGCGACGAGTGGGACCACCGGCTCGCGGTGGTGGCCTCCTCGGTGGACGAGCTGTGCGAGCTGCTGAGCGCCCATCTCGACGGCGAGGTGTCGTCCGCGGTGCGCGCGGGCCGCGCGGGCGGGGGCGCCGGGGTGCCCGCCGTGACGGCCCCGGCGGACGGACCGGGGTGGGCCGCGCTCGCCGCGGCCTGGGTGGCGGGGGCGCCCGTCGTGTGGCGGGAGGCGTTCGGGGACCCACGTCCCACTCCGGTGCCGCTGCCGTCGTATCCGTTCGGCGGCGGGCGGCACTGGGTGGACCTGGTGGACGAACCGGCCGCCGCGTCCGGCGGCGGAGCCGGCCCGGGCGGCCGGGAGGACACCGTCCCGCCGCTGCCGTCCCGGACCGACGCGGTGATCGCGGACCATCTGGTGGACGGCCGGGCCGTGGTCGCCGGGGTCGTGCACCTGGAACTGGCGCGGCGGGCGGCGGGGCTCGCGGAGGCGCCGGCGGTCTTCGAGGACGTGCGCTGGCGGGTCCCGCTGGTGGCGGGTGCGGGCGTGCTGGACGCGACCGTCCGGTTCGCCGGGGACGGCGCGGGCCGGGGAGCGAACGGGGCACGCGGCGCCTACGAGGTCCGTGGTGCCGCGTCCGGGACCGTGCACTCCAGCGGGGTGCTGACCCCGGGCGGCGGTACGGACCTGGGCACGCTCGACGTGGCGGCGGTGCGCGCCCGGTGCGGGCGGCGGGTCGAGGGCGGCGAGGTGTACGGCCGGGCCCGGTCGGCGGGCCTGCGTTACGGTCCGCTGTACCGGGGGCTCGGGGCGCTGTACCGGGGTGACGGCGAGGCGTTCGGGGAGCTGTCCGGGCCCGGCACGGGGGCTCCGCCGTGGGCGGCCGGGGCGGCGCTGACGGACAGCGCGCTGCACGCGGTGCAGGGGGTGCTGCCCGAGGACGGGGAGCGCGCCGTCCTGCCCGCGTCGGTGTCCCGGATCGTGTGGGGCGGCTCCGCGCTGCGCGCCCGCTACGTCCACGTGCGGCTGGTGGCGCTGGACGCCGTGCGCGGCACCGCGCGCGCGGACGTCGTCCTCGCCGACGCCGACGGCGCGGTGCTGGCCCGGTTCGAGGGGCTGCGCGTGGCCCGCCCGGCGCCTTCGTCGGCGGGGACGACCGCTGCCGCCGACGGCGGGGACGATGACGTGCCGCTGTACCGACCGGTGTGGCGGCCGGCGGCACCGGCGGGCACGACGGCCTCCGATGGCGACGGCGGGGAGGCGTCCGGGGGCGCCCCGGGCCCGGTGCTGGTGCTGGACACGGCCCACGACCACGGGCTCGGCCGCGCGCTGGCCGCGCACCACCGGGCCGCCGGACACCACGTGGTGCGGGTGCCGCTGGAGGAGGTCGCGCTCTCGGCGGACGCCTTCGGCCGGGTGCTGGACGAGGCCGGGGGGCCGGGCACGGTCTGGTTCCTGGGCGGTGTGGAGGAGCGGCTGTACTCGGCCGACGACCTCGGCCAGCTCGACGAGGCCCTGGACCGGGGCCCGGTGGCCCTGTTCCACCTGCTGCGCGCCCTGGACACGCGCCGCGCCGCCCCGCGGTCCGCCCCCGGCGGCGACACGGGCGCCGGCGAAGGCGTGGACGGCGGTGTCGGCACGGACGCCGCCGGAGGGACCCGTTCCGGCGCGGGGGTCCGCGTCCGGGTGGTGACCTCGGGGGTGCAGGCCGTCGACGAGGCCGTCGCGGCGCGCAACCCCTTCGCGGGCGGGCTGCCCGGACTGGTCGCCACGGCCTCCCGTGAGCTGGCGTCCCTCGGCCTGAGCTGCGTCGACGTGGCGCGCGAGGATCTGCTGCGGTGCGCGCGGCAGGACGCCTGGGAGGAGTTGCTCGCCCCGCTGGCGGCGGAGCCCGCCGCCCGGCCCGCGCACCCGGTGGCGCTGAGCGGCGGGGTGCGCCACGTCCGGGAACTGGAGCGGATCGACCTGTCCGGCACCGGCGACCCGCCGCTGCGCGAGGGCGGGCGGTATCTGGTCACAGGGGGCGCGGGCGGACTGGGCACGGTCGTCGCCGGGCACCTGGCCCGCGCCCACGGGGCACGGGTGCTGCTGACCGGCCGCAGGCCCCAGGAGCACCTGCCCGAGCGGGCCCGGGCCCTGCTGTCCGAACTGCCGGACCGGGTGGCGTACGCGGTCGCGGACGTCACCGACGAACCGGCGCTGCGGCGCGCGGTGGCGGGCATGCGCGAGGCGTGGGGCGGCGTGGACGGCGTCGTGCACTCGGCCTTCGTGCTGGAGGACCGGACGCTGGCGCGGATGGACGAGGCGACGCTGCGCGCGTCGTTCGGTCCGAAGGCGTACGGCACGGTGGTGCTGCACCGGGTGCTGGCGGACGACCCGCTGGACTTCTTCGCGGTGTTCTCCTCCGCGATCTCCTTCAACGGCAACGCCGGGCAGGGCAACTACGCGGCGGCCTCCACCTTCCAGGACGCCTACGGCCGGTTCCTGGCGGCCAGGCTGCGGCTGCCCGTCCGGGTCCTCGACTGGGGGCTGTGGGGCGAGAGCGGTTCGGTCGCCACCGACGGCTACCGGGCCGGGGTGGCCGCCCGGCTCGGGGTCGAGCCGCTGAGCGACGCGGCGGGCCTGACCGCGTTGCGGCGGGTGCTGGCCGGTCCGGCCGTGCAGGTGGCGCCGGTCCGGCTGGCGGGGGCGGAAGACGGCCCGGGGGTGCGCCCGGCCCCGGTGCCGTCCGGTGGATCCGGGGCGGTCCGCGCGGCGGAGGCCGCGGCCCGGCGGAGGACCGCCGAGGGCCCCGGGCCGGCGGGCGCGGAGTACTTCGCCGCCCTGGAGCCGTACGCACGGGTGCTGTTGCGGGACGCCTTCCTCGCCCACGGCTCGTGGCCCGGCCCCGGCACGACGGTGACCCGGACCGCGCTCGCGGAACGTCTCGGGGTGCCCCCGGCCCGTGGACGGCTGCTGGACGCGGCGCTGTCGGCGCTGGTACGGGGCGGGCACCTGGAGCGCGGCGCGGACGGCGCGTTCACCGTACCGGCGACCGGGCCCCGGGTGCCGGACCCGGCCGCCGCCGGGGTGCTGGAGGAGCGGCTGCTCACCGCGCACCCCCACGCGGGCGCGCTGGTGGGCCTGTTGCGGGAGTGCGCGCGGGCGCTGCCGGAAGTGCTGACCGGCCGGCGCGACGGGCTGTCGGTGCTCTTCCCGGGCGGCGGCCACCACAAGCTGGCGCCGCTGTACCACGACGACCCGCGCTCGGAGCACTTCAACGCGGTGTGCGCGGCGGCCGTCGCCGCCCACGCGGAGCGGTGGACCGGCGAGGGCACCGGGCGGCTGCGGCTGCTGGAGGTCGGCGCGGGCACCGGCGGCACCGCTCGTCCCGTCCTGGAGGCCCTGCGCCCGTTCGCCGACCGTGTCGACTACGCGTTCACGGACCTCTCCCCCGGACTCGTCCGCAGGGCCCGCGAGCGGTTCGGGGAGGCGTACCCGTACGCGGACTTCTCGGTGCTGGACATCGCGGGGGACCCGGTGGCGCAGGGCTTCGAGGAGGAGGCCCACGACGTCGTCCTCGCGGCGAACGTGCTGCACGCCACCCGCGATGTGCGCGGCGTCGTCCGGGCGGCGGCGCGACTGCTGCGGCCCGGCGGGCTGCTGGTGGTCAACGAGGGCACGCGGGTGCTGGACGCCGTCACCATGATCTTCGGCCTGACCGAGGGCTGGTGGGCGTACGGGGACGGGGAGCTGCGCCAGCCGTGCTCGCCGCTGCTCAGCCCGGGGACCTGGCGGTCGGTGCTGCTGGACGCCGGGCTGCGCGGGGTGCGGACCGTGGGCGCGGCGGGGCCGGACGACGGGGCGGCGGGCCAGCACGTGTTCCTGGCCGAGCGCGACGAGTGGCCGGTGCCCGTAGGGCGCGCCCCGCACGCCGGGGGCACGCACGCCGGGGGCGCGGACGCCGGGGGCACGGACGCCGGGGGCGGGGTGGGCGGGGGCGCGGTCGGCGGGGCGGCGCTCCCGTCCTCGGCGCCGATGCCGGACGCGCCGGGGACGGCGCCCGGACCGGACGCGGTTGAGGCCGCCGCGGCGTATCTGCGGGGCGTCCTGGCCGACGTACTGCGGATGGACAGGACGGACCTCGACCCGGCGGCAACGCTGTCCTCCTACGGGGTCGACTCCCTGGTCGCCCTGGAGGCGGCCGAGCGGATCGAGGCGGACCTCGGCACGGCACCGCGCCACGTCCGCTTCGAGTCGGTGTCCGTGCGCGAACTTGCCGGGGTGCTGCTGGAGACGGCGGGCGGAGCGCCGGACCGGTTCACGGGCGGCGGGGTGGCCGGGACCGCCGTCGCCGTACGGCCGGACGGGACCGGCGCCCGCCCGGCCCCGACCGGCCCCGCTCCCGTCGCGGCAGCCACCGCGTATCTGCGGGAGGTGCTCGCCTCGGTGCTGGGCATGGACGCGGCGGACCTCGATCCCGCCGCGCCCCTGTCCTCGTACGGGGTGGACTCCCTGGTGGCCATGGAGGTCCTGGAGCGGGTCGAGGCCCGGCTCGGGCCCGTCCCGCGCGCCGTGCGCTTCGAGACGACGTCGCTCGACGGGGTGGTCGAGGCGCTGCTCGGCGATCCTTCCCGTCCGCTGGACCGGCTGTCCGGCCCGGCCGCGGCGACGGAGCCCGCCCCGGATGCCGGATACGTCCCGACGGGGGCGGTGGCCGCGGTGCCGCGCGCGGGCGGGACGGCGTCCGGAGCACCGGGCGCGGGAGGGAACGGAGGGTGGCCGTCCGGCACGGACACCGCCCCGGTTCCCGCTCCGGTCGGGGATGCGGCGGCCGGGCCGGTCCCGGCGGAGGCCGTCGGGTCCCCGCACGTCCCGGTCCCGGCCGCGCCGGCCGCGGTCGGCCCGGCGGCACCGGCCCACCCGATCGCTCCGGCCGGACAGGGCGCCCCGGCCCGGGTGGTGCCGACGCCCACCGCCGAGGAGCCGCTCGCCGTCGTCGGGTTCTCCGGACGGTTCCCCGGGGCCGGTACGCCCGACGTGCTCTGGGGGCGGCTGCGCGCCGGCCGGCGGGCCGTCTCCGGGGTGCCCGGCGGGCACTGGGCGGCCGATCAGAAGGAGGGTGAGGCGCGGTGGGGCGGGTTCCTGGACGACGTGGAGGCGTTCGACCCACTGGTCTTCCGGATGTCCCCCCGGGACGCCGAGCGCACCGACCCCCAGGAGCGGCTGTTCCTGGAGGCGGTGTGGACGGCGCTGGAGGACGCGGGAACCACCCGGGCCGGTCTGGAACGCGCGGCACGCGCCACGAACGGCGCCGGTGTCGGCGTGTTCGCCGGGGTGATGCACAGCCCCTACCAGGTGCGGGCGGCGGAGCTGCGCGGCGCGGGCCACGAGGCGCGCGCCCATTCCGCGCACTGGTCGGTGGCCAACCGCGTCTCGCACGTGCTCGGCTTCACCGGGCCGAGCCTGGCCGTGGACACCGCCTGCTCGTCCTCCCTGACCGCCCTGCACCTGGCGTGCGGGGCGGTACGGCGCGGGGACTGCGGCGCCGCCGTGGTGGGCGGCGTCAACCTGATCCTGGACCCGTCGCACCACGACGCCCTGGCGGGGATGAGGATGCTCGCCCCGGACGGCCGCAGCCGCTCCTTCGACCGGGACGCCGACGGCATGGTCCCCGGCGAAGGCGTGGGCGCCGTCGTGCTCAAGCCGCTGGCGGCGGCACTGCGCGACCGCGACCGGGTGCACGGCCTGGTCCTGGGGACCGCGGCCAACGCGAACGGGGCCACCGACAGCATGGTCACCCCGAGCGCCGACGCCCAGGAGGAACTGATCCGCAGGGCGCTGGCCCGCGCGGGTGTCGAGCCCGGCGCCGTGCAGTACGTGGAGGCGCAGGCGACCGGCTCCCCGATCGCCGATCCCGTGGAGGCGGCGGCGCTGGCCCGGGTGTTCGGGGGAGCCGGGGTGGCGGTCGGGTCCGTGAAGCCGTCCCTGGGCCACCTGGAAGCGGCCTCCGGGATGGCCCAGCTCATCAAGGTGCTGCTCCAGATGCGGCACGGTGAGCTGGCGCCCACCCTGGACTGCCCCCGTCCCGTCGCGGAGTTCGACGGCGACGCGCTGCGCCTGGTGCGGGAGCCGGAGCCCTGGCCCGGCGGCACACCTGCCGCCGGACGGCTCGCCTCGGTCAGCTCCTTCGGCGCGGGCGGCGCCAACGCCCATGCGGTGCTGGCCGGTCCGCCGGAACCGCGGCCCCGGGCCCAGGCGGGGCCGGGAGCGGGTGCGATGCCGCGCCTGATCCTGCTGTCGGCCCGGCGGGAGGAACAACTCACCGCCCACGCACACCGGTTGCGCGACCATCTGGCGGAACGCGGCGACGCGGCGCCGGAACTGGCGGACGTGGCCCGCACCCTCGCGGTGGGCCGCGAACCGCTCGGGCGCAGGCTGGCCGTCGTGGCGCACGACGTCCCCGAACTCGTCTCCCTGCTGGACCGCCATCTCGCCGGGGAACGGCCTGACCGGGTGTCGGCCGGCCACGCCCCGGCGGACGCGGACACCGGTCACACCGTCGCGCCCGGCGCCGGGCCGGCCGCCCTGGCGGCGGCGGGCGCGGCCTGGGCGGCGGGCGCCCGGCTGACGGGGGCGGCGGAGGCCCTCGGCCTGGACGAGGGCCGGATCGTCTCCCTGCCCGGCTACCCCTTCGCCCGGACCCCGCACCGGCTGCCCGCCGGAACGGCCCCCGCGGGCGTCACCGATGCGCCCCCGGCGGTGCCGGTCCGGGCTCCGGTCCCGGTGCCGGCCTCCGGACCGGCCGCCGTCCCCGCCGCGGAACACCGGCCCCGCCACACCTCGGTCCCGGAGGAGGACGACGTGACAGAGACCATCGGCCGGATGCGCGCCACCGTGGTGGACGCGGTGGCGGCGGTGCTGGGGGTGCGGCACGAGGACATCGGACTGGACGAGCACCTCAGCGACTTCGGCTTCGACTCGGTCACGGTGGTCGAACTGACCGTCCGCGTCAACGCCGAGCTGGGCACTTCCCTCAACCCCGCCGACCTGTACGGCTTCCGCGATGTCGGGGCCCTGATCGAGGCCCTGGCCCGGCAGACGGCGACCGTGCCGCAGGCCCCGGCCGCACCCCCGAGCCCCGAACCACCGGCACCGGACCGGCCACAAGCACCGGCACCGGCACGAGTGCCGGCCCCCGCGCCGGCCTTCCCGCCCGGGACGGCCCCGGGACCGCCGCCTCCCACCGGGACCGGCCGTCCGGAGCCGGGGCACCCGGGCGTGGCCGAGCCCGTCGCGATCGTCGGGATGGCGGGCGCCTTCCCCGGCTCCCCCGACCTCGCCTCCTACTGGGCCAACCTGCTCGCCGGGCGGGACCTCGTCGAGGAGATACCGGCCGAGCGCTTCGACTGGCGGGAAATCTACGGCGATCCGAGGACCGATCCCGGGCGGGTGGCCTCCCGCTGGGGCGGCTTCCTGGCCGACGCCGACCGGTTCGACGCCGGGTTCTTCCGCATCTCGCCGCGCGAGGCCCGGCTGATGGACCCGCAGCACCGGCTGTTCCTGCAGACCGTGTGGCGGGCCGTCGAGGACGCGGGCCACGATCCGGCCTCCCTGGCCGGCACCCGCACCGGCGTCTTCGTCGGCTGCGGCTCCACCGAGTACGCCACGCTGCTCCTGGAATCCGGCACCGAGATCGACGGCCAGGTCGCCACCGGCAACGCGCACAGCATCCTGGCCAACCGCGTCTCCTTCCTGCTGGACCTGCGCGGACCGAGCGAACCGGTCGACACCGCCTGCTCGTCGGGGCTGGTCGCGGTGCACCGCGCGGTGGGCGCCCTGCGCTCCGGCGAATGCTCGGCGGCGATCGCGGGCGGGGTCAACCTCACCCTCACGCCCACCGGGCACCTGGCCTTCGGCAAGTCCGGGATGCTGGCCCCGGACGGCCGCTGCAAGTCCTTCGACCACCGCGCCGACGGCTATGTGCGCGGCGAGGGCGTCGGCGCGGTCCTGCTGAAGCCGCTGTCGGCGGCGCTCGACGACGGCGACACGGTGTACGCGGTGATCCGCGGCACGGCGGTCAACCACGGCGGCCGGGCGGCGTCGCTCACCGCGCCCAACTCCGAGTCGCAGGCGGCCGTGATCACCGCGGCGCACCGGCGGGGCGGCACCGACGCGTCCCTCGTCGGCTACGTGGAGGCGCACGGCACCGGGACCGCGCTCGGCGACCCGGTCGAACTCAAGGGCCTCACCCGAGCCTTCCACGAGCTGGGGGTGGGGCCGGAGCACGGCCGGGGCATCGCCCTCGGCAGCGTCAAGACCAACGTCGGGCACCTGGAGACCGCGGCGGGCATCGCGGGACTCGTCAAGACCGTCCTCGCGATGCGGCACGGCATGCTGCCGCCGACGCTGCACCTGGAGCGCCCCAACCCGCTGCTCGACCTGGCGGACGGCCCGTTCCACCTGGTCGACTCGGTCCGCCCGTGGGACCGGCCGCGCACCGCCTCCGGTGCCGAGGCGCCCCGGCTGGCCGGGATCAGCTCGTTCGGCTTCGGCGGTGTCAACGCCCATGTGGTGGTGGAGGAGTTCGTCGACCCGCGGGCGGTGCCCGCCGACGACGGCACCCCGGAGCTTTTCGTGCTCAGCGCCCGCTCCGACGACCGGCTCAGGGAGTACGCGACCCTGTTCGCGGACCGGCTGGACCGGGCGGCGGCCGGCGGCGCGGACCCCGTGGGCCTGCGCGCGCTCGCCCGGACGCTGCGGGTCGGGCGGCCCGCGCTGGAGCGCCGTCTCGCCGTGGTCACCGACTCCTCCGCGCGGCTGGCCGCGGCGCTGCGGGCGTTCGCCGCCGGTGAGCGGTGCGACGTGGTCGCCGAGAGCACCCCGGCCGTGCCCGACCGGGCCGCCGCCGGGGTGCTGGACGCGGACGACACGGCACGGGTGCTGGAGCTGGCCCGCTCCGGCGACCTGGGCAAGGCGGCGGCCCTGTGGGTGCGGGGCGCCGACCTCGACTGGTCCGCGCTGGACAGCGGTGAGCCGTGGCGCCGGGTGGCGGGGCTGCCCACGTACCCCTTCGCTCGCGAGCGCCACTGGTTCACCGGAGCCGCGCCCACGACGGCCACGGCGCCCGTCCCGGTGACCGTGCCCGCCGCGACCGCCCCGGCCGCGACGGCAGGGGTCACCTCCCCGCCCCGGCCGACGGCGTCCGTCGTCCCGGCCCCGGCTCCCGTGACCGGCCCGGCCCCCGCACCTCCGGCGTCCCCGGCACTCCCCGCTCCCCCGCACCTCGCTGCGCCGGCCCCACCGGCGCCCGCTCGCCCCGCCACCGTGCCCGCGCCCGAGCCCGCACCCACGGCGCCGCCGACGCCACCCGCCTCCCGCTCCGCGACCGCGGCGGACGGGACGACGGCCCCGGCAACGGCTCCCGCCCCCGGCGGCGGCCTGGCCGCCCGGGTGCGGGTCCTGCTCGCCGAGGGCATCGGTCTGCCGCCCGAGTCCGTGGCCCCCGACCGGGACCTGGCTGCGTACGGCGTCGACTCGATCTCGGCGCTGCGGATCATGCAGCGCATCCAGGGCGCGTTCGGCGACCACATCCCCATGGCGGCGATCTTCGAGTGCACGACCCTGGACAGCCTCGTCCGGCACCTCACCGACGAGTACGGCGTCTCCCCGGACGGCGGACCCGCACCCGCCACCGCCGGGGAACCCGGCGCGGCCGACCGGGCGGCGGGCGCACCGGACGCGCCGCCCGCCCCGGCGCCCCGGGCGGTCGTGGTCCCCTTCGGGGAGGACGGCCCCGGCACCCCTCTGTACGGCCTGCCCGGGGAGACCGGCGAGCTGACCTGGCTGCTGCGCCTGCGCGCGCCGTTCGCCGCCCGGGGGCCGGTCCGGGGAGTCGAGTTCACCACTCCCGCCCCGCGCGGCACGACGGCGGGGCACGGGCTGGCGGAGCTGGCGCGGGTGTGCGTCGACGCGATCCTCGCGCACCGTCCTGCGGGCCCGTACCGGCTGGCCGGTCACGCGGTGGCCGCCCGGCTCGCGGTGGAGGCGGCACGGCTGCTGACCGACGCGGGCCACGAGGTCGCCGATCTGGTGCTGCTGGACGCGCCCGGACCCGAGGAGCGGCTCGCCGGGGACGACGCGGCCGATGTGCGCGCGGTGGCCGAGCAGTTCGCCGCCGTCTGGTGCGGCTCCCCGGCGTCCGCGCCGCCGCCCGCCCCCTCGGGGACCGCGGCGGACCGCGGGGCGGCGCTCCGCTCCGCCGTCCGGTCGCTGTCCGCGCTTCCCGGTGTCCCCCTGCGCGGCACCCCGCTGGAGGAGCGCCTGGCCGGGGCGGCCGACTGGCGCCGGCTGCTGCGCCGGGCCGTCGGGGACACACCCGTCCGCCCGCTCGCCCCGGCCGGCCGGACCGCCGTCCTGGCCGCCCCCGGGGCGGGGTCCTGGGACCGCGCGCTGGTGCCGCCGCCGGTCCTGCTGGACGCGGTGGAGGTGCCCGGTGGCACCCTGTCGCGCGAGGGCGCCGCACGGCTGGACCCCCGCGCCTCCGGGACGGCACCCGCGCCCCGGCCCGCGCCCGTGGCCGCAGGACGCGGTGTCCGCACCGTCCCCGCCGGGGACCGCAGCTTCCTGGTTCCCATCAACCGCTCCGGGACCAGGATGCCGTCGTACTGGGTGCACCACCTGTTCGGTGACGTCAGCTACTGCATCTACCTGTCCCGGTACCTGGGCATGGAGTATCCGCTCCACGGGCTGGAGCAGCTGGACGCCGATCTGCGGTTCACCGAGTTCCCGTCCATCGAGGCGATGGCGGCACGCTACGTGGCGGAGATCCGGGCGGAGCACCCCGAGGGGCCGTACGTGCTCGGCGGGGCCTCCTTCGGCGGCATCCTGGCCTTCGAGATGGCGCGCCAACTGGTGGCGGACGGAGCCGAGGTGGCCCACCTGTACCTCGTGGACGCCCTGCTGCCGGGGACGGGCGCCTGGGACGGCGTCGACAACTCGGTGATCACCGAGGAGAACCAGGACGCGGTCACACTGATGCTGATCGGCAACTCGGCCTCGCAGTTGTGGAAGGCCGAACCGTCACTGACCATCGAGGAGCTGACGGGTCTGTCGGCCGAGGAGGCCATCGACCACGTCACCCGGCACGTGGTGGAGGGCTCCCCGGCCGAACTGTCGGCGGAGGAGGTGCACCGGCTGGTGCGCACCCGGTTCGCGCTCCTCGACCTCAACGGCAAGCTGCTGCTCGACTACCGGGCGCGGCCGTTCGCCCGGCCGGTGCCGACCACGGTCTTCCACGCCACGCGGGGCTTCTCCGCCGCGCGCAATCCGTACGGCATGCCCGCGATCGGCCGGGACGACAGCGACACCACCAACGGGCTCGGCTCGCTGGCCGGTGACGACGTGCGCGTCCACCACCTGGACGCCGACCACTTCACCATCGTCCTGGAGGAGAACCTGCGGGCCATCGCCGAGGTCGTGGCGGACACCCTGCCCCCGACCGAACCCGCCACCACCGCCACGTCCGCTCCCGCTCCCGCTCCGAAGGGACCGCGCGCATGACCGACTTCAGCGTCTACTTCTTCTCCTCCGACGACCGCAACGCCGCGGGTGACCGGTACCGGTTCATCCTGGACGTCGCCCGCTACCTGGACGACCGGGGGTTCCTGGCGATCTGGACGCCGGAACGGCACTTCCAGGAGTTCGGCGGCAGCTTCCCCAACCCCTCCGTGCTCAGCGCGGCCCTCGCCACGGTGACGAGGAACCTGCGGTTGCGGGCCGGGAGCGTGGTGCTGCCGCACCACCACCCGGTGCGGGTGGCGGAGGAGTGGGCCCTGGTCGACCAGTTGTCCGGCGGCCGGGCCGGGATCTGCCTGGCCACCGGCTGGCACAAGGGCGACTTCGTCTTCCACCCGGACCTCTACGAGGACCGGCGGGAGTACACCTTCGGGCACGTCGCGACGCTGCGCGCGCTCTGGCGGGGGGAGCGGGTGTCGTTCCCCGGCCCGGACGGACGGCCGCTGGAGGTGCGCACCCATCCTCGGCCGCACCAGCCGGAGCTGCCGCTGTGGCTGGTGCACACCTCGAATCCGGAGACCTGGCTGCGGGCCGGCCGGGAGGGGCTCAACGTCCTCACGCTGCTGGACAGTTGGGAGCGGCTGGCGGAGAACGTCGCCGCGTACCGGGCCGCGCGGGCCGGGGCCGGACTCGACCCGGCCGAGGGCGTGGTGACCGTGGGGCTGCACACCTTCGTCGGCGACGACGAGGCGGAGGTGCGGCGGACCGTGCACGATCCCGTCCGTCGCTATCTGGCGTCGTTCGTGCGCCAGAAGCGCGGGGACGCGGCGGTCGACGGGGCCTCCTCCGCCATGAGCGACGAGGAGCAGCGGGCGCTGGTGGACGTCGCCGCGGAGGACTTCTACCGGCGGCGCTCGCTGCTGGGGACGCCGGACAAGTGCGAGCAGGTGGTGCGCAGGCTGGCCGGGATCGGGGTCGACGAGATCGCCTGCCTGGTCGACTTCGGTGTCCCGTTCGACACGGTGCTGGGCATGCTGCCCCGGCTGGACGCGCTGCGTGCCCGGTGCGCCGACCTGCGCCCGGCGCCGGCGGCCGCCCCCTCGACGGCACCCTCGGCGGCACCCGCTCCGGGTCCGGCCCCGGACGGACCCGGAGCGACCGGGGAACCCACAGCGACCGCCGGGGAGACCGCCCGCCGTACGGGCGTCCCGGACGGCGGACTCTCCTGGTACTACGCCCGCTCCTGACCCTCTCCCCCACCACCACCTCCGACCGCCGGTCCGCCGGTCCGCCGGCCGGTCCGCCGGTCCGCCGCCGGGGCGTTCCCGGACCCCGGCACCATCCCTTCCCCTCTGGAGTGCCCCGTGACCACGGCCCCGTCCGACCTCGACCGCTGGGTGCTGCGTCCCGCCCCGCGCGCCGCCCCGCTGGTACGGCTGCTGTGCCTGCCGTACGCGGGCGGCGGCACCGCGGCGTTCCAGGGCTGGGGGGCCCTGCTGCCGGACGCGGTGGAGCCCTGGCTGCTGCGGCTGCCCGGGCGCGAGGCACGGTTCCGGGAGGAGCCGCGCACCGATGTGCCGGCCCTGGTCGAGGAGGCGGCGGCGGTCCTCGGTCCGGCGCTGGACGGCGGCCCGTACGCGGTGTTCGGGCACAGTCTGGGCGGGCTGCTCGCCTTCGAGCTGGCCCGGGAGCTGCGCCGCTCGTACGGCACGGAGCCGGTCCGCCTCGCGGTGTCGGCGCGGGCGGCGCCCGATCTCCCGCTGCGGCACACCGTGGTGCACCGGCTGCCCGACGACCTCTTCCTGAAGGCCCTGGACGAACGCTTCGGCGCCATCCCCCCGGCCGTCCGGGACGATCCGCAGATGCGCGCCCTGTACCTGCCGTCGCTCCGCGCGGACGTCGCGCTGCTGGAGACCTGCGCGCACGTTCCCGGGCCGCCGCTGTCCTGTCCGGTCACGGTCTACGGCGGCCGGGACGATCCGGAGTTCTCCCGGGAGGAGCTGGAGGGCTGGCGCCGCCAGACCGCGTCCGGGTTCCGGCTCCGGGTGTTCCCGGGCGGGCATTTCTTCCTCGCTCCGTGCCGCGCGGAGCTGGTGGCGGACCTCGCGGACGACCTGCTCGCCGCGACGGTCCCGTGAGCCCCGGCCCTCCCCCGGCCTCAGTCCTCCCTCGGGTGGGGCGCGGGGAGGAGGGAGGCGGCCACCGCCTTGTTGACCGCGTCCAGCCGGGACACGGCGCCGAGCTTGCGGTAGACGTTGCGCAGGTGCCGCTTCACAGTGCCCTCGGCGATGCTCAGGCGGCGGGCGATCTGGGAGTTGCTCAGTGCCTCCGCGGTGAGCGCCAGCACCTCGCGCTCGCGGTCCGACAGCGCGTCGCCGGGGGCGTGGCCGACCCGGTCGAGGCCCTGTTGGGAGACGGAGAGGATCACATGGCCCGGGAGGCGGTCCACGACCACGCTGTGGATCGCGGAGACGAGTTCGTGCCGGGTCGACCCCTTCACCAGATAGGCGCCGGCGCCGAGGGCGAGCAGCTCCCGCGCGAGGACGACGTCGTCGTGCATGGTGAGCACGACGACGCGCGACTGCGGGGAGATCCGGCGCAGGCGCGCCAGGGTCTCCCTGACCCCCTCGCCGGGCATCTCGACGTCGAGGACGATGACGTCGGGGCGGAGCACGGCGGCCTTCTCGCAGGCGTCGTTCCCGCAGTGGGCCTCGCCGACGACCTCGACACCCCCGGCGGCGGTGAGGATCTCGGTGATGCCCTCGCGGAACAGGGTGTGGTCGTCGGCGATCATGACTCTGATGGGCCTACGCGGGTTCACCACCGCTGTCCCCCTCCAGTGGTACGAAGACCAGGATGCGCGCCCCGCAGCCGGGCTGCGACTCCACCGTGACGCTGCCGCCGAGGAGTTCGGCCCGCTCCCGCATGGAGAGCATGCCGCTGTGGCCGTGCGGGGCGGTGGCCACGGGGTCGAACCCGACGCCGTCGTCCTCGACGGCGGCGCGGACCTCGCCGGGCGCCACGTGGACCTCGACGGTGATCAGCCCGGCGCGGGCGTGGCGGACGGCGTTGCGCTGGGCCTCGCGGACGATGAGGTACAGCTCCTCCGCCGCACCGTGCGGCAGCCAGGACTCGTCGCCGGTCACGGATACCCGCACCTCGGCCCCGTTCCGGCCCGTGCGGTCGAGGTCGCGGGTGAGGGCGGTGCGCAGGGAGTCGGTGTCGATGCGGCGGCGCAGGCCGGTCATCACCTCGCGCAGGCTGCTGAGCGACTCCCGGACCGTGGTGCGGGCGGCGTCGAGCTTCTGCCGGGCGAGTCCGGGCCGGTCCGGCTCGTACAGCTCGTGGAGTTCGAACCAGTTGAGGGCGGTGCCGAGGTGCCCGGCGACCTCGTCGTGGAGTTCCCGGGCGACGCGCCGCCGTTCGTCGTTGTGCGCGCTGCGGATGCGTTCCAGCAGATAGCCGATGTGGGCGACGGAGCGCGCGGTGTGCCGGGCGACGATCTCGCGGTGCAGCAGGGAGAAGAGCACGGCGGTCTCGGCCGGGCCGGGGCGCTCGCCGTCGGGCTGGTCCATCAGGACCACGACGACGGCGTCGAACAGGGCGGTCGCCGCGCGCCCGGACTCGACCGGGTGGGTTCGGGGGCCGCCGGGACGTAGCGCCTCGCCCAAGTAGTCGGTGCCGTGCGGCAGATGGGTGCCGCGGTGGAGTTCGGAGATGACGTGGGCGAGGATGCGGCGGGCCTCCGCCAGATGGGGCGCGGCGTGCTCGCCGTCCCCGAGGAGGGAGGATCCGGTACTGCGCAGTGCGGCGTCGTAGGCCGCGAGGATCTCGTCCACGCGGCGTTCCAGCACGTCCACGGCGGTGCCACGTCCGTTCTGCCGAGCTTCCACGTCTGTCTCCCCGGCGAACGGTCGCGCAGCCCTCCGCTTTGCACTCGTGTCCGAACGACCAGACTACATCGCTCACTTGACCGAATGCCGTTAAGGAACCGTCAAGATCCGTTCCGGTTCGCCGGGCCGTTTCCGAACCTACCCCCAAAGACACATCCGGGGGGTACCACCCTGGGAGCGAAGGCGGCCCGCGTGGTTGATGCCGGTCGGTGGGTCTTGGTTGACTCGCGGCATCCGGCGGCCGCTCCACCGTTCCGGGGCCGTGACCGGACTCCGTCTGCGGGAAGGCATCAGCTCCATGAATGTTCTGATCGTCGAGGACGACGACGGGCTGGCCGAGGCGCTCGGGGAGACGCTGGGCGCGCACGGGTTCCCCGCCCTGCGCGCCGCCACCGGCGCCGAGGCCCTGGAACGGCTGTCCGAGGCCGGTGTCGTCCTGCTCGACCTGGGGCTTCCGGACCTGGACGGCCACGAGGTCTGCCGGCGCATCCGCGAGGTGTCCTGCGTGCCGGTCATCGCGATGAGCGGGCGCACCGAGGAACTCGACCGGGTCATGGCCCTGCATCTGGGCGCGGACGACTTCGTCCCCAAGCCGTTCAGCCGACGCGAACTGGTGGCGCGGATACGGTCCCTGCTGCGCCGGGCGGGGGGCTGCGCCGTGCACGGCGGGCCGCCTCCCCGGGCCGGGCGGAGAGCGACGGACGAGCCGCTCCGGGGGCCGGTGCCGGATACGGCCGGGGAAGGCTGGGCCCCGACGCCGGTTCGGGCCGCCGTGCCAGAGGCAGCGCCGCCGCCGGATGCGGTGGCACCGTCGCCCGTGCCCGCCGGGGTGCGGTCGCAAACGGTCGGTTTCCGGCCGGAGGACCCCCCGGCGCGGCCCGTCCGGCCCCTCCTCCAGGCCGGTCCGGTGCGGCTGGACCCGCGGACCCGCAAGGTGTTCGCGCACGGGGCGGAGATCCGCGTCACCCGCAAGGAGTTCGACCTCCTGGCCATGCTGATCGAGGAGCCGGGCACCGTCGTGGAGCGCGGGCAGATCATGTCCCGGGTGTGGGACGAGAACTGGTACGGGTCGACCCGCACCCTCGACGTGCACGTGGGCTCGCTGCGCAGCAAGCTCGGCGACGCCCGGTGGATCGAGACCGTCCGCGGGGTCGGCTACCGCCTGGCGGTACCGCTGTCCGCCGTCCACGCCTGAGACGGGACGCGACCATGTCGATCGGCGCGCCCGCTCCGGTTCCCGCTTCGCCGCTGCCCCGAGGGGGTTCGCCCGCGTTCGCCGCGGTCGCCGCCCATCAGGTGCGCGGCCCGCTGTCGTCCGTCCGGCTGCGACTCGAACTGCTCCTCGACCGGCTGGCGCCCGGGGCCGAGGCGGACACGCTGCGCCAGGTCCGGGGGGCGCTGCGCGAGGTGGACCGGCTCTCCCAGGTGCTGGAGCAGGTGCTGGCCTGGGGCGCGGCCGGGCAGGACGGCGATGTCCTGGAGACGGTGGACGCGCTCGGCGTCGCGGCGGCGAGGGTGGACGCCTGGCGGGTCGTCGCCGGGGAGCGGGGCGTGGGGCTGTGCCTGGACGGCGCGTCGGTCACTGCACGCCAGGTGCGGGGCTGCCTGGGGCAGTGCCTCGACGTGTTCCTGGACAACTCCCTCCATGTCACGCCCCGGGGCGGCCGGGTCACCGTGCTGGTCCGCGGTACGCCGGGCACGGTGCGGGTCGAGGTCCACGACCAGGGGCCGGGGATGAGCCGGGAGGAGATCGACCGGGCCTGCGAGCCGTTCTGGCGCGGTCGCGCGGGGCGCGGTCACCAGGGCACCGGCCTGGGTCTGCCCATCGCGTCGTCCCTGCTGACCGCCTCCGGCGGGCGGATGGAGCTGGGCCGCGCGCACCGGGGCGGGCTGCGGGCGGTGGCGGTCCTGCCGCGCGCCGTCTGACATCTGCCCGGCGCACCGACCGGCGGCAGGTGTCACGCGCTCACGGTCGGCCCCCTCCCCTTCGGCTGATCCCGGCCCCTGCCACCGCACCCCGGGAGACGCCGCACGCCCGCTGCCGGGCGCCGGAACCGGTCCCCGTCCGTGCCGGGTCCACTCGCGCCGGAGGCCGCGCCGTGCCCGACGGGCGGGAGACGGCGTCGGGGCGTACCGGTGCCCCGACAGCCATAGCGCTCGCTGAACGGAATCGCCTCAGCGGAGTGCCCCCCTCGGGTGACTCGACCCGGTGGATCCCGCGTCGCGGCGGGTCCGGCCCCGTCCGGCGGCCGTACGGTCGGATCCGCTACCGAGGAGGGCTTGCGATGCGCGGCGTGACGTATTCGATGGGCGTCTCACTGGACGGCTACGTCGTCGGGCCGGACGGCGGCTTCGACTGGGCGCCGCCCGACGAGGAGGTCTTCCGCCTCGCCACGGACGAGGTGCGCGAGGCCGGCGTCCACCTGCTGGGACGACGGCTGTACGAGACGATGCTGTACTGGGAGACCACCGACCAGGATCCCTCGCTCGACTTCTCGACCCGCGGTTTCGCCGCGCTCTGGAGGGCGCTCCCCAAGGTGGTGTTCTCCACCACGCTGTCGGCGGTGCGGGGCAACGCCCGCCTGGCCTCCGGCGGACTGGCGGAGGAGATCGGGCGCCTGCGGGCCGAGCCGGGGGACGGCGACATCGCGATCGGCGGGGCGACCCTCGCCGCTGCGGCCGCCGAGCTGGATCTGATCGACGAGTACCGGGCCAGGATCCACCCGGTGCTGGTCGGGGGCGGCATTCCGTTCTTCCCCCGGCACCGGCGCCGGGTGGATCTCGAACTGGTCGAGTCGCGCACCCTCGGTTCACGGGTCGTCCGGCTCCGCTACCGCGTGCGGCGTTAGCGGCCGGCTCCGCCGAGCCCCGGGCGCACGGGCGGTCAGTGGCGCCTCCTGTGCGCGATACCTCGGGGGGCGCCGTAGGGCAGGCACCGGAGGCTGTCCGGTGCGCGGCGTCCCGTGCACCCGGCCGGGCTCCGGCCGTCCTTCCGCCCAGCCGGGGCCCGGGACGACGCGGGCGGTTCCGCCCCCGCCGCCACGGGTCGCCCGCGAGAACCGGTCCGCCGCACGGGCGACACCGCGCCGCGCCCCCTTCCGGGGAAGCGCGGCGCGGTGCGAGCGGTACGTACGTGCGGTCAGACGTTCAGGTCGCGGCTGCGGAAGCGGGCGAGACCGATGCCGAGGAGCACGGCGGGGGCCGCCACCAGGACGAGCATCCCGGGGGAGAACCCCTCACGGAGCGGGTTGCCGCCCAGGTAGTAGTGGAAGGCGGACAGGTACTTCAGCGGCTCCAGCGACTCGGACTGGCTCGCCAGCGCGTTCACCACGAACGCGAAGGCGCCGTAGCCCGCCGTTACGCCGAGGGTGAGCGTGCGGCGGCCGGTGACGGCACCGGTGGAGAACGCCACGGACGCGAAGGTGATCACGAGCAGGGCGAGCCCGATCACGGTGACCAGCAGGTTGCCGAATCCGACGCCCATGTCCAGGGCCGAGTCGAGGACGGCGAGTTCGGCCAGGAGGATCAGCGCGAACCCGGCGACGGCGAGGCAGGTCGCGGCGAACCGCTGCATCAGCAGTCGGCCGCGCTCGACGGGCTGGGCGAGGTAGAGGTCGAGCAGCCCGGTCTCCTCCTCCCCCGCGACGGCCCTGGCCCCGCTGATGGTGACGAAGACGAGGAGCAGCAGCGGCGCGATCATGCCGAGGACGGTGGCCCGCAGGAAGCCGGGTCCGGTGGCCAGGTCGTCGAAGGACAGGGCCTTCTGGAGCCCGCCGGCGTCATCGGTGACCTTGTCCGGGTCGAAGCTCGACGTGTACATCAGCGTGACCAGCGCCAGCCCCACGGCCCAGAAGACCAGGCCGCGGCGCTGGTCCCGGAGCGCCTTTCCGAAGACCGCGAACGATTCAGCGGGCACCGTGCATCTCCTCCTCGGGGTCCTGCGCGTAGGCGTGCAGGAAGATCTCTTCCAGGTCGGGCTCCGCGCACACGAGGCTCACCACGGTGTGCTGGGCGGCCGTCTTGACGAGGGCGTCGGCCGACCCGTCGAGCGTGCAGGTGAGTGAGTTGGCGCGGACCCTGACGTCGCGCACCCCGGGCAGGACGGAGAAGTGGCGCGGGTCGACGGGGTCGGCGAACCGGATCTCCACCCGGCGGCGGGCCTGTTCGAGCAGGGAGTCGACGTCCGAGACGGAGACGAGCCTGCCGCGGCGGATGATGGCGACCCGGTCGCCGACGTGCTGGACCTCGGACAGGATGTGCGAGGACATCAGGACCGTCTGGCCGTTGTGCTTGGCCTCGCGGACCATGGACAGGAACTCCTGCTGGACCAGCGGGTCCAGACCGGTCGTCGGCTCGTCGAGGATGAGCAGATCGGGCCGGTGCATGAAGGCCTGGATGATGCCGACCTTCTGCTTGTTGCCCTTGGACAGGCTGTGCACGGGGCGGGTGAGGTCGACGTTCAGCCGCTCGGCGAGGGAGGGAATCGCGGCCGGGTCCACCCCGCCGCGGACCTTGGCCAGGAACCTCAGGAGCTCCAGGCCGCTGCCGCGTCCCGCGAGCGGGAGTTCGCCGGGCAGGTAGCCGACGCGGCGGCGCAGCTCGCTGCCGCCCTCGCGCGGGCTCCTGCCGAAGAGCTCGATCCGGCCCCCGCTGGGGCGGATGAGGTCGAGCAGCAGTCGGATGGTCGTCGTCTTGCCCGCGCCGTTGGGGCCGAGATAGCCGAACACTTCCCCCTGCTCGATGCTGAGTGAGAGGCCGTCCAGCGCTTTGTGCTTGCCGTAGGACTTACTCAGGTCCTCGGCCAGCGCCACAGGGGTCATGCTGCATCCGCTCCTTCATTTCTTGTTCCCAGCGACTCCGCGCGAGGGGCGTTTCCCTTGCCGGCCCCTCGTGGAAGCCGTCCATCTCCCGCAGGGACCGGCTCCGCCCCGGCGGGCCGTCCGCCGACGGAACCGGTCCTTCGGCGGTCACCCGGCGGAACTCCCCGGACCGGGTGGGCCTGGTCGGGCCACGGGGACCCAGCCGGTACCGGCCGCCCCGCTCCGCGGCAGCGACCGACCCGCCCGCCGGGCACCGGGGCCGCAGCTCGGCACCCCCCGGTCCGCCGCGGCGGGTCCGGAGCCGCCGGGGAGCGCCCCGGCGGTCCGCCCGGGCGTCCGCTCTGCCGGACCGCGGACCGGCGGCCGGCCGACGGCGCGTCCGGACACGCGGACCGGGCCCCGCGGTTCCCGCCATCCGGCCTCCACCTCCTTTGGTTTGTTCAGAATACACTGAACACACTGCACGTACGAGCCGTTCTAAGGTTACTGCGCAGGTGAAACCTTTCGGGACCGGGCGCGACCACCCACCGGGGCACGGAATGACGGTCGGAACGACCGCCGGTGCGGCACGAGTGGGCGGCGGGCCGGGCCCTGGCCCCGCACGACCGGACGCCTGAGCCCGCGAGACCCACCGGGGCCGCCGGACGCACACCGGACGGGAGATGCCGGGACCGGGGCGACCCGGGGCAGCGGCGGGGCCGGGGGCCTCGATGTCGGCGACCCCGGACGCGACGCCCCCGCCGGACGCACCGCCGCCGGGGTGGCGGGGCCGAATCGTCAGGGTCAGTGGACCCGACCGGGGGACGGCCCGCGCGGGCGACGGGGCCGGGGTCGAGGGGCGTTCGCGACGACAGCCGCCCCCACCCGCGCGGACGCCCTGTGCCGGCACCCGCTCCGCCCGGGCCGCCGAACGGGCACGCCAACGGGGAGGCCACGGCACGGGCGGAGGCCCGGCCGGACACCGCTTCCGCGGCAGCACCGGGCGGCACCGGGAACGCCGGGCGGCCCCGGAACCGTCAGGCGACCCTGGGGACCGGCGGCGACTCGTGGGCCGGGAGCGGCAGATCACGCACCGGCCGCCCGTACACGGGGAGCAGATGAGCGGCGTCGGCCAGGTCCGCGAGCACCTGGGTGACACCGGCGCGCCGGAGGCCTCCGGCGATCGTCAGCAGTTCCCGCCAGGACCCGGCGCCGGTCCCGCCCACGAGGACCGGGCGGGTGACGCCCCCGGTGGCCACCAGTTCACCGAGGCCCGAGAGCTGTCGCGCGACGGTGGCGGGATCGTCGCCGCAGAGGAGGAGCAGTGCCTCGGCCTCGTCGCGGCACTCCAGTTCGGCCGCCGCGCGGTCGAGGGTGACCCCCGTGCCGAGGTTGACGGCGCGGACGCCCCGGCAGCCCAGGCGCATGGCCATCAGGAAGCTGTCGACCGGGGACACCGAGTCCCCGAGCGCACCGACGACGACCGTGCGCGCGCCAGGGCCATGTCCCCGCTCCACCACCGTCTCCCCTCGGCCACCGGGACGCGGGCGGCCGCCGCCCACTCCATTCCGGTTCCGGATACACCCAACCTAGGAACGGGTCGAAAAGCGTGTCAACGAAAGGCGTTCGATCGGCTTGTTCTCACGCGTGGACCCCGGCCGGCGGCCCCGCGCACACCTGGGGCGACGCGCCCGGCGCGGAGAGCGGCGCCCCGTCCCCCGGGAGGCCCGGCCCCGCCGGAAAGGGCCCCGGGCCGTCCGGACCCGTGCGGCACCCGGTCCCAACCGGCTTCCGGAACGCCTCCGCATCATCCCCCGCGGGCGCTCCGCGGGGGCCGGCGGCCGCGGTTCGCGGAGGTGCCGAACGGGCGGCGACGCGGGGGCCGTACGGGGGGACGGAGGCGTGTACGCACCATCCGGGCGCACTTCGGTGGGATGTCTGAAAACTGACGTTCACCGGAACCATTGACTATGGACATCCCTATACCTACGATCTGCCTTGTCCATGGTTGTCCATACACAAAGCGGTGTGCCGATGAAGATCGTGGTTGTCGGAAGTTACGGAGCCGGGCTGACCATGCGGGTCCCCAAGGCTCCCGCGGCCGGCGAGACCCTCTCGGGTGGGGTGTTCGACTCGGGCGCCGGCGGCAAGGGCAGCAACCAGGCCATCGGTGCCGCCCGGCTGGGTGCCGAGGTCTCCCTGCTCACCGCGGTGGGCGACGACGAGTTCGGCCGCGCGGCGCACGAACTGTGGCGGCGCGAGGGCGTCGGCGCCGAGCACGTGGTCACCGCGAAGGCCCCCACCATGGTCGGATTCATCCTGGTCGAGCCGTCCGGCGAGAACCGCATCGCCATCGCGCCCGGCGCCCTGGACGAGCTGGACGCCGCCGCCGTCGAGGCGTTCCGCGCCGAGATCGCCTCCGCCGACGTCCTCGTCGTCTCCATGGAGATCCCGGAGGAGGCCGTGCTGGCCGCCCTCCGGGTGGGCCGGGAGAGCGGCACCCCGACCCTCCTCAACCCGGCGCCGGCCCGGCCGCTGCCCGAGGAGAGCTGGTCCCTCATCGACGTCCTCACCCCGAACCAGACCGAGGCCCCCGTCCTCCTGGGCCTCGCCGAGGACCACGGACTCGGTGACGAGGAGCTGGCCCGGGCGCTCCAGGAGCGCACCGGAGGTGTCGTCGTCATCACCCGCGGCGGGGAGGGCGCCCTGGTCGCCCGGTCCAGCGGCACCTCCCCGGTGCCCGCGCGTCCGGCGCGGGCCGTCGTCGACACCACCGGCGCCGGCGACTCCTTCACCGCCGCCTTCGCCGTCGCTCTGGCCGAGGGCCAACCCGTCGAACGGGCCGTCGAGTTCGCCGCCGCCGCCGGTGCCCACACCGTGTCGATCGCGGGCGTCGTCCCCGCCCTGCCCACCAGAGCCCAGCTGAACGCCTTGATTGGAAACGCCTCGTGACCTCGACCGCCACCAAGCCGCCCGTCCCCGCGGCACCGTCGCCCGACACTCCGGCCCAGCGGCTCCCGCTCGCCCTGCGCAGGCTGCTGCACGCGCGGGAGGCCGGTGTGTTCGCCGCCCTCGTGCTGCTCTTCCTGCTGGGCACCGTGCTCTCGCCGACGTTCGCCCAGTCCGACAACCTGCTCTCGGTGGGCCAGCAGATCGCGCAGATCGGCATCATGGCCGTCGGGGCCACCTTCGTCATCCTCAACGGCGAGATCGACCTCTCCGTCGGCTCCACCTACGCGCTGTCCGCGATCTCCACCGGCATGCTGATCTCCGACGGCTGGAGCTGGCCGGCGGCGATGGCGGTGGGCCTGCTGGTGGGTGTCCTCGCCGGACTCTTCAACGGCCTGGCCGTGGTCCTGCTGGGGGTGCCGTCGTTCATCGTCACCCTGGGCACGCTCAGCGTCTTCCGCGGTGTCGCCCTGCTCATCTCCGACGGCGCCCCGATCTCGCTCAGCTCCTCGCAGCCCGGGGTCGCGGAGTTCAACCTCCTCGGCCAGGGGCGGCTGTTCGGGCTGATCCCCATGCAGTTCGTCTTCTTCGCCGCCGTCGCCGCCATCGGTGTCGTCCTGCTCGCCCGCTCCCGCTTCGGTTTCAACACCTACGCGGTCGGCGGCAACCAGGAGGCCGCCCGGCTGGTCGGTGTCAACGTCAAGCGGGTCAAGCTCACCGCGTTCGTCCTCTCCGGCTTCACCGCGGGCCTCGCCGGTGTCCTCGGCCTCTCCTTCCTCTCCTACGTGCAGGGCGTGACCGGCCAGGGTCTCGAACTGACCGTCATCTCCGCCGTCATCATCGGCGGTGCCGCCCTCTTCGGCGGATCGGGCACCATGTGGGGCACCGTCATCGGTGTCGCCTTCATCGGACTGCTCCAGAACATCCTCAACATCAAGGGCATCTCGTCCTTCTGGCAGACCGTCGTCACCGGTCTCGTGATCGTCGCCGCCGTCGCGGCCGACACCTGGCAGCGCAAGCGCAAGACGCGCGCCTGACCCCCGGTCCCCACCCGGCACCGTCCCTCCCCGCGGCCCGCGCACACCCCCCGCACGGGCACCCGCCGCCCTTCGCGGCACCCCTCCCCCGCACCCTCCCCGTCCCACGGACCCACGCAGGAGCAACGATGTCCCCGCGCACCCTCCTCAGAACCCTCACCGCCGCCACGGCCGCCGCCACGGCCCTCGCCCTCACCGGCTGCGGCGCCATCACCAGCGACGACGCCACCAGCGGTTCGGACGACGGCGGCTTCAAGCTCGCCCCGTACATCCAGAAGCGGGTCGACGACGACAAGCCGCTGCGCATCAAGCTCAGCTACCACGACCCGTCCCTCGCCTTCGCCACCCCGATCGGCGCCGGCATGAAGAAGGCGGGCAAGGAGTTCGGCGCGGAGGTCTCGCTGATCGGCCCCACGGGCGGTGACGCGGCCAAGCAGGTCTCCGAGATCCAGACGCTCATCCAGCAGAAGGCCGTGGACGGCCTCGCCGTCTCCTCCGCCTCCAGCGACGCCCTCAAGCCGGTGATCGGCCAGGCGTACAAGGCGGGCATCCCGATCATCTCCTTCAACACCGACAACCCCGACTCGCAGCAGATGGGCTTCGTCGGCCAGGACCTCAAGGGCTCCGGCAAGTCCCAGGCCGAGCAGCTCCGCAAGGGTCTGAAGGGCAACGTCAACGGCAAGTCCGTCGTCGTGTTCTCCGTCGACACCGGAGCCGGCTGGTCCCACGACCGCTTCAACGGCTTCAAGGAGGGCATGGAGGGCAGCGGGCTGAAGATCGTCGGCCCGGTCAACGTCGGCAACGAGCCCAGCAGCGCCTACAACACCGTCGAGTCGACCATGTCCGGCCAGTCCAACGTGGCCGCCGTCGCCGGACTGGACTGCTGCTCCACCACGGCCGCCGCCAAGTGGGTGGCCCAGTCCGGCAAGGCCGACTCCATCACCATGGGCGGCTTCGACCTGCTCACCCAGACCGCCGAGTACATCAAGCGCGGCGTCCTGGACTTCAGCATCAGCCAGAACCCGTCCGAGCAGGGCTACCAGGCCGTCAAGGTGCTGCACGACTTCGTCACCAAGGGCACCGAGATCACCGGCGTGGACACGGGGGCGCAGTTCATCACCCGTGACAACCTCGCCGACGCCACCGTGGAGGACTGATGACCCTCGCCCCCCGCGACGCCTCCCCCGGGGGCCCGGACCGCACCGCGGTCCCGGCCGCCGGCGGGCCGGCCGTCCAGATCCGCGGGCTCTCCCGCAACTTCGGCCCGGTACGCGCCCTGCGCGATGTCTCCTTCGACGTCCCGGCGGGCGAGATCACGGCCCTTCTCGGCGAGAACGGCGCCGGGAAGTCCACCCTGCTGAAGATCCTCGCCGGTCTCCAGCCGCCCAGCGAGGGAGGTGTGACCGTCTTCGGCGAGGAGGTCACCTCCTTCGAACCGGCCGCCATGCTCGGCCGGCACGGCGTGGCGATCGTCCCCCAGGAACTGTCGCTGCTGCCCGACCGCACGGTGGCCGAGAACGTGCTCAGCGGCGTCGAGCCGGGCAACCGCCTGTTCCCCTCCCGGCGCCGGATGCTGGAGCGCACGGCCGAGCTGCTCGCCGAACTCGACCTGGATCTGGACCCGAACGCCTCCGTCCGCACGCTGGACCTGGCCACCCAGCAGCTCATCGTGGTGGCCCGGTCCATCGCCCGGGGCTGCCGCGTCCTCATCCTGGACGAGCCGACGGCGATGCTCACCCCCGCCGAGGCCGACCGGCTGTTCACCCTCATGGACCGGCTCAAGGCGGCCGGCACGACCATGCTGTACGTCTCGCACCGCATGCCCGAGGTGTTCCGGCTGGCCGACCACATCCAGGTGCTGCGGGACGGCGGCCACGTCGCCTCCTGGCGCAGCGCGGACACCACCCCCGACCAGGCGGTCGCCGCCATGGTCGGCCGGGAGCTGGGCGGCTTCACCCGCCGGGCCGGGAACAGCGCCGCACCGGCCGCCGAACCGGCCCTGAAGGTCAGGGAGCTGAGCGGCAGGCGGCACCGGGGCGTCTCCTTCGACCTGCGGCCCGGCGAGATCCTCGGCGTCGCCGGACTGCCCGACTCCGGCCGGGTCGAGCTGCTGCACAACCTGTTCGGCGGCTCCCCCGGCTCCGGCGGCACCGTGGAACTGCTCGGCGCGCCCTACGAGCGGCGCAACCCGATCGCCAGCGTCGAGCGCCGGCTGGCGTTCGTGCCCGGTGAGCGCCGCGCCCAGGGCCTGCTGACCACCATGAGCGTCGGCGAGAACATCGGCGCCCTGACCACGCGGACGTTCAGCCGGCTCGGCCTCGTCCGGCGCCGTGCCTTCGACGCGGCGGCCACCGAACAGGCCGAGCGGCTGCGGGTCAAGACGGCCACCATGACGCAGCCCATCACCAGTCTGTCCGGCGGCAACCAGCAGAAGGCGATGCTGGGGCGCTGGCTGGCCATCGACCCCGGGGTGCTGATCCTCGACGAGCCCACCCGCGGTGTGGACATCGGCGCCAAGGCCGAGATCTACGCCCAGCTCTCCGCGCTGGCGGACCGGGGCCTGGCGATCCTCTGCTCCTCGTCCGACCTGCCCGAGCTGCTCACCCTCACCGACCGCATCGCGGTCATGAGCGAGGGCCGCCTGGTGGCCGTCGTCGACACCGCCGACGCCACCGAGGAGTCCGTGATGACCCTCGCGACGGGGGCGACCCCGGCCGCGGCCTGACCGCGCCGCCGGGTCACCCACCGCCGCACCGCACGGCCCCGACGAACCATCCGAAAGGAATCCCCACCATGAAACGCTCCGGCATCCTCAACGCCGAACTGAGCGGCGTCCTGGGCACCCTGGGCCACACCGACCTGCTGCTCGTGGTCGACGCGGGCTTCCCCGTCCCGCGCGACGCGCACCGCATCGACCTGGCCCTCGCCGAGAACCTCCCCGACCTGCGCACCGTCCTCGGCCTGATCGCCGACGAACTGGTCGTCGAGGGCGTCGTCCGCGCCGAGGACGTCCCGAGCCACAACCCGCGACTCGACTCCTGGCTCCAGGAGCGCTTCGCCGGCGCCGAGTTCACCACCCGCCCGCACGCGGAGGTCCTCGGCGAGCTGGCCCGGGAGGCCAAGGCCGTCGTGCGCACCGGGGCGTTCGAGCCCTGGGGCAACATCGGCCTCTACTGCGGCGTGGACGCCCCCCGGTGGTTCGGCGGCGAGGGCGTCGTCGTTCCGGAGCAGTACGCCGACAAGGTCTGAGCCGTCCCGGCCCGCACGACGGCGCCGGCGGTTGCCATCCACTCGCGGCGGCACCTCAAGGAGAACCCCGGGCGGCCGATCCGCCCGGCTCCTGCCGCCATCCACCCAAGGGAGATCACCCCGTGTCCGAAACCACCGTCAACCGCGCCGAACTGGCCCTGTCACCGGCCGAGCTGGCGCCCTTCATCCAGCACACCAAGATCGAGGCCGACGCGACCCTCGACGAGATGGTCGCCCACGCCCGGGAGGCCGTCACCCACGGCTTCAACGCGGCGATGGTCCCCGCCTCGTGGCTCCCGGTCGTCGTCGCCGAACTGCGCGGCACCGGCGTCGAGGTGGCCTCGGCGCTGGACTTCCCGACCGTCGGCGTCATGACCAGCGCCGGCAAGGCCGCCGAGGCCGCCGAGATAGCCCGGCTGGGCGCCGACCAGCTGGACATGGGCGTGCAGGTGGGCTGGCTCAAGAGCGGCCGCTACGACGACTTCCGCGAGGACATCGCGGGCGTCGTGCGCGCTTCCGGCCTGCCCGTCAAGGTCATGCTGGAACTGCCGCTGCTGACCGACGCGGAGAAGGAGGCCGCCGTCGAACTCGCCATGGAGGCGGGCGCGGCGTTCCTCAAGAACGCGAGCAGCGGCCAGATCGAGACTGCGAATCCGGCCAGCGTTGGTTACCTTGTTGACCGGGCGCGGGAAGGTGTCCGGGTCAAGGCGTCCGGTTCGATCAAGACCTACCGTCAGGGCCTGGATCTCCTGCGGGCGGGCGCCTCCCTGCTGGGGACCAGCGCCGGACTGGCGATCATCACCGACACCGGTGACGAGGCCACCGTCAGCTACTGACGGGCACCACCGCCGTGCCCCGGCCGCCGAGCGCGGCCGGGGCACGGCACCCACGCCGGGGCGACACCCGTCCTCCGGTGCGAGCGGCGAAGGAGATGCGACCACCGTGACGGCCGACAAGGGCGGACTCCCCGGTATCAAGCGGGACGTCCCCACGGCGATCCACGTCCAGATCTCGGAGCACATCCGGCTGCGGATCGCGGGCGGCGAGTGGCCCGCGCACTACCGCCTCAAGAGCGAGCCCGAACTCGCCCAGGAGTTCGGCGTCAGCCGGGGCACCCTGCGCCGCGCCCTGACCACCCTCATCGAGGAGGGACTGCTCCGCCAGGTCAGGGGCCGCGGCACCTTCGTCACCTCCACCACCATCGAACCCGCCATCGCCCAGAAACTCTCCACCCTCTCCGAGGACTTCGCCAGTCAGGGCGTCGTCACCACCACCACCGTCGACGACTGCTCCCTCATCCTCCCGCCCCGCCCCGTCGCCGCCCTCCTCGACGTCACCCCCGCCACCCGCGTCCTGCGCCTGGCCCGCGTCCGCCGCACCGACCAGGGACCCGTCGCCCTCCTCTTCAACTTCGTCCGCACCGACCTCGCCCCCGGCATCGAACGCACCGACTTCACCACCGCCAGCCTCTTCGGCACCCTTGAGGGCACCTACGGCCTCAAGATCGCCACCGCCCGCCGCACCTTCAGCGCCGAAGCCGCCACCCCCGACGTCGCCCACGCCCTCGACCTCCCCGAACACGCCCCCGTCCAGTACCTCCAGCAGGTCACCTACCTCGCCGACGACCGCCCCGTCGAATACTCCGACGTCTGGATCCACAGCGGACGGCTCCGCGTGACCTCGCTGCTGCTGCGGCGGTGAGCCGGGCGGTCCGGCGCGGACGGGGGCCCGCCGCGCCGGACCCTTCGCCGCCTCCGCCGCGCCTCCGCCCCCGCAGGGCCGGGAGCGCGCAGAGCGCGGCCGCCGCGGCGACGGCCACCAGGTGCTCCTTGCCCGCGAGGTTCGGCTTCAGCACCGCCTCGACCACCATCAGCACCACGACCAGGGTCCCCGTGAACCAGGCGCGGAAGCGGCAGCAGAGCACCAGCGCCAGGCCGACGACCGCGCTGGACGGCCCGGTGTCGACGACCCCGGCGTCGGCGGCGGGGAGGCCGAGCGGCCCGCCCGGTCCCGTCGCCACCCCGATCCGGGCGTACAGGGTCCCGGCGAGGGTGCAGACGTAGGCGACGAGCAGCGTCCGCCGCACCCTCAGGGTGACCTCCGCGATCCCCAGGACCACGAACACCTGGGCCAGGGCCCCCCACACCGGCAGGTCCGCGGCCGGCACGAACAGGGAGAGCGGGGTGCGCGCGAGCGCGAGCCACCACGGGTCGCCCGCCCGGACGAAGCCGAGGTCCGCCACCAGCCCGTGGCCCCAGGAGTGGCTCCGCCGCTGGGCGGCCTGGAGCAGGACGATCAGGCAGAGCGAGACGAGGGTCAGCGGGATCGCCCGCGGCCCCCGTCCGGCGAGGCCGGTCCGCACGGCCGTCCACACCGGACCCCACTCCCGGCGCGCGAAGCCCGCCGCCGCCTCCACCGCGCGGCGCGCGGGCCCGCCGCCCTCCCCGGCGGCCCGGTGGGACCCGGTGGGCGCGGGCCGCGCGGCCCCCTCGTCCGGCCCGCCGTCCCGCGGGGGACGACAGCCCGTCACCCGGTCTCCCCCGCCGCGCCGTCCCGGGCGCACGCCCCCGGGCCCCGGGGGCGCCGTGCCGGGCCGACGGTCCCGCGGCCGGGGGCTCACGGCTCGGGCACCGTGCTCCGCGCGCGTCGCCCGCCGAGCCGTTCCGGCAGGGCGGGGAGCGCGAGGAAACCCTCGGCACGGGCGCCGGCGACGGTGATGCGGAGCAGGTCGGCGCTCCTCTCGAAGAGCAGGTAGCGCGGTTCCCACACCGGCCGGTACTTGGCGTTGGCCCGGTACAGCGACTCGATCTGCCACCACCGGGAGAAGAAGCCGAGCAGTGAGCGCCACAGGCGCAGCACCGGGCCCGCTCCCAGCCGGGAGCCGCGCTCGAAGACGGAGCGGAACATGGCGAAGTTCAGCGAGATCCGCCGGATGCCGAGTTCCCCGGCATGCTCGGTCAGCTTCAGCACCATGAACTCGAAGAGGCCGTTCTCGGAGCGGCGGTCCCGGCGCATCAGGTCCAGGGAGAGCCCGTCACGGCCCCAGGGAACGAAGCTGAGCAACCCGCGCGGGCGCTCCCCGTCGTAGCAGACCACCATCACGCAGCGGCCGTCCCCGGGGTCCCCGAGGCGGCCCAGCGCCATCGAGAAGCCGCGTTCCGTCTCGCCGTCGCGCCAGTCGTCCGCGAGCCGGACCAGCGCGGCCATCTCCTCCGGCGGGATGTCCTCGTGCCGGCGGACCCGGACGGTGAACCCCGCCCGGCCGATGCGGTGGTACGCCTGGCGCACCCCGCGCATGGCGCGGCCCTTCAGGGTGAAGTCGTCGAGGTCGACGACGGCCTCGTCCCCGAGTTCCAGGGCGTCCAGTCCGTGCCGGGCGTAGACCGTGCCGCCCTCCTCGCCGGCGCCGATCACCGCCGGGGTCCACCCGTGTTCCCGGGCCTGGGCGAGCCAGCGGCCGATCGCGCCGGGCCACGCCTCCGGATCGCCGATCGGATCACCGGACGCCAGGGACACACCACCGGTCACCCGGTAGGCGACGGCGGACTTGCCGGTGGGGGACCAGACGACGCTCTTGTCGGACCGCAGCGCGAAGTACCCGAGGGAATCGCGCTCCCCGTGCCGCTCCAGCAGGGCGCGCAGCCGCCGCCGGTCCTCGTCCGTCATGGCGTCGACCGGGCGCCGGGAGCGGAACGCCGCGTACAGGACCAGCAGGACCAGGGCGGTGCTCATGACGTTGATCAGGACGTTGATCCCCACGGGTGTGCCGATGTCCCCGTAGTGGACGTCGTCGTAGGCGAGGGAGAGCATCCGGAGGACGCCGTAGTGCCACTGCTGGAAGAAGGTGGCCCGCCAGGCGTCCGGGTCGGTGTTGGAGGCGGAGACCAGCGCGGCGGCGGTCAGGGAGCAGACCGCGAACCCGGCCGCCGCGACGGTGGCCGCCAGCCTCGGGTTGGCCCGGTCGCCCCTGGCGCGGAACTCGCGGCGTCCCGCGACCAGGCAGGCGACGAAGAGCGCGGTGACGACGGCGGAGACCCAGTTCTGCCCGTGCCGCCGGTACACCGGCAGCCCGAGGGCCACGACGCCCAGGGCGAGCAGCAGGGAGGCGAGGACCAGGTTCAGCAGCCACGCCGCGCGTTTGCGGCGCCGCATGGTGACGGCCAGCAGGAGCGAGACGGAGCCGGAGAAGAAGCCCGCGGTCAGCAGGTAGGGGGTGAAGAACTCGTCGTCGTTGTGGCGCCGGATGTCGTTGCCGAAGGAGACCCACACCCCGGCGAGGAGGTTGACGAACGCCACCGCGCGCAGGTACCAGACGGCCCCCAGGTAGCAGCGCCGCGACCGGCTTCCCCGGTCCCGTCCCGCCCGCCGCCCGTCCGGCCGCTCACGCTCCATGGACGTGACGATAGGAGCCCGGGGGGCCGCCCGCCCGCTTCACGGCTCCGTCGGTGAGTTGCCGGGCCCCGCCGGGCCGGGAACCGCCGGGCCGGGCGGGCTCCTCGGCCGGGACGCGGGCGCGGTCGCCCCGCCGTGCTCCTCTCCCGCATGGCCGGGGGCCGGGCGGGGTTTCCGGGCCGGGCACGGCGGGCAACCTGTCGCACGTCCGTGCGGCGTCCGGGCCGTACCGGGGCGGGCGGCCGGTGCCACGGGGCGGGCCGGCCGTGCGGTCGCCCCGGGCCGGTCCGGCGGCCCCGGGGCGCTCCCGTGGCCCGGGCGGGCCGGCCGCCGACCGCCGCGGCCGTCCCGGCCCGTGCGGCCGGGGCACGGACGCGCCGTCCGGAACCGGCTCAACTGACGAGGCGTCTACTGTTGCTGTCCGTATCGACAATCAATGGGGGTCGGATGCGCAGCGAGGGTACGGCCGGCGGGCCGGGCGACGGGCCGGGCACGGTGATCGCGGGCCGCTACAGGCTGCAGCGCCAGCTCGGACGCGGTGGGATGGGCGTGGTCTGGGAGGCCCTGGACGCGAGCCTGGACCGCAAGGTGGCGGTGAAGGGGCTGCTGTACCCCGGCGCCGCGGACCCCGCGGCGCAGGCCACCTGGGTGAGCAGGGCGCGCCGCGAGGCGCAGGCCATCGCCCGGATCGGGCACCAGAACGTGGTCGCCGTCCACGACGTGATCGAGGACGGCAACCAGGTCTGGATCGTGATGGAGCTGCTGAACTCCCGTTCGCTGGCGGACCTGCTGCGCGAGCAGCGGCTGCTGTCCGTCCCCCACGCCGCGCGCATAGGCCTCCAGGTGCTGCGCGGGCTGGCCGCGGTGCACGAGTCCGGCGTCCTGCACCGGGACGTCAAGCCGCACAACATCCTGTTCCGTCCGGACGGGCGCGCCCTCCTCATGGACTTCGGGATCGCCACCTTCGAGGGCGCCGTCCAGGTCACCCGGTCCCACGAGATCATCGGGACGCCCCAGTACCTTGCGCCGGAGCTGCTCAGCCACACCCCGGCCACACCGCGTCCGGCGTCCACCGCCTCCGACCTGTGGTCGCTGGGCGTCACCCTGTACGAGATGGTGGAGGGCAGGCGGCCCTTCGAGGGGGCCACCGGGTTCGAGGTGCTCATCGCCGTGCGGGACGCGCCGGTGCCGCCGATGAAGTACGCGGGACCGCTCGCCGGGCTGATCGAGGCGCTCCTGGACAAGGACCCCGACCGGCGCCCGGACGCCGCCGAGGCCGACCGGATGCTCCAGGCGGTCACCGACGACGCGGCGGCGCTGGACACCCCGGCCGCGCGGGCCGCTCCGGTCCGTCCGGGGCCCGCGGCGCCGGGGGCGCCCTCGCGGTCCGTGCCGCCGGAGACGGCCGGGCCCGGGACCGGTGGTCCCGCCGCCGGTCCGGGCGGGGCCGGGCGGCGCCGGGGGCCGCTGCGCGTGGCCGCGGCGGTGGTCTGCGCGGCGCTGCTCGCGGGAGCGGGATGGTTCGCCTGGCAGCAGTTGGACGGTGACTCGGCCGGCTCCGGACCGGCGGCGGAGGGCGCCTCGGAGGGGAAGCCCGGGGAGCCCACTCCCGCCAACTCGCCGAAAGAGCTGCGGATCGGCGTCAAGGAGGACCAGCCGGGGCTGAGCGTGCGGACCGGGGTCGTCTACCGGGGCTTCGAGGTCGACCTCGCCCGGGCCCTCGCCCGCGAGATGGGCTACACCGACGACCAGGTGTCCTTCTACCCGGTCACCTCGGACAACCGCAGTGCGTACCTCACCGCGGGCCGGGTCCATCTGGTCGTCGCCACCTACAGCATCAGCGACGAGCGCGAGCGCAAGGACGAGGTGCTTTTCGCCGGACCCTACTTCGAGGCGCTGAAGGGGATGCTGGTGCGCAAGAACCGGCGCTACAACGACGTCAGCGACCTCCAGCGGGACCCGAGCGCGCAGGTGTGCACCGCCCGGCGGTCGGTCTACGTCCCGTGGATCGAACAGGAGGGCCTGGGCGGGCAGATGACGTTGCGGACCGGGTACGAGGACTGCGTCCGGGATCTCCTGGACCCGAAGTCCGCCGTGTACGCGGTGGCCACCGACGACGTGATCGTCGCGGGGCTCGCCCACAAGTACTCCGCGAAGACCAAGGCCCTGGAGAGCATGGGCGGTTCGAAGGAGGGCTACGGGGTGGCGGTGGACCGCCGGAAGCCGGAGCTGCACCGCCGGGTGTGCGAGGCGCTGGCGGCGGTCATGGACCGTTCCTCGGGCGAGCCCTCGCGCTGGTCCGCGCTCTACAACCGGCACCTCCGGCCGTTGATGAACCGCCCCGCGCCGGAGGAGCCCCAACTCACCTCGTGCTGAGGCCGCCGGGCCGCCCGGAGCCCCTCCCCCGCCGGGACGTGGCGCGCGGCGCACGCCCCACGCCTCCGCACGGGAGGTCGCAGGGCCGCCCGGGGGCCCGGCCGGCCGCGGGTCAGCCCTCGTCCGGCGCGTCGGATATGGTGCCGTCCCGGTCGACGACGTGGGTGCGCCAGTACACGTCCCACTCGTCGTCGACGTACTTCGGCACCTTGCCCCGGGGGTAGGCCCGGAAGCCGTCCGGGGGCGCCTCACCGTCGGGCACACAGGCGCTGCCGGTGCCGCCCAAGGCCACCACCGGGTACTCCCCGCCCGCGCAGCTCGCCTCCCGGTACTCGAGGCCGGCGCATCCGGTGACCGTGACGGCCCCGGCCGCACAGACCAGGGCGGCGGTGAGGAGGCGGGTCCGCCGGGGGCGGAGGGCGGTGGCGGTGCGGGGCCGGTTCGTGCCGCGGGGGCTGCGCATGGTCGTCTCCAGTCGTGGGGCACCGGTCGCTCGGTACGCCGCCCACTCTCACAGCGGGAGCCCGCGGCGGCATGAGTACGCGTACTCGGTCCCGCGCGCGGGCGTGCTCACCGGGCGCAGGGCGCGGTGGCGGGGGCCGGACCACCGCCGCCTGCCCGGCGCCGCCTGCGGGTCGCACAGGCCCGGACGGTCACCGCGGTGAGGAACAGCCCCAGGAGCGCGGTGGGCAGCGTGACGACGGCCCAGGATCCCTTCCCGGGTCCCGCCGCAAGGAGCACGGCGGTGGCCGCCGCCGCGGCGAGGACGGCGACCAGCAGCGCGGCCAGGAGCGGGCGGAGCGCGGGGGCACGGTGCGGCTCCAGGTCGAGGCCCGCCCAGTCACGGGCCGTCTCCCGGGCCTCCCGGCGGTGCTGGACGGCGGCGCGGACCAGCGCCCCGGCGGTGACGGCGGCCCCAGCCGAAGCCGCTGCGGCGGGCCAGTGCCACGCCTCGGTCAGCAGCAGGAGCAGGGCCACGCACCCGGCCGTGCTCCAAGCGCTCAGACAGGCGGCCGCCGTGCTCCTCCGGGAGTCCGGGCGGTCGGCCCCCGCGCGGACCTCGGAGAGGGCCGGGAGGTACCAGACGCAGCCGGACGCGGTGGCCAGGGCCGTGCCCAGGGCGAGGACGGGATGCGCCACGGCTCACTTCACCAACTCGGCGGCGGCGATCTCCGGGTGGCGCAGATCCAGGGCCGGGGACTCGGAGCGGATGCGGGGCAGGGAGGTGAAGTTGTGGCGCGGCGGCGGGCAGGAGGTCGCCCACTCCAGCGAGCGGCCGTAGCCCCAGGGGTCGTCCACACCGACCGGCTTGCCGTACTTGGCGGTCTTCCAGACGTTGTAGAAGAACGGCAGCAGCGACATGCCCAGCAGGAACGAGCCGATGGTGGAGAGGGTGTTGAGGGCGGTGAAGCCGTCGGCGGCCAGGTAGTCGGCGTAGCGGCGGGGCATTCCCTCGGTGCCGAGCCAGTGCTGGACGAGGAACGTCAGGTGGAAGCCGACCGTGAGCGTCCAGAAGGTGATCTTGCCGAGGCGCTCGTCGAGGATCTTGCCGGTGAACTTGGGCCACCAGAAGTGGAACCCGGCGAACATGGCGTACACGACCGTGCCGAACACGGTGTAGTGGAAGTGCGCGACCACGAAGTACGAGTCGGTGAGGTGGAAGTCGAGCGGCGGCGAGGCCAGGATGACACCGGTCAGACCACCGAAGACGAAGGTGATCAGGAAGCCCATGGTCCAGAGCATCGGCGTCTCGAAGGAGAGGCTGCCCTTCCACATGGTGCCGATCCAGTTGAAGAACTTCACCCCGGTCGGGACCGCGATCAGGAAGGTCATGAACGAGAAGAACGGCAGCAGCACCCCGCCGGTGGCGTACATGTGGTGCGCCCACACGGTCACCGACAGGCCCGCGATGGAGATCGTGGCCGCGATCAGGCCCATGTAGCCGAACATCGGCTTGCGGGAGAAGACCGGGATGACCTCGGAGACGATGCCGAAGAACGGCAGCGCCAGGATGTAGACCTCGGGGTGGCCGAAGAACCAGAAGAGGTGCTGCCAGAGCAGCGCCCCGCCGTTGGCCGGGTCGAAGACGTGGCTGCCGAACTTGCGGTCCGCCTCCAGCGCGAACAGGGCCGCGGCCAGCACCGGGAAGACCAGCAGGACCAGTAGCGCGGTCAGCAGCACGTTCCAGGTGAAGATCGGCATGCGGAACATCGTCATGCCGGGCGCGCGCATGCAGATGATCGTGGTGATGAAGTTGACGGCGCCCAGGATGGAGCCGAATCCGGACAGCGCGACGCCCATGATCCAGAGGTCGGCACCGAGTCCCGGCGAGTGCACCGCGTCGGAGAGCGGCGCGTAGAGGAACCAGCCGAAGTCGGCGGCGCCGCCGGGGGTGAGGAAGCCGCCGGCGGCTATCAGCGAGCCGAACAGGAAGAGCCAGAAGGCGAGCATGTTCAGCCGGGGGAAGGCCACGTCCGGGGCGCCGATCTGGAGCGGCATGATCCAGTTGGCGAAGCCGGTGAACAGCGGCATGGCGAACATCAGCAGCATGATCGAGCCGTGCATGGTGAAGGCCTGGTTGAACTGCTCGTTCGACATGATCTGCAGACCCGGCCGGGCGAGTTCGGCCCGCATCATCAGGGCCATGACACCGCCGAGGACGAAGAACACGAAGGCGGAGACCAGATAGAGCGTCCCGATCCTCTTGTGGTCGGTGGTGGTGAGCCAGTCCGTCCAGGACGGCCGCGCCGCCGCTCCGGCGACCGCTGGTCCGTCCCCGTGGACCACGGGGCGCGGCGGCACCTCCTTCACCGGGCCCGTCTGGTTGTGCTGCGCCTCGTCCATCGGACGGCGTCCTCCCCATCTGTTCCTGTCGATCGAGGGGCCGGGAACGCGGTGCGCACAGCGTGGCGCGGCGTTCCCGGCCGCCGCCACATGATCGTCCGCGGGCCCCGGGGGGCGGGTAGGGGCGAACGGTCCCCGCCTCGGTCCGGCCCGGGGACCTTCGGCCCCCCTGCGACCAGGGCCGGGTGGCCGCCGCGACGGCCCGTGCCGGGGTGCGGCGCGGTGCGGGAAGAGGGTGGCGGGGTGGCCGAGTGGACGGGTGACGGGAGAGGCCCCTGGGGGCCGGGCGGAATGGATGGAGGGGTCGAGGGGCCGGGGAGGCAGTGGGGACCGGGAGCTGCGTGGTACCGCGAGAGAGTTCAGGCGGAGTGCGTCAACCCTCCACGCAGGGCGCACATTTCCCTCACGTTTCACCCTCTGGCCAATCATATTTTCGGTATGCTCCGGACGCTCTATTCGCACCACTGAGGGGGGAACAGATCCTCATGCGCGTCCGCCGCACCCTGACCACCGCCGTCACCACCGCGTCCGCCGCCGCTCTCGGCCTCGTCGTGGCCGTTCCGGCGCAGGCCGCCGAGTACTCCTCGGCGCTGAAGATCAAGGGTGTCCAGTACGACGCCCCCGGCCGGGACTCCAACAAGTGCTCCGGCGGCAACACCAAGGACGAGTACCTGACCATCAAGAACTACTCGCGCACCGCGAAGGTGAACCTCAAGGGGTACGTGGTCAAGGACGCGACCGGCAACAAGTTCGTCTTCACCGCGAACCACACCCTGGAGCCCGGCGACTACGTCAAGCTGCGCGGGGGTAAGGGCAAGGACTCCGACGCGGGGAATGTCGTCTTCCGCCAGAACTGCAATAACTAGCGGTACACTCTCTGGCCTCCTGGCCGTATGCGGCGCGACCAAACCGAAGCCCTACGACCAGGCTCTTTTGACTTCCCTTCACTCCCCTCATCCTCCTTTGAGTGTTGATTCTGCGGCTCCCCAGCCGCTCCCCCGCCAGTCATTCTCCCCACGCTCTCCCCAGCTTTCGCCCCCCTTGCACCGCTGGGACGGGTCATCCCGTTGCTTCTCCGAGCTGTCCCGGCCGGTACGGCTCGTCGGCGCGCGCGAGCCGCTCGCGAGTCGCGTTTTCCAGGTCGATGACGCAGTCGGTGCAGGCTCTGATGTCGCGCTGGCCTTCGCCCCTCGGGTGGATGACACCGATGACGGTGGTGGGGATGGCCCCCTTGCCGGGGTGACGGAAGCAGATTCCGGGGTGCCAGTCGTAGAGGTGGAGGATCTGCTCGCGGTCCATGGCTCCGTCTCCTGATGTGGTGGCAGTTGTGTGGGGCTGATGCCCGTGCGGGTGGGCTGGATGCGTGGTGGCGGCGTGGTTCACCCGAAGAAGTGAACACATGTTCGGTTTTGGCGAGCATACGGCTTTGCAGCGAAGTCGACGACCGGATTGATGATCAAAGAATGCGTCAGTTTTGCTGCTGACATGCGCCCATGATCGTTAAAGCGTGGCTGAGGTGCCTGCCAGCCACCCCCAATGGGTCCTCGACGCTCGCCGGGCTACCGGCGACCGCATCCGCGTCCGACGCCTGCACCTGAACCTCACCCAGGAGGGCCTCGCCCACACCGCCGGCGTGGACCGGTCGACCCTCCAGCGCATGGAAGCCGGCGCGGAGATGAAGCTGTCGCACCTGCTGCTGGTCTCCTCGGCGTTGCGGGTTCATGTCACCGACCTCCTGCATGGCTGAGGACGGTAGGGACGCGTCCTGACCTGCTACCGACGGTACGGGGAGTCAACAACAAGTTGAGTCCGGGCGGAAGCCCTGCCACACGGGGGTCTACGCGGGTTTCTGCGCTACTGCGGCTTGGGCTGCGCTGGCGGCGGCCTCCCAGGCCCGGTAGAGGGGCAGCACCTTGCGGCACCTGGACGCGGTGTCGACGTCTCGGCACGTGGGGCAGCGAAGTCGGTGGTCGACGTAGGCGCTCCAAGCCTGCTGGGTAGCGGGAAGCCTGGTGTGCGCGGCGACCATCGGGCCGGACTCGGGGCCTGATGGTTCGGGTTCGGGGTCTGGCATAACGGCAGGCTAGCGGGACTTGTATCGGCTTGTCTCGCTACGTCTCGACACGTAGCTCAAGGTGCTGACGTGTATCTGGCTGCCTAGCGTCGTGTTCATGGCCATGAGTGCGGATGCCGAGATTGATCACGAGGGGCCGGTGACCCCGTACCGGCAGCTCGCCGAGATCCTGAAGGCCCGGATCGTTCGCGGGGACTGGGCGCCGGGCCGTCCGATCCCTAGCGAGACGCGGCTGGTGCAGGAGTACGGGATCGCCCGGTCGACGGTGCGGCGGGCTCTGGACATGCTGGTCGAGGAACGGGTGGTGTGGAAGGTGCAGGGGCGTGGTACCTACGTCGGGCAGCCGCCTGCCGATTCCTAGGTGCCTGTCGGGCCTCGCCGATACGATCGGCGCATGTCCTCCACTCCCCCGCCTTCGGGTGCTTCGCGGTCCGCTGCGGTCGTGGATGCGGAGATCCGCGCCCTGCTCCAGGCGACGGGCGGTTGGCTGTGGGGGCCGACGCGGGAGCGGTACGAGGCGTTGCGGGATGAGTGGGTGGGTGCCGTTCGTGAGGAGGTCACGGCGGCGGCTTGATCAGTTTCGCGGCGCTGCGGAAGTGATGCCTGACCTGCTGGTTCGATCATCTTGCGGACACCCGCACAGTGATCATTCGCTCTCGACGTAGACTCCGGGCGTGACCCACACCTTCGATGATCTTGTGGCCCTGGAGCGGGCCGCCGAGGATGCTCGCGCAGCCTACGCCGCCAGCCCCGGCGACGACACCCGCGCCGCCTGGCGGACGGCCGCCGACGGGTTCCTCACCGCCGTCGCGGAACACGCCGAGGCGGAAGACAAGTCCCGGATCGAGGTGGAGATGGCGGCGAAGAAGGCCGTCCGGCACCCCGAGGCCGAAGCCGCCTGATCACGGTTCCTTTGAGGCCTGCCTTCACAAGCAGACCTACCCCAAAGGCTCATCAAAGCGATCCGCCCCTGACCCGGTGCTGTACGGGCAGGGGCGGTCCTACAGCGCCAGCATGGGCTGATAGCGGGCTCAGCCTACGCCGGGTCGCTGACAGTCCCGGGGCGTCGCGTTGAGAGGACGTACACGCCGGGTGTGCCCTGCGGGGCGGGCGGGGGCGGCAGCAGATGAACCGGCAGCCATCCGCCGTGGCGGCGCATTACCTGCCGCAGTGCACGGTCACGGGACGGGAACGGGCGGACGCTCATGACGCCAGGATGGCAGACGATCATGGGGTGTCCGGCCACTCCGTCAGCACGGTGCCGGTCTCCTCATCCGTGAGCGTGACCCGGGTCCCGGGCCGGTCCCCGTGCTCGCCCACCCACACGGCGAACTTCCGCCGGGCCACCTCCTCGCTCCCCCACCACCCGTCCAGCATCGGGCGGCCCCCGACGACCAGCGCGACGTGGTAGCGGCTGAGGCTCATGCGAGCCGAATCCCTCGGGCCCGGCCGGGGTCGCGCCGGATCGCGCCCTTCACTTCCAGCTCGCAGAGCTGGTAGTGGACCCCCGACCAGGACCGCATCCCGACCGCAGCAGCGATCTCCCCGATCGTAGGGGCGACACCCTGGTCGGTGATGGCCGTGCGGATGCAGCGGAGGATCTCCTCCTGTCTGGGGGTGAGGTAGTCGACGCGGTACCGGCTCATGCCCCCAGTAGAAACCTTGTTCGAATATTGGTGCAAGCTGGGCTCATGCCCGATCTGCCGCCCGACCTGCCCCGACTCCGGATCCTGGAGACCTGGCTCACCATGGCGCTCGCCGAGGTGCGGGCCGCGATCACGGCGGCGGAGCGGGCGGAGGCCGAGCGGCAGCGCGGGGCGGAGGCCCGGCCACCGGCGCCGGACTGGCTGCTGGAGGGTGGCCTCAGCCGGGATGCGCCGCCCGTGCAGGTGCATGTCGGCGGCTGCTGGAACGCGGGCAAACGGGGGCGCGCACTCACCCGAGACGACGCCCTGCGGGCCCTGGCCGGCGGAGTCCGCGCCTGCGACGCGTGCCGGCCCGACACCGAGCTGGGCTACCTGGACAGCTAGGCACTGCGCCGCGGCTTCCGCCCGGCCGCCTTCCCCGTGGTCTTCTTCCCTGCGGTCTTCTTCGCCGGCGCCTTCTTCGCGGCCCGCTTGGTCGGCATCTCGTGCACGTCGGCGTCCCGCCCCGCGGGCTCGCCGCGGGAGGCCTTGGCCTTGGCGACGCTCTCGTTGAGGGCGGCCATGAGGTCGACGAGTTGCCCGGACTCCTCCGCCGGCTCCGGCGCGGGGGCGGCGGGCTCGCGGTGCTCGCGTTTCGCTTCGATCAGTTCAACGACGGCCTCGGTGTAGGTGTCGCGGAACTGGGGGTCGTCGAGGTCGTCGCGGGTCATGGTGTCCATGAGGGCGAGGGCCCCGGTGATCTCCTCGTCAGATACCTCGGTGGGTGGGGGAAGGAGTTCGGCGGGGTCGCGGATCTCGTCCGGCCAGCGCATGGCGTGCAGCACGATCGCCTCGTCACGGACCCGGAGCAGGCCGAGGCGTTCGCGGCCGGACCAGGCGTAGCGGGCCACGGCCACCCGCGAGGAGCGTTCCAGGGCCTGGCGGAGAAGCTTGTAGGGCTTGGCAGCGACCTGGCCGTCGGGGGTGAGGTAGTAGCCGTCGCCGATACGGATGGGATCAATGGCGTCCCACGGCATGAACGCCACGATGTCGATGGCCTTCGCGGTAGGGAGGGGGAGGTCGCGGAGTTCCTGGTCGGAGATCGGCACGATCGTGTCGCGGCTGATCTCGTAGCCCTTGCCGATCTCGGCTTGGGTGACTTCCCGGTCTTCCAGCTCGCAGATCTTGCGGTTGCGGACGCGGCCGCCGTCTTCGAGGTGGATGCGGTGGAAGTGGATCGCGTGGTCCTCGGTCGCTGAGACGACGTGGATGGGGACGGTGACGAGGCCGAAGCTGATGGCGCCGGTCCAGATGGTGCGGGGCATGGGGTACCTCCGTGAGGGCCCCGAGCGTGTCCAGCCTACGAGCGGGCCGGGTAGCGTGCATGCCGGTGCCCCCGCCTGCTTTCCTCAGGCGGGGGCACTTCAGTGTGCGAGTTCGGGGCCCTACTTCTCAGCGGGGGGAGCAGTGGTGCAGGAGGGGCAGAATCGGTACATGTGCGCGGCCCAGCTGCTCTGGATCTCGGCACGGGTTCGGAGTGTCATGTACGGCTCCCGGTAGGCGTCCCGGTCGGTGATCCGGCTGTAGGTGCGGATGGCGGGGTCGCAGGCGGCCCGCCGGTCGGGGCCGAAGCGGTGGAGGTCGTACATGTCCTCGGTGGTACCAGCCCACTCCGGCACCTCGGCGACACTGGTCATGATCACTGTCGCTGCCCTCACTTCTCGGTGGCGGCTTTGCCTTTCCGGCGGGCGCGTTGCCGCTGGGTGCAGTTGTGCGGGGGCAGGGTCTCCAGCGTCTTCGTGCGGAGCATGGTGCCGCAGTCCGCGCACCGGATTCGGCCGGTACGCCACCAGTCGCGTTCCTCGTTCTCGATCAGGGCATCCTCGTGCAGCCCGTCCAAGAGCTGTTCCTCCACGGTCATGGCAGGTGTCCTCACTTCGGGGTGGTGGGGTTCTCCTGAGTCATGAGGCTCAGGGCTTCACGGCTCGCCTTGATCTGGGAGCCGCGCTGGATCAGGTCCGTCAGCCGCTGGGACAGGCGGGTCAGCTCGCCGGTCACAGTCAGCGAAGTCGTCCGCGTCAGGTCCGTATCCTTTCGATGGTGTCCCCGCCCGGGGGTTCCGGGCGGGGGTTGAGCAGTGGTCAGGCGCGGCGGTCCTGGACGACCAGCCACACCGTCGCGGCGGCCAGCACGACCCACACCGTCCACACCCACCAGTACGCGCCCACGCCGACCGTGATGGCGACAGCCGCGACCAGGCTCGACACGGTGCACACGATGAGGCGCTTCAACGAGGCCCTCACGTCCGCTCTCCCTTCGGTTTCCGCTCGCGCGGGGGGTTGTCGGGCTATTCTGGGGAGCGGCCCCCGGAGTTGGTGTAAGCATCTCCGGGGGCCTTCCTTTCACCCCTTGCGGTGTCGGCCCTTCGGCTTCCGCTTCCGGTCCTTCCACGCGATGACCGCCGATGCCGTGTTCACCAGGAGGGTGGCGGCTGCGAGGGCCAGGGTGATCTCCCCGATATTCAGTTGTTTCACCTCCCTTCTCTCTAGGAGGTAGTTCTACTATGACGTACGTACGGCAAAGTGTCAAGAGGCGGACCCTGGGGAGTTTTCGCAGGACCCTCTCCTTGCATCTTCGCTGTATGTACGGCATAGTGGAGTCATCGAGAGGGAGGGACACCCGATGAACACCACCACCGCCGCCACCGAAGCCCACGTCACCGTCGCCACCATCCGCGACTGGTGCCGCCGCGGCGTCATCGCCGCCACCAAGACCGCCGGCCGCTGGGTCATCGACCACGTCTCCCTCGCCGCCCGTATCGCCATCGGCAAGATGAGGCGCCCCGCCCGCGCCGTCGTCTACACGGTCGAGGCGATGACCGCGATCGGCGGACGCCGCTGGCAGAAGAACGGCATGGACCGCGTCTACCTCAACGGCTTCACCATCGTCCCCGGTCTGGAGCTGGACCACTACAAGTCCGGAAGCATCTGCTACGCCGCCCTCGACGGCGACAAGGTCTCCAACGCCGAGGGCGGCAGGCTCGCCTGCGCCGTCGACAAGGTCTACTTCGACAACACGGACGGCAAGGTCTACATCAAGTGGGGCTGGGGCAACCCCCGCTCCCTGGACCGCGACGAGATCGCCGACCGGGTCTTCGCTGCCGTCCGCGCCGCTGTCGCCGCCCTCTGACCCCGCACCGCAAACCGACAGGAGAACCCTCATGTCCGACACCACCACCAGCTACGGCACCTGGTGCAACCGCGTCGAGCAGTACTCCACCAGCCCCGACGCCGACGTCGCCGACTACATCGGCGGCGCCGACACCGCCTGGCGGGAGCGCGTGGAGAGGTCCGGCGCCCTGGACGCGATGACGGCCGACTACCGGACCGCGATCAACTCGGCGCTCCCCGACAGCGTCAGCCTGTGCGGAGACGAGTTCATCGGCCCCGCCTACCCGGACGACGACGAGTGGGACGGCTACCCCACCGACGAGGACGGCGGCCTGGACATCGCCGCCTGCGTGGAGGACATCAGCCTTGACCCGATCGTGGAGGCCAACGACCCGCTCTCCCTGGAGGAGATCGGCCGCGACGAGCTGAAGTCCGCGGCGAAGAACCCGGCGAAGGTGGCGTCCGCCGCGATGTCCCGGCTCGGGCTGAAGCCCCACGCCTACGTCCCGCACCCCGACTCCGGCCGCCCCCAGGCCATCTACCTGGCCGGGCAGGTCCGTGCCGCCCTCGCCAAGCGGCCCGGGCAGGGCAAGCGCACCGACCTCACCGACACCGACCAGACGTGACCGTCCCGGCCCCGGATCCGTTATGCCCAGGCAGCCCCGACACCGGCGAGAAGGAACCCGTGAACCACGCACTGCGCCCGTATCAGCAGGAGGCCGTCAAGGCGATCAGGGGAGGAATCGGCAGCGGCGGAGCGGGCCAGGTCCACATGGCCTGCGGGTCGGGCAAGACCATCACCGCGCAGCGGGCGGCCGAAGAACTCCTCCCCGGCGGAGGGACGGTCGCGGTGCTGGCCCCGTCCCTTGCGCTGGTCGCCCAGACCCTGGCCTCCTGGAGGGAGTGTGCGAACGTACCGCTGGAGAAGGCCCTCGCCGTGTGCTCGGACGACACGGTCATGGACGCGCCCGTCCACACCGGCGACCTGCCCGGCCCCAGCACCACCAGCGCCGACGAGATCCGTGCCTGGCTGGACGAGCCCGGCAGCGGGCTGCGGCTGATCGCAGGTACCTACATGTCCGCCGGGCGGCTGGCCGACGCCGTCCGCGGCACCGGCCGCCCGCTGGACCTGCTGGTGCTCGACGAAGCGCACCACCTCACCGGGCGGCCCGACTTCTCCGAGAGCAGCGCGCGCCGTGTGGTCGACCAGGCGTGGATGCCGGCGCGTCGTCGTCTGTACATGACCGCGACGCCGCGGATTGATGCGGCTGCGGCGGAGCGGCACGGCTATCTGTCCATGGATGACCGTGCGCTGTTCGGGCCGGTCCTGTACTCCTATTCCTTCAGCCGGGCGATCGCCGAGGGGTACCTGGAGGACTACCGGCTGCTGGTCCTCGGTGTGTCCGACAAGGAAGCCCGCGCTCTGCTTGCCGATGCGGACCGCGAGTACGTCGACGCGCCCGGCTCCCAGTCCTTACGGACCATGGCCGCCCAGGCCGCGCTGATCAAGGCGAGCCGGTTGTACGGGCTGAAGCGGGTGCTGAGCTTTCACCCGCGGGTGGAGCAGGCGGCCGAGTTCGCGCGGAGCCTGCCGGGGGTGGCCCGTTCGCTGGGCGCGCCCGAGCCGTATTCCGCGCATGTTCACGGAGGGATGGACCACCAGGCCCGGGCCCGGATCGTCAGCCGGCTGCATACCCCGCCGGGCCAGGGCTGGGCCGTGCTGTCCAACGCCCGCTGCCTGGGCGAGGGCGTCGATGTGCCAGCGGTCGACGGCATCCTGTTTGCGCACCCCAAGCGGAGCGCGGTCGACATCGTGCAGGCGGTGGGCCGGGCGCTGCGCCGGGACCCGGACACGCCGGGCCCGTCCACGGTCATCGTGCCGGTCGTCGTGCCCGACGAGGACGGCGAGATCGGCGACCTGGACGCGGGCGACTACAGCACCTTGTGGCAGGTGGTGCGTGCTCTGCGGGCGCATGACGAGCCGCTGGGCCTGGAGCTGGACCATCAGCGGTCCCATCTGTCGGCCGACAATCCGCAACTGCCCGGGAAGATCACCGTCGTGCTGCCCGACGGGACGTCCCGGAGCATCCTGGACACGCTCACCGTTCTGACCGTCCGGCAGTCCACGTCCCCGTGGTGGGAGGGGTACGGGCATGCCTCCGCTTTCCGGGACGCGCACGGTCATCTGGAGGTCAAGGACAGCTACCAGTCGCCCGCCGGGTACACCCTGGGGAAGTGGCTCACCCAGCAGCGCTCCGCCTACCGGAAGGGGTGGCTGGCGGCGGATCGCGTGGCGGCGCTGGAGGAACTCGGGATCGCATGGGACCCGACGGCCGCCCGCTGGCAGCGTCTCCTGGCCGCCGCGCGGTCTTATCGTGCCGAGCACGGGCACCTGCGGGTCCCAACCGGCTACACCGCGCCCGACGGGTATCCGCTGGGAAAGCAGTTGTCGGCACGCCGCAGTCAGTACAGGAGCGGGGAACTGAACCCGGCGTGGGCGGCGGACCTGACCGGGCTGGGCATGGTGTGGGGGCCGCTCCGCAGCGCCTTCTGGGACACCCACGACCGGCTCGCCCGCTGCCTCCGGGACCATGGTCACCTCGATGTGCCGGATTCCTACACCGACCCTGACGGGTATGCGCTCGGACGTCGGATGCGGAAGGTCCGCAGGGCCGGGCCCGGTGCCCTGTCCGCGGAAGAAGCCGCCGCCCTGGACCGGCTGGGTTTCTGCTGGTCGGGCCAGGAGCAGCGGAACCGGCTGATCGCCACGGTGGAGGAGTTCCACGCCGCTCACGGGCACGTCGACATCCCCGTCGCCTTCGAGGCGCCCGCCGGGCGGGTCCGGCCGGCCGGGTGGATAGCCGTGGCCCTCAGCGGTGAGCGTCATCTGACGCGGGCTGAAGTGGCCCGGCTGCACGCTGTCGGCCTTCCCGTTCCGGGCCAGGCCGATCCCCAGTGGGAGTCGAACCTCGCGGCGTTGCGCGCCTACCGTGCGCAGCACGGACACCTGGATGTGCCGGCGAAGTACGTCACTCCCGGCGGGGCCGCCCTGGGCACGGCGCTGGCGACACTGCGCTACAAGCACCGGCAGGGACGGTTGTCCGCGGACCGGGTCGCGGCTCTGGAGAAACTGGGAGTGGTGTGGTCGCCGCGCGAGGAGCAGTGGGGCGACTTCCTCGCGGCCTGCGACCGGTACATCACGGAGCACGGGCATCTGAGGGTGCGGGTGGACTACGTCGATGCCGGGGGGTTCCCGCTCGGCGCCAGGATCGTGTTCTACCGGCAGCTCGCGAAGGGCCGGGCGCGTGGCGGGCTGTCACCCGAGCGCCGTGCGGACCTGGACAGCCGGGGCATGGTCTGGCGTGCCGTTCCCTCCCGCGCCATCACCGCAGAAGAACAGCACTGCCTGCAAGGGCTCACCGGCCCTGAGCTGGGCGCCGCGATCCTCCGTCTGATCGACAACGAGGACGTCACCCAGTCCAGCATCGCCGCGGCCCTGGGCATGAGGCGTTCCGCCCTGCACACCAAGCTCAAACGGTTCCGGGACACGGGCGCCTGGCCCGAACGGGCAAGGTCCCGCACCGGCCGCGCCACGTGAAGGGGAAGCCCCAGCCCCGCCGTCTGCACGGCGGGGCACGAGCAGCAGCCCAGGGCGGGTGCCCCCGCGCCGGGTCCTGGAGGCTGCTGTCAGTGCTGCGAGGCAGGATGCATCCATGACTAAGACGATGCAGAGCTACGGTTTCACCTGGACCGATCCCGACGGCCGCCCCCAGGCGTCCGCCGTCGCCTACGACCGGACCAGTGCCGACCGGCGGCGCACCGAGCTGGAGCAGGCCGGGGCCACGGACATCGTCGAGGTGGCGGTCAAACCCGGAGAGATGCCCGCGGTCAAAGGCTGAACACCCGAGTGCCCTCCCCCGCGTCTCAGGGGAGGGCACTCGGAGTTTGGCCGTCGCGCCACGGTGGCAGCACCGAAACCACGACCACTGAGCACCGCACACGGCGCGTCAGCGCTTACAGCCCGCCCGGCTATGAACCGATCTGATCTCGGGTGCCCCGGTTTCCCGCAAGCAGACGAGCGTGACCACCACCAGGATGCCAGAGCAGGCAACCGATCAGCAGTCCTTTGCCATCACGCGGACCAGCTCGACCAGCGCAGCCTGCTGGTGCTGTGGCAGAGCGCCCACCATGCGGAGCAGTTCGGCTGCCTCTCCCGACGCCTCCCACTCCACGCGCACACCGAAGAACTGCGCGGCAGCAGCCTCCCGAAGCCTCGTCGGCTCCAACCTGAGACCGGCGGCCAGCGTGTCCAGGCCCTCCAGAGACGGAGCGTTGACCGGGGCGCCGGTCTCCAGCCGATGCAGCCAGGCCGACGACACCGCCGCGCCGCCACCAGTCTCCCGGCATGCGGCAGCCAGCGACTGGTACGACAAGCCGACCTCCCGCCGTCGACTGCCCACCAAGCTGCGCAACTCGTCACCCACAGCAGCATCCTTCCGGCAGATAGCCCCGTCGCGACGGGGGATGCACGACGGGGCCGAGGTCAGTCTGGCATGAGACGCCGATCGTCGACGGACACTTCAGAAGCCGATGTTGTCAGGCCGTGCGATGTAGTGCCGCTCCACGCGACCCACAGGACCAACGAGCACGCCTTCGCCGACCAACTGCCACTGGGTCCAGTAGGTGCCGCCGCCGTGGTGCTCCCCTCGGCAGGAACAGGTGCAGTCGTCACCGGCCGCCGTCTGGCACTTGTCGTGGCACTGCTCGGTGGTTGAGAACTCCAGGTAGACGTGCACCTCTCCGAACCGGTTGGCGAGGGCTTCGACTAGCGTCCTCAAGTGCGGCTTGGCTATCTCCCACCGTCCGGGGCGTACCGTGTTGTTCCAGTCCGGGCGGATGCGGTCGCCCAGTTCTTCGTGCAGCCATGATCGGTTGGCGCGACTGAATGGCATTCGCATCCAAAGGCGCGTCTCGTCGTAACCACGGCGTACCCAGGGTTCTCTCACAGTCCGATGTCCTCGCTTGCTGCGTCGGTCCACTTGTCAGCCTCGCGAATGTATCCCCAGAAGGCGGGGCTGTTCTCGGCGTGCCCGGACTGTTCGCGGATCTTCTCCTCGCGCTTCCCGGCTCGGCGCGACGTGGTGATGAACCCGGCCCGCATCGAGTGTCCTGTGAGGCGGACGGACAGGCCGGCTCGTTCAGCGTTGCGGGCGATGATCTCGCGGACGGCTTCCGGGGAGAGGGCGCGGTCGCCGAGGCGCCCGTGGACGGTGATGGGCAGGAAGGCGGGTCCGGTGGTGATGCCTGCGGCGGCGCGCCAGGTGAGCCAGGCGCGGACGGGGCAGGTGTCGGGGTTGCGGCCGTAGCCGACGACGACGTCCCGGGGTGGCCGCCCCTTCACGGCGGGAACGTGGACTTCGAGCCCCTGGCTGACGTGGGCGATGGTCTCGACGCGGAGGGCGGCGACTTCGGCGGAGCGTCCGGCGACGGCGAAGGCCATAAGCCAGAGGGCGCGGTCGCGGATCCCGGTGAGCCCGTCGGGTACGGCGGCGGCCATCTGGCGGAGCTGCTCGGGAGTTGCCGCCTTGGCTGCGCCTCGCCCTCGCGCGACGCGGTCCTCGTCGTTCTTGAGCGGCTTGAGGGCTTTGCGGGCAGCGACGGTCGCTTCCTTCGGCACCTCGACGCCGTGCGTGCGGCGGGCGGTGACGGTGACGCCGGTGATTCGCCGGTCGATGCTCGCGGGCGCGGCTAGCTTGATCGTGTCGAGCCAGACGACGAAGCCGACGAGGGTGCCTTTGGTGACGGCGGTCGATGGCATGCGGTGGCCGGTGCGTTCGGCGAGCCAGTCGTGGAACTCCTCCCAGAGTGCCCAGTCGTTGGCGTATCCGCGCTTGGTGTTGTCGGGGATGATTCTTTCGAGGTGTTCGTCGGCGGCCTTCTCCATGGCGGCCAGGACGGCGAGCGTCGCAGCGTCGTAGGCGGCAGGGATGGCGTCCGACTGACGCGGGATGAGGGTGCCGCTCATCGCTCACCCTCCGTCCCGGTGGATACAGCTTCGTAGTGCTGAGCCCAGAGCGCCTTGGGGTTCGGCGTGGACCGGGCCAGGCGCTCACCGCAGGAGCAGGCGACGGACGCGCCTTGGCCGCCCTCATTGTCGGTCTGCGGCGCGTGCTTCCCTAGGGCACCCACGTGGGTGGGGCACAGGTGGAGCCGGAATCGTCCGTGTGACCGGAGGGACCGGACGTCCAGAGCCCGCAGCAGGGTCCGGCCCGCCTTCACTGACGGCAGCGGAGCGTGCGACTGGTGAGCGATGCTGTCGATCGTCGTCCAGCCGACGGGGGCATCGTCGGTCTCGGAGAGGTCAGAAACCGTGCAGTTGGCTGCGTCGCACCGGAAGCGGTACGTGCGCAGGACTTCGGCGGTCATGCGGCCGCCTCCAGCTGCTCCCACAGCCACGGCGTGTGCGTGGTGTGACGGTGTTCCCGGCCGCAGGTTCGGCAGTGCGACGGTCGCCAGTGTGCCTGGGGGATGAACGTGTGGAGCGGCTTCAACCAGTGGCCTTCGGCTTGTAGGTGGTCGCCTCGGTGCTGGCCGCAGCGGTCGCAGATCCAGTAGCCGTCCGAGCCGTCGAGCTGGACGGGGCCTTCACGGAACCAGTGATCGGTGATCAGCTCTCTGAGCATAGCTAATTGTACCGGTTTTTCGCCCGCGATATGGCATGTTATCGAGAGTGCTTGTCGATCAACTGCCCCAAGCTGCTGTCTGGTTGCACGGCGGTGGCTAGCATCGCGTCATGACTTCAAGACCCCGCTTCCACCCCGGCGACGGGCGCCCTCGCTACGTCGGCCCCGCTGTCGTGATCTTCCCTGACGGCCGAGAGGCGCCCGTCGACGTGTCTCTCGTGCTGCGCTACGACCCGAGCCGCACGGACAACCGCGAATCCGACCGCGACAGCACTTGGGCCGGCGGCATCACGCTCGCCGACGAAGTCACCGATGTGGATCTCTTCGATGCCGCGCCCGGGATCCTCCGCCTGCCGGATGGTCGTGAGAGCGAGTTCATGGCCACCAGCGGTCCGCGCAAGTCCGGCTGCTCCGGGCTGGGGCCCGCTCCGTTCGTAACGCCGGACCCCAGCAGCGCATAAGGGAACGTTATGCGCTAGCAAGCCACGCGCCCCTCGCCGAGGCGTTCTCTCCAGCCCGATCAGGCTGTCGGTGCCCGCCGCTATGCTCCCGCGCCATGAGTATCCCTTGGGTGGACATCAGTGCCGCCTCTACCGCCGGCCTCAGTGCGATAGCCGCGTGCGGCGCTTGGCTTGCCGCCCGACGTTCGACGAAGACCGCGGAGACGCTAACGCGGATCGAGCGCGATCGGCGCCATGAGGAGCGTCGGCCTCGCTTCAGGTTCTCCCTGGGCGGGCCGTACCGCGAGTGTTCCACATTGAACGTGCATCTTGCCGGCCCGGATGAGCTTGGCGAGGTCGAGGTCGTGAGTATCCGTGTCGACGACGATGACAAGGACCGCTCCAATCTGCTTGGGCGGGGAGCTACGCGAGAAGATATTGAGGCTCACGTGTGGGGCCCATACCAGTTCACGCCACACAATGACACGGCAGATGAAAACGGGCGGGCGGTCGGCCCGTTCTCTCTCAAGGTCGGTCGGGGTCGACCGTTTCAGATGGACCGGACACGTCCCGGGGCCTGGATGGAGGGGAAGACTATGGATGCCTGGCAGGAGGAGTATCTGGGGCACCCGGTGCGTCTGGTCATCACCTGCCGAGTTGGCGATGAGACGTGGACCCTCACCCAGGCGCTGCCGACCGATCCCTGGTAACCCGGTTCATCACAGGCTGGTAACCCGCGCTCACAGGTCCCTCACATGTTCTACGGTGACCCTTCAACCTTGGGGGTTCTGATGCGCGTTCGTGCGACGGCGGCGGTGGCCGCGATGCTTCTGGCTGCTGTGACTGGGTGCGGGGGGTCCGATGACGGCAAGGACGTGGCGACGAAGCCGCAGCCCGCAACACCGACCGCGCCGGCGGAGTCGACGGGCGCCGGGAACCCGGAGGTGGACTGCTCGGATGAGTCGCTCAGCCAGGCCGACTGGATTGAGCACTGCGCCGAGGAGGGCGGGGGGACCGGCGGGGACGGGACAGCGGGGCGGCTGACCGGATTGAAGTTCGGCGAGTCGTTCACGTGGCCAGATGGGCTGAAGGTGTCGGTCGTGGATGCGAAGGAGTGGACGAAGTTCGTTGAGGACGACTACTCCGAGGACGATCCTGAGGCGACCGAGTTCCGAATCCGGCTGAAGATCACCAATGGCAGCAAGGCGCCGGTGAAGCTGGATGACCTGTCCACCTTCATCGACGGCGCCACGAACGGCGGCGAGGCGTCTACTACCCAGTTCGTCACGGACTCGGATCCGCTGGAAGGCCGGCTGGCTCCCGGCGTGACGGTGACCAAGACCGATGACAACAGCCTGGAGTCCCGATACGGGAAGAAGATCGTGGTCACGGTGCAGCGGTCCGGAGAGGACTTCCCCGAGTTCGAGGGCGAGATCACCGGCTGACGTACCTCAGGCCGCCCCCGCTTCCTGCCTCGGCAGGGGCGGGGGTGTCGTCGTTTCCCGAGTCAGACTCCGGTGCGGTTGTACTCCTCGACCAGGGGGTGGGCTGGCTCGGGGTCGATGCCGGCGCGGTTCATCTGGCGTGCCCATCGGTCGGTTGTCCAGGCGAAGGCGCGGACGACTTGTTCCAGGCGGGACATCTTGCCGCGTAGTTGGCCGTTCTCTTCGTCGACGCGTCGGACGGTGGCTTCGAGGACTGCGAGGTTGGCGGCCTGTTGGGCGGGGGCGGCGTTGGCTCGGGCTGCTGCTTCCTGTGCGGCGGCGGTGGCGCGGGCGGCGTCGCGGGTGGCGCGGGCGACGAACCAGCCTCCGCCGCCGAGGATGCTGCCGGTGGCTCCGATGATGGTGGCCCATTCGGCGACGGTCATGGTGCCTTGCCTCTCCGGGGCCGTGGCGCTGGGGGGACCGAGTATTCGGGCACCGTGGCCGCCCACAAGATGACCCCGACGTGCGAGGTGAGGTACCAGATGGCGACGAAGCCGCCTCGGGAGTAGTTGCCGGTGATGACGGCGGTGGTGTAGGCGGTGGCCCACGCGGTGGGGGGTATGAGGGCGGCGAGGTAGCCGAGTTTGTCGCGGCCGACTTGGAGGAAGGCGCTGGCGAAGGTGGCGGTGCCGCAGGCGATCCAGAGCCAGGCCCAGTTTCGGAGGCTAGTCGCTTGGGTGAGGAGTTGCAGGCCGTGGTCGGTGGGTGGGTTGACGAGGAAGCTGATGCCCCAGCAGGTCTTGCCGGTGCCGATGACGGCGAGGAAGGAGCCGCGGCGGCCCAGGGTCTTGCGGAGTCGCCGGGCCGCACGGCACCGCATCAGACGCCCTTGGCGAGGCTCGCGGAGTTCTTGGTGCCGAAGGCGCGGGCGAGCATGCCCTTGAGCAGGGATCCGGCGGCGGCGATTCCGGCGGCGGCCATGGTCTGCCAGAAGGTGGCGTGGAACATGTCGGCCGGGCCGGCGGCGAGGGCGACGCCGCCAGCTGCGACCACGGCGGTGGACAGGGTCCGTTCGGCGAGGTCGCGGGCGTAGGCGGCGGTGGTCTTCACGACGGTCTGTGCGTCGGGGAGGGAGATGTGGTCGGCCATGGTCAGGCCCCCTTCTTCTGCGCCGCGCGGATCTCGCGGACTAGGTTGCGGGTCTCCAGGGCGAGGTCGTAGATCTCTCGGAGGAAGCTGATGGGCTTCCAGGTCGGGTTGGTCTTCAGGGTCGGGGACTTCGACGGCGCTGGGGCGATGTCCTGCTCCCACATCTCGCGGTACGACATGGGCTTCTCCTTGCTCGGGGTGGGGTTGGGTGCGGGGGTCTTGCCGCTGGCGCGGGCGACGATCCCGGGGAACACGACCTCCCGGAACTGCTTGATCCGTGCCGGGCCGGGACAGGAGTGCGCGTCGGGGTTCCAGGCGGCGTGCATCGCGTGCCAGCCGTAGCCAGGGTCGTCGGCGGTTCGGCACAGGCGGAGGGGGATGCCGTGCTGGTGATGGACCCACACCCCGGCCTTGATCAGTTCCTCGACCTGCTTGTCCGTCCAGGGGTCGGTGGCGGTGAGGTTGGACGCGGTCTCGACGGAGATGGCGCCGGTGCCATCGGGACGGCGGTTGGCGGAGGCGTTGGCGTCGGCGCGGGTCTCGGTGCCGATGTACTGGGCGATGTCTCCGGCGTAGCCGATGCCGAAGTGGGATTCGAGGTTCGTGGAGTCGCGCCAGTACTCGTAGGTTCGGCGGGCGGTCCAGGGGCCGACGATGCTGTGCACGAGGAACTGGGTCGGCCGGATCGCGGGCTGTTGGTCTGATTCGGGTTGCAGCTCCATCTTGGTGGCGCCGGGGTACCAGGCCATGGGGTCTCCTGTTGTTGGGGTGCGGAAGTGATGGCACCAGCGACCATTGACCTTTGAATCATAGGTCAACACCAGCAATACACCTACGATTCGTAAGTTCTTGGGGTATGGTCGGTGGTAGGGAGGCGCCGGGGGTCCTTGCGCTCCCTCCGCGGCGGGCCTGGCTGTGCGGGTCCGGCCCGCCGCCACCCGCACCCCAGCCCGCACGGAGGCTTCCCGTGCATGATCCGCTGACCGTCGCCTTCGAGATCCGCCGCCCGTGGCCGGAGCGCTCGCCCCTCTCGGCCGCAGGGCATCAGGCCGTGCGCTGGCGGATCCGCCTCCACCACGACTGCGGGACCTGGTGCGCCGACGATCTGCCTCACCGCGAGGGCGCGTTCCCCTGGTGGAAGCCCTCCAGCTACAGCGCGTTCTGGCGGCTGGGAGGCCGGGACTACTACTTCCCGTCACTGATCACCGTGTGGCACCGCGAGCCGGGCGGACGTGACAGCCTGTCCGTCTGCGGGAGGCGCGTCCAGCGCCGCGACGGGACGTGGAGGTTCGCACGCGGATGGCGCTGGCACATCCACCACTACAAGATCCAGCTCCGGACCTACCAGCGGCTACGCCGACGCTTCCTCACCCGCTGCGCCTGGTGCAACGGCCGCTCCGTCAAGGGCGATCAGGTCAACCACTCCCACTCGTGGGACGGACCCCGCGGGCGCTGGTGGCAGGGGGAGCGGGGTCTCTTCCACGCCGACTGCTCGTCGATCGAGCAGGCGCACAGGACCTGCGTGTGCACGCGACCCGCGCTGGACCACGATGTCTACGGCAAGTGCTCACGCTGCGACGGGTTCCGGCCGTTCGGCTTCACCGACGCCAACCTCGCCCGCGCGCGTGACCTGCAAACGATCCCGCACGGCGAGCGCCACACCGACACCAAGGAGGCGCCCCATGACTGACGTTCAGGGCCGATGCCCGCCTGCGGCGGCAGCAGTCTCTTCCTCGCCGAGGGCGGGCACGTCACCTGCTCCCGCATCGACTGCCCGGCACCCGACACCGTTGACGCCCTGCTGCACGGCAGTGGGGCCACCCTCCCCGAGAGGTGTCCGTCAGTGGAAATCCGCAACGCCTTCTCCGAGCGTCTGCGCGTGGAACTGTGTGTCGAGCTGAGGGAGCGGCCGTGACCGAGAAGGATGCCGCCCGGTACGCCCGCTATGCGGAGGCTGTGAGCACCATCGTGGGCTACCCCTCCGAGACGATGATGCGCGCCGTCATGGCGGTGGCCGATGCCGAACTCGCCGAGCGGGAGATGCCCGATCCGCTCGTCGGACGGCTCGTCGCCTGCGCCGACCCCAGCACCGGCAGGGTCCTGGCTGTCGGCAAGGTCACCGAAGTCAACCGAGCCGACGGCAGCATGCGACTGACCGCCATGCGGCACGACGATCCGGACGCGCCTCATGTGGACGCCGACCCTGCGGCCCTCCCGCCCGGCATGAACTGGCGCGACCACCTCGACGCCGCTGGAGGGCGCCATGACCGCACCTGACACCGAGTTGCAAGCCGCAATGGACCGCATTGGGCAGACGATCGCGCGCGCCACCCTGCGAGCCCTACGCAGTAACGCCAGCGACTTCGCCCTCACTGGCCGTTGGCGTCCCGACGCCCACCGGATCGTCTACCTGTTCGGCCGGGCGTACTGGTGGGACCGGGACCCTGACGGGCGACTGACGCTGCGGCCCGCCGCGTGGATCAGCGCTCCCGCCCCACCACGAACCCCAACCGTTTCCCGTAGGTGGCCCGGTACTGGTCTGGTGTCCACGCCCGGCCCGTACTGAGGAACACAGGGTCCACGCGGGCGCCGCCCGTCGTCTCGTCGTCGGCGACCAGCACCCAGCCCACCACCACTCCCCCACCCGGCACCCCGGACAAGCCCACCCCAGCCGGCGCCGTCACCTCCACCCGCAGCCCACCGGCCGCAGGCACCAGAGCAGAAATCAGCGCTGCGGGCGGAACAGGCTGGGGTTGCATGATGAACGGCATCAGAACCTCCGGATGATGCGCAGGCTGGTGGCGTAGAGACCGGTACCATCGAGGATGGAGGTGCCGCCCAGGTCACCCATCGTGGGGCCGTTGGGCGTCTTCCTTGAGTTCAGGAAGCGGTAGCGGCCGTTCTGGTCGATGCCGATGAAGATCCCGTTGTGGTCGATCTGGCCGGACGTAGCATCACCGGAGTCCGCGTCGAACAGCGGCACATCCCCGATCCGCAGGTTGGCCAGCGGCGGCGGCGCGCTGGCAGCCTGGGCGACGACGATGCCCGGCCCGCTGGGACCGATATCCCGCGTCCGACGCGGCAAGTTGATCCCGTCGAAGTCCCGGTCCCGGACCATAGGGATGCCCAGGTGGTAGCCGTACACCATCCGCACGTAGCCCGAGCAGTCCATGCACTGCCGCCACTCCGGAGACGTGGCCTTCGACTCCCCGTTCGGATAGGTCCAGGGCATCCCCATGTACTCATGCCAGTCCGCGCCCTCCCGGCGCGTGCCGTCAGCAGCGTTCGGCCCGTACATGGCCTGCCCGGCGACCTGCACTCCCCCACCCATCCGGGAGTCCATCACCACCAACGCCCCGGTGATGTACGCCATGGCGTGCGCGAGCGCGTCGGGGGTGGTGTCGACCGCCCACGCCCGGATCTGATCCGCGAGCGCCGGCGTCCACGTGCCGTCGAAGGGGGTGGCGAGGATGCGTACCCACGTGTTGTGTGTGACCGTCGGCGTGCTCGGCCAAGTGCCGGAGTAGAGCTGAATCTCGTGTACGCGGAACAGGATCGGGATGGCGGTGGAGCCAGCGGAGGCGAACGCCCTCACGCCGATCCGTCCGGCGCCGAGGCTGGTGTCGACGACCTCGTGCGTCCACGTGCCTGGCTCCGTCGCACCGTCCTTCCAGGCCCGGCACCTGAGCGTCGTCCCGGCCCGCTGGGCGCGGATGTGCCAGATGTCCCCGGCGACGTATCCGGTGCCGACGGTTGTCAGGGCGCCGATCGTGGTCGTCCCTGCCGATGTCTGGCACTCCAGCACGAGCTGCACCGTCCCCGAGGTGAGGACAGAAAGTCTCGCGCGATACTGCGACGTCGACGAGGTGTAGGCGAAGGAGAGTGCCAGCGACGATGCGTTGCCCGTGGCTGGCTTGTCCATCGACCACGAGAGCCGAGCATCCAAGTCCGATATGTCGTTGACCAGCGACGTGTGCCGGGACGCGTTCTCCGCGCTCACGGAGATCAGCCCGCGCCCCGGAGTGACGGTGTAGTCGGCGTCGGTGCCGTTGCTGTTCGACCAGGTGCCGCCACCTGGCGACGGACCCCAACCAGCCGTGGTTGTCCGCTGGAACGTGTCGGCGAACGGCCGCTTCTGCTCCGTGAATGTCCTCTGCTGTCCGCGCATCGTGACGGTGCGCGCGCCGACCGTCAAGGTCGCAAGGAGCCCACGCGCATCAGACACCTGCAAGAGCTGCGGCGGCCCCGGCACCACGCTCGTCGTCAGCGCGGCAGGCGGGTTCACGTGCAGTCGGTCGTCCTGGACGAGCAGCAGGTCCATCACGCCTCCTGCACATCGATCTGGATTGTCACCGCGGACGGGCTTCCGGCCACGGACCGCAAGGCGACCGATACCGAATCCCCCGCAAGCACAGCCTGGTTCTGGAGGGTGGGCCCGGACAGCCAGGTCGCGGCCGTCGACAGGGAGAGATCCGTGACCAGGATGTCCAGACCGTTCTTCGCGGCGTTGATCGTGGCTCCCGTTCCGCCCGCCCGGTACCCGCGGACCGCCGTGATGGTGCAATCCCGGGGTGCCCGCCAGACCACCTCCGAGACAGCGCCCGACGGCATTCTGATCACGGCGCCCTTGGTGGCCACCCAGTCCTGCTGTGCCGGGAGCTGGCTGACCGTCAACCGGCCCGACGAGTCGAGCTTGGCCCATCCGTCGGGCAGTCCGCCGCGGGCGATGAAGTCGTTCAGGGTCTTGCCGAGGTCGGTGGCGGTGAGGATGTAGCGGCGGCCGTAGCCGAAGTCCACGTACAGGTACGTGATCGTGTCGTCGTCGGGGCCCAGGAAGGCGGCCCCGCCGTCCGCGTCTGCTGTGACCGTGGTGGTGGGGTTGAGCTGCAGGTCGGTGAGGTCCGTGATCTGTACGCCGCCCACCCGGGAGTCCCACACGGTGCCCTGTGAACCGGGGCGGAGGACGAGTTGGTCGCCGACGCGTTCCATGGCGAAGTCAGCGGGGCTGCCGCCGAAGAGATGCCTTGCCACTGGGAGGTTCCTCGTTTCTGTCAGGCGAGCCAGTAGGAGCCGTCGATCGTGAGCACGTCATCCGTGCGGATGTTGAACGGCGTGTTGGTGAGGAGGTTGTAAGCATCGGGGCCGCCGCCGCTGGTGGTGGCCGGGTAGCGGAGCCGGGAGATCCGGGTGACGGATTCCGTGGTGGCCACGTAGCCGACGCCGGTCGCGGATCCTTCGCCGTTGTTGGAGGTGAAGTTCCACTGGAACAGGCTCCTGAGCTGGCCGGTGGCCGGAAGACCCGGCGGGAGGCTCACCATGATCGGGTCGGGGTAGCCGGGCGGATTCCCCGACGGGATGAGCTGGATCGTCACATCCACCCGGTTACCGACCGCCTGGTACCGCCCGATGTTCTGGCTGCCGGAACCCCAGTTGATCGTGGTGGTGCCCGCCGTCCAGACCGGGGTGTAGGCCGAGTCCTCCACACCAGACGAACCCAACCACCGCCACCCGGCCCCATCCCCCACAAAGAGCTTGCCGCCCTCGACGAGGAGCTGGTTCCGGATGCTCGGCCGGCGGGCTCCCGGCACGGACGGGAGCGCGCCGCGGTCCGTGAGCCATCGGCGGTCGAGGACCGATACAGCGGTCACGACGGACGACCCGGCAGCGACGGTGCACTGGGCGAGAGGGACCTCGTAGATGCCCTCGTCGTCCTGGGTGAGGCTGGGCGCGCTGGCCCCGCCAGCCTTGTAGACGGCGGTGACCTGCTTGGCCGTGATGGGGTCGGCGCGGAGGATGACGAGGTCAGTGCGTGCTGTCCCGCCGGTGTTCGGCGGGACGGGGAGGTTCTTCGTGCTGCTGTTGTGGTAGTAGAAGCCGTTCACGCTGGCACGGCCCGGGGCAACGGCCACGGTGGTCGTCCCGGAGGCGGTGACCTTCAGGAGGTTGCTGGATTCGCTGAGGGCATGCACGCCATCAAGCCCCCAGCGCTTAGCCATGCCGGACCACTGGGACTGGGTGGCGATCGGGGAGCCGTCGAACGGCCCAGAGAACTCAGCCATCAGGCCGCCTTCCGTGTCTTGACCCTCGCAAGATCCTTCTTGAGACGGGCGATGTACCCATAGATCCGAGCGACCGTGTCCTGGCCGCCGTCGCCGCCGACCCTGGCCCGGACGCCGGCCTCGCCAACGGAGCTTGTCAGCGTGACCTCTCGCACCACGTCCGTGTACCAAGCCCCGCCGCGGAGCTGCGCGGACACCGTGTCGCCGACGTTATAGTCCCGCCCGTACCGGAGCTGAGGTAGATCGATCGGGGCGATGGACAGCGCACCCTGCCCGGCCCCGCTGGCAAGGGCCTCCGCCCCGGCCTGGTCCATCTGCGCGGCCAGGTCGACGGACGCGGTGTCGACGCTGGTCTGATCGACGAACTGCTCAAGGACCAAGCCCGGGAATAGGGGGTCGGCGCGGTCGTAGGTCTTGCAGACGCGTGGGCTGGTGCCGCCACCGGCGACGACGATGGCGCTGGTGCAGGTTGGCGGTGTCGTCGAGTAGGAGGCGTCGGTCAGGTTGCCCAGACCGAATGAGAATCGGGCGGTGCCGCTGAGGTCGGCGGGCTGGAACACCTGGAACTGGAGGGCGCTGCCCACCTGGACGACGCGGAAGCCGAGGCCGGCCGCCTCCGCAATGTCCTGGAGGACTGTCAGCAGGTTGTCGAACTGGTTGACCTCCCGGACCAGCGCCGACCCGCGGGCGCCGTTCGCGGCGAGGGTGAGGAGCGCGTTGCGGCGGCTCGCGAGCGCCCCGGGGCCGGCGTTCAGATTGACCAAGTTCCGCATGCCGGTTTCCGCCGCAGGCACGTTGATCTTGTAGACGGATGCGGTCTGCGATCCGATCGCGGCGGTCGGGGAGGGCCAGCAGGTGTAGCGGGCGAGCACCTCCTCGTCGGACACGGCGCCCACGGTGAGCCGCCCGGCGCCGGAGTCGGATTCGGAGCGGGACCAGTCCGGGGTGCGGATCGGCCCGGAGAGGACCGTCTCGCCCGTCGGCCTTTTCACGATCAGCCCGTTGCCCTCGACCAGCAGCAGCGCGGACGGCGAGTCGGCGGAGATCTCTATGCTCATCGAGCCGATCGCGTTGTGGCGGGGTACGACGGTCAAGTTGGTGTAGTCGGCGACCTGCCCGATCCGCTGCAGCGTGCTGTTGCGGACGTACACCCGGAGCGCAGTAGATTCCATGGCCAGCCCCCTACGACGCCAGGTAGCGGGGTTGGTAGGTCATGGAGACGCTCGTCAGCGCGGTCGAGCCGTCGACGACCAGGTTGAGCTTGTTCTCGCCCTCGTCGAGCGGCCACAGCTCGGAGGCGGTGGACAGGTCGGGCCACAGGTTGATGCTGCCGTTGAGGAGTGCGGTCTGGCGGCGTTCACGCGTGTCGATGACGATCTCGTCCGCGCCGGTGATGGTACGCGTCAGGACGATGGCGCGGCCGAACGTCTGGTTCGTGAGCGTGACCTTGGTCGCCGGGCCTTGGATCGTCCACACCGGGAAGGCGACGTCGTCGCCCGGATTGGTGACGGTGACCTCGCCTAGCACCTGCGAGTCGCCTACTTGCAGGGGCAGGACAGGGAAGAAGACCGCGCTGGTTCCGGCCTTCCAAGCGTGGGTGACGGCGCCCCCGATCCAGTACGGAGAAGGGCAGCCGAAGGTAAGGGCGTTGATGCACCAGCGTTCCCCCGCGGCATCGAGGGACTCGTCTCCTTCGAGGCCGCTTCTGTAGTAGGCGCCGATGCTGCGTGTCGCCCCGTCGGGTTCGATCAGTGTCAGTGCGCCGACGCCGCGCTTCGGATTCAGCGAGTTGATCAGCTTCCGGCGCCGTTCCTTGTACGCGGCGCGGCTGTCGCTGGCCCAGAATGCGATCGGAAGAGTGATCTCCTTACCCTCCGCTCGGGCATCGCGCAGCTCGTACCCGTCGATGCCGGGACTCTCGTCGGTGATGAACTGGTAGCCGGGCATGTCGAGCCCCTTGGCGCCGGGCTGGAGGAGCCAGCCGCGCTCCCAGTCCGAGAACTGCGTGGTCACGCCCCGCGGGTCGGTGAAGGAAACGGCCGGCATCCGGTTGAGGAGGGTGGGCCACGGCGGACCAGGCTGTTCCTCCGGGGGGAGGTAGACCGGGGGGACGAGGATCGGCATCAGACCACCACCGTTCTGTTGAGCATGTCGTCGATGGCGAGTGCGTCGAGGAGCGCCTTGCGGGTCGGCACTTCGCGGGTGGTGGCGTTGAAGTGGAGGTGCCGGTCGCCGCCGTTGTTGATCGTGGACTGCTGCTGGATGCGGGTGGCGGTGGCTGCTGCGGTGCGGCGGACAGCTCCCGCCATGCGCGCGGCAGCGGCCTGGGTGGCGGGGATGGTGCGTTCGACGCCGCGGGCGTAGCCAAGGCCGGTGAACCGGCCGAGCGCTTCAAGGATCCGAGACGGGCTCTTGATCTTCAGTTCGACCTTGATGGTCTTCTGGATGGCCTTCGCGAGCTTCGCCATCTGCTGCTCGATGAGCTTCTGCGTCGATTGGAGGCCGGTGAGGAAGCCCTTGCCGGCCTGTGTGCCGGTGTCGTACATGGCGTTGGCGGCGCCCTTGCCGAACGCGGTGGTGGCTTTGCTGATGGCGGTCTGGGTGGCGTTGATGTTCTTGAGTTCGGCGGGGGTGGCGTCGACCAGGGCCTGGGCGTAGGCGGCGCCCTGTTCGGGTCCGGCGGTGATGATCTGCTGGAGCAGGTCTTTGTTGAGGCCGCGCTTGGCGAGGGCGGTGAGGTTGGTGCCGAATTTCTTGAGTTGCCCGAGGCGGACGTTGAGCCCGGCGAGGATGCCGCCTGCGCCGAACGTGAGTCCGCTGTTGGGGAGGCCGGTCATGCTGGTGAAGCTGACGGCCTGGTCGGTAGCGTCGGCTGCGAGCTGCCGTGCGGCGGTGATCTTTGCGGCGATGGCGTCCCGCTGCTTGGCGAGGGCGTCGAGCTTTTTCGTCTGGGTGCTGATCTGCTTGAGGAGCTTGTCGTCGAGGGTCGTGTTGACGCCCTTGAACGCCGTCTTGATCGCCGTGGCGACCTTGGTCATGGCGGCGTCGATCTGTGCCGCGGTCCCGGCAAGCTGCTTGAGGAAGTCGACTCCGACGCTCGCGGCGATCGGCCCGGTGTCGATGCGCTTCCCGCCGACGGTGATCGTGCCGCCCTTCGCGTAGCCGCGGGGAAGGCCGCGGCTGATGCTGACGACGCCGCCGCGGGCGTAGCCGCCCGGCCGGTTGTACGCCTTCGGCAGGGAGCCGTACCGGTCGAGGGCGTACCGCATCGACGCGTAAATGTTGGCCATCGGGTCGACGGAGACGCCGTACATGAACGGGCCGGTCTTCCGGTACTTCCCGGCGTAGGCAGCGAAGGTTCCCTTGATGACCTGCATCAACCCGACGCTCGGGTGACCGGCCTTCCAGTTGGAGTCCCACCGGTTGACCGAGCGCGGGTCGCCGCCGGACTCCTGGCTCATCCGGCGGAGCGTCGTGGAGACGAGGCCCATGGACTGACGGAGCTCGCCGAGAGCCTGCTGGACGACACCGGTCCAGCGCTGCACGCCACTGCCGCCGGCGTCGCCACCGGACAGGTACGGCATGGGGTCGATGCCCTTGCCGCGGAGGCGGGCTTCGAGGTGGAGGTGTGGGCCGGTGACGTTGCCGGTGGCGCCCACCGCACCGACTCGTGCGCCCTGCTTGATGCCGTCTCCGGCCTTGGCGACCATGGAGGACAGGTGGGCGTACAGGCTGGCGAGTCCGCCGCCGTGGTCGATCGTGATGTGCTTGCCGTAGGGGCCGCCGTTCTCGACCGCGCGGACGGTGCCGTTGTCGACGGCGACGACTTTGGTGCCGGTCTTTGCTGGGAAGTCCAGGCCCGTGTGCTTCCCTGATGCCCACATCAGGCCCGGCTGCCCGAACGGCGTCCCGAACGGGGCCGTCACGGGCTTGCGCCAGGCGCCGGACGGCTCGGGGATGTCCTTGCCCCTGATCCAGTCGATGGCCTTGTCGATAAGGTTGAGGGGGGCCGAGGCGATCATGCCCTTCCAGCCGCCCGTGTCAGCGCCGAGGACCGACCGGATGCCCTTCTTGATCGGGGAGAACGCCTTCTCGGCGAGGTTCGCGAGGCCACCGCGTGCGACGTCGGCGCCCTTGTCGAGTACCTTGCCGACGCCGGAGACGATGCCCGAGCCGGCGGCCTTCAGCCCGCCGAGGATGCCGCCCTCGGCGAATCCGTACTGGCTGCGGGCGATGGCGGGGTGGGTGCCGCGGATCGCGGCGGCGTTGAGGGCGTGGAGGCGGGCCCGCTCGTAGGGGTCGCGCATGACCTCGGATACGTAGACGCCTTCGCCGCGGCGCATGGGCACCAGCTGGTCGTCGCCGTCGCGCCAGGTGGACCAGCCGGGGAGGATACCGCCGCGTGCCTTCCCGAGGCCCTTGGGCATGGACATCTTCTGCAGGTCAGGGACGCCTGGGAGCTTGGCTGCGGTGGCGTTCCACACGGAGACGATGCCGTTGTTGTAGACGGTGTCGATCCAGAAGCGGATGGGGGCGGCGACGAGGTTCTTGATGCCTGACCAGATGTCGCCGATGCCGTCGCGCATGCCTTCGAAGGCCTTCTTGAGGCCGCCTGCGAACCGGTCGAAGCCTTCGCGGACGAGTCCCCACGCGTCGGAGGCGATGGACTTCACGCGCCGCCAGAAGGCGTCCCAGATGGCGATCGTGTCGTTCTTGAGGTCGCGGAAGAAGCCGACCGTGCCGGACACGATCCCGCCTATCAGCTCCTTCAACCACCGCCAGAGCCTCTTGAACCAGCCGACCGTTCCGTTCACGATGTCCGGGATGATCGAGTGGCCGAGGAGGACATCCCACAACCACCGGAACCGGTCGACGACCCACTTCACCGCGGCCGTGCAGGCGTCCGTGAACGCCGTGAACCAGCCGATCACCGTGCTGATGATCGAGACGAGGAAGCCGACCGCACCGGCGAGGACCCCCGTGAAGAGTCCGGCGAGGCCGACGATCAACGGCATCAGCGGGGTAATCACCTGAAGGGCCAGGGTCAGCAGCGACACCGCCAGCTCACCCAGCGGCGGCAGCAGCGGCATCAGCGCCTGCAGCAGCGGCGGGAACAGCGGAGCGAGCTGGCCGAGGATCTGACCGATCGCTCCGACCGCGGGCAGCAGACCGAGGATCACCGGGACGAGGGCCTGCACCAGCGGCATGATCAGCGTCGTCAGGTTCTGGCCGATCATGCTGATGATCGGGCTGACCGCCGTGACGATCGCGCCGATCAGCGTCCCCAGCGGCGCCAGCAGCGGAAGGAGCTGGACCGCGAGATCAGCGATCACGGTGACGACGTCCACGATGACCGGCATCAGCGCCTCGATGACGGGCATCAGCGCCGTGGCCAGCTCCGTGAAGATCTGCGCCAGGACCGGACCGAGCTTCTCCGCAAGCTGCACGACCACGGGGGCGAGCGCGGCGAGGACCGGCAGGAACGCCTGCAACGCAGCACCCAGCGCACCCGCCAGCAGACTCGCGACCGCGTTGAGTGCCCGGAAGACCGCGGTCAGGGCCTCCTGCATCTCCGGCAGCTCGATGACCCTGCGGATCTCCTTCAGTGCCGCACCGATCACACCGAAGAAGTCACCGCCCGCGGCGTCGGCGGCCTTCATGATGCCGCCGATGATGCCGCCCAGGTCGCCGAGGACTCCGCCGAACTGCACGGCCACATCGAGGGCGGTGGAGATGGCCTTCTCCAGGCGGCCGTCCTCGAATGCCTTGCCCATCTTGGCCATGGCGCGGTCCATGGATTCGGCGAGGCCGCCGGTCATGCGGTCGAACGCGGGGCGGGCCGCGACGGAGAGCTGCCCGAACGCCGTCACCAACTGCCCGGGGAGCCGGGCGAGGTTGCCGAGGCTGGAGCGAATGCCGTCGAAGACGCCGGCCAGGACTCCGGTCTTCTCCAGGCTGGCCACCGCGCCGAGCGCGTTGCGGCCCATCAGGTTCAGGTCGCCGGCGGCCCCGGCCAGTCCGGTACGCACGGTGGGCAGTACCTGGCTGCCCACCTCCTTGAGGCGGGCCCCCAGCCCCGCGAACAGGGAGTCCTGCACGTCAAGGCGCATGGCACTCCACGCGGGGGCCATGCTCTGGATGGTGCGGACGAAGCCGCGTGCGTTCGGGGAGAGTTTGGCGAGTGCTTCGTCGAGCTTCGTGGTCTGGGCGGCGGCGTTCTGCTGGGCGTCCGCGACGGCGCGGACGGCGTCGGCGACGGCTTCCTGCGCGTCCGCTATCTCTCGCTGCCCCTCCACCTGCGCCTTCGTGACCTGCTGCTGGGCGGCAGCGACCGCCCGGCCCCGCTCGGCAACCTGTTCGTCGGCTGCGGCCACCTGCCGTTTCGCGTCGACGACGGTCTTCGAGCCCTCGACTCCGGCCTTATTCGCGGCGGCGGTGTCCTTCTCCAGCCGGGCGAGTTCGATCCGCTGGTCCTCCAGGGACTGCACGGCCCGGTCCCGGGCGAGTTCGGCCTGCTGGATCTGGAGCTGCGTCGCCGCCGGATCGGACCGGGTGGCCTGCAAGTCGAGTTCGGCCTGCTGGATGGCGAGGGTGGCCTCCGCTTCCGACAGGCGGCCCGCCTTCAGCCGCTGGTTCAAGTCCTGCAGGTCCCGGGCTGCTTGCCGTCGGGCCGCGGTCAGGTCGAGCTGGGCGCGCTGGGCGTCCCGCTGGGATCGGATGAGGGCGCGTTCGGAGGTGGTGACGGCTTCCTGTGCCTGCCGGACTCGTTCGGTGGCCGACACCCGGGCATCCTGCAGAGACCGCTGGGCCCGGGTGAGGGACCGCTGTGCGGTTTCGACCTGCCGGGTGGCCGAGGCGGCGGCTTTCGCTTCGCTGCTGGTGTCCTCGAACGCGGCCTTCAGGGCGTCGCCCACGCCCTTGGTGCCGAGTTTGATGGCGGTGAAGCTGCCGATGAGGAGGCCGAGCGCGGGCGCGGCCGTGGCGGCCAGGGGCCCCATCTGTGCGAGGGCGGAGCTGAGCGACGCGATGGCGGGGAGGGCGGAGAGCGCGGCGGTGGTCAGGGCGGTGATGCGCCCTGACGTGGACAACATGCCGCCCGCCACACCGCCGCCACTGCTGCTGAGTCGGCCGAGGCTGCCGGTGAGCGCGGCGAGCCCGGTGGTGCGGACCCGGACGTTCATGGTGCGGTCGCGGGTGAGGAAGGTCAGCGCCGTGTTCGCGGCGGCCGTGTCGGCGCGCGCCTGCACCGTCATCTGCCGGCGGCGGGTGAGGTTGGCGAGGCTGTCTGCGGCGACGCGGGTGTCGACGTCGATCCCGATACGGACCTGGCGGCGCTGGGTGAGGTTGCGGATCTCCTGCGCACCGACCCGGGTGTCCACGCTCGCCCGGATGTTGACGACGCGGTCGGCGGTGAGCTTGTCGAGCTGCCGTTCGGCCGCCCGATACGCGGCCTGCTGGATCCTGGGGAGGACATCGACGGTCCGCTGTCCGAGGATGCCCCGCAGCTTCGCCTTCGCCGCGGTCTCATCGAGCCCGACCGTGACCTTCACCGTTTGACTGGCAGTGAGCCTGGTCAGACCGTCCCGCGCTGCCCGGTCGTCCAGTCCGGCCGTGACCTTGACGGTGCGGTCCGCGGTGAGCCGGCCGAGCGCGGACTTCGCCCCGCGGTCGTCGAGTTGGGCGGTGACCTTGACGGTGCGGGCGGTGGTGAGCCTGCCGAGTTCCTGTTTGGCGGTGGCGGTGTCGGCTTGGGCGGTGATGGTGGCGGTGCGACGGGCGGTGAGCTTGCCCAGCTCGGTCTTGGCGGCGGCGGTGTCGAGGCTGATCCCGACCTTGACGACCGGCTTCATCTTGCTGACGGCGGTGCGGACCTTGCCGGTGATGATCTGCCCGGCAAGGTCGCCCGCCCGGATGGCCCCGGGGCGGATGGCTTTGGGGAGCTCGACTCGGAGGAGGCTGCCGAAGTTCGAGGTGTCGGGGGTGAGTGATACTCGGGTCCGTCCAACTACCGTGGCCTCGGCCATGCCGTCCTCCTTTCGCTATCCGTGTGCTGCTTCAAGCGCGGCGATCCGCGCCTGCCACTCGTTGATGTCCGCCTGTTCGTCTTGCCTGGTCCCTGCCGGGGAGTAGGAGTCGAGGTACTGCTCGGCTCGCTGCTGCGCCTCGGCCAGTTCGGCTTCGTCTGCTTCGTGTGCCTCGATTCGTGGTGGCTGGATGGGGTCCATGGCTGGGGCCTTGCCCTTGAGGTGGGCGGTCCAGAGGATCCGGACGAGCATCAGGAGGGCGTTGTACTGGGCGGCGGCGAGGAAGGTGCTGGCTGACCAGCGTTGGCCGTCGATGTCGCCTGCGAGAGCGGCCTTGGTGGCGGAGTCCTCGGGGAGGGCCTGGACCAGGTCGCGGAGTTCGGCCCAGTTCATGGAGCCCTCGCCCCAGGACATGGCCCAGAACTCGTTTAGACGACGGCCGGGGTAGTACCGCTGGAGGTCGGCGCGGAGGCTCCCGGCGTGCTCGCGGAGGACGTCGAGGAGCCAGAGCCTTCCCCCTCGTCGGTGCCCGCCTCCTTGCTGAGCTCTCCGATGAGTTCCTTCAGTTCGCCTACGGTGAGCTGCGCGGTCCTCACCAGGGCGTCGAACGCGTCCGGCGGGGATGCGACCTTGCGGAGCATGGACAGGTTCGCGTTGCCGTCCTCGGCTTCGACGGCCTCGATGAGTTCGAGCGGCCAGTAGTCCTGCACGAGGAAGGAGCAGGTGCGCTCCTCCGGGACGGCGCCCTCGGGCTGGTCGTCGACGGGGGGCAGTTCGAAGACGAGGTCGACGTATTTGATGCCAGCAGCCTGCGCGATCTGGGCGCGCATCTCTTGGAGGCGTATGACCTTGCGGTTCGGCTTGGACACGGTGTCCTCTTCCTTGGGCAGGGGCTGGGGCGGGGGCTGTGCAGGTGGCCTGTCGTGCCGCCCCCGCCCAGGGATTGAGCGCGACAGGCCACCAGTCCGGAGGGTTACGGGGTGACGGCGGGGAGGGGCACGTCGGTGATCTGGTGCTGGACGCTCTGGAGTCCGCCCGGCGCGGCCAGCGCGGTGAAGGTGAGCCCGTAGTTGCTGGAGTCGTCGGCGGAGTGCTTGATGGCCTCGCGGTCCGACACGCCACACCGGGCGATCATGATGCGGTGTCGCTTCCCCGACATGATCACGTCGAGGCCGAGGGCGATCTCCACGGTGTCCGCGAGGCTGCCCGACCCGAAGGACAGGAACTGCTTCTTCGGGGTGCCCGTCGTGACGGCCGGAGTGGACACCATGTTCGCCAGGCTGACCTGGTAGTACAGGCTGAGGAGTGGCGCGGTCGTCTGGCGGAACACCAGCTTGAACGTCTGCGTCCGCTTCTTCGCCAGGTCGATGACCGGGGCATCCTCGCCCCACGCGTCGAGTTGGGTCCGCTCCTCCTCCAGAGCCTCCTCCAGGCCGTCCGGAGTCACGAACCCCAGGTCCGTGAAGTCCGCACCCCACGGCTCCTCGGGCCCGGTCGGGAACGTCGACCCGACCTCGCCCATGTAGGCCTTGCCGGCTGTGCCGACGATGATCGTCGATGAGTCGCCCACGATGGGCCTCCTAGCTGGTCGATCGGGGTGGGCTGACGCTCATCCCCAGAGTCATCCCGACACGAGCGATGTCGGAGTTCGGTTCCTCGGGGCGGTCTTGGGGGCCGGTTTCCTGGCTGATGCCGATGACGGTCCCGTCCTCGGTGGAGCGGCCGTTGAGCAGCTCCCAGGCGGCGCAGACTCGGCGGGCGAGCCGCATGGCCTGCTGGTCGTCGCTCGCGTAGCAGTCGATGGAGAACCGCGGGTTGTCCCTGGCCGCGGGGTCGCTCCAGCCGCGTATGTCAGCGGTCCCGCCGATGCGGAGCACCCTGACGGCGGGAAGCGCAGCGTTGAGGGCCTTGCCTTCGGGGAGCTTCCCGGTGACGTGCACGTCCGGCAGATCGGCCGCCAGGAGCTGGATGGCGATCTGCTTGCCGTCGGGGAGAACCAGCGGCGGGGTCGTCATGGCTACGCCTTGGCTCCGGCCCGGGCCTTGTCCGCGAAGTCGACGAGGTCCGCCTTGGTGGCCTTGTCGGCGGTGGGCTTGTCCATGCCGTGCCGGATGGCGTAGGCGCGCCAGTCGTCGATCTTCGCGGTGTCGGCGGGCCGCCCGTCGGGGGTGCTGCCGTCCGGGGCGGGGTCCTCGACCTGGGTGGCGAACCCCTTCCAGCGGTGGACTTCGTCTGCGGGGACTTCGACCACGGTCCCGGGCCGCTGGGTGCCTCGCCAGAATGTGAGCTTCATCTTCACGGTGTCGCCGTCAGCCATCGTGGCTCTCCTCGCTGGTCAGTGCGGCGACGATGGCCGCGAACAGTGCGTCCTTGCGGCGCTGCTCGGGCGGCAGGTCGCGGTAAGACATGAGACAGGGGTGGGTCTTGGCGGCCTCGTCCTTGACAGGCCCGTAGACCCAGCCGTCGCTGGTCTTGAAGTCGCACCAGTCCTGGTGCAGCTGCTCGGGTGTGGCTCCCTCCAGGGCCTTCCGCACTCCCTGGATCGCGCTGACGCGCTGCCACTCGGGTGACTCGTCCCACGAAGGCGACACGGCGGGATCGCCCGAGGCGATCTGCCACGCCCGGTTGGCGTCGTGGCAGACGCGAGCAACGTCGCTGATCTGCTTGTCGTCGGCCATTAGTGGTCGCCTCCTGAGGCGTCGAGTGCGTGTCCGAGGGTGTGGTGGGGCAGGTGGATGCGCCGCCCGGTCCGGTCGGTCTGCCGAGTGCCGAACTCCACGTAGATGGAGTGGGCGGCGTCCGCCTGAACGTGGACGGTGCCGTCGTCGTCGTGACCCGGCATACGGTGGATCTTCGACACGTACTCGCCGGTGTCCACCGGGCCCATCGCCTGCCCAACAGCGACCACGGCATCCATCCGCGCGGCCATGTCCGCTTGAACCGTGTCGCTGACGGCGAGGCCACGGACCGCGCCCTCGTCCACGTCGACATCGATCACGACTTCGGTGGCCATCAGCCCGCCACCTCCTTCAGATCGACTCCCTGCCCCGACAGGGGCCCTGCCAGCTCGGGCTCTACCGGGACGCCATCGACTTCCCAGTCACGGCCCTGCCACCGGACCCGCATCCACTCCGTCACACGCGGGGCGCGCGGCGGCATGAACAGCCGTGCCAACGTGACCGTTTGATCGCCTGCGGTCTTCGTCTCTGTGCCGCCCGTGTAGTCGACCGTCACCCGCCGCACCACCGTCTCGACAGCGTGCTCCCAGTCACGGGTCTGCTCGTTGTAGCCGCGCGTGACAAGCGGCGCGTCGAGCAGCACCACCGTCTGGCGTCCGATGTGGCCCGGCATCAGCCCTCCACCCACACGAAGGCGTCGAAGAGGCCGCTCGTCTTCAGCACATCGGCTGTGAACGGGGCAAGCCGAGGCGTCGAACCGGCTCCCTGGCCGACCGTCCGCCGCGTGAAGGACCGGGAGCCGGTCGACATCGACTGCAGATCGTCCTGCGCGCCGGTCTCGTCGTCTCGGTCGATCATCCAGTGCACCTGGCGGACGCACGCCCGCGTGAGCACATCCCGGACCACCGGGTCGGTGGGGTCGTATGCGAGGCCGTACAGCGCACGGTCGATCGCCGTCGACGCCAGATCCAGCAGGCGCACAGCGTTCTCGGGGGCGGGCTCAGGGGTGAGCCACGCCTCCAGGTCACTGACGCTCGCATACGGCACAGCTCAGTCCCCCGAGCCCTCGGTCGCGGACTCGGCCACCTTCACCCAGTCCTGCAGCTCGGCCTTCGTGGCATCGGCCGCGTCCTCCTCGGGCATGCCGAGACTGACCGCGTAGACACGCCAGTCGTCGACCTTCGAGTTGGCGTTCGGGCGCTTCACGCCGTCCTCAGCGCCGCCAGCCTGCGCGTGCTCCGGCGTCGCGGTGCGCTCCGATGCGGCAGCGTGCGCCTCGACCCGGGCCAGCTCTTCAGCGGTGAGCGGCGTACCGGCCGGCGGCTCCGACTCGGCCGCGTCGTCGACGGGGACGAGGTAACCGCGGGCGATCTGGTCGGCCATCTGCGGAGACAGCGGCTCATCCAAATGCAGCCGCAGACCGCCGGACCCCCGATACTCGCGGCCCGCCATCACAAACCCGCCTTCGGAAGCCGCAGGACCGTGATCGTGCCGGTGAACCCGGTCTCGAAGTCGACGTGCATCGACGAGCCACGCTGCTGGAACCGGGCCGACGTGAACGGGCCGAGGAACTCCTGCCCGGTGTCCGCGGCGACCGTCTGCACGTAGTCCCCGGCTCCGGCCAGCCAGGACTGTCGGCCGGCACCCGCGCGGATCGTGACCTTCTTCGCGCTGGTCGCGGAGTTGGTGACCCGGAGGAGCGTGCGCTCGGGGTCGACGTTGCTGATGACGACACCATTCGTGACGAGGGTGGCGTCGATGGTGGTGCCCGCCGGGCTGGTCAGGTGGCCATTGGCGATGAGCGGGCTGTACGGGACGGCGGTACGCGCCATGGGATGCTCCTGGAGTCAGGTGAGGTGACGGATCACGGAGTGACGAAGGCGACCGCGATACCGGTCGGGCGCAGGAGCTTCGCGCCGTACACGTGCAGGCCACGGATGGCGTCGGCGATGGTGTTCTGCAGCCGGAGCGCCTCGGTTTCGAGGATCTGCTCGGCGTAGGTGATCGCACCGGGGTAGCCGGCCTGCATGACCTGCACGCTGCCGGTGGGGTTCGGGGTGTTGTTCGACTTGAGGATGTCGAACCCGGCGGCGCGACCGGTCATGCCGTTGCGGAGCCCCTGCTCCGTGCCGCTCGCGTCGACGCGGACGAAGCGGTCGTCGCGCAGGAGGGCGCCTTCGAACTCAGGGGAGCCGACGAAGTAGCGGCCCTCGGTGGGCACGTTGGCCCGGTCGAGCTTGGTGCGCAGCGGCACGAGCACCTTGTCGTAGGCGTCCTTCGGGTCGCTGAGGCTGATGGGAGCGCCGGTAGAGCCGATCACGTTGGAGGCGGCGGCGCCGGTGTAGAGGCTGGCGACGAACGCGTCGGCCTTGTCGCGGAGCCCGTAGGCCGCGTTCTGGGCCATCTTCATCATCGGGTTGAGGAGGGCCTGCGCCTTGTCGACGTCGTCCAGCCTGAAGGCGAACGCCTTGGCCTGGTCGATGATCAGGTCCGTGCCCGCGGTCTCGACTTCCTCGTAGTTGAGGTTCGACGACTTGTCGTAGTCGAAGATCGTCGGGTCGCCGATGGTGGTGATGTGCACCGACTGGCCCTGCGTGGAGATCTCGCCCTCGTAGTCGCGGTTGACGAGCGCGGGCTGGGCGTAGACGAGTGCGTTCTCCAGCGCGTCCAGGAGCTGCGCACTCCAGATCTCGGGCTTGAAGTTGTTGATCGACAACGGAGGCTCCTAGGGAGGTCAGCCGCTGCCGAGGTAGGCGTTGAGCCTTCCCTCCCGAACGGCCTGGGTGATCTGCTTCGGGGTCATCCGCGCCAAGTCCGCTGCCCCCAACTGCCGCTTGCTGCTCGGCGCCCCGTCCATCGGCGCTCCCCCGGCCGGCGTCGGCTGCGGCTCCTTCGGCTCCGGCGCCTTGGCCTTGAGCTTCGGGTTCGCGTCGGTCGCGCTGGTGATGGCGTTCTCCACCAGGGTGTTGAAGTCGCCCGCGGTGGGGTCGAGCTTCGCTACGGCCTCGGCGAAGGTTCGGGAGTCGAGGAGGGCGTCGGGGTCGGCGCCGTGGCGAGCGGCCGACTTGTAGACGGCGAGCTCCACTCGCGTCTGGCGGGTCTCGTCGCGGGACGCCTTGGTCTCTCCGCGGGACTCCTCCAGCTGCTGGGCGAGCTCCTCCAGGGTGGGCGGCTTCTGCTCGTCGGTCTCGATACCGAAGGCGGTAGCGACCCTCTTCATGAAGGCGGCCTGTTCCTTCTGGCTCTTCTTCTCTGCGGCTTCGCGCTTGGCCTTCTCGGCTGCGACGTCTCCGCGGATGTTCTCGACGAGCTTCTCGAACTTCGTCGGGTCGAACTCGCCGGTGAACGTAGGCGCCTTGGCCTTGGGTTCGGGCGTGGTCGGCTCGGTGGGTTCGGGTGTGGCGGGGGTTGCGGTCGGCTCTGGCGGAGTCGGCGCGGGGGTGCCTTCGGGCGCGGGCGGGTTGGCTGGCTGGTTGCCGGGGGCCGCGGGTGCGTTCTCGGGCTGGGCGGGGGTCGTCATCGGGAGCCTCCTTGGGCGGCCGTCGCGGTGTGGCGATGCCTTGATCGCTACCGTCGGGCACGATGTTAACCCTGAACCCATCTCAATAGTGCACAATCAAAGGCACGAAGGCAAGATTGCCTTAGTTTCGAAAGCAGGAGGGGTGTGGTGGACAGTCAGCGCGCAGCAGTACTCGCACACCGCCAGCCCGCCCGCATTCGCGCCCTTGAGCAGCAGGCCATCGCCGACGCCACCCGGCCCCTCGCCCAAGCCCTCGCCACCGCCCACAAGGCAGCCCTAACCCGATGGACCCGCGAAACCAGCGGCCAGCAGATCCCCGCTCGACTCGACGACCTGATCGCATGGCTCCGCAAGACCCTCCGTGAAGCCTTCGCCGGACGAGGCCGCCAAGCCCAACGCGCGGCGACACAGGCGGCATTCGCTGCGGCCCTGGATGCCGCGCTCCGAACAGCCCAGCTCGCTGCTGGCATGCGCGGCAAGCCCGCCCCGCCGGTCTCCCCCGCTATCGGCACCGATGCCCAGGCCACGGCCGACGCCATCCCCGCCGCCGTCGAGGAAGAACACGGGCACGCGCTTGCCCTCCTCACCACGGCCAGCCTCACCGCCATGGGCCTAGCCGGACTCAACGCCGTCTTCAGCCGGGCCCGTCGAGCGATCGGCAGGATCGCCCGCGGCGTCGCCGTCGCCATCGGCCACGCCGCCACGCACGCCGCCCAGCTCGTCGCGCGCGCCCTCGGCTCCGATACTCGCCTCCTCTGGGTCACGGAACCCGACGCGTGCGCCGCATGCCGCGCCTACGCCGGCCGCCACATCCGGCCCGGCGGAAGATTCCCCGGCGGCCTCAGCCTCGACCCGCAGCGGACCAGCTTCCCCACGGCAATCCCTGGACCGCCGCGGCACCCCCACTGCCGATGCGCCCTGGTCCCCTGGTCGCCCACGTGGCGCGTGTCGGGGCCGCCCCTGCCCACTCTCCTGCGTCAGCAGGCGCGCATCACCCGGAGGCCCTGATGCCCAGCGGCACAGTCGGCGAAGGCCGGTTCGGCGAGTTCCGGGACCTCCACGCGGAGGGCCTCGGTCGGAACGCCATCGCCCGCGCCATGAAGATCAGCCAAGTCGTGGCCTCCCGGACCGCCGAGCATCTCGGTCTGACCTTCGACCGGTCCCGCATCCAGGCAGCGGCAGAGGCGCGCAAGGCGGACATCGAGGAGCGGCGCAGCCTTCTCGCCGCCCGCTTCCTCGATGTGGCTGAGGAGTCCCTCGACCGCGTCGACGAGCCCACCACCGTGTACGCGTTCGGCGGCAAAAACAACGAGTACAACGAGCACGTCTTCGACCAAGCGCCAATCGCCGAGCGGCAGAAGCTGGTCACCACCGCTGCGATCGCCGTGGACAAGTCACTGAAGCTCGTGCCGGCGGAGACCTCCGGCAGTGGCGCGGACGACGCGAAGTCCATGCTCGGGAAGCTCGCCCAGGGCATCGCCGCCATCGTCAACGAGGGCGAGCCCGCGCCCGAAGGTGCGTTGGACGAATGATCACTGCTCCAGCAACTCCAGTGCCCACTAATAGAATTGGGTGCAACAACCTCATGAGAGACCCCGGCAACGGCGGCAACCGTCCCGGGGCATGGCCGACACTTTCAAGGAGTGCCGACGTGACCGAGCGTACCTGTAGCGCGTCCGCATGCGCCAAGCCTGCCCGTGCCCGCGGCCTGTGCATGCAGCATTACCAGCGCATGATGAAGCACGGGAGCACCGACCTCCCGAGCCGCACCAAGGCGTCCGAGATGAAGTGCTCCGTCGACAACTGCCAGACACCAGCGAAAGGCGCGAACGGCTGGTGCCACATGCACTACCGGCGCTGGCGCATCCACGGTTCCCTGGAACTCCCCGCCAAACCGGCCAGCCCTGAAGGCTGCGCCGTGGAAGGCTGCACGAAGGGCGGCAAGCTCGTTCGCGGTCTGTGCGCCACGCACTACTACCGACTCCGAGCCTACGGGGACGTCCAGGCCGACACCCCCATCAAGGAACTAGGACTCGGTGGCCAATGCAGGGTGCTCGAATGCGCCCGTAGCGGCAAATTGACGCGCGGCCTGTGCAGCATGCATTACCAGAGGTGGGCCAAGTACGGTGACCCGCTTCATGAACCCCAACGCCAGGCCAAGATCTGCACAGTGGATGACTGCGAGGGCGGGCCGACCGTCGGCAAGGGGCTCTGCCGGAAGCACTACAAGCGGCTCCACCGGACTGGCACCACGGCGGACCCCGTCAAGAAGACGCGGGCGGACCGATCTTGCAGCGTCGATGGCTGCTCCAAGCCGGTGGCCCGCCGCGAGATGTGCACGATGCATTACACGCGCTGGCTGAAGCACAGCGACCCCTCAATCGTCTTGCGTACCTGGACGCCGCAACGGGCGCAGGTTTGCAGCGAGGCCAGATGCTCCCTCGGCGCTCATTCACAGGGACTTTGTCGCCGCCACTGGGCAGCCGCCTACCACCTGAAGAACAGGAAAGAGCGGAACGCCCGAATGCGCGAGCATTACCTCGCCAACCGTGAGGAGTACTACGCCAAGACCAACCGGCGCCGCCAGATCGTCGATGCGGCCATGGATGCTCTCGACAAGGCTCTGTCCGCGGACTATCGGCGCGCCATCGCAAGCGATTCCTGTTCATACTGCGGCGCGCCCTCATCGCAGGTCGACCACTACTTCCCCGTGTCGAAGGGCGGCACGGACCACTGGTGGAACCTGACAAGGGCCTGCGAGCCGTGCAACAAGTCGAAGGCGGCCCACTGCGGTACATGGTTCCTGCTGCTTTGGGGAGGTGGCCGTGAACCTGTCGACCTTGCCAATGTCGCGTAAGCAGCTGAGGTCTATCGCGCAGTCGGCGCGCCACCGCATCGCGATCTGGTCGGGTGCAATCCGGTCCGGGAAGACTATCGCGTCGCTGATCGCGTTCCTAATCGCGTTGGCGGTGGCCCCGTCCACGGGGTTGGTGATTATCGCAGGGAGGTCCCTGCAGACGATTGAGCGCAACTTGATCGAACCGCTACAGGACCCGGCCCTGTTCGGGGCCTTGTCGCACCAGATCGTGCACACCCGTGGGTCAACGACCGCGATCATCCTGGGGCGTACTGTACATCTCGTAGGTGCGTCGGATGCCCGAGCCGAGGGGCGGCTCCGCGGCGCGAGCGTGTGCCTGGCCCTGGCCGACGAGATCACGCTTCTGCCGGAGGCGTTCTTCAAGCAGCTCCTCGGTCGGCTCAGCGTGCCGGGCGCGCGGCTCCTGGGGACGACGAATCCTGACTCGTCTGGCCACTGGTTGAAGCGGGACTTCATAGACCGGGCCGACGAACTGAACATTGGTCACTGGCACTTCACTCTCGATGACAATCCATCCCTGACCTCCCAGTACGTCAACTCGATCAAGGCCGAGTACGGGGAAGGCACGCTCTTCTTCAAGCGGTTTATCGAGGGCCTGTGGATCGCCGCCGAGGGAGCCGTCTTCGACATGTGGGACGAGGATCGGCACGTCGTCACCAGCCTGCCGCGCATCCACCGCTGGATCGGTGTCGGTGTCGATTACGGCACCCAGAATCCGTTCCACGCCACGTTGCTCGGGCTTGGTGAGGATCGTCGGCTGTACATCGCTTCGGAGTGGCGATACGACGGGCGGCATCAGCGTAGGCAACTCACGGATGCCGAGTACTCAGAGCGGCTGCGAGGCTGGCTCGGCGACGTGCCGGGATTCGGACCGGTCCGGCCGTCGTTTGTCACCGTCGACCCTTCGGCGGCCAGCTTTGTGACCCAGCTCAAGCGGGATCGACTCACCCCGACCCCGGCCCGCAATGACGTCTTGGATGGAATCCGCACCCTGTCCACGCTGCTGTCCGCCGGGAAGCTGCTGGTGCACTCCTCCTGCAAGGGCCTGATCAAGGAAATGCCGGGCTACGCCTGGGACGACAAGGCCGCCGAGAAGGGCGAGGACAAGCCCATCAAGGTCAATGACCACGGAATCGACTCGTGCCGGTACGTCACATTCACAACCCGCCCGCTGTGGCATTCCAAACTCATGCTGGCTGCGTAGGAAGGACTCGTCATGCCGCTACCTCCGTCTGGGAACACTCCGTGGCCGCCCCCGCAGTTGGAGATCCCGCATGCCGACATGGACATGTGGCGTGCCTGGTACTCCGGCAATACGGATCACCTCGCCGCGGTGTACGGGGGGCCGGCGAACTACCGCAGCAACGCGGTGGCCCGTCAGTTCTTCGAGGTGGATCAGCGGCGTGCGGCGGGGGGTGAGGAGCTGCGCATGTTCTGGGGGCAGGCTGCTGCGCCGGGGCAGCAGGCGGCGAAGCTTCACATTCCGCTGGCGGGGGACGTCGCGGAGATGTCCGCGAATCTGCTTTGGTCGGACGTGCCGACGGTGTCGGTCGATGTCGATTCCAGTGATCTGGCGAAGTCGACGACGGCGCAGATCCGCCGGTACCTCGACGACCGTGGGCACGCGAAGATGCGCGAGGCCAGCGAGATGGCCGCGGGCCTGTCGAATGTGTACCTGCGGGTGGTGTGGGACACGAAGCTGCGGCCGCGGCCGTGGACGGATGTGATCGCGGCGGAGGCGGTGGTGCCGACGTGGCGGTGGGGTGAGCTGGCGGAGGCGATCGTCTGGCGGGAGCTGGCCCCGCTGACGAACGAGTCGAAGGTGTGGAGGCTGCTGGAGTTCCACACGCCGGGCGCGATCGAGTACGGCTTGTACGAGGGCAGGGTGGGCGTGCTGGGGATACGCGCGGACAGCCTGGCTGAGCATCCGGACACTGCGGACCTGGGCAAGCGGACTGATGGGCAGGGCCGGCAGGCGACGGGTATCGATCGGCTGTTGATCACGCATCTGCCGAATGTTCTGCCGAACCGGCAGTGGGATGGCGTGCCCGACACTGCGCCGCTCGGCCGGTCGGACTACGCCGGGATCGAGCCGATGATGGACGCCCTGGACGAAGCCTGGACGTCGTGGATGCGGGATCTGCGGCTGGGGAAGAGCCGGGTGGTGGTGCCGCAGTCGATGCTCGACACGGACGGGCCTGGCACGGTTGGCTCGTTCAACCTGGACAAGGAGTTGCTGGTTGGTCTGAATCTCCTCGGCGACGAGAGCATGAAGGACTCGATCACGGATCTCCAGTTCAAGATCCGGGTGGAGGAGCACGAGCGGACGTGCAAGGCGCTCCGGGCGCAGATCCTCGCCTCGGCCGGCTATTCGGGCCAGTCGTTCGGGGATGAGGGGCGTGTGGCGGTGACGGCGACGGAGGTCGCGGCGCGGAAGGAGCTGTCATTGTCGACGCGCGGGTTGAAGATCCTGTACCAGCGTCCGGCGCTGCTTGCTCATCTGACGGTCAAGATGATGGTGGATGTTCGGCATTGCGGCGCGAAGGGTGTGGACCCGGCAGCGGAGTTGACGGCGTCGTGGCCGCAGGCGGTGCAGCCGGATCAGGAGGCCACTGCGCGGACGCTCCAACTGCTGGACTCGGCGGAGGCGATCAGCACGTACATGAAGGTGAAGCTGCGGAGTCCGGAGTTGGAAGAGGCTGACGTGCTGGCGGAGGTGCGTCGTATCCGCGACGATCAGCGACAGTCCACGGTTCCGGCCGGGGATCCGTACAACACGGGTGGCGGTCCGGGTGAGCCGAGCGTCGAGACCGACAGCGATGGCACAGAAGCTGGAGCGGACGAAAGCCAGGACGAGGCCGAGGACGGCTTGCGGGCAGCGTCGTGAGCATCTGCGGAGCGACCCTGAGACACGCTCACGGTGTGGCTGTCTGCGACCTGAAGCCCGGCCACGAGCCGGGTGAGGAGCACGGCGCTTTCTGCGAGGTCTGCCGGGAGAACGATCCCGGCTACGGCGACCCGAGTGACCGTCTGCGCTGGCAGGGGGACGGGGAGAGTTGGGTGGGCGGGGGCTAGCGGGGGCGGGCCGTTTAGCGGCGGCGGATACCTCTGCGCGCGGGGAGGGTTCGGTATCCGGTGATCTTTCCCTGGCTGCGTTTCCGGGCTCGGCTCCAGCGTTTCGCGAAGGGCTGTCTGGTGGCGTACATCCAGCGCCATTGGGCTTGGCTGCGTACCTTGCCGGTGTGTCGTTGCCCTGGCATGGTCACCTCCTTTCGGGGTCTCTCATCAGTGTGCCCGCTGCATGCCTGCGGGCCCGCTCCGGTTGGGAACGGGCCTGCGAGGTGGGGGCGGGCGGCTACTGACGCGCTTTCCCGATTTCGATGCGCATAGTCAAACCCTCACTTCTCGGTGGCGCGTTGGCAGGCGGGGCAGGTGACGGGACTGTCGTCGTCCAGGAATTCGCCGGGTTCGGCGTTCCGAGCGCAGGCGGTGACGCGGTCGGCGAGCCCTGCCATGTAGCCGACTGCGTGGGTGTGGCGGCCGCGCAGGAGTCGCACTCGCTCAGGCCAACTCGTGGTCATGGCCTGGTCCTCACTTCTCGGTAGCGGGTTCGCGGTACAGGGTGCAGTGGCAGACGCCTCGGCAGTGGTCGCAGGTGCCGATGAGGTCGTGTGTACGGTCCTCACACGAGCTGCCGCACGGATTGCCGTCGGCACGCGCGGAGGCCAGTTCGACGTGCGCGGGCGGGTATAGTCCGCTCCCTCCACGCAGGTAGTAACCACTGTCCGTGGCGAACATGCGGACAGCGCTCACCGTCAGGCACTGCCCCCGCTCGGGGCCTTCCAGGACAGAGACTCGGTCCCCGGCCTTGAGGTACTTCCGCACAGCAGGGCTCCTCACTTCTCGGTCCCGCAGGACTCACAGGTCCACATGGTCGGTCTCCTCAGGTCTCGGTGGCCTGCATGCAGGCGTGGCATTCGCGGGCGGGCTTGGTGGGATAGCCGCTGGCCTGGTATCCGGTCCTTCCGCAGGCCGCTTCCAACAGGTCCCACCACCGCTGATCCTTGGGACGGCGAGTGCGATGCAGGGTACGACCCCGCACAAACCGCACACCACCCACCGGGAACTCAACAGCGGGCGACGGGGCGGTGCTCACAGGGCCAGCCCTGCGAGTCGGTTCAGCATGGCCGTCTGATCCCCGATGCTGGTGACGAACGCCCCGGTCGGCCCGTAGGCGGTCGTCTGCGTCGGCAGGTACCGCTGGGTGTGTCCGTCGGGCGGGATCAGAAGGGACCCTCGGAAGGTGGCGTCGCTGGGCGCGTCGCCCGCGTAGAGGCAGACTCGGAGCATTCCGAGGGAATCGATTCCGAGGACCAGGACGTGCCCAGTCGGAGTGGTGTTGTCCGTCCCGGTCCAGCGGACGTCCAGGTCGGCAAGCCGGATAGTGGTCATCAGTCCTCGTCTCGGTCGAACCAGTCACGGTCGTAGCGGGCGGCTTGGGCGGGGGATTCCTCCCACCAGCCATACGGCAGTCGGCGGGCCGGGGGCGGTTCCTCGGGGGCGACTTCAGGGGTCTCGGTCATCGGCGGGGCTCCGTTACCCATCGTTCCCAGTCGGCGAGTCCGCGGGCGGCGGCTTGCCGGATGGTGGTTTCGTGCCGGCTGTCCCCGGACGGGCCGAGGGCGGCGAGCCACCACCGCCAGCCGGTGCGGCTGCCGCCGCCGTAGAAGGGGCTGATGACGACCAGAACCTCCCCGCCGGACACGACATGCCAGGCGCGAGTGTCCGGCCAGTCGGGGGCCTTCACGACGTCGGCGGCGTCGATGATCGCTCGGGCAGCGCGAGCGGACAGAAGGCGGCGCTTCGCCTCGTACTCCTTGGGGGTCATGGGGTCTTCCTCTCTGCTCGTCGGGCGAGCATGCGGTCTCGGATCTGCTGCTGGGTGGGCTGCTCCCACTTCGTCCTGCCGGATGCCGTTTACAGCTCGCCTCGCAGCCGGAGTTCGTCAAGGTACTCGTCGGCGAGCAGGTGGCAGTGGCAGTAGTCTTCGAACTTCTTCGGCCCGGTCTGGGCGTAGCGCTTGGCGTCGACGCTTGTTCGGGCGAGCGCGGTCTTGAGGGTGCCGGTGGAGTCGTTGCGGTGCGGACGCTCGAGGCGGCTGATCTTGTGGACGTTCATCGGTCTACTCCCGGGGGGTCTCCGTTCGGGCGGGCGGGGCGTCAGGGGGACGGCGGTGCGGGCCCGGCCGGTGAAGCCGGGCCCGCGCGGCGGGCGGTCAGTCGGAGGACCAGCCGGCCCACTCGGGCTCGACGAAGGTGACAGCGCCGCTGGTGTAGCGGATCAGCTGCCCGTGCTTGTGCAGCCAGCGCACGCCGCCCTGGTCGTCGGTCACGCGCCACGACGAGCCGAGCGGGTCCTCGACCGTGGCGATCGTCCGCCCGTCGGGCAGCGGGGCACCGGGGGTGATGGCGAACCGGTCGTAGCCCAGCAGCTGGCCCCGGGCGGGGAACTTCTCCAAAATCTCGGGCTCCGGGTGGGAGACCGAGATGACGCAGATGGTGTCGAGGAAGTCGGGGTCGGCGCAGCGGACGATGCGCAGCGGCTGACCGTCGTAGTCGGTGACGTGCCACTCGTCGATGGCGGTACCGGCCGCGCGTTCGCGGGCGATGAGGGCCTCGGTGTTGGCGATCGTGTCGCAGCCCCAGTATGTGCCGTGGTTGTCGAAGTTGAGGACGGGCGTCGGCTCGGGCTCCGGGGCCGGCACGGGGAGCGGGGTGTTGAGGTCGCGGATCGGCTGCGGGTCGATCGGGGCGAGGACCAGGGCGGTCCCGGCGACGACGGTGGCGGCGAGGTTCATGGTGCTCAACGTGGGGCTCCAATCCGGGGGGTACGCGGGAGGGCGGTCAGGCGGCGAGGGCGAGGCGGGCGGCGACCAGCTTGTAGGCGGGCTTGCGGGCCTTGTAGTTGGCGGCGATGACGGCGACCTGGGCGGCGGTGAACCGGCGGCAGTCCCGCATGTGGCGGCCGGCGTGGGTGCGGGCGGCGCGGCCGATCACGCCGAGCTTGGCGGCGACCTTGCGGAGGGTGCCGGCGACGGAGCGCGCCTCGCGGGGGGCGAGGCCCTGCGCCATGACGTGGGAAGCGAGGGTGCCGGTGCCGCGCCGCTGGATGCGGGCCTGGGCGCGGGTGGTGCGGCTCCGTGCCTTCAGCGTCTGGCGGCGGGCGCGGGTCGAGCGGATCATCTGGCGGGTCCCCCCTACATTTCGACTGCCAACTTTCTTGGCACTTCGATAGTGACACAGCCGCCCTCGTAGTGCAACATAGTTGGCATGATGAATCCTCAAGTCAGTGCCCACTCGGTTGGCAGCGCACTGCATACCGACTTGGCACCCGCCCGTGAGACCATCTGGGACATGACGCCACGCCCAGACCCGCAGACCGAAGCCACCTGGCTTCGCAAGCTCGACCGAGCAACCACCGCCCACGAGAAGGCCAGGGTCACACTCGACGAGCTCGTCGCCGACGCGCGCGCCGCTGGCGTCCCCCTCATGACCATCGCCAAGCACACGCCCTACAGCCGCGAGTGGGCACGGAAGATCGCCGACCGCATCGACAAAGAGCGGGCCGCCAAGGAAGCCGCCAACGAGGAGGACGCATGACGACTGTCGCTACCCGCACGGCTCTCTATCGCCTGTACGACGTCGACGACCAACTCCTCTACATCGGCATAGCTGTCGATCCGGAGACTCGGATGCGGGTGCATTCGCGGGAGAAGACGTGGTGGCCCCTGGTCGCCCAGCGTTCGATCGAGTGGTTCACCGATCGTCCTGCTGCCGAGGCGGCGGAGAGGTCGGCCATCATCACCGAGCAGCCGGTACACAACGTCTCGCATTCCACCACTCGCCAGCGCGGCGACGCGAAGCACGAGTATCGGAGCCCGTACCCCAAGCCCCGCCAGGTGCGTATCGCGACTCAGCGGTGGATCGAGTTCGGACGCGCGGCCAAGGTCGGAGGAACATCTCGGGGAAAGGTCGTGGCGCAGCTCATCGACTGGTACATCCGCGAGCCCGGCGCCAAGCTCCCCGACCGACCCGAGCGGGCCGTCACCGAAGCGGCCCGCAAAGCCCGGCAAAGCAAGGAGGGGCAGGCATGAAGACCGTCAGCGAGGTCGATGCGTTCGCCGCTGCTGCCCACGCGGGGCAGGTCGACAAGATCGGCGTGCCGTACATCGAGCACGTCCGGGCTGTTGCTGCCGGGCTCGCCCCGTTCGGCGATGAGTTGGTGATGGCCGGGCTGCTGCACGACGTCATCGAGGACACCGACTGGACCGCCGAGCAGCTACGCGGGGCTGGCGTCCCGGACTACGTGGTCGCGCTCGTGGAGGCGGTCACGAACCAGCGGGGTTTGCCCTACGAGGAGAAGGTCGCTCGCATCACCGGGCAGGGGCGCGACGCGGTTCTCCTGAAGATCGCCGACAACGCGCACAACAGTCACCCCGACCGGGCGGCGCAGCTCCCCGAGGAGAAGCGGGTCCGGCTGGCAGCGAAGTACAGGGCGGCCCGGGACGTCCTCTGGCCTGCAGTCATCGACCGCGATATTGCCGCTATCGTCTCGATCGTCAACCCGGCGCTCCTCGACGAACTCCGCGAACGACGGACCACCCAGGCCGGGGAGGCGCAGGATGGATGAGCTGGTGGTGTGGCTGCACGCACAGCTCGATCAGGAGGAACAGCAGGCGTTCACTGCCGGGAACACGCTAGGCGGTCAGCTCATGCTCCGCTGGAGAGCGGCTGGCTCCGGGGTAGAGGTCGATGGCATGCGAAGGCCAGTGAACGAGCCGCTGGTGGTGACCAACCGGCTCATGGAAGACATGCCTGGGTACGAGGTGGAGCGCGCGAGGGCTCTGCACATCGCGAGCCATGATCCGGATCGAGTGATGGGCGAGGTCGCCGCCAAGCGGCGCCTGCTCGACCTCCACGCCATCACGGGCGACGAACTCATCGGCGAACGGTTCACCCTCGACGGCCGCGAGATTCCGACGGAGTACGACGTCGTCTGCGCAGTGTGCGGCCGGACCGAAGGGGTGACGGCACCGGCGTGCGCCACGCTGCGCCTGCTCGCCCTGCCCTACGCGGACCGGCCCGAATACCAGGAGGCGTGGCGACCGTAGCCCACCGTGCACACCGATGCCCCCGTCTCAGCAGGTCGAGACGGGGGCGCCCTCATGCCCAGGCACTGGAGCGGAAGGAGGATTCGGCATCCGGAGGAGCTGGCGCCATGACCGCTCAGCGCAGTTTAGACAGGGTGGTGCTCACGATTCTGGCAATGGCCGCGTAGGCGTCCCGCATCTTGCCCCTAGGGGGGACACCTTCGATACGGAGCTGCAGAGTGCATAAAAGATTGCTATCACGCGTGGTGAGGTACAACTCGGCGTCCCATGGCCGTCCATCCTGCTCGTGATTGTACTGAAACGCCTGATCCCCGATACCGGGGATGTCTTTTACGCCACCAACCGCATACTTGACACCAACGCTACGTTGGTATTCGAAGGTGTGAACTGCGGCCGGGACGTCGTAGTCAGCACTGCACGCCATCTTGACTTCGTTTTGGGCGAATCCTGGGCCCATCTCATGGTGGCATATAGACCCATTCCACCCAGAATCTTGGCCGAGAATCTTCTCCTCCACGGGAACCTTCTGAAGCTCGCCAACCACTGCAGCCACCGGGCTGAAGTCGGTCACCGGGCAGAGTTCCTCGATCTCACGGTAGCGCCCGGGGTCGACGGTGGCCTTCGGCGTTGGGTCTGCGATGCCCCTCTCATCTATGCCGCCCCCATCAGAGCTTCCGCAAGCGGCCGCGCCGAGCAGCGTGACGGCCAGAGCAAGAGAGATGACCAAGCGGCGGCCGTGCCGTATTGCGCCCATGATTCCCCATCAGTCGAATTCGCATTGCACCGGGCAGAGTAGTAGAGCAGCTCTGCACGCGCTGCCGAATCTGAAATACAAGACAGCTCACGGAATCCGTCGAGGGAATCAGGCCAAGCCCGGCCGCCAGGATGACAGGAACGGCCGTCCGTCGACCAGGGATCCGGGGCCGCCGAGGTACCCGCCGCTTGGGCGGCCGGGGCCGCGGACGTCGATCCCCGGCCCGAGCGGCGACCGGGTGCCGAGNCCGAAGGCCGGCCTCCCGGGGCTACACCACGGGCTGGCTGCTCGGGGCAGGTGTGCCANGGGCTCCTGCCGCCTGGTTGTCGGCCAGTCCGGCGCCGACCCGGCCCCCGCACNCAGGGCAGGTGCCGGTGAAGCCAGCGGGCGGGCCTGCGGCCGGGGCGGTGGTGCGTGCAGTCCATGTCCAGCTCCTCACATCCATGTGATGGTGCTGACTGGTCGNGCCGTGCACTCCCCCGCGTGCGCGGGGACCACCTCGGGCAGCGGTCCGGACGGTGTTCCTCCGGATGATCTTGGACGACTGGAGACACACGGCGGATAGGCTGCCCGCAAAGTCANCTGCTTAGGGTGGGTCTATGAGCCGTCAGTACGCTTGGTGGAAAGTCGGTTTGGCGGTCNCGGCGGTGGTTGCTGTGTCCGGATGCTCGGTCCTCGACGAGCTCACCGCGGAAGAGGATTCGGGCGGGTCGCCCGACTCCAAGCCGGCCGCCTCAGCCCCGCAGACACCGGGAGCCGCCGGCGGCGAGTCCGCCGCCGGTGGAGCGACCCTGCCCGGTTTGCCCACAGCGGACCAGGCCCGCACCCAGCTGGCCGGGCTGACGGTCGCCAAGCAGCGGTCGATGGCCGGCTACAGCCGCGCGAAATTCCCCCACTGGGCGCAGCAGGGTGAGCGGTGCGANACCCGGGAGACCGTCTTGGGGCGTGAGGGCACGGATGTGGAGCGGGATTCCGAGTGCCGGGCCGTGGCCGGGAAGTGGGTCAGCCTCTACGACGGGAAGTCCTTCACGAAGGCCGGTGACCTGGACATCGATCACATGGTGCCCCTCGCGAATGCCTGGCGGTCGGGGGCCGGTGACTGGGACCAGGAGAAGCGGAAGAAGTTCGCCAACGACCTGGACGGTCCCCAGCTCCTGGCGGTGTCCGCGGCGACGAATAGGTCGAAGGGCGACCAGGGGCCCGAAGCGTGGAAGCCGCCGGCCACGGAGACCTGGTGCGTCTACGCCCGGGCCTGGACCGGCGTGAAGGCCGACTACGGCCTGTCGGTCACGGCCGAGGAGAAGAGCGCACTCG
>NZ_WWGX01000074.1 GCF_009862265.1 Streptomyces sp. SID8352 | reverse complement strand
GCGCCCTCGGACAGCAGGGCCGTGCCGTGCGGGTCGCGTCGAGCACCGGCCGCCACCAGCGCGGCCAGCGTACTCGGCGTCAGCGGCCGTGCCGTGCTGTTCCAGCCGTCCAGAACCCGAACCCGCTCCCGGTCATCCATCACGCTGATCCGGGACAGCGCGCTGTCCGGTTCTGCGGCGACCGTGTCCAGCAGCCGCACCAGCCGTTCGGCCAGCCGCTCTGCGCCCGCTCGCTCGAACAGGTCCGTCGCGTAGCGCAGTCCGCCGCTGATCCGCCCGTCACGCTCCTGCCCGCCGAACGCGAACTCCAGGTCGAACTTGGACCCACCGATCTCCACCGGCAGTTCCTCGGCAGGAGCGCCGAACAACTCGCGCACCTCGGTGGTCACCGAGTGATAGGTCACCATCGTCTGGAACAGAGGGTTGCGCGACCGCGCCCGAGCCTGCCCGACCGCCTCGGCCACCGCCTCCAACGGCAGATCCGCGTGGGAGAACGCGGCCAGACCCGAATCCCTGACCCGTCCGACCAGTTCGGTGAAGGTCGGGTCACCGGACAGATCGGCCCGCAGCACGAGCGTGTTGAGGAAGAACCCGACGAGCCGGTCCACCTGCTCGTCCTCCCGTCCGGAGACGGGGCTGCCGAGAGGGATGTCGTCCCCCGCGCCGAGTCGGTGCAGCAGGGCGGCGACCGCCGCGTGCACCACCATGAACATGGTCGCACCTGTCTCCCGGGCGATTCGAGTCAGGCCCGTGCCCGTGTTCGCGTCGAGCTCGAACGGCACCACGTCGCCGCCGCGGGAGGGAACAGCCGGACGTGGCCGGTCTGTGGGCAGCGGCAGTTCCTCGGGCAGCCCGGCCAGGGCCTCGCGCCAATAGGCCGCCTGACGGCCGGCCACGGACGCGGGGTCCTGTGCGTCGCCCAGCAGTTCGCGCTGCCACAGGGCGAAGTCGGCGTACTGCAGGGGAAGTTCTGCGAAACTCGGCTTCCGGCCCTGGCGCCGGGCCGTGTACGCGGTGTCCAGGTCGGCGAGCAGCGGACCGGTGGACCATTCATCCGTGGCGATGTGATGCAGCAGGAGCACCAGGAGATGCTCGTCGTCCCCCGCCCCCAGCAGAGTGACCCGTAGCGGAATCTCCCGCGCCAGATCGAAGACATGACGTCCAGCCGCCTCGGCCTCCACCGACAGCCGCCCGGCCGTGACCCGCCGTACCGCGAACGGCACCTCGCATTCCTCCACGGCCAGCACCCGCTGATACGGCTCGCCGTCCGCCTCGGTGAAGACCGTCCGCAGTGCCTCGTGCCGACCCACCACATCACCGACCGCGGCCCGCAGTGCCACCGGGTCGATCCGCCCTCGCAGGCGCACCGCGAGCGGCACGTTGTAGGCCGTGCCCGGCCCTTGCACGCGATCGATCAGCCACAGCCTGCGCTGCGCGTACGACAGCGGCAGCAACTCGGGTCGACTCCCCGCGCGGTTCAGCGTCGGCCGCTCGGACGCGGTGCGCCCGGCCAGCCGTGTCGCCAGCGCCGCGACCGTCCGTGCCTCGAACAGATCCGGTACGGCACACTCCACGCCCAGAGCGGAGCGCACCCGGCTCACCGCGCGGACGGCCAGCAGTGAGTGACCGCCGAGCGTGAAGAAGTCCTCCTCGACCCCTGCCGACGGCAGCTCCAGTACCTCGGCGAAGATCCCGGCGATGATCTCCTCACGCGCGTCTCTCGGGCCTCGCGACGACGCAGGACCTGCTGTGGTGGCGGGTGGTGCGGGCAGGGCGCGTCGGTCGAGTTTTCCGTTGGGGGAGAGGGGTATTTCGGTGATCTGGATGAGGAGTGAGGG
>NZ_WWGX01000073.1 GCF_009862265.1 Streptomyces sp. SID8352 | reverse complement strand
TGCGAGCCCAGGCCCACCGGAAGCCCGTAGGCCAGCACCTCCACCACACCGCCCAGGGTGTCGCCGTCCTTGTGCGCCCGGTCGATCTCCTCGACCATCGCCCCCGACGCGTCCGGGTCCAGACAGCGCACCGGATCCGCGTCCAGCCGCTCCACATCACCCGGCACCGGCACCACACCGTACGGAGCCCGCGCACCCGCCAGCTCCACCACGTGCGACACCACCTCCGCACCCGCCACCTCCCACAGGAACGACCGCGCCACCGCACCCAGCGCCACCCGCGCCGCCGTCTCCCGCGCCGAAGCCCGCTCCAGCACCGGACGCGCCTCACCGAACCCGTACTTCTGCATCCCCGCGAGATCGGCGTGACCCGGACGCGGCCGGGTCAGCGGAGCATTGCGGGCCGACGCCGCCAGCACCTCCGGGTCCACCGGATCCGCCGACATCACCAGCTCCCACTTCGGCCACTCCGTGTTCCCCACCATCACCGCCACCGGCGACCCCAGCGACAACCCGTGCCGCACACCCCCCAGGAACGTCACCTCGTCCCGCTCGAACTTCATCCGCGCACCACGCCCGTACCCCAGCCGCCGCCGCGCCAGATGACCCGCGACCAGCTCCGTGGTCACCGGCACCCCGGCCGGAAGCCCCTCCAACGTCGCCACCAGTGCGGGACCGTGCGACTCCCCCGCCGTCAGCCAGCGCAACCTGCTCAACGGTGCTCCTCCGTGCTCGCGCCCCGGTAATCCCTGCGTACGCGTCTGCTCGCGTACGGCGACGGCTCGACCGGTGCGCGGCCCCGGCCCGCCGGGTCCGATCCTCCCACGTCCGGCCGGCGGATCCGGCGGCCGGTCCATCTGGCGGACGAGCGCGTAGCGTCGCCGGAGGGACCCGGCGCCCGCGCTCCCACGGTCCGGGGGCGCGGCCGGGGTGACCGGGGCGGACACCACCGGTGCCCGCGTCAGGGGGCCCGGCCGGGCGCGGCGGCGGGCGGCGCGGCGTCCTAGCGTTCCGCCAGGGCGCGCTCGCCGGCCTTCCGCATGGCCGCCAGGGGGGCAGGGACGCGCCCCGTCATGCGCTCCACCTGGAGCGCCGCCTGGTGCAGCAGCAGGTCGAGGCCGCCGACCAGCGCGCCGCCGTGCGCCGACCAGCGGGCGGCGAGAGCGGTGGGCCAGGGGTCGTAGAGCACGTCGAAGAGGGTGCCGGGCCGTTCCGGTACGGCGGTGGCGAGCGCGTCGGTGCTGCCGGCCGGGGTGGTGGCCACCACCAGGGGGGCGCTCAGTGCCTCCTCGGCGCGGGCCCAGTCGACGACGCGCACCTCGGTACCCAGCCGTTCGGCCCAGCCGCGCATCTCGGCGGCCCGCTCGGGGCTGCGGACGTAGACGGCGATCTCACCGGTGCAGACGCGGGCCAGCGCGGCCAGGGCGGAGGAGGCGGTGGCGCCGGCGCCCAGGACGGCGGCGCTCTCGACCTGTTCGACGCCGTGCTCGGCCAGGGCCGCGACCATGCCGGGTATGTCGGTGTTGTCACCCCTGCGGCGGCCGTCCTCGCCGAACACCACGGTGTTCACGGCGTCCACCGAGGCGGCCGTCTCGCTGATCCCGTCCAGCAGCGGGATCACCGCCCGCTTGAGCGGCATCGTCAGCGACAGGCCCGCCCACTCCGGGCCCAGCTTCCCCACGAAGTCCTCCAGCGCCCGCTCGTCCACCTCGAAGGCGTCGTACGACCAGTGGTCGAGCCCCAGCTCGGCGTAGGCGGCGCGGTGCAGGACCGGCGAGAGGGAGTGGGCGATCGGGGAGCCGAGCACGGCGGCGCGGCGGCGGTCAGTTGCCCGAGCTGGCATCGAACTTGTCCTTCAGTTTCAGGAACTCGGAGTGGGTCTTGGCGAACTCGGTCTTGTTCAGGCCGTCGGTGGCCACGAAGTAGATCCAGCCGTCGGCCGTCGGGTCCAGCGCCGCCTGGAACGCCTCGTCGCCCGGGTTGCCGATGGGACCCGGCGGCAGGCCCCGGTGGTAGTAGGTGTTGTACGGGTCCGGGTTGGTGTTGATCTCGGACTCGCTGATGTGGATCTTGCTCTGGCCCATCAGGTAGTTGAAGGACGAGTCGAACTGGAGCTTCTGGTTGGTCTCGGTGTTGGTCGGCTTGAGGCGGTTGTAGACGACCTCGGACATCTTGCGGAAGTCGTCGTGGGTCTTGCCCTCGGCCTGCACCAGGCTCGCCACGGTCAGCAGCTGCCAGGGCCCGTCCAGGCCGAGGTCGTCGGCCTTCTCCGCCAGGCCGAGCTGCTCGTACTTCTCCGTGGAACGCGCCACCATCTGCTTCAGCACGTCCTCGGGCTTCTGTCCCTTGGCCGCGGAGTAGCTGGACGGGAAGAGGAATCCTTCCAGCGGGTCCTTGACGTCCTTGTGGTTCTGCGCCCAGTCGGGCAGCCCGAGGTTCTTCCACTCCTTCTTGGCGACGGCGGCGGTGGTGCCCTCGCTCACGCCGAGGCGCTTGTCGATGTCCTTGTAGACGGCGACGTTGCGGCGGCCCTCGGCGATGATCAGGTTGCTGCGGCTGCGCGGGCTGAGGAGCAGTTCGACCGCGCTCTTGGCCGACATCTCCTTCTGCAAGGTGTAGACGCCGTCCTGGATGCTCTTGCCGCGCGGGTCGCTCTGCTGGGCGGCGACGAAGGCGTCCACGCTCTTGACGACACCCGCCCGCTTCAGCTCCTGCCCGATCACGGAGCCCCCGGCGCCCTTGGGGATGGTGACCATGACCTGCTCGCCGCTGCCCTCGCCCGCGAAGTCCGGGGCGGCCGCGAAGCGGTCCTGGTAGAACTGGAAGCCGAAGTAGGCGACGCCCGCGGCACCGCCGCCGAGGACCAGGCAGACCACCAGGCAGGCCGTGCCGTTGCGGCGCTTCCGCGGCCGGGCGCCCCGGCCCCGGCGCTCCCCCCGGCCGCCGCCCCGGGGGCCGTCGCCGCGCGGACCGTCGTCCCCGTCGTGGTCTCCGTCGCCGGAGGCCCGGCGGCGGTCGCGGTCGCCGTCGCGGTCGTCGGGGTCGCCGTCCGCGAAGAAGGCGTGCTCCTCGCCCTCCGGCCCGTCCTCCCACTCGTCCCGCCGCTCCGGCGCGGGCTCGGCGCGGCGGCGGCCCGGCGGCTCGGGCGGCGGATACGCCTCCTGGGTGCCGTACTGGTCCGGCCGCTCCGCCCCGTAGCCGGCGCCCCGCTGCCCGTAGGGGTCGGAGGGATCGCCGGGGTAGGCGGCGCCGGGATGCGGCCCGGGGGCCTGGGGGTGGGCCGCGGGAGGGTGGCCGCCCGGGTGGCCCCCGCCGTCCCAGCCGCCGTCGTGGCCGTGCTGGTCCTGTGCCGGGGAGCCGTAGCGCGGGTCGTACTGCGAGGGGTCGTACTGCTGCTGTCCCGGGGGCTGCTGCCCGTACTGGCCGCCCTGGTCGTATCCCTGCTGCCCGTAGGGGTCGTACCCCTGGCCGGAATGCTGCTGTCCGGGCTGCGGCGCGCCCTGGTGCTGCCCCGGGTGCTGCTGCCCGTAGGGGTCGTACTGCTGCCCGCCGTCGCCCCAGGTCTCGTACTGCGCCTGCGGCTGCTGGGGCTGCTGCGGATAGTCCTGTGGCCGGCCGCCGCCGTAGGGGGACTGCGGGTCCGGATGGGCCTGCTGCCCCCCCCATCCGCCGTCCCCGTACAACGGGTCCTCCGGATGCCACGGTTCGGAGCCCTGGCCCCGGCCATACTCGGTCATCGATCCCCTAGAGCCGCGAGGCGGCGGTGTGAGCGGCCGAATCCTGGTGGCCCGCTCCCGTTCCGTCTCTTGCTGAGCGGCGGCTGTTCGAACACTGCCGCATCGCGCGGAACGTTACCGTATCGCGATCACATGACCACTTCGACGCCCTCGCCGGGTGCCTCACCTGACACCCGTTCGGATTCGAGGGCCTGCTGGAGGATGATCACGGCGGCGGCCTGGTCGATGACCGCACGGCCCTTCCTGGACCGCACGCCGGAGGCGCGCAGCCCCTGGCTGGCCGTGACCGTCGTCATCCGCTCGTCGACCAGCCGCACGGACAACGGCGCGACGCCCCGGGCCAGTTCCCGGGCGAAGCCCCTGACCTTGGCCGCGGCCGGGCCCTCGCCCCCCTTGAGGGAACGCGGGAGCCCGACGACGACCTCGATCGGCTCGTACTCCTCCACCAGCTGCCGCAGCCGGCGGTGGGCCGCCGGGACGTCGCGGCCCGGGACGGTCTCCACCGGCGTGGCCAGGATCCCGTCGGGGTCGCAGGAGGCGACCCCGATCCGGGCGTCCCCGACGTCGATGGCGAGGCGGCGTCCTCTGCGCATCGTCCGCCTACTTCGCGGTCTCGGCGACGAGGCGCTCGACGGCCGCGACGGCCTCCCCGATGGCCTCCGGGTTCTGGCCGCCGCCCTGGGCGACGTCGGGCTTGCCGCCACCGCCGCCGCCGAGCGTCTTCGCGGCGGTGCGCACCAGGTCACCGGCCTTGAGGCCGCGCTCCCGGGCCGCCTCGTTGGTGGCGATGACGGTGAGCGGCCGGCCGTTGGCGGTGGTGAACAGGGCCACCACCGCGGCCCGCCCGCCCTGGACGCGGCCCCGCACGTCCAGAACCAGCTTGCGCAGGTCGTCGGCGGTGGTGCCGTCCGGGACCCGGCCGGTGACCAGGGCCACGCCCCGCACGTCCCGGGCGGACTCGGCGAGACCGGCGGCGGCCTGGAGGACCTTCTCGGCGCGGAACCGCTCGATCTCCTTCTCGGCCTCCTTCAGCTTGCCGAGCATGGCGGAGACCTTCTCCGGCAGCTCCTCCGGGCGGCCCTTGACCAGTTCCTGGAGCTGGGCGACGACCGTGTGCTCACGGGCGAGGAACTGGTAGGCGTCCACGCCGACCAGGGCCTCGATGCGGCGCACCCCGGAGCCGATGGAGGACTCGCCCAGCAGCTTGACCAGGCCGAGCTGGGCGGTGTTGTGCACATGGGTGCCGCCGCACAGCTCCTTGGAGAAGTCGCCGATGGTCACGACCCGGACCCGCTCGCCGTACTTCTCTCCGAACTCCGCGATGGCGCCCTGCTTCCTGGCCTCGTCGATGCCCATGACATCGGCGCGCACGTCCAGGTCGCGGGCCAGCACCTCGTTGATCTTCTGCTCGACATCGGTCATCACGGCCGTCGGAACGGCGGCCGGGGAGCCGAAGTCGAAGCGGAAGCGGCCGGGCTGGTTCTCGGAACCGGCCTGGGCCGCCGTCGGGCCGAGGGCGTCGCGCAGGGCCTGGTGGGTGAGGTGGGTGGCCGAGTGGGCGCGGGCGATGGCCCTGCGGCGCAGCCCGTCGATGGAGGCGTGCGCCTTGGCGCCGACCGTGATCTCGCCCACCTGGACGACGCCCTTGTGGACATAGACGCCGGGGACGGGCTTCTGGCAGTCCCGGACCTCGATGACGGCACCCGAGTCGGCCCTGATCCGGCCGGTGTCACCGATCTGACCGCCGCCCTCGGCGTAGAAGGGGGTGCGGTCGAGGACGATCTCGACCTCGTCGCCCTCGGTGGCGGCCGGAGAGGAGACGCCGTCGACGAGGATGCCGACGATGGTGGACTCGGCCTCGGTGTCGGTGTAGCCGACGAAGTCGGTGGCCCCGGCCTGGTCGGCGATCTCGCGGTAGGCGCCCGTCCCGGCGTGGCCGGTCTTCTTGGCGCGGGCGTCGGCCTTGGCGCGCTCCCGCTGCTCCCTCATCAGGCGCCGGAAGCCGTCCTCGTCCACGGAGAGGCCCTGTTCGGCGGCCATCTCCAGGGTGAGGTCGATCGGGAAGCCCCAGGTGTCGTGGAGCAGGAAGGCCTTGTCACCGGCGAGGACGGAGCCCCCGGCGGCCTTGGTGTCGCTGACGGCGGTGTCGAGGATGTTGGTGCCGGCCTTCAGCGTCTTCAGGAAGGCGTTCTCCTCGGCGAGGGCGACCTTCTCGATCCGCTCACGGTCGGTGATCAGCTCGGGGTACTGCTGCCCCATCATGGTGATCACCACGTCGATCAGGTCCTTGACGACCGGACCGGTGGCGCCGAGCAGCCGCATGTTGCGGATGGCGCGGCGCATGATGCGGCGCAGCACGTAGCCGCGGCCCTCGTTGCCGGGGGTGACTCCGTCGCCGATGAGCATCACGGAGGTGCGCATGTGGTCGGTGACCACCCGCAGCGAGACGTCCGAGGCGTGGGCGTCGCCGTAGGCCACGCCGGTCAGCTCGGTGGCCCGGTCGATCACGGCCATCGAGGTGTCGATCTCGTACATGTTCCGCACGCCCTGCAGAATCATGGCGAGGCGTTCCAGGCCGAGACCGGTGTCGATGTTCTTGCTCGGCAGTTCACCGAGGATCTCGAAGTCCTCCTTGCCGGTGCCCTCGCCCCGCTCGTACTGCATGAAGACGAGGTTCCAGATCTCCACGTACCGCTCGTCGTTGACGGCCGGGCCGCCCTCGACGCCGAACTCGGGGCCGCGGTCGTAGTTGATCTCGGAGCAGGGGCCGCAGGGGCCGGGGACGCCCATGGACCAGTAGTTGTCCTTCTTGCCGAGGCGCTGGATGCGCTCGGAGGGGACTCCCACGACGTCGTGCCAGATGCGCTCGGCCTCGTCGTCGTCCTGGTAGACGGTGATCCACAGGCGCTCGGGGTCGAGGCCGTAGCCGCCCTTGTCCCGGGAACCGGTGAGCAGCTCCCAGGCGAAGGCGATGGCGCCTTCCTTGAAGTAGTCCCCGAAGGAGAAGTTGCCGCACATCTGGAAGAACGTGCCGTGGCGCGTGGTCTTGCCGACCTCTTCGATGTCGGGGGTGCGCACGCACTTCTGCACGCTGGTGGCGCGGTCGAACGGCGGCTTGACCTCACCCAGGAAGTAGGGCTTGAAGGGCACCATGCCGGCCGGGACCAGCAGCAGAGTCGGGTCGTCCGCGATGAGCGACGCCGAAGGGACGACGGTGTGACCGCGCTCCTCGAAGAAGCTCAGCCAGCGGCGGCGGATCTCGGCCGACTCCATCAGTGGTCCTCATTCCGGTTGTGCGGGTACGTCGTGCGGTCGGCGTACGTCGGGTCGTTGCGGTTCTCGATGACGGCGTAGTGCCGGGGTGCGGGCAGCTCCCGGTCGACGGGGGCGCCGATCCCGAGCGCGTCGCCGAGTTCGGCCTCCCGCTGGGCCATGTTGTCGCGGACGTCGAGGGCGAAGCCCACCGCGCGGTCCCTGATCCGGGTGCCCGCGTCGAGCGCCTTGTTCGCCGCGGTCGCGGCGAGGCTCTCGGGGGTGAGCTGCCTGAGCTTCCGGTTGACCTTGGCGGTGGCCCACACACCGGCGGCGACGCCGGTGCCGAACCAGAACGTACGGCGGAACATCCCTGCGTCAGTCCTTCTTCCGCTTGGTGCGTCGCCCGGCGCCGAGCGTACGGCCGACGATCACGGTGCGCCGGGGCTCCGGGGCGGGGGCCGCCGCCTCCCGGCGTCCGCCGAGGGCGCGGCGCACCCCGTAGCCGAAGGCCGCGACCTTCACCAGGGGCCCGCCGAAGGTGGAGGCCACCGTGGTCGACAGGGCGGAGGCGTTGGAGGTGACCTCCTGCACGTCCGAGGCGATGGCGTCGACCCGGTCGAGCTGGGTCTGCGCCGAGCGCACCGCGGAGGAGGCGTCGGAGAGCAGCGGGACGGCCTGGTCGGTCACGTCCGCCACCAGTTTGGTGGTCGCCCTGAGCGTCTGGGCCAGCCTCGCCAGCGCGACGGCGAGGAAGGAGACCAGGATCGCCCAGAAGACGGCCACCAGGATCCCGGCCACCTCACCACCGGACACCGCGCACCCGCTCCCTGAAAACGTGCCTGAACATCGAGAAAGTCGTGCCCCGAGCCTATCGCGCCGGGCACCGGACTCCGTACCGGATTCCGGCCGGGGCGCCGCGGGATCCGCGGGGCGGCCGGGCCCGGGGCGGGGGACGGCGAAGCCCGCCGCCCCGCCCGCCGGGACGGCGGGAGGACGGCGGGCCGAGGCACCACCGGGTGGTACTGCGTCCGGCTGGATCAGCGGGCGTAGTACTCGACGACGAGCTGCTCGTCGCAGATCACCGGGATCTCCTTGCGGTTCGGCTCGCGGTCCAGGCGGAACGCCAGGGCCTTGAGGTTCACCTGGAGGTAGCGCGGGGTCTCGCCCTCGGGGGCGAAGCCGCCCTCACGGGCGATGGTGAAGAGCGTCTTGTCCTTGCTGCGCTCGCGGACCTGCACCACGTCGTCCGGGCGGACGCGGAAGGACGGCTTGTCGACCTTCTGGCCGTTGACCTGGATGTGGCCGTGGACGACCATCTGGCGGGCCTGGTAGATGGTGCGGGCGATGCCCGACCGCAGGACCAGGGCGTCGAGACGGCGCTCCAGCTCGATGACCAGGGCCTCACCGGTCTTCATGGTGGTCTTGGCGGCACGCTCGTAGGCGCGGACGAGCTGGCGCTCGCTCACGTCGTACTGCGCGCGCAGACGCTGCTTCTCCAGCAGACGGACCTTGTAGTCCGAGTTCTGCTTGCGGCCGCGGCCGTGCTCGCCCGGCGGGTAGGGGCGGGCCTCGAAGTACTTGACGGCCTTCGGGGTCAGCGCGATGCCGAGCGCACGCGACTTCTTGACCTTGGGGCGGGACTGGTTCGCCACTGTCTGTGTCTCTTTTCTGGGTTTTCCGGCTTGTCAGGGTTGAGGGAGGTCGCATCCGCAGCCGGGAGAACCCGCGGGGCCACGAGGGACCCGTCGGGCAGCCGCTTCCCTGGTCTGGGCACATACGTGCAGCACGCGAGTGGCCCACCGGCCCTCCGGGATGCCCCGTGGGTGGTGGGCTGCCCGCGACACCGTTCGACGGTGCGCGACGCTCCTGGAGCCCGCTGGGGGCTCCGGCCGGACGTCCCGTTCTGACAGCACGGGACTCGGCACTCCGGGCGATTCTACAGGCCGCTCAGGACCCCTTGCGACCGAGGTGCCCCCGGGTCCATTCGACGGCGTCGGCGTACCGGGCCTCGGCGCCGTGCCGGGTGGGCGTGTAGTAGGTCCGCTCGGCCAGGGCGTCCGGCGCGTACTGCTGGGCGGCGATGCCCTCGGGCAGGTCGTGCGGGTAGACGTAGCCCTTGCCGTGGCCGAGCTTGCCCGCGCCCCGGTAGTGGCCGTCGCGCAGATGGGCCGGGACCGGTCCGGCCAGCCCCTTGCGGACGTCGTCCAGGGCGGCGCCGATGGCGGTGGTCGCGGCGTTGGACTTGGGGGCGAGGGCCAGGGCGATGGTGGTGTGGCTGAGGGTGAGGGCGGCCTCGGGGAAGCCGATCATGGCGACGGCCTGGGCGGCGGCGACCGCGAGGGGCAGCGCGTTCGGGTCGGCGAGACCGATGTCCTCGCTGGCGGAGATCATCAGGCGGCGGGCGATGAACCGGGGGTCCTCGCCGGCCTCGATCATCCGGGCCAGGTAGTGCAGGGCGGCGTCGACGTCCGAGCCGCGGATGGACTTGATCAAGGCGCTGGCCACGTCGTAGTGCTGGTCCCCGTCGCGGTCGTAGGTGACCGCGACGCGGTCGACCGTCTCCTCCAGCGTGGTCAGCGCGATCTCCGCCTCGCCCTTGTCCAGGGCGGCCCCGGCGGCGGCCTCCAGCGCCGTCAGGGCGCGGCGGGCATCGCCGCCGGCGATGCGCAGCAGGTGCTCCTCGGTGTCCGGGGGCAGGGCGACGGAGCCCTTGAGGCCCCGCTCGTCGGCGAGGGCCCGGCGGAGCAGGTCCCGCACGTCGTCGTCGGTGAGCGGTTCGAGGGTGAGCAGGAGGGAGCGGGAGAGCAGCGGGGAGATCACCGAGAAGTACGGGTTCTCCGTCGTCGCGGCGATCAGGGTGACCCAGCGGTTCTCGACGGCCGGGAGCAGGGAGTCCTGCTGGGCCTTGCTGAAGCGGTGGATCTCGTCGAGGAAGAGGACCGTCTCCCGGCCGTAGCCGCCGACCGCTCGGCGGGCGCCGTCGATGACCGCGCGGACCTCCTTGACGCCCGCGGTGATGGCCGACAGCTCCACGAACCGCTTGTTGGTGGCCTTGGAGACCACGTGGGCGAGGGTCGTCTTGCCGGTGCCGGGCGGGCCCCAGAGGATCACCGAGGAGGGGCCGACGGGCCCGGCGGCGCCCTCCCCCACGAGGCGGCGCAGGGGGGCGCCGGGGTTGAGGAGATGGCGCTGGCCGACGACCTCGTCGAGGGTGCGCGGCCGCATCCGGACGGCGAGGGGGCTGCCGGCCGGGTCCTTCTCCTGGCGTTCTTCTGCTGCGGCGGTGAACAGGTCGGGCTCCACGTCCTGAACCCTAAGCGACAGCGCCGACAACGGGTCGGGCCGGTCCGGGGACCGGCCCGTCCGTGGGCTCGTCCGAAAGCCCGACCGTCAGCTCGTCCAGAAGTCCCACCAGCGGGTGAGGATCATCATCCCGATGATGCCGACGTGCACCACGGGCAGCACCCAGGTGAACTCGCCGAAGAAGGAGCGCAGCCAGCCGGGCGCGGGCAGGAAGCCCTTGCGGATGTTGAGCGAGGTGACGTACCAGAACATCACGATGGTGGCGACCCAGGCCAGGCAGCACCAGAGGCACAGGGAGTTGATCCGGTACAGGGACTGGAACTGGAGCCAGGTGACGAATCCGACGCCGAACAGGCAGCCCGCGTTGAAGGTGAGCCAGTACCAGCGCGGGAAGCGGGCCCCGGTGAGCAGGGTCACACCGACGCAGACGACCATGCCGTAGGCGACCAGCCCGAGCAGCGGGTTGGGGAAGCCGAAGACGGAGGCCTGCTCGCTCTCCATGATGTTGCCGCAGGAGACGACGGGGTTGAGGCTGCAGCCGGGGGTGAACGTGGTGCCGGCGATCTTGGCCTCGAGGATCTTCTGCTTGTCGATCGTGATGATCCACGCGGCGAGCAGGCCCGCCGCGCCGGTGATGATCAACAGCAGGGCGAGGGCTCGGCTGCCGCCCTCGGTGCGCGAACGGCCGGTGGTGGGGTCCGGCGCTGGCTCTGCCACGGTGGAGGCATCCTTCACAGTCGTCTTGCTCATCACACCGATTCCGTCGTTCGGGGTCGGGACCTGCTTCGGGCAGGGCCATTGTGCCGGACGCGCCTGTGAGCCCACCGTTCGTTCTTCATAAGAACGTACTGACGATCGCCCTCAGGGATCGGGGCGGGACCGACGCCCGTTCGCCGGGCGCACACACGGACGAGGAGCCGCGCTCCCGGCCGGGGCGGGGACGGCGCTCGGGCCCCGGACGGCGGTGCCGCCCCGGGGAAAGGGGCGGCACGGGAGCCTGCTCGGCGCGGGGAGCCGGGGCGGCGCGGAGGGGCCGCGCCGCCCGGACGGGCCGGGCCGCGGCTCCGGCGCGGGTCAGCCGAGCCGCGACTCCAGCTCCGCGACGACCTCGTTCACGCCGATCGCGGTCTGCTCTCCGGACTCCATGTCCTTGAGCTGGACGACCCCGTCCGCGAGGTCCCGCTCGCCCAGCACCAGCGCGTAGCGGGCGCCCGAGCGGTTGGCCGCCTTCATGGCCGCCTTCAGCCCCTTGCCGCCGTAGGCGAAGTCGGCGGCGACGCCGTTCCTGCGCAGTTCGGTGACCTTGGCGAACAGGACCCGGCGGGCCTCCTCGCCGAGCGGCACGGCGAAGACGGAGGTGGTCGCGGGGACGTCCGGCTCGATGCCCTCGGCCTCCAGGGCGAGGACGGTGCGGTCGACGCCGAGGGCCCAGCCGACGGACGGCAGCGCGGGGCCGCCGATCATCTCGGACAGGCCGTCGTAGCGGCCGCCGCCGCCCACCGCGGACTGCGAGCCGAGGCCGTCGTGGACGAACTCGAAGGTGGTGCGCGTGTAGTAGTCCAGGCCGCGCACCAGCCGGGGGTCGTCCTCGTAGGCCACGCCCGCCGCGGTGATCAGCTCGCGGACCTCCTCGTGGTACGCCTTGCAGGCGTCGCACAGGTAGTCGCGCAGCAGGGGGGCCCCGGTGAGCTGCCGCTGGACGTCCGCGCGCTTGTCGTCCAGGACGCGCAGCGGGTTGATCTCGGCGCGGCGCAGCGTCTCCTCGTCGAGGTCGAGACCGCGCAGGAAGTCCTGGAGGGCGGCCCGGTAGACGGGACGGCACTCCTTGTCGCCCAGGCTGTTGAGCAGGATGCGGAAGCCGCGCAGGCCCAGGGAGCGGTACGCCTGGTCGGCGAGGATGATCAGCTCCGCGTCCAGGGCCGGGTCCTCGGCCCCGATGGCCTCGGCGCCGACCTGGGAGAAGTGGCGGTAGCGGCCCTTCTGCGGGCGCTCGTAGCGGTACTGGGAGCCCGAGTACCAGACCTTGACCGGCAGGTTGCCCGCCTTGTGCAGGTTGGCCTCCAGGACGGCGCGCAGCACGGGGGCCGTCGTCTCCGGGCGCAGGGCGAGCCGGTCGCCGCCCTTGGTCTCGAAGACGTACATCTCCTTGGTCACGATGTCGGTGGACTCGCCCACCCCGCGGGCGAACAGTTCGACGTTCTCGAAACCGGGCGTCTCGATGTAGCCGTAGCCGGAGGCGCGCAGCGGGGCGGCGATGGCCTCGCGGACGGCCAGGTACGTCGCGGAGTCCGGCGGCAGCAGGTCGTACGTGCCCCTGGGGGCCTTGAAGGTGCTCACGGAAGCTTTCGTCACATTCCTCGTCGGGGAGCCCCGGGGGCTCCCTGGCCGGAGGCCACCTGCCGCAGATACGGGTTGGTGGCGCGCTCCTGGCCGATGGTGGTCTGGGGGCCGTGGCCGGACAGCACCACGGTCGAGTCGTCGAGCGGCAGGCACACGCGGGCCAGCGAGTCGAGCATCTCGGCCATGTCGCCGCCGGGCAGGTCGGTGCGTCCGACGGAGCCGGCGAACAGCAGGTCGCCCGAGAAGAGCACCGGCGGGATGTCCGCCGCCTCGGGCAGCCCGAAGGTCACCGACCCCTTGGTATGGCCCGGCGCGTGCGCGACCGTCAGCTCCAGCCCCGCCAGCTCCAGCGTCGTGCCGTCGGTCATCTCGTGGACGTCGTCCGGCTCCCCCACGGTCAGCTCGCCCATCAGCGGCATGCCGATGGCGCGGCCGAGGCCCTTCTCGGGGTCGCTCATCATGTACCGGTCCTCGGGGTGGATCCACGCCGGAACGCCGTGCGCCCCGCAGACGGGGACGACCGAGGCCACATGGTCGATGTGGCCGTGCGTGAGGACGACGGCGACGGGCTTGAGACGGTGCCTGGCGAGCGCTTCCCCGACTCCCTCGGCGGCCCGGTGGCCGGGGTCGATGATCACGCACTCCTCACCCGCGGCGGGGGCGACGAGATAGCAGTTCGTCCCCCAGGCGCCCGCGGGGAACCCGGCAATCAGCACGTTCGTCCTTCGCTTCGGTCGGCAGGAGCGGCGCTGCGGACGGCCGCGCCCGTGGTCAGAGACTACCGGCGGTGCCGTTTCCTCAGCGAACCCCTATACGGTACGGGCTACACGCGGGCGGTCGGCCCGTCCGTCCGCACGCGTGCCGGTCGGTATCCACGACGCATGAGGAGAGAACCCGGTGGTCACCCAGGAGCAGCGGCGGCGTCAGCTCGCCCGGGAGAAGTTCTTGCGGCAGCAGCAGCGACGCACCTCCGCGCGCCGCAAGGCCCGCACGCGCAACGCGGTGATCGCGTCGGTGCTCGGCGTCGTCCTGATCGGCAGTGTCGCGCTCTACACGACGGGTGCCCTCAAGGGCGACGACGACAAGACGACGACGAGCGCCGAGGTGACGCCGAGCACGGTGCCCACCGGCAAGGCGCCGGACCCCTGCGACAAGCCGGCCGGGGGCAAGCCCGCCGAGCTGACCTGGAAGAAGGAGCCGGCGCTGGCCGTCGACAAGTCGGCGGACTACACGATGAAGCTGGCGACGAACTGCGGTGACATAGACATCGCGCTCAAGGCGAAGGACGCGCCGCGCACGGTGAACTCCTTCGACTTCCTCGCCGGCAAGGGCTACTTCGACCACACGCCGTGCCACCGGCTCACCACCGAGGGCATCTTCGTCCTCCAGTGCGGCGACCCGACGGGCAAGGGGAACGGCGGGCCGGGCTACACCATCCCGGACGAGAACCTGAAGGACCCGAGCCTGAAGGGCGACACCTACCCGGCGGGCACCGTCGCGATGGCCAACACCAGCCAGCCCGACACCGGCGGCAGCCAGTTCTTCCTGGTCTACAAGGACAGTCCGCTGCCGCCCAACTACACCCCGTTCGGCACCGTGGGCGCGGACGGCATGAAGGTCCTGGAGAAGATCTCCGCCGCCGGGGCGCAGCCCGCGGACCCCACGACGGGGATGACCGCGCCCAACGCGACGGTGGTGATCAACAAGGCGACGGTCGCGAAATCCTGACCGTACGCTGCGAAATTTCGGTCCGCGGGATGCGGACAGGCCACCTGTCGTTCGCCTATGTTGGCGGTGACGAAACTGTGGACGATGCCCGGGGGAGCAAAGCCCTCCGCAGGCATCATGTGGAGGAGGCGCTGTGAGCAGCGACCCGTGGGGCCGCGTCGACGAGACGGGGACCGTGTACGTGCGTACGGCCGACGGCGAGAAGGTAGTCGGTTCCTGGCAGGCCGGCTCCCCCGAGGAGGCGCTGGCCTACTTCGAGCGCAAGTACGAGGGCCTGGTTGTGGAGATCGGCCTCCTCGAGAAGCGGGTGAGGACCACCGACCTGTCGGCCAAGGACGCCACGGCCGCGGTCGGTCATCTGCGCGAGCAGGTCGACGCGCACCACGCGGTCGGTGACCTGGAGGCGCTCAGAGCGCGGCTGGACAGGCTCACCGAGCTGGTGGAGACGCGCCGCGAGGAGCGCAAGGTCCAGCGGGCGAAGCAGTCCGACGAGGCGCGCGGCGCCAAGGAGGCGCTGGTCGCGGAGGCCGAGGAGCTGGCGCGGTCCGACCAGTGGCGGGCGGCCGGCGAGCGGCTGCGGTCCCTGGTGGACACCTGGAAGGGCCTGCCGCGGCTGGACCGCAAGTCCGACGACGAGCTGTGGCACCGCTTCTCGCACGCGCGCTCGGCGTTCTCCAAGCGGCGCAAGCAGCACTTCGCGCAGCTCGACTCCCAGCGCGAGGACGCCCGCCGGATCAAGGAGCGGCTGGTCGCGGAGGCCGAGGCCCTGTCGAACTCCACGGACTGGGGTACGACGGCCGCCCGCTACCGCGACCTGATGGCCGAGTGGAAGGCGGCGGGCCGCGCGCAGCGCGAGCACGAGGACGACCTGTGGAACCGCTTCCGCGGCGCCCAGGACGTGTTCTTCGCCGCCCGCGGCTCGGTCTTCGCCGAGCGGGACGCGGAGCAGGCGGAGAACCTCAAGCTCAAGGAGGAGCTGGCCGGGGAGGCCGAGAAGCTGCTCCCGGTGACAGATCTGAAGGCGGCCCGTGCCGCGTTCCGTTCGGTCAACGAGCGCTGGGAGGCCATCGGGCACGTGCCGCGCGACGCGCGGCCGAAGGTCGAGGGCCGGATGCACGCCGTCGAGCGGGCCCTCCAGGAGGCCGAGGAGAGCGAGTGGCGCCGGACGAACCCGGAGGCGCGCGCGCGTGCCGAGGGTCTGACCGGTCAGCTCCGGGCCGCGGTGGACAAGCTCGCCGGGCAGATCGAGCAGGCGCGCGCCCAGGGCAACAACGCCCGGGCCGACAAGCTGGCGCGTGAGCTGGAGGGCCGCCAGGCCCTGCTGGACCAGGCGCTCAAGGGTCTGCAGGAGTTCGGCGGCTGATCCCCGCCGCCGTGCCTACGCGTGGGGCCCCGCACCGGTCGGTGCGGGGCCCCACGCGTAGGCGGTGCTACGAGGGCCTGCGGGCCGAGGTGACCCGGTAGACGTCGTAGACGCCCTCCACGCCGCGGACGGCCTTGAGGACATGTCCGAGGTGCTTGGGATCGCCCATCTCGAAGGTGAAGCGGGAGGTGGCGACCCGGTCGCGGGAGGTCTGCACGGCCGCCGAGAGGATGTTGACGTGCTGGTCGGACAGGACCCGGGTGACGTCGGACAGCAGGCGGGACCGGTCCAGCGCCTCGACCTGGATGGCGACCAGGAAGACCGAGGACTGGGTGGGCGCCCACTCCACGTCGAGGATGCGCTCGGGCTCGCGGGAGAGCGAGTCCACGTTGACGCAGTCGCTGCGGTGCACGGAGACGCCGCTGCCCCGGGTGACGAAGCCGATGATCGGATCGCCGGGCACGGGGGTGCAGCAGCGGGCCAGCTTGACCCACACGTCCTCGACGCCCTTGACGACGACCCCGGGGTCGGCGTTGGTGCGGCGCTTGCGGCCGCGGCCCCGGGCGGGCGGGACCGACTCGTCGATCTCCTCGGTGGCGGCCTCCTCGCCGCCGAGTGCCTGGACGAGCTTCTGCACGATGTTGGGCGCCGAGACATGGCCCTCGCCGATCGCCGCGTACAGCGCGGAGATGTCCGAGTACCGCATCTCGTGCGCCAGGGTGACCAGGGAGTCGCCGGTCAGGATGCGCTGGATCGGGAGGTTCTGCTTGCGCATGGCGCGGACGATGGCGTCCTTGCCCTGCTCGATCGCCTCGTCCCGGCGCTCCTTGGAGAACCAGGCCCGGATCTTGTTGCGGGCGCGCGGCGACTTCACGAAGCCGAGCCAGTCGCGGGAGGGCCCGGCGCCGGCCGCCTTGGAGGTGAAGACCTCGACCAGGTCGCCGTTGTCCAGGGTGGACTCCAGCGGCACCAGGCGGCCGTTGACGCGCGCCCCTATGGTGCGGTGGCCGACCTCGGTGTGGACGGCGTAGGCGAAGTCCACCGGGGTCGCCCCGGCGGGGAGCGCTATGACATCGCCCTTGGGGGTGAAGACGAACACCTCGTTGCGGGAGAGGTCGAAGCGCAGGGACTCCAGGAACTCGCCCGGGTCCTCGGTCTCCTTCTGCCAGTCCAGGAGCTGCCGCAGCCACGCCATGTCGTTGATGGCGTCCTTGTCCTTGCCGGAGGACTTCGGGGCGTCGGTGCGCACCTTGGAGGCGCCGGCGACGGCCTCCTGCTTGTACTTCCAGTGCGCGGCGATGCCGTACTCGGCGCGGCGGTGCATGTCGAAGGTGCGGATCTGGAGCTCGACGGGCTTGCCCCCGGGGCCGATCACCGTGGTGTGCAGCGACTGGTACATGTTGAACTTGGGCATCGCGATGTAGTCCTTGAACCGGCCGGGGACCGGGTTCCACCGCGCGTGCACGGTACCGAGCGCCGCGTAGCAGTCGCGGACGGTGTCCACGAGGACGCGGATGCCCACCAGGTCGTAGATCTCCGCGAAGTCCCGGCCGCGGACGATCATCTTCTGGTAGACGCTGTAGTAGTGCTTGGGGCGGCCGGTGACGGTCGCCTTGATCCGGGCCGAGCGCAGGTCCTGCTGGACCTCGTCGGTGACGACGGCCAGGTACTCGTCGCGCTTGGGGGCCCGCTCGGCGACCAGGCGGACGATCTCGTCGTACATCTTGGGGTAGAGGATCGCGAAGGCGAGGTCCTCCAGCTCCCACTTGATGGTGTTCATGCCCAGGCGGTGGGCGAGCGGCGCGTAGATCTCCAGGGTCTCGCGCGCCTTCTTCTCCTGCTTCTCGCGCTTGAGATAGCGCATGGTGCGCATGTTGTGCAGGCGGTCGGCGAGCTTGATGACCAGGACCCGGGGGTCCTTGGCCATGGCGACGACCATCTTGCGGACGGTCTCGGCCTGTGCGGCCTCGCCGAACTTGACCTTGTCCAGCTTGGTGACGCCGTCGACGAGCAGGGCCACCACGTCGCCGAAGTCGCGGCGCAGGTCCTCCAGGCCGTACTCGGTGTCCTCGACGGTGTCGTGGAGCAGCCCGGCCATCAGGGTGGCGGGGTCCATGCCCAGTTCCGCGAGGATGGTGGTGACGGCGAGCGGGTGGGTGATGTACGGGTCGCCGCTCTTGCGCTTCTGGCCGCGGTGCCAGCGCTCCGCGACCTGGTAGGCGCGCTCGATCTGGCGCAGCGTGGCCGTCTCGATCTTGGGGTCGTTGCCCCGCACTATCCGCAGCAGGGGTTCCAGGACCGGGTTGTACGGGTTGGCGCGCTGGACCCCGAGGCGGGCCAGCCGGGCGCGGACGCGGTTGGAGGAGCCGGAGCGGGCGGGCTGCCCGGCGGGGGCGCGGACGACCGGCGAGTTCCGGTCGCGCTCGGGCGGGGCGGGTTTGGGCCGCGACTGCTCGTCGGCGGGCTTGTCGACCGGCGCCGACCGGGCGTGCTCGATGGGCCCGCGGAGGTCGTTCTTCGCGTGCGGCGCGCTCGGTGCGGGCTTCGCCGCGGCTGCCGAGACGGACTCGGGCTTGGCGGCGGTCAGTGGCTGGGCCTCGTCTGGCAAGAGGACTCCTCGTGCGCGATCCGGGTCCCCCGGTCAGGCTCCGGATACCCCATCGTAGCGATCCCGTGTCCGAGCATCGCCTTCAGGCCATTGTGGGGGGCTCCGCCAGGAACAACACCGGAGGCGGGCGCCGGATTCCTCCGGTGCCCGCCTCCGGTGGCCGTCAGACGAGGAGCAGCGCCTCCAGCGGGGCACCGTCCAGGGACGGCGCCAGCCGGGCCCGGCCGTTCAGGAAGCCCAGCTCCATCAGGACGGCGAGGCCTGCGACGGCGGCCCCGGCCCGGCGGACGAGCTGGACCGACGCCTCGGCCGTGCCGCCGGTGGCGAGCACGTCGTCGACGATCAGGACACGGTCGGAGACGGCGAGGTCCTCGGCGTGCACCTCGATCTCGGCGGAGCCGTACTCCAGGTCGTAGGACTGGCCGAGGGTGGCTCCGGGGAGCTTGCCCGCCTTGCGCACCGGGACGAAGCCGAGGCCGGCCCGCAGGGCGACCGGGGCGCCCAGGATGAAGCCCCGGGCCTCCAGTCCGACGACCTTGGTGGCGCCGGTGCGCCGGGCGACGTCCGCGAGGGCGTCGGTGAGCACCGAGAAGGCCGCCGGGTCCGCCAGGAGCGGCGTGATGTCCTTGAACACCACGCCCGGGGCCGGATAGTCGGCCACGTCCCGGATACGGCTGAGCAGCAGGTCCCGGATGTCGGTCATCGGCGCTTCCCCGAGGGTCGTCCGCGGCCCCTGCCGCGGGATGCGGGCTGGCTGCGGGGACCGACGACCGCGGCGGCCGCCACCTCGTCCCCGTCGCCGTGGCCGGCCTCGGCGGGTGCCGGGGCCGGTTCGCCCCCGTCCTTGGCGCCGCCCTGGGCGCGCTTGGCGAGGACGCGCTTCTTGAGGGCCTTCATCTGCGGCTCGGCCTCCTTGAGGTCGGCGACGAGCGGTGTGGCGATGAAGATCGACGAGTAGGCGCCGGCCGCGAGGCCCACGAAGAGCGAGAGCGAGATGTCGTTGAGCATGCCCGCGCCGAGGAAGCCGCCGCCGATGAAGAGCAGGCCGGCGACGGGCAGCAGGGCGACCACGGTGGTGTTGATGGAGCGCACCAGGGTGCCGTTGATCGACTGGTTGGCGACCTCGCTGTAGGTCCAGCGGGACTGCTTGGTGATGTCCTTCGCCTGTTCCTTGAGGCTCTCGAAGACCACGACGGTGTCGTAGAGCGAGTAGCCGAGGATGGTCAGCAGGCCGATCACCGTGCCGGGGGTGACCTCGAAGCCGACGAGGGCGTAGACACCGACCGTGATGGTGATGTCGTGGACCAGCGCGATCAGGGCGGCGACGGCCATCCGCCACTCGAACGCGATGGCCAGGTAGATCACCACCAGGACCATGAAGATCCCGAGGCCCTGCCATGCCTTGTTGGCGATCTGGTCGCCCCAGCTCGGGCCGACGAGGTCGGCGTTGATCTTCTCCGCGTCGACCTTCAGGTCCTTGGCGAGCGCCTCCTTGATGTCGTCCGACTTGGCGGTCTCGATGCCGGAGATCTGGATACGCAGGCTGCCGTCGCCGAGTTTCTGGACGATCGCGTCGTGTCCGGAGGCGTTCTCCGCGAGCTCCTCGGCGTGGGCCACCGAGGCGCTCATCTTCTTCGGGGTGGTGAAGACCGCGCCGCCCTGGAACTCGATGCCCATGTGGAGACCGCGGACCGACAGGCCGACGATCGCCGTGATGGTGATCAGGATCGAGATCCCGTACCAGAGCTTGCGGTTGCGGATGAAGTCGTAGCTGATCTCGCCATGGTGCAGGCGTGCGCCGAGGTTGCCGAGCTTCGACATCTCACGCCTCCTTCGGGTCGACGGGGCCGGCGGCCGGACGGCGGGTGCGGCGGAGCGGGGGTTTGGCCCCCAGTGCCGTCGGATCGAGGCCGGACCACTTGTGCCCACTGGCGAAGAACCTGCGGCGGGCCATCAGCGTGAGCAGCGGCTTGGTGAAGAGGAACACCACGACGACGTCGAGCAGGGTGGTGAGGCCGAGGGTGAAGGCGAAGCCCTGCACCTTGCCGACGGTGACGATGAAGAGCACCGCCGCCGCGAGGAACGAGACGAAGTCGGAGACCAGGATGGTGCGCCGGGCGCGGGGCCAGCCGCGCTCCACGGCGGGGCGCAGCGAGCGTCCCTCGCGGATCTCGTCGCGGACCCGTTCGAAGTAGACGATGAACGAGTCCGCCGTGATGCCGATGGCGACGATGGCGCCGCAGACGGCGGGCAGGTTCAGCGCGAAGCCGATGGTCGGGCCGAGCAACGACATGATCACGTACGTCAGCGAGGCGGAGACGCCCAGCGAGGCGATGGCGATGAAGGACAGGCCGCGGTAGTAGACCAGCAGGTAGATGATGACCAGCGCGAGGCCGATGGCACCGGCGATCAGTCCGGCGCGGAGCTGCTCGCCGCCGAGGGCGGCGGTGACGGTGGTGACGCTGTCCTCGTGGAAGCTCAGCGGCAGCGCGCCGTAGCTCAGCATGTTGGCGAGGCTCTGGGCCTCCTGCTGGTCGAAGCTGCCGGAGATCTCCGCGTTGCCGCCGGTGAGCGCCTGGCGGACGTACGGGTCGGAGACGACCTCGTTGTCCAGGACGATGGCGAACTGGTTCTGCGGGGTCTGGTTGTTGGCGAGCTTGCCGGTGATGTCGGCGAACTTCTTGGCGCCCTTGTCGGTGAACTTCATCGTGACGGTCCAGCCGGCGGCGCTCTGCGTGTTGTAGACGGCCTGGGCCTTGTCCACCTCGGTGCCGTCGACCTCGGCCGGGCCGAGGATGTACTTCTGCCAGATGCCGTCCGAGTTGGTGCCGCAGGCTAGCGTGGTGTCGCCGGGCCTGGCGCCCTCGCCCGCCTTGGCGCGCTGGGACTCCTTGGTGCAGTCGAGCGCGTCGTAGGCGGCCTGGAGCTTGGCGTTGCCGTCGTCGGCGGGGGTGCTGGCGGCCGGGGACGGGGAGGCCGCGCCGGAGGGGCTCGCGGAGGGGCTGGGATCGGCCTTCAGGGCGCCGGTGACGGCGCGGCCCTGGGTGGTGGCGCCGTCGGTGGGGGTGCCGGACGGCGGGGTGCTCGCCCCGTCCTGTCCGTCCGCGGGGCCGGTGGCCTCGTCGGTCGCCTTGCCGGTGGCCTTGTCCGTGGCCTCACCGCTCGGTGCGCCGGAGGGGCTGTCCGAGGGGGCGGCGGACGGGCTGGCGTTCATGCCGGGGCCGGAGAGCCCGGTGGCGAGGACGGGGCGGAAGTAGAGTTTGGCCGTGGTGCCGACCTGGGCCCGGGCTTCCTTCGAGTTCATCCCCTTGGGGATGTTGACGATGATGTTCCGGTCGCCCTGGGTCTGCACCTCGGCCTCGGAGACGCCCAGTCCGTTGACACGGCGCTCCATGATCTCGACCGCGGTGTCCATGTTGGTCTTGTTGATCGCGGACGCCTGGCCGGGTTCCGCGACCGCCCGGAGAGTGATGCTCGTCCCCCCGGCGAGATCGATGCCGAGACGCGGAGCGGTGTTTCCGGAGGCGAACATCCCTCCGGTGAGCGCCACAATGGCGATCAGAATCAGGGCCAGCGAGCGCCCGGGCTTGCTCTGGGCGCTCGCGTTCTTTCCCTTTTTGACTGAAACCACCTGTTCGTACTCCCTCTCGGGGCCGCTCACGCCGAGACCGGCGCACCGGCGGCCGTCACATGGTGTGGGGTGCTGTTCGAGCCGCACGTGGAGCGGGGTGCGCGGGAACGGTCCGCGCACCCCGTAACACGGCTACTTCGCCTCGGAGCCGCCGTCGGACTTCTTCGGGTCGTCCTCCTTGTCCGCCTGGGCGGGCTCGGAGTCGGCCGTCTGCTCGTCGGGCGCGTCCTTCTTGCCGAGGTCGACGGACCGGCCGTCCTTGTCGGCCGTGTCGTCGGAGTCGTCGGCGTGGGAGGCGTCGGTCTCGGTGAGGGAGGAGGCGTCGTCGGGGACGATGTCGGCGTCGGACTTCAGGTCGTGCTCGATGCCGTGGACGATGCGGTTGTACTCGTCGTCGGTGAGAACGGCACCGATGGAGTTCTTGGCGAAGAGCAGTTCGACGCCGGGTCCGGCGTCGAGGAGGACCGTGTCCTCGCTCACCTCCTTGACCGTGGCGTACATGCCCCCGATGGTTCGGACGCCCGAACCGGGCTGCATCTGGTTCCGCATGTCGACGGCCTGCTGCTGCTTCTTCTTCGCCGACCGCGTCATCAGGAACATGGCCCCGATGAGCACGACGAACGGGAGGAGGGTCACGAGACTCACGGGTCGGTACTTCCTTCACACGACCGCGCTGGCGCGCGGCCTGCTGGTTGGGGGTGTGTACGCCGCCGACACGACGGCATCGGCGGAGTCTAAGCGAGTCCGCGCGCAGGGAACAACGCTCAGCACGGCACCGGGGTTCCTGGACCGGCGAATGTGCCGGGCCCCGGCGGGGACGCCATGGGACCGTCACGTCCCGAAGAGATCCCGTTGTCCGTTTCCTGCGGACCGCGGGCCCGGCGGGGTGAGGCCGAGGTGCGCCCATGCGGCGGGGGTCGCGATCCGTCCGCGCGGGGTACGGGCGAGCAGCCCCTCCCTGACGAGGAACGGTTCCGCGACCTCCTCCACTGTCTCACGCTCCTCGCCGACGGCGACGGCGAGCGTGGACAGGCCCACCGGACCGCCGCCGAAGAGCTTCAGCAGCGCCTGGAGGACGGCCCGGTCCAGCCGGTCGAGGCCGCGCTCGTCGACCTCGTACACCGCGAGGGCCGCGGCGGCGATCTCCCGGGTGACCCGGCCGTCGGCCTTGACCTGGGCGTAGTCGCGGACCCGGCGCAGCAGGCGGTTGGCGATGCGGGGGGTGCCCCGGGAGCGGCCGGCGATCTCGGCGGCGCCCGCGGGGTCGATGCCGACGTCGAGGAGGCCGGCGGAGCGGTGGACGACGCGCTCCAGTTCGGCGGGGCCGTAGAACTCCATGTGCGCGGTGAAGCCGAAGCGGTCGCGCAGCGGGGGCGGCAGCAGTCCCGCCCGGGTGGTGGCGCCGACCAGGGTGAACGGCGGCAGTTCCAGGGGGATGGCGGTGGCGCCGGGGCCCTTGCCGACGATGACGTCGACCCGGAAATCCTCCATCGCCATGTAGAGCATCTCCTCGGCGGGCCGGGACATGCGGTGGATCTCGTCGAGGAAGAGGACCTCGCCCTCCTGGAGGGAGGAGAGGATCGCGGCGAGATCCCCGGCGTGCTGGATGGCGGGGCCGGAGGTGATGCGGATGGGGGCGCCCATCTCGGCGGCGATGATCATGGAGAGGGTGGTCTTGCCGAGGCCGGGAGCGCCGGAGAGCAGGACGTGGTCGGCGGTGGCACCGCGGGCGCGGGCGGCGCGCAGCACGAGGTCGAGCTGTTCGCGGACCTTCTCCTGTCCGATGAACTCGTCCAGGTCCTTGGGCCGGAGGGCGGCCTCCACGGCCTGGTCCTCGCCGTCGGCAGCGGCGCCGACGAGCCGCTCGGCCGCGTCCGCGTCGGTCGTGTCGTCCCAGTTCATCAGGTGTGCCTCGGCTCTCGGTACGGGCTGGGGGAGGTCGGGCGCCCGCCGGGGCCCGTCGTCACCCCGCCCCCGTCCGCCCGGAGGGCGGGTCCGGCGGTGCCGGGCGCGCGCACGGCGCCGCCGGGCGGACGGGGAGGTGACGGCTGGGCCCAGGGGCCGCCGGTCGGAGCGGGTCCGGGCCCCCCGGTCCGCGGGGGCGCCGGGGGGCGGGTCACCGGGCGCGGTTGAGGCTCTGCAGGGCCGCCTTGAGGAGCTGCCCCACCTGGGGCGTCCCGTCGGCGGCCTCGGCCTGGGGGGCGACGGCGGTCACGGCCTCGTCGGCCTCGCGGGTCGCGTAGCCGAGGCCGATCAGGGCGGCGTGCAACTGGTCGCGCCAGCCGGCGCTGACCGGGGCGCCCACGGCGGGGGCCCCGACGGGGGCGCCGAGGCGGTCCTTCAGTTCCAGCAGGAGCTTCTGGGCGCCCTTCTTGCCGATGCCGGGGACGGCGGTCAGCGCCTTCTCGTCGCCCGTGGACACCGCCCTGCGCAGGGCGTCGGGGGCGTGCACGGCGAGCATGGCCTGGGCGAGGCGGGGGCCGACGCCGCTGGCGGTCTGGAGCAGCTCGAAGACCTGGCGCTCGTCGTCGTCGGCGAAGCCGTACAGGGTCAGCGAGTCCTCTCGGACGACGAGGGAGGTGGCGAGCCGCGCGGGCCGGCCGACACGGAGCCCGGCCAGCGTGCCCGGGGTGCACTGGACGGCCATGCCGACGCCGCCGATCTCGACCACCGCGGAGTCGGGGGCGAGGGCGGCGACCGTGCCGCTGACGAAGGCGATCATGGCGTACGGCCTTTCGACGGGTGGGGGGCCTGGGCGGCCCCGGGGACGGCGGCCCGGCCCCGGCCGGCCGCGGCGTGCAGGGCGGCGGCGCGCTGGAGGCGGTTCTGCGCGGGGGCGCGCCAGATGTGGCAGATGGCGAGGGCGAGGGCGTCCGCCGCGTCGGCCGGCTTCGGCGGCGCGGCGAGCCGCAGCAGCCGGGTCACCATGGCGCCGACCTGGGCCTTGTCGGCGCGCCCCGAGCCGGTGACGGCGGCCTTGACCTCGCTGGGGGTGTGCAGGGCGACGGGGATGCCGCGGCGGGAGGCGCAGAGGATGGCGACGGCGCTTGCCTGGGCGGTGCCCATCACGGTGCGCACGTTGTGCTGGCTGAAGACGCGCTCCACGGCGACGTACTCCGGGCGGTGCTCGTCGAGCCACTCCTCGATGCCCCGCTCGACGGCGACGAGGCGGGGGCCGAGGTCGGCGTCGGCGGGGGTGCGGACGACACCGACGCCGATCATGGTGAGCGGCCGGCCCGCCACCCCCTCCACGACGCCGATCCCGCAGCGGGTCAGCCCCGGGTCCACCCCCAGCACGCGCACGGCGGGCCCCTTCCGTCGATCACCTGTTTGTGCAGGCTATCGGGTGGTGCCGACAACGGCGGCGGGCCGGGGGACGTGTCCGTCCCTCCGGCCCGCCGGAATCCTCACCGTGCCCGCGGTCGCGCCACCGGGGGCGCCGCGGCACGGACGTGTCCCGCCCCGGGGCGGCACGGCCCGGAAGCGGGGCCCAGGGTCTTTCGTCCGGATCCGGCCTGATCCGAATGAGAGGCCCTAGGCGTCGACCTTTGCCATGATCTCGTCGCTCACGTCGAAGTTGGCGTAGACGTTCTGCACGTCGTCGCTGTCCTCCAGGGCGTCGATCAGCTTGAAGATCTTCCGGGCGCCGTCCTCGTCCAGCTCGATCTGCATCGTGGGCACGAAGCTGGCGTCGGCCGACTCGTAGTCGATGCCGGCCTCCTGGAGCGCGGTGCGGACCGCGACCAGGTCGGTGGCCTCGCTGAGCACCTCGAAGCTCTCGCCGAGGTCGTTCACCTCCTCGGCGCCCGCCTCCAGGACGGCGGTGAGGACGTCGTCCTCGCCCAGCTCGCCCTTGGGGACGATCACGACGCCCTTGCGGTGGAACAGGTACGACACCGAGCCGGGGTCCGCCATGGAGCCGCCGTTGCGGGTCATGGCGACGCGCACGTCGGAGGCGGCGCGGTTGCGGTTGTCGGTGAGGCACTCGATGAGCACCGCGACGCCGTTCGGACCGTAGCCCTCGTACATGATCGTCTCGTAGTCGGCGCCGCCGGCCTCCAGGCCGGCGCCGCGCTTGACCGCGGAGTCGATGTTCTTGTTCGGGACCGACTGCTTCTTGGCCTTCTGGATGGCGTCGTAGAGCGTCGGGTTGCCCTCGATGTCGGAGCCGCCCATCCGCGCCGCGACCTCGACGTTCTTGATCAGCTTCGCGAAGAGCTTGCCGCGCTTGGCGTCGATGACGGCCTTCTTGTGCTTCGTCGTGGCCCATTTAGAGTGGCCGGACATCTGCCTGTCTCCTTCGCGTAACCCATCCCTGCAACGAACGCAGGAATCCTACAAGGAGTCGGCCCCGCGGTTCTCGCGCACCATGTCCGCGAAGAGCCGGTGCACCCGGTGGTCACCGGTCAGCTCCGGGTGGAAGGACGTGGCCAGCGCCGCCCCCTGACGGACCGCGACGATGTGGCCGTCGTGCTCCGCGAGCACCTCGACGGCGGCGCCGACGGACTCCACCCAGGGGGCGCGGATGAAGACGCCCTCCACGGGACCGCCCGGCACTCCGGCGACCTCGACGGCGGTCTCGAAGGACTCGTTCTGCCGTCCGAAGGCGTTGCGGCGCACGACCATGTCGATGCCGCCGACGGACTCCTGACCGGAGCGCGGGTCGAGGATCCTGTCGGCCAGCATGATCATGCCCGCGCAGGTGCCGTAGGCGGGCAGGCCCGCGCGCACTCGGGCGCGCAGCGGGTCCATCAGGCCGAAGAGGACGGCCAGTTTGGACATGGTGGTGGACTCGCCGCCGGGCAGCACCAGCCCGTCGACACCGGCGAGTTCCCCGGGGCGCCTCACCGCCCTGGCCTCGGCGCCGGCCGCGGCCAGGGCGGTGAGGTGCTCCCGGACGTCGCCCTGGAGGGCCAGGACGCCGATCACGGGTGTGCCGCTCATCCGCGCGCCTACCAGCCGCGGTTGGCGTAGCGCTCGGACTCGGGGAGGGTGTCGCAGTTGATGCCGACCATGGCCTCGCCCAGGTTGCGGGACGCCTCCGCGACGACCTTCGGGTCGTCGTAGAAGGTGGTCGCCTTGACGATGGCCGCGGCCCGCTTGGCCGGGTCGCCGGACTTGAAGATGCCGGAGCCGACGAAGACGCCCTCGGCACCGAGCTGGCGCATCAGCGCGGCGTCGGCCGGGGTGGCGACACCGCCGGCGGAGAAGAGGACCACCGGCAGCTTGCCCAGCTCGGCGACCTCCTTGACCAGCTCGTAGGGGGCGCGCAGCTCCTTGGCGGCGGCGTACAGCTCGTGGTTGTCGAAGCCGCGCAGCCGGGCGATCTCGTTCTTGATCTGGCGCAGGTGGCGGACGGCCTCCACGACGTTGCCGGTGCCGGCCTCGCCCTTGGAGCGGATCATCGCGGCGCCCTCGGCGATCCGGCGCAGGGCCTCGCCGAGGTTGGTGGCCCCGCACACGAAGGGGGTGGTGAAGGACCACTTGTCGGAGTGGTTGACCTCGTCGGCCGGGGTGAGGACCTCGGACTCGTCGATGTAGTCGACACCGAGCGACTGGAGGACCTGGGCCTCGACGAAGTGGCCGATCCGGGACTTGGCCATGACCGGGATGGAGACGGCGCCGATGATGCCGTCGATCATGTCCGGGTCGGACATGCGGGCCACGCCGCCGTCCTTGCGGATGTCGGCCGGGACCCGCTCCAGGGCCATGACGGCGACGGCTCCCGCGTCCTCGGCGATCTTCGCCTGCTCCGGGGTGACGACGTCCATGATCACGCCGCCCTTGAGCTGCTCGGCCATGCCGCGCTTGACGCGGGCGGTGCCGGTCTCGGGGGACGGATGTGCGGAGAGCGTGCTGGACACGGGATACCTCGCTGTGGAAGAGGGGGTTTCTGCAACCCCGAGCCAACGCGAGGGGACCGGTCCACGGCAAGGGCCAATGATCGGGCGGTGGATCGTTTTCGCCCGGCGGATCGGGCGGGGCGCACGGCCCGGGCGGGGGTGCGGCGCGCCGTCACCCGGCCCGTTCGACCAGGGCCGCCGGGGGTTCGTCGTCCATCTCGAAGGCCAGTGGGAAGGGGGCGTGTCCGGCGAGGCGGAACCAGCGGACCTTGCGGTGCTCGCGCAGCCGCCGGGCGGCGCCCACCGCGTCGTTGTGGAAGCGCCGGGCCATCGGCACCCTGCGCACCGACTCGGCCAGTTCCCGGGCCGCCTCCTCTCCCCCGGGCGCCTCCCGTACGGCCTCCACCTGCGCCGCGTCCTCGAACACGGCCCGCAGCGCGTGGCTGAGCGCGCTCTCCGCGACCTCCCGCTGCTCCTCCTCGGCCTGCCGGGCGGCGTGGGCTGCCTCGTACAGCACGATCGAGGCGGCCGGGTCGAGGACGCCCGACGTCGCGAGTTCCTGGGTCACCGAGGCCCGGCGCAGCAGTTGCGCGTCGAGCGCGGCGCGGGCGGCGTCGATCCGGGCGTGCAGCCGGTCCAGGCGGCCCGCCGTCCAGCTCAGGTAGAGGCCGATCGCCACGAGGACGACCAGGGTCCAGATCAGGGTTGCGGTCACGGGCCGCAAGCCTAGGGCGTGCCGCGGAGGTCACGTGCCGCCGGGCGGGCACGGCCGCCGCGTCCGCGGGGCGCCGCCGCCCGCCGGAGTGCCCGCCGGTCACCGGGCGGTCCGGACCGGTGCCCCGGCCGGCGGGGCGGGGGCGGGGGCGGGGGCGGGTCCTGCCCCCGGCGGCCCCGGGACGGGCAGTCCCGGGTCCGGGGCCCGCACCGGACCGGTCCCGGTCGCGGGAGTGCACGTCGGGGGGTTCGCTTGGAGGGCACGTCGCGCGGGCCCGGCCCGCGGGGGCTCAGTCGCGGGAGCGGCCCAGGCGCGCGCGCAGGCCCGTGGCGCGGTCGTCCGCCGCCACAGCCGCCGCGCCCGCCGTCACCGTCTCGTAGACGGACATGATGTCCGCGCCCACCGTCGACCAGTCGAAGCGCCGCACATGGGCGCTGCCCCGCTCCCGCAGCCCGGCGCGGCGCTCCGGGTCCGCCAGCAGCCGCACCGCCGCGTCGGCCAGGGCGTCGGCGTCCTCGTTGGGGAACAGGTCGCCGGCCGCGCCCTGGTCCAGGACCTGGGCGAAGGCGTCCAGGTCGGAGGCGAGCACGGGGGCACCCGCCGACATGGCCTCGACGAGGATGATGCCGAAGCTCTCGCCGCCGGTGTTGGGGGCGACGTACAGGTCGACGCTGCGCAGCAGGGCGGCCTTGTCCTCGTCGCTGACCATGCCGAGGAACTCCACCCGGGAGCGCAGCGCGGCCGGGAGCGTGGCCACGGCCTCCTCCTCGTCGCCGCGCCCGGCCACCAGCAGCCGGGTCTCCGGCCGGGCGGCGAGGATCCCCGGCAGCGCCCGCATCAGCACCGGCAGGCCCTTGCGGGGCTCGTCGATGCGGCCGATGAAGCCGATGGTGCCGCCCTGCCACTCGGGCCGGGGCTCGGCGCGGGCGAAGAAGTCGACGTCGACCCCGTTGGGGATCACCACGGCGTCCCCGCCGAGGTGTTCGACGAGGGTGCGGCGGGCGTACTCGCTGACCGCGATCCGCGCGCTGATCTTCTCCAGGGCCGCCTGGAGGATGGCGTAGGCCGCGATCATCGCGCGGGAGCGCGGGTTGGAGGTGTGGAAGGTCGCGACGATCGGGCCCTGCGCCGCCCAGCAGGTCAGCAGTCCCAGCGACGGCGAGGTGGGCTCGTGGATGTGGATGACGTCGAAGGCGCCCTCGTGCAGCCAGCGGCGCACCCGGGCCGCCGACAGGAAGCCGAAGTTCAGCCGGGCCACCGAGCCGTTGTACGGCACCGGGACGGCGCGGCCGGCGGAGACGACGTACGGCGGCAGCGGGGTGTCGTCGTCGGCGGGGGCGAGGACGGACACCTCGTGGCCGAGGCGGATGAAGTACTCCGCGAGGTCGCGGATGTGGAACTGGACGCCGCCCGGCACGTCCCAGGAGTACGGGCAGACGATGCCGATCCTCACGAGGCGTCCCGTCCCCCGGTCCCCGGCGCCCGCGCGGGGTCGAGGTCCTTCAGCCACAGGCGCTGGAGCATGTGCCAGTCCTCCGGGTGGTCCGCGATGCCCGTGGCGAACGCGTCGGCCAGGGCCTGGGTCATGACGGCGGTCCGCTCCCGCCGGGTGCCGTCGCCGGGGACGCCGACGGGCGGGTGCACCCGGCCCCGCATGACCGGCGAGTCGTCGTACCAGAGGGTCACCGGGAGCAGTGCCGCGCCGGTCTGCTGGGCGAGCAGGGCGGGGCCGGCGGGCATGCGGGCCGTCTCGCCGAAGAAGTCGACCTCCACGCCGGAGGCGGACAGGTCCCGGTCCGCGACCAGGCAGACCAGGCCGCCCGCGCGCAGCCGCCGGGCCAGGGTGCCGAAGGCGGCACCGCCGCTGTGCGGCAGGACCTCCATGCCGAGGCCCTCGCGGTAGGCGACGAAGCGGTCGTAGAGGGACTCCGGCCGCAGCCGCTCGGCGACGGTCGTGAAGGGGATGCCGAGCCGGGTGGTGACCCAGGCGCCGGCCAGGTCCCAGTTGCCCAGGTGGGGCAGGGCCAGGATGACGCCCCTGCCCTCGGCCATGCCGTCGGTGAGATGGTGCACGTCCTGGGGATCGAAGCCGTCGCGGACCCGCTCGGGACTCCACGCGGGGAGCCGGAAGGACTCCATCCAGTAGCGCAGGTACGAGCGCATGCCCGCGCGCGAGAGCGCGGCGAGCTGGTCGGGGCTCGCGCCGGGCCGCACCCGCGCGTAGTTGCCCTCCAGGCGGCGGACGCCCGCGCCGCGCCGCTTCCAGGCGATGTCGGCGACGGTCCGGCCGAGCCGTACGGCGACCGGTTCGGGCAGCCGGCGGACGGTGCTCCAGCCGGCCCCGTACAGGGAGTCGGCCAGTCGCTCCCGGACCGTCACTTCGCCGCCCCGGTGTCCTGGTCCTGCTGGGCGGCCGCCTCCGCCTCGGCGGACTCGCGGCGGACCGTGACGACCCGCTGCACCAGCGTGACGAGGCTGCCGACGGCGACGATCCAGAGGGCGACCGGCAGCAGGTACTGGATGCCCGGCACACCGAACGCGTGCAGCCCGGCGAAACCGGCCGCGACCAGCGAGACGACGAGCCGCTCGGCGCGCTCGACCAGGCCGTTGACGGCCACCGGCAGGCCGATGGCCTCGCCGCGTGCCTTGGTGTACGACACCACCTGCCCGCTGGCCAGGCAGAAGATCGACACGGCGCACAGCACGTTGTCGTCGCCGCGGCCCGCGTACCAGAGGGCGAACCCGGCGAAGATCGCGCTGTCCGCGACCCGGTCGAGGGTGGAGTCCAGGAAGGCGCCCCATCGGCTGGAGCGTCCGAGCTGGCGGGCCATGTTGCCGTCGACCAGGTCGGAGAAGACGAAGAGGGTGATCACGACCGTGCCCCAGAAGAACTCGCCCATGGGGTAGAAGACCAGCGCGCCCGCGACCACCCCGGCCGTTCCGATCAGCGTGACCGTGTCGGGGCTGACGCCCCGGCGGATGAGAAACGCGGCGAACGGTGTGAGGACACGCGTGAAGAATGCACGCGCGTACTTGTTCAGCATGGCCTTCCCGACGGTCGGTGTGGCCGCGCGGCCCTTGATGGCCACCGGCTGGCCCATCGTAGTCACGCCGGGGCACCCGTGACGCCGGGCACCCGTCCGCCCGGCACGGGACGGCCGCGCGGCTGCCCCGGGCCGTTCGCCTGGACGCGGACCGGCGGGAGTGGAAGGCTCGAAGGACCGCGGGAGCCACCCGGACGCCGAGCACACGGTGCCGCGTACCCGCCCCCGCGGCGCCCCCAGCGCGCACGGGAGGCGAGGACATGGGCGACAGGGCACACCCCCGGCACGGGGACGGCGGCCCGCGGGGGCCCGCCGCCGTGCGCAACGTGGCGCTGGTCGGCCCCTCCGGGGCGGGCAAGACGGCCCTGGTGGAGGCGCTCGCGCTGACCGCCGGGGCGACGGGCCGGCCGGGCTGCCCCGGGGACGGCGGCGCCCCGGACCACGAGGGGAGCGGGCACCGGCGGCGCCGCTCGGTGCGCCTGGCCCTGACCCCGGTCACCTGGGACGGTGTCCGGATCAACCTGCTGGACACCCCCGGATACGCCGACTTCACCGGGGAGCTGCGGGCCGGACTGCGCGCCGCGGACGCGGCCCTCTTCGTCGTCCCGGCCTCCGACGGCCTCGACGGCACCGCCCCGGCGCTCTGGGAGGAGTGCGCGGCGGCCGGCACACCGCGCGCCGTCGTGGTCACCCGCCCGGGGTCGGGCCGCGGCGGCTTCGAGGAGACGGCCCGGCTCTGCGCCGAGGCGTTCGGCGCCGGTGACCCCGACGCCGTCCTTCCCCTCGTCCTGCCGCTGCGCGGCCCCGCGGCGGCCGACGGGCACGCGCCGGTGACCGGGCTGGCCGGGGCGCTGTCGCGGACCTGGGCCGACCACTCCTCGGGCCGGCGGGTGGAGATCCCGCCCGACCCGGACCTGGTGCCCGCGCTGGAGGACGCCCGCGCCCGGCTCATCGAGGGGATCATCGCGGAGAGCGAGGACGAGTCCCTGATGGACCGCTACCTCGGCGGCGGGGAGATCGAGGACGGGATCCTGCTCCGGGACCTGGAGCGGGCCGTCGCGCGCGGCGCCCTCTTCCCGGTGCTGATGGCCGCCGGGGACGCCCGGCAGGAGCTCGGCGCGGTGGAGATCCTGGAGCTGATCGTCCACGGCTTCCCCAGTCCGCTGGAGCGCCCGGTCCCCCCGGTGACCGCGCCCGACGGCACACCGCGCCCGACGCCGGCCTGCGACCCCGGGGCGACGTTGGCGGCGGAGGTCGTCGGCACCTCCGACGACCCCTACGCGGGCCGGATCTCCCTGGTGCGGGTCTTCTCCGGGACGCTCCGCGCCGACCGGGAGGTGCACGTCGGCGGGCACGGCCGGGACGGCGGGGACCACGGCGCCGACGAGCGCGCCGCGGCCCCGCCCGCGCCCCGGGGCGGGCGCCGGCCGGGCGGCCGGGTGATCGCGGGCGACCTGGGCCTCGTGGCCCGGCTGGACACCGCGGGGACCGGGGACACCCTGTCCGACCCGGAGGACCCGCTGCTGATCGCCCCGTGGGAGCCGCCCGACCCGCTGCTCCCGGTCGCCCTGGAGGCCCACGGCGGCCCCGACGAGGAACGGCTCTCCCGGGGCCTGGCCCTGCTGACGGCCGAGGACCCGGCCCTGCGGCTGGAGCACGACCCGGACACCCGGCAGGTCGTGCTGTGGTGCCTGGGCGAGGCCCACGCCGAGGTCGCCCTGGAGCGGCTGCGCGACCGGCACCGCGTCCGGGTCGACGTCGTGCCGCACCGGGTCGCGCTGCGGGAGACCTTCGCCGCGCCCGCCACCGGGACCGGACGGCACGTCAAGCAGTCGGGCGGGCACGGCCAGTACGCCGTCTGCGGGATCGGGGTGGAACCGCTGCCGGGCGGCTCCGGCGTCGAGTTCGCGGACCGGGTCGTCGGCGGCGCGGTCCCCCGGCAGTTCGTCGCCTCCGTCGAGAAGGGGGTGCGCGCCCAGGCCGCCAGGGACCTCGGCTCGGGCCACCCGCTCACCGACGTCCGCGTCACCCTGCGGGACGGCAGGGCGCACGCGGTGGACTCCTCCGACGCCGCCTTCCAGGCGGCGGGCGCGCTGGCCCTGCGGGAGGCGGCGGCCGGCACCGGGCTGCGGCTGCTGGAGCCGGTGGCGGAGGTGCGGGTGCTGGCCGGGGACGACCTCGTGGGCGCGGTGCTGACCGATCTGTCCGCACGGCGCGGCCGGGTCCTCGGCACCGAACAGGCCGCCGGGGGACGCACACGGGTCCGCGCCGAGGTGCCCGAGGTGGAACTGGACCGGTACGCGGCGGAACTGCGCTCGCTCTCCCACGGCACCGCCCGCTTCGAGCGCCGCCGCGCGCGGTACGAGCCGGTCCCGGAGCGGGTGGCGCGGCGGATGCGCGGGGCGGGGCGCGAGGAACCGTAGGCACGGGAGGAACCGTAGGCACGGGAGGAACCGTAGGCACGGGAGGGTCCGCGGCGCGGACGGCACCGGGCCACGGCGCCGGGCTCACGGCACCGGGCGCCGCGACGGGCGGGCCCGGGGCGACGGCACCGGTGTCAACGCCCCTGTGCCGTTCACCCGTTGGCGCGGTTCCCGGGGCCGTTCACCCGTTGGCGCGGTCCCCGGGACGACCGGGACAGCGCCGGTGCGGGGCCGGGCGCGGGGTGGGCGCGGGGCGAGTACGGAGCGGGTGCGGCGGGGCCTCCCGCGCGGGGCCCGGGACGCGTCGGGCGCCCGGCGCGCGACGGCGCATCCCGGGTGCAACCCGCGCACACGGGGGCGGCTTTGGACGACCACTGACGCATCCGGGAGGCGGCGGATACGCTGATGACCTGATCAACAGGTGTGCGCAGCAGGCCGGTCGGGAAGGCCGCAGGAGGGACAGTGGTGGCGATCGGGGGCGGGAATGAGCGGTGACGGCGGTTTCGCGGACTTCTTCGGGCCGCAGGTGCCGCGCGCGGGCGACGGAGGGCAGACGCCCACCTTCGCGCTGGCGTCGGCCGCCTACCGGGACAACCCGGTGGAGGACATCAAGAAGGCCGACAACGACTGGTACGAGACCTCGGTCAACGCGGGCCGCCCCTGGGCGAAGCTGTTCCGGCCCAACCTCGGGGAGGCGTTCTCCCGCGCGGTGACCGCCCGCATGCTGGGCTCCGGGCGCGCGCCGCTGATCCAGTCCTTCGGCGCCGAGCCCCAGATGGTCGTCGAGCACTGCCTGGCCGCCAACGGCATCCGCAAGGCCCGCGACAGCCGGCTGACCCTGATCAGCATGGTCTGCGGCCTGCTGTTCCTGCCCGGCACCCTGGTCTGGCTGCTCGGCTTCCAGATCCGCGCGGGCGTCGCCAGGACCGAGCGGAAGCAGGCCGGCGCCCTGGGCACCGCGGTGCTCTTCGCCATCGGCGTGCTGGCCGTGCTGTTCCTGCTCAGGATGCCCTTCACCGGCTTCTGGGCCTGGTACGGGCGGGCGGCGATCGTGATGCCCGTCGTCGGCTGGTTCTGGGCCAAGCGGATCTGCGAGAGCACGGCCAACGAGCTGCGCGACCGCTGGTCGGGCCTGCTCTCGGGCGGCGGCATCGGCGCCAAGGTCCCCGAGGCCGTCCCGAGCAACCCCAACGAGACCGCCGCCGAGCAGCTCCGCCAGTCCCTGGCCAACCTCGGCGCCGAGCAGCAGTCCAACTCCGTGTTCTACGCCGGGCCCAAGGGCATCCTCGGCATGGGCACCCGCTGGGGGAGCTGGCAGCTCGCGGAGGAGCTGGTGCCCGCCGACCCGTCCCGCGAGATCCACCCCTTCCGGAGCTGGGACGTCATACGCGCCATCCACGACCAGCTCAGCCTGCTGGAGCGGGGCCCGCTGAACACCGGCGGCTTCACCAAGCCGTCCATCCGGCACTGGATCGTCACCCCCGTCGGGGAGAACGCCAAGGGCGTCTCCCGTCCGGCCGGGGCGGACGTCGAGGCGCACCAGGTCAAGCCGCACGCCATACAGGAGATCTGCAACAAGCAGCAGTTCGGCGCCGGGGACCGGCACTACCTGGGCGTCCAGTGGACGCTGTGGGACGGGCAGCTCGTCCTCACCATGCTGATCACGGTGACGGTGCTGCACTCCACCCTGCGCATCGAGGTCACCGGCCACGCCCTGGGCCCGATCAACGGGCTGTTCATGGGGAAGCCGGAGGCCCCCTCGAAGTCGGTGACCAAGTCGTTCAAGCCGTGGGAGTCCCGCAAGGTGATGCTCCCGCTGGTCGACGCCAACGAGGTGGTGCGGCTCGCGCTGCGCGCCCCCCTCACCTGGTACCCGCCGCTGCTGAACTGGCTGGGCGGCACCATCGGCCTGCCCGAGCCCTTCGGGCTGCGGCATGTGTGGGCGGACCAGCCCTGGAGGCACCGCTTCATGGCCGACGACGCGCTGCGGGCGGCGACGCCGGTGCTGCGCGTGGTGCACACGGCGGCGATCCGGGTGCTGGCGGAGAACGGGGTGGACACCGAGAAGTTCGGCAGCCGCTCCTCGTCCCTCAGCACGGCCGTACAGGATCCGTCGCCGGGGAAGGCGGACCTCTACAACGCGTGACGCCCGCGTGCGAGGCGTGACGCCCACGGGCGGAGGGCCCGGGGGGCGGGAGCGAACGGGAGGGGCGGTGCCGCTGCGGCGCCGCCCCTTCCGCCGTGACCGGGCCCGCCGGGACGCGGCTGGTGCCCGGCGCGGCGGACCGTGGTGCGGCGGACCGGGGCGGATGCCGGTGCCGGGGCGGGGCCGGGCGGATGCCGGTCCGGGGCGGGGCCGGGCGGATGCCGGTCCCGGGGCGGGGCTGCGGTGCCGGTCCGGCGTCAGTCCGTGGGCCAGGCCTTCGCGAGCATCTCGCGGGTGTCCCCGAGCAACTGGGGCAGCACCTTGGTGTGGCCGACGACCGGCATGAAGTTCGTGTCGCCGCCCCAGCGGGGCACGATGTGCTGGTGGAGGTGCGCGGCGATGCCCGCGCCGGCCACCGTGCCCTGGTTCATGCCGATGTTGAACCCATGGGCACCGGAAGCGGTGCGCAGCGCCGTCATCGCCTGCTTGGTCAGGACGGCCAGCTCGGCGGTCTCCGCGTCGGTCAGCTCCGTGTAGTCGGCGACATGACGGTAGGGGACCGCCATCAGATGGCCGCCGTTGTACGGGTACAGGTTGAGCACCACGTAGACCAGCTCGCCGCGGCGGACGATCAGCCCGTCCTCGTCGGACTTGGCCGGGATCGAGCAGAAGGGGCAGCCGTCGTCGGCCCCCGGGCCGCTGGGCTTGTTCTCCCCCTGGATGTACGCCATCCGGTGGGGCGTCCACAGTCGCTGGAACGCGTCCGGCGTCCCCACTCCCCGCTGCTGCTCCGGCTCAATCGTCATGTGTGCAGCATATGGCGTCGTGCCCGGCGACGGGAAAGGCCCCCGGGAACTCCCGGGGGCCTCCGGCGGGCGGATCAGACCTGGGCCCGCTCCTCGACCACCCGCGCCAGCTTGGCGAGGGCCTCGTCGACCGGGACCCCGTTCTCCTGCGAACCGTCGCGGTAGCGGAAGGAGACCGTGCCCGCGTTCATGTCGTCGTCCCCGACGATGATCATGAAGGGCACCTTCTGCTTCTGCGCCGTGCGGATCTTCTTCTGCATGCGGTCGGAGGAGGAGTCGACCTCCACCCGCAGGCCCTTCTTGCGGGCCTGGGCGGCGAACGTCTCCAGGTACTCCACGTGCGCGTCCCCGACCGGGATGCCGACCGCCTGGACCGGCGCCAGCCAGGCCGGGAAGGCGCCCGCGTAGTGCTCCAGGAGCACCGCGAAGAACCGCTCGATCGAGCCGAACAGCGCGCGGTGGATCATGACCGGCCGCTGCTTGGTGCCGTCCGCGCCGGTGTACTCCAGACCGAAGCGCTCCGGCAGGTTGAAGTCGAGCTGGATGGTCGACATCTGCCAGGTGCGGCCGATGGCGTCCTTGGCCTGGACGGAGATCTTGGGACCGTAGAAGGCGGCGCCGCCCGGGTCCGGGACCAGCGGCAGGCCCTGCTTCTCCGCGACCTGGCGGAGCGTCTCGGTCGCCTCCTCCCAGGCGTCGTCGGTGCCGACGAACTTCTCCGGGTCCTTGGTGGACAGCTCCAGGTAGAAGTCGGTGAGGCCGTAGTCCCGCAGCAGGTTCAGCACGAAGGTGAGCGTCGTGTCGAGCTCGTCCGCCATCTGCTCGCGGGTGCAGTAGATGTGCGCGTCGTCCTGGGTGAAGCCGCGGGCCCGGGTCAGGCCGTGCACCACACCGGACTTCTCGTACCGGTACACGGTCCCGAACTCGAAGAGGCGCAGCGGCAGCTCGCGGTAGGAGCGGCCCCGCGCGTCGAAGATCAGGTTGTGCATCGGGCAGTTCATGGGCTTGAGGTAGTAGTCCACGCCCTCGTCGAGCTGCATGGGCGGGTACATGCCGTCGGCGTACCAGTCCAGGTGGCCCGAGGTCTCGAAGAGCTTCCCCTTCGTCGCGTGCGGGGTGTAGACGAACTCGTAGCCCTCCTCCTCGTGGCGGCGCCGCGAGTAGTCCTCCATGACCCGGCGGATGGTGCCGCCCCGGGGGTGGAAGACGGCCAGGCCGGAGCCGATCTGCTCCGGGACGGAGAACAGGTCCAGCTCGGCGCCCAGCTTGCGGTGGTCGCGCTTCTCGGCCTCGGCGAGGAACTCCAGGTGTGCCTTCAGCTCCTCCTTGGACGGCCAGGCCGTGCCGTAGATGCGCTGGAGCATCGGGTTCTTCTCGCTGCCGCGCCAGTAGGCGGCGGCGTTGCGCATCAGCTTGAAGGCCGGGATGTTCCGGGTGGTGGGCAGGTGGGGACCCCGGCAGAGGTCCTTCCAGCACAGGTCGCCGGTCTTGGCGTCCAGGTTGTCGTAGATCGTCAGCTCACCGGCGCCGACCTCGACGTCCGCGCCGTCGTCGTGGGAGGCGGAGCCCTTGAGGCCGATCAGCTCCAGCTTGTACGGCTCGTCCGCCAGCTCTTCCCGGGCCGCGTCGTCGGTGACCGCACGGCGCGAGAAGCGCTGGCCGCGCTTCTGGATCTCCTGCATCTTCTTCTCGATGGCCTTGAGATCCTCGGGCGTGAACGGCTTCTCGACGTCGAAGTCGTAGTAGAAGCCGTCCCGGACCGGCGGGCCGATGCCCAGCTTGGCCTCGGGGAAGAGCTCCTGCACGGCCTGGGCCATGACGTGTGCGGTGGAGTGGCGCAGGATGCCGAGACCGTCCTCGGAGGAGATGTCGACGGCCTCGACGGTGTCGCCCTCCCCGACCTCGTGGGCGAGGTCCACCAGACGGTCACCGATGCGGGCGGCGATGACCGAGCGCTCGCCGGCGAAGAGCTCGGCGGCCGTAGTGCCCGTCGTCACCACGCGTTCTTCCCGCTCGGAATCGCGTTGGATGATCACACGGACGTCTGACACCGGTCTCTCCTGACTGAAGGGGGCTGCGGCGCCATACCGGAGCGCACGCACCCGCCGATCGTACCGACCCCGCACGCCCCGGGTCGAAGCCGATTCCCGCCCGGGGGTCACGGGGGCCTCCGTCGTTCCGCCGGTCAGTGCCGTGCCGCCGTCCGGCACCGGCCCGCGCCCCGGAGCACCCGAACCCCCGAAGCCCCCGAAGCCCCGGGAGACTCCTGGGGCGCGGGCCGGACGCGGGCCGGTGTCCGTGGGACGGCGCGCGGTGCACTGCGCGTGCGGCGCCCCGCCTGTGCCCTGCGGGGGGCGGTGCTCGGCCGGTGCCCTGCGCGGGTAGCGGGCGGGCGGGCCGCGGGCGGGGCGCCCGCGCGGGGCGGGCCGACGGTACCGGGGCGAAGCCTTCGGCCGTGTCCGGCCGAAGGCGGAGGAGGCCGGGGCCGCTCGGGGGCGGAGCTGATCGAGGAGGCGGAGGGAGCGGGGGCGCCACGCGTGCCCGTGCGGTTGCCCGCGCCCGGTGCTGACGGTCGGCACCGGGCAGTGGTAGTCCGTGTCCGACGGGGGTGCCGGGGCCGGACGGGCTCCGGCAGGTGCCGGGGCCGGACGGGCTCCGGCAGGTGCCGGGCGGTCGGCCTCCAGGGGCGGGGCGGTGCCGGGACGTGCCGGGCGCTGCCGTCGGCGAGCGGGTGCTGCCATCGGCGGGCAGGCGCGGTGGCGCGGTGGCGCGGCGACGGTCCGCTTTCCCGGCCGACGGTCCGTCGGGCCCGGCGGGTCACCGCACCGCACGGGCCCCACCGCGCCCGCACTCCCGTCTCCCCCTTCCGGCGTACGCCGCGAACCGCCCGGGTATCACCCGATCGGGACGGACGACGGCTTGTCAGCCGCCGCTCAGGGTGAAGGAGTTGGTGCCTCATGGCGAGCTGGTTCGAGGGGCCGCTGGCCGCCTTCGACACGGAGACGACGGGGGTGGACGTGGAGGCCGACCGGATAGTGTCGGCCGCCCTCGTCCTCCAGGACGCCCCGGGACTCAGGCCGCGGATCACCCGCTGGCTGGTCAACCCGGGTGTGACGGTGCCGGGCGCGGCCACGGCGGTGCACGGGCTGACGGAGGAGCACCTCCAGCGGCACGGGCGCTGGCCGGCGCCCGTGATGTACGAGGTGGCGGAGGCGCTGGCCGACCAGGCGCGGGCCGGGCGCCCGCTGGTGGTGATGAACGCGCCGTTCGACCTGACACTGCTGGACCGGGAGCTGCGGCGGCACCGGGCCTCCTCGCTGGGACGCTGGCTGGACCGGGCGGCGCTGCATGTGCTCGACCCGTGGGTGCTGGACAAGCACCTGGACCGGTACCGCAAGGGCCGCCGCACCCTCTCCGACCTCTGCGCGCACTACGGCGTCCCCCTGGAGGGCGCGCACGACGCGGCGGCCGACGCGCTGGCGGCGATGGATGTGGTCCGGGCACTGGGCCGCCGCTTCCCGGCCCGGCTGGAGCGGCTCTCCCCCGCCGAACTGCACGCCCGGCAGGCGGCCTGGCACGCGGGGCAGGCACGCGGGCTCCAGGCGTGGTTCGCGCTGAACGGCTCGGAGGAGCCGGTGGACCCGGCCTGGCCGCTGCGCCCGGCGGTGCCCGCGGCGGCGTGAGGGGTGGTGCGGACCCGCCCCGCGCACCGCTCCCCCGTCAGGTGCGCGTCGGACACCGGACACCGGGCGCGGTCCACACGCCCCGCCCCAGAACTCCGGGCTCCGGGCTCCGGGCTCCGGGCATGAGAAAACCGGTCCGCCTGCGCGGACCGGTTTCTTCCCGGTGGGCGATACTGGGTTCGAACCAGTGACCTCTTCGGTGTGAACGAAGCGCTCTACCACTGAGCCAATCGCCCGGGAACGCACTGAACAATACAGGGCTCCGAGGGGTTGGTTCAAACCGCTTTCAGGTGCGCGGCCAGGCCGCGCCGCCCGGCGCGCATCATCAGCCGGTGGTTGGCCCGGAACAGCGGGCGGCCCGGCACGGCGAACCGGCGCAGCAGGTCCTTGCGGACGTTCACCTCCTGGTCGTAGTGGACGAGGGTGCCCTCTCCCCGGGGGGCCAGGGTCCAGCGTGCCCAGCCCTCCATGTCCCCGCCCATCGCCGCCTCCAGCACCCCGGCCTCGGGGTCGCGCCGGGTCTCCCGCAGGGTGGCGGTGAGGTCGTAGGGGAGGAGGGAGCGGAAGCGGACGAGCGCGTGGGTGCGGTCGAGCCGGGTGACCTCGCGCACCTGGGGCCACCAGCGGGGGTAGTCCTCCAGCCGGTCCAGGGCCCGATGGGCGGCGGGGAGGGGCGCGGGCAGGTCCCACAGGCTGCGGAAGCGGTAATGGTTCCAGTCCATGGGGACAGTGTGGCGGGCTCCCCCGCGGCGCGAGTGCCGGACGGGCCGGTATTCACTCCGCGGTGTTCCGGGAAAAACCGGGCGCATTCCCGGAAGGCGTTCGCCGGATTCCCGCCGGACGCCCACGCGTTGGGCTTCCCGGGTATGCGGATGAACGGCCGGAAGCGGCCCTTGATTTCGCCTCGCGGCGGTTGTGGCGGCGGAACGCCGCGTCGGCGCCGCCGGATTCACCCCGGGGCCCGCGCCGGGAAGGGCGATGACGGACCGTCACCTCCGACGCCGTACCACCCGCGCCGGCGCCCGCTCGCGCGACCAACGAAATGGCCCGGCCCACGATCTCGGGCCGGGCCATTCGATGATCCGGTGGGCGATACTGGGTTCGAACCAGTGACCTCTTCGGTGTGAACGAAGCGCTCTACCACTGAGCCAATCGCCCCGGGTGCAGGAAGAACATTACCCCATGTCAGGGGGTGCCCGTGACCATCGCCCGCAGCCGTCCGCCGCCGGTCACTGGTCGTCGACCTTCCAGGGCGCGACCAGGCCGAACTTCCACACGTAGAAGCCGATGAATGCGGCCATGATCACCAGCCCGACGGAGGTCAGGGCGATATTGCGCCGTCGTACCCGGGGGTCGAGGGCCCGCTGGGCGGCCTCGGTGACCTTCCGCTTGGTCCAGCGCAGCACGAGCTGGGCCCAGACGAACTCGGTCGACCAGATCGCCATGCCGCCGAAGATCACGACCCAGCCGGGACCGGGCAGCGGCAGCATGATCACGCCGACGACCACGACCGCCAGCCCGATCACGAAGACGCCGACCTGCCAGCTCACGTGGAGGGCGCGGCGGGCCCTGATGAACTCCGGCGCCCGGGAGCCGAGCGCCCGCCCGCCCCCGGTCCGGTCCGGCCCCGTGCCGCTCGACCCCGCTCCGTCTTCCTCCGGGCCGCCGTCGCCGGGCCCGTCACTCCCCGTATTCATATGACGGAACCCTACCCGAGCAATCCGATCACCGGAATGGACGCACCTCGACAAACGATCTCTCGGCCGGATGAGTTACATAAAGGCAGGCAAAACACGCAGAGGGGTTTACAACGGCAGCGTAGGTGGCATGTCGATTTCGCCGACGTGCGAATCCCCGAGCGCACACTGAGCGAAAGGCCCTGGCGCTTATGAACACCACGGTCAGCTGCGAGCTGCACCTGCGCCTCGTTGTGTCGAGCGAGTCCTCCCTGCCTGTCCCCGCAGGCCTGCGGTACGACACGGCCGATCCCTACGCCGTGCACGCCACCTTCCACACCGGAGCCGAGGAGACCGTCGAGTGGGTGTTCGCCCGCGACCTCCTCGCCGAAGGCCTCCACCGGCCCACCGGCACCGGCGACGTCCGCGTCTGGCCGTCGCGCAGCCACGGCCAGGGCGTCGTGTGCATCGCCCTCAGCTCCCCGGAGGGCGAGGCGCTGCTGGAGGCCCCCGCGCGGGCCCTGGAGTCCTTCCTGAAGCGCACCGACGCCGCCGTGCCGCCGGGCACGGAGCACCGGCACTTCGACCTTGATCAGGAGCTCTCGCACATCCTGGCGGAAAGCTAGGGCGCGAGGGCGCACCAGGCCGCCCGGCGCCGTCGACTCGGGGTGACGGCACGGGTACGGACAACCGCATACGGCACACGCCGACGCCGTCACCGCGCGATCGCACGGGGGCGGCACCGGTGCGCGCTCCCCCGGGCCCCGCGCCGCGGAAGCCACTACCATCGGCCAGCATCGGCGGGCGCCCGCCCGACCCCCAGGCCAGGGAGCGAATCGTGCTGATCACCCACGACACCCGGTGCGCGCTCGACACCGTGGTGGATCTGGTGAACACCGTGCCGGAGGAGACCTCGGCGGCGGACGGGCTGTCGGACCTCGCGGCCCTGGAGCAGTTCGTGGCGGCGCACGAGATCAGCGACGTGGGCTCCCTGACCGAGGAGGATCTCACGGCGGTGCGGGAGATCCGCGGGCGGTTCTCGACCGTCTTCGCCGCGTCCGACGCGCGGGCCGCCGCAGAGCTGATCAACGAGTTGGTCGCCGCGGCCGGCACCACGCCCCGCCTCACCGACCACGACGGCTACGACTGGCACATCCACTACTTCGCGCCCGGCGCCTCGATCGCGGACCACCTGGCCGCCGACTGCGGGATGGCGCTGGCCTTCTTCGTGGTCGCCGGGGAGCAGGAGCGGCTGCGCCGCTGCGAGGCCCCCGACTGCGGGCGGGCCTTCGTCGACCTGTCGCGCAACCGCTCCCGGCGCTACTGCGACAGCCGTACCTGCGGGAACCGGCTGCACGTGGCCGCCTACCGGGCGCGCCGCAAGGAGGCCGCGGGCTGAGTCGCGGCCCCCGGCGGGTGACGCCGGGGAGCGCGGGTACGGCTCACAGCAACAGCAGGTCGTGCAACGCGGCCATGAGCAGCAGACACCCGATCACCGCGAGGAAGATCATGAGCGGTGGCTGGGAAAGGGCGAAGAGGCAGCCGCGCGGTTCATGCTCCGGGAGCGCGGGGTCGCTCTGTCTCGTGTCCAGCTGTGTGTCCAGCTGAGTGGTGTCCTGCATCTCGCGGCGATGATGGCGCAGTTCAGGTGCCGCGCGCGATCACCTTGCCCGCATTGACCGGGAGTTCGCCGAATTCCGCAAGATCCCGCTCTGCCCGGTTCGGCTTGTGATCGTTCCGGAGCGGCCGTGGACCTCGGGGGACCGCAGGCCCGACGGGGCAGCGGGCGGGCACCGGGCGGGGCCGGGCGCCCGCCCCGTCATATGCCGTGCTTCTTGAGGATGGCCTCGATGTCGCTGAAGTCGTCCTCGCCGCGGGACGATCCGCTCCCCGGCCGGGCGACCGCGCGGGACGCCCCGCCCACGGCGGGCTTGGAGGCGGCCGGGGCCACCGCTTCGCCGCGGGGTGCGGCCCCGGCCGCTCCGCGCTCCTCGCGCGGGGTGCCTGCGCGGCGGCGCTCCACCGTACGAACGATCATGAACAGCAGCCAGGAGACGCCGAGCAGGGCGAAGCCGACCCAGGCGGTCGGGCTGACGGCGAGGCCGGACAGCCACTTCACGGCCCCGGTGAGCACCAGGCCCAGCGGGACGAGGGCGTAGGCGGCGACGCGGACGGCCGCGAGGAAACACCTCCGGTACGCGGTGACCGCGGCGATGCCCAGGCCGGCCGCGGACACCGCTGAGCAGACGGTCTCGGCAATCATGCGGTCCTCCAGGCTCGGTCGTGCGGTGGCGCGTCTCCCTTCCATCCTGCCCCGCCCGCACCCCCGGGCGCCACGTCCCGGGGTGAACATCAGGGACATCTCGGGGTCACCCTCCCACCGCGCCCCCGGCCGGGCCCGTGCCGCCCCGGGCGATGCGAGGGGGCCGGGCGCGGGCTGGAAGACTGGGGGGATGAGTGACTCCGCCCCCGACCGCTCCCCCGCGGCCGTGCTCGACGTCTGGTTCGAGCTCCAGTGCCCCGACTGCCGTACCGCTCTCGACGATCTGCGCGCCCTGCGCGCCCGGTACGGCGAACGGCTGGACATCAGGCTCCGGCACTTCCCGCTGGAGAAGCACAAGCAGGCCTTCCCCGCCGCCCAGGCCGCCGAGGAGGCCGCGGCGCAGGGCCGGGGGTGGCCGTACGCGGAGGCCGTGCTGGAGCGGGTCGAGGAGCTGGACCGCGGTGGTGAGCCGCTGCTCGTCGAGGTGGCCCGGGGGCTGGGGCTGGACGCCGAGGAGTTCGACACCGCCCTGATCGACGGACGGCACATCCTGATCGTGGACGCCGACCAGGCCGAAGGCAAGGCGATCGGCGTGACCGGCACCCCCACCTATGTGATCGGCGGTGAGCGGCTGGACGGCGGCAGGAGCCAGGAGGGGCTGCGCGAGCGGATCGAGGAGATCGCGGACCGGCTGCTGGCCACCGCCCCGCAGGACTGAGCCACCGCGCCGGAATCCGGGCCGCGGGGCCGCGTCCCCGGGGCGCCCCGCGGGCGTTCCCGGAGATCCGGGGTCCCGGGGCCCGGCTCTCCGGGATCCCGGGTGCCCCCGGCGGGCGTCCCGGGGGCACGGGGTGCCCGAAGTGCCGGGACCGGCAGCCAGGACCTCCCCGCGCGTGGCCGCCGCCGCGCGCGTGGCGGCGGCCCCCGGGGCGGACGCCCGCACGCGTCGGGAACGGCCCGGCGGCCGTACCGCCCGCGTCCCGCCCCCTACAGCAGGGGCTTGTAGTACGCGTACAGCGTCGTCACGTAGCCGAGTCCCTCGTAGAGCCGCTCGGCCGGGGTATTGCCCGCGAAGACGTTGAGGCCGATCGCACCGCGCCCGGCGGCCAGGGTCTGGGCCTCGGCCAGCAGCAACAGCGTGCGGCCGTGCCCGCGGCCCCGGTGGGCGGCGTCGGCCTCAACGTCGAAGACGAACGACCGCTCGTCCTGGAGCGCGAGCCAGAGGGTGCCGACCCGGGTGCCCTCGTGCTCCAGCACGCTGATCAGCATGCCCTCGGTGTCCGCGCCGCGCGGCAGCAGCTTCTCGTGGTCGTGCCGGGCCTTGGCGCGGGCCTGCTCCTCGGTCATGCCACGCTCGGTCCAGGCCCGGACGTACGACTCCGTCTCGGCCGCGAGCCAGTCCCCGAACTCGTCCGGCGCCATGGCCCGCGCGGTGCTGCCCGGGGGCAGGGCGGGCGGGGCGCCGCCGAGCCGCTTGGCCATGTTCCTGTTGCGCAGGGTGTAGCCGAGGGCGCGGGCCAGCGCGGTGCCCGCCTCGGAGCCCGCCGGGACGGCCGCTTCGAGCCTGCGGCAGCCCCAGCTCCGCGCCACCTCCTCGGCGGCGAGCGCCGCGACCGTGCCCCGGCCGCGGCGGCGGTCGGGTTCGTCGATGCTCAGGGAGTGGATCAGGGCCGCCGCGCCACCGGACGAGGGATCCGTGGCGAGGTGCACCGCACCGACGGGACGGCTGTTCACGCACACCTGGAAGTGGCGGGAACGGGTCCCGTCGGCCGCCTGCTGGAGCGGCTCGGTCGGCCGCAGGGTAGTGGTCATCCTGCGATTTCTACCCGGCGGGAGCGCGTGAATCAGCCCTTTTCCCAGGGTTGTTGGCCCGCTCCCGATGCCGCCCGGCCCGGGACGCGGGGATGCCGGGGAGACACGGGGGTTCCGGGGGACGCGGCGGACGCGCGGGACTCCCGGGACCCGTGGGCCCCCGGGAGTCCCGTTGAGCCCCCGGGGGCCGTGGAGGTCACGGGTCCAGGTCGTCCGCGGCTCGCTCCTCGAAGACCCGCATGGCCTTGGCGGTCACCGGGCCGGGGGCGCCGGGCAGGGTGCGGTCGTCGATCCGGCGCACGGCCTGCACGTCCCGCAGCGTGGAGGTGAGGAAGACCTCGTCGGCGCGGTCCAGGACGTCCATCGGCAGATCGGTCTCCCGGGCGCCGGTCCACTCCACGGCCAGGGCCCGGGTGACGCCGGCGAGGCAGCCGGAGGCGAGCGGCGGGGTGTGGATCTCGCCGTCGAGCACGACGAAGACGTTGGAGCCGGTGCCCTCGCACAGCCGCCCCGCGGTGTTGCCGAACAGGGCCTCGCTGGCGCCCCGTTCGCGCGCGCGGGCGAGGGCGACGACGTTCTCGGCGTAGGAGGTCGTCTTCAGGCCGGTGAGCGCGCCGCGTTCGTTGCGGGTCCAGGGCACCGTGATCACGGCGGTGGTGTCGGGGCGGCGTTCGGTCCCGCCGAGGGCCACGACCAGCGTGGTGCCCTGCTCGCCGCGGTCCGAGCCGAGCGGGCCGTGGCCGCCGGTGTAGGTGATCCGCAGCCGGCCCAGCGGCATCGGGTTCGCCTCCAGGACCGCGGCGCAGGCGCGGCGGACCTCGTCGAGGTCCGGGTCGGGCAGGCCGAGGCCGCGGGCCGAGCGGGTCAGCCGGTCGAGGTGCCGGGTGAGGGCGAACGGCCTGCCGTCCGTCGTCCTGAGCGTCTCGAAGATGCCGTCGCCCACGGTCAGCCCGTGGTCGAGGACGGAGACGCGGGCGGACCGGATGTCCTGGAGCCCGCCGTCGAGCCAGATCTTCACGTGTGCAGTGCCTCTCCCGTGCCGTTCGCCTCGTACGTGCCAGACGCTACCGCGAGCAGCCGGGACGCCTTGAGTTCGGTCTCCCGCCACTCGTGTCCGGGATCGGACCCCCAGGTGATCCCGGCCCCGGTGCCGAAGCGCAGGGCCCCCTCGGCGCGGTCGATCCAGAAGGTGCGGATGCCGACGGCCAGCTCCCCCGTCCGCCGGTCGGCGTCGACCCAGCCGGTGCCGCCGCAGTAGGGGCCCCGGGGGGCGGTCTCCAGGGCGTCGATGATCCGCAGGGCGCTCGACTTGGGCGCCCCGGTCACCGAACCGGGCGGGAACGCCGCGTCGAGCAGCTCCGGCCAGCCCGCGCCCGGGAGCAGTTCGCCGCGCACGGTGGACACGAGGTGCACCAGTCCGGGGTGCTTCTCGACCGCGCACAGATCGGGCACCGTCACGCTGCCGCTGACGCAGACCCGGCCGATGTCGTTGCGGACGAGGTCCACGATCATCACGTTCTCGGCGAAGTCCTTCTCCAGCAGATCGCCCTCGGTCGCCCCGGTGCCCTTGATCGGTCCGGACTCCACGACGCGCCCGGCGCGCCGCAGGAACAGCTCGGGGGAGGCGCCGGCGATCTCCACACCGTGGCCGGGGACGCGGATCGTCATGGCGTACGGTGCCGGGTTGCCGCGCGCCAGCAGGGCGGTGAGGGCGTCGACGTCGGCGTCGGGGCCGACCGGGGCGGACAGGACGCGGCAGAGGTTGGCCTGGTAGACCTCCCCGGCCGCGATGTGCTCGCGGATCCGCCGTACCCCGGCGGTGTACGCGGCGCGGTCCAGCGAGGTCGTCCAGTCGCCGGGCCCCGGTCCGCGCCATCCCCCGGGCACCGGCGGGGGCACCGGAACGGTCCGTACATCCGCGAAGCGCGCGCAGGTCAGACGGCCCTCGAAGTCGGCGCAGACGGCCCAGAAGCCGGTGGAGTCGAGGGCGGCGGGGTCGCTCGTGACGTCGAGGAGGCCGGTCGCGAGGCGGTCCCCGAAACGCGCCAGGGGAGGGTGTTCGTGCACATGTCCGAGTCTAGGCTGGCCGTACGGAGGCGGCCCGGACGCCGTGTTCGGCGGGCCCCGGCCCGGTCCCGTACCGGAGCCACCGCAGCACGCTGCGCAAACGCGTTTTTGTGCTGGCCCGGGAATCCGCTAGAGTTCAACACGTCGCCGGGACGCGCAAGCGGACCGAACCGACAGGCGGACGTAGCTCAGTTGGTAGAGCGCAACCTTGCCAAGGTTGAGGTCGCGAGTTCGAACCTCGTCGTCCGCTCGCGAAACGATGGGGCCTCCCGGGCCCCTTCACTCCTGGTGGAGTGGCCGAGAGGCGAGGCAACGGCCTGCAAAGCCGTCTACACGGGTTCAAATCCCGTCTNCACCTCCAAGGACGATTAGCTCAGCGGGAGAGCGCTTCCCTGACACGGAAGAGGTCACTGGTTCAATCCCAGTATCGTCCACGCATCCGGAAGCCCCGGCCGTTCCACACGGCCGGGGCTTCCGCGTTCCCCCCGGAGGCCGTCCCGCGCTCCCCGGTGGGCGCACGCCGCGCGCCGGTCCACCGCGGAGCGCGGGACGGTCCTCAGCTGGAGAAGAGCATCCGCCCGAAGCCGCGCTGGCGGTAGTGCCCGTGGTGGCCCTGCGGCGCGCCCCAGGCGGGGGCCTGGGCCGCCGGGTAGGCCGGGGGCGCGGCGGCCGGGTACGCCTGCGGAGCCGCGGGCGGCGGCGGGGCGGGCTGGGCCCACTGGGCCTCCAGGCGGGTCAGCGCCTCCAGCTCGCCGTAGTCGAGGAAGATCCCCCGGCATCCGCTGCACTGCTCGATCTGCACGCCGTTGCGGTTGTAGGTGTGCATCGGTGCGTGGCACTTGGGGCACTGCATGGTCGGCTCAACTCCTCGCCGTTCGCTACTGCTTCGCGTCTCGCCGGAACAGACTCCGTCCGGCCGCGGTCGGTTGCACCCTACTGCCCGCCGGCTGGGCTCAGCCGCGCGAGGAGGCCAGGGGGAGGGCGGCCATGCGCGCGCACGCGTCGATGACGCGGCGCTCCCCCTCGTCCGGTCGCCGGTCCGCCTCCGCCGCCTTGGTGAGGGCGCGGGCGGCGGTCTGCACGGTGAGGGCGCGCGCCGGGACCTCCAGGACGGGCCAGGGGTCCCCGTCCGGAGGGACGGCCGGGCCGCGCGCCGCCCGGTAGGCGGCCAGGAAGCGGTCCCACTCCCCCGACGGGAGCAGACCGCAGGCGTACCAGGCGGCGGGGCGGGCCAGGTCCCACGCCGGTACGCCCGCGCCCAGGTCGTCGACGTCGATCAGCAGCCAGGGGCCCCGGGGGACGGGGTGCCGCACGAGTTGGCCGAGGTGGAAGTCGCCGTGGCACAGGGCGGCGCCCTCCCGGGGCATCGGGGCCTCGCCGCGGGCCCAGGCGGGGAGGGTGTCCCAGGCCCGCAGCACGGCCGCGGTGTCGGCCGCGGGGCGGGGCAGGGCCCGCAGTGCGGCGACGGCCCGGGCGGTCTTGGCGGGGCCGCGCATCGGGGGCGGCCCCGGGGGCAGGGGGCTGCGGTGCAGGCGGGCGAGGAGGGTGGCGGCGGCCTCCCAGGGGGCCGCGTCGGGGTCGCCGGGGTCCACCGGGCGGCCGTGGGGCCAGTAGGTCACGAGACGGCCGTGGAGGGTGGCCGGGGCCGGGGCGAGCGGGGGCAGCAGGACGCCGGGGAGTCCGGTGGCGACGGCGACCCGGTGGGCGAGGCCGTCGGGGTCGCTGTCCGGCGCGTGCGCCTTGGCGACGGCGGCGGCATGGCGGACGACGGTGGTGTCGGGGTGCTGCACGAGGGTGGCGGACGGGCAGTCGCAGTGCGGCACGGCGGGCGGGGGGTCCTGCCCGGCGGGGGTGTGGGCGAACGCTCGGACACGGTCGGCGAGCGCGGCGAGGAGGGGGGCGGGGGTCACGGTGGGTGAGCGTAGCGCCGGGCGGGACGCGAGGGCGCGACCGACGGGGGCCGGATGCCGGGCGGCGGGGGCGGAGTCATGTGCGGGGTGGGCCGGGTGGCCGGGCCCCCGTACGGAAGCGGGTCGCCCGGAGGGGAGAGCCTCGCGCCGGAGGGCGGGAGGAGATGCCGGCGCGGCTTCCCCAGCCGCGCCGGCATCGTGCCGTCCGCCGCACCCCCGTCCCCACGGGGTTTCCCGGGTGGGTGCCCACTGCCCGGACCGCTCTTCCGGGTCTGGGGGCGCCGCTCAGCGCCCCAGCACCGCACCCACGGACGACGCCTGTGTGGCCACCGTCTCCCACCCGTCGAAGACGAGGAGGAGCAGGACCGCCAGGGGCAGGGCCATCAGCGTCGCCACAGCGGGGTGGCGGCGTTCCGGGCGGTCGCGGTCGTCCCGCGGGCGGAGCGGGGTCCGCGCTGCCGTCCGGATCATGGTCCTCTCCTGGCCGTCTCGCATGTCGTACCGGTGGTCCGTCCTGATGGCGGCGGGCGTCTGACCTCGGGGGACGAGTACGCCACCCGCCGCTCGACCACAAATCTAGGCGTCCGCCGATTCCCCGACGTCATGCCCTCGTACCGCTTGCCGGGCCTCCCGGAGGATGAGCCGCCGCCCGCGGTGTACTCCTCTGGGTGGAGACGGGCTTCCCCGCCTCGGGGTCTTCCCGGAAGGGTCGTCCGGGTCATCCCCCGGGTGACTTCCCTCACTCCCCTCAGGGAACCCCGAGGCCACTTCCGCCCCGCCCGCCCCCTACGTCCCGGACCCGTCCCGGCTCATGGCCAACCCCCGCGGAACGCTGGGACGTTGGCCCCGTACCGCGGCGTGCCGCCCGGCGCCGGGGCCCGTCGACGCTCCCTCAACTCTCCCGTTCCGTACCGACAATCCGCCGCCCCGGGAGGGCGCGGCCTCTGCCCCCGGACGGGTGGGGAAACGTAAGCTGGGGCACGTCACAGGACCGGGCAGCGGGGATGAACATGGCGATGATGCGCCTGAGGCGCGAGGACCCGCGCGTCGTCGGCTCGTTCAGGCTTCACCGACGGCTGGGCGCGGGCGGGATGGGCGTGGTCTACCTGGGCTCCGACAAGAAGGGGCAGCGGGTCGCGCTGAAGGTCATCCGCCCGGATCTGGCGGAGGATCAGGAGTTCCGCTCCCGCTTCGCCCGGGAGGTGTCGGCGGCTCGGCGCATCCGCGGCGGCTGCACCGCCCGGCTGGTCGCCGCCGACCTGGACGCGGAGCGCCCCTGGTTCGCCACCCAGTACGTGCCCGGTCCGTCCCTGCACGACAAGGTCGTCGACGACGGGCCGCTCTGCGCGGCCGACGTCGCCTCCGTGGGCGCCGCCCTCTCGGAGGGCCTGGTCGCCGTCCACGAGGCGGGCGTGGTGCACCGGGACCTGAAGCCGTCCAACATCCTGCTCTCCCCCAAGGGGCCGCGCATCATCGACTTCGGGATCGCCTGGGCCACGGGGGCCTCGACGCTGACCCACGTCGGCACGGCCGTCGGCTCCCCCGGCTTCCTCGCCCCCGAGCAGGTCCGGGGCGCCGCCGTCACCCCGGCCACGGACGTGTTCTCGCTCGGCGCCACCCTCGCCTACGCCTCGATGGGCGACTCGCCCTTCGGGCACGGGAGTTCCGAGGTGATGCTGTACCGCGTGGTGCACGAGGAGGCCCAGCTCCAGGGCGTCCCGGACGCCCTCGCCCCGCTGGTGCGGGCCTGTCTGGCGAAGGACCCCGAGGACCGGCCCACCACCCTGCAGCTCTCGCTGCGGCTCAGGGAGATCGCCACCCGGGAGGCCCAGGGCCTCGCCGACGCGAGACCTCCCGCGCCCCGCCCGGCGGAGGCGGACCAGCACTCCGGCCGGCTCGCGGACACCTACCCGGAACGGACGCCGAGGCGCTCCCCCGGCCGCGCCGGGGGCCGGGGCACCCCGGCCGCGCGGGGCACCGGCTCCCGCGGTCCCGCCTCCGGGGCCGAGCCGGGTTCGCTGCCCGGCCGGGGCTCCGGCCCCGCGCGCGGCGGGACCCCTTCGCGCGGCGGCACGTCCTCCCGGGGCGGCGGCCAGGCGCGCGGCGGCTCCCGGGGCACCGGGACGGGCGCGCGCCCCACGCCCGCCATGCCCCGGTCCGCCCGTGGCGGCAGCGGCACCGGGACGGGCCGTACCGCCACGCGTCCCGGCCCCGGCCGCACGGGCCCCCGCAGCGGGGCGGGGCGCCCGCGGCCCAGGCCCACCGGGACCGGGCTGCGGCCCGCCAACCCGCGACTGCTGCGCCAGCGGCTGTTCGTGTTCGTCGTCGTGACGCTGCTGGTCGCGCTGGGCATCGCGGCGGCCCAGGGCTGCCAGGGCCCGTCGAACGGGCTCGGCGGCGAGCGGGGCGGCCCGCGCGCGCAGCACGCCCGGCTCCTCTCCCCGGCGCCTCCGGAGCACCCGCCGTCACCGGCGGGACCGGGTGTCGACGGTCCGGGCGGCTATCCTCCGGTGGCCACGGCGTAGAAGGCGACGGCGGCCGCCGCTCCGACGTTGAGCGAGTCGACCCCGTGGGACATGGGGATGCGCACCCGGCTGTCCACGGCGGCCAGGGCCCGGCGGGAGAGTCCGCTCCCCTCGGCGCCGAGCATGAGCGCGACCCGCTCCATGTGCTGCGGGGCGGTCTCCGCCAGGGTGCGGGCCTCCGGGTCGGGGGTGAGGGCGAGGAGGGTGTAGCCCGCCCCCCGGACCTCGTCCAGCCCGCCCGGCCAGCGGTCGAGCCGGGCGTACGGCACCGAGAAGACGGCGCCCATGGAGACCTTGACGCTGCGCCGGTACAGCGGGTCGGCGCAGTCCGGGGAGAGCAGGACGGCGTCCATGCCGAGGGCGGCGGCGGAGCGGAAGATCGCGCCGATGTTGGTGTGGTCGTTGACGGACTCCATGACGACGACCCGGCGGGCGGCGCCCAGGACGTCGGCCGGGGCGGGCAGCGGTCTGCGCTCCATGGAGGCGAGGGCGCCGCGGTGCACGTGGTAGCCGGTGACGCGTTCCGCGAGGGCCGGTTCGACGACGTACACGGGGGCGGTGGACCGGTCGATGACGTCGCTCAGGGCGTCGACCCACTTGGCCGACAGCAGCATGGAGCGCATCGCGAAGCCCGCGTCCCCGGCCCGCCGGATCACCTTCTCGCCCTCGGCGATGAACAGTCCCTCGGCGGGCTCGCGGCGGCGGCGCAGTTCGACGTCGGTCAGGTCGGTGTAGTCGCGGAGGCGGGGGTCGTCGGGGTCGTCGACGGTGATGGGCTCCGCCATGTCAGGCACCCTCCCCCGGCCGTCCGGCGGTCTCTCCCGGGCCCACGTCGACGACGGGGCCGATGACGATGACGGCGGGCGGCCTGACCTCGCGGGCGACGACCGCCCCGGCGACCGTGGCGAGGGTGGCGTCGACCCGGCGCTGGGACGCCGTGGTGCCCTCCTGGACGAGGGCGACGGGGGTGTCGGGGGACTTGCCGTGGGCGACGAGCGCCTCGGCTATCCGGCCGATCTTGTCGACGCCCATGAGGATCACGAGGGTCCCGGTGAGCCGGGCCAGCGCGGGCCAGTCGACCAGGGAGCGCGGGTCGTCCGGCGCCACATGGCCGCTGACGACGGTGAACTCGTGGGCGACGCCCCGGTGGGTGACGGGGATGCCGGCCGCGCCGGGGACGGAGATGGAGCTGGAGATGCCGGGGACGACGGTGCACGGCACGCCCGCCTCGGCGAGGGCCTGGGCCTCCTCCATGCCGCGTCCGAAGACGAAGGGGTCGCCGCCCTTGAGGCGGACCACGGCCCTGCCCTTCCGGGCGTGCTCGACGAGGGCGGCGTTGATGGCCTCCTGGGCCATGAACCGGCCGTAGGGGATCTTCGCGGCGTCGATCACCTCGACGTGCGGCGGCAGCTCCGCGAGCAGGTCGCGCGGGCCGAGCCGGTCGGCGATGACGACGTCGGCCTCCGCCAGCAGACGGCGGCCGCGGACGGTGATGAGATCCGGATCGCCGGGGCCACCGCCGACCAGGGCGACGTGGCCGCCGCGGCGGCGGTGGTGGGGGGCGACGAGGGTGCCGTCGCGCAGGCCCTCGACGACCGCGTCGCGGATGGCGGCGGTGTGCCGGGGGTCGCGGTCGCGCAGGCTGGCGGTGAGGACGGCGACGGTGACGCCCTCGCTGTGCCCGGTCGCCGGGGTCCAGGCGGTGGCGGCCTCGGCGTCGTCGGAGCGGACGCACCAGACGCGGCCGCGCTCGCCCTCGGCGGAGGCGCGGGTGTTGGCGTCGGCGTCGCTGGTGGCGATCAGGGCGTACCAGGCGTCGGTGAGGTCGCCCTCGGCGTACGGGCGGCGCTCCCAGGTGATCTCGCCCGCGTCGGCCATGGCCTCGACGGAGGGCGTGGCCTCCGGCGAGACGAGGCGGATGTCGGCGCCCGCCGCGATGAGCGCCGGAAGGCGGCGCTGGGCCACCTGTCCGCCGCCCAGGACGACCACGCGGCGTCCGGCGAGGCGGAGGCCTACGGGGTAGGCGGGTTGTTCGGCCATGAGGCGGGGCTCCTCGTCCTGGCGGTGCGGTGGGACGCTTCGGCTCCGGAGCGGCCCTGACGTGCGGAATTCTAGAAGACGCGGATGGGGCGGGGTGCGCCGTGGTCGACCCTACGGGTGGGGCGGGCCGTGCGCGGGTGCCGCCTCCCCCGGGACGGATGTCCCCCACGGGAGGGACGGATGCCCCTGGGGGGGCGGGGCGCGCGCCCGGGGACGGCGGCGGCGTGGCCCCCTGGGCGGCGCCCCGGCTCCGGGAGATCCCCGAGAGGCCGGGGTTGCCGGGGCCGGGGATCCCCCGGAGGGCGCGGTGCTCACCGTCCCTCCGGAAGCCCCCGGCCGGGGGCTACTTCTCGGTCACGCCCGCCGAGTCGAACGTCGCCACCTCGTGCATGGCCCGTGCCGTGCTCTGCACCATCGGCAGGGCCAGCAGCGCGCCGGTGCCCTCCCCGAGGCGGAGGTCGAGGTCGACCAGCGGGCGCAGGCCCAGCGTGTTGAGCGCGGCGACATGACCGGGCTCGGCGCTGCGGTGGCCCGCGATGCAGGCCGCGAGGACCTCGGGGGCGATGGCGCGGGCGACGAGCGCGGCGGCACCGGCGCTGACCCCGTCCAGGATCACCGGCGTGCGCAGCGAGGCACCGCCGAGGAGCAGGCCGACCATGGCGGCGTGCTCGAACCCGCCGATCGCGGCGAGGACCCCGAGCGGGTCGGCCGGGTCGGGCCGGTGCAGTTCGAGGGCGCGGCGCACCACCTCGGTCTTGCGCACCAGGGTCTCGTCGCTGATGCCGGTGCCCCGCCCGGTGACCTCGGCCGGATCGACCCCGGTGAAGACGGAGATGAGCGCGGCGGACACGGTGGTGTTCGCGATCCCCATCTCACCGGTGAGCAGGGCCTTGTTCCCGGCCGCCACGAGGTCGCGGGCGGTCTCGATGCCGACCTCGACGGCCCGTTTGGCCTCCTCGCGGGTCATCGCGGGTCCGGCGGTCATGTCGGAGGTGCCGCCGCGGATCTTGCGCGGCAGCAGCCCGGGGGTGGCGGGCAGATCGGCGGCGACACCGACGTCGACGACGCAGACCTCGGCGCCGACCTGGGTGGCGAAGGCGTTGCAGACCGCTCCCCCGCCCAGGAAGTTGGCCACCATCTGGGCCGTGACCTCCTGCGGCCAGGGGGTGACGCCCTGGGCGTGCACCCCGTGGTCGCCCGCGAAGACGGCGACTGCCGCGGGCTCAGGGACGGGCGGCGGACACTGCCGGGAGAGTCCGGAGAGCTGGGCGGAGATGATCTCCAGCATGCCGAGCGCGCCGGACGGCTTGGTCATGCGCTTCTGCCGCTCCCACGCCTCGCCGAGCGCCTTGGCGTCCAGCGGGCGGATCTGCGCGACGGTCTCGGCGAGCAGGTCGTGCGGCTCCTCGCCGGGCAGTGCGCGGCGGCCGTACGTCTCCTCGTGCACGACCCAGGACAGCGGGCGGCGCTTGGACCAGCCGGCCCGCACCAGCTCGGGCTCGTCGGGGAACTCGTCGACGTAGCCGACGCACAGGTAGGCCACGATCTCCAGGTGCTCGGGGAGGCCGAGGGCGCGGACCATCTCGCGCTCGTCGAAGAAGCTGACCCAGCCGACGCCGAGGCCCTCGGCGCGGGCGGCGAGCCACAGGTTCTCGACGGCGAGCGCCGAGGAGTAGGGCGCCATCTGCGGCTGCGTCCGCCGGCCCAGGGTGTGCCGTCCGCCCCGGGTGGGGTCGGCGGTGACGACGATGTTGACCGGGGTGTCGAGGATGGCCTCGATCTTCAGTTCCTTGAACTGCTTGGCCCGGCCCTTGGGCAGCGACTTCGCGTAGGCGTCGCGCTGCCGCATCGCCAGTTCGTGCATTGCCTGGCGGGTCTCGCCGGAGCGGATGACGACGAAGTCCCAGGGCTGCGAGTGGCCGACGGAGGGCGCGGTGTGGGCGGCCTCCAGGACCCGGAGCAGCACCTCGTGCGGGATGGGGTCGTCGCGGAAGCCGTTGCGGATGTCGCGGCGCTCCCGCATGACCTTCAGCACGGCCTCGCGCTCGGCGTCGTCGTACCCGGGTGCCGCCGGTCCGGCGGGTCTGCGCGGGGCGGCCGCCGCGGGCGCACCCTCGGCGTCCGGTGCCGCCGGGTCCCCGGCGGGGGCGGCGGTGCCGTCGGCTCCGGGCTCGCGGGGGGAGGAGGCGGTGACGGCCGCCTCCGGCGGGAGGGCCCGGTCGTGGGCCGGGGGTGTCCGGGTCCCGTCGTCCCCCCGGGACTCGGGCGTCTCCTCGCCGTCGGCCGGGGCGGGCCCGTCCTCAGCGGGCGGGGTCCCGGTCGCCGGGTCGGGAGTGTCGGGGGTGTCCTCCGACTGCGGCAGGGGGGCGGAGACGGCTCCGGTGCCGGCGGCGGCCTCCGCGCCCTCGGCGTCTGTGGGGACGGTGCTGTCGGTGGCTGCCGGGGCGGTGCCGTCGGTGCCCTGCGTGGCGGTCGGGGCGCCGGGGGCAGAGGGCGCGGGCTGCTCCTCGGGCAACTGGGCCGCCGCGTCCTCCGGGTGGCCGGGGGCGGTCGCCCGGGCGACGACCGGCCGGGGCGCCTCGGCCGCCCGGTCATCGCGAAGGGGCTGCGCGTCCGGGGCGGGGCCGGTGTCCTGGACGGGGTGCGGCTGCTCCTGGGCGGGGCCGGGCTCCGGGGCGGGGTGCGGCGCCTCCGGGGCGACGGCGGCCTCGGACCCGGCTCGGTCGGCGGGGACGGGCTGTTCCCCGGCGGGGGGCTGATCCCCGGCGGCGGACTGCCCCTCAGTGGTGGGCCGGTCCTCGGCGGTGGGCTGATTCTCGTCCGAGGGCCGTCCCTCGGTTACGGACGGGTCCTCGGTGGCGAGCCGGTCCGCGGACACGGGCGCGCCGTCGGCGGGTCCGGGGGCCTCCGGCCGGGTCTGCCCCACCGTGCCGGGCAGGGCTCCGGCCTCCGGGGCGGGGGCCGCTTCCTCCACGGGGGCCGCCTCCTCCGCAGGCGCGGGTTCCTCCCCGGGTGCCGCTTCCTCCGCAAACGCAGGTTCTTCCACGGGGGCCGCTTCCTCCGCAGACGCGGGTTCCTGCTCCGCCGAGGTGTCCTCGGCGGACGCGGGTCCGTCGCCGACGGAGGTGGTGTCCGAGGCTGCGGCGGGCACCTCCGCAGGGGCGGTCTCCGGCTGCGCCGGGGTGCCTTCCTCCACGGGCGTGGACGCGTCCTCGGCGGGGGCGGTCCCGGTGCCGTTCTCCGGGCTCTCCTCCGGGACGTCGGCCCCGGCGGCTTCGGCGGCGGTTGCCGCGGGGGCGGCCTCGGCCGCCGCGGGCCCGGGGTTCCCCGGGGCCTCCTGGGCCTCCGGTACGGGGGCCCGATCGGCCCCCTCCGGTGCCGGGGAGGACCGCACCGGGGCGGGCGCGGGCTGCGCCACGGCGTCGGGTGCCTGCCCGGTGGCGACCGGTTCGGCGGCGGAGGCGTCGGCCTCCGGCGGGCCGCCGGCCGGGGCGCCGGTCTGCGGGGCACCGGTCTCCGGGGAGGCGGCCTGCGCGGGCCCGGCCTCGGACGCTTCGTCGGCCCGGGGCGCCGCCCCGGGCGGCGGGGCCGACGGCGGGGTCCCGCCCTCGGCGGTCACGGCGGCCCCGTCCGCCTGCGCGGGAGCGGGCGTTCCGTCCGCCGCCGGGGCGGTCTCCGGGGCGGCCGGGTCGGCCTCCGGTGCGGGGGCCCCGGTGGCTTCCACCGGTTCCAAGGTCTCCGCCGGTTCCAGGGTCTCCATCGGCCCCGGGGTCTCCACCGGCTCCGAAGCCGCCGGGGACCGCTCCGGCTCCGGGGTGCCCGAGGTCTCCCGGGGCAGCGAAGCCTCCGGGGCCCCCGTCTGCTCGCCCTCGGGCGCTCCGTCGGCCCGCGCCGCCGGCCCGGGGCCGGGCACGTCGGACGCCGCGTCGGCCGGGGTGCCGGGAACGGGTTCCGGGTCCGCCTCCGCGGTGCCGAGGGCCTCCGGCTCCCTCGCCGGCTCGGGGACGGTCGCCGTCTCCGGGGCGGGAGCGGCCTCGGGGGCCGCGCCGTCCGGTGCCGCACCGGCGGGGGCCGCTTCGGTGGACGTCCCGTCGGCGGGAGCCTCCACCGCCTGCGGGGTCATGGACCCGGGCTCCTCCGCCGTCCCGGACGAGGACGCGGACACGGTCCCGGGCGCCGATGCGGCCTCGGGCGCCGGTACAGCCTCGGGGGCCGGTGCGGCGCCCGTCTCCTGAGCGGCCCCGGTTCCGGGGGCGCCCGCCGGGACGGCACCGGTGGTGCCCTCCGGGGTCACGCCCTCCGTGGTCACGCCCTCGGGACTCCCGGCGTCGGCGGCCGCGCCCTCGGTCCCCTCATCCTCGGGGGCACCGTCGTCGGCGGTCGCGCCGTCCGCGCTCGCCCCGTCGGTACCCGTGCCCTCCTGGGTGTCCTCGCCCGGAGCCGTCTCCTGGACCGCGCCGTCCGCGTCGGTCCCGGCGGGCTCGCGGCCCGCCGCGCCGTCGGTCTCCGAAGCGCCGGGCTGCGAGGCGGAGGTCTCCACGGCGTCGGTCCCCACGGCGGCCCCACCCTCGCCGGTCTCGTCGGCACCGGCCTGGGGCGCACCGTCCGCGGCCCCGCCCTCGGCGGCCTCCACCGTCGACGGCACGGTCTCTGGGCCACCCTCAGCCGCTCCGGCCGAGGGTGCTCCGGTCACGGCCGCGTCGGCCGCCGGGGACTCCGCCGATCCCGCCGTCGCCGCCTGCGTCGCCACCCGGGCGACCACGGCCTCGGCGGCGCCGACCGGCTCGCCCCGCTGTCCGGGAACCGGAGCAACCGTTTCCGCAGCCACCCCCGGCGCGCCGGTGGCCACCCTCGCCCGGGCGCCCCGGGGCGCCGCTCCCCGCGGGGCCCGGACGGCGCCCTGCCGTCCGTCGGGATCGGCACCGGGGACCGCGGGCCCCGGGCGCACCGGGGCGTCGGCGGGCCCCCGGTCGGCCAGGGAGCGGACCGGGCTCGCGGAGGCGTCCGGGATGGGCGGGCCCAGGTGCAACGGGCGGCGCGTCGCGGCCTGTTCGGCGGCGCGGACGGCACCGAGGTCGACCGAGCCGGTGTCGGGGCCCAGGGTCCCGTTGGGGCCCGGCTGGTGCACGGTCTCGACGACCGGCTCCGGCGCGGGCGGCGCCACCTCGTTGCCCCAGGCGCTCTGCGCGCCCGGCAGCAACAGGTCCTCGTCCTCGGCGGTGCTCTCGGAGAGGTAGGTGTACGCACCGGGCGCGTGGACGTCCGGCTGCTCCACCATCCCTGCGTTCTCCGGCAGCCCCTCGCCCGGGATCTGGCCGGTGTCGGTCATGCGTAACCCCTCGCCCATCGGTTGGTGCTCCTACGCCCGGGGCGGCGCACCGACCGCCCCAGTGAAGAACGAGCGTGCGTGCCCAGCGGCACGAACGACCCGCCGGCAAAGACGACAAAGCCATTCAGTGGCATTGTCGCGCTCGTCCCCCCGTCATGGCGGCAAGATCCGTGACGGCCCGCTGTGGACTGCGCCACGTTGCGCGTCCCTCCCCTGCCGCCGTACCACACCACCGTCGGAACTGGCGGCTTTTCAGGACATTGGCCGACGAACCGCCGGTGGCCCTGGTGCGGCACAACAATCGGCCAGCCTACCCCGGTGGTGGGACAACCTGATCATTGGGAGCGGTCCGCGAGGACGCCGCTGAGCAGGAACGCGACGCTCCGCTCCGTCTCCGTCCAGGACCGGCTGTCCAGGCCGACGGACTGGAGGAGGGCGCATTCCACCTGGTAGCCGTGTTCCGTCAGGGCGCGGCCGACGAGTTCGGCGGCGTCGCGGGTGGCGGCGTGGGTGACGATGCGCTGGGGGCGGCGGTCGGCGACCGCGGAGACCACCGGCGCTCCCCCGCCGCCGACGCGGACCACGTCGGGTTCGGGGAGGTTCTCCAGGACGTGCGGGGCGGTGCCCCGCACGATCTGCATCTGGACGCCGAAGCGCCGCGCGGTGGCGCCGGTGCGGGCGCAGGCACCGGGGTCGAGGTCGACGGCGATGACGGCGGCGCCGCCGCGCGCCGCCTCGGTGGCGAAGGCACCGCCGCCGCAGCCGATGTCCCAGACGAGGTCCCCGAGTCGGGGCCCGAGACGGGCGAGCTGGGCGGTGCGCAGCGGTTCGCTCTCGCCCTCGCCCGGGGTGCCGCCGTACGCCCCGGCGGGCAGCGACCAGCCGCGCGGTCCGGTGACCGGGGCGTGGCCCGCGATCCAGCCGCCGTCCCCCGGGGCGGGGGACGGCCCGTGGGAGCCGCCGGCGACGATGACGACGTTGGGGTCGCGCCAGGTGTGGCCGGCGGCCTTGTCGGAGGTGACGACGGTGACCCGCTCGCGAGCGGTGCCGAGTTCCTCGCAGATGACGAAGGTGCGGTGGACGCCCTCCATCAGCAGGCCGAGTTCGGCGGGCCCGGCGCCGGGCGAGGTGAGCACGGCGACCTTGGTCCGGGCCCGGCACACGTTCACCGCTCGGCGCAGGGTGCGGGCGTGGGCGACGACCACGTGGGCGTCGTCCCAGGGCATGCCGGCCCGGGCGAAGGCGGCGGCGACGGAGGAGACCGCGGGCACGACCTCGACCTCCAGGCCGTGTTCGGGGGCGCGCAGGCTGCGGACGACGCCGAAGAAGCCGGGGTCGCCGTCGGCGAGGACGACGGCGGTGCCGCGGTGGGCGGCGATGCGGCGGGCGGCGAGGGGGACGCTGCCGAGCCGGACGCGTTCGGCGGCGGGCGGCACCTCGGGGAGGGCGAGGTGGTGGGCGGCTCCGGCCACCAGGGTGGCGGCGCCGAGGGCGCCGCGGGCCGCTTCGGTCAGCGGCGAACCGTCCCAGCCGATCACCGTGACCCGGTCGGCCATCGTCGTCAGTCTCCAGGAAGTCGCGGGGCGAGTCGGTGTGCCGCGGGCGCGGGTTCCCTGCCGGGCGGGCTCCGTGAGCGTACCCGGTGCGCGGGGCGGTGGGGTGCCGACGGCGCCCCGGTACTCAGTTCCAGTCGGGGAAGGTGGTGAAACCGCCGCCGTCGGCCAGGTGTTCGGCGGCGCCCTCCAGGTCCTCGGGCAGCAGACTCCAGACGATGAGGTCGGTGCGGACCTCGCTCCAGATGCCGTCGTCCGTGCGCACCCGCGCTATGCAGGCGTTGCGCAGGACGCCCTCGCTGATGCAGCCGATCCGCTGGGCGACCTGCTGGGCGGCGGTGTTGTCGGCGGCGGTCCGCAGCTCGACGCGCTCGAACTTCTGGTCGCCGAAGAGCCACTGGGCGGTGGCGAGGGCGGCCTCGGAGGCGTAGCCCTCGCCGCGGGCCCAGGGGGCGACGACGTACGACAGCTCGGTGGACCGCACGTGCCAGTCGGTCCTGGTGAGCTGGACGGTGCCGACCAGGCGCTGGGTGAGGAACTCGGTGACGGCCAGCGAGATGCCGCGGCCGTCGGCGCGGCGGGCGGGCGCGGACTCGGTGACCGCGACGCGGGCGTCCTCGGCGGTGAAGGGCTGGGGGACGTGGGTCCAGGCGGCGACCTGCTCGTCGTTCATCATGGCCTGGAGGGCGGGGACGTCCTCCTCTTCGAGGGGGCGCAGCACCAACCGCTCCGTGCTGATGGAGATGTTGGGGAAGGTGCTCGTCATGCGCCGCTCCGTAACCTGGGTGACCGTCAGACCCGCTGAGCTGTCCAGCATGCAGCATGAAAGCACCCCGGTGCACCACGGGGCCCCCTCCGGTGCGGAGGGGGCCCCGTGGTGCGGCCGGACCGGCCGCGGTGCGGGCGGGAGGCGGATCAGAAGGAGGGGAGGACGGCCCCGTCGTACTTGTCCTCGATGAACTTCTTCACCTCGGGCGAGGTGAGGAGCTTGACCAGCTTCTGGACGCGCGGGTCCTTCTCCTGGCCCTCCTTGACGGCGAGCAGGTTGCTGTTCGGGTTGCCCTTCGCGGCCTCCAGGACGAGGGCGTCCTCGGCCGGCTTGAGGTCGGCCTCTATGGCGTAGTTGCCGTTGATGACGGCCGCGTCGACGTCGGCGAGGGAGCGCGGGGTCTGGGCCGCCTCCAGCTCCTTGAACTTGAGGTTCTTCGGGTTGCTGGTGATGTCGGCGGGGGTCGCGGTGGTGCCGACGCCGTCCTTGAGGGTGATGATCTTGTTGGCGGCGAGGAGCTGGAGTGCGCGGCCCTCGTTGACCGTGTCGTTCGGCACGGCGACGGTGGCGCCGCTCTTGAGGTCGTCGGCCTTGTCGATCTTGCTGGAGTAGAGGCCGAGGGGCTCCAGGTGCACGTCGACGACGGGCACGATGTGGGTGCCCTTCTTCTTGTTGAAGTCGTCGAGGTAGGGCTTGGTCTGGAAGAAGTTGGCGCCCACGGAGCCGTCCTCCGTCGCCGTGTTCGGCGTGACGTAGTCGGTGAACTCCTTGACCTGGAGGTCGAGGCCGGCCTTCTCGGCGAGGTTCTCCTTGATGAAGGTGAGGATCTCGGCGTGGGGGACGGGGCTGGCGGCGACGACGAGCGCGCCGGAGGAGTCCGAGGCGTCGTCCTTGTCCGAGCCGCAGGCGCTGAGGCCGAGGGTGAGGGCTCCGGCGGCGAGGACGGCGGTGGTGATCTTGGCGGCGTTACGCACGAAAAGTGCCTTTCCTGAGGGTGGTACGGGGTGATGCGACCCCGTCTCGGTGGAACGGGGAAGTCCTGGGGGGGTAGTGCGGTGCGGCGGGTTACGCGGCCTCGCCGGCGTCGGCCGGAGCGGGTTTCGCGGCCTTCGCGGGCCTCACCGGCCGGAGTCGGCCCCGGCCGGCCGCACCGGTGCGGGTGCCGCGGCGCTGCACGGAACGGGCCGCCCGGTCGCCGGCGAACTGGATGACGGAGATGGCGACGGCGAGCAGCGCGACGGTGATCCACATCAGGCCGGTCTCGAAGCGCTGGTAGCCGTAGCGGACGGCGAGGTCCCCGAGGCCGCCGCCGCCGACCGTGCCGGCCATGGCGGAGTAGCCGATGAGGGCGATGACCGTCGTGGTGGTGCTGGCGATCAGCGACGGGAGCGCCTCCGGGACCAGGACCTTGCGGACCACGGTCCAGGTGCTGCCGCCCATGGACTCGACGGCCTCGACGAGCCCGCCGTCCACCTCGCGGACGGCCGTCTCGACCAGGCGCGCGAAGAACGGGATACCGCCGATGGCGAGCGGCACGATGGCGGCCTCGCTGCCGATGCTGGTCCCGGTCACCCAGCGGGTGAAGCCCATGAGGGCGACCATGAGGATGATGAACGGCATCGAGCGGCCGACGTTGACGATCTGGCCGATGGCCTTGTTCAGCACGGTGCTCTGGAGCTGGCCGCCCCGGTCGGTGAGGACCAGGAGCACGCCCACCGGCAGGCCGACGGCGACCGCGATCAGGGTGGACCAGCCGACCATGGTCAGCGTCTCCCAGGACGCCTGCTCCAGCAGGGGCCGCATCTCGGACCAGGTCACTTGGCACCTTCCTTCACCGCGGCGCGGTCGGCGCCCACGACGTCGACCTGCAGGCCCCGCTCGCGCAGGAAGCCGACCGGCACGACGTTGTCCTCGTAGCGGCCGGGCAGTTCGATGCGCATCCGGCCGACCTGGAGGCCGCCGACGGTGTCGATGGCGGCGCCGAGGATCGATATGTCGATGTTGTAGGTACGGGAGAGCTGGGAGACGACCGGCTGGGTCGCGGCGTCGCCGTGGAAGGTGACGTCGAGGACGGTCCGGTCCTCGCCGGTGGCCTCGCCGCCGACCGGGAAGAGCGCGGCGGCCAGTTGGGAGCCGGGGGTGGCCAGCAGGTCGGCCACGGTGCCGGACTCGGTGATGCGCCCGTTCTCCATGAGGGCGGCCGAGTCGCAGATGCTCTTGACGACGTCCATCTCGTGGGTGATCAGCAGGACGGTCAGCCCGAGCTGCCGGTTGAGGTCGCGCAGCAGGTGGAGGATGGAGCGGGTGGTCTCCGGGTCCAGGGCGCTGGTGGCCTCGTCGGAGAGCAGCACCTTGGGGTCGCCGGCGAGGGCCCGGGCGATTCCCACGCGCTGCTTCTGGCCGCCGGAGAGCTGCGCGGGGTAGGCCTTGGCCTTGTCGGCGAGCCCGACCAGGTCGAGCAGCTCCAGCGCCTTGACGGACCGCTCCTTCCCCGAGACGCCGAGGATCTCCAGGGGCAGCTCGACGTTGTCCCGCACGGTCCGGGTGGACAGCAGGTTGAAGTGCTGGAAGACCATGCCGATGCGGCTGCGCGCCTGCCGCAGTTCCCGGCCGGCGCGGGCGCCGCGCCCGGCGAGGGCGGTGAGCTCCCGCCCGGCGACGGTGACCGTGCCGGAGGTGGGACGCTCCAGGAGGTTGACACAGCGGATGAGAGAGGACTTCCCGGCGCCGGACTGGCCGATGACGCCGTACACCTCGCCCTCGCGGACGTGCAGGTCGACGCCGTCCAGGGCGGTGACCTCTCGGCCGCGTGAGCGGTAGACCTTCGTCAGGCCCGATGTGGTGATCACGTGGATATCCGTCACTGTCGAGTGCGCGGAGCGCGGGGGCGCTCCGGGCACGGGGCATTGTTCTTCGGGTTCCGGGTCCTTGGGCGCGGCACGCGTCCCCGCGGTGGCGCGCCGGGACGGCGCGACCGGGAGGAGTCAGTGGGCGCGGGGCGTGGCTCAGTCCTGTGCGCGGGGCACTGCGGCGGACCGGCCGCTCGCTTCGGGGCGCGAGGTGCGGATGGTGCGGGGGCCCTCTAGAAGGCGCGCATTCGGCACAGACAACGAGCACCGGGCGTCATGGTCGCCTCGGTCGCAAGGATGCGGTAGCTCGTCGTGCTCATGGGCTCAGTAAAGCAGACGTACCGGTCCGAGCGGGCACCAGTTGTCCGGATACTGGACATTCATGGACAGGTGGTGGACGGGGGCGGACGGGCCCGGCGCGCGACCCGTGCGGCGCCCCGACCGCCGCTGACCAGCGGCCCCTTGCGCGGCGGCCCCCCGGACCCGGGCACCGCGGGCACCGCCCGTCACGGGCACGCTGTGGCCAACGCCACGGCGGGGACCCGTGGCCGGGGCCGCCGCCGGATCCGCCGGTGCGCAGGCGCCGCGCGCGGAGGCGCCGGTGCGCAGGCGCCGCGCGCGGAGGCGCCGGTGCGCAGGCGCCGCGCGCGGAGGCGGACGGGGAGGTCCGGCCGGTCCCGCCGCGGGGTACGGGGCTCGCGCGGGGGCGGGGACGGCGGGCCGCGCGGACCGTAATAGGGTCGCTGCCATGCTTGACGTCCTGACGCTGGTGACCGGCGTCGCCGCGCTGCTGCTGGCCGCCTGGTGCGGCTGGGCGGCCTACCGTGACCAGCCGACGAAGGACTGGCACTTCCTCGGCATGGCCGTGGTCTCGCTGCTGGGCCTCGTCCAACTGGTGACCGGGATCGTGCAGCTCGCGCGGGGCGAGGAGCCGGAGCAGGGGACGACCATCTTCGTCGCGTATCTGCTGGGCGCCTTCGCCTGCGTCCCGGCGGCGGGGTTCCTGTCGCTGGCCGAGCGCACCCGCTGGGGCTCCGTCACGGTGGCCGCCGGCGGTGTCGTCCTCGCCGTCCTGGAGGTGCGGCTCTATGACATCTGGGGAGGCTGAGACGGTGGCGGCACGGGAGGCGCCGGGCGGCCGGCGGCTGATCGCGGGGCCCGGGATCCTGCTGGTGTGGCTGTACGGGGTGATGGTGGTGGGCGCGGTGTCGCGCTCCGCGTACCAGATCTCCACCGAGTTCGACCGGGCGCCGCTGGCGTACACGCTCTCCGCGGTCGCGGGGATCGTCTACGGCTTCATCACCTACACCCTGGTGCGCGGCGGCGAGACGGCGCGCCGGGCGGCGCGGATCTGCTGCGCGGCCGAACTGGTGGGCGTGGTGGCGGTCGGCACCTGGACGCTGGCCGACCCCTCCGCCTTCCCCGACACGACCGTGTGGTCGGACTTCGGGATGGGCTACCTCTTCATCCCGGTGCTGCTGCCGCTGTCGGCGCTGTACTGGCTGCGCCGGGGCGCCCGGGAGACGGCCGCCGCCTGAGCGGACCGGACGGGGGCGGGCCGTCGGCCGCGCCCCCGGGCACCGCCCTCACGCCGTCGCCGCGTACTCCTCGGCGGGCTTCTCCAGCACGATCATCCGTACGCCGTCGGTGCCCTGCTCGGTGCCGACCGTGCGGTAGCCGACGCGCTGGTACAGCCGCAGGTTCCCCTCGCTGCGGTGTCCCGTGTACAGCCGGAACCGCGTGGCGCCGCGCTCCCCCGCGAGCGCCGTCTCGGCCGCGCGGAGCAGCCGGGCGCCGATGCCGTGCCCCTGGAGGCGCGGGTGCACGCAGAGCCGGCCGATGGCGGCGGAGCCGTCCTCGGCGAGCCGGCCGCGCACCGAGCCGACGACCTCGTCACCGAGCCGCGCCACGAAGACGCAGTCGCCGGTGACCTCCGCGCGAACGGATTCGAGGGTCTGGACGAGGGGTTCGATGCGGTAGTTGCCGTACAGCGCGGCCTCACTCTGGAAGCAGAGGTACTGCAACCGGAAGATCTGCTCGGCGTCCCGCTCGACCGCCTCCGAGATGGTCACGCTCATGCCCATGTGCGCATGCCTCCCGCTCACCTGATCACTATGGTCCCCTAGAGCTATCCCCGTCCCCGCTCGGCCGCAACCTCCGGCGTGAGCAATCTCCGGGGACATACCGGGACACAGCGATCTTTCCACCCCAAGATCCCGCTGTGAGATACCCAACTCCGCGGCGGGCGCCGGGCGCGAGCGACGGGCGGCTCCGCGGTGATCATCGGTGCGGCGCGGTCATGGGCGGTCCGGCGCGGTCGCCCGGGGCGGCGGTTGCCCCGGGCGACCGAAGACCACCCGGACCGGTGGGCGTGGATCAGCGGTTGACGAAGTCCGCGCGGGCGAGCACCCCGGTGTCCGGGTGGTCGGTGAAGACGCCGTCGATGCCGGTGGCGAAGTACGCGCGGAAGGCGCCGAACGCGTCGCCGTATCCGTCGGCCGCGGCGCCCCGGCGGAGGTCGGCGGGCAGGAACGGGTTCTCGTTGCGCATCGTGTACGGGTGGAGGACCAGGCCCGCGCGGTGCGCGTCGCGGACGAGCGCGGTGGGCTCGGTGAGGCGGCCGGCCGCGTCCCTGGGGATGATCAGGTCGAGGGTGGGGCCGATGCCCCGGGCGTAGGAGGCGATCTCCTTGAGGCCCTGCGGGGTGATGAGGTCGGCGGTGGTGCGCGGGTCGCCGGTCTCGGTGAAGTCCCAGGGGCGGACGGCGGCACCGGAGAGCAGCACGGCGAGGGGGTTGCCGACGAGCCGGCTCATCCGGCGGATGCTGGTGGGCTCGAAGGACTGGATGATGACCGGCGAGTTCTTCCGGTCCCGGCCGTACCGCCGCAGCAGCCCGGCGAGCCGCTCCTCGGTGGGCAGGCCCAGCTTGCGGAAGTAGGTGGGGTGCTTCAGTTCGGGGTAGATCCAGACCTCCCTGCCGCGGCGGCGGCTCTGCTCGGTCTGCCAGCGCAGCACCTCCTCGAAGGCGGGGATCTCCCAGCGGCCGTCGTAGAGGGTGTTGTGGGGACGGTTCCCGGGGATGCGCTCGGTGGCGCGCAGCGTCTTCAGCTCGGCGAGCGTGAAGTCCTCGGTGAACCAGCCGGTGGTGGGGACGCCGTCGACCACCTTGGTCCGCCTGCGGTCGGCGAAATCCCGGTGCACGGCCACGTCGGTGGTGCCGCCGATCTCCGGCTCGTGGCGGCAGACGAGGTGGCCGTCGCGGGTGGGGACCAGATCACCGGCCTCGACGATGTCGGCGCCCATGTCGAGGGCGAGTTCGTAGGAGCCGAAGGTGTGCTCGGGGCGGTGGCCGCTGGCCCCCCGGTGGCCGATGATCGCGGGGACGGGGAGCCCCTTCAGCCCGCGGCCCCCGCCCCGGTCGCCCCGGTCGCCCCTGTCCCCCTGTCCGTCCCGCCCGGTCCCCGCGTGCGCCGCGCCGACCGGTCCGAGGACACCGCCGCCCGCGCCGAGGACCGCCACCCCGAGCAGCGTGCGCCGCGCGGTCCCGGCCGTCCGGTTGTCCGACTCCTGCGTTGCCATCAGCACTCTCCCGCCGTCGACCTCCGGTGCGCGCCGATCGTAGGACCGCGTCCGTGACGCCGGAGGGACCGCCACCGGAACACTGGGACGACGCGGGATGACGTACGGCCGCGAAGGGGGCCGCGAGGGACGGGGGGTGACGTTTCGCCGGTTCCGGGAGCGCGAGTTGGCTCACATTCGGGGGAACGGAAGGAGGGCCCGCGCGGGCCCGGCGCCGCAGGTGGACACGGGTGGACGAGGGGGCCGGAAGGCCGTACGACCGACGTGCGCAACCACCGGGGCCGCGAGTAATGTCCTCACCTGCACAGAGTCGCACGCATCCCCGACCGGAGGATTCCGTTGTCCCGTTTCGCGTTCATCAAGGCAGTGCTCGGTCCGGTCTTGCGCTTGGTGTTCCGTCTACGGGTGGAGGGCGCGGAGCGCATCCCCGGTGACGGTCCGGTCATCCTGGCCGGGAACCACCTCACCTTCATCGACTCGATGCTCCTGCCGCTGGTGTGCGACCGGCAGGTGGTGTTCATCGGCAAGGACGAGTACGTCACGGGCAAGGGCTTCAAGGGCCGGCTGATGGCGTGGTTCTTCACCGGCGTCGGCATGATCCCGGTCGACCGGGACGGCGGCCGGGGCGGGGTGGCGGCGCTGATGACGGGCCGCCGGGTGCTGGAGGAGGGCCGGATCTTCGGCATCTACCCCGAGGGCACCCGCTCCCCCGACGGCCGCCTCTACCGGGGGCGCACGGGCATCGCCCGGCTGACCCTGATGACCGGGGCGCCGGTGGTGCCGTTCGCGATGATCGGCACGGACAAGCTGCAGCCCGGCGGCTCGGGCCTGCCCCGGCCGGGCAAGGTCACGGTGCGGTTCGGCGAGCCGATGGAGTTCTCCCGCTACGAGGGCATGGACCGCGACCGCTACGTCCTGCGAGCCGTCACGGACTCCGTGATGACGGAGGTCATGCAGCTGTCCGGCCAGGAGTACGTGGACATCTACGCGAGCAAGGCCAAGGCCGCCTGACGGCCGGCGCCGGGCTCGGCGCCACCGCACCGGGCACCGCGTGAGGGCGGGCCGCCACAACGGCGGCCCGCCCTCACGCGCTCCGGTCCCGCGCCGGGGGCGCCCCTACGGGCAACGGTGCCTGCGGCTTTCGGGGGCGTCCCATCCCTCTACGGGCGGAGCCCATGGCTTTCGCCGGGCCGCCCGTACGGGTAGGGGCCCTCCAGGCAGGAGTGACCCGTACGGGTGGAGGCGCCCCCTGCAAAGTCGGGGCGGCCCGTACGGAGCCGGGGGCGGCCCGTACGGGTGAAGGCATCCCCTGCGGGCCGGGCGTAGCCCCATGAGGGCGCGGCCCGGCCACCGGGGCGGCGCGCGCACGCGTACGGCGGTCCCGCCCCGGTGCGGAAGGCCGGTCCCCACGGCCGGGGGCATCCCCCAGGGGACGGGGCGTCCGCCCACGGAGGCGGGGCGTCCCCCTAAGGGCAGCGGTCGCCGTCGTGGATCGCTCCGGGGCAGGCACCTCGCCACCGGGTGGGGCGCCCGCGTGGCTGCGGGCCCTGCCGACCGGACGAACAGGCGTCCGACGGGTGAGTCCCGCGCGGGCTGACGGGGACTCACCCGTCGGACGGAGATGCGCCGGCGGGCGGGGACTGCTCCGAGCGGAGCCGCGAACCCCGGCCCCGCCGGGCGGAGCCGGGGTTCGCGGGCCGCCGGGGCGCCCTCGCGGGTGGCTCCGCATCCGCCCCCGGCCGCCCCCGGCCGCCCCCGGCCGCCCCGGGCCGCCCCGGGCCGCCGGCAGGGACCGCCCGTGCCCCGGCCCGAGCGCCCGCGCCCGCCCCGTGACCCCCGTCAGGCGTGCGGCGCCGTGTCCTCCAGGCGCTGTCCGCGCAGCAGGTACCACGCCGCCGCCGAGGCCGCCAGGAGGACCGCCGCGCCGATGCCCGCGGCCAGGGTGAGCCCGTCCACGAAGGACTGCCGGGCGGCGTCCAGCATCCCGGCGGCCGTCGCCGGGTCCAGGTGGGCGGCGGCCTCCACCGCCCCGCCGAGCGACTCGTGGGCGGCGTCGGGGGTGCCCGCCGGGCCGGTGAAGCCCCGGTAGACGCCGGTCACGATGGAGCCGAGCAGGGCGATGCCGAGGGCGGCGCCCAGTTCGTAGGCCGTCTCGGAGACCGCGGAGGCGGCCCCGGCCTTCTCCTCGGGCACGCTGGAGAGGATCACGTCGGCCGTGACCGTGAAGGCGAACCCGGCCCCCAGGCCGACGACCAGCAGGGCGGCGCCGAGCAGCGGGTAGCCCGTGTGCTGCCCGAGGACGGTCAGCGCGGCGAGCGCCAGGCCGATGCCCGCGAGGCCCCCGCTGACCACGGCCCGGACCGAGAAGCGCCGGGCCGCGCGCCCCGCGATCAGACCGGCGGCCACCGCGCCGATCGCGGCGGGCAACTCGGCCAGCCCCGCCTCGAACGGTCCCCTGCCCTGCACCAGTTGCAGGTACTGGGAGAGGAAGAAGACCAGCCCGGACAGGCCCAGGATGGTCAGCAGATCGGCCAGGACGGCCCCGCTGAACCCCCGGCTGCGGAACAGCCGCATGTCCAGCAGCGGCACCGGCATGGTGAGCTGACGGCGTACGAAGCCGTAGAGCGCGGCGGTGCCCGCCAGGGCCGCCCCGAGGGTGCCCCAGGCGAAGCCGTCCGCGGCGGCCTCCTTGACGGCGTAGACGACGCCGACCATGCCGACCAGGGAGAGGGCGACGCTGGGCGTGTCCCACGGCCCCGGGGACGGATCGCGCGACTCGGGCAGGAACCTGATGCCGACCACGACCAGGACGGCCATCACGGGCAGGTTGATCAGGAAGACCGAGCCCCACCAGAAGTGCTCCAGCAGGACCCCGCCGACGATCGGGCCGACCGCCATCCCGGCCGAGGCGGTGGCGCCCCAGATGCCGACGGCGAGGCTGCGTTCGCGCGGGTCGTGGAAGATGTTGCGGATCAGGGCGAGGGTGGCGGGCATCAGGGTGGCGCCCGCGACGCCGAGCAGCGCCCGCGCGATGATCATCGTCTCGGGCGTGGAGGCGTAGGCGTTCAGCACGGAGACCGCGCCGAAGGCCGTGGCGCCGACCAGCAGGATGCGCTTGCGGCCGATCCGGTCGCCGAGACTGCCCATGGAGACCAGGAGTCCGGCGATGACGAAGGAGTAGACGTCGCCGATCCAGAGCAGCTGGGTGCCCGAGGGCGCGAGGTCCTCGCTGATGTAGGGGGTCGCGAGACCGAGCACGGTGGCGTCGACGGCCACCAGCAGGACGGCCAGGACCAGGACGGACAGCGCGAGCCAGCGGCCGGGGTTCCTGACCTCCTCGGCGGGCGGCGCCGGGCTCAGGGTGCGGGTCATGGGTCACTCTCTCCGAAGTGCGCCGCCGAGCAGCAGCTCGACGATCATGCGGGTGAAGTCGTTGCGGGCCACACGGCCCTCGGCCACCGCCCAGGCGCCGGAGGCCAGCAGGCCGTACAGCGCCTCGGTGAGCCACGCCGGGGTGAGGTCGATGCGGAACTCGCCGCTCTCCTGCCCCCGGCGGAACAGCTCGGTGAGGCGGGCGTCCAGCCGGGCCCAGCCCGCGTTCTGCTCCTCGCCCTCGAAGAGCTGGTTCTCGCTGTAGAGGAAGGACAGCAGCCCGGCGGCGGACTGCAGCTCCCCCACCAGGCGGCGCACCGCCCCGGCGGCCGGGCCCTCGTCGGTGCGGGCAGCCTCCAGGGCGGCCTCGCACTCCGCGATGCCCAGCGCCTCCAGGGCCCGGACCAGGGCGTCGCGCCCGGCGAAGTGGCGGTGCAGCGTGGCCCGGCTGATCCCGGCGGCCCGGGCGACCTCGTCCATCGTCGCGGCGCCCTTGCGGGACAGCAGGGCGGCGGCGCTGCGCAGTACCTGCTCTCGGTCAACAGCCATGAGACGAAGGTAGAGCACATGAGACATTTTTGTCTCACCGTGGGTATGTGTGACACGTCACTCACGGAGGGGGCTCCCGGGACCGGCGGCGGAGGCGGGGCACGGGGCCGGGCGGGGCCCGGACGCCCCGGTGGGCGGGCTCACCTGGGCGGGGAGTACGGCGGGAGGCCCGCGCCGGGGCGGCGGGGGCCCAGGGCGGCGGAGGGCCGGACCGCCCCAGGGCGGCGGAGGGGGCCGGGCGGCGGGACGACGGAGGGCCGGGGTCGTCGGGCGGTCGGCTGCAAGGGGCGGGGCGCACTGAGCGGTGCCGAGCAGGAGCGGCGAAGCCGGTGGAGGCACCGCGGCGACGGGGCGGCGAACCCGGCGGGGCGCCGCAGCGGTGGGGCCCGCGGCACTGCTCCGGAGCCGCCGGAACGCTGCCCGGGGCCACCGGGGCGCTGCCCCGGCGTCAGTGCCAGGGCAGCCGTCCGCGCTGGTCCCAGTAGGCCCGCGGGTCCTCGGCGAGGGCGTCGAGACGGGCCGCCTGGTCCTCGTCGAGGTCGACGGCGGCGGCGTGCAGGTTGGAGCCGAGCTGGGCGGTGGTCGCGGCGCCGGAGAGGGTGACGCCCGCCCAGGGCTGCCGCAGGACCAGCGCGAGGGCGACCGCGTCGCAGCCCAGGCCCGTCTCGTCGGCCACCGCCCACAGCGCGGAGGGCGCGTGCGGCGCGGCGAGGCGCCCGTTGGCCATGCCCTCCTTGACGATCACGGTGAGCCCGGCGTCGTGCGCCTCGGCCAGAGCGGGACCGGCGGAGGTCTCCAGCGCGTTGTAGGTGGCCTGGACGGTGCGGAAGAGGGGCTCGCCGCCGACGGTGACCGCGAGGGCGGCGCGGATGGCGGCGGCCTGGTCGGGACCGCTGGTGGAGAAGCCGACGGTGAGGCCGCCGGCCGCGGCCTCCGCGAGCGCCGCGTGCAGCTCCCGGTCGGCCAGGGCGGGGCTCTCCGGGGTCAGCGAGTGGATCTGGTAGAGGTCGAGCCGGTCGCCGAGCAGTCCGTCCGTCTCGGCGCGCTGGCGCCGATAGGCGGCGAGGGAGTGGTCCTTGACCTCGTGCCGCTCGGCCTCGGTGGACCAGTCGGCGGTGTAGGCGTAGCCCCACTTGCTGCCCACGACCACGTCGTCGGCGTCCGGGCGGGAGCGCAGCCACTCCGCGAGGAACTCCTCCGCCCGCCCGTAGGAGCGCGCGGTGTCGACGTACCGCACGCCCTGGGCGTAGGCGGCGTCGAGGAGTTCGGCCGTCCGGGTGCGCAGCGCCCCGGCGCCGCGGTCGGGGCCCAGGTCCCGGTCCCGGCCGAGGGTGAGGTACCCCGGGCGGCCGACGGCGGCGAGGCCGAGGCCGAGGTGGCAGGTCGGGGTCGTCGCGGCGGCCAGGCGGGCGAAGGGCATCGCGGGCTCCGTTCGGTCGGCTGCGGTGGGCCTGCGACCAACGTAACCGCGATGCCCTCCGGGCAAACCGGCGCTACTTCCCGGCGCCGGCCCACGCGTACTGGACCGCCAGGTCCTCCTTGACCTCGGCGAGCTGGACGGCGACCGCCGACGGGGCCGTGCCGCCGCGGCCGTCGCGGGAGGCGAGGGCGCCGGGGACGTCGAGGACCGTGCGGACCTCGGGGGTGAGGTGCTCGGAGATCCCGGCGAACTGCTCGTCGGTCAGCTCGTCGAGTTCCTTGCCCTCGCCCTCGGCGACCTTGACGCACTCGCCGGCCACCTCGTGCGCGACCCGGAACGGCACGCCCTGCCGGACGAGCCACTCCGCGATGTCGGTGGCGAGCGAGAACCCGGCCGGGGCCAGCTCCTCCATGCGCTCGCGGTGCACGGTGAGGGTGGCCATCATGCCGGTGAAGGCGGGCAGCAGGATCTCGAGCTGGTCGATGGAGTCGAAGACCGGCTCCTTGTCCTCCTGGAGGTCGCGGTTGTAGGCGAGCGGGAGGGCCTTGAGCGTCGCCATCAGACCGGTCAGGTTGCCGATCAGGCGTCCGCTCTTGCCCCGGGCCAGCTCCGCGATGTCCGGGTTCTTCTTCTGCGGCATGATCGAGGAGCCGGTGGAGAAGGCGTCGTGCAGGGTCACGAAGGAGAACTCCTTCGTGTTCCAGATGATGATCTCCTCCGCGATCCGGGAGACGTTGACGCCGATCATCGCGGTGACGAAGGCGAACTCGGCGACGAAGTCGCGGGAGGCGGTGCCGTCGATGGAGTTGGCGGCGCTGCCGCGCTCGAAGCCGAGGTCGCGGGCGACCGCCTCCGGGTCGAGGCCCAGCGAGGAGCCGGCCAGGGCGCCGGAGCCGTACGGGGAGACCGCGGTGCGCTCGTCCCACTGGCGCAGCCGCTCGGCGTCCCGGGACAGGGCCTGGACGTGGGCGAGCACATGGTGGGCGAAGAGGACCGGCTGGGCGTGCTGGAGATGGGTGCGGCCGGGCATGGCCACGTCGGGGTGGGCCTCGGCGAGACCGACCAGGGCGCCCTGGAGGTCGGCGATCAGGCCGCCCAGGGTGCGGGCGTGGTCGCGCAGGTACATCCGGAAGAGGGTGGCGACCTGGTCGTTGCGGGACCGCCCGGCGCGGAGCTTGCCGCCGAGGTCGGGGCCGAGCCGCTCCAGCAGGCCGCGCTCCAGCGCGGTGTGGACGTCCTCGTCGGCGATGGTGCCGGTGAAATCGCCGGAGACCACGTCGGCCTCCAGCCGGTCGAGCCCGGCGATCATGCGGGTCAGCTCGTCGTCGGTGAGCAGTCCGGCACCGCGCAGGACGCGCGCGTGGGCGCGGGAGCCCGCGATGTCGTAGGGCGCGAGGCGCCAGTCGAAGTGGACCGACGCGGACAGCTTCGCCAGGGCCTCGGCGGGACCGTCGGCGAAACGGCCGCCCCAGAGCCGTACGTCACCGCTGTTGCTGCTCACTGGTTGCGCTCCTCACCGTACCGACATGGCCTGCATGATTATGCAGAACACTGCATGTTTCGTCAATTTGCCGCGCGGGGCCGGCCTGCGGACTCCCCTCCGTCCGTGACATCCGCGGATCCGCCGTCCTCTCCCCGGCCCACGAGGACGACCGGGACCGCACGCCCGGCGCTCCGCGACGCGGACGACGCCCCCGACGCCCGCGTCACCGGGAAGGACCACACGGCCACGGGCCCGAACGGACGTCCCCGGGCTGCCGTCGCCGCCGCCCCCGTCTACCGTCCGAGCCATGCGCCCCGGTGCCCTGTCCGTCCTGGTGTCCGCCTCCCTGCTGCTCGCCGCCGCCCCCGCCCGGGCCGCCGGGGAGCCACCGCTGCCGTACCGGATGGCGGACACCGGAGGCGGCGACCAGCTCATCACGGCGGTGGCCGCGCGGACCGCCTCCACGACCGGCACGCTCACCTGGTGGGACCGCCGCGACGGCGGATGGGTCCAGGCCGGTACCGCGCCCGCCCGCTTCGGGGCGAACGGGCTGGCCGACGGCGCGACCCGCCGCCAGGGCACGGAGACCACCCCCACCGGGCTGTACGGGCTGCCGTTCGCCTTCGGCACCGCCCCGGCGCCGCCCGGCACGGTGTACCCCTACCGGCCGGTGCGCGAGGACTCCTGGTGGTGCCAGGACAACGCGTCCCGCTCCTACAACCGCTGGGCCGCGCCGCTGCCCGCCGACTGCCGCGCCGGGGAGGCCGAGCGGCTGGCCGGCTATCCGGCGCAGTACGCCCACGCCCTCGTCGTCGGCTTCAACTACCGCCACCCGGTGCGCGGGCGCGGCGCGGGCATCTTCCTGCACGTCGACGGGCGGGGGGCGACCGCCGGATGCGTGTCCGTACCGGCCGAGGCGATGCGGCGGCTGCTGCGCTGGGCGAGCCCGGCGGCCCGCCCGCACATCGCCATCGGCACCGGGGACGGAGCCACGGCCGTCACCCGCTACTGAGCGGGGCGCCACGCCCGGGCCTGGACGGGGCGCCGCACCCGGCCGCTCAGTGGTCGTTCTGGGCCAGCCGCAGGAGGTGGTCGGCCAGCGCCTGCCCGCCGGTCGGCTCCCTGCTGATCAGCAGCACGGTGTCGTCCCCGGCGATGGTGCCGAGGATGTCGTGCAGCTCCGCCTGGTCGATGGCCGAGGCGAGGAACTGGGCGGCACCCGGCGGGGTGCGCAGGACCACGAGGTTGGCGGACGCCTCCGCGGAGATCAGCAGCTCCGCGGAGAGCCTGCGCATCCGCTCCTCCTTCACCGACCCGCCCAGCGGCGCCCGGGGCGTACGGAAGCCGCCCTCGCTGGGCACCGCGTAGATCAGGTCGCCGTCGGGGTTGCGGATCTTCACCGCGTTCAGCTCGTCCAGGTCCCGTGAGAGCGTCGCCTGCGTGACGGTCAGGCCGTCGTCCGCGAGCAGCTTCGCCAACTGGCTCTGGGAGCGCACCGCCTGCCGGTTGAGGATGTCCACGATCCGGCGGTGGCGTGCGGTGCGGGTCTGCGGTACGGCAGGCCCGGCGGTCTGCTCGTGGTCCTGCGCCTGGCTCATCGTCGACTCATTCTCCGGATCGTCCGTCCCCGTGGGCGGCCTGCTGGGCCTGGTCCAGGATGCCGGGCAGGGCCCCGAGGAAGGCCGCCACCGCGTCGTCGCCGAGGTTCAGCGCGGGCATCAGCCGTACGACGTCGGGGGCGGGCGCGTTCACGAGGAAACCGGCGTCCTGAGCCGCCTGGAGCACCTGCGGCGCGAGCGGCTCGGTGAGCACCATACCGAGGAGCAGGCCCGCGCCCCGGACATGGGCGACCAGCGGGTGGCCGAGGCCCTCGATCCCGCCGCGCAGCTCCGCGCTCTGGCGCTTGACGTTCTCCAGCAGCCCCTCGCCCGCGATGGTGTCGAGGACGGCGAGCCCGGCGGCGCAGGCGACGGGGTTGCCGCCGAAGGTCGTCCCGTGGTGACCGGGCCCGAACAGCTCCGCGGCCCGGCCGAAGGCGACGGTGGCGCCGAGCGGCAGCCCGCCGCCGAGCCCCTTGGCGAGGGTGACCACGTCGGGCAGGACGCCCTCGTGGGCCTGGTACTCGAACCAGTGCCCGGTACGGCCGACGCCGGTCTGCACCTCGTCGAGGACCAGCAGGGCGCCGGTGGCGGCGGTGATGGCGCGGGCGGCCTTGAGATAGCCGGGCGGCGGGACGATCACGCCGTTCTCGCCCTGGACCGGTTCGAGGATCACCAGGGCGGTCTCCTCGGTGACCGCGGCGGCCAGCGCCTGCGGGTCGCCGTAGGGCACATGGGTGACGTCGCCGGGCAGCGGCAGGAACGGCTCCTGCTTGCCGGGCTGGCCGGTCAGGGCCAGGGAGCCCATGGTGCGCCCGTGGAAGCCGCCCTGGGTGGCCACCATGCGGGGCCGGCCGGTCAGCCGGCCGATCTTGAAGGCGCTCTCGTTGGCCTCGGCGCCGGAGTTGCAGAAGAAGACCTTGCCGTCGCGGCCGAAGAGCTGGAGGAGTCGCTCGGCCAGGGCGACCGGCTGCTCGGCGACGTAGAGGTTGGAGACGTGGCCGAGGGAGGCGATCTGCCGGGAGACGGCCTCGACGACCGCCGGGTGGGCGTGGCCGAGGGCGTTGACCGCGATGCCGCCGACGAAGTCGAGGTACTCGGTGCCGTCGGCGTCCCAGAGCCTGCTGCCCTCGCCGCGGACCAGGGGCAGGCGCGGCGTGCCGTAGTTGTTCATCAGCGCGCCCTGCCACCGCGTGGTGAGTTCCTCGTTGCTCACGACTCCCCCTGCTCGTTCGGTTCGTTGGGTTCGTTCGGTTCGTTCCGCCCGGTGGCGCCCCGCTCCCCGGCCCCGTCGGGCACGACCATGGTGCCGATGCCCTCGTCGGTGAAGATCTCCAGCAGGATCGAGTGCGGGACCCGGCCGTCGATGACGCGGGCGGTGGTGACGCCGTTGCGCACGGCGTGCAGGCACCCCTCCATCTTCGGCACCATGCCGGCCGACAGGTCGGGCAGCAGGTCCTCCAGCTCGGCGGCGGTGAGGCGGCTGATCACCTCGTCCGACTCCGGCCAGTCCTCGTAGAGGCCCTCGACGTCGGTGAGGACCATGAGCGTCTCGGCACCCAGCGCCGCGGCGAGTGCCGCGGCCGCCGTGTCGGCGTTGACGTTGTAGACGTGGCCGTCGTCCTGCGAGCGGGCGATCGAGGAGACGACCGGGATGCGGCCGTCGGCGAGCAGCGCCTCGATGGCGCCGGTGTCGATCGCGGTGATCTCACCGACCCGGCCGATGTCGACGCGTTCGCCGTCGATCTCGGGCCGGTGCCGGGTGGCGGTGATGGTGTGCGCGTCCTCGCCGGTGAGCCCGACGGCGAACGGGCCGTGCTGGTTGAGCAGCCCGACCAGCTCGCGCTGCACCTGCCCGGCGAGCACCATGCGCACGACGTCCATGGCCTCCTCGGTGGTGACGCGCAGGCCGGACTTGAACTCGCTGACGATGCCGTGCCGGTCGAGGGCGGCGCTGATCTGCGGGCCGCCGCCGTGCACGACGACGGGTTTGAGCCCGGCGTGGCGCAGGAAGACGACGTCCTGGGCGAAGGCGGCCTTGAGGTCCTCGTTCACCATGGCGTTGCCGCCGAACTTGATGACGACGGTGCGGCCGTGGTGGCGGGTGAGCCAGGGCAGGGCTTCGATGAGGATGCGGGCCTTCGGCAGGGCGGTGTGCTTGCGGGTGCTCATGAGGAATACGCGCTGTTCTCGTGGACGTAGTCGGCGGTGAGGTCGTTGGTCCAGATCGTCGCGGTGGCGTCGCCGGCGGCGAGGTCGGCGACGATGTGCACCTCGCGGTAGCGCATGTCGACGAGCTCGCGGTCCTCGCCCACCCCGCCGTCCTTGCAGACCCACACGCCGTTGATGGCGACGGCCAGCCGGTCCGGTTCGAAGGCGGCGGAGGTGGTGCCGATGGCGGACAGCACCCGGCCCCAGTTGGGGTCCTCGCCGTGGATGGCGCACTTGAGCAGGTTGTTGCGGGCGATGGAGCGGCCCACCTCGACGGCGTCGTCCTCGGTCGCGGCGTTGACGACCTCGATCCGGATGTCCTTGCTGGCGCCCTCGGCGTCCCGGACGAGCTGCTGCCCGAGGTCGTCGCAGACGGCGCGCACGGCCTCGGCGAAGTCGGCCTGCCCGGGGGTGACGCCGGAGGCGCCGGAGGCGAGCAGGAGCACCGTGTCGTTGGTGGACATGCAGCCGTCGGAGTCGACGCGGTCGAAGGTGACCCGGGTGGCGTCCCGCAGCGCCGCGTCCAGGACGTCGCCGCCGAGGTCGGCGTCGGTGGTGAGGACGACGAGCATGGTGGCGAGGCCGGGGGCGAGCATGCCGGCGCCCTTGGCCATGCCGCCGACCGTCCAGCCGTCCCGGGTGACGACGGACGTCTTGTGCACGGTGTCGGTGGTCTTGATGGCGATGGCGGCCTTCTCGCCGCCGTGCTCGGAGAGCTGCGCGGCCGCGCTCTCCACGCCGGGGAGCAGCTTGTCCATCGGGAGCAGGACGCCGATCAGCCCGGTGGAGCAGACGGCGACCTGGCCCGCGCCGGTGCCGAGGACCGCGGCGGCCCGCTCGGCGGTGGCATGGGTGTCCTGGAAGCCCTTGGGGCCGGTGCAGGCGTTGGCGCCGCCGGAGTTGAGGACGACGGCGGTCACCTCGCCGCCCTTGAGGACCTGCTCGGACCAGAGGACGGGCGCGGCCTTGACGCGGTTGGAGGTGAAGACGCCCGCGGCGGCGCGGCGGGGGCCGGTGTTGACCACGAGGGCCAGGTCGGGGTTGCCGCTCTCCTTGATCCCGGCGGCGATCCCCGCCGCCGTGAATCCCTGTGCTGCCGTCACACTCACGGCGCGACTCCGATCGTCGTCAGCCCGGTGGCCTCGTCGAGGCCGAGGGCGAGATTCATGCTCTGGACGGCACCGCCCGCGGTGCCCTTGGTCAGGTTGTCGATGGCGCTGATGGCGATGATCCGGTGCGTGGCGGCGTCGTACGCGACCTGTACCTGAACGGCGTTGGAAGCGTGGACGGACGCCGTCGCCGGCCACTGGCCCTCGGGCAGGAGGCGGACGAACGGCTCGTCGGCGTACGCCTTCTCGTAGGCGGCGCGGACGGCCTCGGCGGTGACGCCGGGCTTCGCCGTGGCGGTGCAGGTGGCGAGGATGCCCCGGGGCATGGGGGCGAGCGTCGGGGTGAAGGAGACGGTGACCGGCTCGCCCGCCACCGCGCCGAGGTTCTGGATCATCTCCGGGGTGTGGCGGTGGCCGCCGCCGACGCCGTAGGGCGACATGGAGCCCATGACCTCGCTGCCCAGCAGGTGCGGCTTGGCCGCCTTGCCCGCGCCGGAGGTGCCGGAGGCGGCGACGATCACGGCCTCCGGCTCGGCGAGGGCGGCGGCGTAGGCCGGGAACAGCGCCAGGGTGACGGCGGTCGGGTAGCAACCGGGCACCGCGATGCGCTTGGACCCCTCCAGCGCGGCGCGGGCGCCCGGCAGTTCGGGAAGGCCGTAGGGCCAGGTGCCGGCGTGCGGGGAGCCGTAGAACCTCTCCCAGTCGGCGGCGTCCTTCAGCCGGAAGTCGGCGCCCATGTCGACGACGAGCACATCCGGGCCGAGCTGTTCCGCGACGGCGGCGGACTGGCCGTGCGGCAGGGCGAGGAAGACCACGTCGTGCCCGGCGAGGACCTCGGTCGTGGTGGGCTCCAGCACGCGGTCGGCCAGCGGCGCCAGATGCGGCTGGAGCGCACCGAGCGGCTGTCCCGCGTTGGAGTTCCCGGTCAGGGCGCCGATCTCGACCCCGGGGTGCGCGAGCAGCAGACGCAGCAGCTCCCCTCCCGCGTACCCACTGGCCCCGGCAACCGCCGCACGTACCGCCATGAGAAAACCCTCCTCCTCGATGGCATGACTATACGTACCGACGCAGGTTTATGCAACGAGTTCCGGCACGGCCGTGCCGGACCTGCGGTGGGTCCTCCGGCGCAGCCGGTCGGGAAAGGGACCGGCGCGGCGGGGTGTCAGCGGTTGTTCCCGGGGGTGCGGGAGCGGGGCGGGGGTGCCGGCCGGGCGCGGGTGGGGCCGTGCTCCGTCATGAGGGCGCGGACCTGGTCGGCGAGCAGGCGGCCCGCCGCGGGGGCCGTGCCCCGGGGGTCGGCCACCGGGCGCGGGCCGTCCACCAGGGCCATCGTGAGGCGGTGGGCCGCCACGGCCCGGTCCGTCCCGGTCCGCACCCGCTCCCCGGACGGCGCGCGGGCGAGGACCAGCACCGCCGGCTCCCGGCCCTCGGCGAGGGCGGCGGCCGGAGCCCGTGCCGTCCCGGCCCGCCGGAACCCCGGCGGTCGCCGCCCGGGCCCCGGCACACCCGCCCCGCCGTCCGGGGCCCACCGCCGGGCGGGAGAATCGGCGCCGTCACCACCGACCCCCGGAGGCCCCGTGGACGCCGACACCGCCGACACCACCGACATCGCCGAGTTCGCCGAGCCGTCCGCCGAGCGGCCGCCCGCCGCCGTGCCCGTGGACTGGGCGGCGGTCGAGGCATGGCTCGGCACACGGCTCCCGGGCGACTACCGGCGGCTCGCGGACCGGTACGGCCCCCTGGACTTCGGGCGCTTCCTCTGGATCCACGTTCCCTGCGCCCAGGACGGCCGCTTCGACTACGGCGACTGGCTGCGCGCGATCCACCGCGAGACCCGCATCGCCCGGCGCGAACTGCCCGCCGGGGAGCACCGCCCCGTCCATCCCGAGCCGGGCGGGCTGCTGGCCTGGGGGTACACCCGTGCCACCGACGTCCTCTTCTGGGACACCTCCGTCTCCGCCGACCCCGACGCGTGGACGGTCGTCGTCCGGCACCGGGACGGCGTCCCCGGCGGCACACCGGCCCCCTGGCAGGCGTACGACCTCACGCTCACCGCGTATCTGCGGCAGGCCGTCCGCGCCGACCCGGACCCCGCCGCGCCGGTCCGCCCCCTGCCCGGCGTCTTCGGGCGCACCGCCTTCCTGCCGGCGGCCGCCCCCTGGACCCCGCCGGAACCGGTGCCGCCGCGCCTCACCGAGGGCGAGCGGCGCGTCGCCCTGGAGACCGGCACCGGCCTCGACGCCCTGCGTCTGCTGACCCCGCCACCCGCGCGCCCCCACCTGGGGGACGGTGACTGGGAGCGGACGAGCGGGGCGCTGGGCCTCGCCCTCCCCGGGGAGTACGTGCGGCTGATGGAGACGTACGGGGCGGGCTGCTGGAACCGATGGCTCTGCTTCCCCCCGCCGCTGGGCGCCCCCGGCCGGGACCTGGCGACCCACGCCGAGGAGATCCTGGCGGGGTACGAGGTGCTGCGGGCCGACGACCCGGAGGACTTCCCGCTCGTCACCTGGCCCCGGCCCGGCGGATTCCTGCCCTTCGCCCACACCGTCGAAGGCGACCACCTCGGCTGGCTCACCACGGGCGACGACCCCGACGCCTGGCCGCTGACCGTCTGGCCCCGCCACGCCGACCAGGGACCGCCGCTGGAGCAGGGGCTGACCGACACCCTGCTGCGCTGGCAGCGCGGCCGCCTCTCGACCGCCGGGCTGTACGCCCTGGACGAGGAGGACGACCCCGTCGAGTGCGCCCGGTTCACGCCCTGGCCCGGCCGGGCGGACTGAGCCGCGCCGTCTCCGGCACCATGGTGACCGGGCCGCGCCCCCGGCGCGGCGGAGGGAGGCCGCACCGGATGGACGGGCACTGGCCGGTACCGGACGTACTGGCGTATCTGACGGGCCGCTGGCACACCGGGCGGACGGTGCGGGACCTCGCGGGCGACGTGACCGGCCGCTTCGAGGGCACCACAGTGTTCCGGGCGGCGGCGGACGGGGAACTGCTCTGCCGCGAGTCCGGCACCCTCACCTGGCGGGGTGCGACCCGGCCCGCCGGAAGGACCCTGCGCTACGCCGCGGGCGGCGCGCCCGGCACGGCCGAGGTCCGCTTCGCCGACGGGCGCCCCTTCCACACCCTGGACCTCGGCACGGGGCACCACGTCGCCGAACACCCCTGCGCCGCCGACCACTACCGGGGCGAGTTCACCGTCCGCGACCGGGACCACTGGCATCTGGTGTGGCGGGTGCGCGGCCCGGCCAAGGACCTGCTGCTGAGCACCGGCTACACCCGTGAGAACTGAGCGGCGGCACCGTCGAGGCGCAGGCTCCAGCGGCCCGCGCCGCCCGCCACGGTGGTCGCCGACAGCGGACGGACGTCCAGGTTCCAGTAGCTCGACGGCGGCGCCTTCAGCACGTAGACCAGCGCCGCCCGGATCACCGAGGGCTCGGCCACGGCCACCAGCCGGCCGCCGTCCTCGCCGGGCCGGGTGTCCAGCCAGCCGCCGATCCGGGTGATGAACCCGAGCAGCGGTTCGCCGCCGTGCGGGGCGGAGCGCGGGTCCGCCAGCCAGGCGTCCACCGCCGCCGGCTCCCTGGCCATGGCCTCCCCGAGCGTCAGCCCCCGCCAGCGGCCCATGTCGCACTCCCGCAGGGCGGGCTGGAGCAGCGGGGCGTAGCCGAGGGCGTCCCCGGTGGCCCGGCTGCGCGGGGTCGGCGAGCAGTAGCGCAGCTCGGCGGCCGAGAAGTACGGGAGGTCCGGGGCCGCGCGCAGCACCTCCTGCCGGCCGGCCCCGTCCAGCGGCCGGTCGTCCCCGAAGCGTTCCGCGAGCAGCGGGGAGCTGCGCGCCGCCGCGACGAACGTGACCCGAAGCGCCATGCCGTGATGGTGGGCCCCGGGGAGGGGCCGGTCAAGGGGTGCCGCCGACGGGTGACTTGGCGTGGCGCGGGGGTCACGGGGCGAAGGGGAGCAGCATCCATTCGTCGGGCCGCTCCAGCGGCGCGAAGCCCAGCTTCTCGTAGACCCCGTGCGCGTCGTGGGTGGCGAGCAGGATGCGGCGCAGCCCGTACGGCCGCAGGTGGTCGCGGACGGCGGCGACGAGCGCCCCGCCGAGGCCCTTGCCGCGGACCGCGCGGTCGACGTAGACGTCGCAGAGGTAGGCGAAGGTCTCCAGGTCCGTGACGACCCGCGCGTACGCCGCCTGCTCTCCCGACACGGTGTCGTAGACCCCGAAGTTGAGGGAGTTGGCGATGGCCCGGTCCTGCTTGTCGCGGGGGCGGCCGAGCGCCCAGTAGGCGTCGGTGGAGAGCCAGTGGTGGACGCGGGCGGCGTCGAGGCGGTCCGGGTCGGTGGATGTCTCGTAGCCCTCGGGGAGGGCCGGCGTGTCGGTCATGGCGAGAGGTTCCCAGCGCGGGGCGGGCGGCGTCGAGCGGTTATCGGCTCATCCGCGCGTCTCCCGCCGGGCGGTGCCGAGCCGCCGTACGCCCTCCGTGATCTCCGCGGTCCCGGCCACCGCGGCGAAGCTCAACCGCAGGTGGGGGGCGGGGGGTTCGGCGCTGAAGTACGGACGGCCCGGGGCGACCGCGACACCCGCGCGCAGGGCCGCCGCCGCGAGGGCCGCCTCGTCGGTGCCGTCGGGCAGGCGCGGCCAGAGGTGGTAGCCGCCGGACGGGACGTGGGCCGGGGCGAACTCCGGCAGACCGCCGCGCAGCGCGGCGGTCATGGCCTCCCGGCGGGCCCTCAGCTCCGCGGAGACGGCGCGCAGATGACGCGGCCAGGCGGGCGAGCCGACCAGTTCCAGCGCCGCCTCCTGGAGCGGCCGGGGCACGAAGAAGGTGTCGACGACCTGGATGGCCCGCAGCCGTTCCAGCACCGGGCCCCGGGCGGCGAGGGCGCTCACCCGGAAGCTGGGCGAGGTGGCCTTGGTCAGCGAGGCGACGTGGACGACGACGCCGTCGGGGTCGTCGGCGGCGAGCGGGCTCGGCAGCGGCCCCGCGTCCTCGTGGACCATGCGCCGGGCGAAGTCGTCCTCGATCACGAAGGCACCGGCCGCGCGGGCGATGCCCAGCACCTCGGCGCGCCGGTGGGGGGCGAGCACGGCGCCGGTCGGGTTCTGGAAGAGGGGCTGGGAGACGAACACACGGGCACCGCTCGCCCGGAACGCCTCGGCGAGCAGCCCGGGGCGGACGCCGTCCGCGTCGACCGGCACCGGGACCGGGCGGAGGCCGGAGGCGTGGGCGATGGCCAGCATGCCCGGGTAGGTGGGCGACTCGACGAGGACGGGGGCTCCGGGCGGTGCCAGCGCCCGCAGGGCCGTGGTCAGGGCGGCCTGGCCACCCGCGGTGACCAGGACCTCGGCGGCGGTGACGGTGCCCCCGATGCCGCGCGCGAACCACTCCCGCAGCTCCGGCAGCCCCTCCATGGGCGGCCGGCCCCAGGCACCGGGACGCCTCCCCGCCCGGGACAGCGCCGCCGCCATGGCCCGCTCGGGCTGCATCGAGGGGTGGAGATAGCCGCCGTTGAACTCGATGACCCCGGGCGGCGGCCCGGCCAGCGAGGCGAGGACCCCGGAGGCGTCCACGGAGCGCGGTACGAGATCCGCGGCGCCGTCGGCGCTGAGGGCGACCTCCTGCCAGGAGGTGTCCCCGGCGGGAGCCGCGGCGGGGTGCGGAGCGGCGCGGAATGCCCCGGCGCCGGGCCGGGTGACGACCAGCCCCTCGGCGGCGAGCCGGGCCAGCGCGCGCGAGACGGTCACCGGGCTCACCCGGTGGCGCTCGACGAGGGCCCGACTGGACGGCAGCTTCTCACCGGGAGAGTAGCGGTCCAGCTCTCTTCGCAGGAGACCAGCCAACTCCGTCACACTGCTACGCTCATACATGAGAGCAAAGAGTAGCGCTACCGAATCACGGACGATATCGGTCGGCACCCTCGCCCCCGACCGCGCGGCGGGCCCGGACGGACCGGCCGGGGGCACCACCACCTCCTCCTTCGGCACGGCCCAGGCCGCGCTCGGCGTCGTCGCCTTCTCCCTCACCTTCCCCGCCACCGTCTGGGGCCTGGAGGGCTTCGGCCCCTGGTCGCTGGTCGCGGTGCGCAGTGTGCTCGCGGCGGTGCTGGCGGGCGGCTGCCTGCTGGTGCTGCGGGCCCCGCTGCCCGAACGGCGGCACCTGCCGGGGCTGGCCGTGGTGGCCGCCGGGGTGGTGCTGGGCTTCCCCCTGCTGACCACGCTCGCGCTGCGGACCTCCACCACCGCGCACGCCGCCGTCGTGGTCGGCCTGCTGCCGCTGACGACCGCGCTGCTGTCCGCGCTGCGCGTGGGCGCCCGGCCCTCGCGCGCCTTCTGGGCCGCCGCCTGCGCGGGCGCCGCGGCCGTGGCCGTCTTCACCGTCGCCCAGAGCGGGGGTGCGCTCACGGTGGCCGACGCCTATCTCTTCGGGGCGCTGCTGGTGTGCGCCGCCGGATACACCGAGGGCGGGCGGCTGGCGCGGGTGATGCCGGGCTGGCGGGTCATCGGCTGGGCGCTGGTACTGTCCCTGCCGCTGGCCGTGCCGCTCACCGCGGTGGCCCTGGCGCACGAGCCGGTGCGGCTGACCGGGCACGGCGTCGCCGGGCTGCTGTGGGTGGCCGCCGGATCGCAGTTCCTCGGCCTGGTGTTCTGGTACCGGGGCATGGCCGCCGTCGGCATCCCCCGGGCCAGCCAGTTGCAGCTCGCCCAGCCGCTGCTCACACTGGTGTGGTCGGTACTTCTCCTGGGCGAGCGGCTGACGGTTGCCGCACCGCTGACGGCCGTGGCGGTGCTGGTGTGCATCGCGGTCACCCAGCGGGCCCGGGGGTGAGCGGCAGACAGGCGAGGAGGCCTCACAGATGCGCGCATCCAAGGGCGACGAACTGGTCCAGCACGGCCGTGTGGTGGGCGAGCACGACAAGGTCGCGGAGATCGTCGAGGTGATGGGTCCGCGGGGCGGTCCCCCGTACCGCGTCCGCTTCCAGGACGGGCACGAGGCCGTCTGCTCCCCGGGGCCCGACTCCGAGATCAGGCACCGCGAGATGCGGACCTGACCGGCGGGCCCGACCGGTCGGCACGGATCAGCGGGGCGGGCCCACGGCCTCCCGGTAGTGGTCGGCGGTGACCCGCGCCATCGCGCCGATCCGGTCCTCGGCGGCCTCCCGCGCCGCGAAGAAGACGTGCCCCCGAACCCCGGGGGTGCGGGCGGCCAGGGCGAGGTGCCGGGAGAGTTCCGCCGGGTCCTGCCAGGCGGCGGACCGCGCCGGATCCCCGGCCTTGTACAGCGCCTCCCCCACGTACAGGCGGGTCCGGCTGCCCTCGGCGACGCCCGACCACCAGTCGAGCAGCGTGGCGTAGTCGGCGCCGGGGCGGCCGATCTCCCAGTAGAGCTGCGGCACGACGTAGTCGATCCAGCCCTCCCGGACCCAGGTGCGGGTGTCCGCGTGGAGGTCGTCGTACGACTGGACGCCGGCGGCGGTGTCGGAGCCGCGCGGATCGGTGGCCGCGTTCCGCCACACCCCGAAGGGGCTGACGCCGAAGCGGGCGGCGGGCCGGGTGGTCCTCAGCCGCGCCGCCGTCTCGCGCACCAGTCGGTTCACGTTGTCCCGCCGCCAGTCGGCCCGGGTGGCGAAGCCCGCCCCGTGGGCGCGGTGGGAGGCGTCGTCGTCGAAGCGCTGCCCCGCCACCGGGTACGGGTAGAAGTAGTCGTCGAAGTGGACGCCGTCCACCGCGTACCGCTCCACCGCGTCGAAGACCGCGTCCTGCACGAAGGCGCGCACCTCGGGGCGGCCCGGGTCGTAGTACAGCCCGCCCCCGTACGGCACGACCCAGTCGGGGTGCTCGCGGGCGGGGTGCGAGGGCAGCAGGCGCGCCGGGTCGTCGTCGACGGCGACCCGGTAGGGGTTGAACCAGGCGTGCAGTTCCAGTCCGCGGGCGTGGGCCTCCCGCACGGCGGTGTCCAGCGGGTCCCAGCCCGGATCGCGGCCCTGGCTGCCGGACAGGTACGAGGACCACGGCTCCACCGCCGACGGCCACAGGGCGTCGGCGGTGGGCCGCACCTGGAGGAACACCGCGTTCAGCCCGCGGCGGACGGCGGTGTCGAGGTGCGCGAGCAGCTCGGCCCGCTGCTCCCCCGGCCGCAGTCCCGCGCGGCTCGGCCAGTCCCGGTTCGCCACGGTGGCCAGCCACATGCCCCGCATCCCGGTGGCGGCTCGGTGGCCCGCGCTCCGCGGGCCCCGGTCGCGGAGGGAGGGGGGCGGGGACGAGGCCGACACGGTGCCGGGCCGCACCGCGACAGCCGACAGCGCCGCCGCAGTGAAGGCCCGACGCGACATCCGGCCCATGACACCACCTCCGTGACGTTGCACACACATCCGGTGACTCTTCGGACACAGCCCCTCAGCATGCCCCACCCGGAGGCCCGATCCACGGCTCGTCGGAGGTAACGTGCACGATCGGAGCAGGCGCCGGAGACCCCGGAGAGGTCTGCTGCCACCGCCGTGGACCAGCGAAAGGGACGATGTGACCGGCACCTCGGGAGATATCGCACGCGTCGGCGTGGTGGGCTGTGGGCAGATGGGGGCGGGCATCGCGGAGGTGTTCGCCCGCTCCGGACTGGAGGTGAAGGTCGCGGAGACCACCGGCGAGGCGCTGGAGATCGGTCGCACCCGGTTGTTCACCTCCCTGACCAAGGCCGCCGCGCGCGGCAAGATCACCGAGGAGGAGCTGGAGGCGGCCCAGGCCCGGCTGACCTTCACCACCGACCTCGGCGAGTTCGCCGACCGCGACCTCGTCATCGAGGCGGTCGTCGAGAACGAGCAGGTCAAGACCGAGATCTTCCAGGTCCTCGATCAGATCGTGACCCGGCCGGACGCGATCCTGGCCTCCAACACCTCCTCCATCCCGCTGGTGAAGCTGGCGGTCGCCACCTCTCGGCCCGACCACGTCATCGGCATCCACTTCTTCAACCCGGCCCCCGTGCAGCAGCTCGTCGAGCTGATCCCGGCGCTGACCACGTCGGAGGGCACGCTCGGCCGGGCGCAGCTCTTCACGGAGAAGGTGCTCGGCAAGCACGCCATCCGCGCCCAGGACCGGTCCGGCTTCGTGGTCAACGCACTGCTGATCCCGTACCTGCTCTCCGCGGTCCGGATGTTCGAGTCGGGCATCGCCAGCCGTGAGGACATCGACAACGGCATGGAGCTGGGCTGCGCGCATCCGATGGGTCCGCTGAAGCTCTCCGACCTGATCGGCCTGGACACGGTCGCCTCGGTCGCCCATTCGATGTACGAGGAGTTCAAGGAGCCGCTGTACGCCGCTCCCCCGCTGCTCCAGCGGATGGTCGACGCGGGCCGTCTGGGCCGGAAGAGCGGCTCCGGCTTCTACAGCTACGGCTGACCTGCGCAAACAGATCCTCGGACACTCGCCACGCCCCCGCTCCCGAGCACGTTGAAGGGCCGTCACCGGTGATCTCGGCAACGGCCCTTCAAGATCGCTACGCCTCTCAGGGAGTTCTCAGGGGGTTTTGGTGGGAGGTCACATCACTCCCTCATGCGGCACGAGCAGGAACCGCCCCAGCGCCTGGAACGGCCTGAGCGGATCGGCCACCTGATCGTTCAGGTTCTCTGCTCGCCTCACAGCCATCCCGTGCACCGCAGCGTACTCCTTGACCCAGACCAGTGCCGAGGCCAGCGCACGGTCAGGGTTGTCATCCGGCTCCGTGCGGATCTCCCCCTCGGGCAGTCCGGCCGCGGTCAGCATGGCGCCCACTGTCCACGGGCCACGCGCGTACCGGGCTCCCTGCACGTACACCTCCACCGACTCAAGGTTCCGTTTCGCGGGCGGGGACATCGACGTGGATTCCGTGAAGGCGAGCGGCTCGACCGCCCAGAGGTCCGGCGCCGCCGGCCGCACCGCTGCTCCGGCCCCAGGGTCCAGCCAGTTGTCGACGGCCGTGCGCCCGCGCATGCCTCGGTCCGGCATGAAGTGTGCGTAGATCTTGAGGGTGATGTCGGGTGAGGCATGCCCCATCCAGTGAGAGATCGAGATGACGTCTTCGCCTGCGCCGAGCTGCACGCTCGCGTAGGTGTGTCGCCACCGGTGGTGCATCATCTCCCGGGACGGTTCCCAGCTCGCGCCGTCCTCGCGCGGGGCGATCAGGCCCGCCGCGGCGAGCGCGGGCTTCATCACCCTCTGGTTGAACGTGGACGGGTGAATGCGGTTCCTGTGTGCGCTCGTGGCCAGCACCTGCACGGTGGCGTTCGGACGGTTGTGGTTTCCCGGCCCCTTCCACGGCAGCGTCACCACAACCGGCGGGTAGGCCACCAGGTACTCGTCGAGCTGTTTCAGCAGCCCGGGGGACAGCGGGATGTCCCGCTCCTTGTCGCCCTTCGGCAGCTTGAAGTACGGGCGCGTGCTGTTCTCCCAGAGAAGTTGCCGACGGAGGTGCAGCACCATCAGGTCACGGTCGATGTCGTCCGGGCTGAAGCCGAAGGTCTCCGCCTGACGCATGCCGGCACGCATACCGAGATCGGCGACGATCTGGTACCGGCTGGGCATCGCTGCGCGGATCGCCTCCGCCTCTGCCCTGGACCAGGCGCGGGCCTTCGTGTGACCTGCTCCTGCCGGGCGCACTCCCTTGTCTGCCTCCCGGCACGGGTTCTTCGCGATGCGCTTGCCGACAGCCGACTTGAAGACGCTCGACAGGTGGTTCCAGATCACCTCAAGGGTGGAGGCGGCCAGCCCGCGGCCTGCGAGTTCACGCTTCCACTCCATCAGGTGGGTGTCACCGATGACGTTCATCGGTGTCCTGCCGAGGCTGGTGTCCACGATGTGGTTGAAAATCTTCGACCGCATCGTCGTCGCGGTGTTCACCGGGTCGGTGCGCTTGGGCCACCACTCGTCCCGGATGTAGTCGCCGAGGAGGATCGCCCCGTCTCGGTCGTCGATGAACTCCTTCTTCTTCGTCGTCAGGATGGCTTTGGTCTTCCACTCCTTCGCTTCGTCGAGCGTGGCGAAGGAGCGCTTTCTGACGCCGGGTATGCCAGCCACCCGGTAGCGCAAGCACTTCTTGTAGAGCGCAGTGCGCTCACGTTTCCCGGTCTCCGGGTTGGGTCGTTTGGTCAGCCAACGGTCCTCGATCCACCCTGACGTCGCCACGGCCAGCCCTCCCCCCGCAGGTCGTTGAGGCGGACCTCAAGCAGGCGCTCCGTCACTTGCAGTTCGGCTGCTGCGGTGTGGAGGTCGGTCGTCCACTGGGCGACCTCGGCGAGGTCCGAGATGCCGATCAGTTTACGGGCGGCCTCGCGGTCGGCACGGTGCTCTTGACGGATCGATGCGGCACGGTCTGTGCAGCCGACGTCGTCGGCGATGACGTGTTCCAGTTCGTGGGCGAGGACGCACCGCTCCTGGACAGCACTTAGCCCAGACGCGACGACGACGCGGCGGTGCTCCCGGGACCACGCTCCCCAGGTGTCCCGGAGCCACATCCGCATGATGGTGATCCCCAACTGTTCCAGGATCACCGCAGGCGCGTACTGAAGGCCCGTCTGGGCGTTCAGCAGCGAGGACGTTATGGACATGCGCCCCCCAGGGGTCGGACGGGTGGGAAGCGCGCCGGAGTGTTCATTCCTACCCGAAGAGTCACAGGCAATGGAAGGAAACGGTAGGAAGTCTTTCAACTTCCTTCGCGTCCCGGCGATTCGGGACAGCGTCAGGCACCCTGACGGGGCTTCCGCAGGGCTGCACCGCGGGGGGCGACAGACGGTTCACCGGGCCGATTGGTTGTACGGTCAGCCGTCGCCCCGCTCAAGGGCGTTGCGTATGCGGGCTGCATCGTCGGCCGGCACTCCCTCACCAACGGCGTGCGGCCGGTAGGCAGCCAGCTCGTAGCCGCTCCGCCCCCCTCCCCCGGTGGTGGCGTCGGCCAGGAGTCGCTGCACGGCGATCTCGAAGTCGTCGCGAGTCTTGACAGGTGCACCGCACAGCACAGCCGTGCGTGCGAACTCGTACACACCCGGCAGCAGCTCATAGAGCCGCTGCCTCGGCGTGGCCTCCTTCGCGACCGCGGCCTCCGCCCCCTCCAGGACCGCGCCCGGATCTTCACCCGCGAGGATGCGATCGGTCCATCCCGCCCGCCAGCCGAGCGCCGCCACCGTCGGCTCCAGGGTTGGCGGCTTGGCCCGCTTGGGCACCTTGCCCGTTTCCAGGCTGGCGATGCTGCGAGCACTGATCTCCCCGCCCCGGTCGCGCACGCGCTCCGCGAGCTGCTCGCGCGTGATGCCTTGCCGGTTGCGGTCACTACGGATAGCGCGGCCCAGCGCTGCCCACGCCGTGGGGTCGTGGTTCATCGGGTCTCCGCTCGGGTCTCCAGAGGCAATGAGAAGCAACAACAGGAAACAACCTACCAATCGGTTAGGCCCGCCTAACAGACGAGATTCCGTCTCCGACCTGCACCTCCGGGAACTTTCCAGTCTTTTCCTGTTGACGGCTTGCAACCCTGCGTTTTCTTTCCTAATCTTTCCACTGTGAAGGCGCGAGGACAGAGCATCCGGCGCAATCGCGAGGAGTCGGGCCGTGGCCTGACGGAGTTCGCCAACCGCATCGGGATCTCCCCCTCGTACTTGTCCCGGATCGAACGAGACCAGGCCAACCCCAGCCCGGGCGTCATGCGGCGCATCGCCCAGGAACTCCGCAAGGAGCAGCGGGCCCGGGAGGCCATCGCAGAGATCACCGACACCGAAAGGCAGGGCGATGAGCAGCCCTCAGAGTGAGAGCGCAGGCTCCCCTCACCTCACCGCGAAGCAACTCGCCGCCAGGTGGCAGACCACCCCCAACGCGATCTACATCGCGCGGCACCGGGGGAAGGCCCCTCAGGGTTTCAAGCGCGGTACCGGCCTGCTGTTCCCGATCACCGCCGTGGAGGCGTTCGAGGCAGCGCAGTTGTCGGACGACCGCCCGTCGAACCGCAGGGCTGCAACCCAGCTCCGGCCTCCGGAGCCCCTGAGTGCCCGTCGGCCTCGTCGGCCCTCGAAGGTCTGACCCGCCCTTAACGCGCCGAAGGGCCGCCCAGCTTTGCCCGCCTGGCGACCCCCGACCGGCGCCCCCACTCACTTGAGAAAGCAGAGGTCACCGTGACCACACACAGTACCCGGACCGCCGGGTCCAGCAGGAGCACCCGGCTCGTCGACACGGCCGCAGGCGTCATCTCCCGCGCGATGCAGCAGGGCTGCACCCTGCCGGCCGCGCTCGCCAACGCCCTGGACTCCGCCCGACTCCTTCAGTCCCCCGAGACCGCCGCCGCGATGCAGCGGCTGCGGGACGACCAGGCGGCGAACGACCACGAGTACGAGACGGCCACCGCCCGCATCGCCGCGCTGGAGAAGGCCGCCGTCGAGGGACGAGCCGCGCTCGCCTCCTTCTGCCACGACCACCCGGACCCCGGCACCGCGGCGCTCGGGGCCCTCTACCTCCTTCAGCAGGCCACGCACGGCACGCCGATGCAGCCGGGCGAGACCGTGCCGAAGTTCTACCAGGCGTCGCACGAGTCGATCGTGATGGGCCTGTACATCACGGCCGCCGAGGCCCGGCGGCACTGCGAGACCGAGATGCGGCGCGACATCCCGGGCGCCTCCCTCGACTGGATCGAGGACGACGAGGACGGCGTCGCCGAGCTGGTCGCCGCGTTCAGTGAGGACGAGCGGCCGACCGGCTACGTCGTCACCGCTCTGGAGGTCACCTCCGACTACCACGAGGGGGTCGACAAGTGAGCGTGCAGATCACCATGTTCTGGGGCAAGCGGGCGGACGTCCGGTCGTATCCGCCTCCGCTCGGGTCCCTGTACATCGACCCGGACGGGATGGGCTCCGGTCCCCACCTGTCGCTGCTGTTCGGATCCGACATGCCGCTGGACGAGCAGGTCGTCATCGCGGACCGGGTCCTGGCCGCTGTCCAGCGCTGGCGCGACGACACCGTCGAGAAGGCCACCCGCGAGCGGGCCGCCCAGAAGGAACTCGCTGAGGCCCGCGCGGAGATCGCCCGCCTGAAGGGCGAGACGGGGGGTGCCCAGTGAAGTGCGGTGAGCCGAAGCCTGACGGCACCTACCAGACCTGTGACGAGGAGCTGGGGCACCGCGGCCGTCACGCCTACCTGGGCGGTAGCTGGCCGCGAGTCCAGCCCGCCGCCCCGGACTGGGACGTCAACGAACTGCTGGAGGACGCGACCCCCGCTGACGCGTGGGGCGTGAACAAGCGCAGATTCCCGATCATCGTGACCGAGACCGTCACCCGCGTGCTCTGGGTGGACGCCGAGACCGAGGACAAGGCACTCGCCTACTGGGCCGACGACTACTGCGACATTCCCCTCAAGGACGCCGTGGTCATCGACGGCTACCTGGACTTCGAGCGGCCCGACAGGCACCAGCGGGAGGAGGCGTTCCGGGCGGCTGCGACCCGGCAGGAGCGGACGATCGGCCCGTTGATCCGGTGCCCCGGGTGCGGACGCGAGGAGATCCGGCGCGCATGGTTCCACGACCCGTACCGGAAGTGCCACGGCCCCATCCAGTGGGAGATGACCGCGGTCGGACGGCTCAGGCGCGCGTACCGGAAGACGCCCGCCGCGCGGGAGGGGTCGGCATGAGCCCGCTGGCCACCCTTCACCAGATCGTCGCCCCCACCGGCCACACGCCTGTTCTGCTCGACGACCTGCTCGGCGGGCCCTGGCCCGAGCCCCGGACCGGTGAGTCCTTCACCCCGTGCTGGGCCGACTGCCCGCCCTGCGGGAAGGCCACCGCCGGCGCCGCCCACACCGGCGGCTGGACCTGCGGCGAATGCCTCACCACCAGCCCGGTCGAGGTCCAGCGGTGAACCGCGAGCGCGGCAGCGACCGCATCGTCACCGCCGTCCGCGAGACGACCCCCGAGGAGCGCGTCGCCGCGTCCCGCCTCGTCCTCCGTGAGGCCCGCGACCGGGAGGACCTCCGCTTCCTCCTCGATGTCCTCGGCCTCGCCCGCCAGGGCGACGAGTAGCGCACCGGCCGGGCGGTGCATCCGTCCCGCCCGGCCGGTGTCAACAGCCCCTCCCTGAAAGCGAGCACCACCATGCCCAGTACCCGCAAGCCGCCGCCGCTCATCGCCTTCGTGGACACCGAGACCACGGGCCTGGACCCTTTCCTGCACGACGCGTGGGAGATCGCGGTCATCCTCCGGGCCGACGGCCAGGACCAGGAGCACATCCTGCGGATCGAGCCGGACCTCACGAACGCCACCCCCGAGGCCCTCCGCATCAACCGCTTCCACGCGCGGACGGCGGACCCGGCGTGGGTCTGGGACAAGCGTGAGGCCGCAGCCCGCCGCCTGCACCCCCTGCTGGACGGCGCGGTCCTCGTCGGCTCGAACCCGGCGTTCGACGCCGAGATGCTCACCCACCTGCTCGGCCGGTACTTCGACCAGCCCCGCCCCTGGCACTACCGGACCATCGACACCACCACCCTGGCCGTCGGCGCCCTGTACGGGAGGGCCGCCGAGCGGACCCGCGCCGACTGCGACGCCACCTGGTACAGCAAGGTCGCCCGCGCGGTCGGCTGGCCGTGGCACTCCCGCGACGTGTCCCGGCTCGTGCAGGTCGAGCCCCCGGCGCCGGACGTCGCGCACACCGCGCTGGGCGACGCCCGCTGGGTCCGCGACCTCTGGGACCAGGTGACCGTGCCGGACGCGTTCTTCGCCGCCTCGGACGAGCAGCTCGCCGCGATGGTCGGCGACGCCATGTCCCACCTGCACCGGAGGCAGGCATGACCCAGCTCCAGCTCCAGTTCCCCGAGCCCGTGCAGGGCACCGTCGACCCGGCCGCCGGGGAGAGAGCGAAGAGCGCCGGCATGGCGCGCGCCGCGGCGAACACCCCCGTCGAGTGGGCGGACGCGTGCGCCGCGGCGATCGAGTTGATGGCCCGCCGGGGCGTTGTCTTCCAGGCGGCGGACCTGATCGCCGAGGGCCTGGTCGACGAGCCCGACAGCCCGCAGCGCTGGGGGCCCGCGTTCCTGCGGGCGTCGGCGGCCGGGGTCATCGAGGCCGTCGGCTACGCCAAGTCGAAGCGGCGCACGGTGCACTCCAGCGCCTGCCGGACCTGGCAGGGCACCGCCGACTACCGCCGGGCCGCGGCGTGACGGCCGCCGGCGGCCCGGCCATGCCTTCCCTGGGCACGGTGCGCCGTCTCCAGGCCCTGGCCGTGGTCGGCTGGCCGACCGCCCGGCTGTCCCGGGAGACCGGCCTGAGCCCGGGCCGCCTCGACCGGCTCCTGGCCGCCGCCGTCGCCGTCGTGTCCGCCAGCGAGGCCCGCGCGGTCGCCGCCGCCTTCACCCGCCTCGGCGGGGCCAGCCCCGGCCTGTGCGGTGTCTCGCACATCGCCGCCCGCGCCGCCCGCAACCGGGCCGGAACAGCCGGGTGGGCGCCGCCGGCCGCGTGGGACGACGACACGATCGACGACCCGGCCGCCATCCCCCAGTGGACCGGGCACTGCGGCACCACCCGCGGGGCCGACATCCACGACCGCGACGGCCTGCCCCGGTGCCCGCCCTGCCAGGCCGCCCTGGACCGCCACCGGCCCCAGCAGCGCCACCACGCCCGCCGCGCATAGACCCCACCCCGCTTCGCTGAACGAGAGAGACCCAGGTGAGCACTGACGACCGCGTGCAGTCCGTCCGTAACGCCTGGACCAACGCCCTCCGGGCCGAGGTCCTGCGCGTCGGCCGACGCATCCCCGAGGTGGCGCGCGTCGTCACGGTCGGCATGTGGATCGCCACCTACGCCGACGCCGACGGCAGCAACGCCTTCCCCGGCCGCGACACCCTCGCCACCCTGGCGGGCTGCTCGCAGGAGACCGTGACCCGCGCCGTGCGTGTCCTGATGGGCGTCGGGGTCCTCGCGCGGAAGCGACGCCCGAACGCCTCGGCGATGTACCAGCTGCTGATGCCGCTCGGCGGCGGCCTCGACTGGCAGACCCACATCCACCACATGACCGAGACCCGGCAGCGCGTCGCCCGCCGGAAGGAGAAGGAGAAGGCCGCGGAGGCCGTGACCCGGACAGCGTCCCCGGACGCGGTCCGGACAGCGTCCGCGCATGGGGTTCCGGACAGCGTCCGCGTCGGGGGTTCCACACCCGCATCCGACACCCCGGACAGCGTCCGCGGACGCCCCCGGAACGCGTCCGGGGACGCTGTCCGGACAGCGTCCGCGTCGGGGGTCTACCAGTACATCCCTACCTCCGGTAGGGACCCCCTCCCCGACCACACTCTGGCTGGCCTTTCACCTCAGCCACCGAAGCGCGCGGGCGAGGCCGTGAAGAACGAGTCATCGACGAGGGAGAAGCAGGCGGCCAAACCGCGGGACGCCGCACTCGCGGCCGTGCAAGCCCGCGAGGCCCTCGCCCGCTGCGCCGAGTGCGACATCACCCTTCCCTACGGCGACTCGGGCGTCTGCCAGGGATGCACCGAGTACCTCGCCACCCAGTCCGGACAGCGCACGACCTGAGCCGCCCATTCGGATATCCGGCGCCCGCGCGCACACCCACCCTCTGGAGCCTCTGATGAGCCACGCCATCCCCACCACCCCGCAGGACAACCCCGCCGACACGATCATGGCCGCGCTCGCCCACGGCATGACCGGCCACCCCGAGAACGCCGCACCGCTCTTCGAATCGTTCATCCTCGGCGGACGCGGCCCCGCCCTCGGCCTCTGCGCAGCCCTCGCCGAAGTCATCGTCCGCATGGGCCATCAGCCCCTGCCCAAGGACGGAGGCTTCGGGCTCCTCGTCTACGACTCCAGGACCGGCAAGCACGTCAACGTCACAGCCCTGCCTCCTGGTGTCCGCTTCGCCGCCCAGTTCACCGCTGCGTGGGCCAACCACCAACGGGACACCGCCGCCGCCCACTTCGACGCGCTCATCACCCCCGGCACGGACGAAGCCGCACTCGCCCTCGCCGCCGGCATCCGCGCCCTGTTCGACATGGCCGTCGCCACGCTCGCCGCCAAGACCGGCCGCACCCCGTGAACACGGCGGCCCGGCCGGGAGATAGCCGGCCGGGCCAGCCCCGCACCCTACCCGCCGCCGAGGGACCGGTAGTCCCGCAAACCACCAGGAGAACCCCGTGACCGACCGCCTGACCGCCCAGCAGCTCGCCGACATCGAGACCCGCACCAACGCCGCCACCGACGGCCCCTGGGGCACCTACGAGTTCGGCGGCGACACCCTCATCGAGATCGCCGCCGGGCTGGAGGAGACCGGCACCGGCTACCGGGCCCGGCGGGAGATCTGCCGTCTGGAAGACGAGCCGATGGACAACGACCCGACGCACACCGAGTGGACGGGCGAGGAGGACTGGGAGCAGGTCCAGGCCGACGCCGAGTTCGTGGCTCACGCCCGGACCGACGTGCCCGTGCTGCTCGCCGAGATCCGCCGCCTCGACGCGCGCGTCAGGGAGTTGGAGCGCCCGGCCGTCGAGGCGAAGCGGGCCGAGATCCGCCAGTCCTTCGCCGAGCTGGCTGCCGCCGCCCGCGAGATCCGCGATTACGAGGGCGCCGTCGAAGTCCAGTGCCGTCTCCAGGACCGCGAGGAGCAGTGGAAGCGCGAGGACGCCGCCGCCTCGTGACCGCAGTGCGGCCGCCCGCAGGGAGCGCGGGCGGCCGGTGCCCCCACCCTTCCACACCGAGGAACCCCTGATGACCGATCCCACCACCCCGCCCGTCCCCGCGCCGGTCGTGGACCGGGCCGCGCTCCGCGACCTCATCGCCGACGCCCTCGAACGCGCCGATTACCGGCCCGACATGCGGCGCGGCGACCTCGCCGACGCGGTGCTGGCCGTGCTGCCCGCGCCCGCTGGGTGCCTGACCCCCGACTACGCCGACGGCCCCTGCCACTGTCCATCCTGCGACCCTGCCGCCCACCGCACCGCGCCCGCCGACCGGGCCGCCGCGCTGGTCCGCGCCTGCGCGTCGTTCGTCCGCGACACATACAGCGGCGAATGGGCTGACGACGCCGCAGCGACGCTGGAGGCGGACGCTGCACGGATCGAGCGCGGCGAAGCGTGCAGCCTGCTGCGCCTCGCCGCCGCGTTCTCCACGACCACGAATCACGTCTCCGCGCCCGTCTGCATCTGCGGACACCCCGCCGAGAGGCACTTCGAGGACGTCTGCCAGACCTGCGGGTGTGGCGACTACCTGGAACCCCGAGACGCCGCCGAGGTGATCACCCGATGGAGGCAGGCCGCCTTGAAGGCACGCGCCGTCCGGGCCGCTGCCCTCCGCGAAGCCGCGGACTTCGCTGGCAACGACGACACCTGCGGCTGCGGTGGCTGCGGCTCCTGCGTGTCCAACGCGATTGCTTCCGGGCTGCGTCGCGTGGCCGACGAGACAGAGCCCGAGGACGACGAGGGCCTGTCCGGCCCGTGCGACTGCGGTGAGGGCGCCGTGCACTACACGGCCACCAGCTGCCCGGCCGAGCTGCGCAGCCTGGCCGACGAGACGGCAGCCACCGAGACCGAGGGGCACAAGCCGCTTCACCACTGGCGCGTGGAAATCCTCGACGGCGACGAGTGGATGCCTGCAAGCGGGCTACGCCGCGACCGCGCCCAGGCCGTCGACCAGCTCCGGATGTCCAGCGCGAGGCGCCCCTCGTGGACCGACGGCACGCCGGTGCAGCGCCGTCTTGTCCGCGAGACGACCACGTACACCGTGGAGCAGTCCGCCGCCGGGGCGTGGCAGGACGGGGCGCAGCGATGACCGTCACCCCGCTCGGTGTCGAGGTCTCCTGCGACGGGCCGGCCGAGCAGACCGACTGCCCCGAGAACGCCGCCGTCGCCGCCCGGTTCGCGTCGTGGACCGCGCGGGAGGTCCGGGCGGACGGGCGGGCCGCCGGGTGGTCCCGGCGGCGGCGCGGCGGCCACCTCCGGGACCTATGCCCCAACTGCGGCACCACCCGACAGGACGGGGCGGACCGTGGCTGACCTCGCGCCCACCGAGTACCTGTACGAGCTGTACGACGCCAACTGGGATGACGGCCCCCTCGGCAACTACAAGATCCACGCCCACCCGATCACGAAGAAGACCAGCCGCCGGATCTACTTCACCTACCTGAACCAGACCCGGCCCTCGTTCGTCGACCGGCAGCAGATCGAGGCCGACGGCGAGGTCTACCACGGGGCCACCCTGCGCCGCCTCCACCTGGCGCCGCCGGAGATCCCCCACCAGGCCAAGCCGGTATCCCTGGCGGAGCTGAAGCAGCAGATGGCCGCCGCGCACCCCGACCGGGGCGGGAGCAGCGAGGCGTTCATCGCGGCGAGGCAGCGCTACGAGACGGCGAAGTCCCGGCCGAGCGGGGTGGCGTGATGGTCGAGGCCCTCGCCGCCGCCCGCACCCTCGGCTGGCCTCTCCCCGCTCTGATCGCCGTCCTCGCCGCCGCGAGCACCCTCGCCGCCGACCTCCTCGCCGCCGCCATCGACACCAGCCTCCGCCTCGCCCAGACCCTCCTCCGCCACGCACTCACCGGGAGACACCCATGAACCCCACCATCATCGACCTCCGCCGCGAGCTGGAGAAGGCCCGCCTCACCCTCGTCGACGCCCAATCGCATCTGTCCGCTCACGCCCAGATGAACGCCGCGCTTCACTGCGCGAGCGAGGTGTTCTACTCGCCGCTGCACGCCAAGGTCACCGCCGCCATCGCCGGGATCGAGCACGCCCTGGAGCGCACCCAGGAAGCCGTGACAGCCACTGCGCTGAAGCCCCCGGCCGGCCACCACGACGGCACCTGTCCTTGGATCGGGATCCTCATCGACCTCGACCGCTGCCAGCACGGCCGCCACCAGGGCGACGCCTGCGGACCCGACGGCGCCTGCACCGGAGCGTCCGCCGGGAACCCGCACCTGCGGCCCGGAGCGGTCATCGGCTACAGCCTGCGCCGGGACCCCATCGTCATGCCCGACCGCGACCACAAGCACGACCCGGCTGCGTGGCGTGGGAGGGCCCGAGGGGGAACAGCCGTGACCGGCCCTGCCTGACCTGTTGTCTGCCGCCCGGCCTGTCACGGCCGGGCGGCCACCCCGAGGAGACCCATGACCTGCCCCGCCGACCAACTCCGCGCCGCCGCCGCGCTCCTTCGGCGCCTCGCCACCGCAGCCAGCACCGACCCCGACGGCACCCCCACCGCCCACTGGCACTACACCGCCCTACGGCTCGGTCGCGCCAGCCTCCACGGCGACCATCTCACCCTCGATGACGACCGCGTCGTCTCCTGGCCCAGCCTTGTCCGCGGCGGCGACTTCCGCCGGCCGTCGTACATGTACGTCAACCACGCCGCCTACGCCGCCACGATGGGCCCCGCCGTCGGCCTGGCCCTCGCCGACTGGCTGGAGGCCGCCGCCGCAGACGCCCAGGAGATCGGCGCCAGCCCCCAGGCCCTCGCGGTCGCCCAACAGCTCCTCGGCCAGCCGTGACCGGCCCCAGCACCACGCCCCGGGGCGAGCACACGCCCCGCCCCGGGGCCACCTGGCAGACCCACCTCGTCCGTATCGAGCAGCTCGTCGACGACGACGCCCCCGACCCCCGACCGAACCGAGCCACCCGCCGCGCCGCCGCGCGCGCAGCACGGAGGAACCGATGACCGACGAGACCGACGTCTCCCGCATCACCGGGAGACGACCGTGAACATCCCCCAGCTCACCACGAACCCCCGTACCGGACTCGTCCGCTGCGGCTGGAAGGCCACCGCCACCGCTCCGCCCTGCGGTGCGCCCGCCGAATGGCACATCGCCTGGAGCCTCACCCCCGGCAACGCTTCCTTCTCGCTCCTGTGCGCCGACCACATGGAGGCCGCGAAGTGGCTGTTCGTCTACGCCGACCGGCACCTGGCCCGCGCCGACTGCGACATGCCGAGCACCGGCTGGTGGACCAGCGACACGCCCCCGTCGCTGTGCGTAATCGTCACGACCGACAACGTGGGGAGGGCATCGTGATCCGCGTACTCCTTGACGACGTCCGGGCCGCCGACCGGCTGATCGAGGCCCTGTACGTCGCGGCGGGCGTCCGGCCGCACGGTCCACAAGCTGTGGAGTGGCTGACCCTGGCCGCCGCCCTGGAGCACGAGATAGACACCCTGCCGCCCACCTACCCGCCCCGGGACCGCCACCGCCCCGCAGACAGCACCCCCACCGGCGCCCGGCCCGCCCAGACCAATGTGCCCACCGGGAGGTACCTGTGACCTGCGACCCGTGCAACCGCTCCACCGGCTACCTGTGCACCTGGCACCGGGCCAAGCTGGATGCGCGGCTCCGCGCCCTCCCCGCGCTGTACGCCGAGGTCGGCGAGTGCCTCGTCCCCCGGCGTACCGGGTGGGGCAACATCGTGGCGACCAAGGCCGCGGCCGGCCCCCGCTCCCCAATCAACGAGGACATTCTCGACACCGTCAACTGGGGCCGGGCGGCCGAGATCCTCCGGTCCTGGCGCGAAGATGTCCGCCGTCTCCGCTGGCCTCACCGGGGGGAGACGCCGCCGGGTGGCCTCGCGGAGGACTGCCGGTGGCTCGTCCAGGAGCTGGACTGGATCGTCGCGCAGTACCCGGCGGCCGGAGACCTCGCCCGCGAGGTCCGGGACCTGGAGGCGGCCGCCCGGGCCGTCGTCGGGGACCCCGTGCCCCAGCGGAAGGTGGTCGGCCAGTGCATCGCCCTCACCGACGACCAGGGCACCGTGTGCGGGGCGGCCATCACCCACCGGGCCGGAGAGACCCGGCTCGTGTGCCGGGCATGCCGCTGCGTCTACGAGGGCCAGACCGAACTGCTCCTGCTGCTGCACTACCAGCCCGTCCCGGCCGCCTGATATCCAATGCGGGGTTACATACAACCGGGGGTGTGATAGCCTCGGAGAGGTGGAAACGCCCCCCTGGCGGGACCGTATCCGCGCGGAAGATGAGCTGCTGGAACAGCTCGACGCCCAAGCGGAACAGGCCCGCAGACGACGAGCGGAGGCCCTGAAAGAAGGGGCCGACAACCTCGGCAGCGTCTACGCCGTGGCAAAGGACCAGCACCTGAGCTGGACCGCCGTGGCGAACGCGATCAAAAAGTACACAACCGCATAAAGCGAGGGCCGGACAGCAGCTCTCCAGGTGCTGGAACACCCGGAGGCGCGCGCGCCGCCCGACCCTCAACGCCCCCGGAGCGCAGCAACGCTCCGGGCACTTGATCACGAGAGAGACGAGACCTCCTCATGACCCAGCAGAACCCTAGCGCGCCCGAGTCCGGCGGCGACCCGGCGGCCCGCGCCGCCGAGCTGCACGCCCAGTGCCGCGCCGACTACGAGCAGGCCGAGGCCCGCCGCGCCCAGTCCGCCGGCGCCGCCCGCGACCAGTACGCCCTCGCCACCATCCACGCCGCCGACACGGTGAGCGTGACCCGATGAGCGAGACCCCCGACACCCTGACCGGCCCGGTCCGGGCCCTGCTCACCGCGATCAGCGAGACCCTCACCCTGCCCCACCCCGGCCGCGACTACACCGACCTCGCCGGGTACGAGCAGCACGCCAGCGACCGCATCACCTGGATCCAGGCCACCATCCGCGACGTCCTCGGCGGCGACGCCATCCTCGGACTCCAGTGGGAGGCCGACTACCTCCGCAAGCAGAGCGAACTGCGCCCGGCCGACTACCGGACCGTCGACGAGTACATCGCGGCGCTGAAGGCGGGTGGGGGCCAGTGAACACCGTCGCCCAGCCCGTCCTCGCGCTCGCCGCCCTCGTCCTCGCGCTCGCCGTCCTCGGCCTGCTCCTCCGGGCGCTCCGCAGGACACCGGCCGCCGTCGCCGTCGCCTCCCTCGCCGCGATGGCCTGCACCGCCTACAGCGCCGACACCAGCTGGCGGTTCGCCGAACACCGCCTCGACATGGCCTCCGCC
>NZ_WWGX01000072.1 GCF_009862265.1 Streptomyces sp. SID8352 | reverse complement strand
GGTGGGTGGGGGTGTTTGTTGCGCCTTTGGTGTTTTGGGGTTGGGGCCGGGGCGGGGGTGGTCGTCCTCGGAACGGCGCGGAATGGGGTGGTTGTGGGGCGCACTCTGTTGACGCGCCAACCTCTGCGGGCGGCCACCCCCGCCCCGTCCCCTTGCCGCCGTACGCGGGTGCGGGTCCCACGCCCGGCCTTGTCCTACAGGCTCTCGCCGTGCGCGGGCACCTCGCCCGCCCTTCTCCGTCCCCTTGCCGCCGTGCGCGGGTGTGGGCACCTTGCCCAGTCTTCTCCGTCCCCTTCGCGCCGTGCGCGGGTGCGGGGCTCGCTGTCCTTCTCTTCCGGCTCCTGTCGTGCGCGGGGGCGGGGTCCCTTGGGTGCGGTCGGCTGCCGGGTGCGGTCCTGCGGGGGCGTCATCGACGTGCGTGCCGGAGGCCGGTGGCGTCGCGGGGGGGGGCGCGGCTCCTCGGGTGTGCGGGCGGGGCGGTCAGGCCGTGGTGGGGTTCGGGTCCTGGTGGGGGCACGGGGGGCGGGGGGTGGCCCGGCGGCGGAGGAGGCGGGGGCGGGGGAGGGTGACGAAGCCCTCCGCCTGCATCGCGGCGAGGCCGAGGCGCGGGAGGTCGGCCGAGGCGCGGTAGACCACGAAGCGCGGTTCCCACCGCGGCCGGAACTTCGCGTTGAACTTGTACAGGGACTCGATCTGGAACCATCGGGAGAGGAACACCAGCAGCCCCCGCCACGCCCGCAGCACCGGGCCCGCCCCGATCTTCTCGCCGCGGGCGAGCGCCGCGCGGAACATCGCGAAGTTCAGGGAGACCCGGGCGATCCCCAGCCGCGGCGCGGCCTGCAGCGCGGCGACGATCAGCAGTTCGTTCATGCCGGGGTCGGCCGACCGGTCGCGCCGCATCAGGTCCAGCGACACCCCGTCCGTGCCCCACGGCACGAAGTGCAGGATCGCCTTCAGGTCGCCGTACTCCCCGGGTGCCCCGTCGGCCCGGTGCGCCGTGGCGATCAGGCAGTCGCCGTCGGCGGGGTCGCCGATGCGGCCCAGGGCCATGGAGAAGCCGCGCTCGGTGTCCGTGCCCCGCCAGTCCTCGGCGGCCCTGCGGACGCGGTCCAGTTCGGCGTCGCCCAGGTCAGCCACGCGCCGTACCCGGGTCTCGTAACCGGCTCGTTCGATGCGCTTGACCATCTGGCGGACATTGCGCATCGCGCGGCCGGCGAGGGAGAAATCCGCGACGTCCACCACCGCCTCGTCGCCCAGCTCCAGCGCGTCGAGCCCGGTCTCGCGGGTCCACACCTCGGCGCCGGTCTCGGAGCAGCCCATGACGGCCGGTGTCCAGGAGTGGCGGCGGGCCTCGTCCATGAAGCGCTCGATCGCGCCCGGCCACGCCTCCACGTCCCCGATCGGGTCCCCGCTGGCGAGCATCACCCCGGAGACCACGCGGTACGTCACGGCCGCCTTGCCGCTGGGGGAGAAGACGACCGCCTTGTCGCGGCGGAGCGCGAAGTGGCCGAGGGAGTCCCGGCCGCCGTGCCGGGCGAGCAGGTCGCGCAGCCGTGCCTCGTCGTCCGGGGTGAGCCGGGCCGCGGGGTGTTCGGGCCGGAAGGCCAGGTAGACGGTGGTGACGGCGGTCAGCAGGCCCAGGGCGCCGAGGGAGAAGGCGACCGTCCAGGAGGTGGTGCCCCGGTAGTCCACCGGTCCCTCCGCGCCGAACAGGCCGTACAGCACATGGCTCAGACGGTCCGCCAGGCTCGGATCGCCCACCGTGCGCCCCGGGTGGGCGCTGACCACGACGAGGCCGAGCAGGACGGAACCGGCGCTCATGAGAACGAAGTTGGCGAGCGCCCGCCACCGGCTGCGCGGATCGGGCAGTGCCGCGAACTGGTCGCGGTGGCGCAGCAGCGGCGCGAGCAGCGCCAGGGATATCAGCACGCCCGCGAAGGAGTGCCGGTAGCCGAACTGGGCGAGGGCGCCGAGCGGCAGCAGCGCCACCGCGGCCCGCCAGGCGCGCCGCTTGCGGCGCCTGAGGCCGTGGGCGAGGAGCAGCAGCAGGACGCCGGCGCTGAGCGAGAGGGCCGCGGCGAACGGGCCGAAGGAGCCCGGCAGGACCTCCGCGAGGGCGTGCATCCGGCTGTGCCGGAAGCGGGGGAAGACACCGGCCGCGATGTCCACCAGCCCCACCAGGGTGCACGCCCGGCCCGCGAGGCGGGGGACGGCCTCGGGGCGTGGCCCGCGCAGGACCCGGCTCAGGATCCCGCGCTTCGGAACCCCACCCGACATTTCGTCATCTGTCCTGACAGACATCGTACCCGTTGCTCCGCGAGAGACCTTTGGCTCCGGGCCCGTTCGGGGCTTCCGGTGGCATTGCGCCTTCTAGGACGTTGTGCGGCGGGTCGAGGTTCATTCGGCCGGTACGGAACCCGTGCGGAATCTTCCGGTCCGGACGGCTCCGGAGCCCGGGCCATCACAGGAAAGCGCAGGCGGACAGGACGTATGGGTCTCACGAGTGGAGCGGTGCTGGCGCTGGCCGTGCTCAGCGGGGTGCTGCTGTTCACCGGGACGGTGTGGCTGTGGCCGAGGCTGGCCCGGCAGAGCTGGCGGACCGTCGGGGCGCGGGTGGGGCTGCTGTTCGCGACCCAGGCGGCCGTCTTCGCCGCGGTCGCCCTCGTCGCCAACCAGTCCTTCGGGTTCTACGCGAGCTGGGCCGACCTGTTCGGCCGGGAGACAGGGCGGGGCGTCGTCGTCGACCACTCCGCGGGCGGTGCCCCGTCCGGCGTGCGGGTGGTCGACACCCGGCGGGTGGTCCCGGCGGGCACCGGCCGCCCGGAGTCCGGCGGGCAGGTCCAGAGGGTCGAGATCGTCGGCCGGACGACGGGCATCACGACCCCCGCCTACGTGTACCTGCCGCCGGAGTACTTCCAGCCGCGCCACCGCGCCCGCACCTTCCCCGTGGCCGTGGTGCTGACCGGCTACCCGGGGACGGCCGAGGCGCTGGTCGACAAGCTGCACTATCCGCGGACGGCGCTCAACCTGGCCAGGGACGGGCGGATGCGGCCGATGATCCTGGTCATGCTGCGGCCGACGGTGGCGCCGCCGCGCGACACGGAGTGCGTGGACGTGCCGGGCGGTCCCCGCGCGGAGTCGTTCTTCGCCCGGGACCTGCCCGAGGCCGTGCTCGGTCACTACCGGGTGGGCCGGGGGCCGGGGAGCTGGGGCGTCGTGGGCAATTCGACCGGCGGGTACTGCGCGCTGAAGCTCGCCCTGCACCATCCCGGCGTCTACGCCGCCGGAGCCGGGCTGTCGGCGTACTACGACGCCCCCGTGGACGCCACGACCGGCGACCTGTTCCGCGGGGACCGCGCGCTGCGCAATCGGGCGAACCTGTGGTGGAGCCTCGAACACCTTCCACCGCCGGACACTTCACTGCTCGTCACCAGCAGCCGCTCCGGGGAGTCGAACTACCGGGACACCCTGGAGTTCATTGAGCGGGCGAAGCGCGGGAAGCCGACGCGGATCTCGTCGATCATCCTGGAAAGCGGCGGTCACAACTTCAATACGTGGCGCCGGGAGATCCCGCCGACCCTGGAGTGGCTCAGCGAGCGGCTGAGCCCCCGGTGAGAGGCGTGCGGGGGCGGCGCGGGCGGTGACCCGGGCGCCGTCCGGGCCCGTCGCCCAGCGGTGTTGAGGCGGGTGCCGCGGGGGTTTCCGGCGCCGTCCCGGAAAATGATCTTGGGGGAATTCGGTCCGGGTTCGGCCGGCCGAATGCCGGGGGGCCGTGAACGCCGGGGAGGAAAGGGTGTTTTCGCGGGGCGGGGCGCCAAGAATCCCCTACGCGCGGTAAGTTTCTGGCCATGCCACGTGGACGTCATCGCCATTCCCCGCCCCTGCACAGGATGCTTCCGCCGTCGGCGATCGCGGGCGTCTCCGTCGTGTGCGCCGTCGGCCCCTGGGTGGTCGCGGAGACGACGGTGCTGCGCGCCCTGGCCGCGGCCGCCGCGGTGACGGCGGTCGTCGGCGCCGTCGTGATGCGCCGCTGGGACGCGCAGGCGGGCAAGCGCGTCGCCGACCTCTCGCGCGCGCGGGCGAGCGACGAGTGGCGCCACGAGGAGCGGGCCGCCGAGCTGGAGTCCGACCTGGACGAGTCGCGCGAACTGCGGGCGAAGTTGGAGCAGAAGCTGCGGGCCAAGCGCGCGGAGCTGGCGAAGCTGCGCAACGAGCACGCCGCCCTGCTGCGGCGGTACGCCACGGCGGAGACCGAGCGGGCCAGCGCCCTGGAGGGCCGTCGGCTGCTGGAGATCGAGACCGTGCCCCCGGCCCGCGCGCTCCCGGCGCCCCGCACGGCCCCGGTGACGGCGACGCCGGGTGAGCCGGTGCGGCCGACCGGGCTGGCGCCGGCCGCCGGGCCGGGGAGGTCCGCCGGTGCGGTGCGGGCCGGGGGCCCGGAGGCGTCCGCGGGAGTGGCGGAGCGCGTCGGCGCGGAGGAGCCCGACGAGGCCGGTGAGGCCGTCCGGGAGATCCTGGCCGCCTTCCCGGCCGGAGGCGCCGCCCGGCTGTACGCCCTGGCCAACGAGGCGCTGAACCGGCTCGGCGTGCCGGACGACGACGAGGGCGGCGACGAGGGCGCCGACGGCGCCGCCGACGGCGACGAGAACGACTCGCAGGTCGCAGCGGGCGCGGTGGAGGACGACGCCGAGGGCGCGGAGAACGCCGGGGGTCCGGAGGGCGCCGAAGCGGCGGAGAGCGCCGGCGAGGGCGACCGGGCGGACGACACCGACGGGGCCGAGCCCGACCCCGATCCGGACGGTGGCGGCGACGGCGACGGCGACGGCGGGGACGACGGCGATGGCGGGGGAGAGGCCGTGACGGCGGCCGAGCCCGCGCCGCAGGGTGTCGTCCGGCCGCGCGACGGCTCGGCCGACGACGGCCCTGCCGCGGCGCCCTCCGCCCGGTCGGCCGCCTCGGCGCACTTCGCGGTGGAGGCCGCCGTGGCGGTCGCCCCGGCGGAGCCCGCGCGGCGGCCCCGGGTCGAGGGCGGCTTCGACTTCTTCGGCACCAAGGGCACCGGGTTCACCGGCGAGGCCGGTGGCGGCCCCCGGACCGGGGCCCCCGTCGCCGCCCGGGGCGCCGAGGCGGCCAGGGGGGCCAGGGAGGCGCTGGAGTCGGTCCAGGACGAGGACCTGGCCGACGTGATCGGCGAGGAGACGCTCGCCCTGCACAAGGCCGAGACGCGGGCCCGGCGCGAACCGGTGGCCCGGGAGACCCGGGGCACCGATCGGGTGATCGACCTGACCGCCCACGACGAGACCGAGCAGATCGACGTCAAGGGGCTGCGCAGCGCGGTCTCCTGACCCGGGGGCGCGTGGGGGGTGGCGGGCCCCTCGGGCCAGGGTCCTGTGGCGCGGTCTCCGGGTGCCCGGGGCCGGTTCCCGGGCCGGATGCCTGGGCCGGGTGCCGCTGCCAGTACCCACCAGGGACCGGTTATTACGGTCGGGTGCCGGGTGCCGGGTGCCGGGTGCCGGGTGCCGGGTGCCGGGTGCCGGGTGCCGGGTCCGGTTGCCTGGTGCCCTGTTTGGGGGTACCCACCGTCCCGGTGCGGGTGGTCGGCGGGCGGGCCACCTGCGGCCCGGCGGACGGTCGGGTGGCCCGGTTCCCGGGCCGGGTGCCCAGGTCCCTGACAGGGGGTGGGTTCCCGGGGGTCCGGGCGGGGGGTTCGTATCCGGGTTCCAGGCGGGGCGTTCGTACCCGGGATCCTGGCGTCCAGGTCAGGTGTCCGGGACAGGGTGTCGAGGAGCAGCGCGCCCGGGGCGCACTGCTCGGCGCCGGACCACCGGGCACCGGAGACCGAGCCGGTCCGGACCACCTGGCATCTCGGGTCCCGGAACCCGAGCCGGTCACCTGACGCCTCGGCACCGGCACCCGGACCGGCCACCTGGCATCTCCGGCCCCCGGCAGCCGGTCACCGGTTGTCCCGGGGCCCGGGGCCGGAGCCGGACTCTTGGAGCCCACCCCGGCCCAGGGCCCGGGCCCGGCCACCCGTTCCCGCCCCCGGCCGTGGCTCACGTCATCCAGCGGTCCGGCTGGGCGTCCCTGCGGCCCGTGCGGGAGCGGTCGGCCTGCTGCTGGAGCAGGGCCGCGGCCTCGGCGGCGTCGCGGAGGCCGGCGGTGACCGTCCCGTTGGCGCCGGTGTCGACGCGCACGTCGGCCAGGTCCAGCGCGCGCCGCACGGGCCCCTGCGTCAGGCGGACGCTCTGCACCTTGGCGTGCGGGACCAGTGACAGGGTGCGCCGGAACAGCCCGCGCCGGGCGGCGAACACCGTGTCCGTGACGACCACCCCGTGGCCGCGCCACCACACCGGTCGGCACCAGCGGGCCCGGCCCGGCGGGCGGGACAGGGAGGACGGCGGCGGCACCGTCACCCCGGGCAGGGCGCGGGCGACGACCGACTCGGCGAGCGCGCGCGGGGCGACCGGCAGCAGCAGGGAGTTGGCCGAACCGGCCACGTCCAGCTCGACCCGCACCCAGCCGGGGCGGCGCCACAGCAGCGGTTCCACGATCCGCACCGACTGCACCCGGCCCGGCGGCACCGTCTCGTGGGCCCGGTCCAGCAGCCCGTGGTCGATGCGCAGGCCGTCCGGCGACTCGGCCACCGTCCAGTCGTACTCCTTGACGTACCGGCCCACGCTGGCGGCGCCCGCCGCGCCGAGCAGTGGTACGGCGAGGGCCAGCAGCGTCCACGGGCTGTGGGTGAACGTCCACAACACGGGCAGCACGACCAGGGCGGTGGCCAGGGTGGCCCAGGTGGCGCCGGTCAGCAGCAGCGAGACGGCGAGCACCCCGGGCGGTACCCGCAGCAGTTGGCGGGACGGGGCCTCGCCGACCTCGCGGGCGCTGTCGGGAGCGAAACCGGCGGCGCGGGCGAGGAGTTCGGCGCGCAGCGCGCGTGCCTCGTCCGCGCCCAGGAAGGCCAGTTCGTCCTTCGAGTCGGTGCCGACGACATCGAGCTTCAGCTTGGCGACCCCGGCGATCCGGGCCAGCAGCGGCTGGGTGACGTCGATGGCCTGGACCCGCTCCAGCCGGATGTGCGCGGTGCGCCGGAACAGCAGCCCGGTGCGGATGCGCAGCTCCGTGTCGGTCACCGCGAAATGGGTGAACCACCAGGTCAGGAAGCCGTACAGGGCGGCGGCCGGGATCAGTACGGCGAGGCCGACCAGCAGGGTCGTGGTGGTCAGGTGGGTCAGGTGGCGGCGCGCCTGGTCGGGGTCGTGCACGGCCCAGCCGATGAGCACGGCGATCGGCGCCCATGCCCGGCGCAGCGGGGTGACGGGGTGCAGCCGCCGCTCGGTGACCCGGTCCACCGGCCGCGGCTCCGGTGTGCTCACAGCCCCGCCGATCGGGCCTCGCCCAGCTCGGTCAGCCGGTCGCGCAGCCGCTCCGCCTCGGCCGGGTCGAGGCCGGGGACGGTGGCGTCGCTCGCGGCGGCGGCCGTGTGCAGCTGCACGCTGGCCAGTCCGAAGTGCCGCTCCACGGGCCCGGAGGTCACCTCGACGAGCTGCATCCGGCCGTACGGCACCACGGTCGTCGTCCGCCAGAGCACACCGCGGCTGATCAGCAGGTCGTCGGCGCGCTCGGTGTACCGCCAGGAGCGCCAGTTGCGCTCCAGCATCACCCAGCCCCAGACCAGCAGGGCGAGCGGCGGCGCGGCGAGGGCCGCCCACGGGGGGCCCAGGACCAGCCCCGGGACCAGCCCGGCGGCGACTGTCAGCAGGCCCAGCCACACCACCAGCAGCAGCCGCCGCATCCGCAGCAGCCCCGGCGGCAGCCCGGTCCACTCCGGGCCGGGGCCCGCCGGAGCCGTCCCGGCCGTGCCCTGAGCCGTTCCGGCCGCGGGAGCCGTTCCGGTCGTGCCCGCTGCCGCTTCCGTGCCCGGTGCCGCCCCGGCCGCTGCGCCCGGCGCCGCCGCCGTACCGGCCGCCGTCCGCGCCCCGGCACCGGACGGAGCCACCGCCCCGGCCGTGCCGGGTGCCGTCGCCGGTTCCGTCGCCGCGCCGCCCGTGTCGTCGTACGGGCTCCCCGTTTCCATGGGCCCAGCGTACGTAGGGGAGACTGGGACCATGACGCCCACGACGGAGACCACGGTCGGTATCGGCGGCGCCGCGGAGAGCACCGACATGGTGCTCAACATCGGCCCCCAGCACCCGTCGACGCACGGTGTGCTGCGGCTGCGGCTGGTCCTGGACGGCGAGCGCGTGGTCAGCGCGGAGCCGGTGATCGGGTACATGCACCGCGGCGCGGAGAAGCTCTTCGAGGCCCGTGACTACCGGCAGATCATCATGCTCGCCAACCGCCACGACTGGCTGTCGGCGTTCTCCAACGAGCTGGGCGTGGTCCTCGCCGTGGAGCGGATGCTCGGCATGGAGGTCCCCGTGCGCGCGGTGTGGACGCGGACCCTGCTCGCGGAGCTGAACCGGGTCCTCAACCACCTGATGTTCCTCGGCTCCTACCCCCTGGAGCTGGGCGGCATCACCCCCGTCTTCCACGCCTTCCGGGAGCGCGAGGTGCTCCAGAACGTCATGGAGGAGGTGTCCGGCGGGCGGATGCACTACATGTTCAACCGCGTCGGCGGCCTCAAGGAGGACCTCCCGGCCGGCTGGACCGCCCGCGCGCGCTCCGCCGTCGCCTCCGTGCGCTCCCGGATGGACGTCTACGACGACCTGGTGCTCGGCAACGAGATCTTCCGCGGGCGCACGCGGGGCGTGGGCGTTCTGTCCGCGCGGGCCGTGCACTCCTACGGCGTCAGCGGGCCCATCGCGCGCGCCTCCGGCGTCGACTTCGACCTGCGCCGCGACGAGCCGTACCTCGCCTACGGCGAACTCCAGGGCACCCTGCGACCCGCGGTCCGGGCCGAGGGCGACTGCCTCGCCCGCTTCGAGTGCCTCCTGGAGCAGACCCACAACGCGCTCGCCCTCGCCGACGCCTGCCTGGACCGCCTGGCCGAGCTGCCGCCCGGCCCGGTCAACCAGCGGCTGCCCAAGGTCCTGAAGGCCCCCGAGGGCCACACGTACGCCTGGACCGAGAATCCGCTCGGCATCAACGGCTACTACCTGGTCAGCAAGGGCGAGAAGACGCCGTACCGGCTGAAGCTGCGCTCGGCCTCGTTCAACAACATCCAGGCGCTGGTGGAGCTGCTGCCCGGGACGCTGGTCGCGGACATGGTGGCGATCCTCGGGTCACTGTTCTTCGTGGTCGGCGACATCGACAAGTAGCGCGGACGCGTCCGGCGGGCCGACCGGCTGCGCCAGCCAGAGGAAGCCGCCCAGCCCGTCCGGCGCGGTCAGCTCGGCGGCCTCGGAGGCGCCCGCTAGGGCGCGCACGTACGCCGCCGGGTCCCGGGAGGCCAGCGCGAGCGGGGGGCGCGCGCCGGTCACGCCCAGGGCGCGCAGGGCCGCGCGCTGGGGGAGCAGCAGCGCCCCGGGGAGCCCGGGTGCCGCCGCGCAGGCGTCAAGGGCCACATGGGCGGTGATGTCGCAGGACCCGTCCGGCACCGGCGCCGTCCCGCGGCCCTCCCGGAACCCGGTCAGCGTTCCGTACGGCGGTCGCGCGCCGGCCGTGTGGGCGTAGTCGGCGGCCACGGCGAGCCCCCGCTCCAGGGTGGCGACCGCCGAGGTCCACGCCGTGTCCCGGGGCAGCCCGATCTCGGCCCGCAGGCCGGGCACCGCCGCCCCGGCCGCCGCCTCCCGCGTCCCGGCAGCGCCCGCCCCGGTTCCGGGGGCCGTCGTGCCCGGCAGCGGCCACCAGCGCGCCAGCCACGCGGCGTCAACGCCGTCCACGGGCGCCCCGGGCCGCTCGGTGCCGTCCCCGGCGACGAGCACCCGGCGGACCACGCCCGCGCCGTCCGTCTCGACGACGTCCAGGGGGACGTTGTCCAGCCACTCGTTGGCGAACAGCAGCCCGGTGACCCCGTGCGGCGGCGCGGGCAGCCAGCGGACGCGGGGGTCGAGCCCGCCGGGGCGCCGGGTGACCTCCACCGCGTAAGCGGTGGTGCGGGCGGCCACGGCGGGGGGCAGCGCGGCCAGCACGCCGGCCGCCAGTTCGCCGCGCCCGGCGGCCATGTCCACGAAGGCCAGCTCCGGGGGGTGCCCCAGCGCCGCGTCCACCCGGCACAGCAGCCGCGCCACGGCCCCGGCGAACAGCGGCGACGCGTGCACCGACGTACGGAAGTGCCCGGCCGGGCCCTCGGGGCGGCGGTAGAAGCCGTCCGGCCCGTACAGGGCCTCCTCGGTGGCCTCCCGCCACCCCCGCGCCCGCGCGGGGCTCCGTGTCGCGTCTCTCACGCGCCCAGACTAGGGTCTTTCGTTCGGACGAGCCCGGCATGATCCGAACGAGAGGCCCCAGGGCCTGCCCGGGAGCGGCCGTCCGGGCCGGGCACCCGCGCGGGCGCGGTGTTCCGGGGCCGCCCCCTGGCGCGGTGTCCGGCGGGGCGCCGGGGGCCTTCGGGGACGGCGCCGGGGTGGGGCCGGGCGGGACGCCCCGGGGGCGCCACCGGGGCATCCCGGGTGCCCCGGGGCGGTACCGGTGGGGTGCCCGGGGCGGGCTCCCGGCGCGGATGCCCGGGGCCGCGCGCGGGGCGGCGGGACACGCGCCGGGCGCGGCGGGCCGAGGCCGTGGGAAAGGGGGCCTCCACCTTGGGGAGTACGCGCGGGGGGCGCGGATCGGCCCTTCGGCTGACCCCTGCGCCCGTCCCGCTTCCATACGCTGGATGGCGTGCAGCGCCTCTACGACTTCCTCCGCAGACACCCGACCGGGGTCGACTGTTTCTGGGCCCTCGTCCTGTTCGGGATGTCCGTGGCGTCCGAGGCCTCGGTGCCGGACGAGGTGGGCACCACGCGCATGGCGCTGATCGTGCCGATCCTGGTGCTGCTCTCGGTGGTGGTGGCGCTGCGCCGGAGGATGCCGGAGCGGATGCTGCTGCTGGCCGGCGCGACCGGTCTGGCGCAGCTCCTGCTGGACGTCTCCACGATGATCGGCGACTTCGCGCTGCTGGTGATCGTCTACACGGTGGCCGCGACCGGCGCCCGCTGGTCCTCCCGGGCCGCGCTCACCCTGGGCCTGGTCGCGGCGCCCGTCGCCCAGGTGCGCTGGCCCCAGGAGAGCAGCGGGCTCGCCGGGAACATCGCCATAACGGTCTTCCAGGCGGTGCCCTTCGCCCTGGCCTGGGTGCTCGGCGACTCCATCCGCACCCGGCGCGCCTACTTCGCCCAGCTGGAGGAGCGCGCCGCCCGCCTGGAGAAGGAGCGCGAGGCCCAGGCCAAGGTCGCGGTCGCCGCCGAGCGCGCCCGGATCGCGCGCGAACTGCACGACGTGGTCGCGCACAACGTCTCTGTCATGGTGGTCCAGGCCGACGGCGCCGCCTATGTCCTGGACGCCGCCCCCGACCAGGCCAGGAAGGCGCTGGAGACCATCTCCTCCACCGGCCGTCAGGCCCTCGCGGAGATGCGCCGGCTGCTCGGCGTGCTGCGCACCGGCGAGCACCGGGAGGCCGGGGAGTACGTCCCGCAGCCCGACGTGCGGCAGATCGAGGACCTCGTCGAGCAGTGCCGCACCGCCGGACTGCCCGTCGACTTCCGGGTCGAGGGCACGCCGCGCCCGCTGCCCAGCGGCGTGGAGCTGACCGCCTACCGCATCGTGCAGGAGGCGCTCACCAACACCCGCAAGCACGGCGGGCCCAACGCGGGCGCGAGCGTCCGCCTGGTCTACTTCGACGACGGCCTCGGCCTCCTCGTCGAGGACGACGGCAAGGGCGCCCCGCACGAGCTCTACGAGGAGGGCGGCGAGGACGGCCGGGGACACGGCCTGATCGGCATGCGGGAGCGCATCGGCATGGTCGGCGGCACCCTGGACGCGGGTCCCCGGCCGGGCGGCGGCTTCCGCATCAGCGCCCTCCTGCCGATCAAGCAGCACTGAACCGCCGGCCGCGCCCCCGGGCGCGGCCCGACACCTGTCACGGACCGGCACACAGGCGGACGCCCCGGGCGCCGCCGCCGGAGAAACGGAAGAGGCCCCGATGACGATCCGCGTGATGCTCGTCGACGACCAGGTGCTCCTGCGCACCGGGTTCCGGATGGTGCTCGCGGCACAGCCGGACATGGAGGTCGTCGCGGAGGCGGGCAACGGCGTCGAGGCCCTGGAGGTGCTGCGCTCGACCGCCGTGGACGTGGTCCTGATGGACGTCCGCATGCCCAAGCTCGACGGCGTGGAGACCACCAGCCGCATCCGCGCCCAGGAGGACCCGCCCAAGGTGCTCATCCTGACCACCTTCGACCTGGACGAGTACGCCTTCTCGGGGCTCAGGGCGGGCGCCTCCGGCTTCATGCTCAAGGACGTGCCGCCGGGCGAGCTGCTCGCCGCGATCCGCTCCGTGCACAGCGGCGACGCCGTGGTCGCCCCGTCCACCACCCGCCGCCTCCTCGACCGGTTCGCCCCGATGCTGCCGACCGGCGGCCAGGAGCCCCGGCAGAAGGAGCTCCAGCGGCTCACCGAGCGGGAGCGCGAGGTGATGGTGCTGGTCGCCAACGGCCTGTCCAACGGGGAGATCGCCGCCCGGCTGGTGCTCTCCGAGGCGACGGTCAAGACGCACGTCGGCCGCATCCTGACCAAGCTGGGGCTGCGGGACCGGGTGCAGGTGGTCGTCCTGGCCTACGAGACCGGACTGGTCCGGGCGGGCGGCGGCCACGCCTGACCCGGCCCCCGGCGCGGAAGGGACCGGCGCGGGCCCGGCGCGGGACCGGGGCGGACCGGTCCGGGATCCGGTCAGGACCGGGCCGGTGACCCGGACGGCCGGCGCCGCTACCGTCTGCCGCATGCTCCTCTGGATCAACGGCCCCTTCGGGGGCGGCAAGACGCAGACCGCGTTCGAGATGCGGCGCCGCCTGCCCGGCAGCGTCGTCTGCGACCCCGAGCACATCGGCTTCGGTCTGCGCCGGACGCTGCCGCCGGGGCTGCGCACCGACTTCCGGGACCTGGCGGCCTGGCGGCAGGGCGTGGTGGAGGTGCTCGACCTGACCCTGCGGGGGCAGGGCGGTGTGGTACTGGTGCCCATGACGGTGACCGACGCCGGGCACTTCGAGGAGACCGTGGGGCGGCTGCGCGAACGCGGGCACGACGTCCGCCACTTCACCCTGCTGGCCGCCCGCGAGACGGTGCTGCGCAGGCTGCGCGAGCGGGGCCCCGGGCAGCTGCTCGCCCACGCCGCGCGCACCGGTCCCCGCGAGAACTGGGCCGTGCGGCAGCTCGACCACTGCCTGGAGCGGCTGCGCGAGCCGGAGTTCGCCGAGCACCTGTGGACCGACCACTCGACGGTGCCGCGCACCGCGGACCGGATCGCCGCGCTGGCCGGGCTGACCCTCGCCCCGAACGCGGAGGGCCCGCTGAGGACCCGGCTCCGCCAGGTGCGGGTGGGGCTGCGGCACATCCGGTTCGACTGACGGGGCGGCGCGCGGCCGGGCGGTGACGCGCGCGGCGCCAGGTCCCCTCCGTCCCGCCGCCCGGCGCGGGGCCCGCCCGGTACGGGGCTCCCCGGGCCGGAGACGTCAGCGCAGGACGCCCTCCAGGAGGTCGCCGCCCAGCCGGGCCACCACGGTCACGTCCAGCTGGTGCGGCACGTACCGGCCCCGGCGCCGGGTGATGATCAGGCCCGCCCTCTTCAGCACCCCCAGGTGCCGGGACACCTCCGGCGCCGTCATCCCGTGGGCCTGCGCCAGCTCGCCGGTGGAGTACGCGCTGCGCGCCAGATGCCGGCAGAGCCGCAGCCGCACCGGGTGCGACAGCGCCGTCATCCGCAGCAGGAGCTGCTCCACCGAGGGCGGCGAGGACAGCTCGGGGGAGGCGACGGGTACGCCGCGCCGCCCGAGGCCAGGCCGCGCCGCCCCTGGGCCCCGGCCGTGCCCGGGCACCACCGACGGCCTCCGGGGCTCCCCGTCCTCCCGGGGGGCACCCCTTCCGGAGCGGGACCGGCGCCCGCCCGGGACGCCGGGCCCGGTCGGCCGCCGGGCGGGTCGCCCGTCGGCCGGGTCAGCCGTCGGCCCCCGGCAGCCGGGCGGCGAAGTCCGCGACCGCCGCCCGCACGTCGTCGGCCGTCCACTCCAGGCCCGCCGCCTCCACCCCGACCTCGGTGACCGCGATGCCGGGTCCGGGGGCCTGCCAGGAGCGGGCGAAGAGCAGGGTCCCGGTCTCCTCGCCCTGCCGTACGGCGGCCTCCGCGGCGGCCTCGGCGTCGTGGGGCAGCCAGACCTGGAACTCGTGGGTGTGCGGCACCCCGGGGTGGACCCGTGCCCAGGGCAGCCCGGCCGCCGTGAAGCCCTCGCGCAGCGCGGCGGCCACCACCCGCGCGTGGGCGACGTAACCGGGCAGCCGGGGCAGCTCCCGCTCCAGCCCGGCGAGCGCGGACAGGGCCGTGGGGAACTGCTGGAAGACCGCGCCGCCGTAGCGGTGCCGCCAGGTCCGCGCCTCCTCCATCAGCGAGCACGGCCCGGCCAGGGCGGCGCCCCCGTAGCCCTTGAGGGACTTGTAGAACGAGACGTAGACGCTGTCCGCCAGGCCCGCGATCTCGGACAGGGGGCGGCCGAAGTGGACGGTGGACTCCCAGAGGCGGGCGCCGTCGAAGTGGACCACGGCGTCGCGCTCCCGCGCGGCGGCCACCGTCTCCGTCAGCTCCTCCCAGGTGGGCAGCAGATAGCCGGCCTCCCTGAGCGGCAGTTCCAGCATCAGCGCGCCGAAGGGCTCCGCCAGGTCGCGCACCTCGTCGGCGGTCGGCTGCCGGGGCGCGGAGGTGATCCTGACCGGGCGCAACCCGCTGACCTGGCTGAAGGCGTCGCCCTCGTGGAGTTCGGGGTGGCTGAGCCCGTGCAGCGCGACCGCCCGGTCGCCGGTGCGGCCGGCCCAGCAGCGCAGGGCCACCTGCTGGGCCATGGTGCCCGTCGGGAAGAAGGCGGCGGCCTCGGTGCCCAGGAGGGCGGCCACCCGCTCCTCCAGGGTCTCCACGACGCCGTCCCCGTAGAGGTCCGAGGGCTCGTCGAGATCGTGGAACTCCGCCGCGCCGTCCAGCAGCGCGAGCCGTTCGCGCAGGCTGGCGCCGAAGCCTGGGCCCGCCAGGGCGCGCCGGGCGCTGCGGTGGGCGGCGGTGCGCCGCTCCCTCAGCACGGCGAGCCGCTCCTCCGGCCCGCCGGAAGGTGCCGTCTCGTCCGGGCCGCTGTCCCGCCCGCTCCCGTCCGCCGGGGGCGGGGCACCCGAAGTGGCCCGGGGGTCCGTGTCCGCCGTACGCGCCGCTGAGTCGCTCATGCCGGGATGATGCCCCGTGCGCGCCCGCGCGGGCACCCCGCCCTCACCACCTCCGGCCGCGCCGGCCTCCTCGCCCGTGCGCGCCCGCGCGGGCACCCTGCCGGAGCCGGGGCAGGTGGGCGGTGTCGGCCACCCTGCGCGCGCCCGCCCGGCGCACGCCCCGCGCCCGCGCGTTCCCCGACCCGGCGTTCCCCCGTGCCCCGTCGGCGAGCGATTCCCCCGGGCCCCGGGGAATCCGCCGAGCCCTGGGAACCCGTCGGTCGCCCACAGCCTGTGGACGGCCGGACGGAGCCCGCACCGATAGCGTTAACATGACGAGAAATCGTCCGGTACCCCGAGCGGACTGGAACGGGAAGGCCCCGCCGCGTGAATCCAACCCCACAGCCGGATCCCAAGGACCGCCCCGCGCGGCTCACCGTAGGCGTCGTCGGCGCCGGACGCGTGGGTCCCGCGCTGGCCGCCTCACTCCAACTGGCCGGGCACCGGCCGGTGGCCGTCTCCGGCGTCTCCGAGGCCTCCCGCAGGCGCGCCGAGGCCATGCTCCCGGACGTGCCGCTGGTGGCCCCCGCCGAGGTGCTGGGCCGCGCCGAGCTGGTGCTGCTGACCGTCCCCGACGACGCCCTGCCCGGCCTGGTCGCCGGGCTGGTGGAGACCGGGGCGGTGCGCCCGGGCCAGCTCCTGGCGCACACCTCCGGGCGGTACGGGGTGAGGGTGCTGGAGCCCGCCCTGCGCGCCGGGGCCCTGCCGCTGGCCCTGCACCCCGCGATGACGTTCACCGGCACCCCCGTGGACGTCCAGCGGCTCGCCGGGTGCTCCTTCGGCGTCACGGCGCCCGAGGAGCTGCGGCTGGCCGCCGAGGCCCTGGTGATCGAGATGGGCGGCGAGCCGGAGTGGATCGCCGAGGAGCGCCGCCCGCTCTACCACGCGGCGCTCGCCCTGGGCGCCAACCACCTGGTCACCCTCGTCGCCCAGTCCATGGAGCTGCTGCGCACGGCGGGCGTCGCCGCCCCCGACCGGATGCTCGGCCCGCTGCTGGGCGCCGCCCTGGACAACGCCCTGCGCTCCGGCGACGCGGCGCTGACCGGCCCCGTCGCGCGCGGGGATGCGGGCACGGTCGCCGCCCACGTCGAGGAGCTGCGCGCGCACGCCCCGCAGGCCGTGGCCGGGTACCTGGCGATGGCCCGCGCGACCGCCGACCGGGCGCTCGCCCACGGACTGCTCAGGCCCGAGCTCGCGGAGGACCTGCTCGGCGTCCTCGCCCACGCGGCCGACGGCACCGAAGGGAACACCCGATGACCACCGCCCTGCTGCGCACCGCCGGGGAGCTGCGCGACCGCGAGCGCCGCGGCCGCCGTGCCGTCGTGATGACCATGGGCGCCCTGCACGAGGGCCACGCCACCCTGATCCGCGCCGCGCGCGAGCGGGTCGGCGCGGACGGGGAGGTCGTCGTCACCGTCTTCGTCAACCCGCTCCAGTTCGGCGAGGCCGAGGACCTGGACCGCTATCCGCGCACCCTGGAGGCCGATCTGGAGGTGGCCGGGCGGGCGGGCGCCGACGCGGTGTTCGCCCCCTCCGTCGAGGAGGTGTACCCGGGCGGCGAGCCCCAGGTGCGGGTCAGCGCGGGCCCCATGGGCGGACGCCTGGAGGGCGCCTCCCGCCCCGGGCACTTCGACGGCGTGCTCACCGTCGTCGCCAAGCTTCTCCACCTCACCCGCCCCGACCTGGCCCTCTACGGACAGAAGGACGCCCAGCAGCTCGCCCTGATCCGCCGCATGGCGAGCGACCTGAACTTCGGCGTGGAGGTCGTCGCCGTCCCCACCGTCCGCGAGGAGGACGGGCTGGCCCTGTCCAGCCGCAACCGCTTCCTCTCGCCCCGGGAGCGCGGTACCGCGCTGGGGCTGTCCCGGGCGCTCTTCGCGGGGGTGGACCGGCTCGCCGCGCAGGAGGCGCTGAGCGCCCGGGCCCGCGAGGTGCCCGCCACGCCCGCGCGCGCGGAGGCGCTCGACGCCCTGGGCGAGTCCCGGGCGGCGGCCGACGCGCACGCCGTCTCCCGCGCCGCCCCGGGCGGCCCGTCGGCGGTGCGGGCCGCCGCCCGCCTGGTGCTGGACGAGGCGGCCCGCCTGGATCCGCCGCTGGAGCTGGACTACCTGGCCCTGGTCGATCCGTCCGACTTCACCGCGATCGCGGACGGGTACACCGGCCCGGCCGTCCTCGCGGTGGCCGCCAGGGTCGGCGCCGTCCGGCTGATCGACAACCTCCCCCTCACCTTCGGAGCCGCCTCGTGACCAGCACAGGCATACGACTGCACGCCCCCGCGCCCGGCTGGGCCGTCGCCGCGGACGTCGTGGTCGTCGGTTCCGGCGTCGCCGGCCTGACCGCCGCCCTGCGCTGCGAGGCGGCCGGGCTGGACACCGTGGTCGTCACCAAGGCCCGGCTGGACGACGGCTCCACCCGCTGGGCGCAGGGCGGCATCGCGGCGGCCCTGGGCGAGGGCGACACCCCCGGGCAGCACCTGGACGACACCCTCGTCGCGGGCGCCGGGCTGTGCGACGAGGAGGCGGTGCGCATCCTGGTCACCGAGGGCCCCGACGCCGTGCGGCGGCTCATCGACACCGGGGCGCACTTCGACGAGTCCGACGAGGGCGGCCTGGCACTGGCCAGGGAGGGCGGCCACCACCGCAGGCGCATCGCCCACGCGGGCGGCGACGCCACGGGCGCGGAGATCTCCCGGGCCCTGGTCGAGGCGGTCCGCGTGCGGGGCGTGCGCACCGTGGAGAACGCGCTGGTCCTGGACCTCCTCACGGACGCCGACGGCCGCACCGCCGGGGTGACCCTGCACGTCATGGGGGAGGGCCGGCACGACGGCGTCGGCGCGGTGCACGCCCCCGCCGTGGTCCTGGCGACCGGCGGCATGGGCCAGGTCTTCTCGGCGACCACCAACCCCTCCGTGTCGACCGGCGACGGCGTCGCCCTCGCCCTGCGCGCCGGGGCCGAGGTCAGCGACCTGGAGTTCGTCCAGTTCCACCCCACGGTGCTGTTCCTGGGCGCGGACGCCGAGGGCCAGCAGCCGCTGGTCTCCGAGGCCGTGCGCGGCGAGGGCGCCCACCTGGTGGACGCGGACGGCGTGCGCTTCATGCTGGGGCAGCACGAGCTGGCGGAGCTGGCGCCCCGGGACATCGTCGCCAAGGGCATCACCCGGCGGATGCTGGAGCAGGGCACCGGGCACATGTACCTGGACGCCCGGCACTTCGGCGCCGAGATGTGGGAGCAGCGCTTCCCGACGATCCTGACCGCCTGCCGCGCCCACGGCATCGACCCGGTCACCGAACCGGTCCCGGTCGCCCCGGCCGCGCACTACGCCTCCGGCGGTGTCCGCACCGACTCCCGGGGCCGCACCACGGTGCCGGGCCTGTACGCGTGCGGGGAGGTCGCCTGCACCGGTGTGCACGGCGCCAACCGGCTGGCCTCCAACTCGCTCCTGGAGGGCCTGGTCTACGCCGAGCGCATCGCCGCCGACGTCGCGGCCCGCCACGCCGACGGCACCCTGGGGGCCCGCGTCCCCGCCGAGGTCCCGCACCCGGAGTCCCCCGCGCACCCGCTGCTGCCCGCGGAGGCCCGCTTCGCCATCCAGCATGCCATGACCGAGGGCGCCGGCGTGCTGCGGTCCGCCGCGTCGCTCGACCGGGCCGCCGGGAAGCTGCAGGACCTGCACGGCGCGGCCCGCGAGGCGCTGCGCGAGCACGGCAAGACCGCCGAGCCCGGCGTCGACACCTGGGAGGCGACCAACCTGCTGTGCGTGGCGCGGGTCCTGGTGGCCGCCGCGGCCCGGCGCGAGGAGACCCGCGGCTGCCACTGGCGCGAGGACCGCCCGGGGCGCGACGACACCGCCTGGCGGCGCCACGTCGTGGTACGGCTGAACCCGGACCGTACGCTCGCCGTGCACACCACACCGACCGCGGAGTTCCCTCCGACCACCCCCGGCCCCCGGCCGGCGCAGCGCCCCCAGGAGCGACAGCAGTGAACACCCCCGACCTTCCCCTGGCCTCCTCCGGCGGCTGCGGCGGCGACTGCGCCTGCGCCGCGGACCACGACGGCGAGACGTACCAGGAGTGCGGACTCGACCCGGCCCTGGCGGCGCTCCTGCTCGACTCCGGGCTCGACCCGGTGGAGGTCGAGGACATCGCCAACGTCGCCCTGGGCGAGGACCTGGCGCACGGCGTGGACGTGACGACGGTCGCCACCATCCCCGAGGACGCGGTCGCCACCGCCGACTTCACGGCGCGCGAGGCGGGCGTGGTGGCGGGGCTCAGGGTCGCCGAGGCGGTCCTGTCCCTCGTCTGCGAGGAGGAGTTCGAGGTCGATCGGCACGTGGCGGACGGCGACCGGGTGCAGCCGGGCCAGCGGCTGCTGTCGGTCACCTCGCGCACCCGCGACCTGCTCACCGCCGAGCGCAGCGCGCTGAACCTGCTGTGCCGCCTGTCGGGCATCGCGACGGCCACCCGTGCCTGGGCGGACGTCCTGGAGGGGACGCGGGCCAGGGTCCGCGACACCCGCAAGACCACCCCCGGGCTGCGCTCGCTGGAGAAGTTCGCGGTCCGCTGCGGCGGCGGCGTCAACCACCGCATGTCGCTCTCCGACGCGGCCCTGGTCAAGGACAACCACGTGGTGGCCGCGGGCGGGGTGGCGGCGGCCTTCCGGGCGGTTCGCGAGCACTTCCCCGAGGTGCCGATCGAGGTCGAGGTGGACACCCTGCACCAGCTCCGCGAGGTGCTGGACGCGGGCGCCGACCTGATCCTGCTGGACAACTTCACGCCGGGCGAGTGCGAGGAGGCGGTGGCCCTGGTCGACGGCCGCGCCGCCCTGGAGGCGTCCGGGCGGCTGACCCTGGACAACGCGGCCGCCTACGCCGCCACCGGCGTCGACTACCTGGCCGTGGGGGCCCTCACCCACAGCTCCCCCGTCCTGGACATCGGCCTGGACCTGCGGGAAGCGGTGTAGGGCCATGCTGCTGACGATCGACGTGGGCAACACCCACACCGTCCTGGGGCTGTTCGACGGCGAGGACATCGTCGAACACTGGCGCATCTCCACCGACCCGCGCCGTACGGCGGACGAGCTGGCGGTGCTGCTGCAGGGGCTGATGGGCCGCCACCCGCTGCTCGGCGACGAGCTGGGCGACGGCATCGACGGCATCGCCATCTGCGCCACCGTCCCCTCCGTCCTGCACGAGCTGCGCGAGGTCACCCGCCGGTACTACGGCGACGTCCCGGCGGTGCTGGTGGAGCCGGGCGTGCGGACCGGGGTGCCGATCCTCACCGACCACCCCAAGGAGGTCGGCGCCGACCGCATCATCAACTCGGCCGCCGCGGTCGACCTGTACGGCGGCCCGGCGATCGTGGTGGACTTCGGCACGGCGACCACGTTCGACGCGATCAGCGCGCGCGGCGAGTACATCGGCGGGGTCATCGCCCCCGGCATCGAGATCTCCGTGGAGGCGCTCGGCGTGCGGGGCGCGCAGCTCCGCAAGATCGAGGTGGCCCGGCCGCGGAGCGTGATCGGCAAGAACACGGTGGAGGCGATGCAGGCGGGCATCGTCTACGGGTTCGCGGGCCAGGTCGACGGGGTGGTCCGGCGGATGGCGCGGGAGCTGGCGAAGGACCCGGACGAGGTGACCGTCATCGCGACGGGGGGCCTGGCGCCGATGGTGCTCGGCGAGTCGTCGGTGATCGACGAGCACGAGCCGTGGCTGACGCTGATCGGGCTCCGCCTGGTCTACGAGCGCAACGTCCCCCGCGCCTGACGCCTCCCGCCGGCTCCGGAGCCGTACCCCTCTCCGGAGCCGCCCGCGCGGGCCGGGACGCCCCGGGAGGGGCGCGTCCTCGGGCCGCCGGGAGCGGAGCCGCCCGGACGCGGAGCCGCCCCGCGCGGCCGGGACCCGTCCTCGGGCCGCGCGGGGCGGGTCCGGCGGGCCGCTCGGGCTGTCGCGGGCGGCACCGGCCCCCGGGCTCGGACAGGCACCCCTTCGGGGGCGCGATGACGCGCCACGCCGGGGCGCTATGGGGATTTTGTCCGATTAGCGCGTATCGTCGGCCCATGCCCACGCCCTACGGACCCCGCGGCGGGATGGCCTTCGGCGCACAGGAACTGCGTGTGCTCCGGCGCGCCCTCGCCCTCGCCCTGCATCCCCGTCCCGCCTCCGCCGAGGACGTCCATGACTGTCTCCGCCTCGCGGAGTCCCTGGACGAGGCGATGGACGAGGCCACCCGCCTGCGCGCCTTCCTGCTGGCCGACCTCGCCCGCTACCGCGCCGCCCTCCCCGGCAGCGTCACCGGCTACCTCGCCGTCCTCACCGAGGCGCTGGACGCCGGCCATCAGCCCGGGGCGGACGACCTCGCCGCCCTGCGGGCCCTGCGCGGCACGCCGGCCGCCGCCGTGCTGCTGGCCCGGTGCCGCCCCGTCCCCGCCGCCCGCAGCCACCTGCTCGCCCTCCCCGGCGGGCGCCGGGCCGACGAGAAGCCGCCGCAGGACCCGGCCCGGAAACCCGCCCGGAAGCCGGCCCCCGCGCCCGCCCCGGCCGACCCCCGCCGCCCGATCCCCACCCCCGGCGAGGTCTTCCCCCGGCGCAGGCCCAACCCGCCCGCCCCCGGCTCCCGGCACCACCTCGCCGCGGGCTGAGCGGCCCTGGCTACTCTGGAGCCATGGAATACGTCTCCGCGCTTACGCCCCCGTTCGTCATGGCGGCGCTCTTCATCGGCGTGATCAGGGTGATCGTGAAGACCCAGGGCGGCGCCAACAAGGCCAAGGAGGACGCGGCCGTGGACGCCGCCCTCGCCCGGACGGACGGCACCGCGGCCCACCGGGAGTCCTGACACCCCGGCGCGGCACGGCACGACGGCGCGGCCGGTGCCGTACCGCGCCGTACCGCGCCCGCGCCGACCCCCCTCCGCCCCTGCGCGCCCACCCCCCAGGGGCCGTGACCTCGCGGCACCGCTCGGCGACTCCGCGTACGACGCGTGCTCCGGCACCCGTCGTACGCCCTTTTTATGGCGATCTGTCGACACAGGCGCATGCCCAGCCATCAAATGTCCCGTTTCCCCCGTATTGTTCTGACCGTGCCTCGCCCCTTGGGAGAACTCGAAGACGCGGTCATGACGCGGGTGTGGAAGTGGAACCGCCCGGTCACCGTCCGGGAAGTCCTCGAAGACCTCCAACAGGAACGGTCCATCGCCTACACCACAGTGATGACGGTTTTGGACAATCTTCATCAGAAGGGCTGGGTGCGCCGCGAGGCGGAAGGCCGGGCCTATCGATATGAGGCCGTCTCCACCCGGGCCGCCTACGCCGCCGCACTGATGAACGACGCCTGGTCGCAGAGCGACAACCCCGCCGCCGCGCTGGTGGCCTTCTTCGGCATGATGAGCGAGGAACAGCGGGGGGCGCTGGCGGACGCCATCCGTATCGTCCAGGCCCCGGAATCACGGAACCCGGAACCCGAGCCGAACCCCGGTTCCCTTCCCGGCGCGGGCGGGCGATAGCGTCCCCCCATGCCAAAAGCCATCACCGTCCGGAGGGCCCGCACCAGCGATGTCCCGGCCGTGCGCAGGCTCCTCGACACCTACGTCCACGAGCGCATCCTCCTCGACAAAGCGATGGTGACGCTTTACGAGGACATCCAGGAGTTCTGGGTCGCGGAACGGGACGACAACGGCGAGGTCGTCGGCTGCGGTGCCCTGCACGTGATGTGGGAAGACCTGGCGGAAGTGCGGACTCTCGCGGTGAAGCCCGGTCTGAAGGGGGCCGGCGTCGGCCACCAGTTGCTGGAGAAGTTACTGGAGACCGCACGCACGCTGGGCGTTCGCCGGGTATTCTGCCTGACCTTCGAAGTGGACTTCTTCAGCAGGCACGGCTTCGTGGAGATCGGGGAGACCCCGGTCGACCGGGACGTGTACGCGGAGCTGCTGCGTTCCTATGACGAGGGCGTAGCGGAGTTCCTGGGTCTCGAACGGGTGAAACCGAACACCCTGGGCAACAGCCGCATGCTTCTGCATCTGTGATCGCCGGACTTCGCCAAGTGACATCGGGGATCGGCCGCGATCACCGCGCATCATCCCGGGCATCGGCGGCCGTTCGCCGCGTTTATTCGGAGGGGTGCCGCACGCGGTCCCTATGTCCGAAACGCGCAACTTTCCGGCTCCGGAGTGCTCCGGCCGGGACCACGAGTCCCGGCCGGGGGTTTGTGTTTTCCGGGCAAAAGCGGTTTGCTTTCCGGCGTACTGCTGTACTGCATATAACAAGGGGCGGCGATACGGCGGACGCCGGCGGACCTCCGACCCTCACGTTATCGATGAAAGGAAATCCGGTGGCACAGAAGGTTCAGGTCCTTCTTGTCGACGACCTCGACGGTGGCGAGGCAGACGAGACCGTGACGTTCGCGCTGGACGGCAAGACATACGAGATCGATCTCACCACCGCCAATGCGGACAAGCTCCGCGGCCTTCTCGACCCCTATGTGAAGGGCGGACGCCGCACCGGTGGCCGTGCTTCCGGCGGTCGGGGCAAGGCACGCGCGGCGTCCGGCGGCAGCCAGGACACCGCGGCGATCCGCGCCTGGGCGAAGGAGCGGGGCCTGGAGGTCAACGACCGCGGCCGCGTTCCCCAGGCGATCCGCGAGGAGTACGAGAAGGCCAACGGCTGATCACCGGTCCGGCCGCGGGCCGCGCGCCCGTGGACGCCGTCCCCGCGCGCTACCGCGCGGCCCGGGACAGGCGCGTCCGGTGGACCTGCGTCGCCAGGGTGTGGACGAGTCGTGCGAGATCGGGGGCGCGCGACGGGCCCGCCACGGCCGACAGCGCCGGAAGCGGGCATTCGGCCTCGCGACCCGGCACGGGGGGCCGCAGCCATACGGCGGCCCCCTGCGAACCGCCGCGGCCCACGGGGGAGCCGGCCGGCGAGGGCGGCAGCGGTGCCTCCACGCACCCTCCGGCGCCCGACGCCGTCAGATCCAGGGTGACCGGACCCCATTCCAGCCACTCCAGCAGCCCCGGCAGTTCCTCCGCCCCGCCCGCGGCCACCAGCAGCAGCATGCGCCCGCCCCGGACGGCCACGGGAAAGCCCGGTCCCGTATCCCCGCCTTTCATGCCACCGGCCTCACCGGCTCCCGCGGACGTCCCCGCGCCCAGCCTCCGCAGGGCCGCGCGCCCGGCCCCGGCGGGCACCTCCAGCACGTCGAAGCGGACACCCGTCCTCAGCCGGAGCGGGGCCCCCGGCAGTACCGGCCAGCCGAGCACGTTCTCGTACCACCACCGGGCCCCCTCCCACGGGCCCTCCATGGCGGCGGGTCGGCGGGGGAGCGGCAGCGCGGGCGCGGCGGCGTGGGGCGGGACGCCAATCATGTCCACTGCAACCGTCATCGGGTCCCCCGGGTTACGCTGAGTGTCGAAGCAATCGCGGAGCGTACGGGAAGCGGGGGCATGCGGGGGTGCGGAGCCGTACGGCGGTGTTCGCCCGTAGCGGAGGAAACGGGGGTGCGCCGCATGGAGTCTCGGCATCGGCGGGTAAGACATCCCTAGTGGGAGGGGGCGACACGCAGAATGGGCCGTCTCGCGTTCGCCATCGGCGTACTGGCGAGTGGGGTAAGTGCCTGGCCTGCGGGAACATCGTCTCGCACCATCGGGTTGTGGCAGATGTCGGCGTCAGGGGTCAGGAGGCCATCGACGGTGTCGGCAGTTGGAATGAGCGGTCCCCGCTTGCGGGACTAAGCTGCGGAAGGACAGGGAGGGGAAGTTCCCCTTACTGCCTGACCGCTCTGAGGAGCGATTAACGATGTTCGAGAGGTTCACCGACCGCGCGCGGCGGGTTGTCGTCCTGGCTCAGGAAGAAGCCCGGATGCTCAACCACAACTACATCGGCACCGAGCACATCCTCCTGGGCCTGATCCACGAGGGTGAGGGTGTCGCCGCCAAGGCCCTTGAGAGCCTCGGGATTTCGCTCGAGGCGGTCCGCCAGCAGGTGGAGGAGATCATCGGGCAGGGCCAGCAGGCCCCGTCGGGTCACATTCCCTTCACTCCCCGTGCCAAGAAGGTGCTGGAGCTGTCGCTCCGCGAGGCGCTTCAGCTGGGACACAACTACATCGGCACCGAGCACATCCTGCTCGGCCTGATCCGCGAGGGCGAGGGCGTCGCCGCCCAGGTCCTGGTGAAGCTGGGCGCCGACCTCAACCGGGTGCGCCAGCAGGTCATCCAGCTGCTCTCCGGTTACCAGCAGGGCAAGGAGACCGCCACCGCCGGCGGCCCCGCCGAAGGCACGCCCTCCACCTCCCTGGTGCTCGACCAGTTCGGCCGGAACCTCACCCAGGCCGCTCGTGAGTCCAAGCTCGACCCGGTCATCGGGCGCGAGAAGGAGATCGAGCGGGTCATGCAGGTGCTCTCCCGCCGGACCAAGAACAACCCGGTCCTGATCGGTGAGCCCGGCGTCGGCAAGACCGCCGTCGTCGAGGGCCTCGCGCAGGCCATCGTCAAGGGCGAGGTGCCCGAGACCCTCAAGGACAAGCACCTCTACACCCTGGACCTCGGCGCGCTGGTCGCCGGCTCCCGCTACCGCGGTGACTTCGAGGAGCGGCTGAAGAAGGTCCTCAAGGAGATCCGCACCCGCGGCGACATCATCCTGTTCATCGACGAGCTGCACACGCTGGTCGGTGCGGGTGCCGCCGAGGGCGCCATCGACGCGGCCTCCATCCTGAAGCCGATGCTGGCCCGCGGTGAGCTGCAGACCATCGGCGCCACCACGCTCGACGAGTACCGCAAGCACCTGGAGAAGGACGCGGCCCTGGAGCGCCGCTTCCAGCCGATCCAGGTCGCGGAGCCGTCGCTGCCGCACACCATCGAGATCCTCAAGGGCCTGCGCGACCGCTACGAGGCGCACCACCGCGTCTCCATCACGGACGAGGCCCTGGTCCAGGCCGCCACCCTGGCCGACCGCTACATCTCGGACCGCTTCCTGCCGGACAAGGCGATCGACCTGATCGACGAGGCCGGTTCCCGGATGCGCATCCGCCGGATGACCGCCCCGCCGGACCTGCGCGAGTTCGACGAGAAGATCGCCGGTGTCCGCCGGGACAAGGAGTCCGCGATCGACTCGCAGGACTTCGAGAAGGCCGCCTCGCTGCGCGACAAGGAGAAGCAGCTCCTCGCCGCCAAGGCCAAGCGGGAGAAGGAGTGGAAGGCCGGCGACATGGACGTCGTCGCCGAGGTCGACGGCGAGCTGATCGCCGAGGTCCTCGCCACGGCCACGGGCATCCCGGTCTTCAAGCTGACCGAGGAGGAGTCCTCGCGCCTGCTGCGCATGGAGGAGGAGCTCCACAAGCGCGTCATCGGCCAGATCGACGCCGTCAAGGCGCTGTCCAAGGCGATCCGCCGTACGCGGGCCGGTCTGAAGGACCCGAAGCGCCCCGGTGGCTCGTTCATCTTCGCCGGTCCGTCCGGTGTCGGTAAGACCGAGCTGTCCAAGGCCCTCGCGGAGTTCCTGTTCGGCGACGAGGACGCGCTGATCTCCCTCGACATGTCGGAGTTCAGCGAGAAGCACACGGTCTCGCGCCTCTTCGGTTCGCCCCCCGGCTACGTGGGCTACGAGGAGGGCGGCCAGCTCACGGAGAAGGTCCGCCGCAAGCCGTTCTCGGTCGTCCTCTTCGACGAGGTCGAGAAGGCCCACCCGGACATCTTCAACTCGCTGCTGCAGATCCTGGAGGACGGTCGCCTGACCGACTCCCAGGGCCGGGTCGTGGACTTCAAGAACACGGTCATCATCATGACGACCAACCTCGGCACCCGGGACATCTCCAAGGGCTTCAACCTGGGCTTCGCCGCCGCGGGCGACACGAAGACCAACTACGAGCGCATGAAGAACAAGGTGTCGGACGAGCTGAAGCAGCACTTCCGCCCCGAGTTCCTCAACCGCGTCGACGACGTGGTCGTCTTCCCGCAGCTCACCCAGGACGACATCCTGGCGATCGTCGACCTGATGATCGCCAAGGTGGACGAGCGCCTCAAGGACCGGGACATGGGCATCGAGCTCTCCCAGTCCGCCAAGGAGCTGCTGTCCAAGAAGGGCTACGACCCGGTGCTGGGCGCGCGTCCGCTGCGGCGGACCATCCAGCGCGAGGTCGAGGACACGCTCTCGGAGAAGATCCTCTTCGGCGAGCTGCGCCCCGGCCACATCGTGGTCGTGGACACGGAGGGCGAGGGCGACGCCAAGACCTTCACCTTCCGCGGCGAGGAGAAGTCGGCGCTGCCCGACGCCCCGCCGATCGAGCAGGCGGCCGGCGGCGCCGGTCCGAACCTGAGCAAGGAGGCGTAGCCCTCCGGGTGAGCCGGTGAAGGGGCTGCCCGGGACTTCGGTCCCGGGCAGCCCCTTCCGCATGCCAGGGCCCGGGGACGTGCACCGGGCCCCGGGGAGGGGGCGGCGGCGCGGTCCGGACCGGGCGGCGAGCCGTGCGGGACGACCCTCCGCCCCCCGGGAGGAGGGACGGAGGGTGAGTCCTCCACCCTCCTCCGGCGGCGGCCGGCGACAGGAACCCGATGCCGTGCGGGACGGGGCCCGGCATGGGCCGAGGCAGCCCCGGGAGGGCGTCGCGAACAGCGGCTGGCCGACCGGTCGGCCAGGAGACCCGGGTGATCTCCGTCCGGTCCCGGCGGTCAGTGGGGGAGCCGGGTGATCTCCGTCTGGGCCCCGGCCATCAGTGGGGACCCGGGTGGGTGACCTCCGGTCCGGTCCCCGGCGGTCAGCGGGACACCAGGGGAGAGCCTGAGTGGACGCGGGGCGCTTCCGTGTTACAGCCGGTGGCTCCGGTGACCCGGTGACCCGGTGACCCGGTACCCCGGTGACCCGGAGGCCCGCGTGCGACAGCCCGTGCGGGCCGGTGGCCCCGGTGGCCCTGGTGGTGCCGGGCCCCGGGGCAGGGTGTCCAGGGTGGCCCCGGGAGACGGGGAATCGGTCAGGGGGCGTCCCGGGAAGGGGGATGCGGGACGCCGCTTGACCGTCTCCTGAGGCAGTCCGGCCCGCCCGGGCCGGACACCGCGGGCACGCCCGCGAGGGTCGGCCCGGTGAGGTGCGCCGAGAGTGGCCCGAGTCCCCGCCTGGCCCGCAGCGCGCCCTCCCCGGCCTCCATCGCGGCCTGTGCCGAGGGGTCCGGCAGGATGTCGCCCCGTGCGGCAGGATCCGGTCACGGGCACGCGGTGCGGCCCCTTGGCGGGCAGTCGGTCGGCGCGTTCCGGCCCGGCGCGTTCCGGCCCGGTGCGGCCCGGCGCGATCGGCAGGGTGCGCGGGGTGGTCCTCGCCGGTGGTCGCCTTGCGGGGCCGCGGCTCTGGACGTGGCCGTCGTCCCGCAGGGCCGTCCACGGGGCCTTCGCACGGCCGGGCTGCGGGAGGGGCGTCGACGGGCGGCCCGGGCGGGGCTGCGGCGCGCTTGTTCACGGGCGCTCTCCCGGCGGGCCGCGGGGCTGCGGGGCCGCAGGGTCGCGGGGCTGAAGGGGGGTGCTCGTTGTCCGCGAGCGGCGGTCTGCGGGCGGGACGGGACGCCGTTGTCCACGGGCATCGGTGTCGCCGGGCGGGGCTGCGGCGCCGTTCTGTCCACGGGCGTTCTCCGGGCGGGCCGCGGGGCCATGGGGCCGCGTAGCCACGGGGCTGCGGGGGAGTGGCCGTTGTCTGGGGCGGAGGGCCTGCGGGCGGGACGGGGCCGGGGTGGCGGGGTGCGCGTGGCGCGGGTGGCACGCCAGGTGGCGGCGGCTGTTCCCGGTGGTCCGGTTCCGTTGGGTGCGGGCGGGAGGCCGCGTGGGGCGTGGGGCCGTACGGCTGGCGTGTGGGCGTGTGGGCGCGGGCGCCTCTCCCCCGCGCGGGGGGCTCGCCGGGCCGACCGGTGTCCTGCGGGCCCGCGCGTCGCTCCGTGTCCCGCGCGGGGCGGCCCCGCACCCGCCGCTGGAGACGCCATGAAGGGCCCGCCGGCGCGGATCGGCCCGCCGGAGGGCCCGCGGACCCCCGGATCCTGTGACCTGGGCCATGTTCCGGCCCTGTCGAACGGCCTTGTGCGGAGCGCGGGTTCGGTCGTCGGAGGGTGGCCCGGACCACATCCGGGGGTGTGTGGATCAAGGTCTCCGGTGACGTGCCGCACAGGGCATTCGGGGCGTACTAGATGGAATAGTGGGCGCCGCAAGTGGGGTGAAAAGGTCTATATCGCCCCACGGGAGGGGGAGATTCCCGGGCCGCTGAGCTGCTTTTGTCCCGATTGGGCACTCTGTCGCGACTCGGGAAGTATCGGGTTGAAGTACTAGATGTCGTCGTAGGTCACATCATTGTGCGGTTTGGGTCGGTCGGGTTACCAAGGTGGAGCCCGCCCGGTGACCGACCACGTGTCGCCGGAGGGCGTTCCTCTGCACCCGACCCCATGAGGTTTCGAATGTTCTCGCGTGTCACGACCCGTAAGCCCCGCACGACCACCCTCCGCACCCGCGCCGCCGTCATGTCCGTCGGCCTGGGAGCCTCGGTCGTCCTGGGTGCCGGGGTCGCGGCCGCCTCCAGCAGCACGGCGGCCACCAACACCTCGACCGTCGCGAGCGCCGTCCAGGCGCAGGCGGCGGCCCAGGCGAAGGCCGCGCAGACGGCCAAGACCACCAAGGCCGTCAAGGCGGCCGACGTCAAGAAGGCCGCCGCGTCCTGGGTGGACCCGGTCAAGGGCTACACGCTGACCGCCAGCTTCGCCCAGAACGGCGGCATGTGGGCGGCCAAGCACAGCGGCCAGGACTTCGCCGTGCCGGTCGGCACCAACGTCGTCGCCGCCCACGGCGGCACCGTCGTCAAGGCCGGTGGCAACGGCGCCGGTGACGGCCCCGCCTACGGCAACGCCATCGTCATCAAGCACGGCAACGGCACGTACTCCCAGTACGCCCACCTGTCCCGTGTCGACGTGAAGATCGGCCAGGTCGTCAAGACCGGCCAGCACATCGCGCAGTCCGGCAACACCGGCAACTCCAGCGGTCCGCACCTGCACTTCGAGATCCGCACGACCCCGAACTACGGCTCGGCGGTCAACCCGGTCACCTTCCTGCGCGCCCAGGGCGTGACGGTCTGATCCGGGCCGAACCGGCCGGATGAGACCGGCGACTACGGCCGGGCCGGGACCCCTCCACGGGGTCCCGGCCCGGCCGTTTCGCGTGTTCCGGAACGCCGCGGGGTGGTCCTCAGGGGTCCCGGGTGCCCCGGTGGGCCTGGGTGATCAGGTCGGTGGCGACCTCCATGACGGCCTCGTGCCGTCTGCCAGGGTCCTTCTCCAGGTCCTGGAGCACGAACATCCCGGCGTGCAGGGTGAACAGCGCGCTCACGCAGCGGACCTGGTCCACCAGCTCCGCCTCCGGGTCGATCAGGATGTTCCGCAGGCCCATCATGCGGTCCTTGAACATCTCGCCGATCCGCAGTTCCCGGATCGCCGCCTGGTTCTCCTGCATGAAGCGGAACAGCGGGGCCGCGTTCGCCAGCGCCTCGCCGTAGCGGCGGATGATCTCCCGCTTGGTCTCCAGGGTGGGCGGCTGTCCCCGGCCCCACTCGATCAGCTCCTCGATGGGCCGGGTGCGGTCCGCGAAGACGCTGACGAGGATCTCCTCCTTGGTCTTGAAGTGGTAGTACAGCGCCGCCTTGGTGACGTCGAGGCTCTCCGCGATCTCGCGGAGCGAGGTCTTCTCGTATCCCTGCTCGGCGAAGAGTCCGAGGGCCACGTCCTGGATGCGCTGCCGGGTGTTCCCGCGGCGCCGCTGCTGCCTGGTGCCGTCCATCGTGCCGTCCATCTCCCACGCCGCCTTCCGACCCGCGCACTTTCCAAAAACTTACTTGACGCCCGGCTAGTACGCGTCTACCTTTCCCGAGTCTAGTCAACTTGCCGGGCGGCAAGTAAGTAGCGGTAGCTGGGGGAGTGGAACGTCATGGCCGGAACACCGAGGGGCGGCCCCGCCGAAGGGGCCGGCGGGGCCGACGAGGTCCGGGGAGAACAACCGAAGAACGTGCGGGTGGTCCTGCTCGCGCTGATGATCGCGATGATGCTCGCGATGCTCGACAACATGATCATCGGCACCGCGATGCCGACGATCGTCGGTGAGCTGGGCGGACTGGCACACCTGTCCTGGGTGGTCACCGCCTACACACTCGCCACCGCGGCCTCCACCCCGCTGTGGGGCAAGATCGGCGACATGTACGGGCGCAAGGGCTCGTTCCTGTCGTCCATCGTGATCTTCCTGATCGGTTCGGCGCTCAGCGGCATGGCCCAGGACATGGGCCAGCTCATCGGCTTCCGCGCGATCCAGGGCCTCGGCGCGGGCGGTCTGATGGTCGGCGTCATGGCGATCATCGGTGACCTCATACCGCCCCGGGAGCGGGGCAAGTACCAGGGCATGATGGCCGGCGTCATGGCGCTGGCGATGATCGGCGGCCCGCTGGTCGGCGGCACCATCACCGACCACTGGGGCTGGCGCTGGGCCTTCTACATCAACCTGCCGCTCGGCGCGGTGGCGCTGGTCGCCGTGACCGCCGTGCTGCACCTGCCGAAGAAGCGCAGCCAGGCGCGGATCGACTATCTCGGCGCCGCGCTGCTGACCGTCGGCATCACCGCCATCGTGCTGGTCACCACCTGGGGCGGGACCGAGTACGCCTGGAGCTCCGCGCGGATCATGGAGCTGATCGCGATCGGCGTCGCCGCGCTGGTCGGCTTCGTGTTCTGGCAGACCAGGGCCGCCGAGCCGATCGTGCCGCTGCACATCTTCCGCAGCCGCAACTTCACGCTGATGTCCCTGATCGGCTTCATCGTGGGCTTCGTGATGTTCGGCGCCACCCTCTTCCTGCCGCTGTACCAGCAGTCGGTGCAGGGTGCGTCCGCGACCAACTCCGGGCTGCTGCTCCTGCCGATGCTGGGCGCGATGCTCGTCACGTCGATGGTCGCCGGGCGGGTCACCACCAGCACCGGCCGCTACAAGATCTTCCCCGTGGTCGGCAGCGTGCTGATGACCGGCGGACTCCTCCTGCTGTCGCTGATGGACACGGGCACCACCCGGTTCACCTCCGGCCTCTACATGGCCGTGGTCGGTCTCGGCATGGGCTGTCTGATGCAGATCACCATGCTGGTGGCGCAGAACAGCGTGGAGATGAAGGACATGGGCGTCGCGTCCTCGTCCACGACCCTCTTCCGCACGCTCGGCTCCTCCTTCGGTGTCGCGATCATGGGCGCCCTGTTCAACAACAAGGTCCAGGACTCCATGGCCGAGCGGGCGGGCGGCCTGGGCTCGGACGTGACGGCGAAGTCGGCGCAGCTCGACGCGAGCAGCCTGGCCAAGCTGCCGGTAGCCCTGCGCGAGGCGTACCAGCACGCGGTGTCCGAGGGGACGCACGCGGCGTTCCTGCTCGGTGCCGTGGTGGCGGTGCTCGCGCTGGTCGCGGCGGTCTTCGTCAAGGAGGTTCCGCTCAAGGGGGCCGGCCCGGCGCCGGCCGCCCCCGCGGGCCCCTCGGACGGCACCGCCCCGGATGCGGCCCCGGACTCCTCCGACGCCACGCCCGGTGCCGGTGACCCCGCGCCCGGCGCGGACACCGGTGCCGGTGACCCGGCGGAGCGGGCTCCGGCGGCCAAGGGGGTCTGACCCGGTCCGGAGGGGCCCCGGTCGCGCGGATGCGGCCGGGGCCCCTCCTTGTGTCCGCCCCGCTGGGGTGGGCGCAGGGCGGACACAGGGCCCCTGAGGTGCGTGCCCGTGGGGAATCGTTCCCCGCAGGGTGACCGCCGGGAACGTCTGCCGGGGACTGCCCTGCCCCGTTTGCCGGGTCGCCCGCCTCTCGGCCGCCCGCCTCTCGGTCGCCCGCCTTTCGGTCGCCCGCCTTTCGGTCGCCCGCCTCTCGGCCGTCGGCCGTCCGTCTCTTGGTCGCCCGCCGCTGGCCGTCGGTCGCCCGTCTCTCGGGCACATGCTCCGGGCCCTGGATGCCGGCCAGTGCCCGCGAATGCTCCCGGGTCGGCGCCCGGGAGGGCCGGTCAGTGGATCGGGCGGGTGGTCAGCGGGCCGTGTGGGACGGTTCCGGCAGGGTCGGATAGCTGCCCGTGTTGGTGGGCGCGTGCTCGGGGAGCCAGAGCACGGCCACCGCGCCCTCCGCGGGAGCCTCGGGGACGGCGCCGACCGGTCGTATGTTGCGGAAGGTGAGGCGGGCGCCCAGGACGCGGGCCTGCCCCGCCGCGATGGTCAGCCCGAGCCCGTGCCCGTGTCCGGCCCGGTCCGCGCTGCCGGTGCGGAAGCGGCTCGGTCCGTCGGCGAGCAGGGCCTCGGGGAAGCCGGGGCCGTGGTCGCGGACCCGGATCACCCGCCCCTCGACGCTCACCTCGACGGGCGGTCTGCCGTGCCGCGCGGCGTTGGCGAGCAGATTGAACAGCACCCGCTCCAGACGGCGCGGATCGGTGGTGACCTCCGACTCGTGCACCACGCGCACGGTGATGTCCGGGTCCTTGGCCGCCACCCTCCGGGCCACGAAGTCGCCCAGCATGATGTCCTGCAGTTCGGCCCGCTCCGAGGCGCCGTCCAGCCGGGCCACCTCCAGCACGTCCTCGACCAGGGTGCGCATGGCCTTGGCCCGGTCGAGGACCAGCTCCGTGGGCCGCCCCGGCGGCAGCAGCTCGGCGGCGGTCAGCAGCCCCGTCACCGGGGTGCGCAGCTCGTGCGCGATGTCCGCGGTGACCCGGCGCTCGGCCTCCAGCCGCTGCTGCAGCACGTCCGCCATCGCGTCGACGGCGCTGGCCAGGTCGTCCGTCTCGTCCCGCACCACTCCGCCGATGGCGTCCCGCACCCGGACGTGCGGTTCGCCGTTGGCGACCCGGTTGGCCGCGGCGGCGGCCTTGCGCAGCCGCCGGGAGAGCTGCCCGCCGGTGAGCACGCCCAGCGCGCTGCCCCCCAGGACGACCGCGATGGAACCGATGACCAGGGCCCGGTCGAGGTCCTTCAGGATGTCGGCGTTGCGGTCGGTGAAGCCGGAGTGCAGGGACATCACGTGCCCGTCCTTGAGCGGCACGGCGGCCCAGATGTCCGTCACCCCGTCGGCCCGCTCGGTGACGTAGGTGGCCCGCCGTCCTTCCGCGACCCGGCGGCGCAGCTCCGTCGGGAGGTCGGGATCGTCGATCTTGGTGTTGGGGAAGTTCAGCCGGCCCGACAGCTCGTAGTTCCGCTGGGCGACCAGCACCCGGTCGTCGGCGAGATCACGCGCGTTGTCCAGCATCAGGACCCGGGCCGCGTTGTGCACGACCAGGCTCAGGGTGACGGCGACCAGCGCGCCGACCAGGGCGATGGCCGCGCTGAGCTTCCACCGGAGCCCCGTGCGCATGCCGCCGCGCCACCCCGGGGCCGCGCCCCTGCCACCCGCGAGCCCGGTGAAGCGCCCCGGCCGGACGGCCGCGCGATGCCGGAAGAACCCCCGCATGTCCCCGCCCCCGCCCCGCTCAGGCCTTCAACTTGTAACCGAAGCCGCGCACCGTCTCGATGCGGTCCTGGCCGATCTTGGTGCGCAGCCGCTGGACATGGACGTCCACCACCCGGGTGTCACCGCCCCAGCCGTACTCCCACACCCGCTCCAGCAGCTTGTCGCGCGAGAGCACGGTGCCCGGGGCGGAGGAGAACTCCAGCAGCAGCCGCATCTCGGTGGGGGTCAGCGCCACCGGGCGACCGGCCCGGCGCACCTCCATGCCCTCGGTGTCGATCTCCAGCTCGCCGAAGGTGAGCGTCCCTCCCTCGTCCGCCGCGCCGTCCGGGGCCGCCCGGTCGCCGCCCGCGTGGCCGAAGCGGCGCAGCACGGCGCGGATGCGGGCGACCAGGACGGCGCCGTCGAACGGCTTGGTGACGTAGTCGTCGGCGCCGGCCTCCAGGCCGAGGACGACGTCGATGGAGTCGGCCCGCGCCGACAGCATGATCACCGGAACGGTGGACTCGTCGCGGATCCTCCGGCACAGGCTGACGCCGTCGAGACCGGGCACCATCACGTCCAGCAGGGCGATGTCCGGGCGGTGGGCCCGGAACGCCTCCAGGCCCGACAGGCCGTCGGGCATCGCGGTGACCGCGAAGCCGACCCGCTCCAGGGCGAGCTGGGTGGCCTCGCGGATGACGTCGTCGTCCTCGACGAACAGGACGTGGGTCTGGTCTGCCATCCCGCTGCTCTCTGTCCTCGGTGTTGCTCGTGGTCCTCGGTGTCCCCCGCGCCTCCCGCGCCCGGTGTCCGGTGAGTCTGCCCGGGGCCGGCGGACGCGGTGTCACCGGGGGTCCTGCCGCCTCCACCCCATCATCGGTCCGGCCCGCCCGAACGGTTCACGCACGGACCGGGGAACTCCGGGCCCGGGGATTCCGGCCTGTGCCGGTCCGGCCCGGAGGCCGTCCCGGCCCGGCCCGGAGACGCGTGCCGGCCAGGCCCGCCGGCCCGCGCGGATCCGGCACGGGCCGCCCGCCGGACGCCGGGGCGCCCACGTATTTCCCGGAGGCCGACGGCACCGGCGCCCGGCCCGGCACGGGACGCGGGCCGCGGGCCAGGCACGGGACACCCGGCCGTCGCGTCCCGTCCGCCCCGCAGCGGCACGGCCCCGACCCCGGCCGCGGCACGCCCGCCGACGGGCACCCGCCGCCGGGCTTTCCGCCGGACCCCGGCCGGACCCCGGCCAGGCCCCGGGCCCTGCCCCGCCTCCGGCCAGGCCCCGGGCCCCCGGCCCGCCCCCGGGCGTCCGCCGTGCATCGGCCCCCTCCGTCAGCCCGACGGCGCCGCCGAGGGCATCGCCCCGGCGCCGGCCGCCTTGCTGTAGTCGTTGTGCGTGCGGAACGTCTCGCTGAACCCGCCCGACGACCACCGGTAGGTGATCACGTTCTCGCCGGACGGGTTCGACACCGGGTCGCCGTCGTCGTAGACCTGTTTCGTCACCACCAGGTCCCCCCGGTCGATCTCCGCGTAGACCGGCGGCTCCTCGGCCACGAACACGTTCTCGTACGCGCCGTCCTTCTCCCGGTACACATAGCTGCCCATGCCCACCGCGTCCCCGCAGGTCAGGACGTTGACGACGACGTCGTCGGCGGCGGCGCCGGAGGTCAGCCGGCCGTAGGAGACGTCGATCGGGTACTCGTCGGCGACGCAGGGCTTCAGCTCGTGCTTGACCTCCTCGGAGACCGCGGGGTCGTCCTTGATCAGCCGCACCGCGTCCACCCGTCCGGGGACCCTGGGAACCGGTGAGGGCACCGGGGAGACGGAGGCGAGGACGCCGTCCACCGGGTCCGCGTGGGCCGGCCCCTCGTCCCGGGCGCCGGTCCCGCCCGCGGAGCAGGCGGAGAGGGAGACGCCGAGGGCGACGAACACGGCCAACGCCGCGTTCGTCGCCGGTGGGGTGCCCCGGGCCGCCCTCGCGGGCTTTCGGCCGACGGTCAGGCCGCGCAACGCTCCTGCTCCTCACGCTCCAGCGCGCGTGCGTCCAGGTCGCGGGCGACCAGCTCCTCGCGGAGCCGGGCGAGCGCCCGGTGCAGCGTGCTCTTGACCGTTCCGGCCGACATGCCGAGTGCGGCGGCCGTCTCCTCTGTTGACATCTGCTCCCAGTGTCGCAGCACGACGACACTGCGTTGCTTCGGGGCGAGCACCTTCAGGACGTCCATCAGCAGGGCGCGGTCCGCGTGCTGCTCGGCGGCGTCGTCGACGCAGGACTCGGGGAGCTGCTCGGTCGGCACCTCCTCCAGCTTCCGCGCCCGCCACCACTCGGTCCGAGTGTTGATCATGACCCGGCGCAGGTAGGCGTCCGCCAGCCGCTTGTCCTCGATGGTCTCCCAGCGGCCGTAGGTGCGGGCCAGCGCGGTCTGGAGCAGGTCCTGGGCGTCGACCGGGTCCGGGACCAGGCGGCGGGCGCTGCGCAGCAGCGCCTCCTGCCGCGTGCGGACGTACTCCTCGAACTCAAGCACCTCGCCCTGCGCCATGTGGACCGCCTCCGTGTTCCCCGTTCACCCCGGCGTGGTCGTCGCCGGGGTGCCCTGTCCGTCGTTCCGGTCGTCGTGCTCGACGACCACGACACGAAGGTAGGGAAGCGGTGTCACGGCGCTGTGCGGGAGAGCCTTCGGCCACCAATCGGCTGTACGTCGGTTGTGTAACGGAGGGCGGAACGGGGCAAGGCGGCCGGATGCTTCGTCCATCTTCGGGATGATGTGTCCCGTTTCTGGAATGCCTGTCCCGGAGCCGGGTCCCGCACGACGCGGTCGAGGTGCGGTCGCGCTACGGCCCGCGGCGGACGGTGCAGCGGGGCCCCGCGCGGGCCGGGTGCCGGTGGAGGCGGTGGTGGGCACGGCGCTCACCGGAGCGCCCGCCACCGCGCTCATCCGGGGTGGCGGGCACGGCGTCGCGCCCCCGGGCCCGGCCGGGTGCGCCGCGCGGCCGGCCCCCGGGTCAGCTCAGCGGCAGCCGGTAGCGGCCGTCCGCCAGGGGCTCCACCAGGCCGTCGGAGACGAGGCCGTCCAGGGCGCGGGCCCGCTGCACCGGCTCGTGCCAGACGCGGTCGAGGGCCGACTGCGGCACCGGGGTGTGCGCCTCGCGCAGCACCGCGAGCAGTCTGCCGCGCACCTGCCGGTCGGTGCCCGCGTAGGTCTGGCCCCGGCGCGGCGGTCCCTCGTGCTCGGGCTTGCCCGCCAGTCGCCAGGCGCACTGCGCGGCGATCGGGCAGCGGTGGCACGCCTCGTTGCGCGCGGTGCACACCAGGGCGCCCAGTTCCATGGAGGCGGCGGCCCAGCGGGCGGCGGTGGCCTCCTCCTCGGGCAGCAGCGCACGGGCCAGCCGCCGCTCGGCGGCGGTGGTGGCGTTCGGCGGGTACCGCACACCGGTGACGGCGCGGGCGAAGACCCGGCGCACGTTGGTGTCCAGGACGGCGTGCCGCCGGCCGTGGGCGAAGGACGCGACCGCGGCGGCGGTGTACTCGCCGATGCCGGGCAGCGCGAGGAGCTGGGCGTGGTCCGACGGCACGTCGCCGCCGTGCCGTTCCGTTATGGCCGCCGCGGCGCCGTGCAGCCGCAGGGCGCGGCGCGGATAGCCGAGGCGGCCCCAGGCGCGGACGGCCTCCCCGGGGGCCTCGGCGGCGAGGTCGGCGGGGCGCGGCCAGCGGACCAGCCACTGCTCGTAGACGGGCAGGACCCGGTTCACCGGAGTCTGCTGGAGCATGAACTCGCTGACCATCACGCCCCACGCCCCGGCCTCCGGGCGCCGCCACGGAAGGTCGCGGGCGTGCTCGTCGAACCAGCCGATGACGGGGGAGTGCAGCGCGGTGCCGGACGGGGTGTGCCCGGCGCCGCGGTCGGAGCCGGGAGCGGGGGCGGCGGGGTTGTCGGGCGAGGGCTTCGTGGGCGCAGTCATGACCCTCCGATCCTGCCACGGGACGGCCGTCCCGCGGGCGCACCGCGACCCGGGCGCGACGAACTGGGCCGCGAGGTCACCCGGGAGCGGGCGGGGAGAGGGCCGACAGGGTGTGCGGGCGCCCTCCGGTGCCTGCCCGGGAGGACCGTCCGGCCGCCCCGGAGTGGTCACGTTCCGTATGGGCGCGGGGAATATGATCACACTCCGCGATCAAGGTGCGGGGGGTGGCGTCACCGGAATGATGATCCGGAAAAGTTGCCGCCCCGAACGGCATGTGCGACGGGGTAACGCGCTGAACTCTCGTACAGTTTGGGCGTGGGATCTCTGCGCAATCCGATCGGGCCGCTTCCCTCCTCCATCTACTGGCGCCGGAGGGCCGTACTGCTGTCCTTGGTCGCCCTGTTGGCCCTGCTGCTCACCTGGGTCGTGGTAGCCGGCGACGGCGACGACGGCAAGGGCAGCGAGGACGGCGCCAACGGCAGGAGTCCCGCCCCGTCGATCACCGCGGGGCCGTCCGGCTCCGGCCCGGCGATCACTCAGGCGCCGGGCGGGCGCGACGAGTCGGAGGGCGGGGGCACCCCGGGACCCGGTTCGGGCGGGGGCTCCAAGGGCACCGGTGACGGCTCGGGCGCGAGCCCCGGTACGGGGCCGGGCGGCACCGCCGGTTCCGCGAGCCCGGGCGGTACGGGCGCTGCGGGCGCGGGCTCCGGGAACGGCGCGGTGACCGGCGTCGGCGCGGGCGACGCCCTGCCCGCCGGTACGGATCTGGTGAGCTGCACGCCCGGCTCGGTCAGGTTCAGCCTGCGCAGCGTCCGCAACAGCTACGCCCCCGGCCAGACCCCCGCGTTCGAGCTGACCGCGCGCAACACCTCCAGCGCCGACTGCGAGGTCGACCTCGGTCCCAAGGGCGCGGTGCTGACGATCGGCAAGGCGAGCGGCGACGGCCCCTACTGGGCCTCCGACGACTGCGTGAAGGACGGGGGGAGTCGCCGCTACCGGGTCCCCGCGGGCAGCGGCATCACCTACACCGTGAAGTGGGACCGGCGGCCCAGCGCCCCCGAGTGCGGGACGCCTCCGGCGGGCTCGGCCGGGGCGGGCACCTACCTCGTGGAGGCGAAGCCGGGCGGTTTCGAGAAGGTGCGGACGTCCTTCGTGCTCAAGAGCGACTGAGGCGGCGTCACGAGCGGTCGCCAGGCGGCCGCCGGGCGCCCTCGCGGGCGGCCCGGCGCGGCGACCCGGCGCCCCGCGCGGGACCGGGTCGCCCGCAGGGTGACCGAGGCCGTGGGGACGCGACGGGCAAGGCGGTACGTGGCGCCCGGGGAGGCCCGTTCGGCCGGGCCCTCGCACGTCGCGGAACGGGCGCCGGGCCCTTGGAGCGCGCGCCGCGCCCGGTCTCCGGGGCAGTGACCGGCACCCGGCGCCGGGTCCTTGAGCCGGGCCCCGGCGCGGCAGGACGACCGAGGGCTCCGTCGGCCGGAACACCCGGGCGCTGCCCGCGCGGACCCGCCGGGCCGGGTGTGAGCGCCGCGCCGGACGGCGCGGCGGTCCCGCAACCCGGCCGCGACGGCCGTCACCGCCGGCCGCGACGCCGCCACCGCCGACCGCGGCGGGCCGGAACCGGCCGAACCGACGGCAGGCGGCCGGGACGGACGGTAACCGGCCGGACCGAACGGAAGAGTCCCGGCCGGACCGGAGCCGGCCGGGACGGGACCGGACCGAACCCGGTCAGACGTAGCGTTCCAGGATCGACGACTCCGCCAGGCGCGACAGCCCCTCGCGGACGCTGCGGGCGCGGGCCTCGCCGACGCCGTCCACCGCCTGGAGGTCGTCCACGCTGGCGGCGAGCAGCTTCTGCAGGCCGCCGAAGTGCTCCACCAGGCGGTCGATGATCGCGCCCGGCAGCCGCGGCACCTTGGCCAGCAGCCGGAAGCCGCGCGGCGACACCGCCGAGTCCAGCGTCTCGGGCGAGCCGGTGTAGCCCAGCGCGCGGGCCACCGTGGACAGTTCGAGCAGCTCGGCGTGGCTGAGCTTGTCCAGCTCGGCGAGCGCCTCGTCGACCGTGCGGGACCGCTTGGCGGTGGGCTCGGGCACGTAGTCCCGCACCACCAGCTCGCGTTCGGGCTCCACCCCGGCGATCAGCTCGTCGAGCTGGAGCGCCAGCAGGCGCCCGTCGGTGCCCAGCTCCACCACGTACTCCGCGATCTCGGTGGCGATGCGGCGCACCATCTCCAGGCGCTGGGAGACCGCCGAGACGTCCCGGACGGTGACCAGGTCCTCGATCTCCAGGGCGGACAGGGTGCCCGCGACCTCGTCGAGGCGGAGCTTGTAGCGCTCCAGGGTGGCCAGCGCCTGGTTGGCGCGGGACAGGATCGCCGCGGAGTCCTCCAGGACGCGGCGCTGGCCGTCCACGTACAGGGCGATGAGCCGCATGGACTGGGAGACGGAGACCACGGGGAAACCGACCTGCTTGCTGACGCGGTCCGCGGTGCGGTGCCGGGTGCCGGTCTCCTCGGTGGGGATCGTCGGGTCGGGAAGGAGCTGCACGCCCGCCCGCAGGATCTTCGAGAGGTCCGAGGAGAGCACGATGCCGCCGTCCAGCTTGCACAGTTCGCGCAGCCGGGTGGCGGTGAACTCCACATCGAGCACGAAGCCGCCGGTGCACATCGACTCGACGGTCCGGTCGGAGCCGAGCACGATGAGACCGCCGGTGTTGCCGCGCAGGACCCGCTCCAGGCCGTCCCGCAGGGGCATGCCGGGCGCCACCGCGCTCAGCGAGGCGCGCATCAGGCCATCGGCACCGGCACTCCCACCGGACTTTCCGGGAGCTGCTGCCCGGTCGTTGGCTGCCACTGCACTCCTCCGGTCGCAGGTTCTTCTGGCGCTCCCGTACCGCGCACTCGGTTCGCACGGACGGGCGGGACCAGGGCAAAGTCTACCGGCGCTCCTCCGCCTCCCGCGGGGCCTCCCGGCGACGCGAACGCGGAAGGACCCGCAGGGCGTCCCCGACGTCCGCGACCTCCAGCACCTTCATGCCCTCGGGGACCCGGCCCGGGTCGCCCGGGACGAGGGCGTGGGTGAAGCCCAGCCGGTGCGCCTCGGCGAGCCTGCGCTGCACGCCGGTGACCCGCCGCACCTCCCCGGCGAGGCCCACCTCCCCGATCGCCACCAGGTTCTTGGGCAGCGGGATGTCCCCGGCGGCCGACGCGAGGGCGAGGGCGATGGCCAGGTCGGCGGCCGGTTCGGAGAGCTTCACGCCGCCGACCGTCGCCGAGTAGATGTCCCGCTTGCCCAGGGCGCTGATGCGGCCGCGCTGCTCCAGGACGGCCAGCATCATGGAGACGCGGGAGGTCTCCAGCCCGGAGGTGGTGCGGCGCGGGGAGGGGATCTGCGAGTCGACGGTGAGCGCCTGCACCTCGGCCACCAGCGGGCGGCGCCCCTCCAGGGTGACGGTGAGACAGGTGCCGGGGACGGGCTCCGCCCGGCGGGTGAGGAAGAGCCCGCTGGGGTCGGCGAGGCCGGTGATGCCTTCGTCGTGCAGCTCGAAGCAGCCGACCTCGTCGGTGGTGCCGTAGCGGTTCTTGACGCCGCGGACCAGGCGCAGCCGGGCGTGCCGGTCGCCCTCGAAGTGCAGCACCACGTCGACGAGGTGCTCCAGGAGGCGGGGCCCGGCGATGGCGCCGTCCTTGGTGACGTGGCCCACCAGCAGGGTGGACATCCCGCGCTCCTTGGAGGCGCGGATCAGGGCGCCCGCCACCTCCCGCACCTGCGCCATGCCGCCGGGGGCGCCGTCGATCTCGGGGGAGGCCACGGTCTGCACCGAGTCCATGATCAGCAGGGACGGCCGCACCTCGTCCAGGTGGGCGAGGACCGCCGCGAGGTCGGTCTCGGCGGCCAGGTAGAGGTGGTCGTCGATGGCCTTGATCCGGTCGGCGCGCAGCCGCACCTGGCTCGCGGACTCCTCGCCGGTGACGTAGAGGGTGCGGTGCTCCTCGCTCGCGGACTTGGCGGCCACGTCCAGCAGCAGGGTGGACTTGCCGACGCCGGGCTCGCCCGCGAGGAGCACCACCGCGCCGGGCACCAGGCCGCCGCCCAGCACCCGGTCCAGCTCGGGCACGCCGGTGGAGCGGGCGGTGGCCCGGCGGCCGTCCACCTGGCCGATGGGCAGCGCGGACGTGGTGACGCGGCCCGGCGCCGTAGTGCGGACCGCGGGCGAGCCGTACTCCTCCACCGTGCCCCACGTCTGGCACTCGGGGCAGCGGCCGAGCCACTTGGCCGTCTGCCAGCCGCACTCGGTGCAGCGGTAGGACGGGCGGTCCTTGGTGGTCTTGGTACGGGCAGCCATGCACGAACGGTATCCGCCGCCGCCGACAGCGCGGCCCGCGCGGCCGTCCGGCCGCCCCGCGATGCCCGCGCCGCCGTCCGCCCGCCCCGGTGGCCCCGCGTCCGGAGCACCGGCTCCCGTGGGAGTACGCGCTCCCGTCGGAAGCACCGGCTCCCGTGGGAGTACGCGCTCCCGTCGGGACCGTCGCCTTCCATCCCGCGACGGCCCGGCCGCGCGCTCCGTCCCGCCCGGCTCCGCCCGCGCTCCCCGCGTGCGCCCCTCCGGGACCGGGTGCGCCCGGTCCCGTCCCGTCGCGCCGTGTGCGCCCCGCGCCGGACGGGCCGCGTACGCCCGTCGCCCCGTGCCCGGTCCGGCCGCCGGGGCCCGTCGCGCCGGCACCGCGGTCGATCGGAACCGGCCACTGTGCGAGCCGAAACGGCCAGGTCGGAAACGGCTCCCGTCCCCTTATGAGGGATCGTTTCACCCGTACGAATTAAAAGTGTCGAATGCGCCAGTTCACGCCACCCATGGACCCCTACGGTCACCGGGTGATGAGGAGCAGTCCGGAGAGCACGACCGGCGCACACCGGGCGCACGGGGAAGCGCGTGACCGAACCGCCGCACGCACCCTCGCGCAGCGACCGCCCGCGCGCTACGAGGCGTACCTGGACGGCCTGTTCACCTACTGCCTGTCCGTGCTGGGCGACCACGACGACGCCACCGCCGCCCTGGGCGACGTCCTCGCCCTCGTGGAGCGCCGGGGGCACCGCGTCCCGGAGTCCGTAGCCGACCACCGGGCCTGGCTGTACGCGCTGGCCCGCTGGGCGTGCCTGCGCCGTCCGCCCGCGCCGGGACGTGGTCCCTCGGCCGACGGGCCCGCCCGGCCCGGACGCGAGCGCCGCTCCGCCGGGCGGCCCGCCGCCGTGCCCGCGCCCCGGCCGCCCTCCGCCGAGGAGCGGGACCGGCGCCGTCGCGAACTGGACCGGCTGGCCTGGCCGGAGGCGGCCGGCATCGGCCCGGAGCAGCGCGAGGCCCTCGAACTGGCCGTGCGCCACCGGCTCGCCGCCCACGAGGTCGCCGCCGTCCTCGGCCGGGACCCGGCCGCCACCCGGGAGCTGCTGGCCTCCGCCGCCTGCGAGGTCGAGCGCACCCGCGCCGCCCTCGCCGTCGTCGAGACCGGCGGCTGCCCCGGTGTCGCCCGCCTCACCGGCGAGGACCGGGCGGCGCTCTGCGCCGGCCTCCGCCGCGAGCTGGTCCGGCACGTCGACGACTGCCCCCGCTGCCGCGGCGCCGCCGCGCGCGCCATCCCCGGCCGGTGGCCCGGCACCAGCGTCAGCCCGGCCGAACTGCCGGTGCTCCCGGCGCCCCGCGCGGCGCTGCTCCTGGCGATGGCGCACCTCCGGCGCGCGCGGGGCGCCGCTCCGCGCTTCGACCGGCGCGGCTTCCCGATGGACGCCAAGGACCGCGCCGCCCGCCGGGACCGGCTGCGCGCGCGGGCGGTCACCACGACCGTCGTCGCCACCGTGGTCGCCGCCCCGGTCCTGACCCTGTGGGCGGCCTACCGGGGCACCCCGGTAGGGGAGGCCGAGGGCGGCCGCGCGGCCGTGGCGGGCGAGCCCCACGGGCACGGCGGCGGCCCGGCGGGCGGTCACGGCCTCGCCGACGCCACCGCCACCCGGCCCGGCGGACGCCCGGGCGGGGGCGACGCGGCCGGGGTCTCGGTGGCGGTCGTCAGCGTCAGCGGCGCCGGGGAGAAGGGCACCGGACGGCTGGAGGTCGCGGCGGGCAGCGACGGCGACACCACGCTCATCACCCTGACCGCGTCCGGCGAGGCCCCGGTGCGCTGGTCGGTCTCCACCTCCGCCCCCTGGCTCTACCCGAACCGCTCCTCGGGCGTCCTGCGGCCGGGCGGGCGGGTGACGGTCCGGGTGCACGTCGACCATCTGCGCGAGCCCACCGGGCACTGGGGGGCCAAGGTCGCCGTCTCGCCCGCGGGCGCCGTGGTCTCCATCGACGGGCACGGCCGCGTGCCGGGGCCGGGCCGTCCGGCGCCGGGCCCGGGGCGGCCCGGGGCGTCACCGCGTCCGTCGGCGCCCGGTCCGGGGCCCACGCCCTCGGCGTCCGCGCCGCCGGGGCCGACGCCCACCGCGGAGCCGTCGTCCACCCCGCCGGACCCCGGCCCGACGAGCGCGGAGCCGTCCCCGACGGACGGCCCGGAGAGCACCCCGCCGCCCCCGGACGGCGAGGGCGGCGACGGCCCGGACCCGGCGGGCGCGCAGGCGCGCGGGGCGGCGGGCCGGAGGGGCTGAACCGCGCGGGGCGGAGGCCCCTCGGTCCCGGTCCCGGGCCCCTCCGCCTTCCTGGCCCTGCCTGCTGCCTGGCCCTGTTTCCCGGCCCCCTGCTCCCTGGCCCTGGTCGCGGGCCAGTGGCTCGGCTCCGGTCCTGGCCCGGGCTCCGGTCCTGGTCCTGGTCCTGGACCCGGCCAAGGCCCGGCCGGGGCTCGGCACCTGGTTCCGTTCCGGGCCCGCCTACGCCCCCGCGGCCGGCGGGTCCGCCGGGTGCGGGGCGACCAGGGGGAGCGCGGAGGCGAGCCGCCGCTCGCACAGCTCCACCAGCCGGTCGTAGCCGGCGGCGCCCATCAGCTCGATCAGCTCCGGCCGGTACGAGACGTAGACCGGATCGCCCGCGCCGTGCGCCGAGGCCGCCGAGGTGCACCACCAGTGCAGGTCGTGGCCGCCCGGGCCCCAGCCGCGCCGGTCGTACTCGCCGATCGACACCTGGAGCACCCGGGTGTCGTCGGGCCGGTCGATCCATTCGTACGTCCGCCGCACCGGGAGCTGCCAGCACACGTCCGGCTTGGTCTCCAGCGGCTCCCGGCCCTCCCGCAGCGCCAGGATGTGCAGCGAGCAGCCCGCGCCGCCGGCGAAGCCGGGACGGTTCTGGAAGACGCACGAGCCCTCGAAGGGACGGGTCTGACGGGAGCCGTCCTCGTCCTCGGAGACCCAGCCGTCCCGGGTGCCCTCGGCGTGGTGCTGCCAGATGTCCGGCGTGAGCCTCGCCACATGCCCGGCGACCCTCCGCTCGTCCTCCTCGTCGGAGAAGTGGGCGCCCAGGGTGCAGCAGCCGTCGTCGGCGCGGCCCGCCCGGATGCCCTGGCAGCCGCTGCCGAAGACGCAGCTCCAGCGCGAGGTCAGCCAGGTCAGGTCGCAGCGGAACACCTGCTCCTCGTCGGCCGGATCGGGGAACTCGACCCACGCGCGCGCGAAGTCGAGGCCCTTCTCGTCGTCCGCCGAAGGAGCCGCGTCCGGAACCGGCGGGCCGACCCTGATGCTCATCTTGTCCTTCTTGGGCGACTTCTCGTCCTTCGCCTTTTTCGTCTTTGGCACGGGACCAGGGTAAGTGGCCCGCATCGCGGGACGGCACCGTCCGCACCCCCGGGCCGCAGTAGCGTTTCCCTCCATGAGACTCGGTGTCCTCGACGTGGGATCGAACACGGTGCATCTGCTGGTGGTGGACGCCCACCACGGCGCGCCCCCGCTGCCCGCGCACTCGCACAAGGCGGATCTGCGGCTGGCCCAGCTCCTCGACGCGGACGGGGCGGTCGGTCCCGAGGGGGTCGACCGCCTCGTCGCGGTCGTCCACGAGGCGCTCCGGGCCGCCGAGGACCAGGGCGTCGAGGACCTGCTGCCGTTCGCGACCTCCGCCGTCCGCGAGGCCCGCAACGCCGACGAGGTGCTCGCCCGCGTGCGCGAGGAGACCGGCGTCGAGCTGGCCGTCCTCAGCGGCGAGGACGAGGCCCGGCTGACCTTCCTCGCCGCCCGCCGCTGGTTCGGCTGGTCCGCCGGGCGCCTGCTGGTCCTCGACATCGGCGGCGGCTCCCTGGAGATCGCCTGCGGCATCGACGAGGAGCCCGACGCAGCCGTCTCGCTGCCGCTGGGCGCGGGCCGGCTGACCGCCGCCCGGCTGCCCGGCGACCCGCCCGCCCCCGACGACGTCCGGGCGCTGCGCCGCCACGTCCGTACCGAGATCGCCCGCACGGTGGGGGAGTTCAGCCGCCTCGGCACCCCCGACCACGTGGTCGCCACCTCCAAGACGTTCAAGCTGCTCGCCCGGCTCGCCGGAGCCGCCCGCTCCGCCGACGGCCTGTATGTGCAGCGGGAGCTGAAGCGGGCCTCCCTGGAGCCGTGGGTGCCCCGGCTCGCCGCGATGACCGCCGCCGAGCGCACCGAGCTGCCCGGCGTCTCGGACGGCCGCGGGGGCCAGCTGGTGGCCGGGGCGCTGGTGGCCGAGGCGGCGATGGAGCTGTTCCGCGTGGAGAGCCTGGAGATATGTCCCTGGGCGCTGCGGGAGGGCGTGATCCTGCGGCGCCTGGACCAGATGGGCCGGGGCTGACGGCCTCCGGCTCCCCTGACGGCTCCCGGTTCCCCTCACGGCTCCCGGCCCCGGGGCGGGGGCGCGCCACGGGCGGCCGGGAACCCCGCCGGTCGCGCGACGGACGTGCCCGGACGGCGCCCGCACCCGCCGGGCGCGGGCGCACGCGGACGGGCCGTGCCCCTCCCCCGGAACGGCCGGGGCGGACGCACGGAGACCCGCGCATCCGCCGGGCCCCGGGCGGACCGGCCGTGCCCGGCGACCGCGCGCCCCGCCGGAACCCACCGAGACCCACCGAGACCCGCCGAAGCCCACCGAGACCCGCCGCGTCCTGCCAAGCCCGCCCCGGCGGAGGCGTGAACGGGGCCGCGCGGCCACCGGTCCCCCGGCCGGGCGGACGCGCGGGCGGTCGCGGAGCCCGCCGGGTCCCGGGCCCGGTGCCCCCGTGGCGCTCGCCACAGCCGCCCGGCGCGACCCCGCGCCTCCCCCGGCCCACCCCGTAACCTGGCCCCCGTGGCAGAACCAAGGGACGTAGTCCGCCTCCCCGCCGCGAAGGTCGCGCTGTCCACGGCTTCCGTCTATCCGGAGTCGACGGCGACGGCCTTCGAGATCGCCGCGCGCCTCGGCTACGACGGGGTCGAGGTCATGGTCTGGACGGACCCGGTGAGCCAGGACATCGACGCGCTGCGACGGCTCAGCGACTACCACCGGATGCCGGTCCTGGCCGTGCACGCGCCCTGTCTGCTCATCACCCAGCGGGTCTGGTCCACCGACCCGTGGACCAAGCTCCGGCGCGCCCGCGCCGCAGCCGAGCGGCTCGGCGCCGGCACCGTCGTGGTGCACCCGCCCTTCCGCTGGCAGCGCCAGTACGCCCGGGACTTCGTGGACGGCGTGTGGCGGATGGCGGACGAGACGGACGTGCGGTTCGCCGTGGAGAACATGTACCCCTGGCGCTACCGGGACCGCGAGATGCTCGCCTACGCCCCCGACTGGGACGTGACCCGGCACGACTACCGGCACTTCACGATCGACCTCAGCCACGCCTCCACGGCCCGTGTGGACGCCCTCGACATGGTCGCCCGGATGGGCGACCGGCTGGGACACGTGCACCTCGCCGACGGCCGGGGCTCCGCCAAGGACGAGCACCTGGTGCCCGGCCGCGGCACCCAGCCCTGCGCCGAGCTGCTGGAGCGGCTGGCGCAGGCCGGGTTCGACGGCCATGTCGTCATCGAGGTCAACACCCGGCGCGCGATGTCCGGCGCCGAACGCGAGGCCGATCTCGCCGAGGCGCTGGCCTTCACCCGGCTGCACCTGGCGTCGGCCGCGGCGGCGGCGAGGGCGCGGCGCGGCTGACGGGGCCGGGGCCGGGGGCGGGGCCGGGGCGTCGGGGCGCCGCGGCGGAGTGGGGAACGGGGCCGCGGGACGTGGCCCGGCGGCGGAGCCGAGGTCCGGGCACCGGCTCCGCCCGGGGGCCGTGCGGCGGGGGCTCCGAGGGCTCCCCGGCGAGACGCCCGTCCCGCATTCCGGACGCCCCGTCCCGAGCGCTGGATGACCGGCGTACGCTCGTCGACAGTCAGAAAACTGCCGGGCGCGCTCCAGCCGGAGCCCCGGCGGAACTCTCCGAAGGAGCGAGCGACGATGCCCGAGCTGAGGTCCCGCACAGTCACCCACGGCCGCAACATGGCGGGCGCCCGTGCCCTCATGCGGGCCTCCGGTGTACCCGGCGCGGACATCGGCCGCAAGCCGGTCATCGCCGTGGCCAACAGCTTCACGGAGTTCGTGCCCGGCCACACCCACCTGGCGCCCGTCGGCCGGATCGTCAGCGAGGCCGTCACGGCGGCCGGGGGCATCCCGCGCGAGTTCAACACCATCGCCGTCGACGACGGCATCGCCATGGGCCACGGCGGCATGCTCTACTCGCTGCCCTCCCGCGACCTGATCGCGGACAGCGTGGAGTACATGGTGGAGGCCCACTGCGCCGACGCCCTGATCTGCATCTCCAACTGCGACAAGATCACCCCGGGGATGCTCAACGCCGCCCTGCGGCTGAACATCCCGACGGTCTTCGTCTCCGGCGGCCCGATGGAGTCCGGCCGCGCCACCCTGGTCGACGGCACGGTGCGCACCCTGGACCTGGTCGACGCGATGGTCGAGGCGGCCAACGACAAGGTCTCCGACGCGGACGTGCAGCGCATCGAGGAGAACGCCTGTCCCACCTGCGGCAGCTGTTCCGGCATGTTCACCGCCAACTCGATGAACTGCCTCACCGAGGCCATCGGCCTCTCGCTGCCGGGCAACGGCTCGGTCCTGGCCACCCACACCGCGCGCCGGCAGCTCTACGTGCGGGCCGCCGAGACCGTCATGGAGCTGACCCGCCGCCACTACGAGCAGGACGACCACTCCGTCCTGCCGCGCTCCATCGCCACGATCGACGCCTTCGAGAACGCCATGGCCCTGGACATCGCCATGGGCGGCTCCACCAACACGATCCTGCACCTGCTGGCCGCCGCCGAAGAGGGCGGTGTCCCCTTCGGCCTCACCCAGATCGACGCCCTCTCGCGCCGGGTGCCGTGCCTGGCCAAGGTCGCGCCGAACGTCGGCAAGGACCGCACCTACTACATGGAGGACGTGCACCGGGCGGGCGGCATCCCCGCCCTGCTCGGCGAGCTGCACCGGGCGGGCCTGCTCCACGAGGGCGTCCACTCCGTGCACAGCCCCTCGCTGGCCGACTGGCTGAAGAACTGGGACGTGCGCGGCGGCTCCCCCTCCGAGGAGGCCGTGGAGCTGTGGCACGCGGCGCCCGGCTGCGTCCGCTCCGCCGAGGCGTTCTCGCAGTCCGAGCGCTGGGACACCCTGGACGAGGACGCCGAGGGCGGCTGCATCCGCTCCGCCGAGCACGCCTACTCCAAGGACGGCGGCCTCGCGGTGCTGCGCGGCAACCTGGCGGTCGACGGCTGCGTCGTCAAGACGGCCGGCGTCGACGAGGCCATCTGGACCTTCGAGGGCCCCGCGGTGGTCTGCGAGTCCCAGGAGGAGGCGGTGGAGAAGATCCTCACCAAGCAGGTCACGGCGGGCGACGTGGTCGTCATCCGCTACGAGGGCCCCCGGGGCGGCCCCGGCATGCAGGAGATGCTCTACCCGACCTCCTACCTCAAGAGCCGCGGCCTCGGGAAGGTCTGCGCGCTGATCACCGACGGCCGGTTCTCCGGCGGCACCTCGGGCCTTTCCCTGGGCCACGCCTCGCCGGAGGCGGCCTCGGGCGGCACCATCGCCCTCGTCGAGAACGGCGACCGCATCCGCATCGACATCCCCAACCGCTCGGTCGAGCTGCTGGTCGACGACGCCGAGCTGGCCCGCCGCGAGGAGGCGCTGAACGGCGTGTACGCGCCCAGGCAGCGCGAGCGCAAGGTGTCGGCCGCCCTGCGGGCCTACGCCGCGATGGCGACGAGCGCCGACCGGGGAGCCGTCCGGGACGTCTCCCGGCTGGGCTGAGCCCGCCGCCCGCCGCCCGCCGCCCGCCCGGAGCCGGTTCCGGCGGGCGGCCCCCCGCCCGCGCGGGGCCCTCAGGACCCGGTGCGCTGCCAGGCGCCCGGGTCCCTGCCGTCCACCCCGAAGACCGAGCCGTCGGGCGCGCCCGCGTAGACGCGACCGCCCGCGACCACCGGTGCCGGGAGCGAGGCGGGCACCCGGTCGGCCCCGGCACCCAGCCGGGGCGGGGTCTGCCCGAGCAGCCGCCCGGTGCGCGCGTCGACGCCGAGGAGCCGCCCGTCGGGCGCGGTGACGTACACGTGCCGTCCGTCGGAGACGGGCGCCGAGCCCCGGCTCATCCCCGTCTCCAGCCGCCACCGCTCGGTGCCCGCCGCCGGGTCGACGGCGACCAGCGAGCCGCCCACGCCCATCAGGTACACGGTGGTCCCGCGCACCGTCGCCTGCGCCTGCGCGACCGGTGAGGCCAGCACCGTCCGGCGCAGGGAGCCGTCGCCCGGGGTGTAGCGGAGCACGGCCCCGGCGTCCCCGTACACCGCGTCCCCGGCCAGGAAGTACACGGAGCCGCCGGCCGAGCCGACGGGGGTCAGGGCGCCGTCCAGATCGGCCTTCCAGCGCACGGTGCCCGTCGCCGGGTCCATCGCGGTGACCCGGGTCCGCGTACCGCCGCCCGGCATGCTCGTCGCGTACGCCACCGGGTCGCCGGGGAACGAGGAGAAGTACGGCACGGCCTGCCCGGGGACCCGGCCCGACCAGCGGGTCCCGCCCGAGGAGCCGTCGATGCCGGTGACCCTGCCGTCGGCGCCGGTGAGCAGCAGGGTGCCGCCCGCGCCGCGCAGTCCGCCGAACTCCGGCGCCTCGTGCCGCCACGCCGTCTCGCCGGTGACCGGGTCGAGGGCCTCCAGGGCGCCGATGCGGTCGATGGAGGGGTGCACCAGGCCGCCCGCGGCGACCGGCGCCCGGCTCGGCTCCGACGGCTCCACGTCGTGCCGCCACAGCACCGAGCCGTCGGCCGGGTCGAGCGCGAAGACCTCTCCCGCGCGGGCGCACAGCAGCCGTCCGGTGCCGTAGGAGCAGTGCGGCATGCCGCCCTCGGCGGTGGGGGCGGTCCGCCAGGTGCCGAACCGGGCGGGCGCGGTCTGCGTGGCCGCGGTGTGGCCGGGCGGCTTCCCCGGAGCGCCGAGCAGCGCCAGCGAGGCGAGCCCGCCGAGCACGGCCAGGCAGAGCCCGCCCGCGACCAGGGCGGTGCGCCGGCCGATCCGCCGCACGGGTCGCCCGGCACCGGCCCGGCCGCCGGACGCGGCGCCGGAACCCTCCCCGCCCCCGCCCCCGGCGGATGCGCCGGGCCCCGGAACGCCCCCGCCGGGCTCCGGCTCCTCCGCCCCGGCCCAGCCCCAGGCCGAGACGTCCCCGGATCCGGTCCCGTCGCCCCGGCCCGGGTCCCGCGGCGCCGGGACGAACGTCTGGGTGTCGTACGACGCGGCCTCCCCGCGCAGTTCGCGCATCAACTCGTCCGGGGTGGGCCGTTCGTCCGGGTCCTTGGCGAGGCAGCGCAGCACCAGCGGCGCCAGCGCCTCCGGCAGCCCGGTCAGATCGGGCTCGTCGTGGACCACCTGGTAGGCGACGACGTAGTGGCTGTCGGAGTCGAAGGGACCGCGCCCGGTCGCCGCGTGCACCATCAGCGAACCCAGCGCGAACACGTCGGCCGCCGGGCCCACCTGGCGCGGACGGCGGAACTGCTCGGGCGCCATGAACGGCGGGGTGCCGATCAACTTGCCGGTCTCGGTGCGCAGTTCGCTGTCGGTGGGCCGGGAGATGCCGAAGTCGATGACTTTCGGCCCGTCCTCGGCGAGCAGCACGTTGCTCGGCTTGAGGTCCCGGTGCACCACCCCCACCCGGTGGATGTCGCGCAGCGCCTCCGCCAGGCCGGCCATCAGCCGCCGCAACCGGGCCGCGTCCATGGGCCCGTTCCGCTTCACCCGGTCGGCGAGGGTCGGACCCGGGATGAACAGCGTGGCCATCCAGGGGCGTTCGGCCTCGGGGTCGGCGTCGACGACGGGTGCCGTGAAGGCGCCGCTCACCCGTCGCGCGGCGGCCACCTCCTGCCGGAAACGGCCCCGGAACTCGGGGTCCTCGGCGTAGCGCGCGTGGACGACCTTCACCGCGAGCTTCATCCCGGAGGCGCTCCGCGCCACGTGCACGACGCCCATGCCGCCGGAGCCGAGACAGGAGTCCAGCCGGTAGTGGCCGATGTACCGCGGATGCTCCCCGAGATATTCCGGATGATCCCCGGCGTTCGTCCGTGGCGCCATGGGACCACCCCCGTGCCGTTCCGTGCGCGCGCGACGTTCGGAGCCTAGTCGATGGCACGTTCGGGGCCGAGGGGGCTTGCTAGCCTCGCCGTACGAGTCGCGAACGCGCTCACGATCGGGGAGGGACCCTATGAAGACCGGCCACGGGGAAGAGCGGGACGGCACGGGTGAGGAGGCCGCCGCGGAGGGCGCGGCCGCCACGGAGGGCAAGGCCGGTACGGGGGCGGTCGCCGGGGTCGCGGCAGCGGCGGCAGCGGCGTCCTACCCGATCGCACCGGGCGTCCAACTCAACGTCCGCAGCGGGCCCGGCACCTGGTACAGCATCGTCCGCGTGCTGCCCGCGGGCTCGCGTGTGACCATCACCTGCCAGCGGCCCGGCACCAACGTCGCGGGCCCGTACGGCACCACCACCCTCTGGGACAACATCGCGAACGGGCAGTACGTCTCCGACGCCTACGTGTACACGGGCAGCAACGGCTACGTCGCGCCCCGCTGCTCCTGAGCCCGGCCGGGGCCCGCGGCGGGCCGGGGAGCCATAATCGTCCCGTGAGCGCAGAGAACGGTACGAACGGCACACCCGACGGCACCGCGGGCTCCCCGCCCGCCGCCGGGCCCCGCCCGGAGCCCCTCCGGTTCTACGGCACGACCTGGGTCGGCCACGACGGCGGCTACGCCGCGCGCCGGGCCGGCCTCGCCCTCGGCTCGGCCGTCGCGGCGGTGGCCGCCTGCCTCGTGCTGCGCTTCGCCTACCAGGGCCTCCGGATCGCCGAGGTCGGCGGCTTCGTCACGGGGCTGACGATCGTGATGTTCGCCGTCTGCAGCGCGCTGGCCTTCGGCCACACCTGGGGCGGCTACTCCCAGCGCCCCGACCCCGAGCGCCGCTCCTCGCTGCGCGGGCTGCTGGCCGTGGGCTTCGTCGGCTCCCTGTGCGCCTACGCGCTGCGCTCGCTCTTCGAGGCACCCGGCGAGAAGCTCCTGCGCGCCGAGTACGAGACGGCCCGCGAGCAGTACGAGCGGCGCACGGCCCGCCGCTCGGGCAACCCGCGCAAGAAGAAGCGTCCGGCGTAGGCGAGCGGCCGGGACGCCCCGCCCGCCGCCGGAGCCTCCGGCCCTTCCCCCTCCGCGCGCGGGCCGGAGAAACCCCCTGCCGTCCCGGTCCGTCCGCGTCACCATGGGGGCATGACCACGACACCCCCGGCTCCCCGGGGCGGCGACCGCGTCGCGCGGGCGCGGTCCTTCGACGCCGCCGCCGCGCAGTACGCCGCCCACCGCCCCTCCTACCCGCCCGCCCTGCTCGACGCCGTCGAGGAGCTGAGCGGCCGTCCGCTCGCCGGTTCCCGGGCCGTGGACGTCGGCGCGGGCACCGGCATCGCGACCGCCCTGCTGCACGCGCGGGGCGCCGAGGTGCTCGCCGTGGAGCCGGGCGGCGGCATGGCCGCGCAGTTCCGCCGCTCCCTGCCCGGCGTGCCCGTGGTGCGGGGCAGCGGTGACGCCCTGCCGCTGGCCACCGGCACCGCCGACCTCGTCACCTACGCCCAGTCCTGGCACTGGACCGACCCCGCCCGCTCGGTGCCGGAGGCGCTGCGGGTGCTGCGGCCCGGCGGCGCGCTCGCCCTGTGGTGGAACACCGACGCCCTCGACGTGCCCTGGACCGCCGCCGCCGGGGAGCGCGCGCGGCGCCACTTCGGCGTCGACTCCGCCGCCGAGCGGCGCGGCGCCGCGGCCGGCGGTGTCGCCGACCCCTCCGGCCGCCTCGCCTTCGCCCGCCGCGAGGTCCGCTGGTCCCGCCGGGTTTCCCTCGACGGCCATCTGGCCAACCTCGGCAGCCACTCCGCCCTCCTGCTCCTCCCCGACCGGGGCGCCGCCTTCCTCGCCGAGGAGCGCCGCCATCTGCTGGAGGTCTTCCCGGACGGCGTCGTGGAGGAGACGTACGACACGGTCCTCCTCCTCGCGAAGGCGCCCCCGGTGGCCTGAGCCCCGTCGTGCCTGCCATGCCCGCCCCGTCGTGCCTGCCCCGTCGCGCCCGCCGTGCCGTGCCTGCCGTGCCGTGTCCGCCGTGGTCCCGCCCCCGTGGGACCCGGGGCCGCCGGGGTCCTCCCTCCGGGCCCCGCCCGCGCCGCCCCGGCCCGTACCCGTCCCGCCGCCGGGCCCCGTACCCGTCCCGCCCACCGGACGCGCCGCCCCCGCGCACCCCCGGGGTGCGAGGATGACGAGGGACGACGCACCCACGGAGGGCACCGAACGCCATGACCCAGAAAGTCGCAGTCCTCGGCACCGGAAAGATCGGCGAAGCCCTGCTCAGCGGCATGATCGGCTCCGGCTGGTCGACCGCCGACCTGCTGGTCACCGCCCGCCGCCCGGAGCGAGCCGAGGAGCTCCGCGCCCGCTACGGCGTCACGCCGGTCGGCAACGCCGAGGCCGCCCGGAGCGCCGACACGCTGATCCTCACGGTCAAGCCGCAGGACATGGGCACCCTCCTCGACGAACTCGCCCCGCACATCCCCGCCGACCGCCTGGTCATCAGCGGCGCCGCCGGCATCCCCACCGCCTTCTTCGAGGACCGGCTCGTCCCCGGCGTCCCCGTCGTCCGCGTCATGACGAACACCCCGGCCCTCGTCGACGAGGCCATGTCCGTCATCTCCGCCGGCACCCACGCCACCGAGGCCCACCTCGCGCACACCGAGGGCATCTTCGGCTCGGTGGGCAAGACCCTGCGCGTCCCCGAGTCCCAGCAGGACGCCTGCACCGCCCTCTCCGGCAGCGGCCCGGCCTACTTCTTCTACCTGGTCGAGGCCATGACCGACGCGGGCATCCTGCTCGGCCTGCCCCGGGACAAGGCCCACGACCTCATCGTCCAGTCCGCCATCGGCGCCGCCACCATGCTCCGCGACAGCGGCGAGCACCCGGTCCGGCTCCGCGAGAACGTGACCTCCCCGGCCGGCACCACCATCAACGCCATCCGCGAGCTGGAGAACCACGGCGTCCGCGCCGCCCTGATCGCCGCCCTGGAGGCCGCCCGCGACCGCAGCCGCGAACTGGCCTCCGGCAGCAAGGACTGACCGCCGCGCCCGGCGGGCGGGTTCACCCGGCGGCGGCCACGACCTCCCCGGTCGTCACCACCCGCGCGAACCCGCCCCCGTGCAGCGACACCGCCGACGCCCGCGCCAGCTCGTCGGCGCTCCGCCGCCAGCCGAAGGGCCCCTCCAGGCCGAACGTGTACGTCGCGTCGTAGGCGACCAGCACCTCGTACCCCAGGTTCCCGCCCATCCGCGCGGTCGTCTCCACGCACATGTTCGTCTGGATACCGGCCAGCACGATCTGCGTGATCCCCTCCCCGCGCAGCCACGTCCCCAGATCCGGTGATCCGAGAAACGCCGAGTTGACGCTCTTGGTCACCAGCAGCTCGGCCCCGCCGCCCCGCCCGCGCCGCTCGGCCACGTACTCCTTGAAGTCGTTGCCCGCGTACCCGGTCCGCAGCGGCGAGTCGGGGCGCGCCGAGTCGTGCCGCACGAGGACCACCGGGCGCCCGGTCGACTGCCACACGTCGATGAGGGCGGCGATGTTGCCGTCCGCCTCCGGATGGTTGCGCTCGCCCCAGAAGTCCAGCTCCTCGAAGCCCTTCTGCACGTCCACGACGACCAGTGCCGCGTTCCCGGCGACGGCCACGCCGCCCGCCGTCCCCACCGCGCCGCCCGCGCGCCCGCCGTCCCGGCCACCACCGTCCGTGCCCATGTCCCCACCCGTGCCCCTGCCCTGGTCGCTGCCCTGGTCCCGGTCCTGTTCCATGCCGCCATCGTGCCGCCGCCCGGCGCCCCGCCCCAGCGGTACGAAAGCCAGCGATCGATGGTTTACTGCCACTCATGGCAGCACCGGCCGCCCCCGCGCCCCACCGGATCGCCCTGGTCGCCTTCCCCGGTGTCCGGGCCTTCGACGTCTCCGTCATCACCGAGGTCTGGGGCACCGACCGCACCGACCGCGGCGCCCCCGCCTTCGAGCTGCGCCGGGTCGCCGCCGACCCCGGCACCCCCGTCCCGATGCGCGGCGGCCTCGACCTCCGGCCCGACCGCGCCCTCGGCTGGCTCGACCGCGCCGACCTCGTCGTCGTCCCCGGCCTCGACGACCACCTCACCCCGGCGCCCGAACCCGTCCTCGCCGCCCTGCGCCGCGCCCACGCCCGCGGCACCACCGTCGCCGCCCTGTGCGCCGGGGCGTTCACCCTCGCCCAGGCCGGACTCCTCGACGGGCGGCGCGCCATCACCCACTGGCGGCTGACCGACCTCCTGCGCCGCCGCCATCCCGGGGTCACCGTCGTCCCCGACGCCCTCTTCATCGAGGACGGCACCCTCTGGACCTCCGCCGGGACCGCCGCCGGGATCGACCTCTGCCTCCACCTCGTGCGCCTGTCCCACGGCGCCGAGGCCGCCGCCGTCATCGCCCGCTCGATGGTCACGGCGCCCTTCCGCACCGGCACCCAGGCCCAGTTCATCGAGCACCCCACCCCGCGCGCCGACCGCGACGCCGACGCCCTCGCCGCCGTCCGCGAGCACGCCCTGCGCCATCTGGGGGAACCGTTCACCGTCGCCGACCTGGCCGCCCGCGCCGGGATGTCCCCGCGCGGCTTCGCCCGGCACTTCGCCGCCGCCACCGGCACCACACCGCTGCGCTGGCTCCTCGACCAGCGCGTCGCGGCCGCCCAGAAGCTCCTGGAGCGCACCGACCTGCCCATGCCCGAGGTAGCCCGCCGGGCCGGGTTCGGCAGCGAGGTCACGATGCGCCAGCACTTCGCAGCGCGCCTCGCCACCAGCCCCCGGGCCTACCGGGCCGCGTTCACCACCGGGTCCGCCACGGGTTCCAGCAGCCCGAGCGCCCGGTAGGCGGCGTCGACCCGGGGCCGCGCCATGGCCCGGGCCCGCTCCGCGCCCTCCCGCAGCACGGCGTCGACGTGGCCGGGGTCGGCGCACAGCTCCCGGTGCCGTTCCCGCAGCGGGCGCAGCGTCTCCACCACGGCCTCGGCGGTGTCCTTCTTGAGGGCGCCGTAGGAGTCGTAGGACCCGGCGAGCGCGGCGGGCTCCCCGCCCACGCAGGCGGCGAGGATCTCCAGCAGGTTGGCCACCCCGGGACGGCCCGCGGGGTCGTGCACGACCTTCTGACCGCTGTCGGTCACGGCCCGCATGATCTTCCCGCGCACCGTGTCCGGCTCGTCCAGCAGATAGACGATCCCGGGCCCGCTGTCGTCGCTCTTGCCCATCTTCGCCGCCGGTTCCCGGAGGTTCATCACCCGTGCCGCCACCGCCGGCCGGGTGGCCCGGGGGACGGTGAAGGTGTGCCCGTAGCGCTGGTTGAACCGGACCGCCAGGTCCCGCGCCAGCTCCACGTGCTGCGTCTGGTCGTCACCCACCGGCACCTCGTCCGTGCCGTACGCCAGGATGTCCGCCGCCATCAGCACCGGATACGTCAGCAGCGACAGCCGCACCCCGCCGCCCCGCTCGCGCTCCCGGACGGCCTTCTCCTTGTACTGGATCATCCGCCGCGCCTCCCCGTCGCCCGCCACGCACTCCAGCGCGTAGGACAGCCGGGTGTGCTCGTCGACATGGCTCTGCACGAACACGGTGCACAGCCGGGGGTCGAGCCCCGCCGCCAGCAGCAGGGAGGCCGACTGCCGGGTGAGTCTGCGCACCCGCGCCGGGTCGTGGTCGACGGTCAGGGCGTGCAGGTCGACGACGCAGAACAGGGCGTCGGCGCGGTGCTGGTCCACGTCGGCCCAGCGCCGCATGGCTCCCAGGTAGTTCCCGAGCGTCAGATGGCCCGTCGGCTTGATGCCGCTGAAGACCCGTGTCATCTCTCCACCTCTTCGTCGGGGCCGCCGAGGTCCGCCGGCCGCCTCCGCGGGGGAGACACGGGAAACGGCCGCCGGGAGCGGCGGCCGTCACGGTGCGCGTACGTGAGCGGGGCCGCCGTCAGGCGGCCCACCAGAACTGGCTGTGCGTACGCGTCGTCATGCCCCGCACAGTACGCCCGTGACGACGGTCCGTCAGGCGGTTGACACGCCCCGGCCGCGTCCGTATGGTTCTCCGGGTTGCCCGACGTGAGCACCGACTCCGGTCGGCCCCGGGCAGCGATTCCGTACGTACCAGCCCTCCTTCGACGAGCAGCCGCGCTATCGGCGTCGCCGCAGGAATGGTCCGTGTATTCGCGGAATGAGGAATCCCCGTTCGAAAGGACGGTGGCCCCCGATTAGCTCGGGGGCCGGGAGTCCGCTAAGGTCTCACCAGTCGGAACGGCCCAACGGCCGCACCGGCGGCCCCCTCTGACGGGGAATCGGGACCGGAAGGTTCTGATAGAGTCGGAACCGCCGGAAAGGGAAACGCGGAAGCGGGAACCTGGAAAGCACCGAGGAAATCGGGTCGGAAAGATCTGATAGAGTCGGAAACGCAAGACCGAAGGGAAAGCGCCCGGAGGAAAGCCTGAGATTGAATCTCGGGTGAGTACAAAGGAAGCGTCCGTTCCTTGAGAACTCAACAGCGTGCCAAAAGTCAACGCCAGATATGTTGATACCCCGACCTGATCGGATCTCCGACCGGGTT
>NZ_WWGX01000071.1 GCF_009862265.1 Streptomyces sp. SID8352 | reverse complement strand
CGGGAGCGTTGCTCACGCACGGGAGCGTTGCTCACGCACGGGAGCGTTGCTCACGCACGGGAGCGTTGCTCACGCACGGGAGCGTTGCTCACGCATGGGAGCGTTGCTCACGGATGCGAAGGGTGCTCACGTCGGTGGACAGTGCTCGCAAGCGCGCACGCCGCTCACCAGCGAGAGCACCGATCACGCCATCTGATGGCGGGCGGCACACGCGGGCACGCACGGTGCTCACCAGCGCGAACACTGCTCCGCGATGCGAGCAGCGATCGAGGACGTGAGCACTGCTCCGCAGAGTGAGCGATGCTCCGCAAAGGAAGCGATGCTCTGCGCCGCGAGCAATGCTCACTGATGTGGACCGTGCTCACGAAAGTGACGGGTGCTCACGCCGGTGCGGTCCGGGGACACCGTGAACCGGCTTCGCCTGACGGCCGGTGTCCGGCGCAGATGAAACATGCCGCATCGCCATCGTCGACGAAGCCCATGAGCGCGGCGGCCGGGGCGAGGTGCGCGTCCTCGACACTGTCGCCCCGGCAGCGGCGGCCAGGGGGCGGAACGGCGCGCGGGGGGGTGGTGGTTTTGAATGCGTGAACACTGGCCCTGGGCGATGTTCTCGATGCGCTCACCTGAGCGCCATGTGCACACAAGGTCGCCGACTGTTCACAGATTTTTATGGGCACCCAGGGACCGAGCCCCAAAGAACGGGAACCGCCGCGCCGAGGGCGTGCGCGCCTGCGCTTCGCCGTCGACGTGGCGGCCACCGCGCGACATGCAACCGACGGGTCCCGTCGGGACCGAGGAGTCCCGACGGAACCGAGGGGTCTAGAAGACCGACTCCGCCTCGTCCATGCGGTCCTTGGGGACCGTCTTCAGCTCGGTGACGGCCTCCGCCAGCGGGACCATGACCACGTCAGTGCCGCGCAGGGCGGTCATCCGGCCGAACTCGCCCCGGTGCGCGGCCTCCACGGCGTGCCAGCCGAAGCGCGTGGCGAGCACCCTGTCGTACGCGGTCGGCGTACCGCCGCGCTGGACGTGGCCGAGGATGACCGGCTTGGCCTCCTTGCCGAGCCGCTTCTCCAGTTCGTGCGCCAGCGCCGTGCCGATGCCCTGGAAGCGCTCGTGGCCGAACTTGTCGATCTCGCCCTTTCCGTAGTCCATGGTGCCGGCGGCGGGGTGGGCGCCCTCGGCGACGCAGACCACGGCGAACCGCTTGCCGCGGGCGAAGCGCGCCTCGACCATCTTGACCAGATCGGCGGGGTCGAAGGCGCGCTCGGGCAGGCAGATGCCGTGCGCGCCGGCGGCCATGCCGGACTCCAGGGCGATCCACCCTGCGTGCCGGCCCATGACCTCGACGACCATGACGCGCTGGTGGGACTCGGCGGTGGTCTTGAGCCGGTCCATCGCCTCCGTCGCCACGCCGACGGCCGTGTCGAAGCCGAAGGTGCGGTCGGTGGAGGAGATGTCGTTGTCGATGGTCTTGGGCACGCCGACGACCGGGAGGCCCGCGTCGGACAGCATCCGGGCCGCCGTCAGGGTGCCCTCGCCGCCGATCGGGATGAGGGCGTCGATGCCGAAGCTCTGGATCATGTCGCCCGCGTTGTCGCAGGCCTCTCGCAGCCGGTCGCGCTCCAGGCGCGACGAGCCGAGGATGGTGCCGCCGCGGGCCAGGATGCCGCTGACGGCGTTGAGGTCGAGGGTGCGGTAGTGGCCGTCGAGCAGACCGGCGTAGCCGTCCTCGAAGCCGATGACCTCGTCGCCGTAGTTGTCCACCGCTCGGTGCACGACCGACCGGATCACTGCGTTCAGGCCAGGGCAGTCGCCGCCTGCGGTCAGAACTCCGATACGCATCGTGCTGTGTCTCCTGCTCGCTGTCGACGCCGGTGAACCGGTGCCGATTGTTCCACGTTCCGGGTAACAGTGGCGACGCTACATTGACGGGCGTCGTACCTACGCCCGAGGGTATTGTCAAGAGGGTTCCACTGACCCGTAGGGGCGATTTTTGGCGATTCAGGCGCCGACCCCGTCCCTGCTCCCCGCACCGGGGCTCCCACACTGGGTCTCCCGCACGGGCCGGACCGGCCCCGGAACACACCGGACGCACCACACGAAACGGAGAGCACGCGTGACGCGCAGCGTGTACGTGACCGGCATCGACCGCGGTGACGGCCGCCAGGTCGTCGAGCTGGGGGTCATGGAGCTCCTGACCCGGCAGGTGGACCGGGTGGGCGTCTTCCGTCCCCTGGTCCACGACGGACCGGACCGGCTGTTCGAGCTGCTGCGCGCCCGCTACCGGCTCGCCCAGGACCCGGCCACGCTGTACGGACTGGACTATCACGAGGCGTCCGCGCTGCAGGCCGAACAGGGCACGGACGAACTGGTGTCGGCGCTGGTCGACCGTTTCCACCTGGTCGCCCGCGACTACGACGTCGTCCTGGTCCTGGGCACGGACTACGCGGACACCCAGCTTCCCGACGAGCTGTCGCTGAACGCCCGGCTGGCCAACGAGTTCGGCGCGTCGGTGATCCCGGTGGTGGGGGGCCGCAGGCAGTCCGCGGAGTCGGTGCTGGCGGAGACCCGCAACGCGTTCCGCGCCTTCGACGGGCTGGGCTGCGACGTGCTCGCGATGGTGACCAACCGGGTGGCCCGCGAGGACCGCGACCTGATCGAGGAGCGGCTCGCGGGCAGGCTGCCGGTGCCGTGCTGGGTGCTGCCCGACGAGCCCGCCCTGGCGGCACCGACCGTGTCGCAGATCGTGCACGCCCTCGGTGCCCGGGTGGTGCTGTGCGACGACTCCGGGCTCTCGCGGGACGCGCTGGACTTCGTCTTCGGGGGCGCCATGCTGCCGAACCTGCTGGCCGCGCTGACCCCCGGCTGTCTGGTGGTCATGCCCGGTGACCGCGCGGACCTGGTGGTCGGGGCGCTGGCCGCGCACAGTGCGGGCACACCGCCGATAGCGGGCGTGCTGCTCACCCTGGACGAGGTTCCCGGCGACCGGATCCTCACCCTGGCCGACCGCCTCGCCCCGGGGACCCCGGTGCTCTCGGTGCCCGCCAACAGCTTCCCGACGGCCGAGCGGCTGTTCTCGCTGGAGGGCAAGCTGAACGCCGCCACCCCGCGCAAGGCGGAGACCGCGCTGGGCGTCTTCGAGCGGTACGTCGACACCGCCGATCTGCGGAGCCGGGTCTCCGCGCCCAGCGGTGACCGGGTCACGCCGATGATGTTCGAGCACCAGTTGCTGGAGCAGGCGCGGTCCGATCTGCGCCGGGTCGTCCTGCCGGAGGGGACGGAGGAACGGGTGCTGCGGGCCGCGGAGGTGCTGCTGCGCCGGGGGGTGTGCGAGCTGACGCTGCTCGGTCCGGTGGAGCAGATCCGCAAGAAGGCGGCCGACCTCGGGATCGATCTGGGCGAGGCGCGGCTGATCGATCCGGCCGTCTCGGAGCTGCGCGACTCCTTCGCCGAGCGGTACGCGGCCCTGCGGGCGCACCGGGGGGTGACCGTGGAGCTGGCCTACGACGTGGTGTCGGACGTGAACTACTTCGGGACGCTGATGGTGGAGGAGGGCCTGGCCGACGGCATGGTGTCGGGCTCGGCGCACTCCACGGCGGCGACCATCCGGCCGGCCTTCGAGATCATCAAGACGAAGCCGGACGCGGAGATCGTCTCGTCGGTGTTCTTCATGTGCCTGGCCGACAAGGTCCTGGTGTACGGGGACTGCGCGGTCAACCCGGACCCGGACGCGGAGCAGTTGGCGGACATCGCGGCCCAGTCGGCGGCCACGGCGGCGCGGTTCGGGGTGGAGCCCCGGATCGCGATGCTGTCGTACTCGACCGGGACCTCCGGCTCGGGCGCGGACGTGGACAAGGTGCGCGCCGCCACCGAGTTGGTGCGGGCCCGGCGTCCGGATCTGCGGATCGAGGGGCCGATCCAGTACGACGCCGCGGTGGAGCCGTCGGTCGCCGCGACCAAGCTGCCCGGTTCGGAGGTGGCCGGCCAGGCCAGTGTGCTGATCTTCCCGGACCTGAACACCGGGAACAACACGTACAAGGCGGTGCAGCGTTCGGCCGGGGCGGTCGCGGTGGGGCCGGTGCTGCAGGGGCTGCGCAAGCCCGTCAACGACCTGTCGCGGGGGGCGCTGGTGCAGGACATCGTGAACACCGTGGCCATCACCGCGATCCAGGCGCAGCGGCCGTCCGCCGCGGCGTCCCCGAGCGGGAAGGAGGGGAGCCGGTGAACGCCTCCCGTGTTCTGGTCCTCAACTCCGGCTCGTCGTCGGTGAAGTACCAGTTGCTCGACATGCGGGACCGGTCCCGGCTCGCGGTGGGTCTGGTGGAGCGGATCGGGGAGGGGACGTCCCGGCTGACGCACTCCCCGGCCGGCGGTGCGGACCGCGAGTGGACCGGGCCCGTCGCGGACCACGACGCCGCGCTGAAGGCCATGGCGGCGGAGCTGGACCGGGACGGTCTGGGCATCGATTCGCCGGAGCTGGCGGCCATCGGTCACCGGGTGGTGCACGGGGGCATCCGGTTCAGCGAACCGACGGTGGTCGACGACGAGGTGATGGCGGAGATCGAGCGCCTGATCCCAGTGGCCCCGCTGCACAACCCGGCCAATCTGACCGGCATCCGCACGGCACGGGCGCTGCGGCCGGACCTGCCGCAGGTGGCGGTCTTCGACACCGCGTTCCACACCACGATGCCGGAGTCGGCCGCGCGGTACGCCATCGACGTGGAGACCGCCGACGCGTACCGCATCCGCCGTTACGGCTTCCACGGCACGTCCCACGCGTACGTCTCGCGCGAGACGGCACGGCTGCTGGGCCGGGAGCCGGAGGAGGTGAACGTGATCGTGCTGCACCTGGGCAACGGGGCGTCCGCGTCGGCGGTGCGGGGCGGGCGGTGCGTGGACACGTCGATGGGCCTGACGCCGCTGGAGGGGCTGGTGATGGGGACCCGGTCGGGAGACGTGGACCCGGCCGTCATCTTCCATTTGACGCGCGTTGCCGGAATGTCCGCCGACGAGATCGACACTCTCCTCAACAAGAGGAGCGGTCTGATCGGGCTGTGCGGTGACAACGACATGCGGGAGATCCGGCGCCGGATCGACGCGGGCGACGAGCGGGCCCGGCTCGCCTTCGACATCTACGTCCACCGGCTGCGGAAGTACATCGGCGCGTACTGCGCGGTGCTGGGGCGGGTGGACGCGATCGCGTTCACGGCGGGTGTCGGGGAGAACGCGGCGCCGGTGCGGGAGGCCGCGGTGGCGGGGCTGGAGGGGCTGGGGCCGGAGGTCGACCCGGTGCTGAACACCGCTCGGGCCGACGGGCCGCGGCTGATCTCGCCGCCCGGTGCGCGGGTGGCGGTGGCCGTGGTGCCGACCGACGAGGAAATGGAGATCGCGACGCAGACCTACGCGCTGGTGAGCGACTCATCCGATCTCACCTGAGCGGCATCCCGCCCTTTTGTATCTTCCGACGGCCGGAATATTCCGCCGCGAAACAAACCGTTAGGATCGCCCCATGCGCCGTTCGAAAATCGTCTGTACTCTCGGCCCCGCGGTCGACTCCCACGAGCAGCTCGTCGCGCTGATCGAGGCCGGGATGAACGTGGCCCGCTTCAACTTCAGCCACGGCACCCACGCCGAGCACCAGGGCCGGTACGACCGGGTCCGGGCCGCCGCCGCGGAGACCGGCAGGGCCATCGGCGTGCTGGCCGACCTCCAGGGCCCCAAGATCCGTCTGGAGACCTTCGCCGAGGGCCCGGTGGAACTGGTCCGTGGTGACGAGTTCACCATCACCACCGAGGACGTGCCCGGCGACCGCACGGTCTGCGGGACGACGTACAAGGGCCTGCCCGGCGACGTCACCAAGGGCGACCAGGTCCTCATCAACGACGGCAACGTCGAGCTGAAGGTCGTCGAGGTCGAGGGTCCGCGGGTGCGGACGATCGTCATCGAGGGCGGTGTCATCTCCGACCACAAGGGCATCAACCTGCCCGGCGCGGCGGTGAACGTCCCCGCGCTGTCCGAGAAGGACATCGAGGACCTCCGGTTCGCGCTGCGCATGGGCTGCGACCTGGTCGCGCTCTCCTTCGTCCGGGACGCCAAGGACGTGGGCGACGTCCACCGGGTGATGGACGAGGAGGGCCGCCGGGTCCCCGTCATCGCCAAGGTGGAGAAGCCGCAGGCGGTGGAGAACATGGAGGACGTCGTCATGGCGTTCGACGGTGTGATGGTCGCCCGCGGCGACCTGGCCGTCGAGTACCCGCTGGAGAAGGTCCCGATGGTGCAGAAGCGCCTCATCGAGATGTGCCGGCGCAACGCCAAGCCGGTGATCGTGGCGACCCAGATGATGGAGTCGATGATCACCAACTCGCGGCCTACCCGCGCCGAGGCCTCGGACGTGGCCAACGCGATCCTGGACGGCGCCGACGCGGTGATGCTGTCCGCCGAGTCCAGCGTGGGCGCGTACCCGATCGAGACGGTACGCACCATGTCGAAGATCGTGACCGCGGCCGAGCAGGAACTGCTCTCCAAGGGCCTCCAGCCGCTGGTGCCGGGCAAGAAGCCGCGGACGCAGGGCGGTTCGGTGGCGCGGGCCGCCGCCGAGATCGCGGACTTCCTGGGCGGCAAGGGCCTGGTGGCCTTCACCCAGTCCGGCGACACCGCGCGCCGGCTGTCCCGGTACCGCGCGGTGCAGCCGATCCTGGCCTTCACCAGTGACGAGGGCACCCGCAACCAACTGGCGCTGAGCTGGGGCGTGGAGCCGCACGTCGTGCCGCTGGTGAACACCACGGACGAGATGGTCGAGCTGGTCGACCAGCGGCTGGTGGAGCTGAAGCGCTTCAACGCCGGTGACACGGTGATCATCACCGCCGGTTCGCCCCCCGGGGTGCCCGGCACGACCAACATGGTCCGGGTGCTCCACCTGGGCGAGGCGCGGCGCGACGCCTGACGCCCCGGCGCGCGGTACGGAACGACGACGAGGGTGCCCCCGGGATGCGGGGGCACCCTCGTCGTCGTACCGGGACGGCCGGTCAGCCGGTGATGTACTGGCGCAGCCCGGGGATGTGCAGGGTGCCGCCGAACTGCCCGGCCTGGACGACGGTGACCTTGGTGAAGTAGATCAGCGGGATGTCGAGCGGCGGCGGGGTGTCCGGGGCGAAGGTGACCGGGACGAGCCCGAGCAGGTTGCCGGAGATGCTCTCCGTGTACATCACGGTCTCACCGTCGCGGATGGTGGACGTGGAGCCCCGGGCCGCCCGGACGTGGTAGGTCCGCCCGGACTGCGCGTCCTTGTAGGTCTGGTGCAGGTCGCCGATGTCGGTGCCGCCGGATATGACGTACTTGAGCACCTTCTTGGTGGTGCCGTTGGCGGTCCTGACGCGCACGACGCCTTGGTACGAGGCGCCCTTGAGCAGAAGGGAGCCGGCGTTGAGGTACCAGGGGTCGTCGGGCAGCGGCACCGGGTTGTCGACACCGCCCTCGGCGTCCGTGGCGACGGGACAGTCGGCGGGGTCGGGGCCGGTGCTGGCGGAGGGGGTGGGGGCCGGGGTGGCCGCCTCCGTGGCACCGGGCGGCCCGTCGCCGGCTCCGTCCTTCTCCCCGCCCGCCGGACCGGTCCCGGCCGTGGCGCCGTCGGCCGTGCCGGGGCCGGGCGTCGTGCCGGGGCCGGGCGGGGTGCCCTCGCCGCCGGTGTCCCCCGCCGCGCCGCCGGTGCCGGTGTCCGGTGTGTCCTTCGCGGTCTTCCCGGCCACGCCGGTCGCCGTGGCGTCCGCTGCCGGGGACGTGTCCGCCGCGGGGCCGGACGCCTCCGGCCGCGGGGCCCCGGCGGTGGGTGCGGCGTCCGGCACCGGGGGCCGGCCGGCCCCGGCACCCGGGCCGCCCCCGGTGCCGCCCCCTCCGCCCCGGCCGGGACCGGGGCCGACGCCGCCCCCTCCCCCGCCGCCGGGGAGCACACCGCCGGGAAGCACACCGCCCAGGGTGTCACCGAGCCCGTCGCCGAGGGCGTCGCCGACGTCCTGGAGGAGACCGCCGCCCCGGGGGACCGAGGGCTGCGGGGCGGGCGGGACGGTGCCCGTGCCGGGCGCGGTTCCGGGCCCGCCCTCGTCGTCGGAACCTGAATCCGGCGAAGGGGACGGTCCCGTGCCCCGGCCCGCGCTCGCGGAGGGGGACGGCCGGCCGCCCACGCCCTGGCCGCCGTCGTCCGTCGGCGAGGACGTGACGGCGGAGGTCGGGGTGGGGTCCGGCGTGGGGTCGGGGGAGGAGGACGGGGTCGGGGTACCGCTCGGCCCGGCGGCCGGCTCGGAGGGCCCGGCGGAGTGCGGGGGCTCGGCGGAGCCGGAGGGCCCGGGCCCGCCCGCCAGGGCCTCCACGCACGCCCGGTACTCCTCGGCCGTCAGGCTGTTGGAGGACGGCGCCACCGCGTCGTTGCCGTCGGCGAGGGCGAGGGTGGGCGTGAACCCCATGCCCATGAGGACGGCCGTGGGCATCGCCGCCAGGGCTATCGCCTTCCCGGCCGGCATGTGGAATCTGGTGAGCAACGGCTTTCTGGGCGCCGCGTGGCGCGGCCCGGTCCTCGCCCGGACCCCCTCCGCATCGGTCCCGCTGGTCACCTCGTCAGCCGGCACTGTGCCTCCCGTTCGCCCCGTTGGCCGGGCTCGTTCCTGACAGATCGTTCGGCTCGTCCGTGGTGTCCCGCGGCTGCGGCACCGGGGCGCCGGGCGCGGGGACGCCGGGCACCGCCATGCCGGGGACCGGGCCCCCGGGCGCGACGCCCGCTCCCTTGCCCTCCGCCGGGGACTCGTCCGCCGACGGCTCGCCGGGCGCCCACGACACGGCCATCGCGCCGCCGACCAGGGCGAGCAGGAAGCCGATGAAGAAGCCGCCGAGGTTGGAGACGGGGATGGACACCAGCGCGAGCAGGATCGCCGCCACGCCCGCGAAGACCCGGACGTGCTTCTGGAACCAGAGGCTGACGCCCAGGACGACCAGCAGCACGCCGATGATCAGCGACCCGGCGCCGGCGGTGGTGGCCATCGCCAGGGTCAGGTGCCCGATCTGGAGGTTCGCGTAGGGGAAGTAGGCGATGGGGAGTCCGCCGAGCGCGACGAACAGGCCGGCCCAGAACGGCCGGGTGCCTCGCCAGTCACGGAACTGCAGCCTCCAGTGCGTGAACTGGCCGGATGCGGCGGCAGGGGTCTCGGCGCTCATGGAAAACAGCTCCCTGGTACGGCTTTGCTGGGGTGGAGACCCGGCCCGCGCGCCGGGCGCGGACCGGGTTGCACGGGCGGGGGCGCCACCGGCTCCCCCACCCGTCAGTGAGCGCCCGTCAGGGGGTGCTCAGTAACATTCCTTGACACCCTTGGACAGCGACATCTTCAGCCCGCTGAGCTTGAAGGTTCCGGCGGTGGTCGCCCACGCCGTCTGCTTCACGTTCAGCAGCGTCGCCGAGTCGGCCTGCTGGGCGAACCCGTACGGGTTCGCGGTGTCGCCCTTGTGGATGCCCGGACCCTTGGCGGCGTCCTTGGCGGCCACGCCGATGTCGATGCCGCGGAAGGTGGCATCGGCCTCGAGCTGCTCGACGTCGATGTACAGGTTCTCGGCGCGGACGGGGGTGCCGCCCCCGCCGGCCTTCAGGATGAGGCTGACCGAACCGAGCACCGGGATGTCCGGGGTGACCACGGACTGGCACATGCCCTCGATCGACGCGGTCTTGAACGCCGACACGGCGACCGGGTGCGCCGTCTGCCTGCCGTCGAGCGTGTAGCCCGAGTCGATGGCCCCGTACTGGACGAAGCCCGTACCGTCGAGCCGGTCCGCCGTCACCTTGAACGACTGGCCGGACACGCTGAACGACGCGGCGAGGGCGCCCTGCGCCAGCGCGACGCCTATCGCTGCGGTGGCGGCCACGCTCGGCACCATGACGACCGCGAACCGCTTCCATCTCGTCCCGCCACGCACCTGGGACTCCATATTTCCTCCTTCTCGGACGTACATCTCCTGACCCCGGCTCCACCGCCGGACGGCGGCTCGGCAGGGCAGGGATGGGAGAAGTGCTACGTCCTCGGGAAGGAGAGCGCCCGTGCTCGGCGGCACGTAAGCGCGTCCGAATCACCGGCGATCACCCCCGAGCGACAACCACTGGTCGCGCCTGACACAGATCACGCACAACCTTGCACGGACAGGCTCCGCCGGGAGAGCGAAGACCCCCCTGCCCGAGGACCGACGGCACGGCCGCGGTCCTGCCCGGTGGGGACCCAGGAAGCCCCGTGCCCCGATTGGCTGTCGGGGAGGGGGGAATGGACCGAGCGTGGCCGATCGTGGTGCATTCCCGCCCCCGGCACAAGGGGTTCATTACTCGCTGGTAACGCGCACATGCCCGTGGCACCTCGCAGAGCCGCGAAACAGCGACACTGGGTGCGACGTCAGGGCAGAACAAAGACCGCGATGGCCGGACGAAGGCCGACAGAACGACGCGGTTGACTTACTTGCAGTAACAGCAAAGCCGATTACCAAGATTTGGCAAAGCGGGAACCATTCCGGGGTTCCGCCGACGGCTCCCGGACGGGGAGCCGTCGGCGGCACAGGCCGGAGGGCGCTGCGGATCCGTCAGAACAGGGCGCGGGCGAGCGCGCGGCGCGCGGCGGCGACCCGGGGGTCGTCGGCGCCGATGACGTCGAACAGCTTGAGCAGCCGCAGCCGTACGGCATCGCGGTCGTCGCCGGTGGTGCGGCGCACCGTGTCGATGAGGCGCCCGAAGGCGTCCTCCACGTGGCCGCCCACGAGGTCGAGGTCGGCGGCGGCGATCTGCGCCTCGGCGTCGCCGGGCCGCTCGGCGGCGTCCCGGCGCACCGCCTGCGGGTCGGCGGCCTGCACCCGCTGGAGCAACTCGGCCTGGGCGAGGCCCAGTTTGGCCTCGGAGTTGCCCGGGTCCTCGGCCAGGACACCGCGGTACGCCTCGACGGCCGCGCCCATGTCGCCCGCGTCCAGCGCGCGCACGGCCGCCTCCAGGGCCGCGTCGTGCGGACCGGCGGGGGGCTCGGCGGCGGCGTCGGGACCGCCGCCGCCCGGCTCGGCGTCGGGGTCGACGGTGAGGCCGGTCAGGCCGAAGCGCTCCTCGGCGACCTGGACCAACTGGTCGAGGGTCTGGCGGATCTGGGTCTCGCTCGCGGCGCCCTGGAAGAGCGGCAGGGCCTGCCCGGCCACGACCGCGAAGACGGCGGGAATGCCCTGGACGCCGAACTGCTGCATGAGCATCTGGTTGGCGTCGACGTCGATCCGGGCGAGCAGGAAGCGGCCGTCGTACTCGACGGCGAGCCGCTCCAGTACCGGGCTGAGCTGCTTGCAGGGCTCGCACCACTCGGCCCAGAAGTCGATGACGACCGGGACCTCGGTGGACCGCTGGAGGATCTCGCTCTCGAATCCGGCCTCGTCGACGTCGATGACGAGGTCGGCGGGAGAGACGGCACCCGCCCCGCCGTTGCGGGCGGCCTCGGCGCGCGCCTGCTCCGCCTTCGCCTTGGCCTCCTGGGCCGCCTTCACCGCGGCGAGGTCGACGACCCCGCTCATGGACATGTTCCGTGGCTGCATGGACCCATCCTCCCCCGTACCGCGCGTGCGCGTGAAAAGCGGGGTGGAAGCCCGCCCGTATGTGTGCCGTTCGCCGTGCCGAGCCGTGCTCCGCGGGCAGGTCCCCCGGCGGGTCCCGCGGGTGCCGCCACCGGCCGGAGGGCGCCGGCCGCAGGGGCGGTGCGGCGCCGGGTCCCCACCCCGCGCCTGTCGTGGTCGTCGCTCGGGCGCGGGAGGTCGCCCGCGCTTTCGCTACGCCTCGTAGCGTAATGCCACCGGGGGCCGCCGCGACAGCCCGCCCCGGTGATCTCTCTCACGACCGGACCGGCGGGCCGCCGCCGAGGGCCGTCCCGCGCTCCCCGGCGGGACAGCCCTTAGGGTCGGCACATGCAGAGCAGCGCCTCCGCCGGCCGTGCCGGACGCCCCCGCAGCGCCGCCGCGGACGCCGCGATCCTGGCCGCGACGCGGGCGGCACTGGTCGACCTGGGCTGGTCCGGGCTGACGCTGGGGGACGTGGCGACGCGGGCGGGGGTCGCCAAGACGACCCTCTACCGCCGCTGGGCGGGCAAGAACGAGCTGGTCGTGGACGCGGTGGCGGAGCTGTTCGACGAGCTGGAGCTGCCGGACCGGGGCTCGCTGGCGGCGGACATCGAGGGCGTGGTGCGCCAGTTCGCGGCGATCCTGGCCCGGCCGGAGGCGATGAGCGGGCTGATGGCGGTGGTCGCGGAGTCCACCCGGGACGAGGCGCTGCGCGAGCGCATCCGGGCGTCGATCGTGGAGCGGCAGAAGCGGCTGGTGCTGGAGGGGCGGTCGCGGGCGCAGCGGCGCGGGGAGCTGCCGCCGCAGACGGACCCGGCCGAGGCGGCCCGCACGGCGGACCTGATCTTCGACGTGGTGGCGGGGGCGGTGGTGCACCGCACGCTGGTCCGCGCGGAACCGGCGGACGGCGAGTGGGTGCGCGGCCTCATACGGGTGCTGCTGGGCGGGCTGTCGGAGGCGGCGTAGGAGGGCGGGCGGCGCAGAGGGGAGAGGCGGGACAGAAGGGCGGGGGTGCGCGGGAGGGCGGGGGTGCGCGGGAGGGCGGGGGTGCGCGGTGAACCGAGGGCGCGCGGTAGGGCGAGGGCGGCGCAGAAGGGCGAGGCGCAGAGAACCGGCCGAGCCCGCCCCAGGCCCGCGCCCACACCGGCGTCACGCCTCCGCCGGTGCCCACGCCACGCCGATGCCGGCGCCACGCCCGCGCCGGCGCCCACGCCCCGCCGGAGCGGCGGCACGGGCACCGGCGGGGGTCCCGGGTCAGAAACCGGCGGGCTCGGTGTACACGCCCCACTCGTCGCGCAGCACCCCGCAGATCTCGCCCAGCGTCGCCTCGGCGCGCACCGCGTCGAGCATGGGCCCGATCATGTTGGCGCCGGAGCGGGCGGCGTCGAGCATCGCGTCCAGGGCGGTGCGCACGGCGGCGTCGTCCCGGGCGGTCCTGCGCTCGCCGAGCACGCGGACCTGCTCGCGCTCGACCTCGTGGCTGACCCGGAGGATCTCCAGGTCGCCGGTGACGGAGCCGGTGTGGACGTTGACGCCGACGACCTTCTTCTCGTCCTTCTCCAGGGCCTGCTGGTAGCGGAAGGCGGACTCCGCGATCTCGCCGGTGAACCAGCCGTCCTCGATGCCGCGCAGGATGCCGGAGGTGATCGGGCCGATGGGGTGCCGCCCGTCGGGGTGGGCCCGCAGACCGCGCTCCTTGATCTGCTCGAAGATCTTCTCGGCGTCGGCCTCGATCCGGTCCGTGAGCTGCTCGACGAACCAGGAGCCGCCCAGCGGGTCGGCGACGTTGGCGACGCCGGTCTCCTCCATGAGGACCTGCTGGGTGCGCAGCGCGATCTCGGCGGCCTGCTCGCTGGGGAGGGCGAGGGTCTCGTCCAGTGCGTTGGTGTGCAGGGAGTTGGTCCCGCCGAGCACGGCGGCGAGCGCCTCGACGGCGGTCCGCACGACGTTGTTGTACGGCTGCTGGGCGGTGAGGGAGACGCCCGCGGTCTGGGTGTGGAAGCGCAGCCACTGGGCCTTGTCGCTCCGGGCGCCGTAGACGTCCCGCATCCAGCGGGCCCAGATACGGCGGGCGGCGCGGAACTTGGCGATCTCCTCGAAGAAGTCGAGGTGCGCGTCGAAGAAGAAGGACAGGCCCGGCGCGAAGACGTCCACGTCCAGGCCGCGGCTGAGGCCCAGCTCGACGTAGCCGAAGCCGTCCGCGAGGGTGTACGCCAGCTCCTGCGCGGCCGTGGCCCCGGCCTCGCGGATGTGGTAGCCGGAGACGGAGAGCGGCTTGTAGGCGGGGATGCCGGCGGCGCAGTGCTCCATCAGGTCGCCGATGAGCCGGAGGTGGGGCTCGGGCTGGAAGAGCCACTCCTTCTGGGCGATGTACTCCTTGAAGATGTCCGTCTGGAGCGTGCCGTTGAGCACGGCGGGGTCGACGCCCTGCCGCTCGGCGGCGACCAGGTACATGCAGAAGACGGGCACGGCGGGCCCGCTGATCGTCATGGAGGTGGTGACGTCGCCGAGCGGAATGTCCTTGAACAGGACCTCCATGTCGGCGGCCGAGTCGATGGCGACGCCGCAGTGGCCGACCTCGCCGAGGGAGCGCGGGTCGTCGGAGTCGCGGCCCATGAGCGTCGGCATGTCGAAGGCGACGGAGAGGCCGCCGCCGCCGTTGCGCAGGATCATCTTGTAGCGCTCGTTGGTCTGCTCGGCGTTGCCGAACCCGGCGAACTGGCGGATGGTCCACGTCCGCCCCCGGTAGCCGGTCGGGTGCAGGCCCCGGGTGTAGGGGTACTCCCCGGGCCATCCGATGCGCTCGAACCCCTCGTACGCGTCCCCGGGCCGGGGCCCGTAGACCGGCTCCACGGGATCGCCGGAGAGCGTGGTGAAGTCGGCGTCGCGCTTGCGCGCCGCGTCGTAACGGGCCTGCCACCGAAGGCGGCCTTCCTCAATGGCGTCAGCGTCCATGACTCCAATTTACTAGGACGTCCAAGTAAATGTCGACGGCGGGCCGCGACGCGCTGCTCCGTACGGCGGCGGGGAGGCCGTGACCGGGCATGTCACCGGTCACCGGCCGGACGCGGGGAGCCCCGGCCCCGCCCACGGAGCCGCCGGGCCGGGCGGCGGCATCGTCGTCGTCCGTGACGCGGGTTGCCGCACCCGGCGGCGGGAGCGCGGGCACCGGCAGCCGGAGTGCGGCCCCGGCGACGCGACCGGGGCCGGCGACGCGACCGGGACCGGCGACGGAGCGCGGGGACCGGCCGTGGAGGAGCGGCCCCCTGCGGGAGCCCAGGGTGTTTCGTCTGGATCGGGCCGGATCAGGGAGCGGGGTCCGGCGCCGTGCGTCGCAAGGCGGAGGAGGGAGTCGGGGCGAAGCCCCGGCGACCGACGACAACCCGGCGAGCTGCGGCGCCGGGGCCCGCGAGCCCGGCATGGTCCAAACGAGAGGCCCTAGGCCTCGGCGACGGCGGGGGCGCCGTCCGCGCCCCGGGCCCCCAGCTCGCGGCTGATCCGGCGCTCGACGAAGAACGCGGCGGTGGGGATCGTCCCGGCGAGCAGCACCCAGAGCTGCTTCTTCACCGGCCACTTGGCCTTGGAGCCCAGGTCGAAGGCGAAGATCAGGTAGACGACGTAGAGCCAGCCGTGGGCGATGCTGACCACCTGGGTGAAGTCGGCCGCGCCGCCCATGTCCAGGGCGTACTTGCCGATCATGCCGAGGGTCAGCGCGACCAGGAGGACACCGGTGACGTAGGCCATGACCCGGTAGCGGGTCAGCACGCTCTTCTTCATGGCATCGAGCGTAACGGGCCGTTCCGGGAGATCCCGCCCCGGGTCGCCGGACCCCGGCGGCGGCCGGAGGGCGGCGCGTCCGGCCCGCGGGGACACGACGGGCCACGAGGGGCCGCCGCTCCGCCGCGCGGGCACGGCCGCACGCGGGGCGGCCGCGAACCGGAACCGGCGGGCCTCCTCGCCGCGCGGGCACGGCCGCGCGCGCCGGGCGGCCGGGGGTTCCCACCCGCACGGGTGGCCTCCCGCGGCCGGGCGGGCGTCACTCCGCCGTGAAGTCTCCGGCGGCGACCCGCAGGGGGCGGAGCATGGCGAAGATCTCGGCGCACTCCTCGGCGTCGTAGGCGCCCAGGCCGAAGTCCATGGCCATCAGGTCGCGGGTGGCGGACTCGACGACCTCGCGGCCCTTGGCGGTGATGCTGGCGAGGGTGCCGCGCCCGTCGTTGGGGTTGGGCCGCTTGCCGACCAGGCCCGACCGCACCAGCCGGTCGACGGTGTTCGTCACCGAGGTGGGGTGGACCATCAGCCGCTCGCCGATCTTGGACATCGGCAGCTCGCCCGCCTTGGAGAAGGTGAGCAGCACCAGCGCCTCGTAGCGCGCGAACGTCAGCCCGTACGGCTTGACCACCGCGTCGACCTCGGCCAGCAGGATCTGTTGGGCCCGCATGATGGAGGTGATCGCCGCCATCGAGGGGACAGCGCCCCAGCGCCGGTTCCAGAGTTCGTCGGCTCGGGCGATGGGATCGAAGGAGAGACTGAGGGGCTTCGGCACGGGACCAGACCATACCGGCCGGTCATATGCCGTTCAGCCCCGTCTCGTCCTTCGATACCGTCCTGTTCGCCGCCCCGCGCCCGGTCAGGACGCGAGGTGGCGCTCCACGGTCTCGACCTTGCCGGTGAGCCCGTCGGTGACACCGGGGCGGAGGTCGGCCTTGAGAACGAGGGAGACGCGGGGCGCCCGCGCCTCCACGGCGGCGACGGCCCGCCGGACCACGTCCATGACCTCGTCCCACTCGCCCTCGACGGAGGTGAACATCGCGTCGGTGCGGTTGGGCAGCCCGGACTCGCGGACCACGCGGACGGCGTCGGCGACGTACTCCCCCACGTCCTCGCCGACACCGAGGGGCGTCACGGAGAAGGCGACGATCATGCGCCGACGACCCCTTCCCGGCGGGCGCGGGAGGCGATGACCGCGCTCTCGGCCTCGCGCTTGAGGCGCCGCTCCGCGAAGAAGCCGCCGAGCGGCAGGACCGAGAGGACGAAGTAGAGCGCGGCGGTGCCCAGCGGCCACTTGGCGCGGTTCCAGGCGTCCGCCCAGAAGACCGCATAGAGCACGAAGAGGACACCGTGGAGCATGCCCATCACGGGCACCGCGTTGAAGTCGGTGGTCCGCTTGAGCACCGAGCAGACGATCAGCAGCAGGAACGAGATCGCCTCGGGGGCCGAGACCAGTCGGAGGCGGCGGAGGGCGGAGGCGGTCTTGAGGTCCACGGGTCACCTTCAGGGAAAGGGGCATCGGGCAGCGATGGGCCGGGGCGGCTTGTGAACTCGCGCACAAGCGCCCCGTCCATTGTGGCAAACGCGCGGAGCGACCGGGCGAGGGGGTGGGACCGGGCCGCGCGAGGGGCGGGGACGGGGCCGCGCGCCCGGGGCGACCCCGAGACGTCCCCCAGGGGAGAGATCAGGGCGAACCCACCCCCGCGGGGCTGTCGGCGGGGCCCCCGCGGCGGCTACCTTCGCTGCGTGGCGATGTTTCGACTTCAGGGCAGCAGGGTGCTCGCCGTCGACCTGGCCGGGGACGCCGTGAAGGCGAAGAACGGCTCGATGGTCGCGTACGACGGCGAGATGGCCTTCAAGAAGCTGACGGGCGGCGGTGAGGGCGTGCGGGGCATGGTGACGCGGCGGCTCACCGGTGAGCGGATGGCCGTGATGGAGGTGAAGGGGCGGGGCACCTGCTGGTTCGCGGACCGGGCCTCGGAGATCAACCTCGTGGCGCTCCGGGGCGAGAGACTCTACGTGGAGTCCAGCAACTTCCTGGCGGCCGACCCCGGGCTGCGCACCGGCACGAGCTTCACCGGGCTGCGCGGCGCCTCCCAGGGCAACGGGCTGTTCACCACGACGGTCGAGGGGCACGGCCAGGTGGCGATCATGTCGGACGGCCCGGCGGTGGTGCTGCGGGTGAGCGCGCGGTACCCGCTGACGGTGGACCCGGGGGCGTACGTCGCGCACCAGGGGAATCTGCGCCAGTCCTTCCAGTCCGGGGCGAGCGTGCGCACGCTGTTCGGCGAGGGCGGCGGCGAGGCCTTCCAGATCCGCTTCGAGGGCGACGGGCTGGTGTACGTGCAGCCCAGCGAGCGGAACACCGTCGGGGGGGATGTGTGACATGGGCTTCGAGGAGGTCAACTCCAAGATGGTGCGGGCGACGGTGACCCCGGGCGTCCGGCTGTTCAGCCAGCGCGGCGCCATGCTGGCGTACCGGGGCGAGGTGACGTTCACCCCCGATCTGCTCGGCGGGCAGGGCGGGGTGATGTCGATGATCGGCCGCCGGGTGGCCAACGAGTCGACGCCGCTGATGACGGTGGAGGGGGACGGCACGGTGTTCTTCGGGCACGGCGGCCACCACGTCCAGGTGATCCGGCTCTCCGGCGACACCCTGTACGTGGAGGCGGACCGGCTGCTCGCCTTCGAGGGCACCCTGGAGCAGGGCACGGTGTTCCTGGGCTCGCAGGGCGGGGTGATGGGCATGGTGCGCGGCCAGGTCAGCGGCCAGGGCCTGTTCACCACCACCCTGAAGGGGCACGGCGCGGTCGCCGTGATGGCCCACGGCGGGGTGCTGGAGGTCCCGATCACCCCGCAGCGCCCGGTGCACGTCGATCCCCAGGCCTACGTCGCCCACCACGGGGACGTGCGGAACCGGCTGTCCACGGCGCTGGGCTGGCGGGACATGGTGGGGCGCGGCTCCGGCGAGGCGTTCCAACTGGAGCTGAGCGGCAGCGGCGCGGTGTACGTCCAGGCGTCGGAGGAGAAGCTGTGAGCATCGTCCACCACGATCCGTCGACCCTGCCGGAGAACGACAACGTCAACGCGTACACCTTCTGCGTCTCCCTGAAGGGGAGTCAGTGGTTCCTGCAGAAGGGGAAGATGATCGCCTACTACGGGTCGGTCGAGTTCAACGGGATCGGGCACGGCCGGCTGGACCGCCTGACGCGCATGTCGTTCCACTCGCCGCTGCACGCGAGCGACTGGGTGGTGGCCGAGGGGTCGGGCCTGATGCTGCTGGCGGACCGGGCCTTCGATGTGAACTCGTACGACCTGGAGGACGGCAATCTGACCATCCGCTCCGGCAATCTGCTCGCTTTCGAGCCGAGTCTGGCACTGAAGCAGTCGATCGTGCCGGGCTTTCTGACATTGATCGGAACCGGGAAGTTCGTGGCGGCGTCGAATGGTCCAGTGGTGTTCGTCGAGCCGCCGATCCGGGTGGATCCGCAGGCCCTGGTCGGCTGGGCGGACTGCCCCTCCCCGTGCCACCACTACGACCACGCCTATCTGACCGGCTTCCTGGGCGGTCTGCGGGCCATGACGGGGCTGGGAGGGGCCTCGGGGGAGGAGCACCAGTTCGAGTTCGTGGGCGCCGGGACGGTGCTGCTGCAGTCGAGCGAGGCCCTGATGGAGGAGAGGGACAGGGGGCTGCCCCCGGCACAGGCGGGCGTGCCCGGCGGCGGTCCGGGCGGCCAGGGGGGCCGCCCGGGGGCGGGGGGTCTTCCCGGACAGCTCGGCGGTCTTCAGAACCGCTTCGGACGGTGAGCGGTACCCTGCGGAGTGTCACCTCGAACGCCTGCCCAGCGACTCCGTCACATCGCCACTCTTCCTAGTTCACATTTCAACTTTTTAGGTAGACTTCATTCATGGAGACCGATACCGCCACCCGCTGGCTGACCGAGTCGGAGCAGTGTGCGTGGCGCACCCATCTGGAGGTCAACAGGCTGTTGACCTACCAGCTCGAAAAGGATCTGCAGCCGTTCGGCCTGACGATGAACGACTACGAGATCCTGGTGAACCTGTCCGAGTCGGAGGACGACCGGATGCGGATGAGCGATCTCGCCGCCGCCACGATGCAGTCCAAGAGCCGGCTCTCCCACCAGATCACCCGCATGGAGAACGCGAACCTGGTCCGCCGGGAGAACTGCGAGTCCGACCGCCGGGGCCTGTTCGCCGTCCTCACCGAGCACGGCATGGAGACGATGCGCAAGGTCGCGCCGCACCACGTGGCCTCCGTGCGCAGGCACTTCATCGACCTGATGGACCCCGAGGCGCTGACCGACCTGGACAAGGCGCTCAAGCCCATCGCGGAGCACCTGCGCGGACAGCGCGGGCGCCCGTGACCCTCAGCGGCACGCCGACCGCACGCTGAGGAACCCTTCCGCGGCCCGGCCCGGCGGGCGGTGCGCACCCCCGCACCGCCCGCCGGGCCGGGCCGTTCGGCGCCGGGACCCGCGTCCGCCGGGCCGCCCCGCGGGACCACCGGTGCCCCGCGGGCCGGGCGGCGCGGCGGGAGCGCCCGGTGCCGGGCGGCACGGGATCAGCTCCCGACAGCCGTGCCACCGGGACCCACGCCCGGGCCACCCGGCCCACCGCTCGGACCCGGACCACCCGCGCCACCGCTCGGACCACCCGCGCGGCCCGGACCCCCGCCCGGACCGTTCACGCCGCCCGAGCCCCCGTCCGGACCACCCGCGCGGGCCCGGGGCCGGTCGTCGTCGCCACGGCGCGGGCGGAGGACGGAGCGGCGCCCTCCGCCCCCGGCCCGTTCCCGCCCGCCGGGCACCAGCGCGGCCGCGAGGGCGCACGCCCCGCAGAGCGCGAAGCACCCCGCCGGCGGAACCCGTTCCAGCAGCAGGCCCACCGCCGCCATCCCGGCGGAACTGCCCGCGTTGACCGCCGTGTTGACCCAGGCGCCCGCCCGGACCCGGAACCCGGGCGGGACGCTCGCGTCCGCGATCAGATACGCCGTCGTCAGCGCCGGTGACACGAACAGCCCCGCGACGGCCAGGACCGCGACCAGGGTGCCCGGACCGGGGGCGAGCCCCGCGACGGCCAGGGTCAGCCCGAGCCCCGCCACCAGCAGCGGAAGCCGGACGCGCGCGGCGGTGCTCCAGCGCACGGCGCCGTTGAGCAGACCGCCCACCGCGCTGCCCGCCGACAGCGCCGCGAGCATCCAGGCGACGGCGCCGTCGCCGAGGCCCCGCTCCCCGGCGGAGGCGACGGCCAGCAGGTCGACGGCGCTCAGCGCGAGGCCGACGCCCGCGGCGACGGCGACCGGCTGCACCAGGACGCGGACCGGCCTGCCCGCCACGCGGGGGTCCGCCGGGGCACCAGGGGCACCGAGGGCCGCCGGGGTGCCGGGGTCGCCGACGGTGCCGGGGTCGCCGGGGTGCTCCGGGGCGCCGTCCGGGGCCGGGGGCGCCGCCCGGTTGAGGGCGCCCGTGGCCGGGGAGGCGGCGAAGGCGAGGGTGCCCACCGCCACCAGCAGCGCGCTCAGCACCACCCCGGCGTCCGGCGAGGCCACCCCGATCACCACGCCGATCAGCAGGGGGCCGGTGACGAAGAGGAGTTCCTCGGCGACGCCGTCCAGGCTGTAGGCGCGTTGCAGCAGCTCCCGGTCGGGGAGGAGGGCGGCCCAGACCGCGCGCATCGTGGGCCCGAGCGGGGGCGCGCAGGCGCCGGCGAGGACGGCGGTGGCGGCGAGCGGCGCCACGTGGACGCCCGGCAGCCGGGCGACCGCCGCGAGGACGCAGAGCAGGGCGGCGTAGAGCAGCGCCATGGGCGGCAGGGCGCGGCGCGGGCCGTACCGGTCGACCAGGGCCGCTCGGGTGGGCGTCAGTACCACGCCGGCGGCGCCGAAGAGGGCCATGACCGTACCGGCCACGGCGTAGGACCCGGTGGACCGGGTCACGGAGAGCATCAGGGCGAGGGAGACGGTGCCGTACGAGAGCCGGCCCACGAGGGCGGACAGGAAGGTGCGGCGGGCACGGGGGAAACGGAACACGGCGGCATAGGTGGGCCGCGCGGCTGAGGTGGTCACGCGAGGGTTCCTCGGAGAAGAGGCGGAAGGGGTCGCCGGAGTGCCGCGACGGCCGGTGTGCGCCGGTCGCGGTCCTGGGCGGGCCCTATGCCAAGAGGAGGAACATGCCGGGCAACCTACCAGCCCGCACGGCACGGGTCACCCGCGTTCCCCCGCCCCGTCCTACGCCCCGCCCCGTCCTACGCCCCGGCCCCGGGGCACCGCCGCCGCACGGCTCCGGGCCCCGTCCCACCGGCAACCCGTACCAACGCCCGGCGCGGACCCGGCCCGCCCCGCGCACCGGCTCACGCGCCGCGTCCCCCCCTCCGCCACCGGCCGGCCCGGACCGGTCACCCGGCACGGCGCCGGCCCGACGCCGCTCCCCCGTCGGCACCGACGCCGCTCCCCCGCGGGCACCGGGCACGGCGCGGCCACCGGCGCGCGCCCGTCCCCGGGCACGGGCAGGGCAGGGCACAGGCGGGCCCAGGCCGGGGCACAGCCACCCGCACGGGCAGCGGCGCCCGGCGCTCCGGACCGCCGTTCACCCCCGGAGGGTCACGCCCCGGTCAGGCCCTCGATCAGTTCGTCCGCCGCGCGGTAGGGGTCCAGCGTGCCGGCGGTGATGCGTTCCGCGAGGGCGTCCAGGCGGCGGTCGCCGTGGAGGTCGCCGATGCGGCGGCGCAGCGCGGTGACCGCGATGGTCTCGACCTCGCGGGCGGCGCGCGCCCGGCGGCGCTCGGCCAGGACGCCGTGCTCCTCCATCCAGGCCCGGTGCTTCTCCAGCGCCTCGACCACCTCGTCGACGCCCTCGCCGCGCGCGGCGACCGTCTTCACGATGGGCGGGCGCCAGTCGCCCGGACCGCGGGCCTCGCCGAGGCCGAGCATGTGGTTCAGTTCCCGCGCGGTGGCGTCCGCGCCGTCCCGGTCGGCCTTGTTGACGACGTACACGTCGCCGATCTCCAGGATGCCCGCCTTGGCCGCCTGGATGCCGTCGCCCATCCCGGGGGCCAGCAGGACGACGGAGGTGTCGGCCTGCGAGGCGATCTCGACCTCGGACTGGCCGACGCCGACCGTCTCCACGAGGATCACGTCGCAGCCGGCCGCGTCCAGGACCCGGATGGCCTGCGGCGCGGCCCAGGCGAGCCCGCCGAGGTGGCCGCGGGTGGCCATGGAGCGGATGTAGACGCCCGGGTCGGAGGCGTGGTCGGACATGCGGACCCGGTCGCCGAGCAGGGCGCCGCCGGAGAAGGGGGACGACGGGTCGACCGCGAGCACGCCGACCCGTCTGCCCTGCTTGCGGTAGGCCGTCACCAGCGCCGAGGTGGACGTCGACTTGCCGACGCCCGGCGAGCCCGTCAGGCCCACCACATAGGCGCCCCCGGTCAGCGGGGCGAGGGCCGCCATCACCTCCCTGAGCTGCGGGGACGCCCCCTCGACCAGGGAGATCAGCCGGGCCACGGCCCGCGGCCGGCCTTCCCGGGCCCGGGCGACCAGCGAGGAGACGTCCTGCATCACAGCTCCGTTCGGTGAGAGGTGGTGGCCCGGTCAGGCCGAGGGGACCCGGACGATCAGCGCGTCGCCCTGGCCGCCGCCGCCGCACAGCGCCGCCGCCCCGGTCCCGCCGCCGCGCCGCTTCAGCTCCAGCGCGAGGTGGAGGACGAGGCGGGCGCCGGACATGCCGATCGGGTGGCCCAGGGCGATGGCACCGCCGTGGACGTTCACCTTTTCGGTGGAGACGCCGAGGTCCTTCATTGACTGCACGGCGACCGCGGCGAAGGCCTCGTTGATCTCCAGGAGATCGAGGTCGGAGACGTCCAGCCCCTCCTTCCGCAGGGCGTGCAGGATGGCGTTGGAGGGCTGCGACTGCAAAGAGTTGTCGGGACCGGCCACGTTGCCGTGGGCGCCGATCTCGGCGATCCACTCCAGGCCCAGCTCCTCGGCCCTGGCCCTGCTCATGACGACCACGGCCGCCGCGCCGTCGGAGATCTGCGAGGCGGTGCCGGCGGTGATGGTGCCGTCCTTGCCGAAGGCGGGCCGCAGCCGGGCGAGGGTCTCGGCGGTGGTGTCGCCGCGGATGCCCTCGTCCTGGCTGAAGAGGACCGGGTCGCCCTTGCGCTGCGGGATCTCCACGGGGGTGATCTCGGCCTCGAAGACGCCGTCCTTCTGGGCGGCGGCGGCGCGCTGGTGGGAGAGGGCGCCGATGGCGTCCTGCTCCTCGCGGGTGATGCCGAGGCGGGTGTTGTGGTGGTCGGTGGACTCGCCCATGGCGATGTTCTCGAAGGCGTCGGTCAGCCCGTCGTGCGCCATGGAGTCCAGCATCTCCACCGCGCCGTACTTGTGGCCCGCGCGGGACTTCGGCAGCAGATGCGGGGCGTTGGTCATGGACTCCTGGCCGCCGGCCACCACCACGTCGAATTCACCGGCGCGAATGAGCTGGTCGGCCAGGGCGATGGCGTCGAGGCCGGACAGACACACCTTGTTGACGGTGAGCGCGGGGACGCTCATGGGGATGCCCGCCTTGACGGCGGCCTGGCGGGCGGGGATCTGCCCGGCGCCCGCCTGGAGCACCTGCCCCATGATCACGTACTCCACCTGGTCACCGGTGATGCCCGCCCGCTCCAGGGCCGCCTTGATCGCGAAGCCGCCCAGGTCGGCCGCGGAGAACGGCGTGAGCGAGCCGAGCAGCCGCCCCATGGGGGTGCGCGCGCCCGCGACGATCACCGAGGTCGTGCGGTTCGTCCCAGAAGTTCCCGAAGTTCCAGAAGCCATGAGCTGCGATCCCCTTACCGGCCTGCACAGCCGCGGAGTGAACGAGGGTTTACTACGAATGTACTGAGCGGCCCTCCGCCCCGTCACCGGGCCGTCGGTGTGATCGCGCGCACGTTGCGTAACCGCGGCGGGGGCGTTGCACTGAGTCCATGCTGACGCGAATCGACCACATCGGAATCGCCTGCCGCGATCTCGACACGACCGTCGAGTTCTACCGTGCCACCTACGGCTTCGAGGTGACCCACACCGAGGTCAACGAGGAGCAGGGGGTGCGCGAGGCCATGCTGAGGATCAACGGCACCTCGGACGGCGGCTCCTGCTACCTCCAGCTGCTGGAGCCCGTCCGGGAGGACTCCGCCGTCGGCAAGTGGCTCGCCAGGAACGGGGAGGGCGTGCACCACATCGCCTTCGGCACGGCGGACGTCGACGGGGACGCGGAGGAGATCCGCGGCAAGGGGGTCCGGGTCCTGTACGACGAGCCCCGCAGCGGGTCCATGGGGTCCCGCATCACCTTCCTGCATCCCAAGGACTGCCATGGCGTTCTGACAGAACTGGTCACTTCGGCGGCCGTTGGGACACCGGAGCACTGACCCTCCTGCATAGGGGCCGGTAGGGTTGGGTGCGGTCGCCGCTCAGTCCAGGGTGACCCGGTCCTGTCGTCGTCGGCGCCGGGACCGCCGGGGCCCGTGTTTCGGGGGGCGGGCGACGGGGCGGCGGCCTCCGCTCCCCCCGTGATCTGACACCATTCCCCGGGGGCCCCGTTCGGCGGGACGGACGGAGCCCTGTCAAGGAGATTCGCGACCAGGGGACGGATGGGACCGCGCAGTGCGGGGCTACGAGAGCCAGGAGCGAGAGCCGGCGGCTGACGTCGACCACCTCTCTCGGTTCGAGGCCGAGATGAAGCGGCTGAGGACCGAGCGGGAAAAGGCGATCCAGCACGCCGAGGACCTCGGCTACCAGGTCGAGGTGCTGCGCGCCAAGCTGCACGAGGCGCGGCGCACCATCATGTCCCGGCCCGCCTTCGACGGCGGGGACATCGGGTACCAGGCCGAGCAGCTCCTGCGGAACGCGCAGGTGCAGGCCGAGCAGCTGCGCGCGGACGCCGAGCGGGAGCTGAGCCAGGCGCGCGCGCAGACCCAGCGCATCCTCCAGGAGCACGCGGAGCAGGCCGCCCGGCTCCAGGCCGAGCTGCACCAGGAGGCCGTCACCCGGCGCCAGCAGCTCGACCAGGAGCTGGCCGAGCGCCGCCAGACCGTCGAGGCGCACGTCAACGAGAACGTGTCGTGGGCCGAGCAGTTGCGGGCCCGCACCGAGCAGCAGGCCCGCCGGCTGCTCGACGAGTCCCGCACCGAGGCCGAGCAGGCCCTGGCCACCGCCCGCGCGGAGGCCGAACGGGTGACGGGCGAGGCGCGGCAGCGGCTGCGCGGCGAGGCGGAGAGCGCCCGCTCCGAGGCCGAGCAGATCCTGCGCCGGGCCCGCGCGGACGCCGAGCGGCTGCTGAACGCCGCCTCCACCCAGGCGCAGGAGGCCACCGACCACGCCGAGCAGGTGCGCAGCACCACGGCGGCCGAGTCGGAGACCAGCCGCCGCGAGGCCCAGGAGCTCAGCCGGGCCGCCGAGCAGCGCATGACGGAGGCCGAGGAGGCGCTGCGCACGGCGCAGACCGAGGCCGAGAAGCTGGTCACGGAGGCGACCGAGGCGGCGGCCAAGGCCCTGGCGAGCGCCGAGTCCGCCAACGAGCAGCGCACCCGGACTGCGAAGGAGCAGGTCGCCCGGCTGGTCGGCGAGGCCACGAAGGACGCCGAGTCGACGCGGGCCGAGGCCGAGCAGGTGGTCGCGGACGCCCGCGCGGAGGCCGAGAAGGTCGTCGCCGAGGCCGTCGAGAAGGCCCGGACGCTGACCGCCGAGGAGTCGGCCACCCAGTTGTCGAAGGCGGCGAGGACCGCCGAGGACGTGCTGAACAAGGCGTCCGAGGAGGCCAAGCGGACCACCCGGGCCGCCGCCGAGGAGGCCGAGCGGATCCGGGGCGAGGCCGAGGCCGAGTCGGACCGGCTGCGGGCCGAGGCGCACGACATCGCCGCGCAGCTCAAGGGCGCGGCGAAGGACGACACCAAGGAGTACCGCGCCAAGACCGTCGAGCTGCAGGAGGAGGCGCGCCGGCTGCGCGGCGAGGCCGAGCAGCTCCGTGCCGACGCGGTGGCCGAGGGCGAGAAGATCCGTGCCGGGGCCCGCAAGGAGGCGGTGGCGCAGATCGAGGAGGCGGCGAAGTCCGCCGAGGAGCTGCTCGCCAAGGCGAAGGCCGACGCCGACGAGCTGCGGCGGGCCTCGGCGGCGGACAGCGAGAAGGTCCGCACCGAGGCGATCGAGCGGGCGACGTCGCTGCGCCGTCAGGCCGAGGAGACGCTGGAGCGGGCCCGCGCCGACGCCGAGCGGCAGGGCGCGGAGGCCGCCGAGCGGGTGGAGGCGCTCCAGGAGGAGGCCGAGCGGGCCGCCCGGGAGCTGCGCGAGGAGACCGAGCGGGCCATGGAGGCCCGGCGGGCGGAGGCGGCCGAGGAGGCGGCGCGGCTCCAGGCGGAGGCCGAGGAGCGCCGCACCGCGGCCGACGAGGCGCTGGCCGGGGCCCGCGAGGAGGCCGCGCGCATCCGCCGGGAGGCCGGCGAGGAGAGCGAGCGGCTGCGCACCGAGGCCGCCGAGCGGGTCCGGGCGCTCCAGCAGCAGGCCGAGGCGGAGGCCGAGCGGCTGCGCACCGAGGCCGGCGCGGACGCCGCCGCCTCCCGTGCCGAGGGCGAGTCCGTCGCCGTGCGGCTGCGGTCGGAGGCGGCGAGCGAGGCGGAGCGGCTGAAGTCGGAGGCGCAGGACACCGCCGACCGGGTGCGCGCGGAGGCGCGGGCCGCGGCCGAGCGGATCTCGGCGGAGGCGTCGGAGACCCTGGCCGCCGCACAGGAGGAGGCGGCCCGCCGCCGCCGCGAGGCCGAGGAGACGCTCGGCGCCGCCCGCCAGGAGGCCGGGCAGGAGCGGGAGCGGGCCCGGGAGCAGAGCGAGGAGCTGCTGGCCTCGGCGCGCACCCGGGTGGAGGAGGCGCAGGCCGAGGCGGTCCGCCTGGTCGAGGAGGCCGAGCGGCGCGCGACGGAGATGGTGGCCGCCGCCGAGCAGCACGCGACGCAGGTGCGGGAGTCGGTCGCCGGGCTGCACGAGCAGGCGCAGGAGGAGATCGCCGGACTGCGCAGCGCCGCCGAGCACGCGGCGGAGCGCACCCGGCGCGAGGCGGGCGAGGAGTCCGACCGGGTCCGCTCCGACGCCCACGCGGAGCGGGAGCGGGCGGGCGAGGACGCCTCCCGGCTGCGCCGCGAGGCGCGGGAGGAGTCGGAGGCCGCCAAGGCGCTGGCCGAGCGGACCGTGACGGAGGCCGTCGAGCAGGCCGAGCGGGTCCGGGCGGACGCGGCGGAGCACGTCCAGCGGCTGCGCACGGAGGCCTCGGACACCATCGCCGAGGCGGAGCGCGGCGCGGCGCGGACCCGGGCGGACGCCCGGGAGGACGCCAACCGCATCCGGTCCGACGCCGCGGCTCAGGCCGACACCCTGATCACCGAGGCCCGGTCGGAGGCCGAGCGGCTCACGACGACGACGGCGGCCGAGACCGAGCGGCTGACGGCGGAGACGGCGGCGGAGGCGGAGCGGGTCCGCGCCGAGGCGACGGCGGAGGCGGAGCGGGTCCGCGCGGAGGCCGCGGGCGAGGCGGACCGGCTGCTGACGGAGTCGGTGGCGGAGGCCGACCGGCTGCGCGCGGAGACCACCGCCCGTGCCGAGCGGCTGGTGTCGGAGGCCACCGGGGAGGCTGAGCGGCTGCGGGCCGAGGCCGCCGAGACGGTGGGGTCGGCCCAGCAGCACGCGGAGCGGGTGCGCGCCGGGGCGGAGCGGGCCGGCGCGGAGGCGGCCCGGGAGGCGGAGCGGGTCACCGCGGCGGCCCGGGAGGAGGCCGAGCGCACCCTGGACGAGGCCCGCAAGGACGCCAACAAGCGGCGTTCGGAGGCGGCCGAGCAGGTCGACACGCTGATCACCGAGACGGCGGCGGAGGCCGACAAGCTGCTGGCCGAGGCGCGGCAGCAGGCGCAGACGACGACGGCGGACGCCGAGGCGCAGGCCGACACCATGGTGGGCGCGGCCCGCAAGGAGGCCGAGCGGATCCTCGCGGAGGCGGCCATCGAGGGGAACACCCGGGTGGAGCGGGCCCGCACGGACGCCGACGAGCTGCTGGTCGGGGCCCGCCGGGACGCGACGGCCACAAGGGAGCGCGCGGAGGAGCTGCGCGACCGGCTGACCTCCGAGATCGAGGAGCTGCACGAGCGGGCCCGCCGGGAGGCGGCCGAGACGATGAAGTCGGCCGGCGACCGGTGCGACGCGCTCATCAAGGCGGCCGAGGAGCAGCTCGCGAAGGCGGAGGCGAAGGCCAAGGACCTGGTCTCCGAGGCCGGTTCGGAGGCGGGCAAGGTGCGCATCGCCGCCGTGCGGAAGGCCGAGGGGCTGCTCAAGGAGGCCGAGGCGAAGACGTCCTCGCTGACCAAGGAGGCCGAGGCGATCAAGGCCGAGGCGATCCGCGAGGCACGGCGCACGGTCGAGGAGGGCAAGCGCGAACTGGACACGCTGGTGCGCCGCCGCCAGGACATCAACGCCGAGATCTCCAGGGTGCAGGACGTCCTGGAGGCACTGGAGTCCTTCGAGGCGCCGACGGGGGTGAAGGAGAACGGGGGGAAGGCGAATGCCACCGTGGGGGCCCCTCGTTCGGGTGGCAAGTCGTCAGACAGCTAGCGTGGGGGGCGGTTTCGTAGTGTCCTGGGGTATTTGACCACACCCCGGTTCGATGCTCTGATCAGACCTTTGGCAAGCCTTCCGGAAGCCAGCCACCCAAAAGAGGTGTGATTCTCCAGATCAACAGCGCAACCGCTCGATGACACACCGCATCGGCGCCTAGGATTCCCCCTATCACCTCACCGGTCTCTTTCGACAGGAACCCCATGAGCGACACTTCCCCCTACGGATTCGAGCTTGTGCGGCGTGGGTACGACCGCGCTCAGGTGGACGAACGGATCTCCAAGCTCGTCTCCGACCGTGACAGCGCTCTCACCCGTATCACCGCCCTGGAAAAGCGGATCGAGGAACTCCACCTCGAGACCCAGAACGCCCAGGCCCAGGTCAGCGACGCCGAGCCGTCGTACGCCGGTCTCGGTGCCCGGGTCGAGAAGATCCTGCGCCTGGCCGAGGAGGAGGCGAAGGACCTGCGTGAGGAGGCCCGTCGCGCGGCCGAGCAGCACCGTGAGCTGTCCGAGGCGTCCGCCCAGCAGGTCCGCAACGAGGCCGAGTCCTACGCGAGCGAGCGCAAGGCCAAGGCCGAGGACGAGGGCATCCGGATCGTCGAGAAGGCCAAGAGCGACGCGTCGCAGCTCAGGGCCGAGGCGCAGAAGGACGCGCAGTCCAAGCGGGAGGAGGCGGACGCCCTCTTCGAGGAGACCCGCGCCAAGGCCGCGCAGGCCGCCGCCGACTTCGAGACGAACCTGGCCAAGCGCCGCGAGCAGTCCGAGCGCGACCTGGCCTCCCGTCAGGCCAAGGCGGAGAAGCGGCTCGCGGAGATCGAGCACCGGGCGGAGCAGCTCCGGCTGGAGGCCGAGAAGCTGCGCACGGACGCCGAGCGCCGCGCCCGCCAGACCGTGGAGACGGCGCAGCGCCAGGCCGAGGACATCGTGGCCGACGCCAACACCAAGGCCGACCGCATCCGTTCGGAGTCCGAGCGCGAGCTGGCGGCGCTGACCAACCGTCGCGACTCCATCAACGCGCAGCTCACCAACGTGCGCGAGATGCTGGCGACGCTCACGGGTGCCGCGGTGGCGGCGGCGGGTTCGCCCGTCGAGGACGAGTCGGTCTCCCGCGGGGTGCCGGCCCAGCAGTCGCGCTGACGCCCGGGCGCACCCGGCCGGACGGGTGAGGAGCACCGGCGGAGCCCCCTGCCACTGCGGTGGCAGGGGGCTCCGTCCCGTTCTAGCGTGGGCCGCATGATCGAGCTGGACGGGCTGACGAAGCGGTACGGCGACAGGGTCGCGGTCGACGACCTCACCTTCACCGTCAGGCCCGGCATCATCACCGGTTTCCTCGGTCCCAACGGCGCGGGCAAGTCCACCACCATGCGGATGGTGCTCGGTCTGGACCGTCCCACCTCGGGGGACGTCCGCATCGACGGGCGGCGCTACGACCGGCTGAAGGACCCGCTGACCCGGGTCGGGGCGCTGCTGGACGCGAAGGCGATGCACGGCGGGCGCAGCGCCTTCAACCATCTGCTGTGCCTGGCGCAGGCCAACGGGATTCCGGCGCGGCGGGTGCACGAGGTGCTGGACACGGTCGGGCTGACGCCGGTGGCGCGGAAGAAGGCGAAGGGCTTCTCGCTCGGCATGGGCCAGCGGCTGGGGATCGCGGGGGCGCTGCTCGGGGACCCGCGCATCCTGATGTTCGACGAGCCGGTGAACGGTCTCGACCCCGAGGGCATCCACTGGATCCGGAACCTGATGAAGTCGCTGGCGGCACAGGGCCGCACGGTCTTCGTCTCCTCACATCTGATGAGCGAGATGGCGCTGACCGCCGATCATCTGGTGGTGATCGGCCAGGGCCGGCTGCTGGCCGACACCTCGATGGCGGACTTCATCGCGGAGAACTCGCGCGGCTACGTCCGGGTCCGCACCCCCGAGCGCGAGTCCCTGCTGGACGCGCTGCGCGGGGCGGGACTGACGGCCGTCGAGGGCGGCGGCGGGGTGCTGGAGGTGGACGACGCCGAATCGGAGGCGGTCGGGGAGCTGGCCGCGCGGCACGGGATCACGCTGCACGAGCTGAGTCCGCAGCGCGCCTCGCTGGAGGAGGCGTTCATGCGGCTGACGGCCGGGTCGGTGGAGTACCACGCGCACGACGGAGAGCCCGCCGCGCCGCCCGGGGCGGCCGGACCGGACGTGCCGGCCGGACCGGACGTGCCGGCGGGGGCGGTGGGGGCGGTGGGGCCGCCGGGACGGCCGGGGGCGCGGGGTCCGCGGCAGGGCTGGGGCAGCGAGTGGAGGCAGCGATGAGCACGGCGGCGGCGCAGGTCGTACGGTCGGAGTGGACCAAGATCCGCTCGGTGGCGTCCACGGTGTGGACGCTGTCGCTCGCCGTGGTCGTCTCCGTCGCCCTCGGCATGCTGATCTCGGTGCTGTCCCGGAACGAGTTCGACAGCATGAGCCCCCGGGACCGGCTCTCCTTCGACCCGACCTACGTCAGCTTCGCCGGGATGAGCCTCGGTCAGCTCGCGATGATCGTGTTCGGGGTGCTGGTGGTGGCGAACGAGTACAGCTCCGGAATGATCCGCACCTCGCTGGCGGCCGTGCCGCAGCGCGGCACCTTCCTGTTCAGCAAGGTCGCGGTGGCCACCGCGCTCGCCCTGGCCGTCGGCCTGGTCACCGCCTTCCTGGCCTTCTTCCTCGGCCAGGCGATGCTCGGGGACCTCAGGGCCTCCCTCGGCGATCCGGGCGTGCTGCGCGCGGTGATCGGCGGCGGGCTCTACATGACGCTGATCGCGATGTTCTCGATGGGCGTCGCCGCGATGCTCCGCTCCCCCATGCTCTCGCTCGGCATCCTGATGCCGTTCTTCTTCCTGATCTCCAACATCCTCGGCAACGTGGACGTGACCAGGAAGGTCGGCCAGTACCTGCCCGACCAGGCGGGCAGCCGGATCATGCAGGTCGTCACCCCGGTCGACCGCGAGCCGCCCTACGGCCCCTGGGGCGGGCTCGGCATCATGGCGCTGTGGGTGGCGGCGGCGCTGCTCGGCGGATATCTGGTGCTGCGGCGCCGGGATGCGTGATCCGCTCCATCGGTTCCGATCCCGCCCGATTTTACCCGCGTTTGAACGGAACCGTCAGCTCCTCGGTATCCTCCTAACCCTTACGGGGGCTGATGCCCCGCTGTCCTGAACCTTTCGATGGGTGCGGAGCATGATCGAAGCAGTCGGCCTCACCAAGCGCTACGGCGACAAGACCGCTGTGCACAACCTGTCCTTCCAGGTACGGCCCGGCGCCGTCACCGGCTTCCTGGGCCCCAACGGCTCGGGCAAGTCGACGACGATGCGGATGGTGCTCGGCCTGGACAACCCCACCGCGGGCCATGTGACGATCGGCGGCTACCCGTACCGCAGGCTGCCGAACGCCCCCCGTCAGGTCGGCGCGCTGCTCGACGCCAAGGCGGTGCACGGCGGGCGGTCCGCCCGCAGCCACCTGCTGAGCCTGGCCCAGCTCTCCGGCATCCCGGCCCGCCGGGTCGACGAGGTGCTCGGCGTGGTGGGCCTCCAGGACGTGGCCAAGCGGCGCTCCAAGGGCTTCTCCCTCGGCATGGGCCAGCGGCTCGGCATCGCCGCGGCGCTGCTCGGCGACCCGCAGGTCCTGCTGTTCGACGAGCCGGTCAACGGCCTCGACCCGGAGGGCATCCTCTGGGTGCGCAATCTGATGAGGGCGCTCGCCGCCGAGGGCCGCACCGTCTTCGTCTCCTCCCACCTGATGAGCGAGATGGCGCTGACCGCCGATCACCTGATCGTGATCGGGCGCGGCCAGTTGCTCGCCGACATGAGCGTCAAGGACTTCATTTCGGCCAATTCCGCGGACTTCGCGCGGGTCCGCACCCCGGACGGCGAGCCGGAACCGCGCGAGAAGCTCATCTCCGCGCTGACCGGCGCCGGCGGCCATGTGCTGCCCGAGCAGGACGGCGCGCTCCGGGTGACCGGGCTGCCGCTGCCCCGCATCAGCGACCTCGCCCACGGCACGGACGTACGGCTGTGGGAGCTGTCCCCGCACCAGGCGTCGCTGGAGGAGGCGTACATGCGGATGACGCAGGGCGCCGTCGACTACCGCTCGACCGTCGACCAGAGGGCCGGGCTCCAGCAGCCGCTGCCGCCCGGGGCGCAGCCCCCGGTGCCGATGCCCGTGCCGGGACAGGGCCAACCCGGCTGGTACGCCCCGCCGCCTCCCCAGGGCACCCCGCCGGGCCAGGCGGCCCCGCCCACACCGGCGCCCGCGCCCACGCCCGCCACCGACCCGAGCCAGCCCGAGGACTCCCGATGAGCACGCCCCAGCCCCCGACGCCGCAGGCCGCCCCCGGCGCCCACCCGGCGGCGTCCGCCGCGCCGTACGCGACCTACACCTCGCCCATCCCGGTGGTGCGCACCCACCTCGGGCACGCGCTGGCCTCGGAGTGGACGAAGATCCGGTCGGTGCGCTCGACGATGTGGACCCTGGGCGTCTTCGTCCTGCTGGTCATCGGCATCGGCCTGGCGGCCGGGGCGATCGTGGCGAGTTCCGACGCGGACGCGTCGGGCGAGAGCCCGCTGAGCCTCGGCATGTTCGGGCTGCTGCTCGGCAGCATGTGCGTCATCACGCTCGGCGTGCTGACCACCGCCTCCGAGTACGGCACCGGCATGATCCGCACCACCATGACCGCCTGCCCCAGCCGCGGCCGGGTGCTCGCGGCCAAGGCGCTCGTCTTCTTCCTGGTGGCCTTCTCGGTGACGCTGGTCGCCGTGACCCTGGTCGCGCTGGCCCACGCGTCGATGCTGGAGGGCAACGGCGCCGCGGACCCGACGGGCGAGGAGTGGCTCAAGGCCACCGTGGGCATCTCGCTCTACATCGCGCTGCTCGGCCTGCTGTCGCTGGCCATCGGCTCGGTCATGCGCCACTCGGCGGGCGCCATCACCATCATGATCGGGCTGGTCCTCGCCCCGCTGGTGATCGCGCTGTTCATGTTCTCGTCCTCGCTGGAGCGCCTCCAGCTCGCCCTGTTCGAGTACTCGATCCCCAACCAGCTCGGCGTCTTCTACTCCACGTCGCTGAGCGACACCGGCCCGACGGGCTGGGACCCGCTGTGGATCATGCTCGGGGTGACGGCCGTGGCGTTCGGCGCCGCCTTCGCCCTGCTGGAGCAGCGGGACGTCTGACCGGCCGGACGGCCGCCCCGGCTCAGAACTTCGGCGCGTTCCGGGACCGCCGCACCCGCGTGGTGCGGCGGTCCCGCGCGTTCCAGCAGGCCTTGTGCCAGTGCCGGCGGTCGTCGACGCCCGCGTGGTCGGGCCAGGCCACCACGTGCGGGACGCCGTCCGGGATCATCTGGTCGCAGCCGGGGCAGCGGTACGCCTTGCCCCGCGCGCTGGCGCCCGCCACGTGCCGCACGTTCCACTCCTCGCCCCGCCAGTCCTCGGACGACTGCCAGCCGCCGTAGCGGCCCGGGTCGTCGTCCTCGGCGCTCCGGCCGGACGGACCTGCTCCCTTGGGTCGGTTGCGACGCGGGGACACTCGGACACCTCTCGGAGCTGTGCGGGGACGGGGCCCGTCCAGCGTACGCGGCGGGGAGCGGCGCCCCGGCGCGACGAGCGATTCTGCAGACAATCCGCAAATCTCTCTGAGCCCACCGTGTCCTCGGCACGTGTCGGGCGGTTATGCCCTGCGGGGGAGCTCCGGGTAGGGGCCGAGGAAGCAGGAAGAGCATGCGCGTAGGTAGTTTCGTGTTGGGTGCCCAGTTCCCGGGCCAGGGCCACGGGGAGGCGCTGCACCGCGCGGTCCGCACGGCCGAGGTCGCGGAGGAGTCGGGGCTCGACGCGGTCTGGCTGGCCGAGCACCACTTCGTCCCGTACGGCACCTGCCCGTCGGCGGTGACGCTGGCGGCGCTGCTGCTGGGCCGCACCCGCCGCATCCGGGTCGGCACCGCGGTCAGCGTGCTGCCCACCGCGCACCCCGTCGCCCTGGGCGAGCAGGCCGCGCTGCTGCACATCACCAGCGGCGGCCGGTTCTCGCTGGGCGTGGGGCGCGGCGGCCCCTGGGTCGACCTGGAGGTGTTCGGCAGCGGCCTCGCGGCGTACGAGAACGGGTTCCCGGAGTCACTCGATCTGCTGATGCGCTGGCTGCGCGAACCGTCCGTCGGCGCCTCGGGGGACCGCTTCCGCTTCCGCGAGGTGCCGGTCGTGCCGCGCCCCTCGGAGGCGCTGGCCGAGACCCCGGGCCCGGAGGTGGTCGTCGCCTGCACCTCCCCGGTGAGCGTGCGGCTCGCCGCCGAGCGGGGGCTGCCGATGCTCCTCGGGATGCACGCCGGGGACGAGGAGAAGGCCGAGATGGTCGCCCTGTGGCGGCGCCACGCCCGCGCGGCCGGTGTCCCGGCGGACGAGGCCGCGGCGGCGGGCCATGTTTCGGCCGGGGTCTGCCAGATCGCGGACCGGCGGGCGGACGCGGCGGAGGCCCTGGAGAAGGCGATGCCGGGCTGGCTGCGCCAGGGGCTCGGCGCCCATGTCACGGTGGACGGGCGCCCCCGGCGGATGCGCGACCCGCTGGCGTACACCGAGCTGCTCTGCGGGCTCCATCCGGTGGGACCGCCCGGGCTCTGCGCGGACCGGCTGGCGGCGACCGGAGAGCGGACCGGGATCACGCGCTTCGCCCTGCTCGTCGAGGGCTCCGGCGATCTCGCGGCGACCGAGGAGAACGTCCGGCGGCTGGGCGCCGAGGTGCTCCCCCGGCTCTCCTGAGCCCGCACCGCGCCCCTGAGCCCGCGCCCCGGTCCCGCACGGCCCCGGACGGCCCGGCCCCGGTCCCCCCGGGGGCCGGACCGCCGGGCCGCGCTGGCGGCCCGCCGCTCCGGTACTGACGCACCTCCCGGGCGCGGAGCGGCGGACCGACGGCGGTCAGCAGTCGCGCAGTTCCGGCGACTGGTTGAGCAACTGACCCCGCACCGAGGTGAAGCGGGTCAGCCTCTCGTCCGCCGAGGAGTCGGTCGGGAACACCGCCACCCGGTGGCAGTTCTGGAAGGCCAGCCGCACCCCGAAGTGCCGCTGCAGAGCGCCGCGGATCGCGTCGCTGGCGAGCGCGCGCAGCAACTGGCCGCGCGCCTGCTCGTCCGGCGGAGGCGTCTGGTTGTCGGCGAAGACACCGCCGTCGACCTTCAGCTGGGCCACCAGGGAGCTGATCATCTCCCACGCGTAGGGAAGGGAGGTCCGGACGCAGTCGACGAATTCTGCTTCGTCGACCTCGCCTCGCTCGGCCTTTTCCAGTAGGGCCGGTGAGACGTCGAGCGACATGGGTTCTCCTCTCGCACCCCCGACCAGCAGGGGTTGCCGGACAGTGAAAGGAGGACACGAAACCGATCACGCTGCGTACACGCCTCGCGACCTCCCGTTCACCACCGTAAGCAACCGAACGTGACGGCACCAGGAGAACGCCGGTATGAACATCAAGCGGTAGGCACACAATCGGCCAGTGCCGAAGTCGGGGCCAATGGGAGAAGTGGGACGGACCCCCCGGACCGCCGGGCGGCGGGGCGGGCGGGTCCGGGGCGGGCGAATCGCGCCGGGGCGGGCGCGTCGAGTAGCGTTGCCGACCATGCGTCTCGTCATCGCCCGCTGCTCCGTCGACTACGCGGGGCGGCTCACCGCCCATCTCCCCTCGGCCCCCCGCCTGATCCTGGTCAAGGCCGACGGCAGTGTGTCGATCCACGCCGACGACCGGGCCTACAAGCCCCTCAACTGGATGTCGCCGCCCTGCACCCTCAAGGAGGGCGGGGGTGACGAGGCGGGGATCTGGACCGTCGTCAACAAGGCGGGCGAGAAGCTCATCATCACGATGGAGGAAGTCCTCCACGACTCCTCGCACGAGCTGGGCGTCGATCCCGGCCTGATCAAGGACGGCGTGGAAGCGCACCTCCAGGAGCTGCTGGCCGACCGCATCGAGACGCTCGGTGAGGGCTACACCCTGATCCGCCGCGAGTACCCGACGGCCATCGGTCCGGTCGACATCCTGTGCCGGGACGCCGACGGCGGGACCGTCGCCATCGAGATCAAGCGGCGCGGCGAGATCGACGGCGTCGAGCAGCTCACCCGCTACCTGGAGCTGCTCAACCGCGACCCCCACCTCGCCCCGGTGCGCGGTGTCTTCGCCGCCCAGGAGATCAAGCCGCAGGCCCGGGTGCTGGCCACGGACCGGGGCATCGGCTGCCACGTCCTGGACTACGACGCGCTGCGCGGCATCGAGGACGACAAGCTGCGCCTGTTCTGAGCGGGGTCTCCCCCGCACGGGGCCGGGTCCGGATCACGGACCCGGCCCTTCGCCGTGCGCGGGCGGTGACCGGCGGGGGCCTCACCGGCGGGCCCCGGGGGCACCGGGGCCGGACGGCTGCCGCCGCGTCGCGCGGGGGCGGGGGCTCGGCGGCCGTCACCGCGCCGCGGCCCCCTACGGCGGGAGGGGGGGAGCCGCGGACCGGTACCGCGGCGGGCACCGCGGACGTGCGGCGCGGACGTGCGGCGCGGACGTGCGGCGCGGGCGCGCGCGTCGGGCGCGCGGACACGGGCCCGGCTCGCGGACACGGGGACCGCAGGACGGGCCAGGGGCAGGGCGGCGGGCCGGCTCAGATCATCGGGTCGGTGGCCCTGCCCGGCACCGTGACGAGAAGGTCCTCGGCGCCGCCCGGGGAGCCGCTCCCCGGGCCGGGCTCCGGGGAGACGGCCGTGGCCGGGGCGCCGACGGGGCCGGAGGCGGTGTCCGTCTGCGGCGGCACCGGCGGTTCGGCCTCCGTGGAGGTGCCGTCGGTGGGCGGTTCCTCCGTCGCCGTGGTGGCCGTCGGGTCCGGTTCGCCGGTGGGCGACGTGGTGGGGTCCGGCCCGGTCCCGGTCGGCGTCGGCGAGCCGGGCGTCCCGCTGGGCGAGCCCGTGCCGGTGCCTTCGGTGGCGCCGCCGTCCCCGTCGTCGGTCGGGTCCGGGGTGGTGGCCTCGTCGGAGGGCTCCACCGAGTCGCTGGGCAACGGGGACCCGGTGGGGGCGGTGGGGGTGCCGGGGTCCGGCACGGAGGGCCCGGCGGTCCGCTCGGCGTCCACGAAGGTGCTGCCGTCGTCCTCGGAGCGGCCGGTGTCCGGCTCGCCCTCGTCGGCGTCCCGGGTGGCCGTCGGGGTGGTGCCGACGCTGTCGACGGGGTCGGTGGGGTCGTGGTCCGAGGTGGCGCCCAGGGTCACCACGGTGCCCAGCACGGCGACCAGCAGGGCCGCGGCCCCGGCGGCGACCAGATTGCGCCGGGCGAAGCCCTTGATGCCACCGCCCTTGCGGGCGCCGCCGGGCTCGGCCCTCGGCACCGGGCGGGTGCCGCCGGACGGGAAGTGCGACGGCGGCTGGAGCGGCGGGAACGGCGCGGGCACGACCGCCGTCACCGGCTCCTCGGGCTCCGTGCCGAACGGACCCGCCCCGAACGCTCCCGTCCCGAACGCCCCCGCCGGGAACGGCTCCTCGCCGGACGGCCCCCGGCGCGCCGCCGGACCGGGACCTGCGGCGCCGGGACCGCCCGGCAGGGCCAGGGTGCCGAATCCGGCGGAGGTGGAGGCGGCGGGCCCGGCCTCCAGGGCGAGCGGGCCGGGGGTGTCCCCGGAGCGGTCGGCGACCAGGGCCAGGGCGCGCCGCCCGGCCACGGCACCGCGCCGGTCGGAGAGCGCGCCGCGCAGGGCGATGGACGCCTCCAGTTCGGCGCGGGCCCGGTCGAGGTGTCCCCCGCACAGGGCGAGCACGCCCAGCTCATGGCGGAAGTAGGCCGCTCCGGCCACGTCACCGGCGCGCAGGGATGCCTCGGCCCCGGCCCGCAGCGCCCGCTCCCAGGCGCTCCAGTGCAGCCCGGCGGCGAGGGCGGGCGCCGCCGCGCGGGCCAGCCGGACGGCGGGGACACCCTCGTCGTCCGCCCGCCCGTCCGGCTCCGACGGACCGGTCCCGGCCGTCTCCGGCGCCTCGGCGCCGGCCGCCGGGGTGAGCGCGGCGAGGGCGGTCAGCGCGGCGAGCACCGCGTCGGCCTCGGCGCGGACGCGGTCGGGGCCGACCGAGGGGTGGCCGGTCCACCAGGTGTAGTGCCGGGCGGCGGCCAGGGCGCGGTCGGCGGAGGTGCCGGCGTATCCGGCGTCCTCCAACTGGCCGAGGACACCGGCCGCGAGCCGGTGGCGGGAGCCGACGGGGGTGACCAGTCCGCAGCCGGTCAGCTCGCCCAGGGCGGCGTCCGCGTGGGTGTCGCCGACCAGGGCGGGCAGGTGCGCCTGGTGGGGCACCTCGCCCCCGAGGGCGACGGCGAACTCCAGGGTGGCGCGGGCCGCTTCGCTCAGCCCGGCGGCGAGCAGCGGCGCGGGCGCGGCGGCCTCCCCGACCGAGGGGAGCGGCGGCGCGGGCGCGGCCCCTGACGGGGCGTCGGCCACGGCGTCGCGGGGAGCGTCGTCCCTGCCGGGCCGGGCGTCCCCGGCGGCGTCCTCCCCCTCGTGGGAGCGGAGTTCACCGGCTCCGCCCGCCTCGTCGGGGGCCTGGTGCTCCCCCGCGTCGCCGAGGTCGCCGGCGGCCCCGGCCCGCCTGCGGTCGCGGTCCCTCAGCAGGGCACCGGCCTGCACGAACCGCAGCGGCAGGCCCTCGGACTCGAACCAGAGGTCACCGGCCCAGGTGACCTCCTCGTCGGTGAGGCTCCGTCCGGCGGCACGTTTCAGCAGTTCCGCGCCCGCGGCACGGTCCAGTCCGGTGAGGGCGACCTCCTCGACGGCGGCCGCGGCGGAGGGCGCGGGCACGTCCGGGGCGGCGGCGAGGAGGAAGGCGCACTCGGGGGTGGCGGCCAGCAGCCCGTCCAGCGCGTCGCCGCCGAACTCCAGGTCGTCGAGGACGACGACGGCGCCGATGTCCCGCACGTGCGCGGCCAGTTGGTCCCGGTCCGGGTGGTACCCGGGGGCGTGGTGGACGGCGTGGAAGAGGTCGTGGAGCAGGTCCTCGGCGCCCCGGCGGAAGCCGCTGAGGCGGACGACGCCGTCGGGCGCGAGATCGGCGCAGTCCCCGGCGACGAGGTCGAGGAGGCTGCTGCGGCCGGAGCCCTCGGGGCCGGTGAGGCGGACGGAGCGCCCCCGGGCGAGCAGGCCGACCAGCCGTTCGCGCTCGTCGCGGCGGGCGTCGGGGGCGAGGAGGGACGCGGCGGTCCCCGCCGGGGCGGACGGCGCGGCGTCGCGGTCCGCCTCGGCGCGCTCCGCGGCGGTGCGGCGGGCGGGCGGCCCGGGGCGCGCGGGCGGCGGGCAGACCTCTATCTCGCTGCCGTCGACGGGGTTGACGGTGAGCAGCAGGTCCCCGGTGTGCAGCCGTGCCGTACGGACGAGTGCGGGCTGCCCGAAGTCGGCCGCCAGGGGGTCCCTGGGCGGGCGCGGCGGGCGGCCGTCGCCGTTGCGGCGCTCCTCGGGTCCCCGGGTGTTCGGGTCCATCGGTCAAAGCCCCCAAAAGCGTCGTGTGCCGGGCCCCGGTCGGGGCCGTCCCCTCCCGGCCTTGCCGCACACCGCGCTGTCGCCTCTGGTCCGGGCCCGCCAGTGGGTCGCGAGTCGGCGGGCAGCCAGACCCTAAACCTTCGCCCAGTATCGCCGACAGTCCGGGGTACCGGGCCGCCCGGGACATCACGGTCTCGTGAGGATTGCGTGCGGAGGGCGGATTCGCCGGGTCCCGTCCCGCGCCGCCGCCCGCCGCAGCGCACCCGCGCCCGCCGTGTTCACGGGCGCGCTCCGCGCCCGGCACCCGCCCGCACGACGACCCGGCCCCGCGCGGCACCCCGGTCACCCCGGTCACCCCGGTCACCCCGGTCACCCGCGAGGGAACCCGTACCGTGCCGACACCCACCGCCCGACACCCGGCACCCGGCACCCGCCGCCAACGCCGTCACCGGCCCCGGAACCGCCACCGGCACGCTCCGCAGGCCGCGCACGCCGGGCGGGACCCGGCGCCGGAGGGGTCACACCCTCGGCAGGCTCTCCACACCGATGCCGCCCTCGATCGCGAGGATGCGGTGCAGCCGGGTGGCCACCAGCAGGCGCTGCATCTGCGGCGGTACGTCGCGCAGGACCAGCCGTCGCCCGCGGCGCCCGGCCCGGCGGTGCGCACCCATGATCACTCCGAGCCCGGTGGCGTCCCAGGAGTCCAGCTCTGACAGGTCCAGCACGAGGTCGCCGACCCCGTCGTCGACGGCCGAGTGCAGGACCGTACGGGCGTCCGCCGCGCTGCGGACGTCGAGGCGGCCCCCGACGACCAGCTCGACGTGGTCGCCCCTGATGTGCATATGCGCTCCCCGGCGTGCGTCGTGGTGCTCCGCGAATGTGTCCCGGCGTGTACGGCCTCTCGGCACGGCCGGGGTGGCGCGGTCATGACGCGGCCCCGGCCGGGCGATGCAAACTCTGACCGGCCGTCACCTTCAGAGGTTGCCGTCCGTGAGTGAACCGATACCGAATTCACCCCGGCGTGTGATGTCGACGGTGCGGATGCGGCGTCAGTGCTTGTAGAAGCCCTGCCCGCTCTTGCGCCCGATGTCACCGGCGTCCACCATCCGGCGCATCAGCTCCGGCGGGGCGAACTTCTCGTCCTGGGACTCGGTGTAGATGTTCTCCGTGGCGTGCAGCAGGACGTCCACGCCGGTCAGGTCGGCGGTGGCCAGCGGCCCCATCGCATGGCCGAAGCCCAGCTTGCAGGCGAGGTCGATGTCCTCGGCGCTGGCGACGCCCGACTCGTAGAGCTTGGCGGCCTCGACCACGAGGGCCGAGATGAGACGGGTCGTCACGAAGCCGGCCACGTCGCGGTTGACGACGACACAGGTCTTGCCGGTGGACTCGGCGAACTCCCGGGCGGTGGCCAGCGTCTCGTCGCTGGTCTTGTGGCCGCGCACCAGTTCGCAGAGCCGCATCATCGGGACCGGCGAGAAGAAGTGGGTGCCGACGACCCGCTCGGGACGCCCGGTGACCGCCGCGATCTTGGTGATCGGGATGGCGGAGGTGTTGGAGGCGAGGACCGCCTCGTCCTTCACCAGCTTGTCCAGCGCGCGGAAGATCTCGTGCTTGACGTCCAGCCGCTCGAAGACGGCCTCGACGACGATGTCGGCGTCCGCGACGGCGTCCAGGTCGGTGGTCGGGGTGATGCGCGCGAGGGCGGCCCCGGCGTCCTCGGCGGTGAGCCGGTCCTTGGCGACGAACCGGTCGAACGACGCCCTGATGCCGTCGGTGCCGCGGCGCAGCGCCTCGTCGGTGACATCGCGCAGGACGACGTCCCAGCCCGCCTGGGCGGAGACCTGGGCGATACCGGATCCCATGAGACCGGCTCCGATGACGGCGAGCTTCCGTGCCACTGTGCGACTCCCCTTCGAGACACTCACGGACTGTTCCTGACTGTTACTCGCGGACACTAGCGCTAGCGGCCGGGTGCGGGACGGGTTAGTAACGCGTGTCACGTCTCACGCAGTGAGACGCCGGTCACGTCCCGCTCCCGACCCTCCCCGCGGGGGCCCGGCGGACCCCTCCGGGCCCGGAGGCGGGAGGCCCGGCGAAAGGACCCCCCGCCGGTGTTCCTTCCACCAACCGCCTTTGTTCACGCATGAGTTGTTGACGCGCGTAGCGTCGTGGCGCACGCTGGTCGCCGGACGCCCCGCAGCGAGGGGCCGCCGCGACCCCACCCCCACGACGGTCGATCGGGAGACCCAGATGGTCGGACGCACGACACGCATCCTCCTCTCATTTGTCATGGTCATGGCAGCTTCAATGCTCGGTGTGGCCGCCGGCGCGGGAACGGCCCGGGCCGACGGCTGCTACACCTGGGGCCGCACCCTCTCCCAGGGCTCCTCCGGCAGCGATGTGACGCAGCTCCAGATCCGGGTGGCCGGCTGGGTCACCTCCGGCGAGCGGCTCTCCTACGACGGCCAGTACGGCGCCCGGACCACCGCCGCCGTCAAGAAGTTCCAGTCGGCGTACGGGCTGGCCGCCGACGGTGTGGCGGGTCCGGCGACCTTCAACAGGATCTACGCGCTCCAGGACAACGACTGCACCCCCGCGCACTTCACCTACGCCGAACTGAACCGGTGCAACTCCACCTGGGCGGGCGGTGCGGTACCGGCGGCCACCGCCAAGGCCAACGCCCTGAAGACCATGTGGAAGCTGGAGGCCCTGCGGCACGCCCTCGGCGACGTGCCGATCACCATCTCCAGCGGGTTCCGCTCCGCCTCCTGCAACAGCGCCGTCGGCGGCGCGGCGGGCAGCCGCCACCTCTACGGCGACGCGGCCGACCTGGTCGGCTCGCCGAGCTTCTGCACCCTCGCCCGCCAGGCCCGGGTGCACGGCTTCTCGGAGATCCTCGGCCCCGGCTACCCGGGCCACAGCACCCACACCCACGTGGCCTTCGACCCGTCGCCGTACTGGTCCGCGTCCTCCTGCGGCATCTGACGGACGGCACCGGACGCCGGGCGGGACGGCCGGGACTCCGCTCCCCCGTCCCGCCCGGCCGCGTGGCGCCCGGCACATCGGCGCCCGCTCCGGGCGGGCCGTCACTACGCTGGCCCCATGGTCAATCTGACGCGCATCTACACCCGCACCGGCGACCAGGGCACCACCGCCCTCGGCGACATGAGCCGGGTCCCCAAGACGGACCTCAGGATCTCCGCCTACGCCGACGCCAACGAGGCCAACGCGGTGATCGGCACGGCCATCGCCCTGGGCGGACTGCCGGAGGACGTCACCGAGGTCCTCGTCCGCGTCCAGAACGACCTGTTCGACGTGGGCGCCGACCTGTCCACCCCGGTGGCGGAGAACCCCGCGTACCCCCCGCTGCGGGTCGAGCAGTTCTACGTCGACCGGCTGGAGGCCGACTGCGACCGCTTCCTCGCCGAGCTGGAGAAGCTGCGCTCCTTCATCCTGCCCGGGGGCACCCCCGGCGCGGCCCTGCTGCACCAGGCGTGCACGGTGGTGCGCCGTGCCGAGCGCTCCACCTGGGCGGCGCTGGAGGCGCACGGCGACACCATGAACCCGCTCACGGCGACGTATCTGAACCGCCTCTCCGACCTCCTGTTCATCCTGGCCCGCACGGCCAACAAGGCGGTCGGCGACGTGCTCTGGGTGCCGGGCGGGGAGCGCTGACGCGGCACCCGCGCTGACGCGGCACCCCGCGCTCCCGGGCGCCCCGGCCCGGCGCCGCTCTCCGGCGCCGCTCTCCGTGGCCCGGGCGCCCTCCCCCGGCGCCCCGTCAGGTGACGCGGCGGGCGTTGAGCCGGGCGGCCCGCCGGGTCAGGTGGTCGCGCTCCGCGAGGCTGGGCGCCCGGTGGGCCGCCTCGGCGTACAGCCGGGCCGCGGTCACCGGATCGCCGTCGCGCTCGTGGAGGTGGGCCGCGACCGCGGTGTACCGGGGCAGCGCCGGATCCAGCTCCGCGAGCGCGGCGAGACCGGCGCGCGGCCCGTCGGCCTCCCCGACCGCGACCGCGCGGTTGAGCCGGACGACGGGGCTGTCGCTCAGGCCGACCGGCTCGTCGTACCACTCCACGATCTGGACCCAGTCGGTCTCCTCGGCGGTGGCCGCGTCGGCGTGCGGGGCGGCGATGGCGGCCTGGGCCTGGAACTCGCCCAGCCGGTCCCGGGCGAGGGCCGCCCGGAGCACGCCGACGCCCTCGGTGATCATCCCGGTGTCCCACCGGCCCCGGTCCTGCTCGGCGAGCGGGACCAGGCGGCCGTCGGGCGTGGTCCGGGCGGCCCGCCGGGCCCGGCGGAGCACCCCGCGGGGCCCGGGGCGGCCGTACGGGCCCGCAGCGCCCTCAGCGGTGCGCCCGCTCCTCCCGCCGGGCCTCCCCGGAGCCGTCGGCGGGGGCCTTCCTCGGCCACACCGCGTAGGACAGCGCGATCAGCCCGTGCAGGGCCACGGTCCGCAGCGCCGCCCCCTGGAAGCTCCGCAGCGACGCGGTGTCCCCCGCGTCGCCGACGTACCAGACGGCGCCCTGGAGCAGCGCGCAGGCCACCGCGGCGCCCAGCACGGTGCGCAGCCACAGCCCGCCCTCGTGGCGGGCCCGGGCCATCCCGTGGCGGGGCGGCTTCGGCGGGCGCGGGGCGCCCGCCAGGCGGTGCGCGGCGTGCCCGTCCAGCCAGTGCAGCGTGTAGCGCCCGTAGGCGACCGTGTACCCGAGGTACAGCGCGGCCAGGCCGTGCTGCCAGCCCGGTTCGGCGCCGCCGCGCAGGTCGATGGCGGTGACGGCGAACAGGACCAGTTCCAGGACCGGCTCGCCGAGGAGCAGGAGCGCGCCCGCGCGGGGCCGCTTCAGCAGGTAGCGGGTGGCCAGGCCCAGGGCCAGGAGCACCCAGAAGCCCACCTCGCAGGCGATGATCAGTCCGATGACCACGGCGGTCTCCCCTCGTCCGCTCCAGCCTCCCGCGCGCGCCGGGCCGCGGCGTCGTCGCCGGTGACGAACCCCGGGTACATCGAAGGATGCAGTCCCGGACCCTCCCCGGGGAGCGGGCGGACGGCGCGGGGCCCGTGTTGGATGGGGACATGGCCGTACGACTCCCCCGCCCGCACCGCTTCGACGTGTACGCGGCGACGGCGGGACTGCTCGGCGGGCTGCTGCTGTGGGGCCTCGGGCTGGGCGTACGGCCCGCCGGCGAGCCGTTCGTGCTGCTCGGCGCCCCCTGGGTGCCGCTGGTCCCGCTCGCGCTCACGGCGGGCTGCGAGGTGCTGCGCCGCGCCGCGCCCCGGGCCGCCCTGCTGACCGGCACGGCCGCGCTGATCGCCGACACCGTCACCCGGGGCAATCTGGTGACGATCATGATGTACACCGATCTGATGTACGCCGCCGTGCTCTACGGACCGCCCGCCTCCGCCCGCCGCATCCCCTGGATCACCGGGCTGCTCACGGTCGCCGGAGCGGTGGTGCCGTACGCGCTGTGGCGGGTCCCGGAGGCGCTGCTGATCGGGGTGGCGGTCGGCATCGTGTCGTTCGCGCCCGCCTCCACGGGGCTGATCGTGCGCAGCCACCGCGAGGCCGCCGACGCCGCCCGGCTGCGCGCCGAGCAGACCGCGCTGCTGGCCGAGAAGGACCGGGTCCAGGCGGTCACCGCGGAACGCTCCCGGATGGCCCGGGAGCTGCACGACCTGGTCGCCAACCACCTGTCGGCCATCGCCATCCACTCCACCGCCGCGCTCTCGCTGGACGATCCGGCGACCACCCGGCGGGCGCTCGGGGTGATCCGGGAGAACAGCGTCGCCGGACTGGCCGAGATGCGGCGGCTGATCGGGCTCCTCCGGGACACCGCCGGCGACCGCGGGCCCGCCGCCGCGCCCACCCTCGACGGGCTCGGCGCGCTGGTCGAGGGCGCCCGCGCCAACGGACTCGACGTCACCCTGGAGGCGGAGCACGGCCAGGGGCTGCCCGCCCCGGTCGAACTGGCCGCCTACCGGATCGTCCAGGAGTCGCTCACCAACGCCCTCAAACACGCCGCGCCCGGCCCCGTCCGGGTGCGGCTCGCCTGCGGGGAGCGGGTGCTGCGGGTGCGTGTGACCAGCCCGTACGGCGGGAAGGACGGTCCGCGTGTGCCCGGTTCGGGCGCGGGGCTGGTCGGGATGCGCGAGCGGGTGGCGCTGCTGCGGGGCACCTTCGGCGCCGGACCGGAACCTTCCCCGTCGGATGACTCCACCCTCTGGACGGTCCGGGCCGCACTGCCCCTCGACGAAGGAGATGCCGCGTGATCCGTGTACTCGTCGCCGAGGACCAGTCGGCCGTCCGGGCCGGGCTGGTGCTGATCCTCGGCAGCGCCCCGGACATCGAGGTGGCGGGCGAGGCGGCGGACGGCGAGCGGGCGGTGGAGCTGGCCCGGGAGCTGCGCCCCGACGTGGTGCTGATGGATCTTCAGATGCCCCGGCTGGACGGGGTGTCGGCGACCCGGCTGATCACCGCGGAGAGGCTGGCCGACGTGCTGGTGCTGACCACCTTCGACCTGGACGAGTACCTCTTCGGGGCGCTGCGGGCGGGCGCGGCCGGCTTCCTGCTGAAGAACGCCGAGGCGCGGGAGCTGATCGCGGCGGTGCGCACGGTCGCCGGCGGAGAGGGCGTCGTCGCCCCGGGGGTGACCCGGCGGCTGATCGCGGAGTTCGCCGCGCGGCCCGGCCGGGGCTCCGGCGCCGATCCGGCCGTCCTCGACACCCTGACGCGGCGGGAACGGGAAGTTCTTTCCTGTCTCGGCCGGGGACTGTCGAACGCGGCCGTCGCCGAGCGGCTCGGGATGGCCGAGGCGACGGTGAAGACGCACGTCAGCCGCCTTCTGGCGAAGCTGGAGCTGCGCAGCCGGGTGCAAGCGGCGGTGCTCGCGCAGGAGTTGGGTATCTAGCCGGATTCGCGGCCGGTTTCCTCGGCAGTGGTCCAGACCTATTGACCTCTGGTCCAGACCTTTCTATTCTCGCGGCACTGCGGGCATGAGGCTCAGTCATGCCCACAACAACATCCCCACAAAGGAGGCGCAGCATGCGCTTCAGGTACAGAGCCGCGGCGATGGCCGCGACCCTGGCTCTCCCCCTCGCCGGCATGGTCGGCCTCGCGAGTCCCGCTCAGGCGGCCGCGGGCGCGACCGCCACCTTCACCAAGACCTCGGACTGGGGTAGTGGCTTCGGTGGCAACTGGACGGTGAAGAACACCGGCACCACGACGATCAACTCGTGGACCGTCGAGTGGGACTTCCCCGCCGGCACCAGCGTCGGTTCGGCCTGGGACGCCCAGGTCACCAGCAGTGGCACCCACTGGACCGCCAAGAACGTCGGCTGGAACGGCACCCTCGCCCCCGGGGCGTCGGTCTCCTTCGGCTTCAACGGCACCGGCCCGGGCAACCCGTCCGGCTGCAAGCTCAACGGCGGCAGCTGCGACGGCAACGACACCCCCGGCGACGAGGCCCCCTCGGCCCCCGGCACGCCCACCGCCTCGAACATCACCGACACCTCGGTGAAGCTCACCTGGGCGGCGGCGACGGACGACAAGGGCGTCAAGAACTACGACGTCCTGCGTGACGGGCTGACGGTCGCCACCGTCAACACCACCACGTACACGGACAACGGCCTCACCAAGGGCACGGACTACTCGTACACCATCAAGGCCCGCGACACCGCGGACCAGACCGGTCCGCTCAGCGGCGCCGTCAAGGTCACCACCACCGGTGGTGGCGGCGACGACGGTGGCGGTGGCACCGGCGGCAGCAAGGTCAACCTCGGCTACTTCATCCAGTGGGGCGTCTACGGGCGCAACTACCACGTGAAGAACCTGGTCACCTCCGGCTCCGCCGCGAAGATCACGCACATCAACTACGCCTTCGGCAACGTGCAGAACGGCAAGTGCACGATCGGTGACTCGTACGCCGACTACGACAAGGCGTACACCGCCGCCGACTCCGTCGACGGCGTCGCGGACACCTGGGACCAGCCGCTGCGCGGCAACTTCAACCAGCTCCGCAAGCTGAAGGCCAAGTACCCGAAGATCAAGATCCTGTGGTCCTTCGGTGGCTGGACCTGGTCCGGCGGCTTCCCGCAGGCTGTGAAGAACCCCACCGCCTTCGCGAAGTCCTGCCGCGCCCTGGTCGAGGACCCGCGCTGGGCCGATGTCTTCGACGGCATCGACCTGGACTGGGAGTACCCGAACGCCTGCGGTCTGGACTGTGACACGACCAGCAGCAAGAACGCCTTCAGCGAGATGATGAAGGCCATGCGTGCCGAGTTCGGCAGCGACCTGGTCACGGCGGCCACCACCGCCGACGCCTCCACCGGTGGCAAGATCGACGCCGCCGACTACGGCGAGGCCGCGAAGTACATCGACTGGTACAACGTCATGACGTACGACTTCTTCGGCGCCTGGGACAAGACCGGTCCGACGGCCCCCCACTCGCCGCTGACCGCGTACGACGGCATCCCCCAGCAGGGCTTCAACACCGCTGACGCGATGGCGAAGTTCAAGGCCAAGGGTGTCCCGGCCAGCAAGCTCCTGATCGGCATCGGCTTCTACGGCCGCGGCTGGACCGGCGTCACGCAGGCCACCCCGGGCGGCAGCGCCACCGGCGCCGCTCCCGGCACCTACGAGGCCGGCATCGAGGACTACAAGGTCCTGAAGAACAGCTGCCCGTCGACCGGCACCATCGCCGGTACCGCCTACGCCAAGTGCGGCACCAACTGGTGGTCCTACGACACCCCCGCCACCATCAAGGCGAAGATGAGCTGGGCCAACCAGCAGAAGCTCGGCGGCGCCTTCTTCTGGGAGTTCAGCGGTGACACCGCGAACGGCGAGCTCGTGGCCGCCATGGACAGCGGACTGAAGTCCTGACTCCACGGCTCCTGAGCCCGGCTAGCTCCTGGTGAGCCCGGCTAGCTCCTGGTACGACAACTGAAGATCGTTCAAGCGACGTTGACGCGCTGACCGGGCGGGGCTGCTTCCAGCCACGCGAGAAATCCGGTCAGCGCGTCTTCGCTCATGGCCAGTTCGAGGCGGGTTCCGCGGTGCAGACAGGTGAGCACGACCGCGTCGGAGAGCAGGGCCAGTTCCTCCTCGCCGTCGGGAAGACGGCGGCCGGCGACCTCGATGGCGGAACGCTCCAGGACGCGGCGGGGGCGCGGGGAGTAGGAGAAGACCCGGTACCACTCGACGCGGTCGCCGTTGTAGCGGGCCACCCCGTACGCCCAGCCCTTGCCGGCGTCGCCCCGGCCGGGCGCGTCCCAGCGCAGCGAGCAGTCGAAGGTGCCGCCCGAGCGCTGGATCAGCCTGCGGCGCAGGCCGAAGACGAACAGCCCCACCACCACGAGGGCGACGACGGCTCCGCACACAGTCAGAGCGAGGATCATCGGCACCGACCTCCTCGTCCAATTGGTAACGGAACGGAAAAAACACCCGGATCTGCCTCAGCCGCGGCCGGGTCCGGATGGCTCCGGTCCCAGCCGCGGCTGAGTGACGTCACGGTACGACGCTATAGCACAGTGCTGTGGTTCAGCGCCCCGCCGCCGCGCGCAGACGGACGTCCGCACGACGCTCGGCGGAGGCGTCGGCCTCCGACTTCGCGCGCTCGAGCGCCCGCTCCGCACGCTGGACATCGATCTCGTCCGACAGTTCGGCGATCTCGGCCAGCAGCGACAGCTTGTCGTCCGCGAACGAGATGAAACCGCCGTGCACCGCGGCGACGACCGTCCCTCCCCCGCTCGTACGGATGGTCACCGGGCCCGACTCCAGCACACCGAGCAGCGGCTGGTGACCGGGCATGACGCCGATGTCGCCGGACGTGGTGCGCGCGACGACCAGGGTGGCCTCGCCGGACCAGACCTCTCGGTCGGCCGCGACCAGCGCGACGTGCAGCTCAGCAGCCAAGGTGGCTCCTCGGGTCACCACCCGGCCGTGGAGCCGGGTGTTGGTTACAAGTCTAATGGGCGTGAAGGAGGGGGCGGGACGTGCCCGCCCCCTCCGGTGCGAGCCCCGGGGGGGCTCACGACGAGCGCACGGCTCAGGAGACGCCGAGCTCCTTCGCGTTCTTCTTCAGGTCCTCGATACCACCGCACATGAAGAACGCCTGCTCCGGGAAGTGGTCGTACTCGCCGTCGCAGATCGAGTTGAACGCGGTGATCGACTCGTCCAGCGGCACGTCCGAACCGTCCACGCCGGTGAACTGCTTGGCGACGTGGGTGTTCTGGGACAGGAAGCGCTCCACGCGACGGGCGCGGTGGACGACGAGCTTGTCCTCCTCGCCCAGCTCGTCGATACCGAGGATCGCGATGATGTCCTGCAGGTCCTTGTACTTCTGCAGGATGTTCTTCACGCGCATCGCGGCGTTGTAGTGGTCCGCCGCGATGTACCGCGGGTCGAGGATGCGGGACGTCGAGTCCAGCGGGTCCACGGCCGGGTAGATGCCCTTCTCCGAGATCGGACGGGAGAGCACCGTCGTCGCGTCGAGGTGGGCGAAGGTGGTGGCCGGGGCCGGGTCGGTCAGGTCGTCCGCAGGGACGTAGATCGCCTGCATGGAGGTGATCGAGTGACCGCGGGTCGAGGTGATGCGCTCCTGGAGGAGACCCATCTCGTCGGCCAGGTTCGGCTGGTAGCCCACCGCGGAGGGCATGCGGCCGAGCAGGGTCGACACCTCGGAACCCGCCTGGGTGAAGCGGAAGATGTTGTCGATGAAGAACAGCACGTCCTGCTTCTGGACGTCGCGGAAGTACTCGGCCATGGTGAGGCCGGCCAGCGCGACGCGCAGACGGGTGCCCGGCGGCTCGTCCATCTGGCCGAAGACCAGCGCGGTCTTGTCGATGACGCCCGACTCGCTCATCTCGTCGATGAGGTCGTTGCCCTCACGGGTGCGCTCACCGACACCGGCGAACACCGACACACCGTCGTGGTTGTTGGCGACGCGGTAGATCATCTCCTGGATGAGCACCGTCTTGCCGACGCCGGCGCCGCCGAACAGACCGATCTTGCCGCCCTTGACGTACGGGGTCAGCAGGTCGATGACCTTGACGCCGGTCTCGAACATCTCGGTCTTCGACTCGAGCTCGTCGAAGTTCGGCGCCTTGCGGTGGATCGGCCAGCGCTCGCCGTCGTAGCTCTCGTCGACGTTCAGGACCTCGCCGAGGGTGTTGAACACCTTGCCCTTGGTGAAGTCACCGACGGGGACCGAGATGGCCGAGCCCGTGTCGGTCACCACGGCCTGGCGGACCAGACCGTCGGTGGGCTGCATGGAGATGGTGCGGACCAGGCCGTCACCCAGGTGCTGGGCGACCTCCAGGGTCAGCGTCTTCAGCTCGCCCTCGTTCGCCGGGTCGGCGACCTGGACGTGCAGGGCGTTGTAGATCTCCGGCATCGCGTCGACGGGGAACTCCACGTCGACGACCGGGCCGATGACCCGGGCGACGCGGCCCGTGGCCGCCGCGGTCTCAACAGTGGTGGTCATTAGTTGTCACTCCCCGCGGTCGCGTCGGCCAGGGCGCTGGCGCCACCGACGATCTCGCTGATTTCCTGGGTGATTTCGGCCTGGCGGGCCGCGTTGGCAAGGCGGGAGAGCGTGTTGATCAGCTCGCCCGCGTTGTCGGTGGCCGACTTCATCGCGCGCCGCGTGGCGGCGTGCTTCGAGGCCGCCGACTGGAGCAGCGCGTTGTAGATCCGGCTCTCGACGTAGCGCGGCAGCAGGGCGTCGAGGACGTCCTCCCCGGACGGCTCGAAGTCGTAGAGCGGAAGGATCTCGCCCTTCGCCCCGGACTCCGTCGCCACCTCGTCGAGACGCAGCGGCAGCAGCCGGGCGTCGACCGCCGTCTGGGTCATCATCGAGACGAACTCGGTGTAGACGATGTGGAGCTCGTCCACCCCGCCGTCCGCCGTGTCCTTCTCGATGGACTCGATCAGCGGGGCCGCGACCAGCTTGGCGTCCCCGTAGACCGGCTCGTCGGTGAAGCCCGTCCACGACTCCGAGATCGTGCGCTCGCGGAAGTTGTAGTGGGCGACGCCGCGCCGGCCGACGATGTACGTGTCGACCTGCTTGCCCTCGCGCTCAAGGCGCGTGGTGAGCTGCTCCGCGGCCTTGATGGCGTTGGAGTTGAAGGCGCCGGCCAGACCGCGGTCGCTCGTGAGGAGCAGGACCGCGGCACGGGACGGGTTCTCCGCCTCCGTGGTCAGCGGGTGCCTGGTGTTCGACCCGGTGCCGACCGCCGTGACCGCGCGGGTCAGTTCCTGCGCGTACGGCGTGGAGGCCGCCACCTTGCGCTGCGCCTTGACGACGCGCGAGGCGGCGATCATCTCCATCGCCTTGGTGATCTTCTTGGTCGCGGTGACGGATCGGATGCGACGCTTGTAGACCCGGAGCTGGGCTCCCATGAGTCAGGTCCCTTCCTTACGTCACTTGGCGGCGGACGGGGCGTCCTCGCCGAGCAGCTTGCCGTCCGAGGTCTCGAACTGCTTCTTGAACGCGGCGATGGCCTCGGCGACGGCCCCCAGGGTGTCGTCCGACATCTTGCCGCCCTCGCGGATGGAGGTCATGAGGCCCTGCTCCTGGCGGTGCAGGTGCTCCAGCAGCTCCTTCTCGAAGCGGCGGATGTCCGCGACCGGCACGTCGTCCATCTTGCCGGTGGTGCCGGCCCAGACGGAGACGACCTGGTCCTCGGTGGCCATCGGCTGGTACTGGTCCTGCTTCAGCAGCTCGACCATGCGCTGACCGCGCTCCAGCTGGGACTTGGACGCGGCGTCCAGGTCGGAACCGAAGGCGGCGAACGCCTCCAGCTCACGGAACTGGGCGAGGTCCACGCGCAGTCGGCCGGAGACCTGCTTCATGGCCTTGTGCTGGGCGGAGCCACCGACGCGGGAGACCGAGATGCCGACGTTCAGGGCCGGGCGCTGGCCGGCGTTGAACAGGTCGGACTCCAGGAAGCACTGGCCGTCGGTGATGGAGATGACGTTGGTCGGGATGAACGCCGAGACGTCGTTGGCCTTCGTCTCGACGATCGGCAGACCGGTCATCGAACCGCGGCCCATCTCGTCGGAGAGCTTGGCGCAGCGCTCCAGCAGCCGGGAGTGCAGGTAGAAGACGTCGCCGGGGTAGGCCTCGCGGCCCGGCGGGCGGCGCAGCAGCAGCGACACGGCGCGGTAGGCGTCGGCCTGCTTCGACAGGTCGTCGAAGACGATCAGGACGTGCTTGCCCTCGTACATCCAGTGCTGGCCGATGGCCGAGCCGGTGTAGGGGGCCAGGTACTTGAAGCCGGCCGGGTCGGACGCCGGGGCGGCCACGATGGTCGTGTACTCCAGCGCGCCGTTCTCCTCCAGCGCGCGGCGGACCGACGCGATGGTGGAGCCCTTCTGGCCGATGGCGACGTAGATGCAGCGGACCTGCTTGTTCGGGTCGCCGGTGCGCCAGTTGTCGCGCTGGTTGATGATCGTGTCGACGGCCAGGGCGGTCTTGCCGGTCTGGCGGTCGCCGATGACCAGCTGGCGCTGGCCGCGGCCGATCGGGGTCATGGCGTCGACGGCCTTGTAGCCCGTCTCCATCGGCTCGTGCACCGACTTGCGCTGCATGACCGTGGGGGCCTGCAGTTCGAGGGCGCGGCGGCCCTCCGTCTCGATCTCGCCGAGGCCGTCGATCGGGTTGCCGAGGGGGTCGACGACGCGGCCGAGGTAACCCTCGCCCACCGCGACCGACAGGACCTCGCCGGTACGGGTGACCGGCTGCCCCTCCTCGACGCCGCTGAACTCACCGAGGACGATGGCACCGATCTCGCGCTCCTCGAGGTTGAGGGCGAGGCCGAGGGTGCCGTCCTCGAACTTCAGCAGCTCATTGGCCATGGCCGAGGGAAGACCCTCCACCTTGGCGATGCCGTCGCCGGCAAGGGTGACCGTACCGACCTCCTCGCGCGAGGCCGCGTCCGGCTTGTACGACTGGACGAAGTTCTCCAGCGCATCCCGGATCTCCTCCGGCCGGATCGTGAGCTCCGCCATCTGAGTTCCCTGCTCTCCTTGTTGGGCCCGAAGTTTCACTTGGGGGGTATTCCACGTTTCGGGACTCCCCCCAATAAGAGGTGAATCCTCTGCACGGCCCAACCAGGGCCGTCGTAAGTACCTACTGCTTGTTGTGCTGCCGCGCGGGGGCGCTAGCCCGCCAGGCGGCGGCCGGCGTCCTCGAGACGGTCCGCGATGGAGCCGTTGATGACCTCGTCACCGACCTGCACCCGGATTCCGCCGAGGACCTCGGGGTCCACGTCGAGGTTGAGGTGCATCCGGCGCCCGTAGAGCTTGGCGAGGGCGGCGCCCAGGCGCTCCCTCTGCCCGTCGCTCAGGGGCACCGCCGAGGTGACGACGGCGACCATGCGGTCCCGGCGGTCGGCGGCGAGCCGGGACAGGGACTCGAGTCCCGCTTCCAGGCTACGTCCCCGCGGGGCGGTCACCAGGCGCGTCACCAGACGCTCCGTGGTGGCGTCCGCGCGTCCGCCGAGCAGGCTGCGCAGCAGCTCGCTCTTGGCGGCGGCACCGGCCGACCGGTTGGTGAGCGCGGCGCGCAACTCGGTGCTGGAGGCGACGATCCGGCCGAACCGGAACAGCTCGTCCTCCACGCCGTCGAGACGGCCCGTCTTCTGCGCGGCGGTGAGGTCGGCGGTGTTCGCCAGCTCCTCCAGCGCGTCCACCAGGTCGCGTGACTGCGACCAGCGGGAGCGCACCGTGCCGGAGACCAGGTCGACGGTCGCGCCGCCGACCTGCCCCGAGAGGAGCCGCTGGACCAGCTCGGCCTTGGCCTCGCCGCCCTGCGCCGGGTCGGTCAGGACCCGACGCAGCGACACCTCGCGGTCGAGCAGCGCGGTGACGGCGGCCAGCTCGTCGGCGAGCGTGCCGGGGTCCACCGAGGTGGAGTCCGTCAGCGCGTCGAGGCGCTCCCGGGCGGCGGCCAGAGCCTCGCGGCTCGCTCCGTGCATCCCACTCACCGGGTCGCCTCTGCCGTCGTGGCCTTGTCGTCCAGCTCGTCGAGGAAGCGGTCGATCACGCGGGACTGCCGGGCGTGGTCCTCCAGGGACTCGCCGACGAGCTTGCCGGCCAGCTCGGTGGCCAGCGAGCCGACGTCCTGGCGCAGCGCGGACGCCGCGGCCTTGCGGTCGGCCTCGATCTGGGCGTGACCGGCGGCGATGATCTCCTCACGCTGCCGCTGGCCTTCCGCGCGCATCTCGGCGATGAGCGTGGCGCCCTGCTCCTGCGCCTCCTGGCGCAGGCGCGCGGCCTCGTGCCGGGCCTCGGCGAGCTGGGCCTTGTACTGCTCAAGGACGCTCTGGGCCTCGGTCTGCGCGGCCTCGGCCTTCTCGATACCGCCCTCGATGGCCTCGCGGCGCTCTTCCAGGACCTTGTTGATGGTCGGGAGGAGCTTCTTGGCGAGGAAACCGAAGACGATGACGAAAGCGATGAGGCCGATGACGATCTCCGGCCACGGCGGAATGAGAGGGTTCTCCTTCTCGCCGTCAGCCGCCAGGAAAACCAGGGCGGAGTTCACATCAGTGCCTTTCGTCGAAAGGGTCGGTCGTCAGGCCGTCTTAGTAGACGAAGGGCATGACGAGGCCGATGAGGGCGAGCGCCTCACAGAACGCGAAGCCCAGGATCTGGTTGGAGCGGATCAGACCGGCGGCCTCGGGCTGGCGGGCGAGGGCCTGGGTGCCGTTGCCGAAGATGATGCCGATACCGACGCCGGGGCCGATGGCCGCGAGACCGTAACCGACGGAACCGAGGTCACCGGTGACAGCAGCAAGGGTAGACATGCCAGTTCTTCCTTCTCTTTACGGACCGGTGGGGGTTGGCCACCGGACGATTGCGGGCGGGGTGGGCGCTCAGTGGTGCTCGGCGAGCGCGCCCTGGATGTAGCTGCAGGTCAGAAGCACGAACACATACGCCTGAACAGCCTGGATGAAGACCTCGAAGATGGTCATGACGAGGACCATCACGAAGGAGACGCCGGCGTAGGCGATGCCGATGCCGTTCAGCATGTACCAGGTGGCGATGGTGAACAGCAGCAGCAGGGTGTGACCGGCGAACATGTTCGCGAACAGCCGGACGGCGTGGGTGAAGGGCCGGACCAGGAGGTTCGAGAAGAACTCGATCGTCATGGAGAGCGGCAGCACCGGGCCGAGCGTCTTGTCGTAGCCCGTCACGTTCTTGAAGAACCCGACGAAGCCGTGCTTCTTGAAGGTGAGCGCGACCCAGGTGATGTAGACGATGAGCGCCAGGACCATCGGGTAGGCGATGATCGACGTCACCGGGAAGGCCGCGATCGGGATGATGGACCAGACGTTCATCATCCAGACGAAGAAGAACAGGGAGACGGCGAGAGGTACGTACTTCTCGCCGTCCTTCTTGCCGATCGTCTCGTAGACGATGCCGCGGCGCACGAAGTCGTAGCCGGCCTCGGCGACCATCTGGAGCTTGCCGGGGACCATGGTGGGCTTCCGGAACGCGGCCCAGAAGAAGCCCACCACGAGAACGGACCCGAGCAGGGCCAGCAGCATCGGCTTGTTGAAGTACATGCCGTTGCCGTCTGCGTTGCCCCAGAGCGGCTCGAAGAGGAACGAGTGCAGGCCGGGAGCCGGGAAGCCACATCCGTCGAAAATGTGGCAGTCGGTCTCGAAGGCGAGCACCTGCGTCGGGTCAGCACTCACCGCGGGCTCCTTCATCGTGGCGCATGGGTACGACAACCTCGTTGTGTCGGCGCGGCGCGCTGCCGCTGTTCGGCACGGGACTGGTGTTACGGATGTGGGGGCTGCTGTGGGGCATCTCGCCTCGCGATCGAGCAGATGTCAGCTCGGATACCCGCGCCCGCGATGCCGCAGTTGGCACCGGACGATAGCAGGATCTCTCATGCCTCTTTATCCCGGCCCTACCCCTCACGACGAGCGGCCCGTCTTTTCGGGCTTTTCGCCCGAAGGTTCGGGTTCGACGTAAAGAATCTTCGACTTCATGTGCGCCCGCGTCTGGGCGGCGATCCACACGAGGGTGCCGGCGACCAGGGTGAGCGCGAAGGCCCGGGGATTGAACAGCGTGGTGTTCTTGAACACGGCGACGAAGACGAACAGCAGAAGGATCTGCGCCGCGTAGAGCATCAGGCCCATGGCCTGGAAGAGGTGCGGAAGCGATCGGGCGGTCCGCTGGAGGATGTGGAGGCCGAGCCCCATGAAGAGGATCACCACCAGGGTCCCGACCAGGGCCCCGACCGCGCCCTTGCCGCCGGCCACCACGCCGCTGACGACGGCGGCTACGGCGCCGACGGCAGCCGTGGGCACGGCGGCCTGAAGCAGGATGCGGACGTCATTGGACGGCGGCATGGCGGCAACTCCGCTTTTTCAACAGGGGGCAGGGTGTCGTCATGGACGAGCGTAGTCCCGGGACGAGCGAGGCCCTCACGCCGAGGGACCGTCGCATTGCGGGCCATCAGCGCCATCCGGGGGGTTCTCGTGAACCGTATCACAAACTATTTGATGAGGTCTTTACCTGTCCGTGTGCTTGCGGTCACACATGAGAGTGACGGCGCGCGTTTGGGCAATTACTGAACCGAATTGTCTGATATTGCGGGAGTTCGCTCTCCCACGGATTGGCAATGCTCTCGTCAGATTCTTACCTTGTGCGGGACCGGGCCCCCAGGGCCGTCGCACCGTTGGCCGTCCCCGCCGCCACCGGAACGCGCTCCTCCGCGCCGGCCTCCCCGGCACCCTCCGGGCCCGCCCCGGACGCCCCTCCCGCCGCCGCGGGCACCGCGCGGCGGCGCCGGTAGCGGGGCGGCAGGAACCCCTCGGCCCAGCGCGGGGCGCGCGGGGTGAAGCGGGGCAGCAGGAGCAGCACCAGGCCGACGGCGCTGAGGAAGACGACGCCCAGCACGATCCACATGGACGCCGAGTTGACCGAGTAGGCGAGCGCCCCGAAGCCGATCAGCGCCGAGAAGAAGTACATGATCAGCACCGCCCGGCTGTGCGAGTGGCCGATCTCCAGCAGCCGGTGGTGCAGGTGCCCCCGGTCCGCCGCGAACGGCGACTGGCCGCGCCAGGTGCGCCGCACGATGGCCAGGATCAGGTCGGCGGCCGGGATGGCGATGATCGTCAGCGGCATCAGCAGCGGGATGTACACCGGCACCATCTGGTGCACCGCGCTGCGCTCCGAGCCGGAGAAGAGCTGCATCGCGTCCGGGTCGACCTGCCCGGTCACCGAGATCGCCCCGGCCGCCAGCACCAGGCCGATCAGCATCGAGCCCGAGTCGCCCATGAAGATCCGCGCCGGGTGCATGTTGTGCGGCAGGAAGCCCAGGCACATGCCCATCAGCACCGACGCGAACAGGGTGGCCGGGGCCGCCGCCTCGATGCCGTACGAGTACCAGATCCGGTAGGCGTACATGAAGAACGCGGCGGCGGCGATGCAGACCATGCCGGCCGCCAGCCCGTCCAGGCCGTCCACGAAGTTGACCGCGTTGATGGTGATCACGACCAGCGCCACCGTCAGCAGGGTGCCCTGCCACTGGGTCAGCGCCACGTTGCCCACGCTGGGCACCGGGATCCACAGGATCGTCAGGCCCTGCACCACCATCACACCGGCGGCGATCATCTGGCCGCCCAGCTTGATCAGGGCGTCGATCTCGAACTTGTCGTCCAGGACGCCGATCAGCCAGATCAGCGCGGCGCCGGAGAGCAGGGCCCGCGGCTCGTTGGACTTCTCGAAGACCTCGTGGAGGTTGGTGAGGTTGTCGGCGACCAGCAGACCCGCGCACAGCCCGAAGAACATCGCGATCCCGCCGAGCCGCGGCGTCGGCTCCCGGTGCACGTCGCGCGCCCGGATCTCCGGCATGGCACCCGCCACGATCGCGAACTTCCGCACCGGTCCGGTCAGCAGATACGTGACCGCGGCCGTGATGCAGAGCGTCAGCAGGTATTCACGCACGGGCTTCCCCACAGGTCTCGCTGGCCATTCCCAGCCTCACACCCTAGCGAGGCACGCATACGTATGAGGACTTCCGGGTATCGACGATGGTTGCACGACAACCGGTCCACCCGCCGCGCCCACCCCGGATCAGGCCGGATACGGCGGGAACTCCGCGGTCAGTTCCCGCACGTCCGCCCGCGCCGCCGCCGGGTCCACCGCACCCCGCACCACCCCGGCGAGCAGCGTGGCCACCACCCGCATCTCCCGCTCCCCCATGCCCTGCGTGGTCGTCGCCGCCGTGCCCAGCCGCAGCCCCCGGCCGTCGCCGTGCGGCAGCGGGCAGCAGTCCAGCACCATCCCGGCCGCCGCCAGCCGCCCCCGCGCCGTCCTGCCGTCGGTACCGAGCGGACCTGGGTCGACGGTGATCAGATGGGTGTCGGTGCCGCCGGTGATCACCGCCAGCCCCTCGTCGGCCAGGGCGGCCGCGAGCGTGCGGGCGTTGGCGACCACCTGGTGGGCGTAAGCGGCGTGGGCCCCGGTCGCCGCCTCGGCGAGGGCCACCGCCTTGGCGGCGACGGCGTTCATCTGCGCCCCGCCCTGGGTGAACGGGAACACCGCCCGGTCGATCCGCCCGGCCAGCTCGGCCCGGCACAGGAGCATGCCGCCGCGCGGCCCGCGCAGCACCTTGTGGGTGGTGGCGCAGACCACGTCCGCGTACGGCACCGGGCTGGGCGCCGCTCCCCCGGCGACCAGGCCGATCGGATGCGCGGCGTCCGCGATCAGGTACGCGCCCGCGTCGTCGGCGACCTCCCGGAAGAAGGCGTGGTCGATGTGGCGGGGATAGGCGATGGAGCCGCAGACGATCGCCTTCGGCCGGTGCACCCGGGCCAGCGCCCGCACCTGGTCGTGGTCGATCAGCCCGGTCTCCGCGTCCACGCCGTAGCCGATGAAGCGGAACCAGCGGCCGGAGAAGTTGGCGGGCGAGCCGTGGGTGAGGTGGCCGCCGTGCTCCAGGCCCATCGCGAGGACGGTGTCGCCCGGCCGCAGCAGTGCCGCGTAGGCGGCGAGGACGGCGGAGGAGCCGGAGTGCGGCTGCACGTTGGCGTGCCCGGCGCCGAAGAGGCTACGGGCCCGCTCCACGGCGAGCCGCTCGGCGGTGTCGACGATCTCGCAGCCGCCGTGGTGCCGGGCCCCGGGGTAGCCCTCGGCGTACTTGTTGACGAGCGGGGAGGCCAGGGCGGCCAGCACGGCGGGCGGGGTGAAGTTCTCGGCGGCGGTGAGCTGGAGCGTGGTCTCCTGCCGCCGCTTCTCTGCCAGCAGGATCTCCGCCAGCTCGGGGTCCCGCTCCCGCAGGGTGGTGGCCGGGGGGACCTCGTGGGTGACCGACATGGGGCGCTCCGGGCGTGCGTCGACGGTGGCATGGGGGCGTCCCGTGATCCCCGGCGGACCGGCGCGCGGCGCCGGACCCGGTGCCGCGCGGCGGAGGGGCGTCCGGGTGCCCGGCCGTCCGGACCCCGGCGGCGCCGCGAGGTGCCGTGGCCGTCGTCGCACACCCGCCGGGGATCACGGAACGGCCCGTGGCACCAATGTAGGCCCGCCGCTCCCCGCCCGCCCGCCCCGCGCGGCGACCGGCGCAACCGGTCGCGCCGCGGAGCGGACCGGCCAGGGTGTTTCGTCTGGATCGGGCCGGATCGGGGAGCGGGGTCCGGCGCCGTGCGTCGCAGGGCGGAGGAGGGAGTCGGGGCGGAGCCCCGGCGACCGACAACGACGCGGCGAGGCGCGGCGCCGGGGCCCATCAGCCCGGCATGATCCAAACGAGAGGCCCTACGTCCGGGCCGCGACCCCCGTCAGCGCCGTGACCACCGGGTCCAGGGCCTCGTGTATCTCGTCGCCGATGGAGCGGAAGAACGGCAGGGGCGCCCCGTACGGGTCATGGACCTCGTCCGCCTCGGCGGTGGGCGCCAGCAGCCAGCCGCGCAGCGCGGCGGCGGCGCGGACCAGGGCGCGGGCCCGGCCGACCACCCCGTCCTCCAGCGGCGGCAGCGTCGCCGGGTCGATGGCGTTGACCAGGCGGGTGAACTCCTTGAGGGTGAAGGTGCGCAGCCCCGCCGAGTGCCCCATGGAGATGACCTGCGCCCGGTGGTCCCGGGTGGCGGTCAGCACCAGGTCGGCGCGGATGACGTGCTCGTCGAGCAGCTCGCGCCCGGTGAAGCCGGCCGCGTCCGCGCCGAAGTCCGCGAGGACCGTCTCCGCGTTGGCCTCCATGGGCGCGCCCTCGTGGCCCCAGGTGCCCGCGCTCTCCACGATCAGCGCGCCGCCCAGCACCCCGAGCCGCTCCGCCACGAAATGCCGGGTCAGCCGCTCGGTGATGGGCGAGCGGCAGACGTTGCCGGTGCTGACATGGAGGATGCGGAAACTGTCGCGCGGAAAGCCGAACGTCGTCGTCACCTCCGCGGCGCTCTCCCGGCCGCCTATGCCACGCCCCGTCCCAGGGGCCGTCAATTCGCCACCTCGAGGTCGGGTACCACCTTGCGCAGCTCCTCCGCCGACAGCGCGCCCGCGCGCAGCAGGACCGGCACGTCACGGCTGACGTCGACGATGGACGACGGGACGATACCGGGGGTGGGGCCGCCGTCGAGGTAGACGGAGACGGAATCGCCGAGCATCTGCTGGGCGGCGTCGCAGTCCTCCGGGGCCGGGTGCCCGGTCAGGTTGGCGGAGGAGACCGCCATCGGGCCGAAGTCGGTGAGCAGCTCCAGGGCGACCGGGTGCAGCGGCATCCGGACGGCCACCGTGCCCCGGGTGTTGCCGAGGTCCCACTGGAGGGACGGCTGGTGCTTGGTGACCAGCGTCAGCGCGCCCGGCCAGAAGGCGTCCACCAGGTCCCAGGCCCGCTCGGAGAAGTCGGTGACCAGCCCGTGCAGGGTGTTCGGGGAGCCGATGAGGACGGGGGTGGGCATGGCGCGGTCCCGGCCCTTGGCGTAGAGCAGGGCGGCGACGGCCTCCGGGGAGAAGGCGTCGGCGCCGACGCCGTAGACGGTGTCCGTCGGCAGGACCACCAGCTCGCCACGGCGGACGGCGGACGCGGCCTCGCGCAGACCCGTCACTCGGTCGGTCGCGTCGTTGGTGTCGTATCGCCGTGCCATGTCTAGCGGTCCTCCTCGTACAGGTCCTGCTGCGGGGTCGAAGTCCGGTCGCCGGTCACGGCAGCGCCTTGCGGGCGGTCGCGAACCGCGGGCGGTTGTTGAGGTCGGGATGGTCGGCCGCGTCGGCCCAGCCCCGCTCCTCGGCGAAGATCCAGGGCACCTGGCCGCCCTGGGTGTCGGCGTGCTCGACGACGACGACCCCGCCGGGGCGCAGCAGGCGGTGGGCGGTGCGTTCCAGGCCGCGGATCAGGTCGAGGCCGTCCTCGCCGGAGAACAGGGCCATCTGCGGATCGTGGTCACGGGCCTCGGGGGCGACGTACTCCCACTCGGTGAGCGGGATGTACGGCGGGTTGGAGATCACCAGGTCGACCTGGCCGTCGAGGTCGGGGAAGGCGGTGCGGGCGTCGCCCTGGCGCAGGTCGACCCGGGAGCCGGCCATGTTCCGGCGGGTCCACACCAGGGCGTCCTCGGACAGTTCCACCGCGTGCACGCGCGAGCGCGGCACCTCCTGCGCGAGCGCCAGCGCGACGGCCCCGGAGCCGGTGCACAGGTCGACGATGCAGGGCTCGACGACGTCCATGGCGCGCACGGCGTCTATGGCCCAGCCGACCACGGACTCCGTCTCGGGCCGGGGCACGAAGACCCCGGGCCCGACCTGGAGCTCCAGATAGCGGAAGTAGGCCAGGCCGGTGATGTGCTGGAGCGGCTCCCGGGCCTCCCGGCGGGCGACGACCTCCCAGTAGCGGGCGTCGAAGTCCGCGTCCCGGACGGTGTGCAGCTCGCTCCGCTTGACGCCGTGCAGATGCGCGGCCAGTTCCTCCGCGTCGGTGCGCGGCGAGGGCACGCCGGCGTCGGCCAGCCGCTGGGTGGCCTGGGCCACCTCCGCGAGCAGCAGGTTCACGCTGGTCCTCCGAGCTGTCTTCCGTTCGGTCGCGCGGGGCGCGCGGGTGGTGCGTCCGGGGGCCGGGTCCGCCGCCCCGGCGGGCGGTGCGGACCGGCCGTCGCGGGTCAGGCCGCGGCCAGCTTGGCGGCCGAGTCCGCGTCGACGCAGGCCTGGATCACCGCGTCGAGCTCGCCGTCCAGGACCTGGTCCAGGTTGTACGCCTTGAATCCGACGCGGTGGTCGGAGATGCGGTTCTCCGGGAAGTTGTACGTGCGGATCTTCTCGGAGCGGTCGACGGTGCGGACCTGGCTGCGGCGGGCGTCCGCGGCCTCCCGCTCCGCCTCCTCCTGCGCCGCGGCGAGCAGCCTGGAGCGCAGGATACGCATCGCCTGCTCCTTGTTCTGGAGCTGGCTCTTCTCGTTCTGGCAGGAGGCGACGACACCGGTGGGCAGGTGCGTGATCCGCACCGCGGAGTCGGTGGTGTTGACGGACTGGCCGCCGGGGCCGGAGGACCGGTAGACGTCGATGCGCAGATCGCTGGGGTTGATCTCGATGTCGATCTCCTCCGCCTCGGGCGTCACCAGCACGCCCGCCGCGGAGGTGTGGATGCGGCCCTGGGACTCGGTGGCCGGCACCCGCTGCACCCGGTGCACCCCGCCCTCGTACTTCATCCGCGCCCAGACGCCCTGGCCGGGCTCGGTGGCGCCCTGGCCGCCCTTGGTCTTCACGGCGACCTGGACGTCCTTGTAGCCGCCCAGCTCGGACTCGGTGGAGTCGATGATCTCGGTCTTCCAGCCCACCCGTTCGGCGTAGCGCAGGTACATGCGCAGCAGGTCGCCGGCGAACAGGGCCGACTCGTCGCCGCCGGCGCCGGCCTTGATCTCCAGGATGACGTCCTTGTCGTCGCTGGGGTCGCGCGGGACGAGGAGCAGGCGCAGCCTCTCGGTCAGCTCGTCGCGGCGCTGCTCCAGCTCCTTGACCTCTGCGGCGAAGTCGGGATCGTCGGCGGCCAGCTCGCGCGCGGTCCCGATGTCGTCGCCCGTGGCCCGCCAGGACCGGTAGGCGCCGACGATCGGGGTCAGCTCGGCGTAGCGCTTGTTCAGCCTGCGCGCGTTGGCCTGGTCGGAGTGGACCGACGGGTCGGCGAGCTTCTTCTCCAGGTCGGCGTGCTCGGCGACGAGTTCCTCGACGGCCTCGAACATCTTGGGCTCCTGCTACTGCGTGGCGTGGGGAGGGGGAAGGCGGGCGACCAAAAACGCCGGTCCCGGCGCTCCCCCGGGCTGGGGGCGCGGCCGTGGACCGGCGATCGGTGGCTCGCTACTTCTTGGAGCCGGCGGCAGCCTTGCCGAAGCGGGCCTCGAAGCGGGCCACGCGGCCACCGGTGTCGAGGATCTTCTGCTTGCCCGTGTAGAACGGGTGGCACTCGGAGCAGACCTCGGCGCGGACGGTGCCGGACGAGATGGTGCTGCGGGTGGTGAACGACGCGCCACAGGTGCAGCTGACCTGCGTCTCGACGTACTCGGGGTGGATGTCGCGCTTCAAGGTGTCTCCTAGGTTCGGGAGGGCGCCGGGTCGCAGCCGCGGGATGCGGAAGCGTGAACCGGAGCCGACGTACCAGTCTGCCAGGACCGGTGCCATGTCCCCAAACCGGGGGGTGGGGGCCGTTATTCCCCGCGCTCCGCGCCCACCACTCCCCGCGCCTCGCCGGTGGCCGTTCCCTCGGTGGCGCCGCGCGGGACGGGCCGGTCCGCGCGCAGGGCGTCCCACACCTGCCGGGCCTTCTCCGGCTGGATCAGGACGCGGTTGCGGTCGGCGGGGTCGTAGCCGACGGGGAGGGTGAGCAGGCGCAGGCCGCGGGGGCCGATGTCCTTGAGCCCGTCGGCGAAGGACATCAGGGCGTTGACGGAGCCCAGCCCGGAGTCGGTGGTCACGGAGCTGGTGGCGGTGTCGGCGAGGTCGTAGAGCTTCTTGGGGCTGGTGAGCAGGCCGATGTCGTCGATCCGGTCGAGCAGGGCCCGGACGAAGGCCTGCTGGAGCTGGATGCGGCCGAGGTCGGAGCCGTCCCCGACGCCGTGCCGGGTGCGGACCAGGCCGAGCGCACGGGCGCCGTCGAGGGTGTGGGTGCCGGCCTTGAGGTCGAGGTGGCTGTCCGGGTCGTGGATGTCGACGGTGGTGGTGATCCGCACGCCGCCGAGGTCGTCCACGATCCGCTGGAAGCCGCGGAAGTCGATCTCCAGGTAGTGGTCCATGCGCAGCCCGGACAGGGTCTCCACGGTCTTGACGGCGCAGACCGCGCCGCCGGTGGCGTAGGCCGAGTTGAACATCACGCCGCGCGCGGCGGGGTGCTCGGCGCCGTCCTGTCCGGTGCAGGCGGGCCGGTCGACGAGGGTGTCGCGGGGGATGGACACCACGTCGGCCCGCTCGTGGCCCGCCCGGACGTGCACGACCATCGCCGTGTCCGACCGGGCGGTGCCGTCGTCACCGCCGCCGCCGAGGTCGCGGTTGGCGCCGGAGCGGGTGTCGGAGCCGAGGACGAGGATGTTGCGGGAGCCGTTGGCGGACTTCTCGGGCCGGTCGCCGCCGAGGACGTGGTCGATGTCCACGCTGCTGAGGTTGCCGTTGAGCTTGATGTACAGATACGCGGCGCCGGTGCCGCCGAGCAGGAGGATGCCCGCCGCGGTCCAGGCCGTGACCAGCAGGGCCGTGCGCCGCGCGCTCCGGGGGCCGCGGCGGGACCCGCGCCGGGGCCGGCGCCGGAAGAGCCGGGCCGCTCCGGCCGGCGGTCCGGTGCCCGGGTGCTCCCCCGGTGCGGCGGGGTCCGGTCTGCTGCTGTCGGCCATCTGCTCCTCGGCTCGTCTCCCCGGTCGGCTGCCCCCTGCTCCCCCGTCCTCGCGTCGGCCCGGGTCCCTGAGAACCCCTAGGGAACCATCGTCGCCCGTCCGGCCGTACCGGCAAGCCGGAGGGAGCCGGGCGCGGGGGTGAGGGTCGCGTGCGGGGCGCTCGCCGGGGCCGCCGGGCGGGACGGGTTCCCGCGCCGGGCAGTCCTCCGGGTCCCCTGCGGGGTCGCCCGAGGGGGAGGCGGGGGCCGGCGTGGGTCCTCTGCGGGGTCCCTCCGAGGGGAGGCGGGGGCCGGCGTGGGATCTTCGGGGGACGGTGGACCGGCGTGTCCGGAAGGAGGCCGGAGGGGGTTTTCCCGAGAGGAACCTCTGGGGAGCCCTGACGGGTCGGAGACGGCCTCCGAGGGACCGGGGGTGGAAGTGGCGCCGCGGGCACGGCGCCGGGCGCACGGGGCAGGCGCGGGGCCCGCGTGGATGCCGTGAGGCGGGCGCGCCGGGGCCGGTGGGGCGGGCCGTGAGCCGGGGGCCCGCGAGCCGGGGCCCTGGCCTGGGAACCGGTGGGCCCGGGAACCGGCGGGCACGCGTGACCGCGAACCCGGGCCCGGCGGCTGCGGCGACTCCGTGGCCGCGGGAGCGGGTCCCGAGGCGCGGGCCCGGGAAGCAGGTCCCGGGGCGCGAACCCGGGCCCGGCGGGCTGCGGCGACTCCGTGACCGTGGGAGCGGGCCCGGGAGGGCCCCGGGGCGGGGGCCGGGAGACGGGCCCGGGACACGAGCCCCGGGGCGCGGGCCCCGGGCGCGGGCCCCGGGCGCGGGCCCCGGGATGCGAGAGGGCCGCCCCCCTCACCCTGCGGTGACGGGAGCGGCCCTTTCGGCCGGGCGCGCGGACGGGCCGCGCGGCCGTGGTGCGACGCTGTCAGTCCCCGTTGCCGGGGGCCGGGGTCGTCTTCTGGATCTGGAGCAGGAACTCGGCGTTCGACTTGGTCTGCTTCATCTTGTCGAGGAGCAGCTCGATCGCCTGCTGCTGGTCGAGGGCGTGCAGCACCCGGCGCAGCTTCCAGACGATGCCCAGCTCCTCGCCGCTGAGCAGGATCTCCTCCTTGCGGGTGCCGGACGCGTCGACGTCCACCGCCGGGAAGATGCGCTTGTCGGCGAGCTTCCGGTCGAGCTTGAGCTCCATGTTGCCGGTGCCCTTGAACTCCTCGAAGATCACCTCGTCCATGCGGGACCCGGTGTCCACCAGGGCGGTGGCGAGGATGGTCAGCGAGCCGCCGTCCTCGATGTTGCGGGCCGCGCCGAAGAAGCGCTTCGGGGGGTACAGGGCGGTCGAGTCGACACCACCGGACAGGATGCGGCCGGAGGCCGGGGCGGCGAGGTTGTACGCACGGCCCAGACGGGTGATCGAGTCGAGCAGGACGACCACGTCGTGGCCCAGCTCCACCAGGCGCTTGGCGCGCTCGATGGCCAGCTCCGCGACGGTGGTGTGGTCCTCGGCCGGGCGGTCGAAGGTCGAGGAGATGACCTCGCCCTTGACCGACCGCTGCATGTCGGTGACCTCTTCCGGACGCTCGTCGACCAGGACGACCATCAGGTGGCACTCGGGGTTGTTGTGCGTGATCGCGTTGGCGACCGCCTGCATGATCATGGTCTTGCCGGTCTTCGGCGGGGCCACGATCAGACCGCGCTGGCCCTTGCCGATGGGCGAGACCAGATCGATGATGCGGGTCGTCAGCACGCCCGGGTCCGTCTCCAGCCGGAGCCGGTCCTGCGGGTAGAGCGGCGTCAGCTTGTTGAACTCCGGCCGCCCGCGGCCGTGTTCGGGCGCCATGCCGTTGACGGAGTCCAGGCGCACCAGCGCGTTGAACTTCTCGCGGCGCTCGCCCTCCTTGGGCTGACGCACGGCACCGGTGAGGTGGTCGCCCTTGCGCAGGCCGTTCTTGCGGACCTGGGCGAGGGAGACGTACACGTCGTTCGGGCCGGGCAGGTAGCCGGAGGTCCGGATGAACGCGTAGTTGTCGAGGATGTCGAGGATGCCCGCGACCGGGATCAGGACGTCGTCCTCGGTGATCTGCGGCTCCTGCACCTCGTCGCGCCCGCGGCGGCCCCGGCGGTCGCGGTAGCGCCCGCGGCGCCCGCGGCGCCCGCCGCCGTCGTCGTCGTACCCGTCGTCGTGCTGCTGACGGTCCTGGTGCTGCTGCTGGCGCTCCTGGCGCTCCTGCCGGTCCTGGCGGCCGTTGCTCTGCTGCTGGCGCTGCTGCTGGCCGCCGGTCTGGCCCTGCTGCTGGTCGTCGCCCTTGCCGCGGCGCTCGCGGTCGCGGCTGCGGCGGTCGCGGTCACGGCCCCGGCGGCCGTCGCCGTCGTCGCCCTGGTGCTGCTGGCCCTGGGACTGCTGCGGGGCGGACTGCTCGGTCCTCGTCTCGGACCGGGTCTCGGTCCTGGCCTCGGCGACGGCCGTCTCGGCACCGGCGGCCGGGCTGCCGGCCTCGGCGGTCGCGCGGCGGCGACGGCTCGGGGCGGGCGCCTCCTCGGCGGGGGCCTGCTCGGACGCGGCGGCCTTCGGGGAGGGCTGACCGGGGATCTCGATCTGCTGCTGGGCCGCGGTCTGCTCGGCGGCGGCGGCCTTCGCGGCCGGCTTCTCCGCCTTCTCGGCGGCGGGGGCCTCGTCGGCGCGGGCCCGGGAGGTGGTGCGGCGCTTCGGCTTGGTCTCACCGGCGTCGGCGGCGGGCGCGGCCTTGGCCGGGGCACCCCCGGCGGCCTGCGCCTCCTTGATGACCTCGATCAGCTGGCTCTTGCGCATCCGCGCGGTGCCCCTGATACCGAGGCCGGACGCGACCTGTTGCAGCTCGGCCAGGACCATGCCCTCGAGGCCGGTACCGCGGCGCCGCCGGGAGCCGGCACCGGTGGCAGGCGCGGAGGCGTCTGTGGCGGGCGCGGCAGCGGTCTCCTCGACACGTGCGCCCATCAGATCGGTGGTGTCGCTCACGAAGGGTCCTTCCCTGGAGCGGACGTCGGCCTGTCTGGCTCGGCGACCGGTTGTGCTGTCCGGCTTCGGTCCTTGCTGTGCGGACCGTGCCGGGGCGGTTGTCCGCCCATTCGGCGGAAGAGATAACTGGTGATGGCGCGCCCCCTGGCCGTGGCACCCAGGGACTGGGTCACGCGGTGTGGTCGCACCGGTTCCGGAGCGTGCCCGTGGGGCCGCTCAGTGTCCGTGTCGGCCGTACTGTTCGCGTACGACATCCAGCACACAATGCGACTTGGGGGGCTCCCGGAAGAATGTCTGTCCCGGACGGGGACACGAGGCACCTCGCCATGGTGGGGTCGGGTGCAGACTTGAGGTTAACACTACCGGACCCAACAAACATTCCCCCTCTCGAAATACGGCAACCGTGTCAGGCCGCCAGTGGCAGAACGCTCGCGCCCCGGGTGTCGAGGCCCAGCCGGTTGGCCGCCCAGTCGGCGCCGGCCAGCGCCTCCACCTTGTCCGCCGTACCGGCGTCGGCCAGCGCCATCACCGTGGGTCCGGCGCCGGAGATGACCGCGGGGACGCCGTCCGCGCGCAGCCTCTCGACCAGGGCGGCGCTCTCCGGCATGGCAGGGGCCCGGTACTCCTGGTGGAGCCGGTCCTCGGTGGCCGGGAGCAGCAGTTCGGGGCGCCGGGTGAGGGCCTCGACGAGCAGGGCGGCACGGCCGGCGTTGGCCGCGGCGTCGACGTGCGGGACGGTGCGCGGGAGCAGTCCGCGGGCGGTCTCCGTCAGCACGGGCTTCCCGGGCACGAAAACCACCGGAACGATGGAATCGGCGGGCTCCATCCTGATCGCGCGGGCGGCTCCGGACTCCATCCAGGACAGGGTGAACCCGCCGAGCAGGCAGGCCGCCACGTTGTCGGGGTGGCCCTCGATCTCGGTGGCGAGGTCGAGGAGCGCCGCGTCGTCGAGGCGGGCCTCGCCGCCTATGGTCACGGCGCGCGCGGCGACGATGCCCGCGCAGATGGCGGCGGAGGACGAGCCGAGCCCGCGGCCGTGGGGGATGCGGTTGGCGCAGACGATCTCCAGACCACGCGGCTGGCCGCCCAGCAGGTCGAAGGCGGTGCGCAGGGAGCGGACGAGCAGGTGGCGCTCGTCGCGCGGCAGCGTCTCGCTGCCCTCCCCGGCGATGTCGATGTGCAGCCCGGAGTCGGCCACCCGGACGACCACGTCGTCGTACAGCCCCAGCGCGAGCCCGAAGGCGTCGAAGCCCGGACCGAGGTTGGCGCTGGTGGCGGGGGTGCGCACCCGGACGGCGGCGGCGCGGAACGCGGGACCGGCCATCGCTCGATGACTCTCCTTGAACGGCGTGGTGTGGACTGCCTGGTGGAACGGCGGGGTGGAGCGGGTGGTGGAGCGGCGCGGGCCGTCCGGTGACCGGATGGCGTGCGACCGGCGTCCGGTGACGGTCGCCCGGCCGGCGCCGCGCACCCGGGCGGGCGGCCCTCCGCTGCCGTCGGCGGGCCGCGGGGACAGCGCGGCGCCGCGGCATATGCGGCGGTTGGATTCGGTACAGCCTATCGAAGGAAGGTTCTGCGGCGACACAGGGCGCACGGCAGGCGCACGATGCGTGTCGTAAGCCCCCTGTGCACCCCCTGTTCCAGACATTCCCGGACGGGCGGCGGTTACGCCTGTCCGCGCCGGGCGCCGTCCCGTAGGGCCCCGCCGGGCGGTCCCCGCCCGGTGCCCGCGCCGTCCGGACGGCGGACCCGGCCGCCGCCCACCGCTTCCACCGGCGGTTTCACGGCGCCGGCCCCGCCGGACGTCCCGCGGGCCACCGCCGGAGGCCGCTCTCGCGGCCGGGCCCCGGGCCCCGGTGGGGGACCCGGGGCCCGGCCGGGAGGGTCGTGCTCAGGCCAGGCCGAGGCGCTCGGCCGCGGTGGCCGCGTCGACCGGGACGGTGACCGGCTGCGGCGCTCCGGCCACGGCCCAGTCGGGGTCCTTCAGGCCGTTGCCGGTGACGGTGCAGACGATCCGCTGGCCCGGGTCGACCTTGCCCTGCTCGGCGGCCTTCAGCAGACCGGCGACCGACGCGGCGGAGGCGGGCTCGACGAAGACGCCCTCCTGGGAGGCCAGCAGCCGGTAGGCGCGCAGGATCTCACGGTCCGTCACCTCGTCGATGGCGCCGCCGGACTCGTCGCGCGCGGCCAGCGCGAGATCCCAGGAGGCGGGGTTGCCGATGCGGATGGCGGTGGCGATGGTCGACGGGTCCTTGACCACCTCGCCGCGCACGATCGGGGCGCTGCCGGAGGCCTGGAAGCCCCACATGCGGGGCGTCCGGGTGGCGGGCCCGTCGGCGGCGTACTCCCGGTACCCCTTCCAGTACGCGGTGATGTTGCCCGCGTTGCCGACCGGAAGGACGTGGATGTCGGGGGCGTCGCCGAGCATGTCGACGATCTCGAAGGCCGCGGTCTTCTGGCCCTCGATGCGCACCGGGTTGACCGAATTGACCAGCGCCACGGGGTAGTTGTCGCTGAGCGCGCGGGCCAGGGTGAGGCAGTCGTCGAAGTTGCCGTCGACCTGGAGGATCTTCGCGCCGTGCACGAGGGCCTGGCCCATCTTGCCGAGCGCGATCTTGCCCTGCGGCACCAGGACGGCCGAGACCATCCCGGCCCGCACCCCGTAGGCGGCGGCGGAGGCGGAGGTGTTGCCGGTGGACGCGCAGATGACGGCCTGCGCGCCCTCCTCCTTGGCGCGGCTGATCGCCATGGTCATGCCGCGGTCCTTGAAGGAACCGGTGGGGTTGGCGCCCTCCACCTTGAGGTGGACCTCGCAGCCGGTGCGCTCGGAGAGCACCTGCGCGGGCACGAGCGGCGTGCCGCCCTCGCGGAGCGTCACGACCGGGGTGCTGGCGGAGACCGGCAGCCTGTCCCGGTACTCCTCGATGATTCCGCGCCACTGGTGGGTCATTGCTCGTTACTCTCCTTCAACGCGCATGATGCTGGCGACACCCCGCACGGTGTCGAGGGTGCGCAGCGCCTCGACGGTGCCGGCGAGGGCGGCGTCGGACGCGCGGTGGGTGACGACGACGAGGGAGGCCTCGCCGTCCTTGCCGGACTGCCGCACGGTGTCGATGGAGACACCGTGCTCCGCGAACACGGTCGCGACCTGGGCGAGCACGCCCGGTTTGTCGGTGACGTCGAGGCTGATGTGGTAGCGCGTGACGACGTCGCCCATCGGGGAGACGGGCAGTGCGGCATAGGCGGACTCGCCGGGTCCGGTCGCGCCGCTGAGCCGGTTGCGGCAGACGGCGACGAGGTCCCCGAGCACGGCGGAGGCGGTGGGCGAGCCGCCGGCGCCGGGGCCGTAGAACATGAGCTGTCCGGCGGCGTCGGACTCGACGAACACCGCGTTGTAGGCGCCCCGCACACTGGCCAGCGGGTGGCTGAGCGGGATCATCGCCGGGTGCACGCGCGCGGTGACCGACGCGCCGTCCGCGGCCCGCTCGCAGATGGCGAGCAGCTTGATGGTGCAGCCCATGCCCTTGGCGGAGGCGAAGTCCGCGGCGGTGACCTCGGTCATGCCCTCACGGTGCACGTCGTCGAGGCGCACCCGGGTGTGGAAGGCGATCCCGGCGAGGATGGCGGCCTTGGCGGCGGCGTCGAAGCCCTCGACGTCGGCGGTCGGGTCGGCCTCGGCGTATCCGAGGGCGGTGGCCTCGTCGAGCGCTTCCTGGTACCCGGCGCCGGTGCTGTCCATGGCGTCGAGGATGAAGTTGGTGGTGCCGTTGACGATGCCGAGCACGCGGTTGACCTTGTCCCCGGCGAGGGACTCGCGCAGCGGGCGGATCAGCGGGATGGCACCGGCGACGGCGGCCTCGTAGTAGAGGTCCTTGCCGTGCTGGTCGGCGGCGGCGTGCAGGGCGGCGCCGTCCTGGGCGAGCAGCGCCTTGTTGGCGGAGACGACGGAGGCGCCGTGCTCGAAGGCCGTGGTGATCAGGGTGCGGGCGGGCTCGATGCCGCCGATGACCTCGATCACCACGTCGATGTCACCGCGTTTGACCAGGGCGGTGGCGTCGGTGGTGACCAGGGCGGGGTCGATGCCCTCGCGCACCTTGTCGGGCCTGCGGACGGCGACCCCGGCCAACTCGACCGGGGCCCCGATGCGGGCGGCGAGATCGTCGGCGTGCGTCGTCATGATGCGCGCCACCTCTGAGCCGACCACTCCACAGCCCAGCAGCGCCACCTTCAGCGGACGCGTACGCATCATCCGACCTCGTTTCCTCATACCGTCTACGGTTCGACCAGTCTCATGCAACGGACGGGATTTTCCGTGTTTCGTCCGAATCGTGAGACATTTATTTCATTCTCGCAGGGGTGGGAGCGGAGATCTTCCGCCCCCCGCCCTCAGTGCCGTGTCTCATCCCACATCGAGGCCCAGCAGGTCCTCCTCCGTCTCCCGGCGGACGATCACGCGCGCCCCGCCGTCCCGGACGGCGACGACCGGCGGGCGCAGGGCGTGGTTGTAGTTGCTCGCCATGGAGCGGCAGTAGGCGCCGGTGGCGGGGACGGCGATCAGGTCGCCGGGGGCCAGGTCGCCGGGGAGGAAGGCGTCCTTCACCACGATGTCGCCGCTCTCGCAGTGCTTGCCGACGACGCGGACCAGCACGGGCTCGGCGTCGGAGGCGCGGGAGACCAGGGCGACGCTGTACTGGGCGTCGTACAGCGCGGTGCGGATGTTGTCGGACATGCCGCCGTCGACGGAGACATAGGTGCGCAGCCCCTCCAGGGGCTTGATGGTGCCGACCTCGTAGAGGGTGAAGGCGGTGGGCCCGGCGATGGCCCGGCCGGGCTCGACGGAGATCCGCGGGGTGCGCAGCTTCGCCGACTCGCACTCCCGGGTGACGATGTCGGTCAGCGCCTTGGCGATCTCCTGCGGCTCGCGGGGGTCGTCATCGCTGGTGTAGGCGATGCCGAGGCCGCCGCCGAGGTCGATCTCGGGGAGTTCGACGCCGTGCTCGTCGCGGATGTCGCGCAGCAGGGAGACGACCCGGTGGGCGGCGACCTCGAAGCCCGACATGTCGAAGATCTGCGAGCCGATGTGCGAGTGGATGCCGATCAGTTCCAGCGAGTCGAGCCGCAGGGCCCGCCGCACGGCCTCGGCGGCCTGCCCGCCGGCCAGCGGGATGCCGAACTTCTGGTCCTCGTGGGCGGTGGCGATGAACTCGTGCGTGTGGGCCTCGACGCCGACGGTGATACGAATCTGCACGCGCTGGCGGCGGCCGAGTTCCCCGGCGATGTGGGCGACGCGGACGATCTCCTGGAAGGAGTCGAGCACGATCCGCCCTACCCCGGCCTCGACGGCCCGGCGGATCTCGTGGACGGTCTTGTTGTTGCCGTGGAAGGCGATGCGCTCGGCGGGCATGCCGGCGGAGAGCGCGGTGGCCAGCTCGCCGCCGGAGCAGACGTCGAGGTTGAGCCCCTCCTCGTGCAGCCAGCGCACGACGGCCCGGGAGAGGAAGGCCTTGCCCGCGTAGAAGACGTCGGCCTCGCTGCCGAAGGCGGTGCGCCAGGCGCGGGCGCGGGCCCGGAAGTCGCTCTCGTCGAGGATGTACGCCGGGGTGCCGAACTCCTCGGCGAGCCGGGTGACGGGGATGCCGGCCACGGTGACGGTGCCGTCCGGGGCGCGCTCGACGGTCCGCGCCCACACCTTGGGGTCGAGGGCGTTGAGGTCGGCGGGCGGCGCGGCGTAGTGGCCCTCGGGGAGGACGTCGGCGTGACGGGGCCCGGCGGGGTGCGCGGAACGGCTCATGGCGTCTTGATGCTCTCTCAGAGGTGGTCGGGTGCGTCGATGCCGAGCAGGGTCAGGCCGCCGGCCAGCACCGTCCCGGCGGCGACGGCGAGCGCCAGCCGGGCGCGGTGGGCGGCCGAGGGTTTCTCCGCGCCGCACGGCAGCACGGTGGGCAGGAAGGGCAGCGCGGCGTCGGCGGTGACGACGAGGTGCCGGGCGAGCCGGTCGGGCGCGCGGTGCTCGGCGGCGGCGGCGAGGACGCGGGGATGGGCGGCGAGGGCGGCGAGCAGGGCCCGGGGGGCGGGGGCGTCGGCGGGGCCGGCGGGTGTGCCGGGGATGCCGGTCGTGCCGGGCCGGGCGTCGGCGGTGACGGCGGCGGGGGCCGTGGCGGGGGCGGCGTGGGGGGCCGCTCCGGCCGCGGTGCCCGTGTCGGCCGCGGCGTCGGGGGCGAAGCCGAGGTCGGCGGCGTTGCGGAGGAGGGCGCGGCTGCGGGCGTGGGCGTACCGCACCCGGAACAGGGGGTTGCTCTCGCGCTGGACGAGGTGCCCCTCTCCGGCGCGCGGCCGGTCGTGCGGGGCGGGGTGGAGCAGGGCCCAGCGCCCGGCGTCCCGGCCGAGGCGCAGCACGCCGCCGGGGGCGGGGACGGGGCGGATCCGGGCGGCGGTCTCCCCGGACCCGCCCTCGCCGAAGGCGTCGACGCGCGCGCCGAGGGCGGCCGTCCAGGCGGGGTGGGGCTCGGCGGCGCACCGGGTGCGGGCCGGGGTGCCCTGGGAGCGCAGGATGCGGGCGGCGGCCTGGGCGACGACGACGGCCCGGGGCTCGTGGGCGCAGGTCAGCACGAGGGGGGCGGGGGCGTCGGGGGCGGGGGCGTCGGGGGCGTCCAGGTCTACGGCGCCGGGGGCCGTGGGGGCGTGCCCGTAGCGGGGGCCGCGCCGGAGGATCTCGGCGACGAGGGCGGCGGGGGCGGCGGAGCCGAGGGTGAGGTTGAGGAACCCGGGCCCGGTGATGACGACGTCCGTGACGCCGTCCGCCTCGACGAGGTAAGCCCGCAGCACCTCGGCGACCCGGCGGGGCGGCTGCCCGGCGGCCCCGGCGAGCCGGAGGGCGATGGTGGTGGCGTAGTCGCCGCGGCCCCCGGGCCCCGGCGGCGCGACGACGGCCCGCCCGGGAACGCTCACGCCGGGCAGCTCCCCCGCCTCCACGGCACGACGCACCGCGTGCAGCACGGTACGGGACAGCTCGGCGGGGGTCACGGGACAAGCGTAGGGGAGGAGGGGGGTGGGTAGGCGAACTGGTTTATGCCAGTCCCGACATATGGACGCGAGGAGGGCGACGAAGGGGGCGGACGGGACGGTTCTCCTCACCCGGGGGCGACAGGGGGAGCGGGATGGGCGAGCGGGGCGGGGAGTGCCGGGGCGGGGAGTGGCGGGGCGGGGGCGGCACGCGACAGCCGGCGACGAGGGGACGTGGAACGCTGAGCGGCCGGCGACACCCACCCACGACAACACGACGGTGGCACGCAAGGCCACGCACAAGCGCGGAACGGGATGGGATGGGACGACCCGGCGGTGGGGGTCCGGCACTTCAATCGCGCACGCGCGCGGAACGGGCGGGACGGGTAGGGCACGAGCCCTCACCCGTCAAGCAGCCCGGCCCGCCCCGGTCCGGCTCACCGAACGCCGGAACTACGGGGGCCGCGGGGACTACCGGAATCACGGGGACGGGGACTGCGGAACTATCCGGCCGACTCGGCCTGGGCGGCCGAGGACCCCCGGCTCTCCCGCTTGGGGCGACTCCCCCGGCGCTTGCCCTTCCCCTCGACGAGCCGCCGTACGAGGGCGACGAGATCGGCGGGTTCGAAGGGCTTGGAGAGATAGGCGTCGGCCCCGGCCTCGAATCCGGCGTCGACCTCGGCCTGGGTGCACGCGCTGATGATCGCGAGGGGCAGATCACGGGTGCGCGGATCGGCACGCAGCCGGGCGGCGGTCCGGATGCCGTCGAGGCACGGCATCACCACATCCAGGGTGACCGCGTCGGGACGCACCTGATGGACGACTTCCAGACACTCGGCACCATCGGCCGCGGTCACGACCTCGAAGCCCTCCAGTTCGAGGTTGACCCTGATCAGCTGCCGGATGACCTTGTTGTCGTCCACAACAAGAATCCGGCCGGACGCCCTAGGCACCCTTCGAGAGTAGGTCGACCCCGGCCGCCGCGTCCGGGTTTTCCCCACTTCCGCCCCGTGCGGGGGACAACGCCCCACGCCGATGACGCCCCCGACCTCACGGAAACCCGTTCCGGACCACCCCACCGGAGCTGGTAGTGTTCTACCTGTCGCCGCGAGCAACACCACCGCGACGGACACGCCCCCGTAGCTCAGGGGATAGAGCAACGGCCTCCGGAGCCGTGTGCGCAGGTTCGAATCCTGCCGGGGGCACTCGCCGGTCACAAGGTCAACAAGCGGCCCGACCAAGGCGGATGCCGATACGAGAGGGGTAGGAGTCAGTCTCACTGACTCCTACCCCTCTCCTTTTTCCTCTCAATACCCGCACACCATCGGCGATACAACGCGACAGGCCTCCTTTGAGATCTTCGCGTCGGTGACTTCCTCGTGTCCGTCGATGCCGCCGCGGTACCGGTGTCCAGATATCCGAGCACGAAGGCGTACCAACTGATAGGCGTCGCACCTCACCCGTTCCTCACCTGGCCGAAGTCAGCAGCAGGGGCTTCGCTTACGGCCCGGACCAATGAGGCCCCGCGCTCGTCGATCAAAGCCCTGACATCCGCCCCATCGCCAGTTGCCGGCCCCCACCAGGGCTTCACCGCGCTCGGCCCACGCCATTCCGGTGCACTTCGTATACCTGGCCTGCCGAACTACGCACAGCGTCCACCGCCTTTCCAGGTGAACGTGCCGTCCACGGCTCCAGTGCCAGCCAAGAAGGCGATCTTAGGAGGATGAAGGGTAGGATAAGTAGCATGAGTGAGCCCACCGGAAAGTACTCGATCACCATGCCGCGCGACATCGCCGAAGCCGCCAAGGCCCGCAGCGGCCCCTCCGGCCTTTCCGCCTACGTGGCCGCCGCCGTCGCCCGCCAGATCGAACGCGACAACCTCAACGAACTCATCGCCGTCGCCGAGGCCGAGCACGGCCCCGTCACTGACGACGAGATCCAGTCCCTGCGCGACCAGCTCGCCCAGGCGCGACGTGAGCAGACCCGGCACGGGGCAAGCGCCGCGTGACCCGCTCCCCTGCGATCCCCGGCGGAACCCTCGTCCTCGACAGTGAAGGCCTGGCCAAGGCCGTCCTGCGCGACCGCACGGTCACCGCCTGGCTCGCTCTGGCCCGCGCCGACGACCTGCGCGTGATCACCTCAGCGGCCACCCTCGTCGAGGTGGTCCACCCCCGCATCAACCGCCCGGCCCTGGAGTGGACGCTCTCCCGTCTCGTCGTGGAACCGATCACCGAACCGATCGCCTGCCACGCCGCCGCCCTCCTCGCCGACGCCGGCCTGCACGGACACAAGTACGCCATCGACGCCATGCTCGCCGCCACCGCACTGGCCGCACCCGGGCCGGCGACGATCCTCACCTCCGACCCCGAGGACCTCATCGCCCTGTGCGGTGGACGCGCCGCAGTGATCAAGGTCTGACAGCAACTGACCGTACGAACCGCGATCGCGAATTCGGGCAGCCGTGTCAGCCCCTGCCCTCTGCCCCCAGCCATGACTCGAAGGCCATCAACTGTTCGCCCACGGCCCCCAGCGAGTACGGCGAGGATTCGTACTGCACCGACAGATTGACCTCGTAGAGCTTGTACACCGCCGGAGCCGTCTTCCCCGCCATGGACGCCTCCTTCAGGGCCCGGGCCGCCTTTTCGAGGTCCGTTCGACGAAGGGCTCCCGTGACCTCCGGCCACACCGTCTCCGCGAGGTGATCACAGAGCTCCATCAGAAAGCGGCCCGCCCGTGCCGCACGGTCAGAGGTCGCCTCTTGTCTCGCCTCGTGCATACGGTCCGCGACTTCTTCCAGGGCGTTCTCGATCTCCTCATCGATCTTCGCGACGACGCGCAACGCCTCTTGGGCCTCCGTGACCTCACGTTCCAGCCGGGCCACGCGGTCCGCGAGCTCGCCCATTTCCCTCCTCGACCTGTCGTGACTCCGTACCCGGTCGTTGCGTGGCCAGACCGGTCCATCGCCGCTCACATCCCGGTCGTGAGCAGGAAGGGACTGGGGTTCCCCGCCCAGGACACGTACAGGCCGTCGCGGGCCCTGGTGCAGGCGACGAACAGCAGGCAGCGTTCCGCCAGCAGGTCGGCCTCGTGCTGGAGGCGGTCGACGTCCGCCGGCGTCACCGCCTTGGGATAAGGCACCGCGCCGTCATGGACGCCGACCACCGCGACACAGCGGTACTCCAGACCCTTGAAGGAGTGCATGGTGCCGACGTTCACGGCGTCGGCCGCCGACGGCTGGTCCGCCCGCAGTCGTCGAGCGGGGATACCGGCCACCGACAGGCGCTCCGTCACCTGGTCGCAGGTCCGGTTGAAACGTGCGCTCACGCCGATGTCACCAGGGGCGATGCCGTCCTCCAGCCAACCGCGCACGCTCGCGACGAGCGCAGCCAGCTCCGCTTCGTGAGAGGCTGCCGCATGGGTCCGGGGGCCGCTCCCGCGCAGGGCGGAGCGGTATCCGATGAGGGTTTCGTGGCGGCCGTCGTCCTCAAGCTCTGCGAAGGGACGGCCGACGAGCAGCGCGGTGGACCAACTGAGGATCTCGTGCGTGGAGCGGTAGTTCCTACGCATCTTCGTCGACCGCCCCGCCACCCGGATCCCGACCGCCTTGAGGGAGACCCTGCTGTCGTAGATCCGCTGGTGCGGATCGCCTGCGATGAACAGGTCGTCCGGGCGGACCGGGGCGGCGGCGCGCAGAAGACGCCACTGGGCGGGATGCAGGTCCTGGGCCTCGTCGACGACCACGTGACGGTAGCGCGGCCCGGTCCGCTCCAACAGGTCTGCGGCCTCCGCACAGGTTCCGAGGTAGGTCCGCAGCTTGTCGGAGGCCAGCCGCGCGGTGAACTGCTCCACGGCGTCCCACACCGGCGGCCGGGCCGCGGCGGGCAATGCGCTGCCGCGCCCCTTGCGCTCGGCGGCCTCGTACTCCTCGTACGTCCGCAGGTTCTGGGCGAGGACCACATGCTTGTACTCCTGGGCGAGGAACTGCGGGCTTCCGGTGAAGCCCGCTGCCCCGGCGGCTCGCTCCCAGCGGGCCTGCTCCTCATCGGCGCGCAGCGGCCGGCGGGAGGTGGACAGCACTCGTCCGGCGAAGGCGTCGACAGTCATGACGTCCACCCGGTCCCGGAGTGTCGCGTCTTCGACGAGTTCGGCGAGGCCCGAGCGCAGAGCAGCCACCAGGGTGTTCGTGTAGGTGGTGAGCAGGATCCGGTCCCCGTCCCGGAGGTGGCCGAGCAGGTGGCGCACACGGTGCAGGGCGACGACCGTCTTGCCGGTGCCGGGGCCCCCGGTGACCTGGGCCGGGCCGGAGTACGAGGCTCGGTAGGCCACTTTGTGCTGGGACGGATGGAGGAAGACCCTCCAGGCGGCGAAGGGCTTGTCGAGGATCTCGCGGAGTTCGTCCGATCCGGTGACCAGGGCGATGCGGGTGCGCGTATACCGGATGGCCGTCTCGTAGTCGGCCGGGTTCACGGGCCCCGCACTGCCCGCTGCGTCGAGGTGGACGGCGACCACGTCCCGCCATACTTCCTCCACCGTGAAGCCGGCGGCGAGGTATTCGAGCACCTCACGCTGGTCCTGGGGAAAGAACGGCGCGAAGGCCTCCAACTGCTCCGAGCTGGTGAGGACCCGTGCTTGGTGCAGCGTCGTCCCGTCGATGCCGAGGGCGGCCAGATCTCCGTCCGAGAAGGCTGCGAAGAGCCGCTGCTCAGGGACGGGAGCGGTCCGCTCGTACGCGGGGGTGAGCTCCTCCAGAACGGCGATGTCGCGGATCTCCACGGCCCGGGTGACCGTGTTGATGGATGCCTTCTGTTTGACCGCCCATGCGTTGGCCTCGTCGTGCGGCAGCACCCGCAGCAGGACATAGGTGTCCCCGCTGTCGGGAGCCAGCACGACCCCTCGGGTGCCGCGGTCGATCCTGATGGTCCGGATGTGCGGGTCCCGAGCGTTCTTGAGTGACTCCAGCTTCAGGCCCGGGTCCTTGAACAGCTGCTTCAAGCTGAGCCGTTCGAACTTCTCCCAGGCGTCGAAGACTCCCTTGCGGACCGTGCCCTGCAGCTTGGGAAGCTGGGCGCAGAAGGCGATGTCGAAGGCGAGGCGGGGCATGGCGGAGCATCTCTCCCGGTGTGTCTACTGGTCGGTCTGGCCGTCTGTCGGCCCGACCGGCTCGTCTGACTCCTCCAAAGCGTCCAGGACACTCCATGCCAGATCGGCAAGTGTCTCCCCCGACGCGATCACCCAACGGGCGGTTCCCTGGTTCGCCACGGGCCGGTCCGCCCAGCCAGCCTCTTCCCACATACGCGTGACCAGGCCGGTGGGAGAGTACTGCTTGCCATCAGCCGCCCACAGGACCGGCTTCGTACGGTGGTTGACCCAGGTGGCCCGGCTGCGCCGCTCGTCTCCGGCGAGCCAGTCCCGCAGAGCTGCCGCTTCGAGCGGGTAGCCGCTGCTCAGCGTGAGCGGTTCCCCGTTGTGCAGGATTCCCTTGTCGACGAGAACATGTACGGCGTTGGGGCGGCGCCGCTTGCGCGACGGACGGACGCGGCGATACGTGTCGGGCACAGTACCGCGGGACTCCTCCGACATGACGGCGAGCACGTGTCCGACGAGCTCCCGACAGCGGGTGATGTCGGAGCACACGGCGCGGATGACAGAGCGCTCGGTGAAGAGTTCATCGATCGCTGCCGCGGTGACGGGCAGCAGCCGCTCGACGAGCGCCTTCGTCCGCTCCTTCACGTCTGCCGCCCAAGCGAGATCCTGGTCGGGCTCCCCGATCGAGTCGGTGTCCAGCAGACGGAACACCAGATGGGTCAGCAGGTAGGTGCCGTGCTCAGTCAAGGCAGCGCCCCGCCCCTCGTAGCGCTTGCGGAGTTCGAGCAGACTACGCCGCACCTGCCGCAACACCTGCACCGCGTTCCAGAGCAGGAACACACCGGGCTGAGGCCGAAAGAGAACGTCGTAGACGCCCTGTGAGCCACGCTCCCATAGCGGTTCCCGGGAAAGGGCGATGCGGGCTGCGTACTGGCTGTCGGCACGGGCACAGGCCAGGGCGCAAGCGGCCTCCACCACGGAGCAGCCCGATTCCTCCGGCGGATCCAGCTCGCTGCGCCTGACGCTGTACTCCAGGCCGAGCTCCGCCCTCATCTCCTCCATGATCGCGGCCTGGACAGGATCCAGCGCAATGAAGTCGCGGGCACCGACACTGTTCTGCCGGTTGGTCGCCTTGGTCGTCTCCTTGGCGAACTCCTCTGCCTTGCCTGTGACGATGATCCGTACGCCGATCTGGGCCTCGGCGGCAATGTCATCGGCGGCGAGCGCTTCGGCGACCGACCGGACGGTCTGAGCTCCGTTGACGACGCTGGCATGGTGCAGGGTCAGTGTCAGGGGGTGGTGTTGGGGCGCGCGCATGTTCTGCTGGGCTTTCCCTACGGAGTCGCAGAGCACGGTGATGCCGTTGTTGAAGTACCAGAACAGCGCCGGTTCCTGGCTGAGCGTCGTGATCAGCTCATTGTTGATCGAAGTCCTGCCCAGAGGGTTCCGGATGTTCAGGTTGAAGAGGCCGGAGCCGCTCTTCGCCCACTGCGCCACCTCTTCGGCGGCGACGACACCCTGGTACGACTCGTACGGAGTGCTGATGCCGAACCAGGGGAACAGGGTGGCCGACAAACGCACCGGCTCGGGAGTGAGGTCACGGCGGACGGACGACCACACCTCGGACGCCAGGATGATCCGGTGATCGAGGATGTCGCCGTAGCGGTTGAACTCCTTCTCACCGGTGACGATGGCCTGCTGGAAGCCGATGCCGGGGCTGTCGGGTCGCATGAGGACGACGACCTGAGTGACGGGCACAGGGCCGCGGTCCATGACGGTCTTGGCGTATTCGGCCAGTTGCCGCCCTCGCGGGTTGAACGGGGCGAAGTCCTCGTCGTCGATCAAGCGCAGCCCGGCCAGGAGCTCAAGCACCGCGTCCCGCTCGCCCTTGGCCTTGCCGTCCTTGCTCCACTTGCCTTGGATCAAGTACACGTGGGGATTGGGTCCGTCCACGACGGCGATCGCGTCGATGCCCTGGTCGGCATGCCCGTCGATGACCGTGGCGGCAGCGTCCTCAGGGTTGAAGCCGGTGACGATGCGCACAGCCTGGGCGGTCAGGGCCCGGGAGAGCAGACGGGGTTCACGCTCCTTGTCCGGCATGCTGTCCAGGTCCCCGACGTCCAGCAGCTCGCCGTAGAGCTGCTTGAGGCCGTTGCCCACCTGACGCACCATCGTGGTCACGTTCGGTGCGTTCTCGGGGGTGTGGTGTGCGTCCATGTTCCTGGTTCCCTCCCACGGCCGGGGCGTGTCCGACCACCTTGCTTTCTGGCATGCGGGGGCGTGACGGGCTCAGCCGGTCGACCCGTCCAGGTCGAGCCGTATCAGCGCCAGTGCCTCGGCGACCTCGGCAGTCAGTTCGTCCGCGGGCCCGTAGACCACGTTGAGGTCGGCGTGCAGCGGTTCGAGGACGACCGCGGCGTCGGCGGCCCGGCCCTGGGCAAGCAGCAGCATGCCGATGTCACGACGGAGTTCCACGGCCTCCTCGCTGACATCGCTGTCCACGACCCGGACCACGGCCAGTACGGCTTCCAGTGCCGTGAGCGCCTCGGTCACGTGGCCGAGTTCGGCACGGCAACGCGCGGCCTGCGCACGGCAGGCGCGAGCCTGTTCACTCGTGGGCCCCGCGATACGCCCGTAGGCGTCGGCGAGCGATGTGAACTCCGGCAGGGCGGCCCGGTAGTCCCCGCCGAGCAGTCGGATCGCCGCTCGCTGGGTGCGCAGTTCGAGCACCTGCCGGTTCTCGGTGCCGAGGACGCGGGCGGCCGGTTCGATGACCTCGCTCAGGACCTCCGCGGCCTGCGTGAACCGCTCCTCTTCGAGGAGGGCGTCGGAGTGCGCGTACGCCTCCTTGATATCCGCCCTGAGTCCATCCGGTACAGGGACGGGAACGACGGCCTGCTCCCCCGAGAGCGTCGTGGTGGCCGCCGGGCGGGGCCGGGAGCGGGGCGCGTAGGGATGGCGGAACAGCGCGGTCGGATCCGGGGCGCCAGCCGGGCCCGTCTCGCCGGGCACCGGGTCCTGGCCGGCCTGTGGGAGGAAGGGCCGCAGCCGCTCGTGCACTTCCTGCACATCGGCGGGTCGCGCCTCCGGTGCCTTGCGGAGCAGGTGAAGGACGAGTTCCTCCAGCGCGGCCGGAAGCTCGGGGCGCAAGCGGCGGAGCGGGACGGGCTCCGCGGTGACGTGCTGGTACATGAGCGCGAGCTCACTGTCCGCCTTGAACAGCACGCGTCCGGAGAGCAGTTCGTGGAGCACACAACCTAGCGCGTACAGGTCCGTCCGCGGGGTGACACGCCCGCCACGGACCTGCTCGGGCGCCATGTACTGGGAGGTCCCGATCGGGCTGCCGGTCGCGGTCAGCTTGGTGGCGTCGGAGCGCAGGATGGCCGCGATGCCGAAGTCCAGGACCTTCACGGTCCCGTCGCGGGCGACGAGGACGTTGCCGGGCTTGAGGTCCCGGTGGATCACGGGGACCTCGTGGGCGTGTGACAGTACGGTGGCCACCTGCGCGACCACCGCCACGGCCCAGCTCACCGGCAGCGGCCGGTCCGGGTCCACATAGGCTGACAGCGGGACGCCGTCGACCAGTTCCATGACGAGGAGCAGGTGCTCGTGGGAGTCGTCCAGGACGGCGTCGTAGACCTGTGGCACGCCGGGGTGCTGGATGCGGGCCGTGATCCTGGCCTCGCGCCGGAACCGCTTGGCGAGTTCGTCCGCCAGTTGCGGCGAGGTGACGGCCTGGGACCGGATGAGCTTCACCGCCACGGGCCGGTCCAGTACAGAGTCGTAGCCGCGCCAGACGTCGCCCATGCCGCCGTGGCTGAGCTCCTCCAGGAGTTCGTATCGTCCGTCGATGATCCGCTGCGGCACCGTGCCCCTGCCCCGTGGTGTTGCTGTCGGCTACGTCGCATCCGAGGTGGTGCCGGCCGACCCGATATGTCCGAACCAGTGTGGTGGGGCGGCGATCTTCCGTCCAGGGAGGCGTTCGAGGTCTGTCAGATTTGACCGAGAACCGTCTGTGCGTCGCGGGATCCGTCCGTCGCACTCGCCCCGGACGACCTCGCCAGGTGCTCGGTGTCGATGGCTGGCCAGGCAGTGTGATGCGTTTGCGAGGCCCTCGTGTCCCGGGGAGTTGCGCGAGGGCCTGCATGCGGCGAGAGGCTACGCGGCGTCGTCCACGCCCTCCTCTCGGCGGATCATCCGCCACGCGGCGCGGCGAGCGCTGCGGTCGAGGCTGGACTTGAAGTTCCGGTCGGCGCCGAAGTACTGGCGGCCGAGACCGGCGATGGAGCCGACGTGGTCGGCCATCTTGTCCGCGAAGACCTTGTCGAAGACCTTGCCGAAGTTGTCCTCGTCGTTGACGACGGCCGCGGCCCGGACCTTGGCGTCGGCCTTGGCCTCCTCGAAGGGCCGGATGACGTCCTGTTCGGTGAAGTCCGTGCCGAACTTCGCGTTGAACTTCTCGATCAGCTCGGACAGAAGCGACTTCTCTGCTTCCTTGGCCCCGCCCGGCCCTTCGCCGAAACCGGGCATGGTCGCGGCTCCTTCCGGACTGAGGGAGACGTCGTGTTCCCCGGTCTTCTGCACGCGCAGGTGGCTGAGGTCGACCTCACCGATGTCCACGCCGCCGTCCGTGCGGCCGCGCAGCCGGGTGAGGAGGTAGCGGCCGTAGAGGTGGAGACGCTCCAGGTCCGGGTCGTGGTAGGGCACGATCTGGGCGAGGAAGCCGTACTTGCGCACGTAGTCGTGAAGGTCGGCGCGGAAGTCCTCGGCCGTCTTGACCTCGTCCTCGTCCTCGTCGTTGTCCCGCAGGGTCTCGTAGCGGGTGACGGCCGGGGAGAGCCGGCGGTACAGCTCGGCGTGCAGCTTCTCCCACTTGGCCGGGGATCCGGCGGCCTTCTCCTTCGCCTCGAACCAGGCGGCGGCGAACTCGTCCATCTCCGTCTCGGAGATGACCGGCGCGGACATGACCCGGCTCTGGGCGGTGTAGAGAAGATTGGGATCCGAGGGGAGGGTGTTGGCCTCCTCGAAGTAGGGGCGGAACGCCTCCTTGATGTCCTCGGCCTCGTTGGTGAAGTCGAGGACGGCGAGGTCGGCCTGTGTCTTGCGCTCGGCCGTGCGGTTGAGGCGGGAGAGGGTCTGGACGGCCGAGATACCGGTCAGCTTCTTGTTGACGTACATGGCCGTCAGCAGGGGCTGGTCGAACCCGGTCTGGTACTTCTCGGCGACGACCAGGATCCGGTACTCCTGCTGCCCCTTCCCTCCGGCCTTCACCGCCTTGTCGTCGGCGCGCGTGTAGCCGAAGGCCTTGGGAAGGGCGGTCTCGGACAGCCCCCCGTTCTCCTTCGGCTCGGTGGTCTCCTCGCCGTCGATGGTGAGGGAGCCGGAGAAGGCGACCAGAACGCCCAAGTCCGGATACTTGGTGTCGTACCCGCGATCCTCGATGTAGCTCTTGATGGCCCGGGCCATCTGGACGGCGGAGTGCCGAGAGGCCGTTACGACCATGGACTTGGCGCGCCCGCCGAGCCGGCCCCGGGTGTGGGCCACGAAGTGCTCGACGATCACCTGGGCGTGCTGGGAGACGGTGGAGTCGTGGGTGAGCACGTACCGGGCGAGCAGCGAATTCGCCTTGGCGGGGTCCACCTCGCGCTCGTCCGTGTTCTGGTTCACCAGCTTCCAGTACGTGTTGTACGTGACGTAGTTGCGCAGCGGGTCGAGGATGAAGCCTTCCTCGATGGCCTGGCGCATGGAGTACGTGTGGAAGGGGCGGTAGGCGGCCTTGCCATCGATCTGGTCCGGGGTGCCGAAGAGTTCGAGGGTCTTCGACTTCGGGGTGGCGGTGAAAGCGAAGTAGGAGAGGTTGGCGGCCCGGGACCGCTCCAGCGCCTTCTTCTTGAGCTTGTCGGTGACGGTCAGGCTGGTCGCGCCGACGTCCTCGGAGTCCGAGTCGAGGCCGAGCTCGCGCAGGGCGGCGCGGACGGAGGTCGCCGCGTCGCCGGACTGGGAGGAGTGGGCCTCGTCGATGACGATGGCGAAGGTGGTGCCCTTGATCTCGGTCGGATTGCGCTGGAGGTAGTCCAGCAGCGCGGGGAACGAGTGCAGGGTGACGGTGACGATCTTGCCGGTGTCGCGGGAGAGGGCGCGGGCGAGCTGCTCGCTCTTGGCACCCTGCTTATCGTCGATCTTGACGACCAGGCCGTCGGTCTGGGAAAAGCTGCCGACCGTCTCGCGGAGCTGGGCGTCCAGATTCCGGCGGTCGGTAATGACGATGACCTTGTCGAAGACCGGTGCCCCGGGCTTGATGAAGCCCGCTGACAGAGCCTCCGTGTCGAGCGTGCGGGGGTCGTTGTCCGCGTGCAGGTCGGAGAGGCGGTGGACGAGCCAGCCGATGGTGTTGGACTTGCCGGAACCGGCCGAGGCCATGATCAGGTAGTTCTGACCGGCGCCGTGGGTGGCGGCGTGGGCGGTCAGTTTCCTGACCGCGTCCCACTGGTGGAAGCGCGGGAAGATCGTGGTGCGGGTGGTGCCGCCGCCGGGCGTCTTGGACTTCTGCTGGTGGGCGAAGCGCTGGAGCAGATCCAGCCAGTTGGCCCGCTCCCAGACCTGCTCCCAGAGGTAGGAGGTCGCGTACTGCCCGTACACGGTGGGGGCCGGGTTGCCCGCGCCGCCGGGGCGGCCGGGGCCCTCGGAGCCCGTGTTGAAGGGCAGGAAGCGGGTGTTCTTGCCCTTGAGCTGGGTGGCGACGAAGACCAGGTCGGGGTCTATGGCGAAGTTCGCGATGACCCGGCGGGTGAAGATCGGCTCGGTGGGGTCGCGGTCGGTGCGGTACTGCTCCTTGGCGTGCTCGACGCCCTGTCCGGTGAGCGGGTTCTTGAGCTCGGCGGTGGCGACCGGGATGCCGTTGAGGAACAGGGCCAGGTCGAGGCGGTTGTTCCGGTCGAGCTGCTTGGTGGCGTACGGCAGCTCGCGGACGACGGTGAGGCGGTTGGCGCGGTAGCCGTGGAGGACGGATTCGTCGGCGACCAGGTTTGGCTTGAAGTAGGCCACACGGAGGAGGACGCCACGGTCCTTGACGCCATTGCGGAGGACGTGGAGGAGGCCGTCGCCGGCGATGGCCTGGTCGAGGCGGCGAGCGAAGCCGCGCTGGGCCTCGTTGGCGTCGCCGTAGACGGTGCGGAGCTCGTGCCACTCCTCGGCCTGGGTCTTGCCGAGAAACTCGAAGAGTTCCTGGGTGTCCAGGCCGAGGTCGGGCTGGTAGCCGGCGGGGCTCGCTTCGCGCCAGCCACGCTCGGCCATGGCGGCGACTATGGCGTCGCCGAAGGCGGATTCGCGGTGGACGGGGCCGGGGCTCATACGGTGATTCCCTCCGTGACGTTGCGTCCGCTGGCGGTGGAGACGTCGAACTGGCCGGTTACGGCGGCGGTGATGAGGGCTTGGCGGCGTTCAGCAAAGAGAGCAAGCTGGCGCTCAATACGGGGGTGCAGCTTGTCCAACACCGCCCGACCGTTGGCGACCTTTGCTACGAAATCGGCTTGCGCGCCCGGTCCCACGGCGGGCATCGGCCACGCCTTGACCTCTTCGAACCGGATGTTCGCCATGGACTGGGAAGCACCGTTTGAGCCTGCGGAACAGAGAGCGCGGATGCGGCGCCCCCGTGCGATGGCAGCCACGAAGTCGGCGCTAAGTCTGTCGTCCAAGCGGACGCGGAAAATCTTGTCCGAAAGAAGCAGCCTCCGCCGCACCTTGGGAACAACGGCAGTCGACCCGACTAGTTGCGGAGTGTTCGCGCGAACAATGAGCAAATCCCCTTCTCGCACCTCACTGATCGAATCGGGTTCTGTCCCCTCCGGAAGCCTCTTGTTTTCTGCTGGCACGAAATTTCCGGGCCGAAGGCAGCTCACCTTTAGGACTCCCCACTCGTCGTCGGCAGCCGGCACCGCGTCACACTGAGGACTGGTCCCCTGGTCGACTCCTAGGAGGAACCGACGAAGCGGCACCGCACCGTGACGCTCGACTAGTTCATCAATCTCCAAATCAAGCTGAGTGGCTTCGCGCTCGTCAATCTTCCGAAGGACGCTCCGCTGAAGGATGACCAGTCTATCGATTCGGGCGGTCTCGACGTCGAGGAAGGCAGCGATACGGCACTGTTCCTCTATTTCAGGAAGCGGCACAGGCGCGTCGCCCAAGCGATCCCGATTGAGCTCAATCTGGTTTGTTGCCCCGACCACGAGCGCTGCATGCACGAACCCCTGGAAGGGACGCGAACTCAGCCAGTAGTACATAAAACGGGGATCCAATTTTCCCCGCGTCGAACGCGCAACAGTAACGTGACTATCGGCCATGCAAGGGAGACCGTCCGGCGACTGATCAAAATAGCCGACTCGACCGAGCGTGCCAGTGCCCGTTGAGTTGATGAGAACGTCATCAGGCCGCAGAAAGCCTTTGAGCTTCCTCGGGTCACCGTTGAAATCATGAAAGCGGGTCCGCGTCCAGTCAAGGCCGGCGTTCTGGTTTGCAGCCTGGCTGACCGCCCGCACCGGCCCCTCATCAACATACGTCGGGGCCGAACCACGGTTGAGATATGTGGTGACATGCTTGAGCGGCGCCGAGGACCACTCGCCGGGCAGCGAAATGCCGAGCACTGAGCTCATTCCGTCACCTCTCCCAGCAGCGCCTGAATCTCCGCCTCCAGCGACTTCAGCTCCGCGTCGATCTCCGCCAGTGCCCGCGGCGGCTCGTACACGTAGAAGTGCCGCGTGAACGGAATCTCGTAGCCGATCTTTGTCTTCGTGTGGTCGATCCAAGCGTCCGGGACATGCGGGTGGACCTCGCGCTTCAGGTAATCCTCGACGTCTTCACCCAGCGGCACGTTCTCGTAGTCACGAAGCTCCGCGTCGGGCTCCGGCCCGTCCTTGAGGAGCTGGACCTCGCCCTCGGGGTCTCGCACACCGATCGTGTCCCGTACCGCCTTCGCGAAAGGCGCGCCCGTCGGCCAGAGGAAGCCCGCGTCGGCCACCGCGCCCTTCAGGGCCACCAGCGCGTCCGACTTCGTCGGCCACGACGAACCCAGCAGCGTACGGACGGCGGCCACGAACGCGCCCGCCCATCCCAGCTTCTGGACCGGCTTGGCCGCCGCCAGGGCCGTCAGCGTCTCCTCCGTGACCTCGAAGCGGAGCTTCAGCGGGCGTTCGACCGTGATGCGCTGGTAGCCGAAGGCCGAGTTCTCGAAGACCTTGACCTTGGAGTGGAGTTCGTGGCCCGGGTCCGCCGCGGCCTGGACGGCCTCCCCGTACAGGCGCGTCACGTCCGCGATGTGCCGCGTGCCCAACTCCTTGCGCTTGTCACCCAGCGACTTGCGCATCTTCTGGAACTGGTCGCGCGCGTCAAGCAGGACGACCTTGCCCTTGTGGTCCGGGGACTTTCGGTTGGTGAGGATCCAGAAGTACGTGGAGATGCCGGTGTTGTAGAAGAGCTGGTCCGGGAGGGCGACGATCGCCTCCAGCCAGTCGTTCTCCAGGATCCAGCGGCGGATCTCGGACTCGCCCGAGCCGGCCGCTCCGGTGAAGAGCGGAGAACCGTTGAAGACGATGGCCAGGCGGGAACCGCCACCGCCCTTGGCGTCCACCGGCTTCATCATCGAGATCATGTGCTGGAGGAAGAGGAGTGAGCCGTCGTTGATCCGGGGCAGGCCTGCGGCGAAGCGGCCGGCCTCGCCCAGGTGCTGGTGCTCGTACTCGACCTCGTCCTTGACCTTCTTCCACTCCACACCGAACGGCGGGTTGGCCAGGAGGTAGTCGAACTTCTCACGGCCCTGCCCCGGATCGCTCAGCGAGTTGCCGGCGGCGATGTGCTCCGGATCCTGTCCCTTGATCATCAGGTCGGACCGGCAGATGGCCCAGGACTCGGGATTGAGCTCCTGACCGTAGACCTCCACCGTGGCGTCCGGGTTCAGGGAACGGATGTGCTCCTCGGCCGCCGACAGCATGCCGCCCGTGCCGCATGCCGGGTCCATGACCGTGCGGACCACGCCTGGCACCTGCAGCGCGTCGCCGTCGGGCGCGATCAGCAGGTTGACCATCAGCTTGATGACCTCGCGGGGGGTGAAGTGCTCCCCCGCCGTCTCGTTCGACTGCTCCGCGAAGCGTCGGATCAGTTCCTCGAAGATGTAGCCCATGTTGTGGTTGGGCACGCGCTCGGGGTGGAGATCCAGGTCCGTGAACCTGCCGATGACCTTGTACAGCAGGTCGGCGGCGGCGAGCCGCTTGATCTGCTGGGCGAAGTCGTACTTGTCGAGGACCTCGCGGGCGTTGTCCGAGAAGGCGGCCACGTAGAGCTGGAGATTCTCCGCCGCGCTCTGCGGGTCCGCGGCGATCCTCTTCAGGGTCAGGTCGCTCCTGTTGTAGAAGGAGTGGCCGGAGGCCTTGCGCAGCCAGTGGTCCGGGTCGATGTCCCCTTGTCCCTTGTACTGTGCGACGGTCTCGGTGACCTTGTCCCGCGTAGGCTCCAGGACGCACTCCAGCCGGCGCAGCACGGTGAACGGCAGGATGACCTTGCCGTAGTCGGACTGCTTGTAGTCACCGCGCAGGAGGTCGGCGACGGACCAGGCGTGATTCGCCAGTTCCGTGTGCTTACTGCTGTTCAAGGGGTTCCCCGGTTTCCTTCCGGACCGTCCCGCCCAACCGGAGCGGGTGCGGACAAGTGTGGTGGATGGCTACGAAGATCAGGTGCGGTTCAGGCCGGGCCGGCATCTGCCGGCGTCTCGGTCGTGGACGGAAGCAGCGCACCGCCCGTGAACCCGCCCACGAGCAAGGCGGCCGTCTCCTCCGCGAGGCGCGCGGCCCGCCGCGCCCGCGCCCGCAGCTCATGGACGTGCCGAAAGGCCTCGCCGTAGCGCCGCTGTTCCTCCAGCGGGAGCAGCGGGACCCGGAGCCGGCCCGGGGCGACGTGCAGGACGGTGCTTCCGGTGGAAGCCCCGGCGACGTTCTCCGCCGATCCGAGGAAGCCGGCCAGGAACCAGGAGTCCAGACGATCCGGGTCGGGGCGCAGAAGGTGGACCTGAGGGCCGAGCAGTGCGCCCGCGTCCGCCTTCTCGGCCACCCGGGCCATCGGCCCGCCCCCGCCGGCGACCGCCCGGACGAGGACGTCTCCGGCGGCGACCACGGGCGCGGTGGTGGAGCCCAGCTCCGCCGGGTCGCCGGTCGGACCCGTCCCCCGGGCGATGTCGGCCCCGGTGAGGACCGGAGCGGCGGCGGGATCCGTCCTGCCCGGCTCCAGACCCCTGGTGTCCGGCACCGTGCGAAGCAGGGCCAGCGCCCCGCCCCTGGCAAGGTCGGAGGCGGTGGCCGTACGCCATTCCCGGGCCGGGCCGCCGGGTGCGGATGCGGTCCAGCCGGTGAGGTCCGCCGAGTCGAGGAGGGCGCGGGCGGCTTCAGTCAGCTCGCGGCGGCCCGTCTCCGTACGTGTGTACAGCTCGGCGGGATCGATGTCCGTGCGGTAGATGCGGACCTGGCGGGCCGGGGTGAGGTCGACGAGGTCGTCCAGGAGGTCCACGACCGGCACCGCACGTGCGGTGCCGGGCTCGGCCGCGAACCGGTCCGGGTCGGCGGTGAAGGCCTCCCAGTGGGCGAGCGTGCGGGCCGTCAGGCCGGCCCAGTCGATCGGGGCACGGGGGGAACCCGTACGCGGCGTGCCCGGCTCCTGTTCCGTCGCGCCCGGCGGGGGCGACCCGGTCGTGTCGACGAACAGCACCGACTTGCGCTCCGGGCCGCCCGGCTCGGGCCGCTGGAGCAGCCACAGATGCAAGCCCACGTGCAGCGGTGGCGCGGCCCCGGGCGGCAGGGCGAGCACGCCCCGCACGGCGCCGCCGCGCACCAGTTCCGCCCGTATCCGGCGCCCGGAGGGGCGGGAGGCGGTGGCGGGCGGCAGGATCAGTACGGCCCGGCCGCCGGGAACGAGGTGGGCGAGGCAGTGCTGCACCCAGGCGAGCTCGGATTCGGCCCGCCCGGGCACGCCGTACGCCCAGCGGGGGTCGTAGGCCAACTCGTCGTGCCCCCAGTCGCGATCCCCGTAGGGCGGGGTGCACACCACCGCGTCCGCCGTCAGCCCGTCGAAGGCATCCGCGCGGAGACTGTCCCCGATGCGTACGGCAACCTCGGCCCGTGGCGCGGCGAGCCTCAGGCCGACCGTGGCGCGCTGGGCCTGCACGGGTACGGAGTCCTGGCCGAGGAGGATGGTGGCGCCGCGCCCGGAGGCGGCCGCCAGCAGCGCGCCGCTACCGCAGGCCGGGTCCAGCACCCGCGCGACCCCAGCCGGGAGCAGCCTGGCGACCATCTGCGCCAACGGCTCGGGGGTTCCGTGGACGCCGGTCGCGGCACTGTCCTCCAGTTCCCTTTCCGCGAGCACCGCGAGGGCGACCGAACCGCCTTGCTCACGAACGCAGCTGAGGAGCGCGCGCAAGATGGTGCCGTCGGATGTGGTGAACAGGGGGGGCTCGGGTGTCGGGCCGGGGAGCGAGGTCAGGAGCTTGGCCACCTCCTCGGAGGCACGGGCGACCAGTTCGGCGTCCGCGAGGTCGGCGAGCGCCGCCGTCTCGTCCGGGGAGTGGCGGGCGAGCGTGAGGACGAAGCCCATGCGACTGGTCGTCCTGTCCGGGTCGGATGCCTGAAGGCGGACCGCGGTGCGCAATTCCTCGCGGGGGTCGGCGACCTGCGTGTGGCCACGGGAGCCGAGCCATGCCTGAATCGCTCCGAGGTCGTAGAGCGGGCTGGTGTCGGTACCTCCGGACGGAGCCGGGAAGTCTTCGTGCCGTCGACGCCAGTTGCTGACGGTGGCCCGGGTGACACCGGCGATGCGGGAGATCTCCGCGGCTGTCACGTGGGCTGTTGCCTCGGGCATGGCAGGGGCACACCTCCTCGGGGTGGACAGTTCACACTCTACACCACCACCTGAACGGCAATCACTATTTGACAACGCTTTCACGTACGCCATTGGAGGTCGCGCCCATCACCCTCCGCCTCACCACCCCGGGAGGCCCGCACACTGCTCGACCCGACCATCGACCACGGCCCTTCCACCACCAAAACACGATGCAGCACCCTCTACCTGCCCAGGGATACCGGCACGTCTTCCGCATACCTGTGCGACGCGTTCAAGCCGGGCACGAACGCGATCACTCCTTCGTCGAGGAGGTGACGATCGGGGGCACCCCGGCGCTCCTGCGCCAAGGCGTGATCGGCCGCCGTCAGCCGCCCGACCGGACCTCGGCCGTGCACACCCTCACCTGGCGGAAACCGCCCGTGGAGAACCGCGCATCGGAGTACGCACCGCCTCCCTGTCGCCGAGGACTCCTTCGCCCTCACCTTCGGAACGGGAAACCTCCTGCTCCACCGACGCGCGTCGGTGGCCGCCTCACCCCGGACCAGGGAGAGCAGGCCCTCTCTCGCCAAGGCCCGACAGCCGGTCATCCAGGTGCCGCGCGCTCACGTTCGTCCTCCAACGGCCCGGAGAGGCCGGCGCGCTCAGGCAGCAGGGACAGGCCGAGGGCGACCAGGCGCTCGCAGAAGTCTCCCCCTACCCGCAGGGACGGTCGCGTCTGCCCGTCGGCCCGTCGTCGCCGTTGAGGTCCAGCTCCACCGTGCACCACTCCCTTGCCGGCGCCCGACGCCCTGATCCGCCCCTCGCCGGATTCGACGCCCGAGACCCAGTCGACGCAGGCGCGCCCGCGCGCCAACGAGCTTGCTCCGGACGCCGATCGCGGCTCCGAATCCCTGAATCGCCCCACGCCTTCCCCACTCCCGTCAGCGGTCCCCCAAGCCAGCGGGTGGGCGCCGGGCGCATTCGGGGTTCGACGCGGTCCGTCGACGAGGAGCACTCGAAGGAAGGGGCCGATGGGTGACGAACCACGCCTGACGGTCGCCCGGTTGGCGTTCGACGGCTGCGTTGCGCCGTCCAGGAAAGGCGGGTTGGGCGGGCGCTGGCTTTGACTACGCCTATCTGCCGAGCTGTTCGGGACTGGTGGCCTCCTGGAGGAGGCGCGGGCCGTTGCCTCCATGCCGTACGGGCAGGTGTGGTGGGGTTCGTCGATGTTCCGGGGCCTGGGCGGACGCGATTCGTCGCATCGTGTTCGGCGCCCTGGGTGATCCGGGGTCCTGGGCCCGGTCGTTTCAGGATTCCGCGTCAGGTGCCGCTCGGATTGGCAGAGGCTTGCGCTCATATGAGCACTCTCCGGACAGTCTCCCCCATTGTGCTCACGAAGAAAATCACCTCCCTGTCCGCCGCGCGTGCGCCCCGGGGCCGCCCGGCGTCCCTCGTCGCACGATCGCGTTCCGCAAGGGGGGCCGTTCGGCCAACCTTTGCGGGGCGGGAATCGATCGTGACGCATTGCACCTGCCTGGCTACGTTCGGTGCGTGCCGTGCGAAACGAGAGGATCACCAGTGACCGCGACCGTCGTCGACGTGACCGATGCGGACTTCGAGGCGAGGGTGGCCACGGCCGCCGGGCCGGTGCTCGCCGTCTTCCGCGCCGAGTGGAGCAGCGTGTGCCGCGCCCTGGACCCGGTGCTGACGGACGTCGCCGCCGCCTACGCGGGCCGTCTGACCGTTGCCCGGCTGGACATCGACGGGAGCCCGCAGACGCCGCCGCGGTACGGCGTCACGGCCATCCCGACCCTGCACCTGTTCAAGGGCGGGAGCATAGCGGCCACGAGGATCGGGCCGGCTTCCAGGGACAACGTCGTGGAGCTGGTCACGCCGCACCTGTGACCGGACGGGCGGTGAGGGATCTCGCGACATGCGGCTGGCCGGTGTCGGGATCGGCGACGACTTCATCGAATCGGTCAAGTAGATCCGAACTGAGCAGGAGGCCAAGCTGCGTTCGGTCTTCGCAGACTGAACAGGGCGGTCCGCGAACGTCTCGGCGGCGTGCCGGGAACCGGGCTCCACGTCCGGCTCCCGGCACGCCGCCGCGGGCGTCCGGCCGTCGGGACGGGCGTCCACGGTGCTGATCCCGGCCGCCGACTCACCTGCCCCTGCCGCGCCACAGGAGGGCACCGCAGAGGCCGCCGAGGATGAACATGATGAGCAGCGCCAGGTACAGCGGCATTGTCACCACCGGTACCAGCAGCCGGATCCTGACCTCCCTGGTGTTCTGCACGATGAGCACGACGGCGAGCGCGGCCACCACCAGGGTGGCAATGCGGGACGGGGTGAGCGGGGAGCCGCGCCCCCTTCGGGTGCCGGACGACTGCGGGGACGATCGGTCTGGGCTCATGGAGTCAGGATCGGCCGCTCCGGCGGGTGGCGGTCCGTTGGGTACGGCCGGTCGGGTGCACGGCCTCCGCTCGGTCCGGGTGCGGACGGACGGGTCCGTCGCCCCGAGCCACCGGCGCCCCGGCCCGCATCCCCCGAGCCCGCGTGGAGCCGCGTGGAGCCCGGGGGTGCGGGTGTCTCCGGTGGGGGGTGGTGTGTCCCCGGCCGGGGGTCAGGTGAGGGACAGCACCGCCGTCAGGGTCCGGCGCAGGAGGGGGCCCGGGTCGGTGGCCGGGCCCGGGGAGCGCCAGGCGACGAAGCCGTCGGGACGGACCAGGACCGCCCCGCCGCGGGTGACGCCGTGCGGCCTCGCCCAGTCCGCGCCGTCCTCGACGGCGAGGTCCGCGCCGGGGCCGTCGCCGAGGCGGTGGGAGCGCAGGGGGATGCCGGTGTCGTCGGCCAGGCGGAGCGCGGCCTCGTGCCATCCGGTGCCCTCGGCGGCGTCGCTGAGCAGGACCGGGGCGTCCTCGTAGAGGTCGAGCGTGGAGATCCGCTCCCCGCCCCGGAGCAGCCAGAGGTGGGGGGCCCGGCTGCCGGGGGCTCCGGTGAGGTCGAGGCCCTCGGGGACCACCGGCGTGGCCGGGTCGGCGCCGACGACCGCGCCCCGGGGGTAGCGGTAGCCGAGGGCGACGTTGAGGATGCCGCGCTGGGGGCCGGGGCCGCCTCCCGGGGTGGGCGGCGGGGCGAAGCCGGGGTGGCTGTGCTCGGTCGAACGGGCGGCGGCGCGGGCGCTGGTGGCCTCGGCGACCGGGCGGCGTTCCGCGTCGTAGGTGTCGAGGAGGCCGTCGCCCGCCCAGCCGCCGATGACCGCGGCCAGCTTCCAGGCGAGGTTGTGCGCGTCCTGGATGCCGGTGTTGGAGCCGAACGCGCCGGTGGGGGACATCTCGTGCGCCGAGTCCCCGGCGAGCAGGACGCGGCCCGCCCGGTAGCCGCGGGCGACGCGCTGGGCGGCGTGCCAGGGAGCCCGGCCGGTGATCTCGATGTCGAGGTCCGGGTCGCCGGCCGCGCGGCGGATGTGGGCGGCGCACCGCTCGTCGGTGAAGTCCTCCAGGGTCTCGCCCCGTTCGGGGTGCCAGGGGGCGTGGAAGACCCAGTTCTCGCGGTTGTCGACGGGCAGCAGGGCGCCGTCGGCGTCGGGGTCGGTCAGGTAGCAGACGATGAAGCGGCGGTCGCCGACCACGTCCGCGAGGCGGCGGGAGCGGAAGGTGACGCTGATGTTGTGGAAGAGGTCGCCGGGGCCGCTCTGGCCGATGCCGAGCTGCTCGCGGACGGGACTGCGGGGGCCGTCGGCGGCGATCAGATAGTCCGCGCGGACGGTGGTGTGCTCGCCGGTCTCCCGGCTCTTGAGGACGGCGGTCACCCCGTCGGCGGCCGGCTCGAAGGACAGCAGTTCGGTGCCGAAGCGCAGGTCGCCGCCGAGGTCGCGGGCGTGCCGGAGCAGTTGGGGCTCCAGGTCGTTCTGGCTGCACAGGCACCAGGAGCTGGGGCTGAAGCGGGCCAGTCCGTTGCCCGGGTCGATGTCCTTGAACAGCCACTCCCCGGCGTCGCCGACGAGCGTGGGCGTCTGCAGGATGCCGTGGTTGCCGGCGAGGGTGGCGGCGGCCCGCCGGATGTCCGGTTCGGTGCCGGAGACGCGGAACAGCTCCATCGTGCGGACGTTGTTGCCGCGCCCCCGGGGGTGGCGGGAGGTGCCGGTGTGGCGTTCCACGAGGGTGTGCCGGACGCCGAGCCGGCCCAGGAACACCGAGGCCGACAGTCCGACCAGGGACCCCCCGACGATCAGCACCGGCACCCGCAGACTGCCGGGCCCGGGGCCGGGCTCGGACGCCGCCCCGGGGTCGGACCGGGGCGCGGATCGATCGGCTCTTTCCTTCATTGCTCGTCCTCCGTTGCGGCGCGGCTGATGTCTGACGTCGGGTCCCGGACACGTCGGGACCTGGGCCTTCATCCATGCCCCGCCGGGCCGCCCGCGGCCCAGGCTTCACCCGCTTAACCCGTCTGGTTCGCGGTCCCCGCGGGCACGGCACACGATCGTCCTTGTGCGACCGGCACCCCTCGTCACAACGGCGTGACGCGTCCGGCGCCGGCACGGTCCCCGCACCGCCGCGGCGGGCGCGCCCGCGGCACGTCCCGGCGGACGGCCGGGCGGCCGCCCGGCCGGAGCATCGGCTCCCCGCCGCGGCACCTGTTCCGTACCCAGGCCACGAAGAAGACCCGAAAGACGTTTCCGAGAAGAGGTGGGCCGGATGACGGTCTCTCCCGTCGTACCGACGGACGCCGAATCGACCGATGCCGCGTCCCTGGACGCCCCGGCCGCCGCCGCGACGACGGCCGCCGGAGCCGCCGAGGAGGGCGGCGTCTCGATATCCGCGTTCGACGGAGCCCGCGTGCGGGTCGTGCTGATGCTGGACATCCACGACGGCATGCAGCGGGAGTTCCTGAACGCCTACGAACGCATCCGCGACCGGGTGGCGGCGGTGCCGGGGCATGTGAGCGACCAGCTCTGCCAGTCCCTGGAGAACCCCACGCAGTGGCTGCTGACCAGCGAGTGGGAGAGCGCCGGGCCCTTCCTCGCGTGGGTCAACAGCGACGAACACCTGGCGACCGTCGAGCCGCTGCAGGACTGCGTCCGCGACACGCGTTCGCTGCGCTACAGCGTCCTGCGGGAGACCCTCCCGGAGGGCGGCGCCGCCCCTGCCGACGGCCCGCTGCTCGGCGCCCCCCGGATCGGCGGGGACGTCGTGCGGCACGCGCTGACCTTCACGGTGCGGCCCGGAAGCGAGGCGGAGGCCGCGGAGCTGCTGTCGACCTATGTGTCGCCCGCGGCCGAGGTCGACGGCACCACCCGGCTGCTGCGGACCTCGCTGTTCCTGCACGGCAACCGGATCGTGCGGGCCGTGGAGGTGCGCGGCGACCTCCAGACCGCGCTGCGGCACGTCGCCCGGCAGCCCGGCGTACGGGCCGTCGAGGAGGCGCTCAACCCGCATCTGGAGGAGGACCGGGACCTGGACGACCCGCGGTCCGCCCGCGCGTTCTTCACCCGGGCCGCGATGCCCGCCGTGCACCACATGACGGCCCCGGCCGGGACGGGCAGGACGCCGGGGGCGGCCACCGGATCGGCGTCGGACACCGCCGCCACGACGCGCTGCGGGCTCCTCTACCCGGTGCGCCCCGGCGCCGGTCCCGAACTGGCGCGGCTGCTGGCCCGGCAGGACGAGGCCGCCGTACGGGAGCCGGGCGGCCCGGTGCGCGCCGCCACCGTCTTCCACCGGGAGGACCTCGTCGTGCGCCTGGTCGACGTGGCCGGTGACCCGGCGGACGCCCCGGGCCGGGTCCTCGGGCTGTACGGGCGGGCGGCCGACGGGGCCCGGCGGCTGCTGGACACCGACGCCGCCGGGGCGGACGGTCCGCTGACCGACCCGGAGACGCAGGCCCGGCTGCTCGCGTACGCGCGGATGAGGCCGCTGACCGACCGGCGCGCCTCCGAGACCTGACGGCCGGGGTCCGCCCCGTCCGCGCCCCTCCCCCACCGGCCCGTCGCCCGCGGCCCGTCCCACCGGTCCCGCGGCCCCGACCCGGCGGCCCCGGTCCGCCACCCCGACCCACCGCCGTGTCCGGCGGTCCCGCCGAGGCGGGTGCCGGACACCGCGGTGCCCCTCCCCCAGCCTTCCGCCCACCCCGGAGTGACCGACATGTCAGACCAGCAGCAGGCACGCATCGTCTCCCTCGCCGACATCGCCCCCAACCGCCGTCGCGGCGGTGACCTCCGCGCCCTCCTCACCCCCACGACCGCCGGGTCGACCAGCGGCTTCATGGGCGTGGCCACGGTGCCGCCCGGCGAGCGGATCGCCGAGCACTACCACCCGTACTCCGAGGAGTTCGTGTACGTCACCGACGGCGCCCTGGAGGTCGACCTGGACGGTGTGCCGCACCCGCTCGCGACCGGGCAGGGCGTGCTCATCCCGCAGGACGTGCGCCACCGCTTCCGCAACACCGGTGACACGGAGGCCCGGATCGTGTTCCACCTGGGGCCGCTCGCGCCCCGCCCGGAACTGGGCCACGTCGACACGGAGGACGCGGCCGGCAACCCCCTGCCCGGCGCGGACCACGCGGGGTGCGCCGGGCACGGGCGGCCCACCGCCGCCGAGGCGTTGTCATGACCCGGCGTCGGGTGGCCGTCACCGGCATAGGCGTGGTCGCGCCCGGCGGCATCGGCGCGCGGGCGTTCTGGGACATGCTGGCGGCCGGACGGACGGCGACGCGCGGCATCACCCTCTTCGACCCGGAGGGGCTGCGGTCGCGGATCGCCGCCGAGTGCGACTTCGACCCCGCGCAGCACGGCCTGGACCTCGCGACCGTCCAGCGCAGCGACCGCTATGTGCAGTTCGGGCTGGTCGCCGCCGACGAGGCGATCCGCGACGCGGGGCTCGACATGGCGCGGGAGGACCCCTGGCGGGCCGGTGCGGTGCTGGGCACCGCGGTCGGCGGCACCACCCGGCTGGAGCACGACTACGTGCTGGTCAGCGAGCGGGGCTCGCGCTGGGACGTCGACGCCGGGCGGGCCGAGCCGCATCTGGAGCGGGCCTTCACCCCGGCCACGCTGTCCTCGGCGGTGGCCGAGCGGGCCGGGGTGCGGGGACCGGTGCGGACGGTGTCCACCGGGTGCACCTCCGGGCTGGACGCGGTGGGGTACGCCTACCACACGATCGTGGAGGGGCGTGCCGACGTCTGCCTGGCGGGCGCCTCGGACTCGCCGATCGCCCCGATCACCATGGCGTGCTTCGACGCCATCAAGGCCACCTCGCCGAACAACGACGACCCGGAGCACGCCTCCCGGCCGTTCGACGCCGACCGCAACGGCTTCGTGATGGGCGAGGGCGCGGCGGTGCTGGTCCTGGAGGACCTGGCGCACGCGCGGGCCCGAGGCGCCGACGTGTACTGCGAGATCACCGGCTACGCCACCTTCGGCAACGCCTACCACATGACCGGGCTCACCAAGGAGGGCCTGGAGATGTCGCGGGCCATCGACTCCGCCCTGGACATGGCCGGGCTGGACGGCACCGCCGTCGACTACGTCAACGCGCACGGCTCGGGCACGCTGCAGAACGACCGGCACGAGACCGCGGCCGTCAAGCGGTCCCTGGGCGAGCACGCGTACGCGACCCCGATGAGTTCCATCAAGTCGATGGTGGGCCACTCGCTGGGGGCCATCGGCTCCATCGAGCTGGCCGCCTGCGTCCTGGCGCTGCACCACCAGGTGGTGCCGCCGACGGCGAACTACACCACCCCCGACCCCGAGTGCGACCTCGACTACGTGCCGCGCGAGGCGCGGGAGCGGACGCTGCGGCAGGTGCTGTCGGTGGGCAGCGGTTTCGGCGGCTTCCAGTCGGCGGTCGTCCTCGGCGGCGAAGGAGGGCTGCGATGAGCGGACGGCAGCGGCGGCGGAACGCCGTCATCACCGGCCTCGGTGTGGTGTCCCCGCACGGCATCGGCGTGGAGGCGTTCTGGAAGGCGACGTCGGACGGCACCAGCAGCCTCGGGCCGGTGACCCGGGAGGGCTGCGGGGACCTGCCGCTGCGGGTGGCGGGCGAGGTGCGCGGCTTCGAGCCGGCCGGGACGGTCGAGGAGCGCTACCTCGTCCAGACCGACCGGTTCACGCACTTCGCACTCACCGCGACCGAACTGGCCCTGGACGACGCCCGGTTCGGACGGGCGGACGTGGCCTCGCCGTTCTCGGTGGGGGTGGTGACGGCGGCCGGTTCCGGCGGCGGCGAGTTCGGCCAGCGGGAGCTGCAGAACCTGTGGGGCCAGGGCTCGCGGTACGTGGGCCCGTACCAGTCGATCGCCTGGTTCTACGCGGCCAGCACGGGCCAGATCTCCATCCGCAACGACTTCAAGGGCCCCTGCGGGGTGGTCGCGGCCGACGAGGCCGGCGGGCTGGACGCGCTGGCGCACGCGGCGCTGACCGTGCGCGGGGGCACCGACACCGTGGTGTGCGGGGCGACGGAGGCGCCGCTCGCCCCGTACTCCATCGTCTGCCAGCTCGGCTACCCGGAGCTGAGCCGGGAGTCCGAACCCGACCGCGCCTACCGCCCGTTCACGGACGCGGCGTGCGGTTTCGCCCCCGCCGAGGGCGGTGCGGTGCTGCTGGTGGAGGAGGAGCGGGCGGCCCGGCGGCGGGGCGCCGACGTCCGGGCGACGGTGGCGGGGCACGCGGCGACGTTCACCGGCGCGTCCCGGTGGGCGGAGTCCCGGGAGGGGCTGGCCCGCGCGGTACGGGGGGCGCTGGCGGAGGCGGAGTGCCGGCCCGAGGAGGTCGACGTGGTCTTCGCCGACGCCCTCGGGGTGCCGGAGGCCGACCGGGCCGAGGCCCTCGCCCTCGCCGACGCGCTGGGCCCGCACGCCCGCCGGGTGCCGGTGACGGCGCCGAAGACCGGGACCGGCCGGGCGTACTGCGCGGCGCCGGTGCTGGACGTCGCGGCGGCGGTGCTCTCGATGGAGCACGGGCTGATCCCGCCCACCCCGAACGTCCACGAGGTCCACCACGACCTCGACCTGGTGACCGGCCGGGCCCGGGCCGCCCGGCCGCGCACCGCGCTGGTCCTCGGCCGGGGCCTGATGGGCGGCAACTCGGCGCTCGTCCTGCGCCGGGGCGGCACCCCGGGGGCCTGACCGCGGCCGGTCCGGCCGATCAGACCGGCGCCGCCGCGGGCGCGCGCCGTATCCAGCGAACCAGTGAAGGAGCACCACCCATGACCGACCAAGTGGACCACCAGGTGACCGTCGAGGAGCTGTCGGCGCTGATGAGGCGCACGGCGGGCGTCCAGGTCGACCCGGTCACCCTCCAGCAGCAGGCCGGCGACGGCTTCGAGGCCTTCGGCCTGGACTCCCTCGGGCTGCTGGGCATCGTGGCCGAGCTGGAGAAGCGCTACGGCCTCGGCCTGCCCGAGCAGGCCGAGCGGTGCAAGACGCCCGCGGACTTCCTCGCGCTGGTCAACGGCGCCCTCAGGACAGGAGTGTGAGCATGGCAGGGCACACCGAGAACGAGATCACCATCGCCGCGCCGCTGGAGCTGGTGTGGACGATGACCAACGACGTCGACAACTGGCCGCGGCTGTTCAGCGAGTACGCCTCGGTGGAGGTCATCGAGCGGGACGGGGACCGCGTGGTGTTCCGGCTCACCATGCACCCGGACGAGCAGGACCGGGTGTGGAGCTGGGTCTCGGAGCGGGTCGTGGACCCGGTGGCCCGCACCGTCCGCGCCCGGCGGGTGGAGACGGGCCCGTTCCAGTACATGGACATCGTCTGGGAGTACGCCGAGACCCCGCAGGGGACCCGGATGCGCTGGATCCAGGACTTCGCGATGAAGCCGGAGGCCCCGGTGGACGACGCGGGGATGACGGACAACATCAACCGCAACTCCCGTACGCAGATGGCCCTGATCCGGGACCGGATCGAGCAGGCGGCGGGCGAGCGGCGGACCGCCGCCGCGGTCGCGGACTGACACGGCCCCGCCGACCGGGAAGGCATCCGCATGCACCACACCCTGATCGTCGCCCGGATGACCCCGGGCGCGGCACCGGACATCGCGAAGGTGTTCGCCGAGTCCGACCGGGGCGAGCTGCCCCATCTGGTGGGGGTCAGCCGGCGCAGTCTCTTCGAGTTCGGTGACGGTGTGTACCTGCACCTCATCGAGAGCGAGGAGGACCCGGCGCCGGCCATCGGCAGACTGACCGGACATCCGGAGTTCCGGCAGGTCAGCGAGCGGCTGGAGCCGTACGTCTCGGCGTACGACCCGGAGACCTGGCGGGGTCCCCGGGACGCGATGGCCCGCTGCTTCTACCGCTGGGAGCGGTCCGCCCCCGGCTGACGCCCGCGCTCCCCCCTCCGGGGCCGTCCCGCCGTCGCGGGGCGGCCCCGGCGCGTGGACGGGGCGTGGACGGGCGCGTGGACGGGGACGCGGGGGAAGGGGGCCGGCGCGAGTGGGGCGCGGCGCCGGGGAGGGGAAAGGGCCGGGACCGCGGACGCGGAGCGCGAGCGCGGGGCACGGGGCGCGGACGCGCGGGGACACGGACGCCGGCACGCGGGGCAGGCGCGACCGGGGAGGGCCGCCGGTCCCCGGAGGTTGCCCCACCTCGTGTCAACCCCCCTGTGAGAAGGGTTACATGACCATCCGTACCCCTTTCGCACATCCATCCGGTTTGATCTTGGCGGAGGGAACGGCGCCGGAGGTGACGCGCCGTGAGGAGGAGGCACCCGCCATGAGCCCACACCGAGGCCGCCCGCCCGTGACCGCGCGGACCGCCGGAGCCGTCGTGCTGGCGGGTGCCGCGCTGCTGTACTGGAACGGGACCCGGACACCGGGGGCGGCGGACCCGCCGGACCGGTCCGGGACCCCGGCGGCCGGAGGCACCGCGTCCCCCGGCGGGCCCTCCCCGGCCGCCGTTCCGCCCGGCTCCGCGCCCGCCCCGGCCTCCCCCGCCGCGCCCCCGCCGTCACCGGCCGCGATCCCGGCGACCGGCCCCGGCACCTTCGTCACGGCGAAGGCGGACGGCCGGGTCGTGGGGCACGGCGGCCGGGTCCGGCGGTACATGGTGGTCGTGGAGAACGGCATCGACGTCAACCCGGAGAAGGCCGCCGCCGAGATCGCCGACGTGCTGGCCGACCCGCGCGGCTGGACCCGTGACGGCACCGAGTCCTTCCGGCTGGCCGGCTCGGAGCCGTACGACTTCGTGGTGCGGATCGCCACCCCCGGCACCGTCGACGCGATCTGCGGCCGGGCGGGGCTGGACACGCGCGGCGAGGTGAACTGCAGCGTCGGCAGCGACGTGGTGGTCAACCTCAAGCGCTGGAAGCTGGGTTCGCCGGAGTTCGACGGGCCGATCGGGGAGTACCGGGCGCTGATCGTCAACCACGAGGTGGGCCACCGCATCGGCCGGGGCCACGAGACCTGCCCCGGGCCCGGCCGTCCGGCGCCGGTGATGATGCAGCAGATCAAGGGGCTCAAGGGGTGCGTCGCCAACGCCTGGCCCCACGACCGCGCCGGGACCTATCTCGGCGGCCCCCCGGTCCCCTGAGGCTCCCGGCCAGCCGGGCACGGCGGGACGGCGCCCCCCGATCCCCGCTCTCTCCCCGGAGGCACCCGCGCTTCCCCGTCGTCGCCCTCCCCCGCTGCCCCGCTCCCCCATTCCCCCGCTCCCGCTCCTCCGCGACGGCGGCCCGGGGCGGCCGTGACCCGACCGTGAGCGGACCGTGAACGGCGGCGACTGCACGGTGACCGGGTGACTGTGGAAGGGTGGGCGGCGAAGGATCTGTTCCCTGGCGATCCGTACCGTTCCGTTCCGTACCGCTCGCACCGGGAGGGCGATCATGGCGCGCACCCGCACCGCACCCGGCCGGCCCCAGTCGCCCACCCGGTGGCGGCGGCTCGCCGCCCGGCTGCCGGACCTCCTCTTCCGCGCGGGCCTGGCCCCCCTCTTCCGGGGGCGACTGCTCCTGCTGCACCACACCGGCCGGGTCAGCGGCCTGGACCGGCGGTCGGTGCTGGAGGTGGTGGAGTACGAGCGCCACGAGCCGGACGGCCGGAGCTGGACCGTCGCCTCCGGGTTCGGCCCGACGGCGGACTGGTACCGCAACCTGCTGCGGCAGCCCAAGACCGTCATCCAGTTCGGCAACCGCCATCACGCCATCACCGCGCGGTTCCTGACGCCGGACGCGGGCGCCGGGATCATGGCGGACTACGCCCGACGCCATCCGGGTACCGCCCGGCGGATGTGCGCGCTGATGGGACTGGCGGTGGACGGCGGCGAGGAGTCGTTCCGCGCGGCGGGGCGGGTCATCCCGTTCGTCCGGCTGGACGCGGCGGACGGGGGCCGCGGATGACGGACGGGCACCGCCACGATCCCCCGCGCCCCGCGCACCGCGCGGACTCCGTGACGGCCGGAGGGGCACGATGAGCGCGTCCGGCCCGGACGGGCCGAACGGTTCGGCTGAGCCGGACGGACCCGGTGGATTCGACGGACGGGGCGGACCGGGCGGACCCCATGCGTCGGGCGGACCCGACGGTGCCGCCGGGGTTCCTCCGGGACCGGACGGGGTGGCTTCGTGGCCGTCCCCGCCCCCGGCGGCCCCCGTGCCCGCGCCACCCCCGGTCCCCCCGGTCCCCCCGGTGGACGAGCCGGTGGGCGAGGACGTCTGGCGGAAGTTCCTGGCGGACACCGAGCGCGCGATCCTCGCCTCGGCGCCCAGGGAGCCCGCCGCCGCGGAGCGGGGCCGGGGGCGGACGACCGCGCCGCCGCCCCCGCCGGTCCCGCCCCCGCCGTCCCGCGCGCCGTACGCCGACACGGTGGGCGAGCCGTGGCAGCCGGAGGAGCCGCGCTCCCGCCCCGCCTGGGGCGAGCTGGACCGGGGCGGACGGCTGCGCCGCGCGGGCCGGGTGGCGGGCACGGCGGCGGCGGTCGCCCTGGCCCTGACCGCCTGGTCGCAATGGGCCGGGGGCCCGGTCGCCCCCGTGGAGGGCCCCGCCGACACCATCGGCCGCCCGCTGGAGGAGACCCCGTTCGGGCTGCCCCCGGAGGCGTCACCGCCGGCGTCGACGGCACCGGCGGCCCCGGCGGCTTCGGCGGTACCGGTCGCCCCGGCGGCGTCGGTGGCCCCGGCGGTGCCCGTGGCCACGGGGGCTCCGGATGCGCCGGCGTCCGCGGGCCCCGCGCTGTACGCACCCTCCGGGACACCGGGAGGCTGACGCCGCCCACGGGGAGCGATGGCGGACCGGCGCCGGGTCGGGCGGGCCCGGATGTCGGTCCGGGTCGGGCGGTCCGGACGCGGGTCCGGCCGGGCGGGTTCGGGTACCGGTCCGTCCCGTCGGGCAATCCCGGACACCGACCCGTGGGCGGGCCCGGACGGCGTTCGGATGAGCAGGCACGGCACCGACCCGGCCGGACAGACCCCGATGGCCATCGGTCGGGCAGACCCAGGTGTCGGTCTGATCGGGCGGGCCCGAACGCGGGTCCAGCCAGGCAGGCCCGGGTACCGGTCCGTCCCGTCGGGCAATCCCGGACACCGACCCGTGGGCGGGCCCGGACGGCGTTCGGATGAGCAGGCACGGCACCGCCCCGGCCGGACAGACCCCGATGGCCATCGGTCGGGCAGACCCAGGTGCCGGTCCGGTCGGGCAGGCGGGCGGGCCCGGCCGCCGTACGTACTCCCCCGGCACCCGGCGGTGGCGTCCCGGCAGGACCCGGCCCCGGTCCCGCCGGGGCCACGCGGCCGGGATCAGGCCGTGCGCTTGCGGGACGACGTCTTCTTCGCCGTCGTCCCCGCCGTGCCCTTCCCCGAGCCGCCGCCCGCCGTCGCCCTCCCGCCGGAACCCTTGGCGGCGGTCCTCTTCCCCGACCCCGAGCCGGAGGCCGAGCCGGAGCGCGATCCGGAGGACCGCGCGGTCGACTTCTTCGCCGACGACGCCGACGACTTCCCGGCGGCCGTCCCCTTCGCCGCCGACGCCGTCTTCTTGCCGCCGGTCCGCTTGGGGGTGGCCCGGGAGGACGCCTCGCGCCGCGGCAACGCCCTGACCTCGGCGTCCTCGCGCCCGGCGGCATCGCCCCCGGCGCCCTTCCCGCTCGCGCCGCCGCCCTCCGCCCCGTCTCCCCCGCCCTCGCCCTCTCCCTCGCCCCGCGACTCCCGGGCCGCCCGCACGCTGCTCTCCAGCGCGGCCATCAGGTCCAGCACCTTGCCGTGGCCCGCCGGTTCCGGGCTCTCCGGCGGCGCCTCGCCGGCCGACTTCGCGGCGATGACCTCCTCCAGGGCCTCGCGGTACTCGTCGTGCAGATCGTCCAGGTCGATCTCGCCGAGGGTGTCCATCAGGGCGTCCGCGAGATCCAGCTCCTTGTCCCGGACGGTGACGTCGGCGTCCGGGGCCACGCCCTCGGGGGCGCGCACCTCGTCCGGCCAGAGCAGCCCGTGCATGGCGATGGCGTCCCCCACCACCCGGAGCATGCCGAGACGCTCCCGGCCGCGGAGCGCGAACTTGGCGATGGCGACCCGGTCGCTGCGTTTGAGCGCCTCGCGCAGCAGGGTGTACGGCTTGGCGGCGGGCGCCCCGGCGGCGGCGAGGTAGTAGGCGGAGCCCATCTGGAGCGGGTCGATCCGGTCCCCGGGCACGAAGGCCACGATCTCGATGGTGCGCGCCGTGGGGATCGGCAGCCGGGAGAGGTCCTCGTCGGTGATCGGGATCATCGAGCCGTCCGCGTCCTCGTAGGCCTTGCCGATCTCGCCGGAGGCGACCTCCTGGTCGTCCAGCTCGCAGACCTTGCGGTAGCGGATCCGGCCGCCGTCCTCGGTGTGGATCTGGCGGAAGGAGATGGTGTGGCTCTCGGTCGCGTTCACCAGCTTGATGGGGATGCTGACCAGGCCGAAGGATATGGCGCCGTTCCAGATGGATCTCATGTGCAGCACCTTTCCGGTCGCGCCCACCGCCGGGCGGTTCATCCGTATTGCGTGAGATTCTCATGGTATGGCGCCTATCACCGTGGTGGAGGGGCGGCGGGTGGCCCTCAGCAACCTGGAGAAGGTGCTGTATCCGGCGACCGGCCTCACCAAGGGCGAACTGCTGCACTACTACGCGACGGCGGCCGGGGCGCTGCTGCCGCACCTGCGGGACCGCCCGCTCTCCTTCCTGCGCTATCCGGACGGGCCGGACGGGCAGGTGTTCTTCACCAAGAACGTGCCGCCGGGTACGCCCGGCTGGGTCACCACCGCGGAGGTGGCCCGGTCGGAGGGGCCCGCGCGGATGGTGCTGGTGCAGGACCTGCCGAGCCTGATGTGGGCGGCGAACCTGGTGGCCGAGTTCCACACCCACCAGTGGACCGCCGCCGTGCCCGGTGAGGCGGACCGCCTGGTGCTCGACCTGGACCCCGGTCCGCCCGCGACCGTCGCGCAGTGCTGCGAGGTGGCGCTGTGGCTGCGGGAGCGGCTGGCGGCGGACGGTCTGGAGGCGTACGCGAAGACGTCCGGGGCGAAGGGGCTGCACCTGCTGGCGGGGGTGCGGGGGGCGTCGCCCGAGCGGGTGTCGGCTTACGCGAAGGGGCTGGCCGTGGAGGCGGAGGCGGCGCTGCCGGGACTGGTGGTGCACCGGATGACGCGGAGCCTGCGGCCGGGGAAGGTGTTCGTCGACTGGAGCCAGAACGCGGCCCGCAAGACCACCGCCGCCCCCTACACCGTGCGGGCCCGCGCCACTCCCGCCGTGTCGACGCCGGTGACCTGGGACGAGGTGGCGGACTGCGACGACCCGGACCGGCTGCGCTTCCTCCCCGGGGACGTCCTCGCGCGCCTCGCCTCCCACGGCGACCTGCTCGCCCCCCTCCTGGCCCCGCCACCCTGAGCCCGGCCGGGGAGCCGGGACCGCGGCATCCGCGCGGCCGGGAACGCACGGTGCGCACGGCGCCGGGACACGGCGGGAACCAGAGGCGCGCGCCAGGGCCGGACGGGGCGGAGAGCCGGGGAGGCCCCCCGGTGCCTGGAGGACCGGGGTCGGCACCCGCGGAGGGAACCCGGGACGCGCCCGGAGCCGGGCGGTCCCCACGGGTACGCGCGGGGCAGGCTTCGCGAGTGCGCGCGGGCCGGGCTTCGCGGCCACGGTTCACCGGCCCCTGGAGGGCGCGGTCCCCGCGGGTGCGCCCGGGGTGGGCCGGGGCTCCGGGGGTCTCGGTGGTCGTTCGCGGGTTGCGCCAGGCAAGATGGACAGGCGTACGAAGCCGAACAGGGCGTGCGGGGCCAGGCCGCCCCGTCCGCCCTCCCCCCACAGGAGTGCTGTGCCCACCAGTCACCCACGGCGCCGCGCCGCCCGCGCGTCCGCCGCCGCGGTGGCGGCTCTGGGGGCCGCCGTGGCGCTGTCCGGCTGCGGGGACACCGGCGGGCTGCGGGGCGCCGGGGCGACCCCGACGGCCGTGAGCCCGGCCCGGCCCTGGCCGGAGCTGCCGCCCGCGTCGAGCCCCGCCTACGACATCGGCGAGGTGGAGCACCAGGACGTCGAGGGCGTCGGCGTGCCCGGCGGGGACATCCGGGACGTCGACCCGTTGGCCGCCGTACGGGCCGAGATCGCCGCGCATCCCGAGCAGTACGACGGCGACCGGGCACCGTACCGGGAGACGACCCGCCGCCTGGCGGACTGCTCGGCGGCCGGGCGGGGCACCGGGTGCCCGGTGCTGCGGCCGTACTACCGGGACCTCACCGGAGACGGGCGGCCCGAGCTGACGCTGGGGTTCCGGCTGCTGCCGGAGAAGCTGACCGCCGTGCGCGTCTTCACCGTGGAGGGGGACCGGCTCGTCCGGATCATGGCCTACGAGGACGCCGTGAGCGCCGTCGAGCTGGCCGGGCGGTCGGTGATCGTCCGCGCGCCGTCGGAGGTCGCGGGCTACGAGTACCGGCTCCAGTGGACCTGGGACCCGGACCAGAGGGCGATGCTGCTCACCCGGGACGAGATGCTGCGCACCGGTGACGGCCTACGGCCGTCGGGCCCGCCCTCCGCCTCCCCGTCCTCACCCCCGGCGCCCTCACCACCGCCGTCCTCCCCCGCGCCGTCGCCTCCCGCGCCTCCGGCGGGCGTCCGGTGAGGCTCGCCCGCCCCCGCTGGGCCGGTCCGCTGGCGGTGCGCGCCGCCGTGTTCATCACCGTGATGTGCTGCGCGCTGGCCGCGCTGCTCGGTGTGCTGGTCCATGTCTCGGTGGCCGACCAGACCGAGGGCCGGGCCCGGGAGACGGCGCTGGTCCGGCTGCGGGACGCGACGGCGGCGTACGAGGCGGGGGACCCGCTGCGGCCGGGCGCCGCCATCGATCCGCCGGGGCTGCCGGAGCCGCTGCGGGCGCTGGCCGCCTCCGGGCGGCGCGGCACGATGGCCACCGAGGAGGGCGGGCGGCCCACGATGTGGGCGGCGGGTCCGGCCGAGGGGGGCCGGGTGCTCGCGGTCGGGGTCGACCACTCCCAGGGCAGGCGCACCATCGAGGACCTGGACCGGGCGATCGTGTGGTCGTCGGCGCTGGCGATCGGGGCGACGCTGCTGGTGGGGGCGTTCGCGGTGGCCCGGGTGACCCGCCGGCTGCACACGACGGCACGGGTCGCCCGGCGGATCAGCGCGGGCGACCTCGACGCGCGGGTCGACGACCCCCGGACCAAGGACCCGGTGTCCCGGCAGGACGAGGTGGCCGCGGTCGCCGCCGCGCTGGACTCCATGGCCGCCTCGCTCCAGGGCAAGCTGCTGGCGGAGCAGCGGTTCACCGCGGACGTGGCGCACGAGCTGCGCACCCCGCTGACCGGGCTGCACGCCGCGGCCGAACTGCTGCCGCCGGGCCGTCCGACGGAGCTGGTGCGGGACCGGGTGGCGGCGCTGCGCACGCTGACCGAGGACCTGCTGGAGATCTCCCGGCTGGACGCGGGCCGGGAGCTGCTGGAGACGGACACCGAGGACCTGGGCGAGCTGGCCCGGCGGGTGGTGGGCGCCTCGGGCACCGGCACCCGGGTGGATGTCCTGCGGGAGGTCCGGGTGGAGACGGACCGGCGGCGGCTGGAGCGGGTGCTCGGCAATCTGGTGGCCAACGCGCACCGGCACGGGCGGGGGCCGGTGGTGCTGACCGTCGACGGCCGGGAGGTCTCCGTGCGGGACCACGGGGACGGCTATCCGGAGTACCTGCTCGCGCACGGACCGCAGCGGTTCCGCACGGAGGGCGGCTCGAAGGGCCACGGGCTGGGGCTGACCATCGCCCTGGGGCAGGCGGACGTGCTCGGCGCGCGCCTGGAGTTCACCAACCCGCCCGACGGCGGCGCCCGGGCGGTCCTGACCCTCCCCTGACAGCGCCCCCAAGGGACGCCCGACTTCCGCCCCCGGCCCCTGCCCCCCTGTCCTCTGCCCCCGGAACTCCGACCCCGACCGCGTCCGACCCACCCGGCCGACCGCACCCCGACCGCACCCGAGCGGACCGTCCGCCCCCGCCCCGTCGCACCCCGAGCCGACCGTCCGCCCCCGACCCGTCCCGCCCAGAGCCGGCCGCCCGCCCCCGCACCCCGCGCCGGACGCCCGCCACCCGCCCGCCACACCCCGCCGGGGTGCCGACCGCGAGCCACCGGTGACGCCCCCGACAGGCCCCGGGGCCGCCGACTCCTCATGACAACCCCCTCCCGGCGAAAGGTCGTTCGCCATCCCGCTGCCCGTCCCGGGGCCCGGCGGACGGGAACCCCGCGCCGTGCCCGCCGTGCCCCGCCGCACGTCCCCGCCCCACCGCGCACCCGCCGCCGTACACCCGCTCGGGGCCCCGATGGCGCAGTGAGACGGGCGGGGCGCCGGGGGCGCTTCTAAGGTGGCGTTTGCCCACCTTCGACACCGTTCCGTCGCACTCGTCCTCCCGGGAGGTTCCCATGCCGACACCGCAGCCGCGCCCCGTCCTCGTCCGCCGGTTCGCCATAGCGGCGGCCACCGGAGCGCTCCTCGCCTCCGTGGCCGCCGCCCCCGCGGGTGCGGCCGACGGCCCGGACCCGGGGCCCTCGGCGGCCGCCGGGCAGAACGCGCACGGCGAACGGCCCGGCGGCGGCTCCGGCGCCGGGGGCGACGGAGGCGGAGGCAACGGGAGCGGGGGCAACGGGGGCGGAGGCGTGGGCCACCAGGGCAACGTCGCCGGGAGCGGCGGCACCGGGGGCAACGGCACCGGGCGGCCGGAGCAGAGCGGCGCCTACCGGGGTGTCGTCACCGCCGACCGGCTGGCCCTGCGCACCTCGCCCACCCGCGGCGGGGACGTGATCCGCTACGCCCACCGGGGCGAGATCGTGTCCATCCACTGCAAGACCCCCGGTGACACCGTGCGGGGCAATCCGCTCTGGTACCTCCTCACGGACGGCACCTGGGCCTGGGGCGCCGCCCGGTACATCGACAACATCGGCCCCGCACCGCGCTGGTGCTGACGCCGGAGGACCGCGGATGACGACGGCCGGAGCGGGACCCGGCACCGGGACCGGGCACGGCACGGGAGACGGCGGACAGGGCCCCGGAGACGGCGGGCACGGCGCGGAGGACGGCCGCGGCACCGGCGCCGGGCCGGGCATCGGAATGGCCGTGGCCGAGGCGGACGCCCCCGAACCCACCGCCGGGCTCCCCCGGCGCCGCGGCGTCGAGCTCGCCCTCATCCTGCTGGCCGTCCTGCTCTCGGTCTGCGGCTACTGCGCCGTGGGCCTCGCCCGGCACGGCACCCTCCCGCCCGGCGCCGCCGGCTACGGCGCCGGGCTCGGCGTGCTCGCGGTCCTCGCGCACCTCGCCGTCCGGCTGCGCGCCCGGTACGCCGACCCGCTGCTGCTGCCCATCGGGGTCCTGCTCAACGGCCTGGGCCTGGTCCTCATCTACCGGCTGGACCTGGAGACGCCGGGCGACCGGGCGGCCCCCGCGCAGCTCGTCTGGTCGACGCTGGGCATCGGGCTGTTCACCCTGGTCGTGCTGCTGCTGCGCGACCACCGCGTGCTCCAGCGCTACGCCTATCTGTCGGTCGCCGCCGCGCTGGTGCTGCTGACCCTGCCGATCCTGTTCCCGGCGGTCAACGGGGCCCGGATCTGGCTGCGGGTCGGGGACCTGTCGATCCAGCCCGGGGAGTTCGCCAAGGTCCTCCTCGCGGTGTTCTTCGCCGCCTATCTGGCCGCCAACCGGGGCGCGCTGGCGTACGCGGGGCGCCGGGTGTGGGGGATGCGGCTGCCCACCGGGCGGGTGCTCGGCCCCATCCTCGCCGTGTGGCTGGTCAGCGTGCTGGTGCTGGTGCTGGAGCGGGACCTCGGGACCTCGCTGCTGTTCTTCGGCCTGTTCGTGGTCCTGCTGTACGTGGCGACCGGCCGCAGCGGCTGGATCGCCGTCGGCCTGCTGCTGGCCTCGCTGGGCGCGCTCGCCGTGGGGTGGCTGGAGCCGCACGTGCACGCGCGGGTGGAGGACTGGCTGCACCCCTTCGCCTCCATCGAGGCGGGCCGGGGCCCCAACCAGCTCGCGCAGTCGCTGTTCGCGTTCGCGGCGGGCGGCTGGACGGGGACGGGGCTGGGGCTCGGCCACTCGGCCCTCATCGGCTTCGCGGTGAAGTCCGACTTCATCCTCGCCACCGCGGGCGAGGAGCTGGGCTTCCTCGGGCTGGCCGCGCTGTTCCTGCTCTACGGGCTGCTGGTGGAGCGGGGGCTGCGGGCGGGCCTGGGCGCCCGCGACCCCTTCGGCCGGCTGCTGGCGGTCGGCCTCGCCTCCATCGTGGCGCTCCAGGTGTTCGTCATCGCGGGCGGGGTGACGGGGCTGATCCCGCTGACCGGGATGGCGATGCCGTTCCTGGCGCAGGGCGGCTCGTCGGTGGTGACCAACTGGGCGATGGTGGCGCTGCTCATCCGGATCAGCGACGCGGCCCGGCGCGGGGCGCGGCCATGACCCGCAACATCCGGCACGCCGCCCTCTTCTGCGCGCTGCTGCTGGCCGCGCTGCTGGCGAACGCGGTCCGGGTGCAGTTGGTGCGCGCCCCGGAGTACGACGGCAACCCGGCCAACCGCCGCCCGGACATCGCCCGTTACCAGCAGCCGCGCGGGAACATCCTGGTCGGCGGGCGGGCGGTCACCGGTTCCCGGGACACCGGCGAGCACCTGCGCTTCGAGCGGACGTACGCCGACGGTCCGCTGTACGCGCCGGTGACCGGCTTCGCCTCGCAGGCGTACGGCACGACGCTGCTGGAGCACGCGGAGGACGGGCTGCTGTCGGGCGCCGATCCGGTGCTGGCACCGCTGCCGCTGTGGAACGACGTCACCGGCGGCCGCAGCCCGGGGGGCGACGTGGTGACGACCGTCGACCCGGCGGCGCAGCGGGCGGCGTACGAGGGGCTGGGGGCGCGCAAGGGGGCGGTGGCGGCGGTCGACCCGGCGACGGGGCGGGTGCTGGCGCTGGTGTCCACGCCGTCGTACGATCCGCAGCTGCTGTCCGGCAACGGCGCGGACGCCGACGGCACCTGGACCCGGCTGAACCGCGATCCGGACAAGCCGATGCTCAACCGGGCGGTGCGGGGCACCTATCCGCCGGGGTCGACCTTCAAGGTGGTCACGGCGGCGGCGGCGCTGGACGCCGGGGTGGTGCGGGACCTGGACGCGCCGACCCTCACCCCCGACCCGTACACCCTGCCGGGGACGCGGACGCGGCTGACCAACGAGGGCGAGGGGTGCCGGAACGCCTCGCTGCGGGACGCCTTCGAGTGGTCGTGCAACACGGTCTTCGCGAAGCTGGGCGTGGACGTGGGGGTGGCGGGGATGGCGGCCTCGGCGGAGGCGTTCGGGTTCAACGACGAGGGGCTGCGCATTCCGTTCTCCGTCGCCCGATCGACCTTCGACACCGAAGTGGACCGGGCGCAGCTCGGGCTGTCCTCGATCGGCCAGTACAACACCCGGGCGACCCCGCTGCAGATGGCGATGGTGGCGGCGGCGGTGGCGGACGGCGGCCAGGTGCGGGCTCCCTACCTGGTGGAGCGGACGGTGCGGGCGGGCGGCAGCCTGGTGGCGGCGGCCGGGTCGCGGCCGGTGCGGGAGGCGATGCGGCCGTCGACGGCCCGGCGGCTGAAGGAGCTGATGGCGGGCGTCGTGGAGCACGGCACCGGTGCCAACGCGGCGATCCCGGGCGCCCTGGTGGGCGGCAAGACCGGCACGGCGCAGCACGGGGTGGGCAACGCGGGCACGCCGTACGCCTGGTTCGTGTCCTGGGCGCAGCGGGACGGGGAGGCCCGGCCGCGGGTCGCGGTGGCGGTGGTGGTGGAGGGGGCGCCCGGGGAGCGGGAGGAGATCAGCGGGGGCGGGCTGGCGGCGCCGGTGGCCCGGGCGGTGATGGAGGCGGTGCTCGGCGGCTGAGCCGGGGCGGGCGGCCGCCGCGCCCGGCCCGGCGGGCTCCGGCCCGGCGGGCTCCGGCCCGGCGGGCTCCGGCCCGGCGGGCTCCGGCGCCTCAACCACCTGCCGCCGAGCGGTGGTTGGGGCGGGATCCGGCATCCGGCGCATGGACACCTCCGGACACCGTCCCGCCCGGGTCGGCATCGCCCGCCTCCGGGCCTCGCTGGACTCGCCCCTGCGCAAGGACTTCGTCGACGCGCTCGACCCGGTGAACCCGGTGGAGCGGTTCCTCGCGGCGCCGGCGGTCACCGCCCGGCACGACCCGCGGACCGCCGCGCCCCTCGGGGTCCGGCCGGCGGATGTCCGACACTGATCCGGTGAAGAGCGAAGACACCCCCTTCGAGGGCGGTCCCATGGACGGCCGGGTGCTGCCCGTGCTGGTCGGCATGACCGGCCACCCCCCGAAGACCTACCGCATCCCCGTCCCCGCCCCCGGCGGCGGTCCGCCCACCGTGCTGGTCTACCGGCGCGTCCCCCGCTCCGAACGCCCCCGGGCCGGGTTCGCCCGCTGGAAGTACGCCTACGACCCCGGGGGCGACCGGGGCCCCCGGGTGCGCTGGCCCTGGTCCCGGCCGCACGCCACGCCGGACGGCGAGCCGGACGACGCCCACGGGTGACTCCGTTGCGCCGAACCGCGCACATCCGGCGCGCGGACCGGGCGCCGTCGCCCGATATTCACCGTGCGGAGCGGAGGGCCCGCCCCGCAGCGGAGGTGATGGTGTGTCAGGAAGGTTCCCGCGTCTGGTGTGCACGGCGGCGTTGACGGCCGGTCTCGTCCTCGCCCCGCTGCCCGCCGGGGCCGCCCCGGGGCCGGGCGGCGCGGCCGGCGGCCGGACCCCGGCCGAACTGCTGACGGACCTCCAGCGGCTCTACCGGGAGGCCGAGAAGGCCACCGAGACCTACAACGGCACCGCCGAGCGGCTCGGCGCCCGGCGCGCCGAGGTCAAGCGGCTGGACACCGAGCTGGCGCGGGCCCGGACCTCCCTCGGCGACAGCCGGGCCGCCGCCGGATCGCTGGCCCGCCAGCAGTACCGGGACGGCGGCGCCCTCTCCCTCTACCTCCGGCTGCTGCTGGCCCGCGATCCGCAGGGCGCCCTCGAACAGGGCCATGTGCTCACCCGGCTGGCCCGGGAGCGGGCCGGGGTGGTGGGCCGCCTGGCCCGGGACGAGCGGCGGACCGAGGCCCTGGCCCGGCGCGCCCGCACCGCTCTCGGTGCCCAGCTCGCCCTGGCCGCCGAGCAGCGGCGGCAGCGCGACGAGGTCCGGCGCGGGCTCGCCGACGTGGAGCGGCTGCTGGCCGCGCTCACCCCGGAGCAGCGGGCCGGGGTGGCCGCGCTGGAGCGCTCGGGCACCGCCCTGGCGCAGGAGCGGCTGCTGGCGTCCGGCGCGCTCGGCGACGACGGGAAGCCGTCGGAGGCGGGCCGCAGCGCGGTGCGGTTCGCGGTGCGGCAGCTCGGCAAGCCCTACGTCTGGGGTGCGCAGGGCCCGTCCTCCTACGACTGCTCGGGGCTGACCTCGGCGGCCTGGCGGCGGGCGGGCCGGGCGATCCCGCGCACCAGCCAGCAGCAGTGGGCGCGGCTGCGCCGGGTCCCGATGTCCGCGCTGCGCCCCGGCGATCTGGTCGTCTACTTCCCCGAGGCGACCCATGTGGCGCTCTACCTCGGCGGCGGCCTGGTCGTGCAGGCGCCGCGCCCCGGGGCCCGGGTCAAGGTCTCCCCGGTCGCCGCCAACCCGGTCCTCGGCGCCGTGCGCCCCGATCCGGAGGGCGTGCCGCTGCGCCGGTACACGCCGCCGTCACTGCCGGCGGGGGCGACGGCCGGGTCCGACGCGGGGTTCGCCGGGTAGCCCCGGGGGGCGGGCGGGCGCCGGGTGCCCCGGGCCGCCGGCCCGGGGCCTGACCGGCCCCTGCCGTCGTCGCCCTCAGCGCCGCCGCGCGGCGTCGGGCGTGCGCTCCCCCGCGCCGGCCCCGGGCCTTCGTACGCGACCTCCTCGGGGCCGGGGCCGGCGCGGCGGGAGTGCGTGCTCGGCGCCGTGCGGCGGACGGGAAGGGGCGGGCGGGCCTCAGGGGGCCTCCGCCGGGGCGGCCGGGGGCGTGGCGCCCAGCTCAGCCAGGTAGGAGCCGGTCAGTTCGGGGTCGTAGAAGAAGTCCTCGAAGTCGGAGGGGTCGTCGAAGCCGTTGGCGAAGCGGTCGGCGGCGGGCTGGAGCTGCCCGGCGGCGCCCACGAGGTCCAGGACGTGTCCGGGCGGCGGGGCGAGCATGGCGTTGGTCCACTTGGTGACGTGCCGGGCGGTGTCCCAGTAGCGGTCGAAGGTCCGCAGCATCCACTCCTCGTCGAAGGGCCGGTCGCCGTGCTCGACGATGGAGGCGAGGTAGCCGGCGGCGCACTTGGCGGCCGAGTTGGAGCCCTGGCCGGTGACCGGGTCGTTGGCGACGACGACGTCCGCGACGCCGAGGACGAGCCCTCCGCCGGGCAGCCGTCCGACGGGGTGGCGGACGGTGGGGGCGTAGCGCCCGGCGAGGGTGGCGCCCGCGTCGGTCAGCTCGACCCCGGTGGCCCGCGCGTACTCCCAGGGCAGGAAGGTCCTCATCAGGTCGAGGGTGAGGGAGAGGTGCTCCGCCGGGTCCTTGACGCCCCGGAAGACGTCGAGGGGGCCGCCGGGTATGCCCTCCCAGAAGAGGATGTCGGCGCGGCCGGAGGTGGTGAGGGTCGGCATGACGAACATCTCGCCGACGCCGGGCACCAGGTTGCAGCGGACGGCCTCGGTGTCCGGGTGCTCGGGGCGCGGGCCCAGCCCGTGGACGTACGCCACCGCCAGCGCCCGCTGCGGCTCGGCGTACGGGGACCGGGAGGCGTCCCGGCCGAACATCCCCACCAGTTCGCCCTTGCCCGCGGCGACCAGGACGAGGTCGTAGGCGCGGGAGAAGTAGTCGAGGTCGCCCACCGCGGCGCCGTGGATGACCAGTTGGCCGCCGCGCTGGGCGAAGGTCTCCATCCAGCCGGCCATCTTCACCCGCTGGTCGACGGACTGGGCGAAGCCCCGCAGCCGCCCGAGCCAGTCGACCGCCCGGCGGGTGGGGCCGGGGTCGTGGGAGCCGGGTACGGCCACCGAGACGCCGAGCCCCTCGATCCTCGGCGCCTGGGACTCCCAGAAGTTCAGCCCGAGGTCGCGCTCGTGCTGGAGGGCGGTCGGGAACATGCACTGCGTCGACATGACCCGGCCGGTGCGGATCTCGTCCGCGGTCCGGTTGGACATCAGGGTGACCTCGTAGCCGTGGGACTGTAGGCCCAGGGCCAGTTGCAGGCCGGACTGCCCGGCTCCGACGACGAGTATCTTCCGCATGCGGCGTTCGACTCCTACTCGGGTTGCGTCTGCTGGGGCGCGGCCGGCCGGTTCCGGCGGGGGTCCGGGTGCTCGGGGTCCCCGGGTGTCCGGGGGCCGGTCTACTCGGGGGTCTCGTCGAGCGCGTGGCCCACGAGGGACAGCAGCGTCCCGACGACGGAGACCCGGTCGCGCGCGTCCATGATCACGACGGGTATGTGCGGGGGGACCGACAGCGCCTCGCGCACGTCCGCCGCGTCGAACAGCTCACTGCCGTCGAAGTGGTTGACGGCGACGATGTACGGCAGCCGGCAGCTCTCGAAGTAGTCCAGCGCCGGGAAGCAGTCCTTCAGACGGCGGGTGTCGGCCAGCACGACGGCGCCGATCGCGCCGCGCACCAGGTCGTCCCACATGAACCAGAAGCGCTGCTGGCCGGGGGTGCCGAACAGGTGGAGGACCAGGCTGTCGTCGAGGGTGATGCGGCCGAAGTCCATGGCCACGGTGGTGGTGAGCTTGCCCGGGGTGGCGCTGAGGTCGTCGGTCTCGGCGCTGGCCTCGGTCATCAGCGCCTCGGTCTGCAGGGGCGTGATCTCCGAGACGGTGGTGACCAGGGTGGTCTTGCCCACGCCGAAGCCGCCGGCCACCACGATCTTGGTGGCGACGGGGGCGCGGGTGCGGTCGGTCTGCCACGGCAGCAGCGGTCCGTCGTCGGTCCCGGCGAGCGGAGCGCCGCCGACGGCGGCGGAGACGGCGGAGTCAGAGACGGCGGAGCCCACTGAGCACCCTTTCGAGCAGAACACGGTCCGGGCGGCCCGTGCCATGGCCGGTCCCGGTGCCGTAGACACGGATCCTTCCCTGGTCCGCCAGGTCGCTGAGCAGCACGCGGACGACGCCGAGCGGCATCCTCAGCAGGGCGGAGATCTCGGCCACCGTACGCATCCGGCGGCAGAGTTCGACGATGGCCCGCATCTCGGGCATCACCCGGGAGGCCGGACCGGCCAGTTCGCGGCGCTCCCCGGCGGCCTCGATCGCGGTGGCGCCGACGAAGGTCTCCACCAGCAGGACGTGGCCGAAGCGGGTGCGTCCGCTGGTGAGCGAGTAGGGGCGCACCCGGGCGGGCTTGCGGTCGGCGCCGCGCACCGGCAGGTCGCCGCGGTTCGCGGCGGCAGGGTCGGTCATCGCGCGCTCCCGGCCGGCTCGCCCTCCAGCGACCTGCGCAGTTCGCTGCGGAGTTCGGGGGTCAGCACGTGTCCCGCGCGGCCGACGAACAGGGCCATGTGGTACGCCACCACGCTCATGTCGCAGTCGGCCGAGCCGTGCACGCCGAGCAGCGAGCCGTCGCTGATCGACATCACGAAGAGGCTGCCCTCCTCCATGGCGACCATGGTGTGCTTGACGCCGCCGAACTCCAGCAGCTTGGCGGCGCCGACGGTGAGGCTGCCCACGCCGGAGACGACGGTGGCCAGGTCGGCGGCGTGGCCCCGGGGCCCGGCGGGGGCGTCGTCGTGGTTCCTGCGGGCCTCGTCGTGGCGGCCGGGGTCGGAGGAGAGGAGCAGCAGGCCGTCCGACGAGACCACGGCGACGGACCGGATGCCGGGGACCTCCTCGACCAGATTCGTCAACAGCCAGTGCAGGTTGCGGGCTTCACTGCTCGGTCGGAGCGTACTGGGCGCGGTCAACTGCTTGCCTCCTCGACGGTGCCCCCCGTGGCTTCCTCGGTCGTCCCTGCTGCCGCCGGGGACCGGTGCCCGGCCGTCCGGTCGGCGATCTCCGCCTCGACATCGCGCCGCCCGGCCTCCGCCCCCCGGCGGAAACCTCCCAGGCGGCGTCGCAGCGCCTCGGCGTCGACGGAACCCGTGCGCGGCCGCTCGGCCGGCGTGGGAGTGGTGAGCTTCGGGGTCCGCTTGGGCAGTCCCTTCTCGGTGACGGGCTCGGCCTGCTGGTCGGTGGCCTCGTCGGGGGTGCGCTCATGGGCGTCGGGGCCGATGGCGTAGGGGTCGTCGGCGGGGGCCTGCGCCTGTGCGGGGAGCAGGAGCGCCATGGTGGTGTCGTCGGGCAGTTCCCGGCGGCCGCGGGCGACCGGGGCGGCGGCCGCGGCGGGGCCGTCCCTGTCGGGGGCGTCTTCGTCGGGGGTGTCTCCGTCGGGGGCGCTTCCGGAGCGGGGCGCGGGGGTGCGGGGGGCCGCCGAGGACTCGGGGGTCTCCGGAGCGGCCGGGTCGGCGGGGGCCTGCGGGACGGTTCCGGTCGCGGAGGTCCACGGGATCCCGGGCTGCGGGGTCCCGGGGGCCTCCCCGGCGGCGGGCGCACGGTCCGCGAGGGGGCTGCCGGGGGCCGCGGAGGGGTCGGCGGAGGCGGAGTCCTTCGGAGCCGCCGGGGTGCGCGGGGCCTCCGCGGGCGGGGCGGGCTCCGGGGAGTCCGGGGCCCCGTCCACGGTCGCGGTGTCCGGGACCGCCGTGGCTCCGGCGCCGGGCCGGGTCCCGCCGGAGGTCTCGGAGGTGGCGGTGGTCTCGGCGCCCTCGGTTCCGGGGGCGGCCGGGTCCCCGGCCGGAACGGTGTCGGGCCCGGGGTCGGGAGCCGGGACGGAGGACACGGCGTCGGACGGTCCCGGGGCGGCGGGCGGGGCCGACCCCTCGGTGTCCTCGCCCGGCGAGGAGGCACCCTGCCGCTCGGACGCGGCGGCGTCCGAACCGGGGACGTCCGGGCCCGAGGCATCCGAGCCGGGGACGTCCGGGCCCGGGGCATCCGAGCCGGGCACGTTCGGGTTCGGGACGTCCAGGTCCGGGGCGCCCGTGCCGGAGGTGTCCGGGGCCGGGGCATCCGCGTCGGGGGCGGGGGCGCCGGGGGCGTCCGCGTTCGAGGCCACCGGGTTCGGGGCGTCCGGCGTCGGGGCATCCCTGCCGGGCACGTCCGGCGTCGGGGTGTCCCCGCCCGCCTCGTCCCGGGCCGGGGCGTCCGCCTCATCCCTCGCCGGGATCCGGGCGCCCTCCGTCGCGGTGTCCGTGGCGGCCTCCGTCGCGGTGTCCGGCTCCGCGCTCCGTGCCGCCGGGACGGTGGGCGTCTTCGCCGAGCCCCGGGGGGCGCGTTCGGGCAGGGCGTTGGAGTCGGCCTCCGAATCGGCGCCCGGCAGCGAGACCGTGCCCGGCTCCTCGGCCCCCGGGGCGGCGGCGGACGGCGCGACCGCGGCCGGCGGCTCCGCCGCGAGCAGCGTGGTCGGCAGGACCACGACGGCGGCGATCCCGCCCTGCTTCTGCTCCCGCAGCCGCACCCGCACCCCGTGCCGGTGGGCGAGGCGGGCGACGACGTAGAGGCCGAGCCCGAGCCCGTCCTCCTCGTCCTGCTCGTAGGGCGCCTCGGGGTCGAAGTCGGTGAGGCGGGCGTTGAGCCGCTCCAGCCGCTCGGCGGTCATGCCGATGCCCTCGTCCTGGACGGAGAGCATCACCTCGCCGCTCTCCAGCAGCCAGCCGGAGATCTCGGCGGGCAGGTCCGGCGGCGAGAACGAGGTGGCGTTCTCCATCAGCTCGGCGAGCAGGTGGGAGAGGTCGTCCGCGGCGAACCCGGCCACGTGCGCGCGCGGCGGCAGCGCGGCGATACGGACCCGCTCGTACCGCTCGATCTCGCTGACCGCGGCCCGTACGACGTCGACCAGCGGCACCGGCCCGGAGCTGTGCTGGATGTGCTCGGTGCCGGCCAGCACGAGGAGGTTCTCGCTGTGCCGCCGCATGACGGTGGCGAAGTGGTCCAGCTTGAACAGGGTGGACAGGCGGTCCGGGTCCTGCTCGCGCTGCTCCAGGCTCTCGATGACGGCGAGCTGACGCTCCACCAGTCCGAGGGTGCGCAGGGCGAGGTTGACGAAGGTGCCGCCGATGCTCTTGCGCACCGTCTCCAGCCGGGCGGTGGATTCGGCCAGTTCGGAACGGAGCTCCTCGCGGGCGTCGGCCATCCGCTGGCGCTGGCCGACCAGGTGCTTGCGGTCGGACTCCAGGGTGACGACCCGTTCGGCCAGCGTGGCGGCGTGCGCGTGCAGGGCGTTGACGGAGCGGACGACCTGGGCGAACTCGTCGTTGCGGCCGGTGAAGGCGATGGGCTGCTCGGTCGCGGGCTGCTCGGCGGCGGCCAGCCGGGCGGAGCCCCGGCGCAGCACCGACAGCGGGCGGGTGAGGGTGCGGGCCATGGCCGTGGCGACGCCGAGGGCGAGCAGGATCAGGGCGCCGAGGGCCGCGATCCGCAGCTCCAGCCCGGTCACGTCGTCGTCGCGCAGTTGCTCCAGGCCGGCGGTGCGCTTCTCGTAGAGGGCGGACTCGGCGCCGCGCATCGCGTCGATCCGGGCCGACAGGGCGGCGTCCAGCCGCTTGACGGAGGTGCGCAGCTCCTCGTCGGAGAGGACGGGCCGGTCGGTGAGCCCGGCCAGGTACTTCTCGGCCGAGTTGACCTCGGGCCCGGTGACGGCGGCGTCGTAGCGGTCGCGGCTCTCCCTGGGCGCGCCCTCGCGGAAGGCGGTGAGGGAGGCGTCGGAGCGCACCCGGGCCTGCTGGGCGGCGGTGGTGAGGGCGTCGCGGCGCTCGGCGTCGGCGTCGGAGGTGACCGTGGTCTCGGTGGGCAGCCCGGTGAGGGGGTCGATGACGGTCTGGGTGCTGCTGGGCACGCCGAGGGCGGCGAGCAGCAGACCTCGGGTGGCGGCGGCCTGCTGGACCGCGGTGTCGAGCTCGGCCAGGGCCTGGGCGCCGGAGCCCGCGCGGGGCGGCATCCGCTCGGCCAGCTCCGTCGCCAGGGAGTGCAGCTCGGTGATGGTGCGGGTGTACTCCTCGTGCGCTTCGAGAGCGGTGCTCTTGCCGGTGAGCGCCGCTCTCCGCAGCGTCGCGATGGCCTCCAGGTCCTCGCGCAGGGCGGCGGGGGTGGCGGGATCGGCCCGCATCTCCTCCACCTGGCGGTCGACCCGGGCGCCGCGCTGCTCGGAGGGCGCCTTGGACCGCGGGCGCCCGGCGGCGATGTAGGGGGTCACCTCGTCCCGCTCGTCCGCGAGGGAGTGGGCGAGCGTCAGCGCGTCCTGGGTGCGGCCGGCCAGGGTCACGAGTTCCTGGGTGTCGTGGAGCTGCCCGGAGGCGGCGACGATCGAGGGCGCCCCGGCCCCGGCGACGGCGGCGGCGACGACCGCCACGGCGACGATGAGGCGGTTGCGGACGTGCGTGGGCCTGCCCTTGCCGACGGCGGGCGCCGGGGGGGCCGGTGGGGTGGCGGGCGTTCCCGGGGCGGAGGTGCCGGGGGTCCGCTCCGCGCTCTCCGCGGGGGCCGTCTGCTTGTCTCTGCGACGAGGCCGCGTCTTCTGCACCGGTGCTCGCATTCCTGACTCGTGTACCCGTGGGCCCGGGTGGCGCTCCGTCAAACTGGCCGGGCGGCGTGCGCCCTCCCCCAAGCTCCCGGCCGTCCCTCCCCGTCGGCTGCGCGTCGGGCGGGGTGGCCGCGTGAGCGGGGCAGACCCCCCACCGGTTCCCGACCATTCCAGTGCCGGTATGCGGTGGGCGGGCATCACCTGACCCGCCACCCGAAGGAGTGAACCCCGGAGGGGAGTTGAGGGGCAAGTTCCCCTGGCGCATGTCGGCCGCACCGCTGGCGTGCCGGTTGGACGTCCGCGACGGGCGGTGGGAGGATGTGCCGCCGCGCCTTCCGGGACCACCGTATTCCCCGTCAAAAGCGGCACCGGAACAGGGCTGCCGCGTCGTTTTGGTGAGAGTTGGCGGGCTTTCGCGGGTCACGTGAAGGGCTCGTGCAGACTGGCCGGATGCGTACGGAACTCGTCTCGGAACCCGGCCGGCCCGACCGCCCCAATGAGGACTTCGCGAGCGTCGGACTACCGGCGTCCGGACGGGGTGGCGCGCTCGTCGTCCTGGACGGGGTGACGCCGCCCCGGGGTGCCACGGGCTGTCTGCATTCCGTTCCGTGGTTCACCGCGCGTCTCGGCGGCGCGCTGACCGAACTGGCCGCCTCGCTCCCGGACGTCTCCCTGGCGGGGGTGCTGGCCCGCGCCATCGCCCGTACCGCGTCGGCCCACGCGGAGACCTGTGACCTTTCTCACCCGCGCACGCCGCAGGCGACGGTGGCCCTGGCCCGCTGGTCCGATTCCTGGGTGGAGTACCTGGTGCTCTGCGACTCGGCGCTGCTGGTGGAGGGGCCGGACGGCGGGGTCAGGGCGCTGCTCGACGACCGGCTGGCGCGGCTGCCGCGCTCGGCGCTGGCCTCGGAGGCGGAGGTGGACGCGAGGCTGCGGAACAAGGAGGGCGGCTTCTTCACGGCGGCGGCCGATCCGGCGGTGGCGGCGCGGGCGGTGACGGGGGTGCTGCCCCGGGCGGCGGTGCGGACGCTGGCGGCGCTGACGGACGGGGCGACGCGCTGGGTGGAGACGTTCGGGGAGGGCGACTGGGCGGACTGCCTGTCGGTGATCCGCGAGGAGGGCGCCCGCGCCCTGGTGGAGCGGGTCCGGCACCTGGAGCGGTCCGACGCGGCGCGGTCCCGGGCCTTCCTGGGCCGTTCCAAGACACACGACGACGCGACGGTGGTCCACGCGGAACTGTGACCCGGCGCCGGGCGCGCCCCCTCCCCCGCGCGGCGCCGCCGGGGTCCCGGGACAGTACGGCCCCGGACGGCGCGGAGCCGGGACGGCGCGGAGCCGGGACGGTACGCCTCCGGAGCCGCCCGGGGCCGGAGCCGCCAACGGCCGGGCGGGCCGGACACGGCGCGGGCGGCCCCGTCACGACGCGGACGGGCCGGACGGGCGGACGCGGCACGGGCGGACCGATGGCCGGACCCGACCGTGGGCACGGCCGGGTCCGACCGGAACGCGGCGCGGGCGGGGTGAACGGACCCCGCACGGGCGAGTGGACCGAGCGGCGCGGAGGGGCCGACGGACGCGACCGGCGCGGGCGGGCCGGACGGACGCGACCGGCGCGGGCCGACCGATGGGCGGGCCGATCGCCGGGCACTGGCCGGGGCCGACCGGAACGCGGCGCGGGCGGGGTGGGTGGACCAGCCGCGGCCGGCCGGGGCGCGGCCCGGTCCGATCCGGCTCGGGCCGGGTGAGCGGACGCGGGCGCGCGGCTACTTGTCCGTGCCCCGGTTCAGCTCGTGCAGCAGCCTGGCGAGTTCGGTCACCTCGCGCGGGTCCCATCCGGCCAGCCGGCGCGCGTAGCGGGCCCGGCGGGCGTCGCGGACCCGGCCGACCCGGTCCTGGCCGCGCGGGGTCAGGGTGATCAGCCAGGCGCGCCCGTCGCCGGGGTCCGGCTCGCGCGCGACGAGGCCCAGTTCCTCCAGCGCCCGCAGCTGGCGGGACATCGTGGCCTTGCCCACGCCGATGTAGGCGGCGAGTTCGGTGGCCCGCTGCCCGCCGCACTCGCCGAGCCGGACGAGCAGCCCGTACGCGGAGGGTTCGAGGTCGGGGTGGACCTCCCGGGCCATCTCGCCCTGGCTGGCGCGGGCGCGGCGCAGCAGGACCGTCAGTTCCCGCTCCAGCGCCAGGAATCCGGGCTGGTTCACACCACTCGCGGGCGCCGCCGGTTCGTCCCCGTGACCACCGCCGTTTCCGTCTTCGCGCACGTCAGCCCCTGTCTCGAAGTTCCCGGTCCTGAAAGTTTCCGCCAACGGCCCCCATCACCGCAGCTCCACAAGTATTTCGCAGGCTTAGACCAACGGAGGTTTCCCGTTCCCTTCCCACCCCCGTTCTACGTGCGTAGCGTCATGGACAGGACACGACTGGCGTGGTCACGCCATGCGGGCGGAGCCCGTCGTGCCCACCCCCACGCACCACACCCCCCACCGAGCACCACCGAGCCATCGGAGACACGTCATGCTCGCGCCCAGATCCGGGTCCCCCCACCGCCGCCGGACCGCGGCAGCCGTCCTGTTCGCCGCCTTCTGGCTGCTGCCGGCCCTGTCGGCCTCCCCCGCGTCCGCCGCCGACACCCCCGCCCGCGGCAGCGCCCACCTCGGCATGGGCGTCGTCGCCCACGACGGGCAGCAGCGCGGTTCCGGCCGCGCCGCGAACGCCGCCGTCCAGACCGAGGGCGTCGACGTCTCCAGCCACCAGGGCGACGTCGACTGGCCCACCCTGTGGTCCGGCGGCGTCAAGTGGGCCTACGCCAAGGCCACCGAGGGGACGTACTACACCAACCCCTACTTCGCCCAGCAGTACAACGGCTCCTACGGCGTCGGCATGATCCGGGGCTCGTACCACTTCGCCACCCCGGACACCACCAGCGGCGCCGTCCAGGCCGGCTACTTCGTCGACCACGGCGGCGGCTGGTCCCGGGACGGCAGGACGCTGCCGGGCGCGCTCGACATCGAGTGGAACCCGTACGGGGACACCTGCTACGGGAAGACCGCGGGCCAGATGGTCTCCTGGATCGCGGACTTCCTGAACACCTACAAGGCCCGCACGGGCCGCGACGCCGTCATCTACACGGCCACGAGCTGGTGGACCCAGTGCACCGGCAACTACGGCGGCTTCGCGGTGAACAACCCGCTGTGGATCGCCCGGTACGCGGACGCGGTGGGCACGCTGCCCGCCGGGTGGGACTTCCACACCATGTGGCAGTACACCTCCTCCGGCCCGACGGTGGGCGATCACAACCGGTTCAACGGCGCCCTGGACCGGGTCCAGGCGCTGGCCAACGGCTGACCCCGCCCCCTTCCGCACCGCGCGCACGGGCCCGGAACCCGGGAGGGGGTCCCGGGCCCGTGCGCGGGCGGCTCACGCGGCCAGCGGAGCCTCCCGCCGTCCGGCGCCGGCGGCCGGGGCCAGGGCCAGTTCCAGCACCTGGCGGACATCGGTGACGGCGTGGACCTCCAGTGCCGCCAGCACCTGGGCCGGGACGTCGTCCAGGTCGGGCTCGTTGCGCTTGGGGATGATCACCGTGGTGACGCCCGCCCGGTGCGCCGCGAGCAGCTTCTGCTTGACCCCGCCGATCGGCAGCACCCGTCCGGTCAGCGACACCTCACCGGTCATCGCCACGTCCATGCGCACCGGACGGCCGGAGAGCAGCGAGGCCAGGGCGGTGATCATGGTGATGCCGGCGCTCGGGCCGTCCTTGGGGACCGCGCCCGCCGGGAAGTGGATGTGCACGCCCCGGTCCTTGAGGTCGGCCACCGGCAGCTCCAGTTCGGCGCCGCGGCTGCGCAGGTAGCCCAGGGCGATCCGCGCCGACTCCTTCATCACGTCGCCGAGCTGCCCGGTCAGCGTCAGCCCCGCCGCGCCCGTCTCCGGGTCGGCCAGCGAGGCCTCGACGTACAGCACGTCGCCGCCCGCCCCGGTGACCGCGAGGCCGGTGGCCACGCCCGGCACCGAGGTGCGCCGCTCCGCCGGGTCCTGCGCGGACTCGGGCACGTGGTGCGGCCGTCCGATCAGCTCCCGCAGCCCGGCGCCGGTGACCGTGCGCGGCAGCTCCGCCTCGCCCAGCTCGTGCTGGGCGGCCACCTTGCGCAGCAGCCGGGCGAGGTGCCGCTCCAGGGTGCGCACGCCCGCCTCGCGGGTGTACTCGCCGGCCAGCCGCCGCAGCGCGTCCTCCTCCACGGTGACCTCGTCGGCGCCGAGACCGGCCCGCTCCAGCTGGCGCGGGAGCAGGTGGTCGCGGGCGATGACGACCTTCTCGTCCTCGGTGTAGCCGTCGAGCCGGACCAGCTCCATCCGGTCCAGCAGGGCCTCCGGGATGGCCTCCAGGACGTTGGCGGTGGCCAGGAAGACGACGTCGGACAGGTCGAGTTCGACCTCCAGGTAGTGGTCGCGGAAGGTGTGGTTCTGCGCCGGGTCCAGGACCTCCAGCAGGGCGGCGGCCGGGTCGCCCCGGAAGTCGGAGCCGACCTTGTCGATCTCGTCGAGCAGGACGACCGGGTTCATGGACCCCGCCTCCTTGACGGCCCGTACGATCCGGCCGGGCAGCGCGCCCACGTAGGTGCGCCGGTGGCCGCGGATCTCGGCCTCGTCGCGGACGCCGCCCAGGGCGACCCGGACGAAGGCCCGGCCCATGGCGTGGGCGACGGACTCGCCGAGGCTGGTCTTGCCGACGCCGGGCGGGCCCACCAGGGCGAGCACGGCACCGCCGCGGCGCCCGCCGACGACGCCCAGGCCCCGGTCGCCGCGGCGCTTGCGCACCGCCAGGTACTCGGTGATCCGCTCCTTCACGTCCTCCAGGCCCGCGTGCTCGGCGTCCAGGACGGCACGGGCGCCCCGGATGTCGTAGGCGTCCTCGGTGCGCTCGTTCCAGGGGAGTTCCAGAACGGTGTCCAGCCAGGTGCGGATCCAGGAGCCCTCGGGCGTCTGGTCGGAGGACCGCTCCAGCTTGGAGACCTCCTTGAGCGCGGCCTCGCGGACGTGCGCGGGCAGGTCGGCGGCCTCCACGCGGGCCCGGTGGTCGTCGGACTCCTCGCCCTCCCCGTCGCCGTTGAGGTCCCGCAGCTCCTTGCGCACCGCGTCGAGCTGGCGGCGCAGCAGGAACTCGCGCTGCTGCTTGTCGACGCCCTCCTGGACGTCCTTGGCGATGGTCTCGGCGACGTCCTGCTCGGCGAGGTGGTCGCGGAGCTGCTGGGTGGCGAGCCGCAGCCGGGCGACCGGGTCGGCCGTCTCCAGCAGGGCGAGCTTCTGCTCGGTGGTGAGGAAGGGCGAGTAGCCGGAGTTGTCCGCGAGCGCGGAGACGTCCTCGATGGCCTGGACCCGGTCGACGACCTGCCAGGCGCCGCGCTTGCGCAGCCAGGCGGTGACGAGGGCCTTGTACTCCGTGACCAGCTCGGCGACCTGGCCGGGCAGCGGCTCGGGCAGGGACTCGTCGGCCCGGGTGCCCTCGACCCACAGCGCGGCGCCGGGCCCGGTGGTGCCGGCGCCGATGCGCACCCGGCCGCGGCCGCGGATCAGGGCGCCGGGGTCGCCGTCCGCCAGCCTGCCGACCTGCTCGACGGTGCCGAGGACGCCGGTCGCGGCGTAGGCGCCGTCGACGCGGGGGACGAGGAGGAGCCGGGGCTTGCCGGAGCCGCCGCCCGCGGCGGCCTGGGCGGCCTCCACCGCGGCCCGCACCTCGGCGTCGTTCAGGTCCAGGGGGACGACCATCCCGGGCAGCACGACCTCGTCGTCGAGCGGCAGCACCGGCAGGGCGAGCGGTGTGAAGGCGTCGGACTCAGCAGCCATGATCTCCCCTTTGACAGTCAAGTTGAGTTACATCGGCTCAATGCGTGGAGGCGGTCCATTGTTCCCGCCCCGGCGCCGCGTTCGCTGTGAGCGATCAGAGGTGTCCTGGGGCGTGGACCCCTCGCTTCGCGGCCTCACGCCCCACCCGGTCCTCCGTCGCCGGCCCGGACCGGTGAGTCGTGGCGGGTTCGCCATCGGTGCCGCCGGGCGGAGGCACGCACTCGCCCCGAACGGCGGCGGTCGTCACCACGCCGTTCGGTGACGACCGGGTTCGGACGATCGGGTCCAAGGGCCGGAGAGCGGCCGCCCCCCGCTTCCGGCGACCACCGGCATGATGGGATCCATGGCATGACGGACTGGTCCCGACTCAGCCACGCCTACGGCTCCGCCGAAGACATACCCGCCCTGCTGGCACGCATCGCGTCCGAGCGCGGATCGGGTCCCTGGGACGAACTGTGGTCCGCGCTCTGCCATCAGGGCAGCGTCTACTCGGCCAGCTTCGCGGCGCTGCCCTGGCTGGCCGACATGGCCGAGAACGAGGACCGGGGGCAGGCCGTGAACGCCCTGGGCCTGGCGGGGGCCATCATGGCGGGCGCCGGGCAGCCGCACGGAGCGGGTGATGTCCGCACTCGGTACCCGGCCGAGATCGCGACCCTGCTGGCATCGGTGAACCGCCGCCTCCGGACCGCGGCCGACCGCACCGAGTACATCCACCTCCTGGAGTCCATGCTCGCCTTCGAGGGCGTCGCGGGATGGAGCGAGGACCTGGCTTGGGGAATCGGGAATGAGGAGTACGAGATCTCCTGCCCCGAATGCGAAACCGACCTGTTCATCGTCCTCGGCGAACACGGGTTCTTCTGCACCGGCGAGGACTACGCCCTGTCGGACGGCACCGTCGAAACCCGCCCGCTCCGCCCGGCGAGCCCCACAAGCCTGGAAGGCATCGGCTCGCGTCTCCACGACATCGCGCTCACCGACGGCCAACACGAGATCGCCCACGTGCTGACCCATGTCTTCGGGAACGCGACCTGCCCGGACTGCGAAACCGACTTCTCGGTCGCCGACCGGGTCAGCGCCCGCTAGACGTATCGACCCGCAGCGTTGTTGACGCGGCTGACGGGCGGGTGTCCGACAATGGCCGTCGTCGCCCGGCCCGCAGGGCGGCCGCGCGGCGTCGGGTGCGTGCTCCCGGCGCGCCGGCCCCGGGCCTTCCCACGGGACGCGCTCGGGGCCGGGGCCGGTGCGGCGGGAGTGCCTGCACGGCGTCGTGAGGCGGACGGGAATCACCGGACCGGCCTCGGGCGCGCCCCCGGCGGTTCCGGACCCGAGACCAGGCACCCGCCCTCCGGAATCACGGTGTCATTGCGCGCGGAACCGGACCACGCGGGGCATCGCCGCCGTTCGTCCCGCGGCCCGACGCCCGGTCACGACGCAACCGCACATCTTCCGGTGCAAAGGACGGGGAACGGGCCGGGCGGGCCGCGGCGGCCGGACCGGGAGGGCCCGGACCCGCCCCCGGGCAGCGCCACCGCGCTCCCGGCGGCGCCCGGCTCCCGGTTCGCGCCCCCACTTCCGGCCACCGCCCCCGCCGCGCGGGCGCGCCTGTCAGGATGGACCGATGCCCGCCATCACCACCCCCGATCCCCACGACCGCCCCCAGGTCCTCGATCGCCGCGAGGGACCCCACGGCGAGGTCGTCCTGCGCCGCCACGGCGACCTGCTGCAGATCATCGCCAACGGCTGCTTCCTCATGGACACCTCCGACGGCCGCTCGGAACGGCGGCTCGTCGACGCGGCGGCCGAGGCGCTCGACGGACGGCCCGCGCCGCATCTGCTGATCGGCGGGCTCGGTGTCGGCTTCTCGCTCGCACACGCCGCCGCCGACCCGCGCTGGGGCCGCGTCGCCGTCGTCGAACGCGAACCGGCCGTCATCGACTGGCACCTTGACGGGCCGCTTTCCCAACTCTCCGCGCAGGCCCTGGCGGACCCGCGCACCGAGATCGTCCGGGCCGATCTCGTGACCCACGTCAACGAGACGCCGGACACCTACGACGCGCTCTGCCTCGACATCGACAACGGCCCCGACTGGACCGTCACCGAGAGCAACGGCGGGCTCTACACACCGGCCGGACTCGCCGGATGCGCAAGGGTGTTGAGGCCCGGCGGGGTGATCGCCGTCTGGTCCGCGCGACCTTCTCCGATTTTTGAAGAGACGTTGCGCAATGCCGGGTTCCAACGGGTGCGTACCGAAGAGATCCCGGTTGCCCGGGGCGTTCCCGACGTGGTCCATCTCGGCGTCGGGCCTGGATAGCAAAGCCGCGGCGATCCCCCGTACGCTGCTGCCCTGACGCGGATCTTCCGGGCGTCGGGCGCAGTCATGGGATCACCCCACGGATTCCGGAAAGCACACCTCAGGGGCGGGCGATGGACCAGACACAGACCTCCCACAGCGGCACGGCGGGCGCCACGCAGGGCGCACAGCGCCGGGTGCTGGTGGTCGAGGACGACCAGACGATCGTGGACGCCATCGCGAACCGCCTGCGCGCCGAGGGGTTCCTGGTGCAAACGGCGGGTGACGGACCGTCCGCCGTCGACACGGCCGAGGCGTGGCAGCCCGACCTGCTGATCCTCGACATCATGCTGCCCGGCTTCGACGGCCTGGAGGTCTGCCGCCGGGTCCAGGCGCAGCGCCCGGTGCCGGTGCTGATGCTGACGGCGCGCGACGACGAGACGGACATGCTGGTCGGGCTCGGCGTCGGCGCCGACGACTACATGACCAAGCCGTTCTCGATGCGGGAGCTGGCCGCGCGGGTGCACGTCCTGCTGCGCCGGGTGGAGCGGGCGGCGCTGGCCGCGACCACCCCCCGCAGCGGCATCCTGCGCCTGGGCGAGCTGGAGATCGACCACGCCCAGCGCCGGGTGCGGGTGCGGGGCGAGGACGTCCATCTCACGCCCACCGAGTTCGACCTGCTGGTCTGCCTGGCCAACACCCCGCGCGCGGTGCTCTCCCGCGAGCAGTTGCTGGCCGAGGTGTGGGACTGGGCGGACGCCTCCGGCACCCGGACCGTCGACAGCCACATCAAGGCGCTGCGCCGCAAGATCGGCGCCGAGCGCATCCGCACGGTGCACGGCGTGGGCTACGCGCTGGAGACACCGGCGCCGTGAGCCGGGAGCGGCAGGCCGCGCGGAGGAGCCCCGGGGAACCGTGGGGCGGTGTCCGGCCGTTCTCCATCAAGACCAAGCTGGGCGCGCTGGTCGTCACCTCGGTCCTGATCACCACCGGTCTGTCGGTGATCGCCGTGCACACCAAGACCGAGCTGCGGTTCATCACCGTCTTCTCGATGATCGCCACCCTGCTGATCACCCAGTTCGTGGCGCACTCGCTGACCGCGCCGCTGGACGAGATGAACGCCGTGGCCCGCTCCATCTCGCACGGCGACTACACCCGCCGGGTGCGCGAGAACCGCCGCGACGAGCTGGGCGATCTCGCCGTCACCATCAACCGCATGGCGGACGACCTGGAGGCCCAGGACCGCCAGCGCAAGGAGCTGGTGGCGAACGTCTCGCACGAGCTGCGCACCCCCATCGCGGGGCTGCGGGCGGTGCTGGAGAACATCGTGGACGGGGTCACCGAGCCCGACCAGGAGACGATGCGCACCGCCCTGCGGCAGACGGAGCGGCTGGGCCGGCTGGTGGAGACCCTGCTCGACCTGTCCCGCCTGGACAACGGCGTGGTCCCGCTGCGCAAGCGCCGGTTCGAGGTGTGGCCGTACCTGTCGGGGGTGCTGAAGGAGACCAACATGGTCGCTTCGGCGCGCGCGGCCATAGGCTCCGGCTCCGGCAGCCACACCCGCACCGACGTGCACCTGGCCCTGGACGTCTTCCCCAGCGACCTGACCGCGCTCGCCGACCCGGAGCGCATCCACCAGGTGGTCGCCAACCTGATCGACAACGCGGTCAAGCACAGCCCCCCGCACGGACGGGTGACGGTGCGGGCCCGGCGCGGGGACCATCCGCACTCGCTGGCCCTGGAGGTCCTGGACGAGGGGCCCGGCATCCCGCGCTCCGAGTGGCACCGGGTCTTCGAGCGGTTCAACCGGGGCGCGGTCTCCCGGCCGCACGGTCCGGGCAGCGACGGGGGCACCGGTCTGGGCCTGGCCATCGCGCGCTGGGCGGTGGAGCTGCACGGCGGCCGGATCGGTGTGGCCGAATCCGAGCGGGGATGCCGCATTCTCATCACCCTTCCAGGGGACAATTCCCTGATGAGTTGACGTAGGGTTCGAAGCGGAGGACCAAGATCCACGATCATCCCCGCTGGCGGACACGTGTGATCAGGTGCGAAGCCGCGACGACGCCGCGCCGGGTCCCGCTCTCGCATTCCCGCCAGACACGGAACCCCGGTTGTTTCCCGCCATTTCCCGCGATGAAACGCGCTCCGTCGTGTGACTTACGCGACGTTGAACCGCCCGGTCTGACCTTCCGGCCCCGGGAGGCGTAGCCTTGATTCCCGCTGTCCACCATCTTGTGAAGAAGCGGAAGAGGGCGGTTCTCGCCGTGTCGCCACAGTCCAGTAACTCGAGCATCTCCACCGACACCGACCAAGCGGGCAAGAACCCCGCAGCCGCGTTCGGTGCCAACGAGTGGCTCGTCGACGAGATCTATCAGCAGTACCTCCAGGACCCGAACTCCGTGGACCGGGCCTGGTGGGACTTCTTCGCCGACTACAAGCCGGGCGCGGCCGCCGCCCAGGCCGCGTCGGGCGCCGCCCCGGCGGACGCCTCCGCGCCGCCGGCCGCACCCGCGCCGCAGGCCCAGGCACCCGCCCCGGCCGCCCCTCCGCAGCCCGCCCCGGCCAAGGCCGCGGCGCCCGCGAAGCCCGCCGCCGCCCCGGCCCCGGCCGCCGCTCCGGCGAAGGCCGCCCCGGCCAAGCCGGCCGCCGCGCCGAAGGCCGAACCCGCCGCGGGCGCCCCCGAGGGCCCCGAGCTGGTGGCGCTGCGCGGCCCGGCCGCCGCGGTCGTCAAGAACATGAACGCGTCCCTGGAGCTGCCCACGGCCACGTCCGTGCGCGCCGTCCCGGTGAAGCTGCTGTTCGACAACCGCATCGTCATCAACAACCACCTCAAGCGGGCCCGGGGCGGGAAGATCTCCTTCACGCACCTGATCGGCTACGCGATGGTGCGGGCCATCAAGGCCATGCCGGCGATGAACCACTCCTTCGGCGAGAAGGACGGCAAGCCCGTCCTCGTCAAGCCGCCGCACATCAACCTCGGCCTCGCCATCGACCTGGTCAAGCCCAACGGCGACCGCCAGCTCGTCGTCGCGGCGATCAAGAAGGCCGAGACCCTGAACTTCTTCGAGTTCTGGCAGGCCTACGAGGACATCGTCCGCCGCGCCCGCGACGGCAAGCTGACGATGGACGACTTCACCGGCGTCACGGTCTCCCTGACCAACCCCGGCGGCCTCGGCACCGTCCACTCGGTGCCCCGCCTGATGCCCGGCCAGTCGGTCATCATGGGCGTCGGCGCCATGGACTACCCGGCGGAGTTCCAGGGCACCAGCCAGGACACCCTGAACAAGCTCGGCATCTCCAAGGTCATGACGCTCACGTCGACCTACGACCACCGGGTCATCCAGGGCGCCGCCTCCGGCGAGTTCCTGCGCCAGGTCGCCAACCTGCTGCTCGGCGAGAACGACTTCTACGACGAGATCTTCGAGGCCCTGCGCATCCCCTACGAGCCGGTCCGCTGGCTCAAGGACATCGACGCCTCGCACGACGACGACGTCACCAAGGCCGCCCGCGTCTTCGAGCTGATCCACTCCTACCGGGTCCGCGGCCACGTCATGGCCGACACCGACCCGCTGGAGTACCAGCAGCGCAAGCACCCCGACCTGGACGTCAACGAGCACGGCCTCACCCTGTGGGACCTGGAGCGGGACTTCGCGGTCGGCGGCTTCGCCGGCAAGGCGCTGATGAAGCTGCGCGACATCCTCGGCGTGCTGCGCGACTCGTACTGCCGCACCACCGGCATCGAGTTCATGCACATCCAGGACCCCAAGCAGCGCAAGTGGATCCAGGACCGGGTGGAGCGCCCGCACTCCAAGCCGGAGCGCGAGGAGCAGCTCCGCATCCTGCGCCGGCTGAACGCGGCGGAGGCCTTCGAGACCTTCCTGCAGACCAAGTACGTCGGCCAGAAGCGGTTCTCGCTGGAGGGCGGCGAGTCCGTCATCCCGCTGCTCGACGCGGTGCTGGACTCGGCCGCCGAGTCCCGCCTGGACGAGGTCGTCGTCGGCATGGCCCACCGCGGCCGGCTGAACGTGCTGGCGAACATCGTCGGCAAGTCGTACGCGCAGATCTTCCGCGAGTTCGAGGGCAACCTCGACCCGAAGTCGATGCACGGCTCCGGCGACGTCAAGTACCACCTGGGCGCCGACGGGACCTTCACCGGCCTGGACGGCGAGCAGATCAAGGTCTCGCTGGTCGCCAACCCCTCCCACCTGGAGGCGGTGGACCCGGTCCTGGAGGGCGTCTCCCGCGCCAAGCAGGACATCATCAACAAGGGCGGCACGGACTTCACCGTCCTGCCGGTGGCGATCCACGGCGACGCGGCCTTCGCGGGCCAGGGCGTGGTGGCCGAGACCCTGAACATGTCGCAGCTGCGCGGCTACCGCACCGGCGGCACGGTCCACATCGTCATCAACAACCAGGTCGGCTTCACCGCGGCCCCCGAGTCCTCGCGCTCCTCCATGTACGCGACGGACGTGGCCCGCATGATCGAGGCCCCGATCTTCCACGTGAACGGCGACGACCCGGAGGCCGTGGTCCGCGTCGCGCGGCTGGCCTTCGAGTTCCGCCAGGCGTTCAACAAGGACGTGGTGATCGACCTCATCTGCTACCGCCGCCGCGGTCACAACGAGTCCGACAACCCGGCCTTCACCCAGCCGCTGATGTACGACCTGATCGACAAGAAGCGCTCGGTGCGCAAGCTCTACACCGAGTCCCTGATCGGTCGCGGCGACATCACCCTGGAAGAGGCCGAGCAGGCGCTCCAGGACTACCAGGGGCAGCTGGAGAAGGTCTTCACGGAGGTCCGCGAGGCCACCGCGCAGCCGTCCTCCGTGCCCGCCTCCGACCCGCAGGCCGAGTTCCCGGTCGCCGTCTCCACCGCGGTGTCCAGCGAGGTCGTCAAGCGGATCGCCGAGTCCCAGGTCAACATCCCCGACCACGTCACCGTGCACCCGCGGCTGCTGCCGCAGCTCCAGCGCCGGGCGGCCATGGTCGAGGACGGCACCATCGACTGGGGCATGGGCGAGACCCTCGCCATCGGCTCCCTGCTGCTGGAGGGCACCCCGGTCCGGCTCGCCGGCCAGGACTCCCAGCGCGGCACCTTCGGCCAGCGGCACGCGGTCATCATCGACCGCAACACCGGCGAGGACTACACGCCGCTGCTGTACCTGTCCGAGGACCAGGCCCGCCTGAACGTCTACAACTCCCTGCTCTCCGAGTACGCGGCGATGGGCTTCGAGTACGGCTACTCGCTGGCCCGCCCCGACGCGCTCGTCATGTGGGAGGCGCAGTTCGGCGACTTCGTCAACGGCGCGCAGACGGTCGTGGACGAGTACATCTCGGCGGCCGAGCAGAAGTGGAACCAGACCAGCGGCGTCGTGCTGCTGCTGCCGCACGGCTACGAGGGCCAGGGCCCGGACCACTCCTCGGCCCGCGTCGAGCGCTTCCTCCAGCTCTGCGCGCAGAACAACATGACGGTCGCCATGCCGACCTCCCCGGCGAACTACTTCCACCTCCTGCGGTGGCAGGTGCACAACCCGCACCACAAGCCGCTGGTGGTCTTCACCCCGAAGTCGATGCTGCGCCTCAAGGCCGCGGCGTCGAAGGCGGAGGAGTTCACCACGGGCCAGTTCCGCCCGGTCATCGGGGACGCCTCGGTCGACCCGGCCGCGGTGCGGAAGGTCGTCTTCTGCGCCGGCAAGGTCTACTACGACCTCGACGCCGAGCGGAAGAAGCGCGGCGTGACGGACACGGCCATCATCCGCATCGAGCGCCTGTACCCGCTGCCGGGTGCGGAGCTGCAGGCGGAGATCGCCAAGTACCCGAACGCCGAGAAGTACCTGTGGGCCCAGGAGGAGCCGGCGAACCAGGGTGCCTGGCCGTTCATCGCGCTCAACCTGATCGACCACCTCGACCTGGCGGTCGGCGCGGACGTCCCGCACGGCGAGCGCCTGCGCCGCATCTCGCGTCCGCGCAGCTCGTCCCCCGCCGTCGGTTCCGCCAAGCGGCACCAGGCGGAGCAGGAGCAGCTCGCGCGCGAGGTGTTCGAGGCCTGATCCCGGATGGGCCCGTCCCGGTCCGCCCGCCACCGCGGCGGAGCGGCCGTGACGGGTCCGGTGCGACAGCCACGCAGACCCGGTTCCCGTTGCGACGGGGGCCGGGTCCGCGCGTTGTGCCGGGTCCGCGTACGGCGGGCGGGCGGCGCGGGTCCGGCGGGGCGTGGGCGGGGCGTGGGCGCGGCTCGGTCCCGGTGGGGGCCGGGGGCGGCGGTGCCGGGGCGCTCCCCGGCGCGTGCCCCGGGGCGTCCACGGGTGCCCGGGCGGGCCCGGTCCGTGTGCCGTTCACCCGTACGGGGGTGCCGGGCGGGTGGTCCGGCATGTATCGCGTGTGTGTATCGCGTTCCGGGTGTCGCGTCCCGTCAGCGGGGTTCACCGCGGCGGTCCCGGCAGGGTCGCGGGCCCCATATTCTGAGGGCATGTACTTCACCGATCGAGGCATCGAGGAACTGGAGAAGCGGCGTGGCGAGGAGGAGGTCACCTTCGAGTGGCTGGCCGAGCAGTTGCGGACGTTCGTGGACCTGAACCCCGACTTCGAGGTGCCGGTGGAACGGCTGGCGACCTGGCTCGCCCGGCTGGACGACGAGGACGACGAGTAGGACCCGCCCGGCCTCCGGGGCCGCCTCCCCGGGCGGCGGGGCGGGCGGAGCCCGACGGCGAGCCGGGCGGTCTGGCTCCGGGCGACCGGGCTCCGGGGCGGTCTGCTCCGGACGGCCGGGGGCGGTACGGCCCGGCACCGGGCAGGGGCCGGCGGCACGGCTTCCGGCGGCACGGTCGGCCCGCCCCGCCGCCCGGGTAGGCGGCCCCACGGCACGGCGCGCGTCCGAAGACCGCCTCCGTCCGCCCCCGCGCAGCCCGCGCCGCCCCTCCCCCGGCCGCACCCGGCCCCTTCGCCGCGCCCGTTCCGGCCCGCCGCAGCCCCCGGTGCGCTCCGCACGTCATCAGAACAGGTGTCTTGACTTTCGCGACCCGCGATATATCGTGAACATGAGAACGCGATATGGCGCGTTCGGTCGAGGAGGTCTGCGCCATGCCTGAATGGTCCGTCGCCGAGCCCGGGAAACTCACCTTCGACGAGCCCGTGGCCCGGCTCCGCGTGCGCGTCGTCGACGGAACGGTCAACGTCATGGGCGTCGAGGAGGGTTCCGCCCGCCTGGAGGTCTCCGAGCTGGAGGGGCCGCCGCTGGTCGTGACCCAGCAGGGCGACACCCTGACCGTGAGCTACGAGGACCTCCCCTGGAAGGACTTCCTGAAGTGGCTCGACGGGGGCGGTCGGCGCCGCTCCGCGGTGGTCTCGCTGGCCGTGCCCGCGCACACCCGGGTGGAGGTCGGCGTGGTCGGCGCGGCGGCCGTGGTCTCCGGGATCGGCGGGCGGACGGAGGTCCGGGGCGTGAGCGGGGACAGCACCCTGGTGGGCCTCTCGGGCCCGGTGCGCGCGGAGACGGTCACGGGCAGCGTGGAGGCCCAGGCCCTCACCGGCGACCTGCGCTTCTCCTCCGTCTCCGGCGACCTCACCGTGGTGGAGGCGGGCTCCTCCTCGGTGCGGGCCGACTCCATGAGCGGCTCCATGATCGTCGACATCGCCGGCTCCGGCGGGCCCGCCGACATCGGGCTCAACAGCGTCTCGGGCGAGATCGCCATCCGGCTGCCCCACGCGGGGGACGCCCGGGTGGAGGCCAACAGCGCCAGCGGCTCGGTCTCCAGCACCTTCGAGGACCTGCGGGTGAGCGGCCAGTGGGGCACCAAGCGGATCACCGGCCGGCTCGGCACGGGCCTCGGGCGGCTGAAGGCCACGACGGTCACCGGTTCGATCGCCCTCCTTCGCCGGGACGACGAGGACACCCCGGGCACCCCGGCGGAGCCGGAGCACGGCCCGGAGGGCGGCCCGGACGACACGTCCGCCACCGGCCTGGACGGCGGCGGTGCGTCCGGCACGCCGGACGACGGCACGAACGAAAAGAAGGTGCTCTGACATGCCCCCCGTCTTCGCCCACGGCCGCCTGCGCCTCTACCTGCTGAAGCTGCTCGACGAGGCCCCCCGCCACGGCTACGAGGTGATCCGGCTCCTGGAGGAGCGCTTCCAGGGCCTCTACGCCCCCTCGGCCGGCACCGTCTACCCCCGGCTGGCCAAACTGGAGGCGGAGGGCCTGGTCACCCACACCACCGAGGGCGGCCGCAAGGTCTACGCCATCACCGACGCGGGCCGCGCCGAGCTGGCCGGCCGCAGCGGCGAACTGGCCGATCTGGAGCTGGAGATCCGCGACTCGGTGGCCGAGCTGGCGGCCGAGATCCGGGCCGACGTGCGGGGCGCCGCGGGTGATCTGCGCCGCGAGATGCGCGCGGCGGCCGGAGCGGCCCGCCGGGGAGAAGCCGGCGGGGAGACCGACGGGGCCGCCCAGACCGGCGAGAAGGAGGCGTGGCGCGCGGCCAAGGAGGAGATGCGGCGCGTCAAGCAGGAGTGGAAGGAGCAGGCCCGCCGCGCCAAGGACGAGAGCCGCCGGGCCCGCGAGGAGGCCCAGCGCGCCCGCCGCCAGGCCAAGGAGGCGCAGGAGTGGGCGCGTGGCCGGGCCCAGGAGGAGATGCAGCGCATCGCCCAGCGCGTCCAGGAGCAGGTGCAGGACCACTTCTCCCGTGGCGACTGGCCGACGGGGCTGAAGGAGGGCCTGGGCGAACTGGCCAAGGAGATGGGCGAGTTCGGCAAGGAGTGGGGCTTCGGCGCCGGTGGCGGGGAGCAGAAGCGGGGGGCCCGCGCCGACGGGCCGACGTACGACTGGCCCAAGGAGGACTTCCCCGCGGAGTACGCCCCCGTCTGGGCCGAGGAGGACGCCGCCGCGTCGAGCGGCGATCCGGCCCGCGATCTGGACCGGCTGCTGGACCGCTTCCGGGACGACATCCGGGACGCGGCCCGCGACCACGGGGTCACGCCCGAGCAGCTCCGCGAAGCCCGGCAGGAGCTGGCCGCGACGGCGGCCCGCATCGCGGCCCTGCTGCACACACCCAGGCCCTGACGCCCGGCGGGTGGGGGGTGCTCCCAGATGGCGGGGGGTGCTCTCCCGGAGGGCGGGGCAGCCGGGCGGGGTTGCCCCGGGCAGGGGCATCCGGGCAGGCGGGCCTCAGGCGCGCCGTCTGCCTCCGCCTCCGCCCAGCACCCGGGTGAGGGCGCCGTGGGGCACCCCGTGGTCGGCCGACACCTCGGCGGAGTCCCGGGCCGGACGACGAGGATCAGGAGGACGTGTTCGTCGCCGATGTACCGGTCCCGCCACGTGCTGCGCAGAGATCTCTCCAGCCCCCTTGGGGCCCCGGCTGACGCTCGGCTGCCTGGAGCACCATGGCGGCCTGGGTGCCCACCCGGACCGAGGACTCCCGCCGGGGCGGTGCCACCGTCGAGTCCCACGGCCGACACCCGGTTGCCCTGAGCGCCGGGCGCGGTCCGGGCAACCGGGTGTCAGGCGGGGTTGCCCCGGGCAGGGGCATCCGGGCGGGCGGGCCTCAGGCGCGCCGTCTGCCTCCGCCTCCGCCCAGCACCCGGGTGAGGGCGCCGTGGGACACCCCGTGATCGGCCGACACCTCGGCGGAGTCCCGGGCCGGACGACGAGGATCAGGAGGACGTGTTCATCGCCGATGTACCGGCCCCGCCACGTGCTGCACAGAGACCTCCAACACTCCCTTGGGCCCTGACCGACGCTCGCCTGTCCGGAATCCCGGCCGACGCCAGGCTGCCTGGAGCGCCGGGCACGGTCCGGGTGCCCGCCCGGATCGAGTGCTCCCGCCGGGGCGATGCCACCGTCGAGCACCCCGGCCGACACCCGGTCGCCCGGAGCGCCGGGCGCGGCCCGGGTGCCCGCCCAGACCGACCGAGGGCTCCCGCTCGGGCCACACGCCGATGGCCGTCGAAGCCCTCGCCGCCCGCGGCCCAGCAACCGCAACCCGGATGTCCTCCGGACCAAGGACTACCCCCAGGGCGGTCCCACCGTCGAGCCCCGGCCGACACTCGGTTGCCCGGTCGCCCGGAGCGCCGGGCGCGGTCCGAGTGCCCGCCCAGACCGACCGAGGGCTCCCGCTCGGGCCACACGCCGATGGCCGTCGAAACCCTCGCCGCCCGCGGCCCGGCACCCCCAACCCGAGTGCCCGCCGGACCGAGGGCTGCCGCCGGGGCGGTGCCACCGTCGGTCCAAGCTCGGGGAGGAGGACCGGAGCCGGAAGGAGGGCCGGAGGGAGCAGGTTCGAGGCGGGAGAGCAGGGTCGAGGCAGAGCGCAGAGGGCAGAGCCAGCGCCGGGGCTGGGCGGGGCGGTGATGCCGTCCGTCGGCCGGACGGTGGCGCCGTCGGGGTGGCCGCGAGCGCGACCGGTAGGAGGGCCGACCGCAAGGGGCGGGACTCGCAGGTCTCATGACTGTGTCTCACCCCCGGACGGAGTGCGCCCCCGGACTGAGTGCGCCTCCGGGACGGCGGGTGCCTCCGGGAGGCGCCGCGTGCCCCCCGGGATGCCGCGTGCCCCCGGAATGCCGCGTGCCCCCGGAATGCCGCGTGCCTCCAGGATGCCGCGTGTCTCCGGGGCGGGGATGACGGTGCGTCAAGTGGTGGTGAGCACGATCTTGCCGAAGTGGTCTCCGGACTCCATCCGTGCGAAGCCTTCCCGGGCGCGGTCCAACGGCAGCACCTCGTCGATGACCGGGCGCACACCGGTGGCGGCGCAGAAGGAGAGCAGGTCCTCCAACTCGTCCTTGGTGCCCATGGTGGAGCCGACGACCTTCAGCTCCAGGAAGAAGATCCGGGTCAGCTCGGCGTGGGAGGGCCGGTCGCCGCTGGTGGCCCCGGAGATGACGAGGGTGCCCCCGGGGCGCAGCGACTTCACCGAGTGGGACCAGGTGGCCGCGCCCACGGTCTCGATGACGGCGTCCACCCGCTGCGGCAGCCGTGCCCCCGGCTCGACGGCCTCCACCGCGCCCAGCTCCAGGGCCCGCCGCCGCTTCGCCTCGTCCCGGCTGGTGGCGAAGACCCGCAGCCCCGCGGCCCGGCCCAGCACGATCGCGGCCGTGGCCACGCCGCCGCCCGCGCCCTGCACCAGCACCGAGTCCCCGGGACGGACCCCGGCGTTGGTGAACAGCATCCGGTACGCGGTCAGCCAGGCGGTCGGCAGGCAGGCGGCCTCGGCGAAGGAGAGTTCCCGGGGCTTGGGCAGGACGTTCCAGGTGGGCACGGCCACCTGCTCGGCGAAGGTGCCCTGGTAGCGCTCGGTGAGGATGGAGCGGGGTTCCCGGGGGCCCACGCCGTGGCCGCTCTGGCCGATCACCGAGTGGAGGACGACCTCGTTGCCGTCCGCGTCGACCCCGGCGGCGTCGCAGCCGAGGATTATCGGCAGCCGCTCCTCCGGGAGACCGACGCCGCGCAGGGACCAGAGGTCGTGGTGGTTGAGGGAGGCGGCCCGGACATCGACGACGCTCCAGCCGGGGCGGTCCCCGGGGGCCGGGCGCTCCCCGGTCTCCAGGCCGGAGAGCGGGTGGTCGCGGTCGATTCGGGCGGCGTAGACGGCGAACATGTCCTCGACGATAGGTTCCGCGCCCGACATCCGAAACCGCGCGTCCCTGTGACACACCCCCTCTTGCCACGGCCCCACGGCAGGTGCTGCCGACGGGCGCGCCCCGGCTGCACGGAGGGGATCGGCCCGGGGGTGGGGCAGGTGTCCGAAAACGGTGAACACTTCGGGGCGGAGTGTTCACGGATTTCCACACCGTGCCCCGCGCCGCCCTCCCGGTCCCGCGAGACGGGCCGGTCCCGGAACGTCGGACGGCCCCGCCCCCTGGAAGGGGCGGTGCCGTCGGCGCTCGTGCGGCGGCGCCGTCAGCGGCGCGCGACGCCCTCCGCGCGGGCGGCGGCAGCGACCGCCGCGGTCACGGCCGGCGCGACCCGCTCGTCGAACGGGGACGGGATGACGTAGTCCGCGGCGAGGTCGTCGCCCACGACGGAGGCCAGCGCCTCGGCCGCCGCGAGCTTCATGCCCTCGGTGATCCGGGAGGCTCGCACCTGGAGTGCCCCCGCGAAGATGCCGGGGAAGGCCAGCACGTTGTTGATCTGGTTCGGGAAGTCCGAGCGTCCGGTGGCGACGACCGCCGCGTACTTGCGGGCGATCTCCGGGTGCACCTCGGGGTTCGGGTTGGCCATCGCGAACACGAACGCGCCCTCGGCCATCGAGGCCACCGCGGGCTCCGGGACCGTACCGCCGGAGACGCCGATGAAGACGTCGGCGCCCGCGAGCGCCGACTCCAGCGAGCCCGAGAGGTTCCGCCGGTTGGTGAAGGAGGCCAGCTCGCGCTTGACCGGGGTCAGGTCCTCGCGGTCCGACGAGACGACGCCCTTGCGGTCGGCGACCGCCACGTCGCCGATGCCGGCCCCGATGAGCATCCGGGCGATGGCCACCCCGGCCGCGCCCGCGCCCGAGATCACGGCCCGCAGCTCGCCCAGCGTCCGCCCGCTCAGCCGCGCAGCGTTGCGCAGGGCGGCCAGCGTGACGACGGCCGTGCCGTGCTGGTCGTCGTGGAAGATCGGGATGTCGAGGCGCTCCTGGAGCCTGCGCTCGATCTCGAAGCACCGCGGCGCCGAGATGTCCTCCAGGTTCACGCCGCCGAAGGAGGGGGCGAGCCGGACGACGGTCTCGACGATCTCGTCGGTGTCCGTGCAGTCCAGGGCGATCGGGACCGCGTCCACGCCGCCGAACTGCTTGAAGAGGATGGCCTTGCCCTCCATCACCGGGAGGGACGCCTCGGGGCCGATGTCGCCGAGACCCAGGACGGCGGTGCCGTCGGTCACGACGGCCACGACCGACGACTTCCAGGTGTAGTCGTGCACGAGGTCGGGCTGCTCGGCAATCGCGGTGCACACCTTCGCGACGCCGGGCGTGTAGGCGAGGGACAGGTCGTCCGCGTCCCGGACCGGCACGGTGGCCTGCACGGCCATCTTGCCGCCGCGGTGGAGCGCGAACGCCGGGTCGAAGGAATCGAGCGGCTCGGCGCCCGCCTCCGTACCGGTGTCGCTGCGAGGATTGACGATCTCCGCTGCCACTTTGTGTTACCCCTTAAGTGTTCATGGTTGAGGGTTGTCCACTCCAGGTGAGGAGCGGGCGGGCACCGCGCAGGAACAGGACCGCTGGTCGCACATGAGTCCCCGCGCGACGGGCGCGCCGCACACGCGCCCTGAGCCCCTGATGAGGGGTGTAATGAACCTTCTTACCCGACGGATGCCTCCCCCGACGAGTCCGATAAGCGCAAGCTCACATGTCGGACCCCGAAGGCGGTACGACGGTGACACGACTCATCACCGGGTTCCGGCGGCCCGGCGGCGTCTCTCGACCGGCCGCGGGAGCGTCCGCCCGGCGGCGGCCGGGGCCCGACGACCCTGCTCGATTACCGGCGGGTACCGGAGATCTTCCGGCCGGAAGCCCGGATTCCCGAAAAGGTTCGGTCGTGATGTCCCGACCTGCTCCGGTTCGGTCCGCGACCCGTTATCCGATTTTGACATCGCACGGCCCCTGAACGGCGGAGTCCGAATGGCAAGATGCCGTAATCACACAAGGCAGCGGCACTCGAAGAGATGTGCTCCGCGGGCCTCCGGCGCCTGCCGGTCCCCGGCCGGCGCCCCGTCCCATCGGCAACTCCCATGATCCGCCGGAGGAACCCCATGACCGCACGCTTCACCCGTCGTACGAGCGCCGCGCACTCCCGGCTGGCGGTGGTCGGCACGCTCGCGGTCGCAGGCGCCCTGCTGGTCACCGGCTGCGGTGACCAGACGAAGTCCAAGGACTCCGGCGACAGCGGCACCAAGGAGTCGGGGGCCCCGCTGGCGGACAAGCTGCCGCAGGCGATCCGCGACAAGGGCGTGATCAAGGTCGGTTCGGACATCGCGTACGCGCCGGTCGAGTTCAAGGACGGCTCCGGCAAGACGGTCGGCATCGACCCCGACCTGGCGGACGCCCTGGGCAAGCAGCTCGGCGTGCGGTTCGAGTTCCAGAACGGCACGTTCGACACGCTGATCGGCGGCCTCGCCGCCAAGCGCTACGACATCGCCATGTCCGCCATGACCGACACCAAGGACCGCCAGGAGGGCATCGACGGCGACACCGGCAAGAAGGTCGGCGCCGGCGTCGACTTCGTCGACTACTTCACGGCGGGCGTCTCCCTGTACACCAACAAGGGCGACGACCAGTCGATCACCACCTGGGACGACCTGTGCGGCAAGACCATGGCCGTGCAGCGCAACACCTTCTCCCACGACCTCGCCAAGGACCAGGCGAAGAAGTGCGAGAAGGCGGGGAAGAAGACGCTGAAGATCGAGGACTTCGCGACCAACCCCGAGGCCGAGACCCGGATGCGCTCCAAGGGCGCGAACATCGTCTCCGCCGACTTCCCCATCGCCGCGTACTCGGTGAAGAACTCCGGCGGCGGCGAGTACTTCGAGATCGTCGGCGACCAGGTCGAGGCCGGCCCCTACGGCATCGCCGTCGCCAAGGGCAACGACGAACTGCGGGACGCGCTCCAGGCGGCCGTCCAGGCGGTCATCGACAACGGCGAGTACCAGAAGATCATCGAGAAGTGGGGCGTCGCCGACGGCGCCGTCACCAAGTCCACGATCAACGGCGGTTCCTGAGGCGCCCCGATCGCCGCGGCTGAAAGGCTCCCTCCGTGACTGTTGACGTCAACAAGGCGGCCGGTCCGGACGCGACGCCCCCCGCCGGACCGACGGCCGTCAAGGCCGTTCCGGTCCGGCACCCGGGGCGGTACGTGTCCGCCGTGGTCGCGCTGGCCCTGCTGGGCGCGGTCGTCTACGCGTTCGCCCGGGGAAGGATCAACTGGGGCGCGATCCCCGACTACTTCTTCGACGACCGCATCATCGACGGTGTCTGGAACACCCTGCTCCTGACGGTGCTCTCGATGGCGATCGGCATCGTGGGCGGTGTCGTGCTCGCCGTGATGCGGCTGTCGAAGAACCCGGTGACCTCGTCGGTGGCGTGGTTCTACATCTGGTTCTTCCGCGGCACCCCGGTCCTGGTGCAGCTCTTCGTCTGGTTCAACCTCGGCCTGGTCTTCGAGTACATCAACCTGGGGCCCGTCTACAAGGACTACTGGTCGTCCTTCATGACACCGCTGCTCACGGCGCTGCTCGGGCTGGGGCTCAACGAGGCCGCGTACATGGCCGAGATCTGCCGGGCCGGGCTGCTCTCGGTGGACGAGGGGCAGACGGAGGCGTCGCACGCCCTGGGCATGAGCCACGCGAAGACGCTGCGCCGCATCGTCATCCCGCAGGCGATGCGCGTCATCGTGCCGCCCACCGGCAACGAGGTCATCAACATGCTGAAGACGACCTCGCTCGTCTCGGCGGTGCAGTTCTACGACCTGTTCAAACAGGCCCAGGACATCGGCCAGAACGCGGGCTCCACGGTCGAGATGTACTTCCTGGCCGCGGCCTGGTACCTGATCATGACCTCGGTCCTGAGCATCGGGCAGTACTACGTCGAGCGCCACTACGCCCGCGGTTCCAGCCGCTCCCTGCCGCCCACGCCCTGGCAGCGTCTGCGCGCCGCGGTCCTGCCCACCCGCCGTACCAAGGAGGCCGCGGCATGACGGAGTCCTCCCCCGCCATGGTCAAGGCCGAGGGCGTCCACAAGTCCTTCGGCGCCGTCGACGTCCTCAGGGGCATCGACCTGGAGGTGCGGTCGGGCGAGGTGTTCTGCCTGATCGGCCCCTCCGGCTCGGGCAAGTCCACCTTCCTGCGCTGCATCAACCACCTGGAGAAGATCAACGCCGGGCGCCTCTACGTCGACGGCGAGCTGGTCGGCTACCGCCAGAAGGGCGACCGGCTCCACGAGCTGAAGGACAGCGAGGTCGCCCTCAAGCGCCGGGACATCGGCATGGTCTTCCAGCGCTTCAACCTGTTCCCGCACATGACGGCCGTCGAGAACGTCATGGAGGCGCCCGTCCAGGTGAAGGGCGTCCGCCGGGGCGAGGCCCAGCAGCGCGCCATGGAGCTGCTGGACCGGGTCGGGCTGGCCGACAAGGCGCGCAACTACCCCTCGCAGCTCTCCGGCGGCCAGCAGCAGCGGGTCGCCATCGCCCGCGCCCTCGCCATGGACCCGAAGCTGATGCTGTTCGACGAGCCCACCTCGGCGCTCGATCCCGAGCTGGTCGGCGACGTGCTCGACGTCATGCGGGACCTGGCCCGCACCGGCATGACCATGGTCGTCGTCACCCATGAGATGGGCTTCGCCCGCGAGGTCGGCGACAGCCTGGTCTTCATGGACGGCGGGGTGGTGGTCGAGTCCGGCAGCCCGCGCGACGTGCTCACCGATCCGCAGCACGAGCGGACGAGGGCGTTCCTGTCGAAGGTCCTCTGACCGGCGCGCCGGCGTCGGCGGCAGACCGTCCACGGGGCCCGCGTCGGGGGCGGTACGGCGTCCCCGTACCGCCCCCGACCCGCGTACGGCAGGGGCGCGGCGCGGCCGCGGCATACGGACCCGCCGGGGCCCCCACGCCCGGGACCCGGCCGGCTCCCCGCGCCCGCGAGCCGGACGGAAGGGACGGGCGGACCTGGTGGACGGGACGGTCCTGACCGGCCGGTGGGCTACTTGAGCGCCAGCAGCAGGGTGTCCGAGGGCGAGCACCACACCGGCCGGGCCTCGCCGAAGCCCTTCTCCCGCAGTACCCGGGCGTGCCAGGCGGCCGGCGGGGTGTCGCCGTCGGCGTGCTCGCCGTAGATCTCGAAACGGCGGGCGGTCGGGCCGGCGAGGACCGGGTCCTGGGCGGCCAGCTCCCACCACGCGTTCCAGTCGACGGCACCCGCCCGCTTGGCGCGTTCCATGCGGGCGTGCCGCTGCGCGCGCTCGGCCGCGTTGATCCGGGGTGTGGTGTCGTCGATCATGTGGTCCGCGTTCATGAAGACACCGCCGTCGCGGACGAGTCCGGCGATCCGGCCGTAGAGGTCCGCGAGGGGATCGGCGTGGAGCCAGTGCAGCGCCGTGGCGGTGAGCACGGCGTCGTAGGAGTCGTACGGCAGCTGCGCCGTCCAGTCGGGGTCCTTGAGGTCGGCGGTGACGAGGGAGACCCGGTCGTCGCCCCCGAAGGTGCCCGCGGCGATGGCGAGCAGCGCGGGATCGAGGTCGACGCCGGTGCTGGTGGCCTCGGGGAGGCGGGCGAGCAGACGGGCGGTGATGGTCCCGGTGCCGCAGGCGAGGTCGAGGACGCGCGGCGCGGGGCCGGTCAGCGCCTCGACCATGTCGAGCATGATCCGGAAGCGCTCCTCGCGGTCGGGCATGTACCACTCCTGCTGCCGGTCCCAGCTCTCCTGCCAGCCCGTCGCCCAGTCGGCGGTGGCGCCCCCGCCGGTGCCGGTGGCGCCGCCGGCGCCCGTAGCGGTGTCCGTGCCCGCCTCCGTGCCGCGCCCGGTGTCCGTGTCCGTCATGAAACCCTCCGTCGCACCCGCATACGTAATACCCTGTAGCCACGATCAGCCATTACCTGATCGCAGGCACGACCCTAGAGCCCCTTCGTAAGGACTACAAGTGGAACTGGCCTATTACTCGGATTACGCCGTGCGTCTCGTCAACACGGAGGAACCGGTCCGGGGACGGGACGGCCTGACGTCCGTCGAGGCCGTCCGCGATCTCTTCGGCGTGAACCAGTCGGCGGCCCGCCGCGCCACGGACGCGGACGTGACCCGCTTCCGCGCGGTCCGGGGGCGCCTGCGCGCGGTCTTCGAGGCGGCCGACGGCGGCGACGAGACCCTGGCCGTGGACCTGCTGAACTCCCTGCTGCTGGAGTTCCCGGTGAGCCCGCAGATCTCCGGCCACGACCACCGCGACGACGACGGCCGCCCGCTGTGGCACATGCACCTGGCGGACCACCCGTCCAACGCGACCGCGGGCTACGCCGCCACCGCCGCGATGGGTCTCGCCTTCCACCTGACGGAGCACGGTGTGGACCGGCTCGGCCTGTGCGAGGCGGCGCCCTGCCGCAACGCCTACCTGGACACGTCGACCAACCGCTCCCGCCGCTACTGCTCCGACCGCTGCGCCACCCGGGCCAATGTGGCCGCCTACCGCGCCCGCAAGCGCCGGGAGGCGGAGCGGTCGCTCAGCACCGGCCGGAACGAGGAGAGCACCCAGCGGGCGGCGGCCAGCGGCGAGCGCTGACCCCTTCGCCGCGGCCGGTACCGGAAGCGCACCCGGCCCAGCACCAGCTCCTCGGGGACGACGCCGTAGTCGGTGCTGTCGCCGCCCGCGAAGGCGTTGTCCCCGAGCACCCACCAGCCGGAGCCGCGCCGCTCCACCGCCCGTTTGACGACGAGGAGGTCCTGCTGGAAGGGGTGCCGCAGCACGATCACGTCACCGGGCCCGACCCTGGCGCCCCAGTGCACCAGCAGCCGGTCCCCGTGGTGCAGCGTGGGCACCATCGAGGGCCCGGTCACCTCGGCCGGCCCCAACGGCAGCAGCCCCCTGGACCGTCCGTTCTCCCGCGACAGCTCCGGCATCACCCGGCACCTCCCCGTTCTTCCTCCGCCAGTCTCAGTCTCACCACGGACTTTTGTCCTAAGCCCACGGGGGCACCCGCGAAATCAGGTCTCCCAGGGAGTAATGTCCCCCCTGAGAAGACGATCACGAGGAAGGAATGCTGCATGCTTTCCCGCCTGTTTGCCCCCAAGGTCACGGTCAGCGCCCACTGCGACCTGCCCTGCGGTGTGTACGACCCGGCCCAGGCCCGCATCGAGGCGGAGTCGGTCAAGGCCGTCCAGGAGAAGATGGCCGGCAACGACGACCCGCACTACCAGGCGCGCGCCACGGTCATCAAGGAACAGCGCGCCGAGCTGGCCAAGCACCACGTCTCCGTCCTGTGGAGCGACTACTTCAAGCCGCCGCACTTCGAGAAGTACCCCGAGCTGCACCAGCTCGTCAACGACACCCTCAAGGCCCTGTCGGCCGCGAAGGCGTCGACCGACCCGGCGACGGGCCAGAAGGCCCTGGACCTGATCGCCCAGATCGACAAGATCTTCTGGGAGACGAAGAAGGCTTGATCCCGGCCCACCCGGCTGATTCCGCACCCGGCCCCCAGGCCGCCACTTCCGGCGCCCACGGGGGACCGGGTGCGGTTGTCTCGACGCGCTCGTCCGCTGGGACCCCATGAAGTACGAACGCGTCCACGCCCCGCTCCACGCCGACCTCGTCCGCCGGGTTCACGTCGGCGCTATCACCAGGGACTTCGTGAAGACCGCTGCCGAAGGCATCCGCCCCTGTGCCGGTAAGTCTCTTCCATCTTCACTCTGAGCTGGTCAGATGAAGGATGAGGACGGTCCGGACAGGGCTGGTGATCCGGATGGCACCTTGCTGAGGAGTCGCCAGGTCTTGAGGGTGGCGACGGCGTGGCCCGCGGTCCCCCGAGGCGTCCATTTGCACGGTCCGTATTCCGTGCTGAGGACGATGAGAGACCCGCCCAGCAGGACAGATGGCAGTGAACACGCAATGATTCGGGCCCTTGCCGAAGAGGCCACGCGGATGGTGTGGGCGGCCCCGGGCAGGGCCGGTGATGCCCACAGAAGCCGACCGAAGGGATCGGCGATGACCTGCATGTAATCCCGTGCTCCTTGTGCTTGCCAGAGCGGAATGGCCGGTCTGCGGCAACGCGGTCGATCGGCAGTAGCGTGCCGTCCAGGATCAGAACGCCTTCACCGATGCGGTCAGCCGCCTCGGTGAGGCTGGGGGCGAGAGCGGCCAGGCGCTCGGCCGTCTCGGCGGCATGGCGTCGTGGTGCCGACGTCGAACCCGGCGGCGAACTGGGCATACGTGTGTCCCATCCTCAGATGGGCAAGGGCGAGCAGGCCCTGGCGGCCAGCGGTCAGGCGCCGTCAACGGGAGCCGATCGTGCGGCGCCGCCGCTGCAACTGCTGCGCGAGGAACCGGAGGGCAGAGCTGAACACGTCGATGCCCGACGGGACAGACAAGCACGTGAGACCTCTGGTCGAGACAGTTCTCTTGGCCGAAATCCCATCTGCCAAGGGCTTCACCACGTTGTCAGCCCAACCGCTCCACTTTCAGGCGTAGGCCGGAAAGGGCTCAGTGGCGGGCCGCGGCCCTTCTCGATGGCTGGCGGCAGCGGAGAGCAGCCTTCCCTTCCTCAAGAACGGTCGTCCCAGCGGCATCAGTGCTCCTCTTCGGCAGAAGGCCGGGAAGGAAACCGTTGCGTGGAGGCTCCAAGCTCCTCCACCTGGACTGTGCCGACATGACACAGATCACGCATCGAGATCAAGTCAACCTATCTTATTAACGGACAGATCGGGAAAGGAGAGCTGTAAGTTCCCCTGCGACCACTTTTGATCGTTTCTAGGGGGACCCTTGTCGCGTTCGCGCGCGAGATTCTTGGCCTCGGTCTGTGCCGGAGTCACCGCACTCACCGCTTTCGGCATTGCTCCTTCGGCTAGCGCTGCCGCACCCAAGGAAGCCTGCGCCGGTCTCTACAGCGCCCGTAGCACGTTCTGGGCGATGACGTGCAGCCAGCCAGGCGAGCCGATGATCGGCGACTTCGCCACGTGGCGGAACATGCCGATCACGTTCGATCAAACCGACACAGGGTCGGCCGCCGTCCAGGTGGCCAACTATCTGCGCGTCAGCCCGAACACTTCGAGCGGCCCGCTGGCCCCCAGCATCGAGCTCGGCCTGTACGCGGAGAAAACAGGAAGGACAACCTCTGCCTACGGCCCCCGCTGGTCGGAGCTGACCACCAGCGGTGGCCGCACCCAGGCCATCAAGGCAGGAGTCAACCCGACCAAGCCCGACAAGCGCAACCACACCTACATGACCGTTCGTCAGGACAGTGGCAACCAGTGGGACGTGCTCTACGACTTCAACAAGGTCGGCTCCACCACCAAGCAGCTCAAGGTGACCAGTGGCAACACAAACCGAGTCGACATCGGCCTTGAGGTGACCGGACCGAAGTACGTGGATGTCCCCTCAATCGCGAACCGCATGCAGTTCATGACGGGGAACAAGGTGTGGCAGCAGACGGCGACAGCCAACGTGGCCAAGTCCATCACTCTGCCCGCGTGCAGCACGAGCCACAAGCCGCCGACCTGCTTCACCACCAAACTGACCGACAACAGCAAGTTCACCCAATGGACCGCGAGCAAGCCCCGCCGGCAAGCCGCCGCCATGAACTCACCCACCACCTTGACGGCCCCTGCGGTCAGTCCGGCCGCCACCCGAGCGCAAAGCCTGCCCGCCACATTCAACGGAGTGGACCAGCGGGCTCTGCACTCCTGTATGGAGAACAACCCCGACAGTTGCCTGGCTACCGTGCCTGGCCTGTCGGAGTGCGTGGTCACCGTACGGATGTGCAACGCAGCCGCTTTGTCGTCTCGCGAGTCGTCCACGGGCACCGGACCCGATGCTGGCGTATCGGCCGCCGTTGTCCGGGAGCGCGCGGCAGCCGCATTCAATGTTCCGGCTGACTCCCTGAGCGTCAGGCCGACCGCTTCGCCTGCGGGAGCACTGAAGGCCCGCTTCCGCGCAGCCGCCGACAGTGACGACGGCTCTTGGACGGTCACCTCCGCCGGTCCCACCTCCGGCCTGCAGCACACCGACCGCCGCTTCGACGGATTCACCGCCCGCTACTCCACACACACTGGCGCATTGCTGGAGGCGTGCTGGGGCGACCTCTGCGATGTCTCGTGATCGCCACGGATCGTCGTCGCCGTTCCGTCGCTTCCCGACACGCCCAAGGAGTCCACCGGTGAACCCAGTCACTGCACTTATCCATCTCGCCCGCGGCACCGCCGGCGCCACCGCGGCGGTCCTGATACTCCTCGCAGCGGGCACCGCGACCGTTCAGGCCACCCCGATCGCGAGCGACACGGCCGTCGACGGCACAGTGTTCGTCGAAGCAGTGTCCCTCCCCGCCAACGAGCTGCGGAGTCTCGACCAGCCCATCCCCTACGCCGAATACGCTGGAACCCGCACTCCGAGGACCGCAGCCCGACAGAGTGCGGCCGGCGCCGAGCCTGGCGACGAAATAGACCTGCGACGGCAGTGCGCCAGTCATGCGACGCAGGCCAAGGCCGTCACCGGCTGGGTCAAGTCCCGCTTCGAGAGCTGCCAGAAGCGCCCCTTCGACCTGGTCTTGCGTGATGTGAGAGGCACCACGACGCTCGGCCGCCTCTGGTTCGACCAGTGGATCCTCGGCTTCACCTACGACGGCAGCCGCCGCGTCGACTATGTCGCCAGCATCGAGAACATACGTGTCCAGCCCATACCTACCGAAGATGCCACGAAGTGGCGACTCGGCCAGCACTTCCGCCACAACATCAACGCGTCTAAGAGCGATCCCGACCCCAGGGTGACCGCACCGCGGACGAAGGAGCGTGACGAATTGCTCGGAGGGTGGGACCGCAAGCCCCAATGGTCTCTCTCCTACACCTCCCCCGACAAGGGCGCCCTGTTCGACCAGGGCAACCAGCAGCGCGTGTACTCCACCGTGTCCATGGACCTGAGCGCCAGTTCCCCCAAGGCCGCTCCCTTCACCGGAGGCAGGGGCGTCTACAGTTCCAGCGTCCGCTACGACTACGCCGGGAAGATAGCAGGCAAGCACAAGGGCACCGTCTTCACACGGGCCCGCGTGGAACTCGTGATGAGCCAGAAGGACCCGGGCGTCAACGAAAGTGCCCTTCACATCCACGACGCCCTGAACCGGCCCGAGCGGACCTTCCCCTCCTGGCCCGGCAAGAGCGTGCCAGGGACGAAGGAGCCCTTGCACCGACTCGTCAACAAGGAGAAACAGAAGGAGAACCGTAAGCGCTCCATCAAGGAGTGCGAGAAGGTGTGGGGCGACTACAGCGGGACCAAACTCCAGTGTGACGAGTATCCCTTCGCCTCCACACAGGAAGGTTCCACCAAGGGTGACAACCGGTTCTCCGTCCGACTGATCGACGGCGCCGACAACGAAACCGGCGGTCGCAGGCTCGACCAGATGTACACCCTCAACCGCATGCTGAGCGGCGACGCCTTTTACATGAAGATCACCAACTAGCAGAAAGGGCAGCGGCACCATGGTGCTCCTGGCTGAATACCGTTGCAGGGCCACACCGGCCCGCCGCGTCGTCGAGGTCTACGAGGCCGACGCCCACCTCAGCGATGACGACGCCATGGCCGCCGCCCACACGCAGGTGGTGGCCGGCAACGGCTACCACCTGTACCTGCTCAGCCTGCAACCCGACATCGACGTCGAGGTGGCCATCCGCGTCTGGGACATCGCGCCTGACCCGCCTGCCGAAGCCGAAGGACATGTTCCTGTCAGTATTGAATCGGAATCCGGCATTCTCGTCGTCAACCAACTGGAATACGGCCCCGCAGGGGAAATGACCCTGCCCCGTCCGGGTGTCTACGAAGGCCATGCCTGGTGGGAGAACCGGCAGGCGACAGCCGACTACTACGCGGGGACGCTCGACCACCCCACCGACGACACCTTCGAGGACCACCTCACCCAGGCGTGGAACAACCCTCCTGTCACCGAACGATACGTCCTGGATCTCGCCTACATCCGCGAGCCCGAACCACTCGACGAAGAAGATCTGTAGGCCGACGCGGTCCGTCCGCACAGGCACCGACGCAGCCCACCACCAGGAGCCGGAGATGGCTTGGCCCAATCCATCCCCGGCTGATTCGCACCCGGCCCCAGACCGCCACGTCCGGCGCTCACGGGGACCGGGTGCGGTTGTCTTGGGGGGAGGGGGGCGATCCGGGTGGGCGCCGTACTGCCCGTTTTGCTCGCGGCGCTCCGTTTCGGGTCATCCCGTCTCCCCGGAACCTTGTCGGTGCGCCACCCATCAGCACCCCTGCTGATCCGACGCCGCGTTGGGTCGTCAGATCGTGAGGGCTACGCCCTGACCGACCGATCGAGCTCGCTCCGCGATCGTCCGGCGGCGTGCGCCCGGTGGGGCAGTTGTACTCACCACGCACCTGTTCGCTCGCCGGTGTGGGCTTCCGAACGGTCAGCCTTGTTCTACCGAGCGCCAAGAGCCAGGGCCTCCCGCGCGGCGAAGGCCATCAAGAAGGCCGGGCTCATCGACCTGTTTCACGCTTCCGCCGCCGACGGGGCACGCGTCGACCCGGAACTCCACGCCCCGACCAAGGGCTGTCCCGTGATCCCCGGTGGATCAGCGCGCGGCTCAGATGCGGTGCATCGCAAGGTGGAGGATCGTCCTCATACTGCGCATTCGGGCGATCCAACAACGCGGCGAGGCGCCGTAGCTGTCGTCGTACGCCCGCCGGGGATTACGGGAGAGCCCTTAGCCACCGCGCGTCGCCTTCCGCGTCGGCTCCGGCGGGCGCCCGGCCGTGCTCGCGTCCGGGTTCGCCTCGCAGCGCGGGTTGCGGCAGGGGCCCGCCGTCCAGGACGGGACCCAGGCGCCCAGCGTCTTGTGCCGCCGGACGACCGTTCCGACCGGCTGTCCGCAGACGGGACAGACGGGTGCGTCGCTGTCCATGGTTCCAGGGTAGAGCGGTCCGCCCCCGGCCGCCGGGCGGAACCCCGCCGCAGCACCCGGCACCCGGCACCCGGCGGGAAGGGAAGCCGCGCGCCACGCCGGGGTCGATCACCGGAGCCGGCGCGGTCGGATCTCCGGAACGGAGCTCGGGGCGCGTACAGCGTCCGGCGTCCGGCCTCCGGTCCGAGGAAAGGTCCGGAGCGCGGGCTGGACGGCCGTCCGGGCCCTGGCCGGGCAGATGTCCGGAACCGGACCCGGGCAGACCTCCGGGCCCGGACCGGGCGGCGGGCCTGCGACGTGGCTCCGCGGGAGGCCCGGGACCCGGCGCAGGGCAGCGTTGCCGGGGCTCGGACCGGGGCGCGCGCGGCTCCCGCAGGGTCCGGCCCGCTCAACCGCCCCGGGCTCCCCGGACACCCCGGACACCCCGGGCCCCGGCGTTCCCAAGCCCCAAGAGCCCCCGGCCCCAGCCTCCGAGCGCCCCAGGCCACCGCAGCCCCTGGCAGACCGCGTGTCAGCCGCGCGGCTCGCGCCACATCGGCCACATCAGAGGGCCCTCCGGCAGTTCCAGGGGCTGGCCGACGACCGCGAAGCCGAGGCGCTCGTAGAGCAACCGGCTGCGGTCGCTGCTGGCCTCCAGATAGGCGGGCCGGCCCTCACGGTCGCAGCGGTCGAGGACGGTGCCGATGAGCGCGGTGCCCAGGCCCTCGCCCTGCCGCCCGGGTGCCACGCCGATCATCCAGAGGTACTCGTGCGCCCGCCCGGCTGGGTGGACGTCCGCCGTCAGCCGCGCGATCCGCTCGATCCGGTCGTTCCCGGGATCGACGGCGAGGCGTATCCGGACGGGGGTGTCGTCGTCCGCGCCGTCGTCCTCCCCGGCGGCGGGCAGCGAGAGCCACATCGCGCAGGCTGCGCCGTCTTCGGTCAGGTCGACGCGGCCCTCGGCGAGGACCACGTCGGCGAAGGCGGCCATCAGCCGGTGGTGGGTGCGGCGGCGGTACTCCGCGCCGGGGAAGACCCAGCCGCTGACCGGATCGTCCTGGAACGCCTCGTCGAGCAGCCGGACGACCCACTCCCGGTCGCCGGGTCCCGCCGTCCGGATCGCCACGCCCATGTCCGCCCGCCCTTCGGTTCAACCTCACCTGTCTGCACGGCCGTTGAAGCCTAACGGGTGGCGCGGGGCATCCACCGGCGGGTGCGGCGTCCCGTCCGGCCGCTCCTGGTGACGCACGGCTCCGCAGGGCCGGGGCGAGTGACGGGCCCCGCACACCGTGGGGCAGTGCGGGGCCCGCTGCCAGGGGCCTCGGCGGTGCGGCCGTACGCCGGTCCGACGCCCCACGGCCCTGCACGGGCCCCGGGTCCTGCCCGGGCGGCGGCCGTCAGGCGCTGCGCCGGGTGACGAACTCGGCCAGCGCCAGCAGACCGCCCGCGGCCTCCGGATCGGGCACGGCGCGCGACAGCGCCTGCATGGCGCGGGCCATCCGGTCCGCCGCCTGGGCCTGGGCCCAGTCCCGGCCGCCCGCCCGCTCCACGATCCTGGTGGTCTCCTCCAGGTCCTCCGTGCCCTCCGCGTAGGGCGCCGCGTACAGCTCGGCGAGTTCCGCGGCGGCCGGGGTGCCCGAGGTGAGCGCCGCCACCACCGGGAGCGACTTCTTGCGGGCCGCCAGGTCCGCCCCGGCGGGCTTGCCGGTGCGGCGCGGGTCGCCCCATATGCCGATGACGTCGTCGATGAGCTGGAAGGCCAGCCCGGCCTCGCGACCGAAGGCGTCCAGCGCCGCCACGTCCTCGGCCGAGGCGCCCGCGTACAGCGCGCCGAGAGCGCAGGCGCACCCGAGCAGCGCGCCGGTCTTGGCCTCGGCCATGGCGAGCGTCTCGTCGAGGGTGATCTCGGTCGGGCGGCGCCGCTCCATGGCCGTGTCCACGTGCTGCCCCTCGCACAGCTCCATGACGCAGTCGGCGAGCCGGGTGGCCGCCGCCGCGGACGCGGAATGCGCGTCCGCGGCGAGCAGCCGCAGGGCGAGCGCCTGGAGGGCGTCGCCCGCCAGGATGGCGTCGGCGTCGCCGAACACCGTCCACGCGGTGGGCCGGTGGCGGCGGGTGGCGTCCCGGTCCATCACGTCGTCGTGGAGCAGGGTGAAGTTGTGGACCAGTTCCACCGCCGCCGCGGCCCGGACGGCCGCGGCACGGGCCGCGGGCCCCCCGAGCGCGGCGGCCGAGGCGAGGACGAGGGCGGGGCGGATCGCCTTGCCCGCGTTGCCGTCGGCGGGGCTGCCGTCGGCGTGCTGCCAGCCGAAGTGGTAGAGCCCGATGCGGCGCATGGTGGCGGGCAACGACGCCACGGCGTCCCGCAGTTCCGGGTCGACCGAGGCCCGGGACCGCCGCAGCAGCTCCGCCGCCTCGTCGGACGCCCCCGTACCGGAACCGCCCGGAGCCGGACCGTCCTGCCCCTCGGGCACCGCCCCCGGCTCCGTGCCCCCGCGTATCCCGAGGGGCTCGTGCCGTTCCAGCGTTCCCGTGGGAGGGGACAGTTCGGTGGCGCCGTACCCAGCGTCCGTCATGGACTCATCTCTCCCGTCAGCCCGCGTGCTTGCCCGTACCCCCGGGGTGTACCCGCCCCGGAGGGCGGGAACACGGCGCGGAGGGGACGGACGTCACTGCCAGCGGCCGATCTCGACGTTCTCCAGGACCCCGAGGGCGTCGGGCACGAGGACGGCGGCCGAGTAGTAGGCCGTGACCAGGTACTTGATGATGGCCTGCTCGTTGATGCCCATGAAGCGCACCGAGAGGCTCGACTCGATCTCGTCGGGGATGCCGGTGGCGCGCAGGCCGATGACGCCCTGGTCCTGCTCACCGGTACGCATCGCGATGATCGAGGTCGTCCGCGCCTCGGTGACCGGGATCTTGTTGCACGGGTAGATCGGGACACCGCGCCAGGTCGGGATGCGGTTGCCGGCGATGTCGATCGTCTCGGGGACGAGTCCGCGCTTGTTCAGCTCGCGGCCGAAGGCGGCGATGGCGCGCGGGTGGGCGAGGAGCAGCTTGGTGCCGCGGCGGCGGCTGAGCAGCTCGTCCAGGTCGTCCGGGCCGGGCACCCCGGCGTGCGGCTGGATGCGCTGGTCGTACTCGCAGTTGTGCAGCAGGCCGAACTCGCTGTTGTTGACGAGTTCGTGCTCCTGACGCTCCTTCAGTGCCTCGACGGTCAGGCGGATCTGCTGCTCCGTCTGGTTCATCGGCTGGTTGTAGAGGTCGGCCACGCGCGAGTGGATGCGCAGCACGGTCTGGGCGACGCTCAGTTCGTATTCGCGGGGGCGGGCTTCGTAATCGACAAAGGTTTGCGGGATATCGGGCTCACCGGTGTGGCCGGCGGAGAGGTCGATGGCCTTCTCGCCCTGCTTGTTGGTGCGCTGCTCGGGGAGGGAACGGAGCTGCTGGAGGTGGTCGCGCAGGGACTCCGTGCGCTCGGCGACCTGTTCGAGGTCCTGGCGGGGCAGGACCAGCACCGTGCAGGCGGTGACGGCGCGGGCGGTGTACTCCCAGATGGCCCCCGGGTCGAGCAGGGCGCCGTCACCGAAGTAGGCGCCGTCGGCCAGGACCCCGAGCACGGCGTCGTCGCCGTAGGGGCCGGTGCCGACCTTCTCCACCTTGCCGTGCGCCAGCAGGTAGACGGCGTCGGCCTCGGTGCCGAAGGACGCGATCACCTCGCCGGGCGCGAACTCGCGCTGCTGGCAGCGGCGGGCCAGCTCGGCGAGCGCCCCCTCGTCCTCGTAGGACCGCAGGGCGGGCAGTTCGCCCAGCTCCGCGGGGATGACCTCGACGCGGTCGCCGGTCTTCACAAACGTCACCCGGCCGTCGCCGATGGCGTACGTCAGGCGCCGGTTCACCCGGTACGTGCCGCCCTGGACGTCCACCCAGGGAAGGGTGCGCAGCAGCCAGCGCGAGCTGATCTCCTGCATCTGCGGCACGGACTTGGTCGTGGTGGCCAGGTTCCGCGCTGCCGCCGTGCCGAGGCTCTGCTGCGGCCTCGTCTGCTCGGTGCGGACCTCTTCGCCTACCGACATATGGAATTGCCCTCCCGGTCATGCCGGACGGCTGCGCCCGGCATCAATGTGCACGGGTCAGCCTTCACGACGGAGCCCGCCAGTGCTATTACACGAAAGAGCGAGAATGGATCATCGGTGCGCGGGGCAGGGATGATCATTCGTTCGAAGTACCGGCCCGAGGGCCCTCAACGGCCCTTCCACCGTCACTCATTCGCCATTTCGTCTTAAATCGTTCGCACGCGATACGAACAACGGGGAAGGCGGCTCGAACAAGCAGTAGGGATCGCTCCGTTTCGGTACAAGCCCGGTACCCGGCGGCCGCGTCCGGCGGCCGTCGCACGGAACGGAGGAGCCGGCGATGGCCTCACCCATGTCCGCGGACAGCTTCCTCGGGGCGTTGAGGGCCGAGGGCCTCACCGTCGTCGAGGTCGGCGACTGGCGGCACCACAACCGCGACCACAAGGGCCCCTGGGGGCCCGTGCACGGCGTGATGGTCCACCACACGGTGACCAGCGGCGGCGCGCGCACCGTGGAGATCTGCCGCACGGGCCACGAGGACCTGCCGGGGCCGCTGTGCCACGGCGTCATCACCAAGGACGGCCGGGTCCACCTGGTGGGCTACGGCCGCGTCAACCACGCCGGGTCCGGTGACGACGACGTGCTGCGCGCGGTCGTCGCGGAGAAGCGCCTGCCCGGCGACAACGAGGCGAACACCGACGGCAACCGGTACTTCTACGGCTTCGAGTGCGAGAACCTGGGCGACGGGGAGGACCCCTGGCCCCGCGCGCAGCTGGAGGCCGTCGAGCGGGCCGCCGCGGCGGTCTGCCGCCACCACGGCTGGACGGAGCGGTCCGTCATCGGCCACCTGGAGTGGCAGCCCGGGAAGTCGGACCCCAGGGGGTTCACCATGGCGTCGATGCGCGAGCGCGTCCGGGACCGGCTGAAGTGACCCGGCAGGGCCGCCCGGCGCACGGCACAATGGCCGTGTGACCAGCATCGACAGCACCGGCCGGAGCAGCGGCAGGCCCTCCCTGCCGCGCCCCCGGCTGCCCTCGCCACTGGTGCCGGCCGCCGACGCGCGGTTCGAACAGCACGGGGTGCGGCTGCTGCTGAAACGGGACGACCTCATCCACCCGGAGCTGGTCGGCAACAAGTGGCGCAAACTCGCGCCCAACCTCGCCCGGGCCGGCGGGCGCGCGGTCGTCACCTTCGGCGGGGCGTACTCCAACCACCTGCGGGCCACGGCCGCCGCCGGACGGCTGCTCGGCCTGCCCACGGTCGGCGTGGTGCGCGGCGAGGAGCTGGCGCACCGGCCGCTCAACGCCTCCCTCGCCCGGTGTGCCGCCGACGGCATGCGGCTGTGCTTCACCGACCGCGCGACATACCGCCGCAAGTCCGACCCGGGGACCCTGGCGGCCCTGCTGCGGACCGCGGGCGCGGAGGGCGCGTTCGTCGTCCCGGAGGGCGGCAGCAACGCGGCGGCCGTCCGGGGCTGCCGGGAGCTGGGCGTGGAGCTGGCCGGGCGGGCGGACGTGGTGGCGCTGGCCTGCGGCACCGGCGGCACCCTCGCGGGCCTGGCCGCCGGGCTGCCCGCGGGGAGCCGGGCGCTCGGGATACCGGTCCTCAAGGGGGGCGGTTTCCTCGCCGGGGAGATACGGCGCCTCCAGGAGGAGGCGTTCGGCGGCCCCCGGGGCGCCTGGAGCCTGGACGACCGCTTCCACTGCGGCGGGTACGCCCGCTCCACCCCCGGGCTGGACGCCTTCGCCGACGACTTCGAGGACCGCCACGGGCTGCCCGTGGAGCGCGTCTACGTCGCCAAGATGCTGTACGGCCTGCTGGCCCTGACCCGGGAGCACGCCTTCGCGCGCGGGACGACGCTGGCGGCCGTCGTCACCGGGCGGCCCTTCGCCTGACCGGGGCGCCGTCCGGGCACCCGCGCGGGAGGGCGGGCGGCGCGGCACCCGCGCGCGGGAGGGGGCGCGCGAGCCTCTCCGACTCCTCGCGGGCCCTCACGGCGGCACCCGCGCGCGGGAGGGGGACGCGGTGGACGGTCGGGGCGGAGTCGCCCGTACCGCGGCACCCACGCGGGAGGGCGGACGGAGTGGCGCCCCCGCACCGGCCCGCCGTCCCCCGCGGGCTACGCCGCCTCCCGGTAGGCCGCCGCCTCCTCCAGGTCCAGCCTGCGCAGCAGGGTGCGCAGCATCTCGTCGTCGATGTACCGGCCGTCCCGGAGCCGGACGAACACCGCGCGCTCGGCGCCGATCATCTCCCGCGACAGCCGCCGGTAGGTGTCGTCGACGCTCTCCCCGGTCACGGGGTTGACCTGGCCGAGCCGTTCCCAGACGGCGTCGCGGCGGCGCTCCATGACCATGCGCAGGCGGTCCGCGAGCGGGCCGGGCAGGGCGTTGCGCTCGTCGGTGAGCAGGTCGTCCAGGCGTTCCTCGGCGGCCCGGGACGCCTGGGCCTGGGCGTTGGCCTCCGCGAGGGTCTCGGCCCGGGTGTCGTGGGCGGGGAACCCCAGGAGCCGGATCAGCGGCGGCAGGCTCACCCCCTGGACGACCAGGGTGCCGATGACCGTGGTGAAGGTCAGGAACAGGATCAGGTTCCGTTCGGGGAAGGGCCCGCCGCCGTGGACGGTGAGCGGGACGGAGAAGGCGATGGCCAGGGAGACGACGCCGCGCATCCCGGCCCAGCCGATGACGAAGGGCGCCTTCCAGCCGGGATCGTCCTCCCGCGCGCGCACGCGGGCGGAGAGCAGGCGCGGCAGGAAGGTCGCGGGGTACACCCAGACGAAGCGGGCGGCGGCGACGACCAGGAACACGGCAACGGCGTACCAGGCCGCGTCGGCGACGGCGTAGGTGCCGAGGCCCCTGAGGACGACGGGCAGTTGCAGCCCGATGAGGGCGAAGACCGCCGACTCCAGGACGAAGGCGACCATCCTCCACACCGCGTCCTCCTGGAGGCGGGTGGCGAAGTCGACCTCCCAGGCGCGGTGGCCCAGGTGCAGGGCGACGACGACGACCGCGAGGACCCCGGAGGCGTGCACCTGCTCGGCGGCGGCGTACGCGACGAACGGGATGAGCAGGGAGAGCGTGTTCTGCAGCAGGGCCTCCCGCAGGTGGGTGCGCAGCCACTGCAGCGGCACCATCAGCACCAGTCCGACACCCACGCCGCCGACCGCCGCGAGCAGGAACTCGCCGATGCCCCCCGCCCAGGTGGCGCCCTCGCCGACCGCCGCCGCGAGGGCGACCTTGAAGGCGGTGATCGCGGTGGCGTCGTTCACCAGGGACTCGCCCTGGAGGATCGTGGTGATCCGGGACGGCAGACCCACCCGGCGGGCGACCGCCGTGGCCGCGACCGCGTCGGGCGGTGCCACGACCGCGCCGAGCACCAGGGCGGCGGTCAGCGGCAGTCCCGGCACGATCAGGTAGGCGGCGCAGCCGACGACGAAGGTCGCGAAGAGCACGTACCCCACGGACAGCAGCGCCACGGGCCGCACGTGGGCCCGCAGGTCGAGGTAGGAGCTGTCGGTGCCCGCCGTGTACAGCAGGGGCGGCAGCAGCAGCGGCAGGACGACGTGCGGGTCGAGGGTGTAGTCGGGGACCCCGGGGAGGTAGCTGACCGCCAGGCCGGCCGCGACCAGCAGCAGGGGCGCCGGGACCGGGGTGCGGCGGCCGGCGGCTGCGACCGCGGCGCTCCCCGCCACCAGCAGCAGGAGCGGCATCACGTCCATCGGCCTCGCCCGTCCTCCGCGTTCGCGCGCTCACCCGCGCACCCGTCGTAACCTGGGCATCATGAAACAGTGCACGCACGTCGACGCGCTGCCGCACCCGGAACCGCAGCCGCTTGGCGGCACCTGTCCCGAATGCCTGGCCGAGGGCACGGACCCGGTTCAACTGCGGCTGTGCCTCACCTGCGGTCACGTCGGCTGCTGCGACTCCTCGCCGCGGCGGCACGCGACGGCGCACCACGAGGAGACCGGCCATCCCGTGATACGGACCTTCGAACCCGGGGAGGACTGGCGCTGGTGCTTTGTCGATCATGTTCTGGTGTGACCGGCCCGTGACCTGTGCCGGAGACGGTTCGACCGTCTGAGCCATGGGTACGTCAACCCGGCGCGCGCTCTTCCGATTTGGACCCGCCGAACCCCTAGCCACTGTACGTGTTCACGTGTTTACTATGAGTGACAGCAAGGGCCGGGGTCCCGGGGACGGGAGACATCGGAGCGCGATAACGTCACCGCTGAACCACGTGTCGTGCTACCCCGGGGTCGTCCCGGCCCGGTAGCGCATGTACCACCTTGGAGGTGAGGGTGTCCCAGATCGCAGGCGAGCCCGCGACCCAGGACTTCGTGGAAGTCCGGCTGCCGGCCGCGGGTGCCTACCTGTCGGTGCTGCGTACGGCGACGGCCGGCCTCGCGGCCCGTTTGGACTTCACCCTCGACGAGATCGAGGACCTGCGCATCGCGGTCGACGAGGCCTGCGCGATCCTGCTGCAGCAGGCCGTGCCCGGCTCGGTGCTCAGTTGCGTCTTCCGCCTCGTCGACGACTCTCTGGAGGTCACCGTCTCGGCACCGACCACGGACGGTCACGCCCCCTCGCGGGACACCTTCGCGTGGACCGTGCTGTCGGCCCTCGCGGGCAAGGTCTCCTCCGCCGTGGACGAGGACAACACCGTTTCGATCAGCCTCTACAAACAGCGCGGCGCCGGACCCGGGCCGGCGTGAGGAACGGGGACGGGCCGGTGCGGGACGAGGAGCGCGGGACACGGGAGCTGTCGGCCGAGGGCACGGGTGTGCCGAGCGAGGCCCGGCGCGTGGCGGACGGCATCGACGGAATCCCCGAGCAGGCCCGGCCGCATCCGGAGGACGAGGCCGCGCCCGAGGCCGGCGTCCCCGGCGCGGGGCAGCGGCCCGGCGACGGTGCCGTACGGCACGCGCCCCCGGAGGGACCGGCGGGGAGCACCCCCGTCGGGCCCGGCCGGGGCGGGGCGCCTGCTCGGGAAAGGGCGACGGACGGGACGATGAGCGAGCACGAGCGGGACTCCGAGGACGCGGCGCCGGCCGTGCGCGGCGCGCAGGACGCGCGGCACGACCCTCAGGACCGCAGCGGGGCGCGCGCCCTGTTCACGGAGCTGCGCACGCTGGAGAAGGACGGCCCCGAGTACGCGGAGCTGCGCAACCGGCTCGTCCGCATGCACCTGCCGCTCGTCGAGCACCTCGCCCGCCGCTTCCGCAACCGGGGCGAGCCGCTGGACGACCTGACGCAGGTCGCCACCATCGGGCTGATCAAGTCCGTCGACCGCTTCGACCCGGAGCGCGGGGTGGAGTTCTCCACGTACGCGACCCCGACGGTGGTCGGCGAGATCAAGCGGCACTTCCGGGACAAGGGCTGGGCGGTGCGCGTCCCGCGCCGGCTCCAGGAGCTCCGGCTGGCCCTCACCACGGCCACGGCGGAGCTGTCCCAGCTCCACGGCCGCTCCCCCACGGTCCACGAGCTGGCGGAGCGGCTGGCGATCTCGGAGGAGGAGGTCCTGGAGGGCCTGGAGTCCGCCAACGCGTACTCCACGCTGTCCCTGGACGTCCCCGACACCGACGACGAGTCCCCGGCCGTCGCGGACACCCTCGGCGCCGAGGACGAGGCGCTGGAGGGGGTCGAGTACCGGGAGTCCCTCAAGCCGCTGCTGGAGGACCTTCCGCCCCGGGAGAAGCGCATCCTGCTGCTGCGCTTCTTCGGCAACATGACCCAGTCGCAGATCGCGCAGGAGGTCGGCATCTCCCAGATGCACGTCTCGCGGCTGCTGGCGCGCACCCTGGCGCAGTTGCGGGAGAAGCTCCTCGTCGAGGAGTAGCCGCCGTCCCGTCGGGAGGCGCCGCCGGGCCGCGTCCCGGTGGCGCCTGCGGGCGGGACGGCCGCCGCGGCCCACCGCCCGGGAGGCGGGGCCGCGGACGGCCGGGGGGGGCGGCGGACGCCCGGGGCTCAGGAAGCGGTCACTTCCTGTTCCCGCCGGGCCCCTTGATCCCCAGGGCCAGCGTCGTGGCCGGGTTGACCAGCATGAGCAGCGCCGTGACGGCCACCGCGCCGAGCGCGACGCCCGCGGGGACGGCCACGCCGTCGGAACCGATCAGGTTGACGGCCACGGGCAGGGCCAGGATCTGCGTGATGACGGCGGGGCCCCGGCTCCAGCCCCGGCAGGCGAGCAGCCCGCGCGCGGCGATCAGGGGCAGCAGTCCGAGGACCATCAGGGTGACGCCGCCGGTGAGGGCCGTGGTCCGGTCGTCGGGATGCCCGGTCAGGCCCTCCACCAGCACCCACACACCGCCCACGACGAGCACCAGCCCCTCCAGCGCGGCGAGCGCCGCCACGGCGGTCAGCCGGCCCGGGCGGGGCTCCGGCGCGTCGGCGGGGGCTTCGGGGGCGGGGGTCTGCTCACTGCTCACCCTGGAAGGGTAGCCCCCGGGCGCCCCGCTTCCCCGGGCGAGCCCCGGCACGGAGGGCCCGCCGGGCGCGCCGTACCGCCCTCTCGCGCGCACGCGTTCTCCTGAGCGACGCGGCTTCCGCGCCCGCGGCGTTCGTGCCGGGCGGCGCGCCTCGCGCACCCGCCGGGGAAGGGTGCCCCTCGCGCGCCCTCTCCTGACGCGCCGTCCCCTGGTGAACATGTCCGCGAAGGGACGTGTGGCGTCCCGCGAAGGGCGTTCGCCGACGGCGCGGCCACGCGGGTGCCCTCCCCGCCCGGGGCGTGCGGGGGCCGCGCGCCGCACGCGCACCGTCCCGCCCCACGCGTCGGCCCCTCCCTGAGCGGCACGTGTTCCGGGACACACATCCCGGCCGGGCGGGTCACGGCCTACGCTACGCATCCCGGCCGAGCGCACCGCCGCGCCAGGTGCCGACCGCTCGGGTGCCGTGGCGGACCCCCTGTCCACCGTGTCGGCCCCGGCTCCGCACCGCCCCGGGTCCGCCGGTTCCCGCCCCGGGCGTCCGTCCCGTTCTCCCCCGCCCTTTACGCCCGCGCTTCCGCCGCTTCTCCCACCGGAGACCCACCTCGGGCTGGGACGGGTACCCCGCAGTAGGTACCCTGCACCCCATGCGTGCACTTCTCGTGGTCAACCCGGCGGCAACCACCACGAGCGCGCGTACGCGCGACGTCCTGATCCACGCGCTCGCGAGCGAGATGAAGCTGGAGGCGGTCACCACCGAGTACCGCGGCCACGCACGCGACCTCGGCCGCCTGGCGGCGCAGAGCGCGGACATCGAGCTGGTGGTGGCCCTCGGCGGCGACGGCACGGTGAACGAGGTCGTCAACGGACTGCTGCACGCCGGGCCCGACCCCGACCGCCTGCCCCGCCTCGCGGTGGTCCCCGGCGGCTCCACCAACGTCTTCGCACGCGCCCTGGGCCTGCCCAACCACGCGGTGGAGGCGACCGGCGCCCTGCTGGACGCGCTGCGTGAGGGCCGCGAGCGGACCGTCGGTCTCGGAGTGGCCTCGGGTACCCCCGGCACGGACGACGAGTCGGTGCCGTCCCGCTGGTTCACCTTCAACGCCGGGCTCGGCTTCGACGCGGGGGTGGTCGGGCGGGTCGAGCAGCACCGCGAGCAGGGCGCGAAGTCGACGCACGCCCTGTACGTGCGCCAGGTGGTGCGTCAGCTCATCGGCGAGCCGCACCGCCGCAGCGGGACGATCACCCTGGAGCGGGAGGGCGAGGACCCGGTCACGGGTCTGGTGCTCTCCATAGTCTCGAACACGTGCCCCTGGACGTTTCTCGGCAATCGCCCGATCTACGCGTCGCCTAAGGCCTCGTTCGATACCGGCCTCGACGTGCTCGGCCTCAGCCGCCTGTCGACCGCCGCGGTTGCCCGGTATGGCACCCAGTTGCTCACTTCGTCCCCCGAGCGGGGCCCCCGGGGCAGGCACGCGGTCTCCCTGCACGACCTGAGCGCCTTCACCTTGCATTCGAAGGCGCCACTGCCTCTCCAGATGGACGGTGACCATCTGGGGCTGCGCACCAGCGTGACGTTCACAGGCGTACGCCGTGCACTGCGTGTGATTGTGTGAGCAGAAGGGCCCAAAGTCCTTTCACTCGAACGTTTAGGCCAGGGTCCACCCCATGGAAGTACGGCTGTGACCTAGTCGACACCGAAGAATCAAAAAAAACTTTCCGGAAGGGGTTGTATCCGCCGCCGAGGTTTGCGAATCTCTACATGGCGATCGGGACGGCCCGCAACACCGGCCTCCACTGATCACCGGAACCCCTCCTCAAAACACAGGACCGCGCCAGGGAACCTGGCGGTAGGCCCTTCCCTTGTTGAGGGATTCGTGAAAGCGTTCACATTCACAAGCACTTGCACGTAATACCAAGGAGAGGTAGCAGCCATGGACTGGCGTCACCGCGCCGTTTGCCGCGAGGAAGACCCCGAGCTCTTCTTCCCCATCGGCAACACCGGTCCCGCGCTGCTGCAGATCGAGGAAGCCAAGGCCGTCTGCCGTCGCTGCCCGGTAATGGAGCAGTGTCTGCAGTGGGCGCTCGAGTCCGGCCAGGACTCCGGCGTCTGGGGTGGTCTCAGCGAGGACGAGCGCCGCGCGATGAAGCGCCGTGCCGCCCGCAACCGGGCTCGTCAGGCCTCCGCCTGACCAGCCACCCCTGCTGACAGCCTGAGCTTGGCGGCGCGTACAGCGTGTACGCAACTCCCGCCCCCGAGCCGCAGCGCGCAGTACCCCGATGCGCAAGCACGAGCATTGGCCCCGGACTTCACGGTCCGGGGCTTTTCGCTGTCCCGGGCCGTTTCCGGAAAGGCATTCCGCCGACAACCCTTTGGCGTTGTCTTTCACCACATCAGGTTGACGGGGCCACCCTCTCCCGCATCCGATTGACCCGATGGACACCCCCGGTCGGCGCGGCGGACCCTTCCGCGCCGCGCTCCCGCTACTTCGGCCGTTCCTTCCGCGTCGCCACGGGAATGTCGAGGATCACCCGGGTGCCCCGCCCCGGAGCGGGCACCATGTCGAAGGAACCGCCCAGCTCGCCCTCCACCAGGGTGCGGACGATCTGCAGCCCGAGATTGCCGGAGCGGTGCGGGTCGAAGTCCGCGGGCAGTCCCACCCCGTCGTCCTGGACGGTGACCAGGAGGCGGGCCTGCTTCGTCGTCCCGCCGCGCACGGCCGAGACCTCCACCGTGCCCGTCTCCCCCTGGCGGAAACCGTGCTCCAGCGCGTTCTGCAGCACCTCGGTCAGCACCATGGACAGCGGGGTGGCGACCTCGGCGTCCAGGATGCCGAAGCGGCCGGTGCGCCGGCCGATGACCTTGCCCGGCGCGATCTCCGCCACCATCGCCAGCACCCGGTCCGCGATCTCGTCGAACTCCACCCGCTCGTCCAGGTTCTGGGACAGCGTCTCGTGGACGATCGCGATGGAGCCGACCCGGCGCACCGCCTCCTCCAGCGCCTCACGCCCCCGCTCGGACTCGATCCGGCGGGCCTGGAGCCGCAGCAGCGCGGCCACCGTCTGGAGGTTGTTCTTCACCCGGTGGTGGATCTCCCGGATGGTGGCGTCCTTGGTGATCAGTTCGCGTTCCCTGCGCCGCAGTTCCGTGACGTCGCGGAGCAGGACCAGGGAACCGATGCGGGTGCCCTTGGGCTTGAGCGGGATGGCCCGGAACTGGATCACCCCGCCCCGCGCCTCGACCTCGAACTCGCGCGGTGCCCAGCCGCTGGCCACCTTGGCGAGCGCCTCGTCGACCGGGCCGCGGGACGGGGCGAGTTCGGCGGTCGTCCGCCCGAGGTGGTGCCCGACGAGGTCGGCGGCCAACCCCATCCGGTGATAGGCCGACAGCGCGTTCGGTGACGCGTAGTGGACGATCCCGTCCGCGTCCAGGCGGATCAGGCCGTCCCCGACGCGGGGCGAGGCGTCCATGTCGACCTGCTGGTTCTCGAACGGGAAGGCGCCGGCCGCGATCATCTGCGCGAGGTCGGAGGCGCTCTGCAGATAGGTGAGCTCCAGGCGGCTCGGGGTGCGCACGGTCAACAGGTTGGTGTTGCGGGCGATGACCCCGAGCACCCGCTCCTGGCGGCGCACCGGGATCGACTCGACGCGGACCGGGACCTCCTCGCGCCACTCCGGGTCGCCCTCGCGCACGATCCGCCCCTCGTCCAGGGCGATGTCCAGCATGGGGCGGCGGCCCCGCGGCACCAGATGGCCGACCATGTCGTCCTGGTACGAGGTGGGGCCGGTGTTGGGCCGCATTTGCGCCACGGACACGTAGCGCGTGCCGTCCCGGGTGGGGACCCAGAGGACCAGGTCGGCGAAGGAGAGGTCGGAGAGGAGCTGCCACTCCGAGACCAGCAGGTGGAGCCACTCGAGGTCGGAGTCGTCCAGGGCGGTGTGCTGGCGCACGAGTTCGTTCATGGAGGGCACGGGGCGAGCGTACCCGGCGGTCGGGGAGGCGATCGAAACCAGCCGCCCCGCGGTGTCCGGCGGCCCCGGGAGAACCCACGGGCCGCGGCGCCTGGGAGGGACCCTCAGCCCTCCCGGCACCGCAGCCCGGAGCAAACAACGGCCGTGGGGTGTGCGGTCCCGGTCGGCCGTGGGTGAGGAACCCGGCAGTCAGGGCAGAGAGCCCGGCTCCTCGGTCCGCCCTCCTGTGCGGGGAAGGCGGAAGCCCTACGTCGGCGTGCTCGTGCGCACGCCCGGTCTCAAGAGCCATTGTGGACTAGACCATTCGCCGTGTCCATGCGGCGGACGGCACCGGTTCCCGGCCGCCCCGGCCCGGGGCCATTGTGGATCATGTCGTGCCCGGGAAGGGCGTGTTCGGACCCGGCCGGACGGGGGACGGCGGGCACGGGCGCGAGGCGGAGGAACGGTGGGGAGGGGGCGACTCGGAGCGCCCGCGCGCGACGGCGGCGGGGTCGGTGAGGGACGGCGGCACGGCGGACACGCGTGGACGCGCCGGGAACGGGGGCGGCGGAAACGGGGAGGAGGCGGTGGAGGCGTCCGCCGCGCCACGCGCCCTGCCGAACGGCCGGGAGGGCGGCCCGGGTCCCGGCACCGCGTCCCTCCTCCGCCCGGCGGCGGGCCCCGCGGGGCCGGGCGGGGCCGCGCTCCCGACGCTCGGGGCCCCGGCCCGGATCCGGGCCCCAGGTACGGCCCGGGTGCGGGCCTCCGGTCCGGGTACAGGCACAGCCCGGGTACGGGCACAGCCCGGGTACGGGCACAGCCCGGGTACGGGCACAGCCCGGGTACGGGCACAGCCCGGGTACGGGCACAGCCC
>NZ_WWGX01000070.1 GCF_009862265.1 Streptomyces sp. SID8352 | reverse complement strand
GCCAGGGCCGGGTTCGGCAGCAGGGGACGGGGGCGGGAGCGAGGGCCGGGTTCGGCAGCAGGGGACGGGGGCACGGCGGCAGGGAGCCGGAGGCACGCCCGCGAGGAGCCGGGGCGCGCGGCGGCGGAGGTGTCGGGGGCGGGTCCCGGGGAACCCCCGATCCCGCCCCTGGGCGGGGCGTTCACCCTTGGGGGCGGCCCGGTGGGATCGTGCGGCGGGGGCCGTCGGCGGGGCGTACGGTCGAAGGCATGCGCATTGTCATCGCTGGTGGTCATGGTCGGATCGCGCTGCGGCTGGAGCGGCTGCTCGCCGGGCGCGGGGACGAGGTGGCGGGCATCATCCGGAGCGCCGGACAGGCCGCGGACCTGCGGGACGCCGGGGCCGAACCGCTGCTGCTGGACCTGGAGTCGGCCTCCGTCGAGGAGGTGGCCGAGGTGCTGCGGGGCGCCGACGCGGCCGTGTTCGCGGCGGGCGCGGGCCCCGGCAGCGGAGCGGCCCGCAAGGAGACGGTGGACCGGGCGGCGGCGGTGCTCTTCGCCGACGCGGCGGTCCGCGCGGGGGTACGGCGCCATGTCGTCGTCTCCGCCATGGGCGCCGACCCGGCGCACCCGGGCGACGAGGTCTTCGACGCCTATCTCCGAGCCAAGGGCGCGGCCGACGCGTACGTCCGCTCGCTGGACGCGCTGGACTGGACGGTCCTGCGCCCGGGACGGCTGGCCGACGGTCCCGGCACCGGCCTGGTCCGGCTGGAGGCCCGCACCGGCCGGGGCGAGATCCCCCGGGACGATGTGGCCGCGGTTCTCGCGGAGTTGGTGGACACCTCGGCGACCGCCGGTCTGACCCTGGAGCTGATCGGCGGCTCGACCCCGGTGCCGGTGGCGGTCAAGTCCGTCGCGGGGAACTGACCTCCGCTCAGAACAGCGGCAACTGCCCCGGGAATTCGGGTAGTACGTAGCCGTCCAGCGTCGGCTGGGCGGCCCCGGGCGGAGCGGTGCGCCGGGAGCCGGGGCAGGAGACCAGGGCGCCGCTCTCCCGGGTGCCGGGGGCGTCGTGGCGCGCGTACCGCCCGGCGACGACGGCGATGTCGCGCCGGCACTCGGGGCAGCTTCGGCGACGGGCGGACGAGGAGGTCATGCGCCCAGTGTGCCCGCCCCTCCCGGGCCCTTGGCGAGCGCCCGGCGATTGCCCTACTTTCGGTGAAACGGGAGTACGCCGACGGGGGGCGATGGATGCGGCGCGCGCTGTTACTGCTGGTGTTCACGGGACTGCTGCTGGCCGCGGGAGGATGGGGCGCTCCGGCGTCGTACGCCGCCGACGACTGCCACACCAAGCAGTTGAGGACCGCGCGGGTGACCACCTCCGTACGGCTCAAGCACGACGGCGAGAACTACAGCAGGGCCGAGACCCAGTTGTCCGTCCAGGTGCCCAAGTCCTGGAAGCCCGCCCGGAACCTGCTGCTGAACGGGGACACCGAGCGTTACCGGGCCGCCATGCGCTGCGTCCTGCGCTACCCGGGCGACCTCTACCCGTACCGGGACACGGAGGGGCGCCCCTGGGCACCCCGGGTCACGGTCCAGGAGAAGTGGATCACGGTCGACCAGGTCGCCGTCACCTACGTCGACGACCGGCGCGACCGCGACTTCGGGCCCTGGCGCATCACCGTGGGCAAGCGGTACTGGACGCTGGCGCTGACCCGCCCGCCCGCGCTGGACCACTCCTGGTGGCAGCGGATCACGGTGGACCTCGGCGGTCGGGCCGCCCGCTCGGTGTCCCCGACCCCGACCGAGGGCTCGGCCACGCACCTCGTCTGGACCCGGCCCAAGGCCGGGGGCAGGACGCTGGACGTGGTGGTCGAGGTCCAGCCGCCGGCGACCAAGGCGCTGGCCACGCGCTGGAACGAGAAGCCCTGGTACCTGGCCCGTTCGGTGGCCTGGATGGCGTGGGACCTCACCCTCTTCGGCGTACTCCTGTACCTGGTGCGCGTGTTGCGCCGCTCCCCGGTGTCCTCGGTTCCGACCCCGGCCGAGACGGCCACCCGGCGCAACCTCCTCCTGTGGAGCTGTCTGACGGCCGGGGTGGTGCTGGTCTTCGAACTGGACGACCAGATGCCGAGCCTCGCCGGGGACTACGGCGTGCTCTCCTGGTGGCCGGAGCACCGGGCGGCCATCCATCTGATGCTGGCCGCGTGCGGCGGCGCGGCGCTCTGCTTCTTCGGCAGACCGCGGGCGGGCGCGGTGGCGGCGGTCGTGGCCGCGACGGCGTACCCGGTCGCCGTGGCCGTCGTCCCGGAGCGGTTCGGGCTGCCCGCGAACATCTGGCTGCACGAGGACAACATCAAGGACGTCCAGCACCTGCGGGACACCCACGGCTTCCTGTGGCTCGCCGTGGCCTGCGGCTGCGTCGCCTTCGTCTGGATGGTGGCCACCCTGGCGGCCGCGCAGCGCCTGCGCCTGGCGCCGCGCCTGACGTCCTCCGGGGCGTCGCAACGGGGCCGCTTCCCCTGGTGGGCGCTGCCCGCCTGCGCCGCGCTCTCGGCCGCCCTGGTCGCGCTCGGGCTGTGGGCCACGCGGAACGCCTGGAAGCAGGAGACATGGCTCAGTACGGCCGGCTGGGACCCCTACTACGACCGCTGGCGGCTCGCCTACGTCGCGAACCAGGGGCTGGCCTGGTTCCCCTCCACCTGGCCGGACTGGTTCCCGCTGTGGACGGGGTGGCTGACCGGGATGGCCATGCTGCTGGCCGTGCTCGCCGCCCGCTCGGCGGCCCCCGGTGCCGCGCGGGTGGCGCCCCGGATGCCGGACTCGCTGGTCCTCGCCGTGTTCTTCGTGGCCATGGTCGCGCCGAGCCCCGGGTGGTACGTGGGGCTGCCGGCGCCGCTGCTGTCCGTGCCGCCGGTGCTGGCCGCCTGGTGGGCCCTGCTGGCGCTGGGGCGGCGGCGCTCGGTGCTGGGGCAGGAGCTCGTGCCGGGGACACCGCTGCGGGCGGTGATAAAGGAGTCGGACCGGCGCTGGCTGATCGAGTCCGCGCGCAAGTACCGGGACCTGCACTCGCAGTTGCGCCAGTGGGAGCAGGGCGACCGGGACGGGGAGCGGGCGGAGCTGGAGACCAAGCTGGACAAGCTGCACCGCTGGAACCCCGACGACACGGCCTCCCCGTACTCCGGTGACCCGCTGCCCGCCTCGGTGGACGCCGTCGAACTGGCCCTGGCCTGGGGGCCGCGGGCCACCTGGTGGCTCAACGCCCGCCGCGCCGCGATCCTCGCCGCGGTCCTCGCGCTGCCCGCCACGGGGGTGGCGTTCTGGGCGGACCGGGTGCGCGGGCCGCTGTGGTCCAACATGACGCGGGAGCAGTTCGGGATCGCCGGACTGGTGGAGTACGTCATCGCCTCGGAGGCCATATGGGCGGCGGCCGGCTTCGTCCTGGGCGCGCTGTGGCGGGTGCTGCCGGGCCGCCGGGGCCCGGCGAAGGCCCTGGGGCTGGGCCTGGTGTACGCGGCGCCGGTCGCCCTGCACTGGGTCGTCACCCGCGCCCTGGGCGAGTCCTTCGGCACCTGGGCGCTGGACGTGGCCCTGACGGTCCTGGTCCTCACGTCGACGGGGGTGGCCATGGACATCGGCACGTTCCGCCAGGAGGACCACTACTGGCCGACCCGGATGACCCTGCTCCTGTCCATCTACCAGCTCCGCACGGCGTCGGTGCAACTGGCCTTCTTCGTCGCCCAGTTGGTCGCGCTGGTCGGCGTCTGGCAGCAACTGAAGGGCAACGACCCCACGGTCCTGATCCAGCCCCAGCCCCCGACGGGCACACAGGGAGGACCCCCGGAGGGCGGGACACCCTGAGGGGGTGTCTGCGGGGACACCTTGAGGTCCTCTGCGGGGGGCGCGCCGGAGGGGGCTTCGGGGGACGTGGGCGGGGTGTGTGAGAGCACGATGGGGGCGTGCGGAAAGGAAGGTACGTCGTGGGGGGAGACGCCCCTGACGGGGGGCGCCGATGACGGCCTCGGGACAGGACACACATCGCGGGGTGCGCGAAACGGGATTGTTTGAACCGGCCTCGATCACGGGGTCGGACCCGACTCCGGGCCTGAGTCCGGGCCCTCGGCCCCGGCCCTGCCCCCTGCCCCCTGCCCCCTGCCCTCAGAGCCGAGGGCGACCCCGTCCCGGTCGGGTCACGCGTCGGGGAACTCGTGCAGTGCCGAGGGAAAGACCACTCGGCCCGCCTCATGCGTGACCACCGCCGAGCCCTTCGGGACCGCCACCTGCGAGAGTGCCGTCCAGGCGTGGAGGACGAGTCCGCCGAGCCCCGGTATCCGGCGTGCGTGAACGGCACCGCGGGAACGGCTCTGCGCGAGGTCGCGGGGCCGCCAGTCCCCGGAGGTCAGCCGCCGACGGCTGTTCAGGGGCGGCGCGGTCGCCACCTGGAGCGTGTGCTCCAGCGCGAGTCCGCAGACCTGGCCTCCCATGTCCTCGACGTCCGACCGCTCTGCCTCCGGTGCCCCGCCCACCAGCAGCGGCCAGCGGATCACCACCACCCTCTCCCAGACCTCGGGCGGCACCGTGTTGGCGAGGTGGTGGCTCTCGCCCACCGGGAGGTCCCGCAGCCGACGCCCGGCCTCCAGGGTCTGCCCGACGTAGCAGAGCCCCGCGCCGGAGGCGAACACCCCGTAGAGGACGGGCCCGGCGACGGCGGGACTGCCTCCCTCAGCACCGGTCAGCAACGCCCCCACCCGGTGGGCGAACCGGTACCGGCGCTCCTGCCACCGGGCCAGTTGCGAGGGATCGCCCAGCAGGGTCACCAGCGACGCGCGCCACGCCCGATAGGCGTCTTCGTACCCCTGCCCCGCCCCGGCCGCACCGTGCCCCAAGAGACCGTCCACACCCGCAGCGTAGACCGCCGCGGAGCAACCCCGACGGCTGCGAACCCGCCGCCGCCCTTGGCGGGAAGGAATACGGCAGGGGGAACAGAAAGAAACCCCCCTCCCTCTGTCGCAATGACGGAAGAAAGGGGGTTTTCCCCAGTGTGGCGGCGCCAGGATTCGAACCTGGGAAGGCTGAGCCGGCAGATTTACAGTCTGCTCCCTTTGGCCGCTCGGGCACACCGCCGGGGGTTGATGCCCTTCGAACCGCCTTTCGGCGGTGCTCCGTGGCAACGACGTAAACAATACCCGATCCGGAGGGGTGCTTCGCCACCCGATTGATCGCCACTCCGGGGGCGGGGGGTGGCTAGGCTTGTCCGGATGCGGCCGGGGCCCCGGTGGGGCCCGGTGGCCGCCGACGTATGCCGGTACGGACGCGTTACGCGGCCCGACACGCACCAGATGCAAGGAGCCACAGGACATGGCCGACTCCAGTTTCGACATCGTCTCGAAGGTCGAGCGGCAGGAGGTCGACAACGCCCTCAACCAGGCCGCCAAGGAGATCTCCCAGCGCTACGACTTCAAGAACGTGGGCGCCTCGATCGCGTGGTCCGGGGAGAAGATCCTCATGGAGGCCAACTCCGAGGACCGGGTGAAGGCCATCCTCGACGTCTTCCAGTCCAAGCTGGTCAAGCGGGGCATCTCGCTGAAGGCACTGGACGCCGGTGAGCCGCAGCTCTCCGGCAAGGAGTACAAGATCTTCGCGTCGATCGAGGAGGGCATCTCCCAGGACAACGCGAAGAAGGTGGCGAAGATCATCCGCGACGAGGGCCCCAAGGGCGTCAAGGCGCAGGTGCAGGGGGACGAGCTGCGGGTCAGCTCCAAGAGCCGGGACGACCTCCAGGCCGTCATCTCCCTGCTCAAGGGCAAGGACTTCGACTTCGCCCTGCAGTTCGTCAACTACCGGTAGGACTGACCCGGTGGTTCCGGCCGGGACGAGGTGGGGGCCACCGCCCCCGCCCCCAGCCGTCGGCCCGCCCCGGGCCGGGCCGGGCTCCGGTGGGACTCGGCGGCTCGGCGGCTCAGCGGCTCGGCAGAGCTGGCTCCGACAGTCCGGGTACGGCCCCCACGCCGGGGCATCGGAAACGGCTGAGGGCGGCACCGTGCGGTGCCGCCCTCTTCCGTGAGTGGGGTGCCGGTGTCCCGGCCCCCGCGCCCCGGCCGATTCCGCCCCGGCCCGGCCCCGCTCCGGCCGCCGCCCGCCGGAGCCCGGCCGCCCCCGCTCAGTTGCGGGAGTTGCCGAAGAGCAGGCGGTAGCCGATCAGGAGGACCAGGGAGCCGCCGATGGCCGCCGCCCAGGTCGTGCCGTCGTAAAAGTTCTTGCTGACCGGGTGGTCGAACCAGCGCGACGAGATCCAGCCGCCGAGGAAGGCGCCCGCGATGCCGATGAGCGTGGTGCCGATCAGGCCGCCCGGGTCGCGGCCCGGCAGCAGCAGCTTGGCGATGGCTCCGGCCAACAGTCCGAGGATGATCCAGCCGATGACGGTCATGCCGTGACCCTGCCCTTTCTGCCTGTTCCCACACGGGTACGCCCTCCGTCACCCGCTTCTCGGGGAGGAGGACGTTCCGGGCGGGTCCGGTGGTTGCGCGGCGGACGCTACCAGCCCGTGCCCTGACCGGGGCCCCCGGCGGTGAAGGGCTGGTCGGTGCGGACGATCTCGCGGCCCAGGGGCAGCAGCGACACCGGGATCAGCTTGAAGTTGGCGATGCCCAGCGGGATGCCGATGATCGTGAGGCAGAGCATGAAGCCGGTGACGATGTGGCCGAGGGCCAGCCACCAGCCGGCGAGGACCAGCCACAGCACGTTGCCGACACAGGACGGCGCGCCCGCGTCCCGGCGCTCGACCGTGGTGTACCCGAAGGGCCACAGCGCGTAGACGCCGATGCGGAAGGCCGCGATGCCGAACGGGATGCCGATGATCGTGATGCAGAGCAGCAGCCCCGCGGCGAGGTAGCCGAGGAAGAGCCAGAAGCCGCTCAGGACGAGCCAGATGATGTTCAGGATGGTCTTCACTGGTGGCCTGCCATCTTCTCCAGACGGGCGATGCGCTCCGCCATGGGCGGGTGGGTCGAGAACATTTTCGACAGTCCCTGTCCCGGACGGAAGGGGTTCGCGATCATCATGTGGCTCGCGGTCTCGATCCGCGGCTCCGGGGGCAGCGGGAGCTGCCGGGTGCCCGCCTCCAGCTTCCGCAGGGCGCCTGCCAGGGCGAGCGGGTCGCCGGTGAGCTGGGCGCCCGACGCGTCGGCCTCGTACTCCCGGGAGCGGCTGATGGCGAGCTGGATCAGACTGGCGGCGAGCGGGCCGAGGATCATGATGAGCAGCATGCCCAGCAAACCGGGCCCGTCGTCGTCGTTGGAGCGTCCGACCGGGATGAGCCACGCGAAGTTGACCAGGAACATGATCACGGAGGCGAGGGCGCCCGCCACCGACGAGATCAGGATGTCGCGGTTGTAGACGTGGCTCAGCTCGTGGCCGATGACGCCGCGCAGCTCCCGCTCGTCCAGCAGGCGCAGGATGCCCTCCGTGCAGCACACGGCCGCGTTGCGCGGATTGCGGCCGGTCGCGAAGGCGTTGGGGGCCTCCGTGGGCGAGATGTAGAGGCGGGGCATGGGCTGGCGGGCCTGCGTCGACAGCTCGCGGACCATGCGGTACAGCGCCGGGGCCTCGAACTCGCTCACCGGCCGGGCCCGCATCGCGCGCAGGGCGAGTTTGTCGCTGTTCCAGTACGCGTACGCGTTGGTGCCCAGGGCGACGAGGACGGCGACGACGAGACCCGCCCGGCCGAAGAAGCTGCCGATCAGGATGATGAGCGCGGACAGACCTCCGAGGAGGACCGCGGTCCTGAGCCCGTTGTGCCGGCGGTGCACGGTGCGCCCTCCAAATCGTGCAGCGGGGGAACCTGCGCTTGCTGGTCTCGCGCGCTGTGGTTGCTTCCTGTCCCGTGATGCCCCTGGTGCCGTGGTCTCGTGTGTTTCACGTCCAGTGGACCCTTACGAACTGGTCAACGCCAGGCGGGGGCCGCCAGTTCCCCGTCGGGTCCGGTGCCGGGGTGCTCCGTACGGGTGAGGGGTCCCGCCGGGCCTCCGCGCGCGAGGTCTCCGCCGCGCCCCGGGGTGCTCCCTTACGGGCGGTCGCGTCCTGCGGCTTCAGGACGGGCCTCCCTCGCGCGCACGAGTGCCCCGCCGGGAGTACCGAGGCATCCCCGTCCCGGGAGCCGGGCCGCTACCCGCCAAGACCGCCCGGCCGGACCCCGCCCCCAGGACACCCGGCCGGACACACCCTCCAGGAGACCGGGCCGGACTCGCCCCCAGGGGGACCGGCCCGGACTACGCCCTCCGGGGGCCGGGCTGGACACGCACCCCCAGGGCCCCGCCCGCAGCCGCCCTCCCGCGCGGGTGCCGCTCCCCCGCACCGGCTCCAGAAACTAGAACAGGCCGCCCCCGGCGAAGCGCAGGACGAGCTGGGGCGCGCCGGAGAGGACGACCGCGGCGACCGCCGTCACGGCCAGCGCGGCCGTGAGCGGGGCGGGGAGGCGGAGGACGGCGGCCCGGACGCCCGCGGCGTTCCCGGCCCCCGCCCCGGGCGGGGTGGCCGCCGCGCTCCCGGCCCCCACGCCGACCGGGGAGCCCTCGGCGTCGCCGGAGCCCGTGCCGGTGCCGGAGCCCGTGCCCGTGCCGGTGCCGGAGCCCGTGCCCGTGCCGGTGCCGGAGCCCGTGCCGGTGCTCCCGGCGGTCCCCCCGGGTGCGGTGGCTCCCCCGGGCGCGGGGGCCCGGAACAGCAGGGCGGTCCACTGGAGGTAGTAGAACAGCGCGATGACGACGTTGGCGGCCATCACGGCGGCGAGCCAGCCGAGCCCCGCGTCCACGGCGGCGGAGAACACGGTGACCTTGGCGAAGAGGCCGATGACGCCGGGCGGCAGACCCGCCAGGCAGAGCAGGAAGAACGCCATGAGCAGCGCGGTGAGCGGATGGGCGGTGTACAGCCCCCGGTAGTCGGCGACGCGGTTGCGCGGCCGTCCGCGGCCCACCAGGGCGGCCACGGTGAACGCGCCCAGGTTCACGGCGGCGTACATCAGCGCGTAGGCGACGGTGGAGCCGACGGCCCGCCCGGGGTCGTCGGAGTACCCGGCGGCGGCAATGGGCACCAGGAGGTAGCCCGCCTGGCCGACGGAGGACCAGGCCAGCAGGCGCACCGCGCTGAAGGCGCGGGTGGTCACCTGGCGCAGGGCGGCGACGTTGCCGACGGTCATGGTGAGCGCCGCCAGCACGGCCAGGGCCGGGCCCCAGGCGTCGGCGTACGACGGGAGGGCGACGACGGTGACCAGGATCAGGCCGCTGAAGCCGACCGCCTTGCCGACGACCGACAGGTAGGCGGCGACGGGGAGCGGGGCGCCGACGTAGGTGTCGGGCACCCAGAAGTGGAACGGTACGGCGGCGGTCTTGAAGGCGAAGCCGACCAGGGTGAGGACGACGCCGGTCTGGGTGAGGGTGGCGAACTGCCCGTCGACGTGCTGGACGCGCTCGGCCAGCCGGGTGAGGTGGAGCGTGCCGGTGGTGGCGTACAGGAAGCTGACGCCCAGGAGGCTGACCGCGGTGGCGGTGACCGAGGAGAGGAAGAACTTCAGGGCCGCCTCGGAGGAGCGCCGGTCACCGCGGCGCAGGCCCACCAGGGCGAAGGCGGGCAGGGAGGCGACCTCCAGGGCGACGATCAGCGTGGCGAGGTCCCGGGCGGCGGGCAGCAGGGCGGCCCCGGCGGCGGAGGAGAGCAGCAGGAACCAGTACTCGCCCTCCGGGAGCCCCCGGTCGGCGTCCCTGAGGGCGGTGAGGGAGAGCAGGGCGGCGAGGAGTGCGCCGCCGAGGACGAGGAACTGGACGGCGAGGGTGAAGGTGTCCGCCGTGTAGGCGCAGGCGGAGGCGTCGCCGGTGAGGCAGAAGGTGGAGCGGTCCTCCCCCACCAGGGGCAGCAGGGAGAGCGCGGCGAGGGCGAGTCCGGCGACGGCGGCCGGGCCGAGGAGGGCCTTGCGGGAGTCCGGGACGAACAGGTCGGCGACGAGGACGGCGAGTCCGGCGAGCGCCGCCAGGGTGGGCGGGGCGACGGCGAGCCAGTCCACGGACTGGACGAGGCTCTGGGCCAGCGGCTGGGCGGCCTGGACGCTCATCGGTTGCCTCCTGCGAGGAGCTGCTGCACGGCCGGGTCGGTCAGCCCGAGGAGGGCCCGGGGCCAGAGTCCGGCGAAGACGGTGAGGACGACGAGCGGGGTCCAGGCGGCGAACTCGTACCGGCGGACGTCGGGGAGGCCGGGGGCGTCCCGGTCCACGGCACCCATGCAGACGCGGCGGACCACGATCAGCAGGTAGGCGGCGGTGAGCAGGGTGCCGGTCGCGGCGACCGCCATGAAGGTGAGGAAGGCCGGGCGGCTGAGCCCGGCGGCCGGGTCGAAGGCGCCGAACAGGGCCAGCATCTCGCCCCAGAACCCGGCCAGTCCGGGCAGGCCGAGGGAGGCGACCGCGGCGAAGGCGAACATGCCGCCCAGGCGCGGCGCCCTGCCGTACAGGGCCGCCCCGGTCCGGTCGGCCAGGGTGTCGAGGTCGGTGGTGCCGGTGCGGTCCTTGAGGGCGCCGACGACGAAGAACAGCAGGCCGGTGATGAGGCCGTGGGCGATGTTGGCGAACAGGGCGCCGTTGACGCCGGTCGGGGTCATGGAGGCGATGCCCAGGAGGACGAAGCCCATGTGGCCGACGGAGGAGTAGGCGATGAGGCGCTTCAGGTCGCCCCTGGCGCCCCGCCGGGCGAGGGCCAGGCAGGCCAGGGAGCCGTAGATGATCCCGACGACGGCGAAGGCGGCCAGGTAGGGCGCGAAGGTGCGGAAGCCCTCCGGCGCGACCGGCAGCAGGATGCGGACGAATCCGTACGTGCCCATCTTGAGCAGCACGCCGGCCAGCAGCACCGAGCCGACGGTCGGCGCGGCGGTGTGGGCGTCGGGCAGCCAGCTGTGCAGCGGCCACATCGGGGTCTTCACCGCGAGCCCGATCCCCACCGCGAGTACGGCGGTGACCTGCACGGACGTGGTCAGTGACCGGCCGTTGTCAGTGGCCAGTGCCACCATGTCGAAGGTGCCCGCCCTCAGCCCGATGAGGAGCAGGCCGAGCAGCATGACGACCGAGCCGAGGAGCGTGTAGAGGACGAACTTCCAGGCTGCCGCGGCCCGGTCCGCGCCGCCCCAGCGGGCGATGAGGAAGTACATCGGGACGAGGACCGTCTCGAAAGCGAGGAAGAACAGGATCAGGTCGAGGACGGCGAAGCTGGCGAGGGTGCCGCACTCCAGGACGAGCAGCAGTGCCACGAAGGCCCTCGGGCTCGGGCCGGACGGCATGTGGAAGTAGGAGTAGAGCGCGCAGAGGAAGGTCAGCAGCGCGGTCAGGAGCAGGAGGGGGAGCGAGATGCCGTCGACACCGAGGTGCAGGCGCACGTCGAGGGCGGGAATCCAGGGGACGTCGGTGACGGCCTGCATGTCCGAGGGCCGGTCGTGGTCGAAGCCGAGCACGAGGACGACGGCCGCGGCGAGGACGGCGCCGGTGACGGTGACACCGTGGCGCAGGACGGCCTGCTCGGGCGACCTGCCCCGCAGTCCCGGCGGCGCGGGCAGCAGGGCGGCGGCGGCGCCGAGCAGCGGCCCGGCGACGACCACCGCCAGGAGGAACCGCATCACGGACTCGTTGATATCGATCACGCCTGCTCACGCTCCCGTGGCGACGAGGACGGCGGCGACCGCGAGGACGACGGTGCCGGCGAGCAGCGCGCTCACATAGGTCTGCACATTGCCGGTCTGGGCGCGGCGGGCGGCGGCGCCCAGCCAGCGGGGCAGAGCGCCCGCCCCGCGCACATAGGTGTCGACGACCTCCCGGTCCAGGAACCGGACGAGGTTCGCGCCGGCCCGGACCGGGCGGACGAAGAGGGCCGTGCAGAGGGCGTCGAGGTGGAATCCGGCCGCCGCGTGCCGGTGCAGCGGGCCGAGCAGCAGCCGTCCGGGGTCGGCCGGGTCGGTGGCCCCGGCCACGTCGCCGTAGGCGGCCCGGTGGCTGGCGATGACCTCGGCCTCGACCTCTCCGGCGTCCGCGTCGGGGTGGGCGGCGACCGCGCCGAGGGGCACCCGGGCGGCGAGGGCGGTGGTGTGGCGCCAGGCGGCGTAGGTGACGAGGCCGCCGATCAGGGCCACGCCGGTGCCGAGGACGGAGGTGGTGAGGGTGGGGGTGAGGTCCCCGCCGCCGAACCAGTCGGGCAGCCGCCGGAAGGCGAGCCCGCCGAGCGCGAGGGAGGGCAGGGCGAGCACCCAGAGCACGGCGTTCATGGCCATCGGCTGACGGCCGTGGTCCGGGGCCTCGGTGCCCCGGCCGCGGAAGGCCAGCAGCCACAGCCGGGTCGCGTACGCGGCGGTGAGGACGGCGGCGAGCAGCGCGGCGACCAGGACGGTCCAGCCCGCGGCGCCGGGCGCGTGGGCGGTGCGGCCGGTGGCGGCGTGCTCGGCGGCGACCAGCACGGACTCCTTGGAGAAGAAGCCGCTGAAGGGCGGGATCGCGGCGAGGGCGAGCAGGGCCACGGTCATCGTCCAGTAGGCGTCGGGTACGCGGGCGCGCAGGTCGCGCATGCGGGACATCGCGGCCAGCGAGTTGGTGCCGGCGGCGTGGATGACCACTCCGGCGGCGAGGAACAGCAGCGCCTTGAAGGCGCCGTGGGTGAGGAGGTGGAAGACGGCGGCGGCGCGGTCGCCGGTGGCCAGGGCGCCGGTCATGTAGCCGAGCTGGCCGATGGTGGAGTAGGCGAGGACGCGTTTGATGTCGTCCTGGGCGAGCGCGGCCAGGGCCGAGCCGACCATGGTGACGGCGGCCATGACGGCGAGCACGGTCATCGCGGCCGGGGATGCCTCGAAGAGCGGGAGGAGCCGGGCGACGAAGTAGACACCGGCGGCGACCATCGTCGCGGCGTGGATCAGCGCGGAGACGGGGGTGGGGCCCGCCATCGCGTCGGGCAGCCAGGTGTGCAGCGGGAACTGGGCGGACTTGCCCGCGACGCCGGCCAGGAGCAGCAGGGCGATCAGGGTCGGGTGGTCGAGCGAGCCGGAGGCGACGGCGCCGAGGATCCGGGTGATGCGGAAGGAGCCGGTCTCGTGGGCCAGGGCGAGCAGGCCGATCAGGAAGGGGACGTCGCCGAGCTTGGTCACCAGGAATGCCTTGAGGGAGGCGGCGCGCGCCTCGCGGGTCTCCCAGTAGTGGCCGACCAGGAAGTAGGAGCAGATGCCCATGATCTCCCAGCCGACCAGCAGCACCATCAGGTCGCCGGAGTAGACGACGAGGAACATGGCGGCGGTGAACAGGGAGACGAGGGCGGCGTACGAGGGGTAGCGCGGGTCGTGGCGCAGATAGGCCGTGGAGTAGATCTGCACGCAGCAGGCGACGGTGGCGACGAGCACGGCGACGAGGGCGGCGAAGCCGTCGATGTGCAGGGCGAGTTCGATCGGCACGGAGCCGGTCGGGGTCAGCTCGGTGACGGCGTCGACGGGCCGTCCCCCGCCCTGGCGCGCGGCGACCGCGGCGGCCAGGCCGAGCGAGGCGAGGGTGGGCAGGACGGCGAGCGGGCGGACGAAGCCGGGGGCGGTGCGGCCCAGCAGGAGCCCGGCCAGGGCGCCGAGGAAGGGCAGGACGGGGACGAGTACGGCGAGGGTGGTGGTGGTCACGCGCTGGCCTCTGCCTTCTCGGTGGCCGTTCCGGTCGCGGGGGTGCCGGGGCCGGGCCGTCCGGAGCCCTCGGGGTCGTCGGGGCCGCCGTCGTCGCCGTGCCCGCCGTCGTCGCCGTGCCCGTCGTCGTCGCCGGGGCCGTGGCCCTCGGCGGTGTCGCGGAGCCGGTCGATGTCGGCGGTGCCGCGAGCGCGGTGGACGGCGAGCACGATCGCCAGGCCGATGCCGATCTCGGCGGCGGCGATGGCGATGGTGAACAGGGTCAGGGCCTGGCCGGAGTGCAGGGTCTCCTCGGCGGCGCGGCTGAGCCAGACGTCGAAGGCCACGAGGTTGAGGTTGACGGCGTTGAGCATCAGCTCGACCGACATCAGGACGAGGATCGCGTTGCGGCGGGCGAGGACGCCGTAGACGCCGGTGCAGAAGAGGAGGGCGGAGAGGACGGCGGGATAGGCGAGGTGCATCAGCGCTCGCCCTCCCGGTCGGCGCCGGGGCGGCGGTCGGCGCCGGGGCGGCGGTCGGCGCCGGGGCGGCGGTCGGCGCCGGGGCGGCGGTCGTCGGCGGCGGTCGCTGGGCCGGTGACGGCGGCCGTGCCGGTCGCGGGGCCGGTGACGTCGGGGCCGGTGGCCGTGGTGGCGGCGTCCGCGGCCGCGGTCCGCCGGGAGAGGACGATGGCGCCGACCAGGGCGGCCAGGAGCAGGACCGAGAGCGCCTCGAAGGGGAGCACCCAGTGCTGGAAGAGGAAGGCGCCGGTCACGGCGGTGGACCCGGCGGCGGGTCCGTCCAGGTCCACCCAGGTGGTCCGGAAGGCGTCGGTCACGACCCAGACCAGCGCCGCCGCGGCGGCCACCGCCACGGCGAGGGCGGCCCACCGGTTGCCGGAGTCGGCGTCCGGGGAGCGGCCGATGGGCGCCCTGGTGAGCATCAGGCCGAACAGGATCAGGACGACGACCGACCCGACGTAGATCAGGACCTGCACCCACGCGATGAACTCGGCGGTGAGCAGGAGGTACTCGACCGCCAGTCCGCCGAGGGCCACCACCAGCCACAGGGCGGCGTGCACCAGCTGCCGGGTGGTGACGGTGACCACGGCGGCGCCGAAGGTGACCAGGCCGACGAGGACGAAGGCGATCTCGACGCCGGTCGGGGACAGGAAGCCGGGGTGCGCTGCGGCGAGGATCACGACTCTCCCTCCGGGGACTCGGGGCGCCCGGCGCGCGGTCCGGACGCGGGGCCCGCGGCGGACCCGGGGCCGGGGGCGGACGCGGGGCCGGGGGCGGTGCCGTCCTGGGCGGCGGCCAGCTTCTCGGCGGTCCGGCGGGCGGCGGCGAGTTCCTTGGGCTCCTCGGCGCCGGGGTCCAGGGCGGGCGGCGCCGGGACCGTCCACATCCACTCGCGGAGCTTGTCCCGCTCGTGGGTCAGCTCACGGATGTCGGTCTCGGCGTACTCGAACTCCGGGGACCAGAACAGGGCGTCGAAGGGGCAGACCTCGATGCAGATGCCGCAGTACATGCACAGGGAGAAGTCGATGGCGAACCGGTCGAGGACGTTCCGGCTGCGCTCCCGGCCGCCGGGGACGGCGGCCGGGACGGTCTCCTTGTGGGAGTCGATGTAGATGCACCAGTCGGGGCACTCCCGGGCGCAGAGCATGCAGACCGTGCAGTTCTCCTCGAACAGCCCGATCACCCCGCGGGTGCGGGGCGGCAGGTCCGGCTGGGTCTCCGGATACTGCTGGGTGACGGTCTTCCGCGTCATCGTGCGCAGGGTGACGGCCAGGCCCTTGGCCAGCCCTGAGCCGGGGATGGGGGACATGGTTACCGGATCACCACCTTGACGATGCCGGTGAGGGCGATCTGGGCGAGGGCGAGGGGGACGAGGACCGTCCAGGAGAGCTTCTGGAGCTGGTCCTCGCGCAGCCGCGGGTAGGTCACGCGCAGCCAGATGACGACGAAGGCGAGCAGGGCGGTCTTCAGCAGGGTCCACACCCAGCCGAGCCCGTCGGCGCCCCAGGGGCCGTGCCAGCCCCCCAGGAAGAGGACGGTGGTCAGCCCGCACAGCACGACGATGCCCGCGTACTCCGCGAGCAGGAACAGCGCGAAGCGCAGTCCGGTGTACTCGGTGTAGGCGCCGAAGATGATCTCCGAGTCGGCGACCGGCATGTCGAACGGCGGGCGCTGGAGCTCCGCGAGACCGGCGACGAAGAAGACCAGCGCGCCCACGACCTGCCAGGGCAGCCACCACCACTGGAAGGCGTCCAGGATGCCGATGAGCGAGACCGTTCCCGCCGCCATGGCGACGGAGGCGGCGGCGAGCAGCATCGGCAGCTCGTACGCGAGGAGCTGGGCGGCGGTGCGCAGACCGCCGAGCAGCGAGAACTTGTTGGCGGAGGCCCAGCCGGCCATGAGCGAGCCGAGGATGCCGACACCCATCACGGCGAGGACGAAGAAGACGCCCGCGTCGACCGCCTGACCGACCGCTCCCTCACCGGGGCCGACCGGGATGACCAGCACCACCAGCAGGTAGGGCAGGAGGGCGACGGCGGGGGCGAGCTGGAAGACGCGGCGGTCGGCGTCGGCCGGGACCACGTCCTCCTTCTGCGCGAACTTCACGCCGTCCGCGACGAGTTGCGCCCAGCCGTGGAAGCCGCCCGCGTACATCGGGCCGAGGCGGCCCTGCATGTGCGCCATCACCTTGTGCTCCGTCTGCCCGACGAGGAGCGGGAGGACGAGGAAGGCGACGAACACGACCAGGAGCCGCAGGGTGACGTCGAGCACGTCGTTCACCGCGGGCCTCCTGGGGAGTTCGGCCGGTCCGGCCGCCCGGGACGGTGCGGACCGGAGGGCGGGGTGTCGGGGTCGTCGGGGGACGGGGGCGGGGGCGTGTCCGGGGACGAGGGCGTGTCCGGGGACGGGGGCTCGGGGGCGTCCTTCGCTCCGGGGGTGGCCTCCGGCTCGGGGGTGCCCTCCGGCGAGGGGGCCCGCTCGGTTCCGCCGGTCGGCGAGGAGCCGTGCTCCCCCATGGGCCGACCACCGCCCTCGGTGTCCGTCTCGCGGTCCCCGTCGCGGACGGGCTCGTCGAAGGCCGGGCGGGCGTGGTGCCAAGGGGCGTCCGGGCTGTGGGACGCGGCGATCGTGGCCCCCGAGTCGGGGGTGTGCCCGCCGGGGGCGCCCCCGGCGGAGCCGGACTCGGTGGGAGCCGAGGCCCCGGAGGGGGCCGACTCGGCGGCGGGCCCGGTGGACCCGGGCTCGGCGGGCGTGGACTCGGCAGTGCCGGGCTCGGTCTGCGCGGGCCCGGCGGGACCGGACCCGGTCGACGCGGGCCCGGCAGGACCCTGCTCGGCCGGCGCGGGCCCGGCGGGGGTCGGCCGCTGGGAGGCCGAGCCCTCGGCCGCGCTGCGGGACCGCCGCGCCGGGCGCTGACTCGCGGAGCCCTCCGAGGCGGACCGGGAGCGGCGCGGTGCAGGTTCCGGTGCCGGGGCCCCCGTCGGGGGCGCGTCCGGAGAGCCCGGGGCCCCCCGGTCCGGCGACGAAGGCTCCGCGGGGACCGCCGGTGCCGAAGGGGTCGCCCCGCCCGGGGACGTCACCGGTGCGGCCTGACTGGCGGAGCCCCCGGCGGCCGTACGGGCACGCCGGACCGGCCGCTCCCCCGCGGCCCCGGCGGCTCCCTCGCCCGCCGCACGACCGGCTCCCGCGCCCGCCGCGCGCCCCGCGCCCCGCGCCGGACGGGCCGGAGCCGCGGGGAGCCGGCCCTTGAGGGGACCCCACTCGTTCGGGTCGGGCACCCCCGGCGGCAGCATCTGGCGGCGCCGGGGCCCGCCGTGCTCGGACTCGCCGGGCTCCTTCGCGCCGGGCCACGCCTTGGCGACCCGGGCGGCGAGCACGAAGTCCTTGCGCAGGGGGTGGCCCTCGAAGCCGTCCGGCAGGAGCAGGTGGTCCAGCCCGGGGTGGTCCTCGAAGACGACGCCGAACATCTCGTGGGTCTCGCGCTCGTGCCAGGCCGCGCCCGCGTACACGGCGACGGCGGTCGGCAGGACGGGCTCCCCGTGCGGGACCGTGGTGCGCAGCAGCAGCCGCCGCACCGGGGCGAGGGCGGCGACGTGGGCCGCGACGCGGAAGCCCGCGCCCGGTTCGTCGACCGCGCTCAGCCAGTCGAAGTAGGTGCAGCCCAGCCGGTCCCGGGCCGTCCCCAGGGCGGCGATCCAGGACTCCGGGGGGACGTCCACGGTCAGGACGTCGTACGACTCCTCGGCCGCGGCCCCGGCGCCGAACAACTCCTCGGCACCGGCGGGCAGCCATCCGACCGCGCTCATGCCGTCTCCCCCGACCCCGAACCCGGACCAGGACCCGTGCCGGACCCCTGACCCGTACCGGACGCGGAGCCCGCGCCGGGGCCGGACCCCGGACCCGCGCCCGGTGCACGGCCCGGTCCCCGCACCAGCCCGCTCCGCAGCGCCGCCGCCGACGGCCGGTCGGACGCCCCGTACCGCTCCGCCAGCGACTCCCGGGCGATCCTCTCCTGGAGCTTGAGGATGCCCTGGAGCAGCGCCTCGGGCCTCGGCGGGCAGCCGGGGACGTAGACGTCGACGGGGATGATCTGGTCGACGCCCTTGGTCACGGAGTACGAGTCCCAGTACGGGCCGCCGCAGTTGGAGCAGGCGCCGAAGGAGATGACGTACTTGGGCTCGGGCATCTGCTCGTAGAGCCGCTTGACGGCCGGGGCCATCTTGTCGGTGACCGTGCCCGAGACCACCATCAGGTCGGCCTGGCGCGGGCCGGGCGCGAAGGGGATCACACCGAGCCGGATGAAGTCGTGGCGGGCCATCGACGCGGCGATGAACTCGATGGCGCAGCAGGCGAGCCCGAAGTTGAAGACCCAGAGCGAGTACCGGCGCCCCCAGTTGAGGACGACCTTCATCGGTTCGGGGGCGAGCCGGGCGAGCGCGCCGAGCCGCTTCGGCTCCGGCAGCGGCACCGGCCCGGGGGCGGCGGGGTTCACGTCCACGACATGACGCCCTTCTTGTAGGCGTACAGCAGGCCCACGGTCAGAAAGCCGAGGAAGACGAACATCTCCACGAGGGTCGTCGCACCGTAGCCGGGCGCGGCGAAGACCGTGGCCCAGGGGAACAGGAAGATCGAGTCGACGGCGAAGACGACGTAGAGGAACGCGTAGACGTAGTAGCGGACCTGGGTGTGCGCCCAGCCCTCGCCGACCGGGTCGACCCCGCACTCGTACGTCATGAGCTTCTCGGGCGTCGGGACCACGGGACGCAGCAGCCGCCCCGCCCCGAACGCCACGGCGACGAAGAGCACGCCGACGACGGCGAGCACGCCGACGACCGCGTAGGACCGGAAGTGGTCCGCCGCGACGACGACCGTCGCCCCGGCGGTGATCGGCTCCGCCACGTCCGCCCCCTCGCTCCCTGCCGCGGCGCCGCGCGGCGGTTCCGCACGCCGCTCTCCGACGATTTCCGTACGCACGGGAGTCTAGGCCCTGATAAAGGGACGGTAAGCAGCCCGTCGGCCCCCGGGACCCGGGGTGGGGTTTTCCCCCGCCCGTCCCCGGCGGCCCCCCTCATGGCATCGCGCGGGCCCGCACGGCACGCTGGCCGGTATGACCGAACACCTCTCGCGGCCGGCCGGGGCCGGCCCGGCGGACGACGACCGGCCGCCGCCCGCCCGTTTCGCCTACGACGGAACGACCTGGCGGGAGATCGCGCATCTGCTGGCCAACCTCCCGATGGCCCTGATCGGGTTCATCTACGTCGTGACGGTGCTGGCCACCGGGATCGGGCTGACGGTCACGGTGGTCGGGCTGCCCCTGCTGGCGCTCGGGCTGCTCGGCGCGCGCGGGATCGGCAAGCTGGAGCGGGCCCGCGCCCGCGCCCTGCTCGGAGTGCGGGTGGACGAGCCGAGCCCGCTGCCGACGCACACCGCGGACGGCTTCCTGCCCCGGCTGTGGATGGCGCTGAAGGACCCGGTGGGCTGGCGCACCATGCTGTACGACCTGATCCGGCTCCCCTGGGGCATCCTCACCTTCGCCATCACGCTGACCTCGCTGTTCGTGCTGTGGCCGGTGCTGCCCTTCCTGGCCCGCGCCCTGGCCAACGCGGACCGGGCGATGGTGCGGGCGCTGCTGTCGCCCTCCGACGAGCTGGAGCGCCGCATCGCGGAGCTGGAGTCGGACCGGGGCGTGGTGGTCGACACCGCCGCGGCCGACCTGCGCCGGATCGAACGGGACCTGCACGACGGCGCCCAGGCCCGCCTGGTCAACCTGGCGATGGGGCTGGGCCTCGCCAAGGAGAAGCTGCTGGAGGACCCGGACGCGGCGGCGGCGATGGTGGACGAGGCGCACGGCGAGGTGAAGCTGGCCCTCCAGGAGCTGCGCGACCTGGCCCGGGGCATCCACCCCGCGGTGCTGACCGACCGGGGCCTGGACGCGGCCCTGTCCTCCGTCGCCTCCCGCTGCACGGTGCCGGTGCGGGTGACGGTCGACGTGGCGGAGCGCCCGGCGGCGGCCATCGAGGGCATCGCCTACTTCACCGTCTCGGAGCTGCTCCAGAACGTCAGCAAGCACAGCGGGGCGCGGACCGCTTCGGTGGAGGTCTGGCGGTCGGCGGACCGGCTGATGCTCCAGGTCGTGGACGACGGGCGCGGGGGCGCGCGGCTGGACGCCGGTTCGGGCATGCGGGGTCTGGCGGACCGGCTGGGCGCGGTCGACGGGCTGTTCGCCGTGGACTCGCCGCCCGGCGGGCCCACGACCGTCACCGCCGAGCTGCCCTGGCGCGACCGCACCGACGCGGATGGTGCCGGCGCCCCCGCCGGACGGAACCGGCGCGGGCGGTAGCGGCGGGAGGGGCGGGGAACGCGGCACCCCAGGCCCGTTCCGGGACGGGGAGACGGGGCGGGGCCGGAGGCTCGTTCCGGGGCTGGAAGCCCCTTCCGGGGCCGGGGGCACGGGGCAGGACCGGGGACACGGAGCGGGCGCGCCGGAGCCCGGCGCAGGTCACGGACCGCGGAGCCGTTACTCGGACTTCTGCGCCTGCTTCTGCGCCCGGCGCCCTGCCGCCCCGCATCCGGCGCCCGGCGCGACACCCGGGGGCTCAGCGCTCCGGCCCGGATCCCGACGCCCGGCCCGGAATCGCGGAGCCGGAGCCCAGCGCACGGACCGGAATCGCGGAGCCGGAGCCGGAGCCCGACGCACGGACCGGGGTCCGGGGGTCCGAGAGTTCGGGGTCCGGAGGTCCGGGGTCCGGCAGTCCGGGAACCAAGCCACCGGGCTTCCAGGAGTCCGGGGGCCGAGCCCCGGGCACCCCTGAATCCCCGGCCCCCGGTCGCCGGGCGCAAGGGCCGGAAGCGGCCCCGGCGGCACCCTCCGCCCTCGGACCGGGCCCCGTCGGCCCATGGGGTGGGGAAAACCCCCGGCCCGGGACGCCGACGGGCTCCATGGCCCGCCGCCCCGCGGTGGAACAGAGTGGTGGGTACGACGGCACAGCCGTGGAACGGCGGTACGGCGGCCGTACCGCGCCCGGCACCCGGGGGCGCCCCGGCGACCGGCCGGGCGGCGGCGCGGGACGACAGGACCAGGACGAGGAGAGGGACGGCACCGATGGCCACGGAGTACGGACAGGACCACGGGTTCGGCGGCGGCCCCGGCCTCCTCGGGGACGCCGGCCGCACGCACCCCCGCAGGCACCGGCTGCCCGCCGGGCTGCGGGCCCCGTTCGAGGCGCGCAGCTGGCGGGAGTTCGGCCATGTGCTGCTGGGCCTGCCGATCGGCATCCTGCTGTTCACCTACGCCGTCACCATGGTCTCGCTGGGGGCGGGCCTCCTGGTGACGTTCCTGGGCGTGCCGGTGCTCGCCGCCGCGCTCGCCGGATGCCGGGGCCTCGGCGCGATGGAGCGGGCGCGGGCCCGCGCGCTGCTCGGGCTGCGGGTGGGCGAGCCGGAGCCGCTGCGCCCGGCGAAGCGGGGGGCGATGTCCTGGATGGGGGCCGTCCTCAAGAGCGGCTCCTCCTGGCGGAGCCTGCTGTACGCGCTGCTGCACATGCCCTGGGCGGTGTTCTCCTTCTCCGTCGCGGTGGTGATGTGGAGCTGCGCGCTGACGATGCTCAGCTACCCGCTCTGGTTCTGGGTGCTCCCGGCGTACGCCGGCCAGAGCGGCATCCAGCTCTACGGGGACGAGACGCACGCGGTCTTCCTGGACAACCCCTTCGAGATCACCGTCACGGCGCTGGTCGGACTGCTGGTCACCCTGGCCGCGCCGTGGGTCGTGCGGGCCCTGACGGTGGTGGACCAGCTGCTGGTGATCGGACTGCTGGGCCCGTCGCCGCTGGCGACCCGGGTGGTGGAGCTGGAGTCGGACCGGGGCGTGGTGGTCGACACCGCCGCGGCCGACCTGCGCCGGATCGAGCGCGACCTGCACGACGGCGCCCAGGCCCGCCTGGTCGGCCTGGCCATGGACCTGGGGCTGGCGAAGGAGAAGCTGAAGGAGGACCCGGACGCGGCGGCGCGCATGGTGGACGAGGCGCACGGCGAGGTGAAGACCGCGCTCCAGGAGCTGCGGGACCTGGCCCGGGGCATCCACCCGGCGGTGCTGACCGACCGGGGCCTGGACGCCGCGCTGTCCTCCGTCGCCTCGCGCTGCCCGGTGCCGGTGCGGGTCGAGGTGGACCTGGCGGAGCGACCCGCCTCGGCCATCGAGGGCATCGCCTACTTCACCGTCTCGGAGCTGCTCCAGAACGTCGGCAAGCACGCGCGGGCCCGCTCGGCGGCGGTCGAGGTGTGGCGCTCCGGGGACCGGCTGATGCTCCAGGTCGTGGACGACGGCGTGGGCGGGGCGGACCCGTCCGGCGGATCGGGGCTGACCGGGCTGGCGGAGCGGCTCGGCGCGGTGGACGGCATCCTCGCGGTGGACTCCCCCGCCGGGGGACCGACGCGGGTGACGGCCGAGCTGCCCTGGCGCGACGCGCTCACCACCCGCTGACCCGCGGTGCCGGGCGTCCGGGCCCGGTACCGGTGCCGCGCGCCCCGACCGGGGCGGAGTGCCGGTGGGCCGCCTCGGCGCCGTACGACGGTCCGGCGCCGTACGGCCGTCCGGACTGCCGGGGTGAGCGCGCCAGGCGGTACGGTGGGCCGCCGCCCTGCCGGGACCGGCCCGCCGCCCGGCCCCGGGACGCCGCAGGCCCCGGGGCGGACGTGTTCCCGGGACGGCCGTGGTCCCGCGGGCGGCCGTGGTCCCGCGGGCGGCCGTGATCCCGCGGGCGGCCGTGATCCCGCGGGCGGCCGTGATCCGGGCCCGGCGGGCCCCCGGGACGGTTCCGCGGGCCCGGGACGGCTCTCCGGGCCCGCCCGCGTGCCGGGCCCCGCCCGCCGGCTCGGCGTCCGCCCGGTCCCGTACTCCCGCCCGTCGCTCCCCGTCGTGCCTCCGGCACACCCCGTCGCCCCGGCACACCCGGTCGCCGATGCTGGGATGCTGTACGTGTCGCACGGACCCGTGCGCGGACGCGGAACCGGCCGCGCCGGGCGGTCCGCGCGGGCACAGACCGGCACATGGGGGGACGGGGAACGTGGAGGACAGGGTGCGCGTGGTCATCGCCGAGGATTCGGTGCTCCTCAGGGAGGGGCTGACCCGGTTGCTGACCGACCGGGGACACGACGTGGTCGCCGGGGTCGGCGACGGCGAGGCCCTGATCAGGACCATCGCGGAGCTGCACGCCGGGGACGGGCTGCCGGACGTGGTGGTGGCGGACGTGCGGATGCCCCCGACGCACACCGACGAGGGCGTGCGGGCGGCCGTGCAACTGCGCAAGGTCCACCCCGGGCTCGGGGTGCTGGTGCTCTCCCAGTACGTGGAGGAGCGGTACGCCACCGAACTGCTGGCGGGCTCCAGCCGCGGGGTCGGCTACCTGCTCAAGGACCGGGTGGCCGAGGTCCGCGAGTTCGTGGACGCGGTGGTCCGGGTGGCCCGGGGCGGCACGGCGCTCGACCCCGAGGTCGTGGCCCAGCTCCTCGGCCGCAGCCGCAAGCAGGACGTGCTGGCCGGGCTGACCCCGCGCGAGCGGGAGGTGCTGGAGCTGATGGCCGAGGGCCGGACCAACTCCGCCGTCGCCCGCCGGCTCGTGGTCAGCGACGGGGCGGTCGAGAAGCACGTCAGCAACATCTTCCTCAAGCTGGGGCTGTCCCCCAGCGACGGCGACCACCGGCGGGTGCTGGCCGTCCTGACCTATCTCAACTCCTGACCCCGGGGCACCGCGCACGCCCCCGTCGGAGCCCGCGGGAGGGCCCCGATACGGAAGTCTCGGCCCAGAACACCTGATCGAACGAGAAACCGTGACGGACCCGGCGCCGACCCGGCGCCGGGCTGTCCACGGACCGAGACCAACATCCGGATGTCCCCCGGAAGTCGGCCGGTGCGGACGTAGTGTTGCTCCGGGATGGTCACGGGAGACCAGTCCCCGGACAGCCGCCTCGAAGGAGGTCCAGTTCAGTGACCAGCCAGGTCAGCAGCCCAGCGGAGCACGCCGACGGAACCGTGGTGGGAGAGCAGCGCCAACCGGCGGGGACGAAGGACGTCCGCCGCCTGGACCGGGTGATCATCAGGTTCGCCGGGGACTCCGGCGACGGCATGCAGCTCACCGGTGACCGCTTCACCTCGGAGACCGCGTCGTTCGGCAACGATCTGTCGACGCTGCCGAACTTCCCCGCCGAGATCCGGGCCCCCGCGGGGACCCTGCCCGGTGTCTCCTCGTTCCAGCTCCACTTCGCCGACCACGACATCCTGACCCCCGGTGACGCGCCGAACGTCCTGGTCGCGATGAACCCGGCGGCGCTGAAGGCCAACATCGCGGACCTGCCGCGCGGCGCGGAGATCATCGTCAACACGGACGAGTTCACCAAGCGGGCGATGCAGAAGGTCGGCTACGCGGCCTCGCCCCTGGAGGACGGCTCCCTCGACGGCTACAGCCTGCACCCGGTGCCGCTGACCACCCTGACGGTGGAGGCCCTCAAGGAGTTCGACCTCACCCGCAAGGAGGCCGAGCGCAGCAAGAACATGTTCGCGCTGGGCCTGCTGAGCTGGATGTACCACCGGCCCACCGAGGGCACCGAGAAGTTCCTGCGGACGAAGTTCGCCAAGAAGCCCGAGATCGCCGCCGCGAACATCGCGGCCTACCGGGCGGGCTGGAACTTCGGCGAGACCACCGAGGACTTCGCGGTCTCCTACGAGGTGGCCCCGGCCTCCAAGGCGTTCCCGCCGGGCGTCTACCGCAACATCTCCGGGAACCTGGCGCTGGCCTACGGGCTGATCGCCGCGGGCCGGCAGTCCCGGCTGCCGCTGTACCTGGGCTCGTACCCGATCACCCCGGCCTCGGACATCCTGCACGAGCTGAGCCGGCACAAGAACTTCGGCGTGCGCACCTTCCAGGCCGAGGACGAGATCGCGGGCATCGGGGCGGCGCTGGGCGCGGCCTTCGGCGGCTCGCTGGCGGTGACCACCACCTCCGGTCCCGGCGTCGCGCTCAAGAGCGAGACGATCGGCCTGGCGGTCTCGCTGGAGCTGCCGCTGCTGATCGTCGACATCCAGCGCGGCGGGCCGTCCACCGGCCTGCCCACCAAGACCGAGCAGGCCGATCTGCTCCAGGCGATGTACGGCCGCAACGGCGAGGCCCCGGTCCCCGTGGTCGCCCCGCGCACCCCGGCGGACTGCTTCGACGCGGCCCTGGAGGCGGCCCGGATCGCCCTGGAGTACCGCACCCCGGTCTTCCTCCTCTCCGACGGCTACCTGGCCAACGGTTCCGAGCCGTGGCGCGTCCCGGAGCCGGCCGAACTGCCCGACCTGTCGGTCGAGTTCGCCCAGGCCCCGAACCACACCACCGAGGACGGCACAGAGGTCTTCTGGCCGTACAAGCGCGACCCGGAGACCCTGGCCCGCCCCTGGGCCGTCCCCGGCACCGCCGGGCTCGAACACCGCATCGGCGGCATCGAGAAGCAGGACGGCACCGGCAACATCTCCTACGACCCGGCCAACCACGACTTCATGGTCCGCACCCGGCAGGCCAAGATCGACGGTATCGCCGTGCCCGACCTGGAGGTCGACGACCCGGACGGCGCCCGCACCCTGGTCCTGGGCTGGGGTTCCACCTACGGGCCCATCACCGCCGCGGTACGGCGGCTGCGCGCCGCCGGGGAGCCCATCGCACAGGCCCACCTGCGCCACCTCAACCCGTTCCCCGAGAACCTCGGCACCGTCCTGGCCTCGTACGACAAGGTCGTGATCCCCGAGATGAACCTGGGGCAGCTCGCCACCCTCGTCCGGGCGAAGTACCTGGTCGACGCCCACTCGTACAACCAGGTCAACGGCATGCCGTTCAAGGCGGAGCAGCTCGCCTCGGCGCTGAAGGAGGCCATCGATGACTGATCCCGCGACCCTGCTCCAGCTCGTCCCCAAGGCCGAGGGCCGGCAGTCCATGAAGGACTTCAAGTCGGACCAGGAGGTCCGCTGGTGCCCCGGCTGCGGTGACTACGCGATCCTCGCCGCCGTCCAGGGGTTCATGCCCCAGCTCGGGCTGGCGAAGGAGAACATCGTCTTCGTCTCGGGCATCGGCTGCTCCTCCCGCTTCCCGTACTACCTGAACACCTACGGGATGCACTCCATCCACGGCCGTGCCCCGGCCATCGCCACCGGGCTCGCCACCTCCCGGCGGGACCTGTCGGTCTGGGTCGTCACCGGTGACGGCGACGCCCTCTCCATCGGCGGCAACCACCTCATCCACGCCCTGCGGCGCAACGTCAACCTCAAGATCCTGCTCTTCAACAACCGGATCTACGGGCTGACCAAGGGCCAGTACTCGCCCACATCCGAGGTCGGCAAGATCACCAAGTCCACGCCGATGGGCTCCCTGGACGCGCCCTTCAACCCGGTCTCCCTGGCCCTGGGCGCCGAGGCGTCCTTCGTCGCCCGCACCGTCGACTCCGACCGCAAGCACCTCACCGAGGTCCTGCGCCAGGCCGCCGACCACCCGGGCACGGCGCTCGTCGAGATCTACCAGAACTGCAACATCTTCAACGACGGCGCCTTCGACGCCATCAAGGACAAGCAGCGCGCCGAGGAGGCGGTGATCCGCCTGGAGCACGGGCAGCCGATCCGCTTCGGCACCGACGGCACCAAGGGCGTCGTCCGCGACGGGCGCACCGGCGACCTGGAGGTCGTCGAGGTCACCGCGGACAACGAGGCCGACCTCCTGGTCCACGACGCCGCCGCGGCCTCCCCGACCACGGCCTTCGCGCTGTCCCGCCTCGCCGACCCCGACACCCTGCACCACACCCCGATCGGGGTCTTCCGCTCCGTCCGGCGGCCGGTCTACGACACCCTCATGGCCGACCAGCTCGACACCGCGGTGCGGCGCGACGGCGAGGGCGACCTCGGCGCGCTGCTCGCGGGCGGCGACACCTGGACGGTCGTCGGCTGAGTCCGGCCCGCCCGAGCGACGGGACCCCGGCGGACGCCGCCCGGGGTCCCGTCGGCGTTTCCCCGTCACCCGCCCGCCGGGCGCCCGGGAGGGGCCGGGGAGAGTCCTGGGGCCGCCGGCGCTTGGGGCCGGTCCTCGGGGCCGGTCCTCGGGGCCGGTCCTCGGGGCCGGGGGCTTCGGGTCCGCACGGTTCCGTCCTCGTCCGAGGGGTGACCGGGGGCGCCGGGCGGGCACCCGGTGCGCGCGGGCCGGGGCTGTCATGACCGTATCGCGGTACGGGTATGACGCGCGGTGGCGCGCGGCGCTACCGTCATGGCGCACGGACATGCGAGGGAGGTGTCCCATGGCGCGGACGTCGGGGAACGAACAGCGAATAGGCCTGCTGAACGGCTTCGCCGCCTACGGGATGTGGGGGCTCGTCCCCCTGTTCTGGCCACTGATGGAGCCCGCCGGAGCCGGGGAGATACTCGCCCACCGCATGGTGTGGTCGCTCGCCGTCGTCGGCGCCCTCCTGCTGTTCGTCCGGCGCTGGGCCTGGATCGGGGAACTGCTGCGCCGGCCGCGCCGGCTCGCCCTGGTCTCGGTGGCCGCGGCGGTGATCACGGTGAACTGGGGCCTCTACATCTGGTCCGTGAACACCGGCCATGTCGTCGAGGCGTCGCTCGGCTACTTCATCAACCCCCTGGTGACCATCGCGATCGGCGTCCTGCTGCTCAAGGAGCGGCTCCGACCCACGCAGTGGGCCGCCGTCGGCACCGGCTGCGCCGCCGTGGTGGTGCTCACCATCGGCTACGGGCACCCGCCGTGGATCTCCCTCTGCCTCGCCTTCTCGTTCGCCACGTACGGCCTGGTGAAGAAGAAGGTCAACCTGGGCGGGGTCGAGTCGCTGGCCGCCGAGACCGCGATCCAGTTCCTGCCCGCGCTGGGCTTCATCGTGTGGCTGGGGGCGCGCGGCGACTCCACCTTCACCACCGAGGGCCCCGGGCACGCGGCTCTGCTCGCCACGACCGGCGTGATCACCGCGATCCCGCTGGTCTGCTTCGGGGCGGCGGCGATCCGGGTGCCGCTGTCCACGCTGGGGCTGCTCCAGTACCTGGCGCCGGTCTTCCAGTTCCTGCTCGGCATCACCTACTTCGGCGAGTCCATGCGGCCCGAGCGCTGGGCCGGGTTCGCCCTGGTCTGGCTGGCCCTGGCCCTGCTCACCTGGGACGCCCTGCGCACCGCCCGCCGCAGCGCCCGCGCGCTCAGGGCACGGACGGCGGCGGCCGGGGCGACGGAACCGGCGCCGGGCGGGGCCGCGGCGCGGGAGAGAGACGTCGTGGCGTGTGGAGTGCCGGGGGCGGCGGGGACGGCGGGGGCCGCCCCGGGCACGGCCCCGGCACCGGGCTCGGCCCTGGCCCAGGGCACGCCCATGGCTCCGGGCGGGGCCCCGGCGGCTCCGACGGCTCCGACGGCTCCGGGCGGGGCTCCGGCGGGCCCGGAGAGCTAGGTGGGCCGGGGAGGGACCCCGGGAGGCCCGAGGTGAGCCGGAGCGGGGGTGAGCCGGAGGCGGGCAGGAGACCCGGGGGTGAGCCGGGGGTGAGCCGGAGGCGGGCGGGGGTGAGCCGGAGGCGGGTCCGGGGCGGGCCGCCGGGGCGCGTCTCAGGGATGTCCCTGGCGCGACCCCTCAGGCACCCCCTATGACTGGTGGCATGAACGAGAACCCCGCCGCCGCACCGGCTCCCCTGCACTACAAGATCGTCATCGATGCCGCCGACCCGCACGCGCAGGCCGACTTCTGGGCCGCCGCGCTCCACTACACGGCAGAGGACCACAGCCGGCTCATCGAGGGCCTCCTGGGCGCCGGGGCCGTCCCCGAGGAGGCCACCGTCGAGATCCGGGGCCGCCGCGCCTGGCGGGACCTGGCCGCCGTACGGCACCCCGACGACCCCTGGCAGGAGGGGACGGGCACCGGTCTGGGGCGGCGGCTGCTGTTCCAGCGCGTGCCGGAGCCGAAGTCCGGCAAGAACCGCCTCCACCTGGACCTCCACAGCGAGCCGGGCCGCCGTGAGGAGGAGATCGCCCGCCTGGAGTCCCTGGGCGCGAGCGTGCTGCGCCGGGTGGCGGAACAGGGCGGGGAGTGGGCCCACATGCTGGACCCCGAGGGCAACGACTTCTGCCTCCACTGAGCTTCCGCCGGGTGGGCGGTGCTCCCGGCCGTGCCCTCGGGGGCGGGCCGGGAGCGGGCCGCTCCCCGGGGCGGTCAGGCGCGGGTGCCGCAGGTGGGGCAGAAGGCCGCGCCGGCGGGCAGGTCGCCGTTGCAGGAGCCGCAGGCGGTGCTCTGGGCGAGGCGGTGGCCGCAGCCGTGGCAGAAGGCGCCGCCCCTGGTCTCCGTCTGGCACTGGGGGCAGACGAGCTGGTGCCGCGCGGAGGCGTCGTAGGTGGCGCCGTCGCGCTGACCGGCGTCGTAGGCCCGCTGGGTGACCATGTCGTTCAGGCCGCGCCGCTGCGCCGCCTGGGCCTCGGCGGCGGTGTCCGGCGAGCAGGTGAGGCAGAGGCCCTGGCCCGCGTTCCAGCAGCGCCCGCAGGCGTAACCGGTGCAGCGCGGGCAGCGGTTGAAGTGACCCTCGGCGTTCTCGATGGCCCGGGAGAACGCGGCGTCCTTCTGGTTGCCGAAACTCGCTCCCGCGACCCCGTCGGCGGCGGCCGACACGCCGCGCGTGGCGCCGTTGCCGAACATCGACCAGGCGGCGCCCACTCCCTTGGAGACCCAGCCCGCGACCTGTCCGGCGCGGAACGGCTCGAAGGGCGAGCGCCAGGTGTCGTAGCAGCGGCCGCAGGAGAACTCGAACTGGAACCCCGCACCGGTGCCGTGCTCGACGCACAGGTCTCTGTGGTTGTTGCTGAAGTGGATCTCGTTGCTCACGGAGCCCCCATACACACGGATCTGATGTGCCCGGCGCACGACCGGCAGGCCCCCGTCGGACCCACCGCCCCTCGTCGCCGCCGCCCCGCAGACTAGCGTCTTCCGGCCACGCGGTGACCGGGTGGTCGGCTCCCGGCGGCCGGGGGCGCCCGGCGCGGGCGGCGGCGTCGGCGTCGGCTCCTGGGGCCGGAGGCGTCCGGCGCGGGCGGCGGCAAGGGCGCCTCCCGGCTGCCGGGGGGTGCCCGGCGCGGTCTCCCGACCGGAGTGGCCCGTGCACCGGGGCGTGGGCGGGCAAGGCCGGGCGGGGCGGCGCCGGGGGCCGAGGGCCGGGCGCCGGGGGTGCACCGCGCCGGGGCCGGACCCGGACGGTCGGCGGTGGAAACGGGACGGGGTCGGCGGGGGCACCGCCCCGGGCGGCGTCCGCCCCGGCCCGCCCGGCTCCCCGGCCCGCCCGGCCCGGTGGCCGATTGACGGCCTTGACGTGCCGTCAGCCCCGGCTTCACCATCCAGGCACCCCATTCACCGGAGTCCCCGACCCCGGGACTCCCCGCAATCCGGAGCCCCCCACATGAAGCTCTCCGTGTCCGGACGCACCCTGACGGCCAGTGCCGTCGCGGTCGTCACCCTGATCACCGGCGGTTCCCTGGCCGGGGCCGCGCCCGCCCCCGTACCCGCGGCCCCGNCCGCCGCTGCCGCCGCGCCCGACATACCCGTGGCCAACGTCAAGGCCCACCTCTCGCAGTTCCAATCCATAGCCTCGGCCAACGGCGGCAACCGGGCGCACGGCCGCCCCGGCTACCAGGCGTCGCTCTCCTACGTGAAGTCCAAGCTGGACGCCGCCGGATTCACCACCACCGTCCAGCAGTTCAGCGCCTCCGGGGCGATCGGGTACAACCTCGTCGCGGACTGGCCGGGCGGCGACACGAACAAGATTGTCATGCTCGGATCACATCTGGACGGCGTCGCCTACGGGCCCGGCATCAACGACAACGGCTCCGGCTCCGCAGCCGTCCTGGAGACCGCGCTCGCCGTGGCCCGCGCCAACTACCGGCCCACCAAGCACCTCCGCTTCGCCTGGTGGGGCGCGGAGGAGCTGGGGATGATCGGCTCCCGCGCCTACGTCAACGGCCTCGGCGCCAACCGCGCGAAGATCAGCGGCTATCTGAACTTCGACATGATCGGCTCGCCCAACCCCGGCTACTTCGTCTACGACGACGACCCCACGATCGAGAGCGCGTTCAAGGAGTACTTCAGCGGCATCGGCGTCCCGACCGAGATCGAGACCCAGGGCGACGGCCGCTCCGACCACGCCCCCTTCAAGAACGTCGGCATCCCCGTCGGCGGCCTCTTCAGCGGCGCGGACTACCGCAAGACGGCGGCGCAGGCGGCCAAGTGGGGCGGCACCGCGGGCCTGGCCTTCGACCGCTGCTACCACTCCTCCTGCGACACCCTCGCCAACATCGACGACACGGCGCTGAACCGCCACAGCGACGCCATCGCCCACGCGCTGTGGAAGCTCTCCGCCTAGGGCCGGCACCAGTACCGGGCGCGGGGCCGGGGCCGGTACCGGCCCCGTGAGCACCGGGCCCGGTCAGCCGGTCCCCGCCCGGGCGCGCTCCGCCAGGCGGTCCATGCGGACGCGTACGGAGTCCAGCCGCTCGGTGTCCCCGGCGGCCGGGCCCCCCTCGGCGACGAGTTCGTCCCACAGCCCGATCAGCTCGCCCCCCAGCTCCAGCCCCCGGTCCGGCGCGCGCACCCCCCGCCAGGAGGTGGCCGCGCTCTGGACGTTGCCGTAGGCGGCCTCCGCGTCGCCCCGGCGGCGGTGGACCCGGGCCAGGTCCAGCGAGAGCAGGAAGGCCCGGTCCGGGTCGCCCGACAGATAGGCGATGTACGCGGTGAGTTCGCGCAGCCGCAGCACCTCCGGGTGTTCGGGGCCCAGCGTGCCCGACGCCCGGTCCACCGCCTGCTCCGCCAGCAGCGCCGCCTCCTGGGTGCGCCCCGCCCGCACGGCCTCGTTGATGCGCGCGGTCGGTTCCGCCAGCAGGGCGGGGGCGGTGCTGTCGCCGGGCGCGGTGATCGGCTCGTCGCCCAGCACCGCCTCCGCCACGGCGTCGAAGCCGCGGGCAGGGGTCGGGGTGGGCCCGCCCTCGTCCTCGTAGTCGAAGCCGGGGGCCAGTCCGGCGGCGATCCCGGCGGTTACCGCGGCCGGGGCCGCGCCGGGTGCCGGTGCGGACGGCACGGGCGGGACCGGGGACGGTACCGGGGGGACCGGGGACGGGGAAACCAAGGCCGGGGAGGGGATCGGCCGCGAGGGCGCGTAGACGGCGGGAGCCGCGGCGGGGCCGGGCCCCCCGGTGGTCCCGGACCCGCCGTCGGCCCCTGGCGTTCCGGGCGCCGCGGGGCCTGCGGGGTCCGCGGGCGTTTCGACGGCCGGGGGCGCGGTGGGCTCCCCGGCGTCCGCGGCCCGGGCACCCGTAGGAGCCGACGCCCCCGCGGACTCCGTAGGGGCCGTAGGGGCCGTAGGGGCCGTAGGGGCCGTAGGGGCCGTAGGGGCCGTAGGGGCCGTAGGGGCCGTAGGGATGGTCGCGCCCCTCGGGGGCAGCGCGCCCAGGGGGCCCATCGGTCCCGCCTCCGCCCGTCGCCCGGACGCCGCCTCCGGGTCCATCGCGGGCGGCGGCCCGAACACCCCCGTAGGCGGCACCACGGTGCCCGGCGCGGGCGCCGGATCCTGGACCGGAGCGGACGTCGGCACCGGCACC
>NZ_WWGX01000007.1 GCF_009862265.1 Streptomyces sp. SID8352 | reverse complement strand
GGGGTTGCGGGTTGTGTTTCATAGTGTTTCGGTGGTCATAGCGTAGGGGAAACGCCCGGTTACATTCCGAACCCGGAAGCTAAGCTCTACAGCGCCGATGGTACTGCAGGGGGGACCCTGTGGGAGAGTAGGACGCCGCCGAACAATTGTTGGGGAAAGCCCCGCACCTCATGGTGCGGGGCTTTTCTGCGTTCCAGGGGCAACCCATAGGGTCAAAGGCATGCGCTATGACCTGGTCATCTTCGACAACGACGGTGTGCTCGTCGACAGCGAGCCGATCTCCAACCGGCTCCTCGCCGGCTTCCTGACCGAGCTGGGACACCCCACGACCTACGAGGACTCGCTGCGGGACTACATGGGTGCCGCGCTGCACCGGGTGCACGACCTCGTCCTGGAGCGGACCGGGCGGCGGCTGCCCGAGGACTTCGACGACGCCTTCCACCAGCGGGTGTTCGCCGCCTTCGAACGGGACCTGGAGCCCGTCCCCGGAGCCGCCGAGGTGCTGGGGAAGCTGGCCGCGGACGGGGTGGCGTACTGCGTGGCCTCCTCCGGCAGCCACGAGCGGATCAGGGTGGGCCACCGCCGCACCGGGCTCGACCGGTGGTTCGACGACGGGCGGATCTTCAGTGCCGAGGACGTCGGCCGGGGCAAGCCCGCGCCGGATCTCTTCCTGCACGCCGCCGCGCGGATGGGCGTCGCCCCGGACCGGTGCGCCGTCGTCGAGGACAGCGCGCTCGGCGTCCGGGCCGCCGTCGCCGCCGGGATGGACGTGTTCGGGTTCACCGCCATGACCCCGCCCGCCGTACTGGACGGCGCCTCCCGCCTCTTCGCCGACATGGGGGAGCTGACCGGCCTGCTGGCCGGGGCCCGTTGACGGCGCGGTACCCGGCCCGACCTGACATCCGTCATGCCCGGCACCGGACGATCGTTCCTACCGGGCTGAGGGGCCCCGGCCGCGAAGCTGGAGACCGGTGACGCCCGGCTGATGCTGGTCAAGGACAGCGCCCTCAGCGGCGTCGTCGGGATCGTGCTGCTGGTCTCCGCCGCCCTGGGGCGGCCGATGATGACGGCGTCGCTCAAGCCCTGGCTGGTCAAGGGCGATCCGGGCCGGGACGCTGCCTGGGCCCGGCTGCGGCGGGAGTCGTCCGCCTTCCGGGCGGCGGAGCGGAGGTTCACCGTGGTGTGGGGGACGGCGTTCGTCGCGGAGTGCGCGGTGCGGACCGCGGGGGCGTACTCCGTGCCGGTCGACACCATGGTGTGGCTGGGCTCCGTCGTCCTGGTCGCCACGATGGTGCTCGGCTTCATGGTGAGCGGTGCCCTCGGAGCCGTCCCCATGGCGCACATGGTGGCCGCCGCCGCGGCGGCGGACCGGGCGGTGCCGGAGACCGACGTGCACACGACTGCGGGGAATCCGGTGCCGGCCGGATCTACCCACCGGTAGGTCGGGGCCCTACGCTCGCCGCCATGACCGATGTGCTGCGGCGCGGCAGGGCCTCGCTCGCCTTCTGCTTCTTCGCCCAGGGCGTCGCCTTCGCCCTGCTGGTCACGCGCATCCCGGCCGTCCAGAACCGGTACGGCATCTCCGACGCGCTGCTGCCGGTCTTCCTGGCCGCGGTGCCCGTCCTGGCCGGTGCCGGGAGCGTGGCCACCGAGCGGCTGGTGCGGCGGACGCCCCCGAGCCGGGTGCTGCGCTGGTCGCAGCCGCTGGCCCTGCTGGCGCTGCTGGGCGTCGGGGCCGGTGACCGGATGGCCCAGGTCGCCGTCGCGCTCGCGGTGTTCGGGGTGGCCGTCGGCGCGCTGGACGCGGCGATGAACATGCTCGGGGTGAGCCTGCAACGGGCGTACGGGCGGAGCATCATGCTCGGCTTCCACGCCGCGTACAGCCTGGGCGGCATCCTCGGGGCGTCGCTGGCGTGGGCGGGGGCGCACTGGGGGCCGGCGCTCTGGGTGTCGTATCTGCCGGTGGTGGGGGTGCTGGTGCCGGCGGTGCTGGTGGGGAGCCGCTGGTACGTCGACGCGCGGGACCGGGAGCGGGACGGGACCCCGGAGGCCGCCGGGGACACCGGAGCCGTCGGGACGGCGGGGGCCGTCGGGGGCGCCGGAGCCGTCGAGGATGCCGGAGCCGGAGCGGTAGCCGGAGCAGCGAGCGCGGTCGGCGCCGGGGACGCGGGGAAGGACGCGGCCGGCGGCATCGGCTTCCGGATGCTGCTGCCGCTGTGCCTGGTGATGACGTTCGCGTACATCGGGGACTCCACGGTCTCCAACTGGAGCGCGAAGTACGTCCAGGACGTGCTGGGCGGCTCCGAGCAGATGGCGACCGTGCCCTACAACGTCTACATGGTGACGACGCTGGTGGGCCGGGCCCTGGGGGACCACGGGGTGCGGCGGTTCGGTGCCGCGGCGGTGGTGCGGACCGGGGCGGTGACGGCGGCGGCCGGTTTCGCGGTGGTCGCGGCGGCACCGGGGGCGTGGGCGGGGATGCTCGGGTTCACGCTGCTGGGGCTCGGGCTGTGCGTGCTGGTGCCGCAGACCTTCGCGGCGGCGGGGCGGCTGGCCCACGAGCGGTACGGGCCCGGGGCGTCGGACGCGGCGGTGGCCCGGCTCAACGTCTTCAACTACGTCGGATTCCTGATCGGTTCGCCCCTGGTGGGGGCGCTCGGGGACGCCTGGAGCCACCGGGGGGCGATGCTCGTGCCGATGGCGCTGGTCCTGGTGACCCTGGTGCACGCCCGGTCGTTCGGGACCGGCGCGGACCGATACGGTGACCGTCATGAGCGGTCGCGCACGGTTGATGTGGGACGAGGCGGTCACGGGCTATGACTTCGGCCCGGACCACCCGATGGACCCGGTACGGCTCGCCCTGACGCGGCGGCTGGTCACGGCCCTGGGGCTCGACGCCGGGCTGGAGATCGTGGCCGCGAAGCCCGCCGGGGAGTCGACGCTGCGGCTGGTGCACCGCGAGGACTACATCGACGCCGTGCGGGCCGCCTCCGCCGATCCTGCGGCGGCGGACCCGTCGTACGGGCTGGGGACGGTCGACGACCCGGCCTTCGCGGGGATGCACGAGGTGTCGGCGCTGATCGCCGGGCAGTCGGTGGCCGCCGCGGAGGCCGTGTGGCAGGGGGAGGTGCTGCACGCGGTGAACTTCGCGGGCGGGCTGCACCATGCCATGCCGGGCGGCGCGGCCGGGTTCTGCGTCTACAACGACGCGGCGCTGGCCATCGCCCGGCTGCTGGAGCTGGGCGCCGAGCGGGTCGTCTACATCGATGTGGACGTGCACCACGGCGACGGGGTGCAGGCGGCGTTCTGGGAGGACCCGAGGGTCCTGACGATCTCGCTGCACGAGCATCCGCGGACGCTGTTCCCGCAGACCGGCTGGCCGCAGGAGACCGGCGCGGGCGGCGCGGAGGGGTCGGCCGCGAACATCGCGCTGCCGGCCGGGACGGGGGACGCGGGCTGGGTGCGGGCCTTCCACGCGGTGGTGCCCGAGCTGGTCGCCGACTTCCGGCCGCAGGTGCTGGTGACGCAGCACGGCGCCGACACGCACTTCGAGGACCCGCTCGCCCACCTCGCGGTGTCGCTGGACGCGCAGCGGGCGGTGCAGGAGGCGTGCCACGAGCTGGCGCACGAGTACGCCGACGGACGGTGGGTGGCGCTGGGCGGCGGCGGTTACGCCGTGGTCGAGGTGGTGCCGCGGTCGTGGACGCATCTGGTGGGCATCGCGGCGGGGCGTCCGGTGGCGCCGGAGACGGTGATCCCGGAGGGGTGGCGCCAGGAGGTGTTCGCCCGGACGCGGCAACTGGGGCCGATGCGGATGACCGACGGGCGGTCGCCGGTGGGGTGGTCGGAGTGGGACGCGGGGTACGACCCGGCGGACCGGCTGGACCAGGCCGTCCTGGCGGCGCGGCGGGCGGTGTTCCCGCTGCGCGGGCTGCTGGCGTAGCACCCGGGGCGGGGCCCCACCCCGGTGAACGGGTCCGGGGCACGGGCGCCCGGTCGCCCCGCCCGGGGTGCGGGTGCGGACGTCTCGCCGGGGCCCCGGAACGTGCCGCCGGGGGTCCGGAAAGTCCCGCCGGGGCCCCGGAGCATCCCGCCGGGGCCCCGGAGCATCCCGCCGCGGCTCCGGAGCATCCCGCCGGGGCACGGGTCCGGGGATGCACTGGGCCGGTGGTCGGCGGTGGCCGCCGCCGGTGGCGCCCGAGGCCCGATGGGGTCCGGTCCGTGGTTCGGCCCCCCGGCCGTGCGGTGCCCGGCGGCGGGAGCCGTATCCGGCCCTTCTGGACGTGGCCGTCCGGTCCGCCCCGGGCGGAGCCGTCCCGCTTCCACCGCCGGAGCCGTTCCGGACCGCTCCGGTGGAGCCGCCCCGCCCCCCGGCCGCCTCCCCCGCCCCGGAGCCTTTTCGGCCACTCGTCGGAGGGGCGGTCCGGGTGTTCTGCCGTGATCCGGGGGCGGGGTGCGGGAGGATCGGCGCGTGGTGGATCACGCGGGGCTTCGGGAGTATCTGGTGGCCGCCCGGCTGGCCGGGGTGGTGGGGACGAGCCGGGAGGCGGGTCTGCGCAGCTACCGGTTGTTCGCCGCGCGCGATCCCCGGGCGCTGATCGGTATCGACCCCCGGCGGGACTGGACGCAGCCGGAGCTGCTGCGGCTGATGGCCGACCGGTGCGGCGTCCCGGCCGACCCCCGGCACACCTCGGGACCGGACACGATCGACCCCGACCGCACGGTGGCCGCCCTGGACGCCTTCGCCGTCCGGCTCGCCGTCGCCGCCGAGCGCCGCGCCCCCGTCCTGCTCGGCACCGGCCACCCCGGTCCGCTGCTCGGTTTCTACGCCGCCGTGGCCGGGGCCCTGTCGGCGGCGGGATGTGCCGTCCTCACCCCGGCGCATGGTCGCCGTATCGACATATTGACCCGGTTCGGTCTACGCACCCATGTCCTGGAGTACGTCCGCGGTGTGGCGTCGGTGCGTGTGCCCGGTACGGAACGCTCCGGTGGTGAGCCGGGCGCGCACGCGCACTCGCCGCTGCCCGTGCGGACCGCGCTGGACGCGGCGGCGGAGGCCGGGGGGCCGCTCCCGGAGCTGGTGATCGGTGACCACGGCTGGGTCTGCGGCGCAGGTCAGCTCGGGTTCGAGGCGATGGGCCCGGCCGACACGGACGATCCGGCGCTGTTCGTCGGGGAGGAGGAGGGCGCGGTGGCCGTCGCCGTACCCCTGGAGGACGGGGCGCCGCCCGAGTGCTACCGGCCGCTGGCCCGGTATGTGCTCGCCCGCGCCGGGCTGCCGGTCGGGGACGGTCATGGGTGCACCTCTTCCCCATTCGCATCACCCGCCCCTACATTGGGGAGTGAGCACGCAGCGACGAAGAGTGACCGGAGGGGAAGCCGGTGCCCGTCGAGTGCGGAAGGTTCAGGTGTGTCATGGCTGCTGGCGAAAGGCCTCTGAACGAGGTCCAGTTCCTTACCGTGGCGGAGGTCGCCGCGGTGATGCGCGTGTCCAAGATGACCGTGTACCGGCTGGTGCACAGCGGTCATCTGCCCGCCATCCGCGTGGGGCGGTCCTTCCGTGTCCCGGAACAGGCGGTTCACGAGTACCTGCGGGAGAGCTACGTGGGGGTGGAAACGGCCTGACGCCGCCTCGATTACGACCTCGGCGCTCGGGCGGGTAGGCTGGCCCCTCGTAGGTCGTGTGGGCCCATGGCGCCCAAACAACCGAGTGATGAGAAGTGAGCGAGGGTAGTCGTGGGCTCTGTTATCAAGAAGCGGCGCAAGCGGATGGCCAAGAAGAAGCACCGCAAGCTGCTCAAGCGCACGCGCGTCCAGCGTCGCAACAAGAAGTAGGCGACGGGACGGCGCGAGAGCGTGGTCTGCGGCCCCCCACCGGAACCGGTGGGGGGCCGCAGTCGTTCCTCGGGGGCGGGCGCGGCGGCCGGCCTGCTGCATCCGGTGCGACCGGAGGGCGACACCGGCAGGCTGGGTTGGCGCCACCGGGGGGAAGACGGCAAGGTACGGCAGAGGCACGGGCGCGCGGCGGGCGCGGCCGGGGCAGTGCGGAAGGAAGGCGCTGATCTTGGGCAAGGTCGTGCTGGTGACCGGTGCGGCCCGGCGGCTCGGGGGCCGGTTCGTCCGGCGTCTGCTGCGGGAGCCGGGGGTGGACGGGGTCGTCGCGGTGGACGCGGTGGAGCCGGAGCACCGGCTGGGCGGCGCCGAGTTCGTCCGGGCCGACATCCGGCAGCCGGCCATCGGGCGGGTGCTGGCGGAGACGGGCGCGGACACGGTCGTCCACCTGGACGTGACGGGCATGCCGCTGGGCGGCGGGAGCCGGGCGTCGGTCAAGGAGACCAATGTCATCGGCACCATGCAACTGCTGGGCGCCTGCCAGAAGTCGCCGTCGGTGAAGCGGCTGGTGGTGAAGTCCAGCACCAGCGTCTACGGTTCCGCGCCGCGCGATCCGGCGGTCTGCGTGGAGACCACGCCGCCGAGGTCGCTGCCCACCGGTGGGTTCGCCAAGGACGCGGTGGAGGTCGAGGGCTATGTGCGCGGCTTCGCGCGGCGCCGGCCCGATGTCGCCGTCTGCGTGCTGCGGTTCGCCAACATCCTGGGCCCGAACGCGGAGACCCCGCTCACCTCGTACTTCGCGCTGCCGCTGCTGCCGACGGTGTTCGGCTACGATCCGCGGCTCCAGTTCGTGCACGAGGACGACGTGGTCGAGGTGCTGGGGATCGCCTCGCGCGAGCCGCGCCGGGGCACCCTCAACAGCGGCACCTTCAACGTCGCGGGGGACGGGGTGCTGCTGCTGTCCCAGTGCTCCCGGCGGCTGGGCCGCCCCACCGTGCCGCTGCCGCTGCCCGCGGTCACCTGGGCCGGATCGCTGGTGCGTACGCTGGGGGTGACGGACTTCTCACCGGAGCAGATCCGGCTGCTGACCCACGGCAGGGTGGTGGACACCCGGCAGATGCGGGAGACCCTCGGGTTCCGCCCGGTGTACTCGACGGCCGGGGCCTTCGCGGACTTCGCGCGGTCCCGCGGGCCGGGGCTGCTGCCGCCGGAGGCCCTGGCGGGGGCCGTCGACCGGATCGCCGCGCTGTCCCCGGGGGACGGCGGCCACCTCCCGACGCAGAGCGCCAACTGAGGAGCGCAGCAACGATGGCGGACGCCAAGGTCATTCCCTTCGACGACGACCGGTCGCGGGGCTCCGGCGCGCCCCGCCGCCGGAACGGACGCCGCCTGGACGCGGAGCCCGGGGGGCCGGGCGCGGTGCAGCCGCTGCCGGTGCGCGGCGGGGCCCGGGACGACGGCCCGGCGGACGGGACGGGGGAGCCGGTCCCGCCGTCCGCGGACTCGGCACCCGGCCCGGAGCCCGCGGAACCGGCCGGGTCCCCGGGACAGCCCGGGGCCGCGGGGCCGGCCGGGTCACCGGGCCCGGAGGGTGCGGGTGGGGCGGGCGGACTGGAGCGGCGCGTCGCGGGCGGGCTGGCCTTCCTGCGGCGGCGGCTGACCGGGGAGTACGAGGTCGACGACTTCGGCTACGACGCCGAGCTGACCGACCAGGTGCTGATGTCGCTGCTGCGCCCGCTGTACGAGAAGTACTTCCGGGTCGAGGTGAGGGGGGTGGAGAACATCCCCGCCGAGGGCGGGGCGCTGATCGTCGCCAACCACTCCGGGACGCTGCCGCTGGACGGGCTGATGGCGCAGGTCGCGGTGCACGACCACCATCCGGCGGGGCGGCACCTGCGGCTGCTGGCGGCGGATCTGGTCTTCGTGCTGCCGGTGGTGAACGAGCTGGCCCGCAAGCTGGGCCACACCCTGGCCTGCGCGGAGGACGCCGAACGGCTGCTGGCCCGGGGCGAGCTGGTCGGGGTGATGCCGGAGGGGTTCAAGGGGATCGGGAAGCCGTTCGGCGAGCGGTACAAGCTCCAGCGCTTCGGGCGCGGCGGGTTCGTGTCGACGGCGCTGCGGCAGCGGGTGCCGATCGTCCCGTGCTCGATCGTCGGCGCGGAGGAGATCTATCCGATGCTCGGCAACTCGCGCACGCTGGCGCGGGTGCTGGGCCTTCCGTACTTCCCGCTGACCCCGACGTTCCCCTGGCTGGGGCCGCTGGGGGCGGTGCCGCTGCCGACGAAGTGGACGATCCAGTTCGGTGAGCCGATCCGGACCGACGGCCATCCGCCGGAGGCGGCCGACGATCCGATGCTGATGTTCAACCTGACGGACCAGGTGCGGGAGCAGATCCAGCACACCCTGTACAAGCTGCTGGTCCAACGCCGGTCGGTCTTCTTCTGACGGTCTTCTTCCGACGGGGCGACCGGTCTTCGACGGGCTGGTGACGGGCCGACCGGCCTTCCTCCGGCACGGCGCCCCCCGCGCGCGGAGGGCCCCCGTCCGGTCGCTCCGCGCGCGGCACGGCGAGGGGGCGCCCCGTGCGGGAGCGCCCCCTCGCCGTGTCCACGGACCCGGGGGGACGGGTGGGTCAGCCGGTGTCCTTGGCGTCCTTGCCCTCGATGCCCAGGCCGGGCAGGAGACCCGGGAGCAGGGGCGGGAGGGTGACGTCGGGGGCGGCCGGCGGGGTGGGGCCGGTGGACGGCGCGGCGGGTCCGGCGGTGTCCGCGGGCGGGTCGAGCAGGCCGCCGGTGCCGCCGCCGAGCAGGCCCTCGCCCTCGTGGCCGAGGCCGGTGGACTCGCTGGGCCCGCTGCTGTGGCCCGGCCCCTCTTCGGTGGAGCCGTCGCCGGAGGTGCCGGTGCGGTCGCCGGGGGGCGCCGGGTGGCTGGCGCCCGGGGTGCCGGGGGCGGCCGGTCGGGAGGAGCCGGGGCGGCTGCCGGGGGTGGTGGAGCCGCTGTCGGCCGGGGGCCGGGGGAGCAGGGAGCGCAGCGGGGCGACGTCGTCCTCTATGGCGTCGAAGACCGAGGTCACCTCCTCGCTGACGTCCCCGAGCTGCATGGGCAGCCGGTCCCGCAGGGCTCCCCAGGCCTCCGCGTGGGAGCGGGAGAAGGAGGAGAGGGCCTGCATGGGGCCGAGGGAGTCGGGGTCGCGCGCGTAGACGGCGCTGAGCAGGCGGTGGCCCTCGGAGGCGTCGTGCCGCATGCCGGACAGGGCGCGGCGGATCTCGCCCAGCGATTCGTGGTCGAGGGGGCCGCTGCGCCCGCGCTCCATCAGCCGCCGGGCCTCGTTGAGCCGGGTGGAGGCCAGGTCCAGATAGGCGCGACCGCGTTCGTCGTCGCCGTCCGCGAGGCCGAGCCGGAAGTCCTCGATGCCGCGTTTGAGCCCGTAGAGCGAGTCGCCGGGCAGGGCGTCGGAACTGGCGGCGGCCACTCCGCCGAGGGCTCCGGCGGCGACGCCGACGCTGAGGCCGCCCGCGGTGAGGGTCTTGGCCAGCCGGGTGCGGGGCCGGAACCTCTTCAGCGGGGCGGCCCGGTGGGCGCCGCGGCCCTGGCGCTGCTCGGGCACGGTCGGGCCCGCCGCGGCACCCCTCGCCGTGCCCTCCTGGAGCATGGACTCGAACGCGGCCACGAGCCGGGCCCGCTGCACGGTCTTGACCTCGGGGTCCAGCACGGGCCGGGGCAGCGCCTCCAGACCGGCGGCGAGGGCCGGCAGCCCCCTCCGCTCGGACGCCCCGGCCTGCCCGGGCGGTTCCCCCGGGGGACCGGCGGCCGCCGGACCTCCGGACTCCTCGGCCGCCGCCCCGGGATCGGTCTGCTCCTCCAGAGCCTGGGCGAAGGCGTTCGCCCGCCGGTGCGCCGATACGTTCGCGATCACTGGCGGCACCTCCTCTCGTCATGACGGTCGACTCCCCAGGGGGTCCTGAGGGTTGCCCGCCCGGTCCGGGGCCACACGATCGTGTGAGCCGCGGGCGCCGGGGAGCGACCACAGGGAGCCTGCATCCCGCACAACGAATGGCGCGGCACTTGGGTTACGGACGACGGATGATCGGGCCGCCGTCCCAACGGAATCTCACCGATGGTGACTTGGGGATCGCGGTGGGTGGTGGCGGACGGTGCGGGATCGGCGCCGGGCTTCCGGGGTGCCGGGACGGCCGCGGGGGCGCGGGCGCGGGCGCGGGGTGTCGCGGGTGCGGGGGCGCCCGGGGTCCCGGCTGCTCGGGCTCCCGGGGCGGCGGGCCGTCGGGCGCTCAGCGGGCGTCGTCCGGCAGCAGCCGGGCCAGGGTGCGTACGGCGCGGTACTGGAGGGTCTTGATGGCCCCTTCGTTCTTGCCCATGACGCGGGCGGTCTCGGCGACCGAGAGGCCCTGGAGGAAGCGGAGGGTGACGCACTCCTGCTGCTGCGGGTTGAGCCGCCGCACGGCCTCCAGCAGGGTGGCGTTGGAGAGGGACTCCAGGACGGAGTCCTCGGGGGAGCGCTCGACCTCGTTGGCGTCGAGCATCTCGCCGGTGGTCACCTCCAGCCGGAAGCGGCTGGACTTGAAGTGGTCCGCGACGAGGTTGCGGGCGATGGTCACCAGCCAGGCGCCGAAGTCGCGGCCCTGCCAGGTGAAGGTGCCGATGCGGCGCAGGGCGCGCAGAAAGGTCTCGCTGGTGAGGTCCTCGGCGGTCGCCTTGCCGCCCACCCGGTAGTAGATGTAGCGGTAGACGGTGTCGCTGTACTGGTCGTAGAGCCTCCCGAAGGCTTCGGCCTCGCCGGCCTGGGCCCGCTCGACGAGGTCCATCATCCGGGCGCTGTCACTGTCGGCCGCGGGACGGCGGTGGGTGGTGGCGGCGCCGGACGAGCGGGCCCGTCTGCCGACGGCGGCGCCGCCGTCGGCCAGCGCGTAGCACGGACCGGCGGGGGCGGTCGCGGTGGCGAGGGCGTGGTGCGGGCCGGCGGCGGTGGCGAGGGCGGGGACGGCGTACGCGGTGGGGACGAAGCCGCGCAAGAGGTCTCGGGCCGATTTGACCGTTGCGCGCAGCGTAGCCAGGCCCGAGGCGTCAACCCCGACGTGTGGGTACACGGGACTCCCAGAGGCAGAGCTTCCATCACGTGCAGTACGGAACCTTTCACCCGTCGTAGCGACGGTGGTTACCGGAATGCGTCTGAGGAGAATAACGCTTCGTACTGGTGCTGCTACGCCCAGTTGCTCAAATCATCGATTACGTCGCTTCCGTGCCCGATTGACGGTCGTTCGCCCGCGACAGACTGATCGTTTGGTGACCGGATGGGTTCGGGTTCCGGATAAGTGCGGTGCGTCTTGTGCTCGATGTGGGAGAGGCGCGCGTGCGGGGGACTGGGGCGGGCGCGGTGCGGGTACGTCACCTGGATTGGCCCCCGCCCGGCGCGGGCGGGGCACTGGTGCGGAAGGGCGGGCCCGGGGCGCGGGGCCGGGCGCCGGCCCGGCGGGCGCCCGGCCCCGCGACCGCTCCGGTCCCGGCCGCGTCCCCCCACCCGCGGGGTCCGGTCGCGGGGTCCGGTCGCGGCCGCGCGGGCGGCGCGGGTCAGCGCCTGCGGCGGTGGAGGGCGATGGCGGCGGCGGTGCCGCCCGCGACCGCGCCGACGCCGGCGGCGGCCGGGATGCCGACCTTGGCGGCCTTGCGGCCGGTGCGGTAGTCGCGCAGCCGCCAGTCCCGCTCGCGGGCGTGCCGGCGCAGCTTGGCGTCCGGGTTGATCGCGTAGGGGTGGCCGACGAGCGAGAGCATCGGGATGTCGTTGTGGGAGTCGCTGTACGCGGCGCAGCGGGTGAGGTCCAGGCGCTCGGCGGCGGCCAGGGCCCGGACCGCCTCGGCCTTGGCGGGGCCGTGCAGCGGTTCGCCGACCAGGCGGCCGGTGTAGACGCCGGCGACGGACTCGGCGACGGTGCCGAGCGCGCCGGTCAGGCCCAGGCGGCGGGCGATGACCTGGGCGATCTCCACCGGTGCCGCCGTGACCAGCCAGACCTTCTGCCCGGCGTCCAGGTGGGCCTGGGCGAGCGCGCGGGTGCCGGGCCAGATGCGGCCGGCCATGTACTCGTCGTAGATCTCCTCGCCGATGGACCTCAGCTCGGAGACGCGGTGGCCCTTGACGATGGAGAGCGCCGAGTCGCGGGCGTCGCGCATGTGCTCGGGGTCCTCGGTGCCGGCCAGCCGGAACCACGCCTGCTGCCAGGCGAAGCGGGCCAGGTCGCGGGTCTCGAAGAACTGCCGCTTGTACAGCCCGCGGCCGAAGTGGAAGAGGGCGGCGCCCTGCATCACGGTGTTGTCGAGGTCGAAGAAGGCGGCGGCCCGGTCGTCGCCCCGGACCGGGAAGTCCGGGGTCCCGTTCCCGTCCTTCTCCTTCTTCCCGCTCCGGTCGTCGCGGTCCTGGTCCGTCGCGTCGCCGCCCGCCTTGCGGGCGGCCTCCGCCGAGGCCTCGCCCGCCAGCACGCTCCGCGCCGTGGCGGGGCGGCGGCGGGGGGTGAGCCATCCGAAAGCGGCCATGCCCGTGAGCATAGCCAGTCCGTCCGGAAGTTCCGGTGCCACGAGGTTGCGCCGCCGTGAACAGGGCGGGCGAGAATGGCCGCCATGAGTCCGCTGTTCGGCAGAAAGACCCCGCGGTCCCCGCGGCCCTCCGGGGCCCCGCAGGCGGGGTCGCCGCCCCCGCCCTCCGCGCGCCCGGAGGACCACCTCGTCACCCTCGTCCGCAAACCCGGCTGCCACCTGTGCGACGACGCGCAGCTCGTCGTCGAGAAGGTCTGCGGCGAGCTCGGCGTTCCCTGGGAGCAGAAGGACATCACCGAGGACGCGCGCCTCCACGACCAGTACTGGGAGCAGATCCCCGTGGTCCTCGTCGACGGGCGGCAGCACACCTTCTGGCGGGTGAACGAGGAGCGTCTGCGAAGGGCGCTGACCGATCGGTGCGCGTAATCCGGACGGTCGCCTAGGATCGATGGCGGCGGGGTCTCGGGGGCGTCGATCATGAGGAGTGTGTGCGGCTTTGCCCTCGAAGGGAGTGGAACGCGAGTGCGGGTGCGCCGGTTCCCTGTTCGAGCGCCGTGGTTGCGTGAGCCCGGTCACGTTCGATGGGCAAATCGGACACCATCTTTGTGCACGCGTTCACAAAGACATAGCCTGCATTCGACGGGGCGGTCATGTAGGGACGTATGACCGCCTACAGCCCCGCTCTACCCGCAGGAGCACCGTGGCAACTGGCCGAACACACCGACCGGCGACCCGCAGCCGAGGGATTCCCGAGGCCACCGTCGCCCGTCTTCCGCTGTACCTCCGAGCCCTGACCGCGCTGTCGGAGCGCTCGGTGCCCACGGTCTCCTCCGAGGAGCTGGCCGCGGCGGCGGGGGTCAATTCCGCGAAGCTGCGCAAGGACTTCTCCTACCTCGGCTCCTACGGGACCCGTGGCGTCGGCTACGACGTCGAGTACCTCGTCTACCAGATCTCCCGTGAGCTGGGCCTCACCCAGGACTGGCCGGTCGTCATCGTCGGCATCGGCAACCTGGGGGCCGCGCTCGCCAACTACGGCGGCTTCGCCTCGCGCGGTTTCCGGGTCGCGGCGCTCATCGACGCCGATCCCCAGATGGCCGGAAAGCCCGTGGCCGGCATCCCGGTGCAGCACTCCGACGAGCTGGAGGCGATCATCCGGGACAACGGCGTCTCCATCGGCGTCATCGCGACCCCGGCCGGAGCCGCCCAGCCCGTCTGCGACCGCCTCGTGGCCGCCGGCGTCACCTCCATCCTGAACTTCGCGCCGACGGTGCTGACCGTCCCCGACGGTGTCGACGTGCGCAAGGTCGACCTCTCCATCGAGCTCCAGATCCTCGCCTTCCACGAGCAGCGCAAGGCGGGCGAGGAGTCCGCGTCCGGCTCCGCCGCGCCCGCCGCCGCGGAGGAGCCCGGCGCCGGGCAGGGGCCCGACGGGGACGTCTCCGCGGTGATGCCCGCATGAGCCTTCTCGTCGTCGGGCTGAGCCACCGCAGCGCGCCGGTCAGCGTGCTGGAACGGGCCTCGCTGAACGCGGACGCCCAGTCGAAGCTGCTCCAGGACACGGTCGCCGCCGAACCGGCCACCGAGGCCGCGGTGCTGGCCACCTGCAACCGCATCGAGCTCTACGCCGACGTGGACAAGTTCCACGCCGGTGTCGCCGAGCTGTCCACCCTGCTCGCCCAGCACAGCGGCGTCGGGCTGGAGGAGCTGACGCCCCACCTCTACGTGCACTACGAGGACCGGGCCGTCCACCATCTGTTCTCGGTGGCGTGCGGGCTGGACTCGATGGTCGTCGGCGAGGGGCAGATCCTCGGCCAGATCAAGGACTCGCTGGCCCGCGCGCAGGACCTGCACAGCGCGGGCCGGCTGCTGAACGACCTGTTCCAGCAGTCGCTCCGGGTCGGCAAGCGCGCCCACTCCGAGACCGGCATCGACCGCGCCGGGCAGTCCCTGGTCACCTTCGGCCTGGAGCAGTTGGCCGGGGGCGAGGAGGTGCGCGGCTGGGCCGGCGGCCGGACGGCGCTGGTCATCGGCGCCGGGTCGATGTCCTCGCTGGCCGCCGCCACGCTCGCGCGGGCCGGGGTGACGGAGGTCGTCGTCGCCAACCGGACCTTGGAGCGGGCCGAGCGGCTCGCCCGCCTGCTGACCGAGAGCGGCGAGACGGACGTACGGGCCCGGGCCGTCCCGATGGACGCGGTGCCCGCCGAACTGACACGTGCCGACGTGGCCGTCTCCTGTACCGGCGCGACGGGGCTCGTCCTCACGGCGGAGGCCGTGGCCAGGACGCTGGAGGGCCGCGTCGCGACCCCCGCCGCCGCGCCCTCCGCGGTCGCCGTCTCCGCCCCGGCCGCCGCCGAAGGGGCCCGGCGGGGCCGTGCGGAAACGCCACTGCACCCGGTGGGCGGCACCGCCGGGACGTCCGGCGCCGCCGTGGCCACGGGCGCGGTCGGTGCCACCGGAGCCGCCGGTGAGGAGAGCTGTCCGCTCGACCTGTCCGCCGTGCCGTCCGGCTTCTCCGTCATGGGCGACGCCGCCGTGGCCGGGATGGACGCCGCGACGCTGGAGCAGCACGGTGCCTGGGCCGCCCCCGGCACCACCGCGGCCGACCGCGCCGCCGCCGACCGCCGCGAGGACCTCCGTACCGGGCCCGGCGCCGACCCCGAACTGATCACCGCGCTGGCCGCCACGGCCGCCACCGCCGGGCGCGTCCCCGAGCGGCGCCGCCCGGAGCCGGTGGCCCGGGTGCCGCGCCCCCGTCCGGCGCTGTTCCTGCTGGACCTCGCTATGCCGAGGGACATCGACGCCGCCGTGCACCGGCTGGCCGGGGTGCGCCTGGTCGACATCGAGTCGCTGGCCGAGGCCTCCGCGGACGCCCCGATGGCCGCCGACGTGGACCGGGTCCGCGGGATCGTCGCGGACGAGGTGGCCGCCTTCGGCGCCGCCCAGCGGGCCGCGCGCATCACGCCCACCGTGGTCGCGCTGCGCAGCATGGCCGCCGACGTCGTGGCCGGCGAGATCGCCCGGCTGGAAGGGCGGCTGCCCGCGCTGGACGCCAGGCACCGCGCCGAGATCACCCAGACCGTCAAGCGCGTCGTCGACAAGCTGCTGCACGCGCCGACGGTGCGGGTCAAGCAGCTCGCGGCCGAACCCGGCGGCGCCGGGTACGCGGACGCGCTGCGCACCCTGTTCGACCTCGACCCCGAGACGGTGGCCTCCGTCTCCCGCGCCGAGAACAGCACTGAGAAGAACCGAGGGCCGGCATGACTGAGAAGGCACTGAGGCTCGGGACCAGGCGGAGCAGGCTCGCCATGGCCCAGTCCGGGCAGGTGGCGGACGCCGTGAGCCAGGTGACCGGACGGCCTGTTGAGCTCGTCGAGATCACCACGTTCGGCGACACGTCCCGCGAGCACCTGGCACAGATCGGCGGCACGGGAGTGTTCGTGGCCGCGCTGCGCGAGGCGCTGCTGCGGGGTGAGGTGGACTTCGCGGTTCACTCGCTCAAGGACCTCCCCACCACACCGCACGAGGGGCTGGTCCTGGCCGCCGTACCGGTGCGCGAGGACCCGCGGGACGTGATGGTCGCCCGCGACGCGCTCAAGTTCACCGACCTGCCCCGCGGGGCGCGCGTCGGCACCGGGGCGCCGCGCCGCATGGCGCAGCTCAACGCGTACGCCCGTGCCCACGGGCTGGCGATCGAGACGGTCCCGATCCGGGGCAACGTCGACACCCGCATCGGGTACGTCCGCAGCGGGGAGCTGGACGCCGTCGTCCTGGCCGCCGCCGGGATGAACCGGGTGGGCCGCATCGACGAGGTGACCGACTTCCTGTCGGTCGACACGATTCTTCCGGCCCCCGGCCAGGGGGCCCTGGCGGTCGAATGCCCCACGCACGACGTGGAGCTGACCGCCGCGCTCGCCGAACTCGACGACCCCTTCACCCGGGTCGCCGTGACGGCCGAGCGGTCGTTGCTCGCCGCGCTGGAAGCCGGTTGCAGCGCCCCCGTGGGCGCGCTGGCCGACCTGCTGCCCGGTGAGCGCAATGTCAAGGAAATGCGCCTGCGCGGCGTCGTCGGCACGACCGACGGCGCGTCGCTGGTGCAGCTGTCCACCACCGGTCCCGTGCCCCTCACGCACGAGGCGGCGCTGGCATTCGGTCGCGAACTCGCCACCGAGATGCTCGCCCAGGGCGCGGCCGGTCTGATGGGGGAGCGAGCACAGTGAGCCCCACCGCCTTTTCCGCCGGTCCGGAGCACGGGCACGTCACCTTCCTCGGTGCCGGACCCGGGGATCCGGGATTGCTGACTCTGCGCGCCGTGGAGGCGCTGGCGCACGCGGACGTCCTCGTCGCCGAGCACGAGGTGCTCGACGTCGTACGTCCGCACGCGCGGCAGGGTGCGGCCGAGGTGCCGACGGATTCCGACGGGTCGGATCCGGGACCGGGCACACCCCAACTCACGGTCGTCGACGGCTCGTCGGCGCCCGCAGGGGTCCCCGTCGTGCGGGATGCCGCACATCTTGTCATGGAGGCAGCGAGGGCTGGCAGGCGGGTGGTGCGTGCGGTGACGGGCGACCCCGGCCTCGACACCTACGCCGCCGAGGAGATGCTGGCCTGCGCCTCGGCCGGGGTGCCGTTCGAGGTGGTCCCGGGCATCGCCAACGCGGTCGGGGTCCCGGCGTACGCCGGTGTCCCGCTGCGTGACGCCGAGGGCACCGACGTGCGGTTCGTGGACGCCCGTACCGCCTCCGAGCGCTGCTGGACCGAGGTGGGCGCCTCCGACGGCACGGTGGTGGTGTCGACGACGCTGGACTCGGTGGCCGCGGCTGCCGGGGAACTGGTGTCGGCGGGCCGCAAGCCGGACACCCCGCTGACGGTGACGGTGGCGGGGACGACGACCCGGCAGCGGACCTGGACGGCGACGCTGGGCACCGTCGCGCAGACGCTGAAGCAGGCGAAGGTGCTGCCGTCGCCGGAGGGCGGCCGGCCGGTGATAGCCGTGGTCGGTGAGCGCTCCGCCGCGGCCGCCCGGCGCGACCAGCTGTCCTGGTTCGAGTCCAAGCCGCTGTTCGGCTGGAAGGTCCTCGTGCCGCGGACGAAGGAGCAGGCGGCGTCGCTCTCCGACCGGTTGCGTTCCTACGGCGCGGTGCCGCACGAGGTGCCGACCATCGCCGTGGAGCCGCCGCGCACCCCGCAGCAGATGGAGCGGGCGGTCAAGGGCCTGGTGACGGGCCGCTACGAGTGGATCGCGTTCACATCGGTCAACGCGGTGAAGGCGGTCCGGGAGAAGTTCGAGGAGTACGGGCTGGACGCCCGCGCCTTCGCGGGCATCAAGGTCGCCGCGGTCGGTGAGCAGACCGCCCAGGCGCTGATCGCCTTCGGCGTGAAGCCGGACCTGGTGCCCAGCGGCGAGCAGTCGGCGGCGGGCCTGCTGGACGACTGGCCGCCGTACGACCCGGTCTTCGACCCGATCGACCGGGTGTTCCTGCCGCGGGCCGACATCGCCACCGAGACGCTGGTGGCGGGGCTGATCGAGCTGGGCTGGGAGGTCGACGACGTCACCGCGTACCGCACGGTGCGCGCCTCGCCGCCGCCGGCCGCGACGCGGGAGGCGATCAAGGGCGGCGGCTTCGACGCGGTCATGTTCACCTCGTCCTCGACGGTCCGCAATCTGGTCGGCATCGCGGGCAAGCCGCACAACGTGACGGTCATCGCCTGCATCGGCCCGGCCACCGCCAAGACGGCGGAGGAGCACGGGCTGCGGGTCGACGTGATGGCCCCGGAGCCGTCGGTGCTGAAGCTGGCGGAGGCGCTGGCGGACTTCGGCGCGCGGCGCCGGCTGGCGGCGCTGGAGGCGGGCGACCCGGTCACCCGCCCGAGCGAGCGGCGCCCGGGCGCGCGGAGACGCCGCTCGACGACCTGACCGGGTCCGGCGGCGTCCTCCCGGGACCTGTACGGCGGCGGAGCGTGCTCACGGGCACGCTCCGTCGCCGTGTGTCCGGACGATCAGTTCCCGGAGGCGTAGGGGAGGAAGGCCGTCCAGGTGGCGGGGGTGACGGCGAGGCGGGGGCCGCGGGGGTTCTTGGAGTCCCGTACGAGGATGTGCTCCGGCACGGCCGCGACCTCCACGCAGTCGGGGCCGTCACTGGTGCTGTAGCTGCTCTTGGTCCAGGCGACCTCCACGCAGTCGGGGCCCTGGGCCGTGCTGTGGCTGCTCTTGGTCCAGGTCGAGCTGTGCGGCTTGAGGGTCATGTCTCTCCCAGTACCTTCCTGATGAGGGCGGTCGACTCCCGTGGGCTGAGAGCCTGCGCCCGGATAATCCCATAGCGGATGTCGAGGAGTTGGGCCTCTTTCGGGTCGGCGATGACCCGGCTGGTGTGCTGGACCTCGACGTGGCCCACCGTGGACCCGTCCTTGAGCCTGAGCAACCTGAACGAGCCGTCCAGTCCGGAGTTCTCCTCCCTGCTCAGCGGGAGGATCTGGAGGTCGACATTGCCGAACTCCGCGACCTTCAAGAGGTGTTCGAGTTGTTCGCGCAGAACCATTGTGCCCCCGATGAGGCGGCGGAGCGTCGACTCGCACTGGACGAAGCTGAAGACCGGGCGCCCTCTCGGGGCGTCGATGATGGCCTGACGTGCCACACGGGCCACCAGCCGCTGCTCCTGCTCCTCGGCGGTGAAGGGTGGCCTCCGCTGGCTCAGGACAGCCCGCGCGTACCCCTTCGTCTGCAACAACCCGTGAATCACCGAGTTGTTGTAGGCGCACAGCTCCACCGCCTCCGCTTCCAGCTTCTTCAGGTCCCGCACCTTCTTCGGGTAGCGGACCTCCTCGACGTCCGCCTTCATCGCCGCGATGCGCCCGCCCGCCGACAGGACCTCGTCGGCCCGGTCCAGGTATTCGGGACGGGGGATGCGGCGGCCCCGCTCCACGGAGGAGACCTGTTCCTCGCCGTAGCCGATGGCGGAGCCCAGCTCGGCCTGGGTGAGGCCCTGAGCCTGACGCCACAGCCTCAACTGCCGCACCACCGTGCGCATCACGGCGCCGGCTTCCTCGTCGTCCGATCCCGCTTCCCACTCGCTCATGTCCTCGCCGGCCCTTCCGCCGTCTGCCCTTCCGGCTTCAACCTCCGGTGCCCCGGGTCCGTCACCCCGGGCAACCCGGACGGAACCCGGACGTCCCACGGACAGCCCCCGAACGCCCGGGCCGCCGTGCTTCACAGGGTAGGGAGCGTTCGCGACGCTGAGTAACATGAATCAGGAAATCGAGCCCATCGAGGTACCGGTGTCCGCCGTACCGGCACGCGGTCCCGTGGTCCTGCGCCAGTACGCGGTGCCGCTCTCCTCCACCCGCCGCGGTGCGCGACTGGCGCGGTTGCTCGCCGCGGAGCGTCTGGAGGACTGGGGGCTGCCGCTGGACCCGGCCCGGCTGATCGTGGCGGAGCTGGCGACGAACGCCGCCGTGCACGGGCGGGTCCCGGGGCGGAGCTTCCGGCTGGCGCTGTTCCTCACCGCGCCGCGCGTGCTGCGGATCGAGGTGACGGACACACGGGGGGACCGCCTGCCCGTACGCGGAAAGGAGGCCCGTCCGCTCGCCGAGTCGGGGTACGGGCTGGAACTGGTGGGGGAGTTGGCGGCGCGCTGGGGCGTGCGGGGCGGGCCGGTGCCGTGCAAGACCGTCTGGGCGGAACTGGACCTCGGCGCGTGACGCGGACCGGTGTACGGAGGCGGGCCCGGGCCGCGGCCGGTGGCTTCCGCGCGCACGGGCCCGGCGCGCCGGTGGTCCTCCGTACGCCCGCGCGGACCGTCACGACGGCCGGTTGGGTCAGGACCGGTCCGGCAGGGGCAGGAGCGCGGCGGAGAGGACGTGGCCGGGGGTGTGGACGGTGGTGACGCGGAGGGCCGGGGGGAGGCCCTCGGAGGCGTGGAAGCGGACCGTGGGGCCGGCGGCCGGGTCCCAGGCGAGGGCCGTGCCGCGGAAGGTCAGACGGGGCTGGAGGGCCGCGGGGGCGGCCTTGTACGCGGCCTCCTTCGCCGAGAAAAGGCGCAGCGCGGCCCGCTCCGCCCCGCCGGCCGGGGCCGCCGCGATGCGGGCCAGCTCCGGCGGGCGGGCGATCAGGTGCCGGGCGCGGTGCAGTCCCGGCGCGGAGGACAGGGGCTCCGCGTCCAGGCCGAGGCGCGCCCGGCAGCCGTCGGTGAGGGCGGCCACGCAGACGGCCGCCGTGGGGCTGTGCGTCAGCGAACCGCGGGTCCCCGGCGGCCAGCCGGGCGCGCCGGAGGCGGCGCGGCCGACCCAGTGGCCCCGGCCGGTCAGCTCCTCCAGCGCCCGGTACGCCGCCACCCGTCCCGCCGTGTACTCCGCCACCCGGCGGTCCGCCGCCCCCGACAGCCGCAGCGCGGGCGGGAGTTCACCCGGATGGTGCTCGCCCACCCGCACGACGGCGACGACGACGGGGAAGGGGGCGTAGAGCGCGGCCAGGCGGGCCGGGTCCCAGGGGTCCGACGGGGCCGCCGGGTCGGCCGGGGGCCAGGGACGCGACAGGGGTGCCGGGTCCGGCCGAGCCGCCGTGCCGTCCCGTGGTGTGCCGCCGCGGTGGGCCGGGCCGGGTCCGGTCACCGGGCGGCGGTGGCCTTCTCCGCGAGGTAGTCCTCGAAGGTGCCCTTGCCGACCGCGTGCGAGGCGGTCAGGTGGCCGCCGTCGCGGAAGGCGCGGAAGGTCTTGCCGGGCAGGCGCAGCGCGACCACCTTCTTGCTGCGACCCTGGGCCCGGAGGTAGACGCGGGCCATCTCGGTGGCCTCGCGGACCTCGGGGCCGCCCATGTCCGCGACCCGTCCGGCGGGGGCGCCGATGGCCAGCTCGGCCAGCCGCCCGGCCACCTCGGCGGCGGAGATGGTCTGGTAGCGGAAGCCGGGCGCGAGCATCAGCGGCAGCTTGGAGGTGCCGTCGAAGATGGCGCGGACGAAGTCGTGGAACTGCGTGGCCCTCAGGATCGTGTACGGGACGCCGCTCTCCTCCAGGAGCCGCTCCGACGCCTCCTTGCCCTTGAAGTAGCTGAACGGCACCTGGTCGCAGCCGACGATGGAGATGTACACGAGGTGCCGGGTGCCGGCCTCCTTCGCCGCCGCCAGCAGCTTCGCCATGGCGGCGACGTCCTTCTTGCCGTTGCTGGCGGTCGCGCAGTGCACCACCGTGCCCGCGCCGCGCAGCGCCTCGGCGACGCCGGTGCCGGCCTCCAGGTCGCCCACGGCCCACTGGCGGGTGTCCGGGGCGGTGTCCGACGGGGGCGCGTGCCGGCTCAGCACGCGTACCGTCCGGCCCGCGTCGAGCAGGCGCGCGACCACGAAGCGTCCGAGCGTGCCGGTTCCGCCGGTCACCAGAATCGGTTCGTCCACTTGAATCCCCTTAGTCGTGCCCGTGTGTTCGTACCCGCCGTAAGACGCGCGACCGCACAGCGCGGCCACAGTGGAATCCTGCCGTGGGAGGGGCGGCCGGACCAGGGAGGAAAAGGGAGTCTGTCAGGTCAGGTGGCCTGTTTCCGCCGTTCGTCCGGGGTTTCCCGGGCCTTCCGCGCCGTCCTCTCCGCGGCCCGCCCGGCTTTCTCTGTCATCTTCTCCGTCACCTTCTCCGTCAGGTCGTCCGGTGGGCCGTACCCCACCTTCGGTGGCGGCCCCCGGGGGGTGCCGTTACCCGGGTGCAATGGGGTGGGCGGGGTGTTCCCGGAGTGCTTCCGGCGGGACCTGACACACTCCCTCCCGACATGCGGCATTGTCGCGATCTGTGGCACACCATCATTCCCGTCGGCTGCCGATCGAGGGCGGCTCACGACGCGGGAGATTGGTGGCCAACATGTCGCGCACAAAATCCATCCCCACCAAAGTCGGGGACCTTTTCGTGGAAATAGCCGGAAGCGGCCCCCCGGTCCTGCTGTGGCACAGCATGCTGGTGGACCGGTTCCAGTGGCAGCGCATGTCCGGTCCGCTCGCCGGTGAGCGCACCCTCGTCCTGATCGACGGCCCGGGCCACGGCCGCAGCGGACGCCCGCCCGCCGGGTACACCCTGGAGGACTGCGCGGACGCCGCCGCCGAGGTGCTCACCGAGCTGGGCATCGGCTCCGTCGACTGGCTCGGCAGCGCGTGGGGCGGCCACATCGGCCTGGTCTTCGCCGCCCGGCACCCGGAGCGGTGCCGCAGCGTCGTCACCATCGCCACCCCGATCGCCCCGCTGGAGACCGCCGAACGCCTCCAGACCCGCCTGCTGGCCGGGGTCTACGGGCGGTTCGGGCCCATCGCGCCGCTGTCGAACGGGGTCGCCGACGCCCTGCTCACCACGCGGTCCAAGCGCACCGACCCCGAGGCCCGCCGGATCGTGCGGGACGGCCTCGCCACCGCCGACCGGGTCGGGATGCACCGCTCGATGCACGCCATGATGCTGCGCCGCCCGGACATCAGCGGCCTGCTGCCGGGCATCACCGCGCCGGTCCTGGTCATCGCCGGCAGCGAGGACGCGATGTGGCTCCCCGGGCCCGCCCGGCGCTCCGCCGACACCATCCCGCGGGGGCGCTGCGCCGTCGTCGAGGGCGCCCACCGGCTGCCCGCGCTGGAGCGGCCCGAGGCGGTCCTCACCCATGTCCGCGCCTTCTGGCGGCAGAACGCGGACGGGGCGGAGCCCTCCGCGGGGGCCGGCGCCGCGCGGGCCGCCGGTTCCGCCGGGTAGCCGGTCCCGCACCGGGCCGGCCGCCCTTCCGCCGGCCGTGCCCGCTCCGGCGCTTCCCCTTCCGCACGGAATCCGGTGGCCGGCCGCCGCCACCGGGCGGCGGGAATTCCGGCCCGCCGGGCGAAAGGAAAAGGGAACCCGGTGAACGTGCCACGGGACGCCCGGTCCGGAACACCGGAATCCACTCGGTTCCCCGAATTCCGGTTCCAGTGGTTCCGGTCCCGTCCCCGGTTCCCGGAATTCCGCCGTCCGGCGCCGTGTTCCGGCCCGCTATCCGTACGCCCCCCCATTTCGACCCGCACGCAACGACAGGGAGAACGGTCATGTCCAACACTTTCGGTGTCCTCGACGTCCGCTACAAGAACCACGAGGCCATCGCCCTTCCCGACGGCGGCGAGCTGTACTACGAGGACAGCGGCGAGGGCGCTCCGCTGACCTTCATCAACAACTTCTACATCCTGAGCCCCGTCTGGGGGAACTTCACCCAGGACCTGGCCAAGGAATTCCGCCTGATCAACTACGACCTGCGCAACCAGGGCGCCTCCTCCCCCGGCCCGAACCCGACCACCTTCGACGACCACGTCGAGGACCTGCGGCGGCTGCTGGACCACCGGGGCATCGAGAAGACCTACCTCGTCGCCACCTCCATCTCCACGCTGATCGCCCGGGAGTTCACCTACAAGTACCCCGAGCGCGTGGCCGGCCTGGTCCTCATCGGCCCGGCGTTCTCCCCGAACGGCACGCTGCGCCGCATCCTGCTGAGCAAGCACTGGCTGGCGACGCTGGAGCACGGCGGCACCACCGCCCTGTTCGACATGCTCTACCCGCTGGTCTTCCCGGACCAGCTCGTGCACGCCGGCGGCAAGCCCGCCTACCTGGCGCTGCGCGACAACTTCATGTCCCTGCTGTCGAAGACCGGCATCGCGGACAGCCTGAAGGCGTCCCTGGACGTCGACGACGACCCCGAGAAGCTGTCCACCCTCACCCAGCCCACGCTGCTGATCAACGGCGACGGCGACTTCGCCTGGAGCCGCTCCGTCATCGAGGACGCCCTGCAGCGCATCCCCAACAGCCAGGAAGTCACCCTCGCCCGCGCCGGGCACGTGCCGTTCTTCGACGACCCGGACGGTTTCCAGAAGGCCACCGCCGAGTTCGTCCGCGGCTGCGAGGCCGCCAGGTCCGAGGACGGCGCCCGCGAGCCGGCCGCCGCGTGATCCGCGCGGAGCGAGGACCAAGGGAGGGAACACCATGACCACACGTCTGCTCACCGGTGCCACCGGTTTCGTCGGCGGCGCCGTCGTCCTGGAACTCCTCGACCGCACCGAGGGCGAGATCTACGCCCTGGTCCGCGGCGAGGACTCCGCGGACGCCCGGCGGCGGCTGCACGAGGCCCTGATCGGCATGGCCCGCGGATACGGCCGCGCCGATCTGGAGACGGCCATCGTCACCCGCACCAGGGCGATCCGCGGCGACATGGCGCGGCCCGGCTGCGGGGTCGACCCGGCCGAGCTGCCGGCCGTCGACGAGCTGTGGCACGCCGCCGCCTCGCTGCGCTTCGAGGAGGAGTACCGCGAGGAGATCGAGGCGCTCAACGTCGGCGGCACCCGCAACGTGCTGGAGCTGGCCCGCCGGACGGGGGCCCGCACCTTCAACTACGTGAGCACCGCCTACGTCGCCGGATCGCGGAAGGGCGACATCGCGGAGGGGCCCGCCGTGGACCCGTCCGTCGCCAACAACTGCTACGAGGAGACCAAGGTCCACGCCGAGGCCCTGGTGAGCGGCGCCGCCGACGGCTTCGACCGGGTCCGGATCATGCGGCCCACCATCGTCATCGGGCACAGCCTGACCCGGCACGGCCTCAACTGGTCGGGGATGTACGGCTTCGCGCGCCAGATGATGACGATCGAGAAGCTCGCCCGCCGCAAGCTGGGCACCCTCCTCGCGCACGCCCGGCTGAACCTGATCGCCGACCCGCACTGCCCGGTGAACCTGGTGCCGGTCGACATCGTGGCCCGCAACGCGGTCAGCATCGCGCTCTCCGACTCCGAGGAGACCTACTTCCACCTCGGCAACTCCGCCACCGTGCCGGTGCACGTGGCCCTCGACCGGATCATGGAACTGGTCGGGCTGCGGCCCCCGCACTACGTCACCGACCCCGACTGCTTCACCGCCCTGGACGAACAGCTCGACAAGGGCATGGTCTTCTACGGCTCGTACCTCAAGAACCCCAAGCGGTTCGACCTCACCCACACCGAGGCCGTGTGCGGCACCGGCTCCTGCCACGCCCCGCTCGACCTCGACGAGGTCACCGAGTACGTCCTCTACTACCTGCGCCGCCAGCGCGCGTACGTCGAGAAGTCGGGCCCCATCCGCACCCTGCACCCGGTCGTGGCCTGACCGCGACCGCGACGGAGGAATCATGCACGACAACGACGCGGTGCGAGCCGCCCTGACCGACGTGTGGAACCGGGTCACCGGGGAGGAACTGCCCTCCGGCCCGGAGGCGCGCACCACCTCGCTGTGGAGCCTCGGGCTGACCTCGGCCGGCTTCATCCAGCTCCTCGCCGCCGTCGAGGACGACTTCGGCTTCGAGTGGGACCTGGACGACGAGTCGGCCGAGGCCATCTCGTCCTTCGACAACCTGACCGCCTACGTCGTGGCCCACGCCACGCGGCTGCCGGCCGCGCTGCCCGGGGGCCGGTGATGGCCGGCGGCCGCATCCGCGAGGAGCTGGCGCTGCCCTCGGCGCCCGCTCTGGCCGCCCGCCGGCACGGGCGGGTGCCGATCCACCTGGACGTGCCGCTCGACCTGTTCCCCGAGGCGGGAACGGAGCTGGACTACGTCACCTTCGCGGACCTGGTGGACCGCGCGGCCCGGCTGCTCGTCTCGGCGGGCGCCGGGCCGGGCCACCGGGTGATGGTCGTCAAGCGGCCCAACTTCGACATCCCGCTGCTGGCCTTCGCCTGCGCCCGGATCGGCGCCGTGCCGGTGCTGGTCCACCCGACGGTGGGGGCGGCGAACCTGCCGGTGCTGGTGGCGCGGGCCCGGCCGGCGGTGCTGGTCACCGACGCCCACGCGGCCTCCCTCGGGGTGCTGGAGGGGCTGGACGCGGCCGGGGAGGGGCCCGCGCGCTGGTACACCGGGTCCGCCCCGGTGGCCGGGGCCCGGCCGCTGCTCGGGGCGCCCCCCGCCGAGCTGCCCGAACGGCCCGTGCCCGGCCCGGGGGACGAGCAGTTGGTCACCCACACCTCCGGCACGACCGGGGTGCCCAAGCTGGTGCTCCAGACGGCCCTCACCTTCGCCGGGCAGGCCCGTCCCCAGACGGTCGTCGGGCGGCTGCTGCGGGTCCGCGACCCGTACCTGGTCTGCATCTCCCCGGTGCACGTGCGGACCGTGGCGGCGATCGTGTCGACGCTCGCGGTGGGGCTGCCGCTGGGCTTCATGACGGAGCCGGACCCGCACAACGCGGCGCTGATGCTGCGCCGGGTGCGGCCCGGGGTCGTGGAGACGGTGCCGAACGCGTTCATCCGCTGGGAGGAGATCGCTGATGAGCAGCCCCGACTGCTGGCCTCCGTACGGCTGTTCGTCAGCACCTTCGACGCGGCGCATCCGCGGACCATTCGGACGCTGCTGCGCGCGGGCCGTCGTGGCGCACGGTACGTCCAGGTGTACGGCCAGTCGGAGACCGGGCCGGTGGCGATGAAGTTCTACCGGCGCGAGCCGGGCCGCCGCTGCGCCGACGGGCGCTGCGTGGGCCGTCCGCTGATCGGCCACTCCAAGGTGCGCATCGGCGGCCTGGAGGGCGGGGCGGGCGCGGTGGGGCGCGGGACGACCGGCGCCATCATGACCCGCACCTCGGCGGTCACCCCGACCTACCTCGGCACGCCCGACCAGCGGGTGGACGGCTGGTGGGCGATGGGCGACGTGGGTGTCGTCACCGGCCGCGGGTGCCTGCACCTGTTCGACCGGATCGTCGACCGGCGGCCGGGCACGGAGAGCCTGCTGGCGCTGGAGGACACGATCCTGGAGCGCGTGCCGGAGCTGACCGAGGCGGTGCTCGTCCCGATGGAGGACGGCCGCCCGCCCGTGCCGCTGATCTGCACCCGGGGCGACCGCCCGCTGCCCGGGCGGGCCTGGGAGGCGGCCGTCGCCGGTCTGCCGCCCGTCGCCCCGCCGGTCCACCTGACCTGGGACGAGATCCCGCACACCGCCACCTGGAAGGTGCGCCGCCCCGAGGCGGCCCTGCTCCTCGGTTCCTTCGCCGGGGGTCCGCCGCCGAACGCGGCCGGTGCCGTACGGCCGCACGAGAGGAAGACCAGCGATGACACCCCTGTCCCCGCCCACCGCTGAGGCGGCCGGAGCACCCGCGCGGGCCGCCTCGGCCCCGGCCGGGACCCGCGCCCCCGCTCCCGGCGCGCTGCCGGACGCCTGGCGGGACGGGCTGGCCCGGCTGCGGAAGGTGCCCGGGGAGTTCTTCCGGGGGACCCTCGGCGTGGACGAGGCCGCCCGGCAGCTCGGTACCGACGCCGGGACCGTGGCGGCGCTGGTCGAGGCGGGGCTGCCCGCGGAGCGGGGCGAGGACGGGCCCCTGCTGGACTACCACGACGTCGCCAACCTCGGGCTCGCCGCGCGGCAGGGCCGCTCGCTGGCCGAGCTGGCCGAGGCGCGGATGCTGCGGATGGCGGCGGGGCCGCGCGAGGGCTGGCTCAAGGAGCGCACCTGGCACGTCCGCCTCGCCGCCCCCTGCGACGCCCCCGGCTGCCCCGGCGAGGTGCCGCCCGTCCCCGCGCCGGACCTGCTCGGCGGGACCCTGGTGGACGTCCGCCCGGCCGCCGGTCCCGGGGGCGAGACGACCGCCACCGTGGTCACCCGGGGCACCGCCGCCGAGCCCCGCACGGAGGCGGTGCGCGCCGTCTACGACGGGCTGCTCGCCGCCCTCGACGACGGCTCCCACCAGTTCGGCTGGCTGCCGGACCGGCTGCGGGCCGACCCCGCGCGGGCCGCCGAACTCCGCATGGTGGACTGCCAGGTGGCCGCCTGGATCATGGCGCGGGACGCCCGCGGGGCCGGCCTCGCGGCCCGCACCCGCAAGGGGTACGTCCTCGGCATGGTGGGCGTGGAGCACGCCTGGACCGAGGTCCTGGAGGACGGCCGCTGGCTGGTCCTCGACCCCGTCCTCGCCTTCCTGGCCCGCCGCCACAGGGCCAGCAACCCCGAGTTCACCGACTTCTGCCGGGGCTCGGTGCACAACCGGCTGCTGGCCTGGCCGGCCGCCTCCGAGGAGCCGGTCGTCGCGCACGACTGCGACCGCGGCGGCCGGTGCGCCCTGTCCTGCAACCAGGTCCTCGGGGGCGCCTGACCCCGCCCGCGAGCCCGCCGCACCACGGCTCCCGCCCGCACCACGGCTCCCGGGCACCGCCCGGTCCGCCGCCCGCCGATCCGCCCGACCCGTCTCCCGCCGGCCGCCCGCAGCCCCCGGGAGCCCCCTGCCATCCCGACCCTGGAAGGGTTCCCATGCTTGAGAAGCTCGCCGCCCTGGCCGCGGGCCGCCGCAAACTCGTCCTCGTCCTGACGCTGCTGTTCTGCGTCGTCGGCGGGGCCCTGGGCGGCGGCGTCAACGACAAACTGTCCGCCGGCGGCTACGAGGTGCCCGACTCCGCGTCCAGCGCCGCGCAGAAGGCGCTGTCCAAGGAGTTCCGCGCGGGCTCCCCGAACCTCGTCATCCTCGTCGAGACCCCCGACGGGGTGGACGACCCCGGCACCACCCGGGCCGGACTGGCGCTGACCCGCGCCCTCGCCGACGAACCCGGCGTCAGCCAGGCCCTGTCGTACTGGACGCAGGACCGCGCCCCGCTGCTGCACAGCGAGAAGGGCGACTCGGCGCTGGTCATGGCGCACCTCACCGGTGACGAGGACGAGGTCGCCGAGCACCTGAAGAAGCTGCTGCCGCACTACCAGGACGGCTACCAGGGGCTCGACCTGAAGTTCGGCGGCCTGGCCGAGGCCAACCGCGAGCTGACCGAGCAGACCCAGAAGGACCTGGCGCTGGCCGAGGCCGTGGTGCTGCCGCTGACGCTGATCCTGCTGGTCTTCGTCTTCCGCGGGGTGATCGCCGCACTGCTGCCGCTGGCCCTCGGCGTCGTCGCCGTGATGGGCGCGCTGGCGGTGCTGCGGGTACTGGTGGTCTTCACCGACGTGTCCGTCTTCGCGATGAACATCTCGACGGCACTGGGGCTCGGACTCGGCATCGACTACGCCCTGTTCGTGGTGAGCAGATTCAGGGAGGAGCTGCGCAAGGGCGCCACCGTCGAGCAGGCGGTCGGCATCACCCTGCGCACGGCCGGCCGCACCGTGCTCTTCTCCGCCCTCACCGTCGGCCTGTCGCTGTCCGCGCTGCTGATCTTCCCGATGTACTTCCTGCGGTCCTTCGCCTACGCCGGGATCGCCGTCGTCGCCTTCGCGGTGGTGGCCGCCCTGGTGGTGCTGCCCGCGCTGCTCGCGGTCCTCGGCCACCGGGTCAACAAGTGGTCCTTCGGACGGCACCGCGAGAAGCCGGCCGACACCGGCTTCTGGCACCGGCTGTCCCTCCTGGTGATGCGCAGGCCGCTGCCGCTGGCCACCGGCGTGGTGGTGCTGATGGCGCTGCTGCTCACCCCGTTCCTCGGGGTCCGCTTCGGCCTCTCCGACGAGCGCGCCCTGCCCCAGCACGCGCAGGCCCACGAGGTCGGCACCCGCATCGCCGAGGACTACCCGGCCCGTGCCATGTCCCCGCTGCTGGTGGTGGCCGACGGCACCGGTGACCCGAGGTCCCGCACCACCGACATCGCGGAGTACTCGCAGCGCCTGTCCGAACTGCCGGACGTGGCCCGGGTCGACGGACTCGCCGGCTCCTACACCGACGGACAGCGGGTCGCGAAGCCGGGCAGGCTGTACGAGCAGTTCGCCGGGGAGAACGGCACCTGGCTGATGGTGGTGCCCGAGGTCGACCCGTACACCGACGAGGGCCAGGACCTGGTGACCGAGGTGCGGGAGATGTCCGCGCCGTTCCCGGTCCAGGTGGGCGGCACCGCGGCCTCGTTCAAGGACACCATGGCCTCGCTGGGCGACCGGCTGCCGTACGGGCTGCTGATCATCGCCGCCAGCATCTTCGTCCTGCTGTTCCTGCTCAGCGGCAGCGTGCTGATGCCGGTCAAGGCGCTGGTGCTCAACCTGTTCAGCCTGACCGCCACCTTCGGCTCCATGGTGTGGGTGTTCCAGGACGGCCACCTCAAGTGGCTGGTGGGCGACTTCACCACCACCGGGATGACGGTGGCCACCAACCCGATCATGATGTTCTGCGTGGCCTTCGGGCTCTCCATGGACTACGAGGTCTTCCTGCTCTCCCGCATCAAGGAGGAGTACGACCGCACCGGCGACAACAGGCTCTCCGTCGCCCGCGGCCTGGAGCGCACCGGCGGCATCGTCACCGCGGCGGCGCTGCTGATGGCCCTGGTGTTCCTCTCCTTCCTCCTGTCCGGCATCACCCACATGAAGATGCTCGGCTTCGGGCTGGCCCTCGCCGTCCTGATGGACGCCACCCTGGTCCGCGGCATCCTCGTACCGGCCTTCATGCGGATGGCCGGCCGCTTCAACTGGTGGGCGCCCGCCCCGCTGGCCCGTCTGCACCGGCGGATCGGCCTGCGCGACGGCGACGACGACCCCGCCCCCGCCGCGGGACCGGCGGCCCCCGCGGAGGCCGCCCCGGCCGCCTCCGCCGCCCCCGGCCCCTCCGACCCGTCCGCCGGCGAGCGCAGCCCCGCGAAGGTCGGCCGCTGACCCCGTCGCACGCCGACACCCGAAAGGAAACCGCCATGAGCGACGCCACCACCGCCACCTCGCCCGGCCGGCGACTGCTGCTGGAACTCGTCGATGTGCCCGGTCTGTTCGACGACCTGGCCGACGACGCCGACCTGCTGACCGTCGGCATCAACTCCGGGGAGCTGATCCGGCTCGCCCTCGCCATCGAGGAGCGCACCGGAGTCCCCCTGGAGGACGAGGAGATGGCCACCCTCTACACCATCGACGGCATCGACCGCGTCCTGGCCGCGGCCCCGGAGGTGAACGCCTGATGTGGCTCGCCCACGCCGTCCGGCGGCGGCGCCTGCTCGCCCCCGGCGCACCGGCCCTGGCCGACGAGACCCGCACCCTGACCTGGCGCGAGCTGGACGACCGCACCGACGCCCTGGCCTGCGGACTGCTCGGCCGGGGCCTGGTCCCCGGGGACCGGTTCGCCCTGCTCTCCCGCAACCGCCTGGAGGTCATCGAGCTGTACGTGGCCGCCGCCAAGGCCGGCCTCGTCGTCTGCCCCGTCAACCCGACCTTCCCGGCCCCCGAGGTCGAGCACATCGTCGCCAACGTCTCCCCGGCCTGTGTGATCGCGGACGCGGCGGCGGCCCGGCGGCTCGGCGACGCGCTGGGCGGGGGCACGCGGATCGCCCTGGACTCCCCGGAGTTCGAGGAGCTGTACGCCGCCGCGCCGCGCCCGCTGCCGCTGCCGGACCGGGACGACGTGTTCGCCGTGGTGCACACCTCCGCGACCTCCGGCCGGGCCAAGGGCGTCGCCCTCACCCACCGGGCCATCGCGGCGGGCTACACGGCGACCGTCGCGGACTTCGGCTTCACCGCCGACGACGTGATGCTCTACCCCTGCCCCCTCTTCCACGGCAGCATGGTGGTGAGCCTGGCGCTGCTCGCCGCGGGCGGGACCCTGGTCGTCCAGGGCGACTTCACCCCGCAGCGGTTCCTCGCCTGCGTGGAGCGGTTCGGGGTCACGACGACCTTCATGGTCCCGTCCATGATCCGCTTCACCCTCCAGGCCAAGGCGTTCGGCACCACGGACCTGTCCAGCCTGCGGGAGATCGTCTTCGGCGGCTCCCCGATGCCGGAGCCCCTGCTGCGCGAGACGGTGCGCCGCTTCGGCGTCCCGGTCCGCAACTCCTACGGACTGTCCGAGGGCGGCCCCATCGGCACCGCCCTCTACACCGCCGACGGCGGGGACCCCGTCTCCTCCTCCGGGCGCATGCTGCCCGGCTGCCACATCGAGATCCTCGACGAGCGCGGCGAACGCCTGCCGTACGGCGAGACCGGCGAGGTGTGCGTCCGGGGCGACGGCACCATGCGCGGCTACTGGAACGACCCGGAGGCCACCACCCGCTCCCTGCGCGACGGCTGGCTGCGCACCGGCGACCTCGGCCGCATGACCGAGGACGGGCTGATCCACCTGGTCGACCGGGTCGGGGACGTCATCATCCGGGGCGGGCAGAACGTCTACCCCGCGGAGATCGAGCGGGTCCTCGCCACCGTCCCCGGCGTCCGGGACGTGGCCGTCGTCGCCGCGCCCTCCGAGGAGTGGGGCCAGGTGCCGGTGGCGTTCGTCGTCGCCGACCCGGAGCGGACCCCGACCCTGCCCGAGCTGATCTCCGCCTGCGCCGCCCAGCTCGGCAGCTACAAGCGGCCCGCCGCGGTGCGCTTCACCGAGGAGATCCCGCGCAACGCGGCCGGCAAGATCCTGCGCCGCGTCCTCAAGGAGCTGCTGCCGGGCGCCGGTCCCGCCCACCCGGCGCCCGCGGACCCGGCGTCCGAGGACCGGGCGGCCGCGGACCCGGCGTCCGCGGACCGGGTGCCCGCCGCCGCGCGGCCGGTCGCCGCGGCCGGGGTGTGAGGGCGATGAGGGTCGCGTGCGTCGGCGGCGGACCCGCCGGACTCTTCTTCGCGCTCCTGATGCGCCGGGCCGGCGACCACCGGGTCGACGTCTTCGAACGCAGCGCCCCGGACGCCACGTTCGGCTTCGGCGTGGTCTTCTCCCGGCTCAGCCTGATGCGGCTGCGCCGCACCGCCCCCGAGGTCGTCACCGGCATCCTGGACGGCGGCGCCCGCTGGGAGCAGGTCGAGGTCCGGCGCGGCGGCGAGTCCTTGAGCACCTCCGGCCACGGCTTCGCCGCGGTGGAGCGCCGGGAGATGCTGGCCATGCTGCGCCGGCACGCCGAGGAGGCCGGGGTCGGGCTGCACTACCGCACCGAGGCCGACGCCGCCTCCCTGCTCGACCGCTACGACGTGGTGGTCGCCGCCGACGGCGCGGGCAGCCGCAGCCGGGGCGCCTTCCCGGACGGGTTCGGCGCGAGGGTCACCCCGGGCGGCAGCCGGTACGCCTGGTTCGCCTCCGACCGGGTCTTCGAGGACATGACCTTCCTCTTCGAGGACAGCCCCCACGGGCCGGTCGCCGCCCACGCCTACCCGTACTCCCGGGACCGCTGCACCTTCCTGGTGGAGATGGACGGCGGGAGCTGGGAGCGCGCCGGGTTCACCGACGGGCACACCCGGGGCGCCGACTGGACCGACGAACGGGCCATGGCCTTCGCGAGCGAGGTCTTCGCCGGCCATCTGCGCGGCGGTCGGCTGCACGGCAACGGCTCGCGCTGGCTGCGCTTCCCGCAGGTCTCGGCCGAGCACTGGCACCACAAGAACCTCGTCGGCATCGGCGACGCCGTTCACACCGCCCACTTCTCCATGGGCTCCGGCACCACCCTGGCCCTGGAGGACGCCGCCGAACTGGTGCGCGCCCTGACCGCCGGGGACGTCCTCGACGTACCGGCCGCGCTCGCCGCGTACGAGGAGGTGCGCCGTCCCGTGGTGGCGGGCGTCCAGGAGTCCGCGTGGGCCAGCCGGAGGCTCTGGGAGGCCCCCGAGGGGCACCGGGACGCCTCCCTCAGGGAGCTGACGCTGCGCCTGCTGACCCGGGCCGGACAGCTCTCGGTGCGCCAGATGCAGCGCCTGGACCGGGACTTCGAGCGGACCGCAGGAAGCGGCTTCACCGCCCTGCCCGGGGCGCCGGTGCGGGACCTGGCCGAGCTGGACGGCTCGCTGGTGGAGGTCGCCGCGCCCGGTGGCGGGGCGCAGGACGCCGCGGTCCTCGTCGAACGGGTGCGCGCGCTGCGGCGCGCCCGCCCGGAGGCTGAGGTCGGCCTGGTGGTCCCGGCGCCCGCCGCCGACGGCGCCGCGGTGCGGCACCTCGCGGAGCTGGTCGCGGAGGTGGTGTGCCGGGCACCGGTGGACATCGTGCTGGCCGCCCCGCGCCCGGACGACACCGGCGCGGGCCGGGTCGCCCAGATGGTGCTCGCCGAGGAACTGCGCCTGCGCACGGGCACCCGCACCGGGTACGCCTGCCGGCCGCAGGAGCTGGAGCACGGCTGGACCCATGTCCAGGCGGGCCGGGTCGACGAGGTGTGGACGACCGGGGCGTGAGCCCGGTCGGCCCGGCGGACCCGCCGCCGCGCGGCCTGCGGCGACTCTCCCGGGGGACGCCGGGACGCCGGGGACGCCGGGGGACCGGCGCTCCTGATACGCCCCGGGGCCCGACGGCCTCCGTAGCCCCCGAGCGCCCGAGCACCGTAGCCCCGGAGGGCCCGGCGCCGGGCCCTCGGCCTCTCGGCGCTCCCGGGGCCGAACCGGCGCGGCACGGCGGTGGGGGAGCCGGGACGGACACGGAGGGGACGGGCCCGGAAAGGGTGCGGAAACCCCCGGACACCATGGTGGCCGGGGGTTTCCGCTTTTCCTCGGGGGCTGTTTTGGGGATGCGTTCCTGGTGGCGTGAACATTCCTTCCGGACGCTTTTCCCGAATTCTCGGCGGACCTGACGGAGAACATGACGGACGCCGCTCCATTCCATTGTCCCGGAGGATCGTCCGGCGAATGATGAGGGAACGCAGACATGTGAACGGCACGCAAGAATCCCGGAACGGACGAAGGGGCGCCATACGTGCGGATATCACTTGCCGAGCGGGGGACGCCGGGCTGGAGGGAATCCGCGGCCATGGTCAGCATGGTCTTCGCGGAATCCTTCGGCGCCGAAGTGTCGCCCGACCCGGACCTGTTCATCCGGTACATCGAACACGACGCGACGGGTCGCGAGGAGATCCAGGCATGTGCCGGGATCTCCTACCCGGAGAACGGCGAGGTATTTCTGGAGCAGTATCTCGACGCGCCCGTCGAGGAAATCCTGTCGGCGCATGCGGGTGAATTCGTGGACCGCCGCGACATTCTCCAGGTCAGCAGCATCGCCTCCGTCAGGCCCAGCGCCGGAATGGAATTGATCCAGGCTTTCCCCCTGGTGTTCGCCTGCCTGGGCCGCCCCTACGCGGCCATGACCATGACGGGCCGGCTCGCCGCCGTCATGCAGCGGGTGGGCGTGGTCCTCCACCCCGTCTGCCAGGCCGACGGCTCCCGGCTCCCGGCGGCCGAACTGGCCCGCTGGGGCAGGTACTACGCCACCCGGCCCGTCGTCGGCTACGGGCACATCTCCGAGCAGACGGACCTGCTGCTGCGCGGCGTCGGACGGTACGTCCTCGACGCGCTCGACATCCGTCTCGTCCCCTCCCAGCGAGAGGAGCTGGCCCATGCGGCCTGACACCCCGGGCACCCCGGACCCCGGCACCCCGGACCCCGATGGTCCGGCCGCCGCGGCCGGGCACGTCATCGCCCCGCCCGCCACCGGCACCCGCGTCGACCTGATCGGCGGTCTGCTCGCGCGGGCCGCCAGCGACGCGGTGATGGTCAGGGTGCTCTCGCCCACCGGCGGCCCCGCCACCGAGTGGAGCTACCGCGACCTCATCGGCGCCGCCGGTGCGCTGGCCGGCTCCCTCACGGGCCGCGCCGCCGCGCCGGGCCGCCCGGTGCGGGTCGGCCTGGTCGCCGCCAACTCCCCGGAATGGGTCACCGCCGACCTCGCCACCCTGTTCGCCCGCGCCGTCCAGGTCCCGGTGCCCACCGCGTTCAGCGCGGCGCAGGCCGCCTCCCTGCTGGAGGGCGCCGACGTCTGCCTGGTCGACGCCCAGGGCGCGGCCCGGCTGGAGGACTGGGCCCGGGAGTCCGGCGCCCCGGTGCTGCCCGGGGGGTGCGAGGTCGTCCGGGTGGACGCCGCCGCCCTGGCCGGGCGGGCCGGCGGGGCCCTCCCGCCCGCGCCCGGCCCGGACGCCGGGGACGCCGTCGTCAAGGTCATCCACACCTCCGGGACGACCTCCGCCCCCAAGGGCGTGCGCATCCGGCTGCACGGCATCGAGTCGCTGATCACCTCGCTGATCGGGCACGTCGACCGGACGGCCTTTGCCCGCTACCTCTCCGTCGTCCCGCTGAGCCTGCTCATCGAGCAGGTCGCCGGCCTCTACATGCCCTTCCTGGCCGGGGGCAGCGTCACCTTCCTGCCGCCGGGCGCCGCCCTGGTCGGCACCGCCGCCGACGCCGCCGGGCCCCGGCTGCGTCGGCACCGCCGCCGACGCCGCCGGGCCCCGGCTGCGGGCGCTGCTGCGGCAGGCCGGGCCCACCGCCATGGTGGTGCCGCCGACCATCGCCGGGCTGCTGCTCGCCCTGTGCGAGGAGCGGCCGGAGGAGACCGTGGCCGAGCGCCACCGGCGGATCTTCGGCCACGACGGCCCCGTCTTCATCGCCTGCGGCGGGGCGCCCGTGCCGGTCGAGGTGCTGCGCCGCCTGGACGGATACGGCATCACCCTCTACGAGGGGTACGGGCTGAGCGAGAACAGCTCCGTGGTCTCCTGGAACTTCCCCGGCCAGACCCGCTTCGGCACCGCCGGGCGGCCCCTCGCCCACGTCCACGCCGAACTGGCCGAGGACGGCGAGCTGCTGATCCGCAGCGACTCCCTGTTCGCCGGGTACACCCGAGAGGACCCCTCCAGCGTCGTCGTCGACGAGCGGGGCCTGCTGCACACCGGCGACCTGGCCGTCATCGACGAGGACGGCTACATCCGGATCACCGGGCGCAAGAAGAACGTCGTGATCACCGCCGGGGGCCGCAACCTCTCGCCCGAGTGGATCGAGGCGCAGTACCGCGAACTCGGCTTCGTCCGGGAGGCCGCCATCGTGGCCGACGGGCTGGACGCGGTGCACGGGCTGTTCGTCGTCGACGCCGACGTGGACCACGAGGAGGCCCGCGCCCGGATCGAGGCGTTCGGCCGGGAGCGGCTCTCCGGCATCGAACGCGCCTCCGTCGTCCGGCTGATGGCCGCCGACGACCCCGACTACACCGTCTGCTTCACCGTCACCGGCCGTCCGCGCCGGGACGTCGTCCGCGCCCGGCTGACCGGCGCCGACGGGACCGCCCGAGCACTCGAAGGAGCCCTCGCATGAGCACCGCCACCCTCTCCGCGCCCCGCACGGTGACCGCCGTCCCGTACGGCACCGGCAGCGGTCTCCTGCTGACCCCGGCCGAGCCGGGCGCGGGCCTCGACGGCGTCGACACGGCGGAGCTGCTCGGGCTGCTGGGCACCGCCGGGTTCCTGCTGCTGCGCGGCTTCGGCGCCGGGATGGACTCCTTCACGGCCCTGGTGCAGCGCGCCTCCACCTCCACCACCCTCGACCCGGCGCGCGACTTCTACTCCGAGGTCGCCCAGAAGGTCGACGCGGGCTACGACGAGGTCGGGCTGCACACCGAGAACGGCAACAGCCCCTTCCGATCCCACCTGGCCTGGTTCTTCTGCGAGAAGGCCGCCGCGTCCGGCTCGCAGACCACCGTCTGCGACGGCCACCGGGTGTGGGACGCGCTGTCGGAGCCGGCCCGCGCGGCCTTCGCCGCGCAGGACATCGTCTACAGCCGCTACGTCGCCGAGCCGCAGTGGCGCGCCATGGCCCACCACCTGCTGGACCGGCCCGCCGAGGAGATCGAGGTCGGGGAACTGGTGCGGCTCGCCGCGGCGATGCCGGGCACCGAGGTGGAGCCGCAGGAGGACGGCGGTGTGCGCTACGCCTTCCGCACCCCCGCCGCGGACGCCACCCTGTTCGGCACCCGCCCGGCGTTCGCCAACAGCATCCTGGGCCCGTCGAACAACTACGAGACGCCCCGGATCACCTTCGCGGACGGCACCGAGTTCGGCGCCGCGCTGCTCGACGAGGTCCGCGAGGTCTCCGGCGCCCTGACGGAGAACCTGGAGTGGGCCGACGGGGACGTCGCCCTGATCGACAACACCCGGGTGATGCACGGCCGACGGGCGATCACCGACCCGGACCGCACCATCTACAACGCGCTCAGCTACATCGAGTGGCCGGAGCGCTGACGGCCCGGCCGTCACCCGGGGCCGTCCTTCCGGGTGACGGCGGCCGGGTCCGGGCTCCCCTCTCCCGGGCCCCGGCCCGCCCCGGCGTCCCGGACGCCCCCGTGCCCGAGTCCGGGCCCGCGCGCGGGCCACGGCGCGGTGCGCGGCGGTGCGGGGCCCCGGGGCCAGGCGGGCCCGTCTTCTCGGCGGAGCCGTCCGCCTTCCGTCCGCGCGCCGGGTCCTGGCCGGACACCGGGTTCGGCCGTGTACCGGGTTCCGCCGTGCGCCAGCCGCCCTGCCGGACACCGCGTCCGCGCCGGACGTCCGTCCCGGCCCAGGCCCGTCCGTCCCGGCCCAGGCCCGTCCGTCCCGGCCCAGGCCCGTCCGTCCCCGCTCCGTCCCCGCTCCGTTCCCCGCCCGTGCCCCCCCCGTTCCGTCCCGGCGTGTCCCGGCCCCGCCCCCGGCGTCCCGGCCCGCCCCGGGCCGCTCCGGCGCGTGGGCCATCCGTTCCCGTGTCCGCTCCCGTTCCGTACCCGCCCCGGAGGGCGCTCAGATGACCATCGGCCTGGAGTCCGCCGCGCCCCCGGCGGCGCCCCCGCATCCGCACCGGCGGCGGCTGCTCGTCCTCGTGGCGCTGGCGCAGTTCATGGTGCTGCTCGACACCACCGCCGTGAACCTCGCGCTGCCGCGGATCAGGACCGACCTGGGCATGGGGGTGGGCGGCAGCCAGTGGGTGCTCACCGGGTACGTGCTCTGCTTCGGCGGGCTGATGCTGCCCGGCGGGCGGCTCGCGGACCGCTGGGGCCGCCGGGCCACCTTCCTGACGGGGGCGCTGGTCTTCGCCGCCGCCTCGCTGGCCTGCGGGTTCGCCCCCGGTACCGGCTGGCTGGTGGCCGCCCGCGCGGTGCAGGGCTGCGGGGCGGCGCTGCTGTCGCCGGCCGCCATGTCCATCGTGACGACGAGCTTCCCGGCGGGCCGCGAGCGCACCGCGGCGCTCGGCGTCTGGGCGGCGCTCGCCGGGCTCGGCGGCACCGCCGGGGTCGTCCTGGGCGGCCTGATCACCGACCGGCTCGACTGGCGCTGGGTGTTCCACGTCAACCTGCCGGTCTGCGCGGTCGCGGCGGCGGGCGTGTGGCTGCTGCTGGCGGACCGGCCCCCGGCACCCGCCCGGGGCGGCGGCCGCGCGGACCTGCCGGGCGCGCTCACCGCCACCCTGGGCGTCGCCCTGCTGGTGTACGCCGTCGTCGGCGTCGGGACGGCGGGCGCGGCCTCGGCCCGGGCGGCGGTGCCGGGAGCCGCGGCGGTCCTGCTGCTGGTGTCGTTCGTGCTGGTGGAGCGGCGGGCCGCCGATCCGCTGGTCCCGCTCGGGCTGTTCGCGAAGCGGTCGCTGTCCGCGGCCGGGGTGGGCCGGGTGCTGACGAGCGGTGTCCAGGCGGCGGCCCTGTTCCTGCTCAGCTACTACGTCCAGGGCAGCCTCGGCTACAGCGCGCTGCGGGCGGGGTTCGCCTTCCTGCCGCTGGGGCTCGCCGCGGTCGCCGTGACGCCGCCGGTCACCCGGCTGCTGCGCACGGCGGGACCCCGCGCGGTCTACCTGACCGGGGCGGTGCTCACCCTCGGTGCCCTGCTGTGGCTGACCGGGCTGCCCCGGGACGGCGCCTACGCCACCGATCTGCTGCCGGCGCTGCTGGCGCTCGGCGCGGCCCTCCAGTGCTGCACCCTGCCGGTCAACGTGCACGGCGTCTCGGAGGTGCCCGAGCGGCAGCAGGGCATCGCCTCGGGGCTGCTGACCGCCTGCTTCCAGGTCGGCGCCTCGCTGGGGCTGGCCGTCGTCGCCACCGGCGCGGCCGGGCGCACCGGGGACCGCGTCGCCGACGGCGTGCCGTGGGCGGACGCCTGGCTGGACGGGCTGCGCCTGGGCTTCTGGATCGCTGCGGTCCTCGCCGCGCTGAACGTCCTCAACGCGGCGATCGGATTCCGCTCCCCGGGGCGCGACACCGCGCCCGACACCCACTCCCACGGAAGGACCGACTGATGGCACGCGCGGGGGACACCCTGAAGCTCGGGGAGGACCGGCTGACCTTCCTCACCACCGCCCGGGACACCGGCGGCGCCCATGTGGAGGTGGAGGTCGAGTACGCCCCGGCGGTGACGCGGCCGCCGGTGCACTACCACCCGCGCCAGCGGGAGCACATGCGGCTGGTGGACGGGGAGTTGCGGGTCGACCTGGACGGACGGCCGCGCGCCTACGGGCCCGGTGAGGAGTTCCACGTCCCGTCCGGCGTGCCGCACACCCTGTGGAACCCGGGGCCGGGCCGGACCACGGTGGTGTGGCGGACGGCGCCCGCCCTGGACACCGAGAAGGTCTTCGAGACGCTGTGGGGGCTGGCCGACGAGGGCCGCATCGCCACCGGCAAGCCCCTGCTGCACACGGCGCTGCTGGCGCTGCGGTTCCGCAACGAGTACCGCCTCGTCACCGGCCGCCCCTTCGCCCTCGACATGGCGATGTGCGGTCTGCTCGCGCCGTTGGGCCTGGCCTGCGGCTACCGGCCCACCTACCGTCCGCCGCACCTGACGGCCCGGTAGTCCGCCGCGGGGCGGGCCCCGGTCCGGGCGGGCGCGGCGCGGGCCTCCGGCGGGGCGGCGGGCGCGGCCCCCGGGCGGGGCCGCGCGCGGTCACGGTCCCGGCGGGGCCATGGTCACGGGCGGGGCGTGGTCACGGTGATGGGCACGGGTGCTGTCACGGGCACGGGCACGGGCGTCGGCGCGGGCGCCCCTCCCCGCACTGCTCCGGGCGGGTTCCTCCGGTCGTCCGACCGGCGGGGCCCGCCTTCCGGCGTGTCCGGGGTCAGGTGGCGGCCAGGGTGGGCCGGACGAGGTCGAGCATGCGGGTCAGCCACTGGGGGCCGCCGCGCAGCCCGCCGAGCGGCCCGTACTCGCCCGGGGGGCCGCTGGGCAGCCGGGACATGGCGGCGGCGCTGACGACCAGGGACATCAGCAGCGCGGTGGCGGCGCCGACCTCCGCGTCCTCGGTCAGGGTGCCGTCGACCCGGGCCCGGTGCAGGGCCTGGAACAGGGCGCCGAGCCAGTTGACGTGGCAGTGCAGCGAGGGGTCGCCCGGGGTGTCGATCTCCTGGGCGAGCCGGGCCCCGGCGCGCACGACGACATCGGTGTCCATCAGCCGGACGAGGTCGTGCGTCATGGCGATGGCGAGGTCGAGCCCCGGGCCCTCCTGCCGCGCCAGCTCCGCGAGCCGGGCCCCGGAGACCGCGCAGGCCTCGGCCTGCACGGCGCGGGCGAGGTCGGCCTTGGCCGCGAAGTGGAAGGACAGCGCGCCCTTGCTCACCTCCGCGAGGTCGCTGATGGCGGTGAGGGCCGCGCGTTCGTACCCCACCGCGTCGAACACCGTCGAGGACGCGCGGATGAGGCGTGCCCGGGTCCGCTCGGACCGCTCCTGCCTCACCACGGTGGTCCCACCGCTCCGTCGGGCATCGTCCACCGGCTCCTCATTCCCCATCGGTCATCCCGAACGACGGTAGAAACCTACCCCCCGGTTTGTCAAAGGGGGGTCACTCAAGGGGATGGGGGCCGCAGAAGCGGAAGATCATCTTCATTAAATCCTCACAACCTGCGGTTTTGCCTCCCGCGTCAACGACCGAGCGAAGTCGGCCATTTCAGGATTGACAAACCGCGCGCCCGGTTTTTACAGTCTGGCTTGTTCTTGAGCGTTGGCTGCAGAACACACCTCTAGGGGGACCCACCGTGACCACTGCTGTCCTGAGACCGGAAGCGCCTGCGGTGTCCGAGCTGGCGGACCTGTTGTTCGCCTCGCTGCGCAGGCGGGATCAGCGCGAGAGGGGGGAGCAGTATCTGCGCGGACTGCTGGCGGCGGAGGGGCGCAAATCCATCCGCAACATCGCCAGCGTGATCGGCGGATCGGCCACCGAGCAGAGCCTGCACCACTTCGTCTCCTGCTCGCCGTGGGAGTGGGCGCCGATGCGGCGGGCACTGGCGGCGTACGTGCACCGGGCCGTGGAGCCGCAGGCCTGGGTCGTGCAGTCGATGCAGATCCCGAAGGTCGGCGAGCACTCGGTCGGCGTGGACCGGCACTTCGTGCCGCACCTCGGCCAGACGGTCAACGGCCAGCAGGTGTTCGGCGTCTGGCTGGCCTCCCCGCGGCTGAGCGCGCCGGTCAACTGGCGGATGTTCCTGCCGGGCTCCTGGCTGGAGGACACCGACCGGCGGCGCCGGGCGGAGATCCCCGAGGGCCTGCCCGAGGAGACCATGGCGGCCTGCGCGGCGTCGGTGGTGATGGAGGCCGCGGCCTGGGGGCTGCCGCCCCGGGCGGTCCTGCTGGACGCCCGTGACCCCGAGCTGCGCGGCGCCCTCGACACGTTCACGGCGCTGGGCATCCCGTTCCTGGCCCGGATCGACGGCGGCGACCGGCTGGCGGTGGCGGACCCGTCGCTGCCCGGCTACGGGGCCGGGGCGCTGTCGGCGCAGCAGATCATGCGCTCCGTCAGCGGGCTGCGGCGGCCGGTGGAGTGGCTGGACCCGAGTGCCCCCACCCCGGCGGTGCGGACCTCGCTGGTGGCCGGCATCCGGGTGGAGCCGGTGCGCGCCCCGTACCGGGCGCGGCCCGCCGAGGCCGGCCGGGACGCCACGATGCTGATCGGGGAGTGGCGCGATCCGCAGCGCCCCCCGGCCGAGCTGTGGCTGACCGGCATGGCCTCCTCGGCCCCCGCCGGGCTGCTGCGGCTGAGCAAGCTGACCCGGCGGGTGGCGCGGGACCACCGGGAGTTCGGCGAGCCGAGCGGGCTCGGGGAGTTCGCGGGCCGCTCCTTCCAGGGCTGGCACCGCCACGTCACGCTGGCCTCCGCCGCGCACACCGCGGCCCTGCTGGGAGCGCAGCGGTGACCGCGGCGCCGGTGCCCGCGGTGCTGATCCCCCGGGGCCTGGCCCTCCTCCTCCCGCCGGAGGCGGGGGCGGGCCCGTGCCCGGCGGTGGACACGGGACGCGGCGGCGCGGCCGGTGCGGACACCGGGCTCGCGGACAGCGCGTGTGCGGACGGCGCGTGCGCGGACGCCGGAGGCACGGCCCCGGGCCCCGCGGACTCCGTACGGACCGGGTGCGGGGGCCGCGCGGAGACGGCGGCGGTGCCGGCCGCGGGCCGCCGGACGGCACCGGCCGGGGCGTCAGGCCGCGCCGCTGCCGGCTTCGAGGGCGTCCTGGGCATCGTCCTGGGACGGGCCCGCGAGCGCCGCAGGGTCGGAGACGCCCTCCGGGCGCAGCCGGGCGATGGCGCTCGGCTGGGCCACCGAGGGCAGGATGTGCCGCCACATCACGGTGACCCGCTCGTGCAGGTCGGCCCGGCCGCAGATGGCCTCCGCGATGAGCTGGACACCGGTGAAGCTGGCGACGAAGAACTCTGCGGTCTCCCGGGTGTCGAGCTGGGGGAGGACCTCGCCCGCCTGCTGCCCCTCGACGAGCAGCCGGGTGGTGAGGTCGAACCACGCGCCCCAGGGGTGGGAGCCCTGGACGAAGACGCCCTCTATCGAGAGCCGGGTGCCCGCGCGGGCGATCGGGTCGTTGCGCAGGGCGTGGGCGAACCGGTGCGTCATGTCGATCAGTGACTGGAGCGGCGAGCTGTTCGCCACGCCGACCACCGCGGTCTGCTCGTCCATGATCGCCTGTGCGAGCGACTCCTTGGACGGGAAGTGGAAGTACATCGCGCCCTTGGTGACGCCCGCCCGGCGCAGGATCTCGGACGTGGCCGAGCGCTCATAACCATGGTCGGCGAAGACGCTCGCCGCGGCTTCCACAATCGTGCGGCGGGTCTGCACCGCGCGCGCCTGCTTGGCCATCTCTCGCTCCGAGTCTTCAGAGTCGTACCGGGGCGGACGATCTTTGTCCGCCGTTCAACCAGTCTTTCCTCCACTCTACCCGACCCGACGGTCTGTTTATGGGGTCCCACCAGAGCGTATGCGGCTGGAATGCGACCCTCCGGGCTGCCCAGGGGCCCGATAATGTGATGCAGATCACGTCCGTCGAGAGAAAGTTCGACGCAGAAAGAAACCGCTCAGGCTGTTTTTTTGGCAGACTGCACCCCGAGGGCCACACGGGCTGCTCGTGAAGGGGGATTCACTCGTGACCGTGCTCATCGCCGCTCCGATCATGTCCGCGCACGCCCGGCCGGACACCGCGCAGAACCGGAATGAGGGAGTCCGCGTCCCGCGCGAGCTCGTCCACCGGGCCGATGCGTCAGATGTCCTGATCACGCACTTCCAGCAGCTCTCCGGACCGGGCGCCGGGGCTGACGGAACGTTTCGCACGTCCGTCCAGTGGCCCCGTGCCCACGCCCTGTTCTCCCCGGTCGCGGACGGCCGGGAGAATCCGATGCTGATCGCCGAAACGATCCGCCAGGCGGGCACGGCCGTGGCGCACCTCGCCTACGACGCCCCCACGGACCTGCACTTCCTGATGTGGGACCTGCGTTACGCGGTACCGGCCGAGGTGCTGCGGAGCGGCCGGTCCCTGGCCCCCACCAGCGCGGTCGTGCGTGCCCTCGACGTCCGCCGGCGCGGACGCCGCCTGGCCTCCTTCCACATCCAGGCCGACCTGTACCGCGACGACGTCCTCGTCGGCCACGGCGGTGCCTCCGCCACCCTGGTCACCGACGCCGCCTACCGCAGGCTGCGCCCGGCCCGGCCCGCGGCGGCCCGCGTGCCGCTGCCCGACCCGGTGCCGCCCGTCCTGGTCGGCCGCACCGGCGCCCGGGACGTGCTGCTCGCCGCCTCCGGCACCCCCGGCAGCTGGCTGCTCCGCGCCGACCTCGGCCATCCCGTGATCTTCGACGGCCAGAGCGACCACATGCCCGGCCGGGGCCTGCTGGAGGCGATGCGCCAGGCCGCCCAGCTCGCCACCGGGTACGACCACGTCGTCGTCCCGTCGGTGGACGCGGAGTTCTGCCGCTACGTCGAACTGGACCGCCCCTGCCTCGTCACCGCCGAGGTGCGCGCCCCGCTCCCGGACGGCTCCCTGCCGACCTGGGTGACCCTGACCCAGGACGACGAGGTCGCCGCCGTCGGCGTCCTGCTGGTGCGCCCGTCCGGCGCCGCCTCGTGACCGGCCGGGTCCTGGTCACCGGCGGCACCGGCTTCATCGGCTCCGCCGTGCTGCGCGCCCTGGCCGCCGAGGGGCGGTGCGGCCGGGGCGAGGTCCGGGCCCTGGTCCGGCGCGCGCCGGCCGCCGCCGGGACGGGCGGCGCGGCGCCGGGCGGCCCGGTTCCGGCGGGCGGGGCGGTGCCCGGCACCGAGTACGCCGAGGCCGACCTCACCGACCCCCGTTCCCTGCGGGGCGTCTGCGACGGCGTCGGCACGGTGCTGCACTGCGCCTCCTTCATCGGCTCCGACGAGGAGCGCTGCCGGGCGGTCAACGCCGACGGCACCCGCGCCCTGCTCGCGGAGGCCGCCCGGGCCGGCGCCCGCACGGTGCTGGTCAGCACCACCGCCGTCTACGGGGACGGACCGCACCGGGGGCTCACCGAGGACGAGCGGGAGCCCGCCCCGGTGTCGCCCACCAGCCGCAGCCGCCGGGAGGCGGAGCGGGAGGTGCTGGCCGGGGGCGGCACGGTGCTGCGCCCGCCGCTGATGCTCGGGCCCGGCGACGTGTGGCTGGTCCCCGCGCTCGCCCGGCTGTTCTGCCGGACACCCCTGCTGCCGGACGGCGGCAGGGCCCGGCTGTCGCTGGTCGCCGTGGACGACCTGGCCCGGCTGCTGGCCGTCCTCGCCCGCACCCCCGGCGCCCTGCCGCCCGGCACCGTTCACCACGCCGCCCACCCCGACACGGTCACCCTGCGCGGCCTGGCGGGGCTGCTCGCCGCCGTGCTCGGGGTGCCGGAGCCGGGCGCGGGGGTGTCGTGCGACGCCTATCTCGCGCTGCTGCGGGGCACCCCGGAGGGGGAGCGGATCGGCTCCCGCCGGATCCGCCTGATCGCCGAGGACCACTGGTACCGGTCCCCGGTCTGGGCCCGCACCGGCTGCCCGGCCGGGCCCGGCCACGCCGTCCGGCTGCGGGAGGCGGCGCCGTGGTACCGCTCGCACCTGGCGGGCGACGCGGTCACCGCCCCCGCCTGACGCCCTGCCCGCCGCCGGCCACGTCGGGACACCCGCCTCGCGACGCCCGCCCGCCGTGATGCCCGCCCGTCGCGACACCGCCCGTCGTGACGCCCGCTCCTGGCGCGCCGACCGTAGCCGTCCCGTCCGCCGTCCGGAGCCGTCTGCCGCCCGAAGCCGTTCGGGGCCGGAAGCCGTCCGGGGCCCGGAGCCGTCCTGGCCCGGCATCCGCGGTCCCGTGCCGGTGTGCCGTTGCCGTCCGGCACGGGTCCGGCGGTTCGCCGGGGGTACCCGCCGGTCCAACGCCCGCCGTACGGGGTGGACGCCGGAGGGTGCGCCGATCCGTACGGTGGCCGCCGGAGCCGGAGCCGGAGCCGGAGCCGGAGCCGGAGCCGGAGCCGGAGCCGGAGCCGGTCCGCCGTTCGCTGTCGGCTGTCCGCCGTTCACCGTCCGCCCCGGCGCCCCCGTCCGTTCCGTATCCGTCCGTTCCGTATCCGTCCGCCCCGTCCGATCCCGCCGTATCCGACCGATCCGACCGCCCGCAACGACACCGAACCGGGAAGAGCCCCACCCATGCACGCTGCGTACATCGAACAGTTCGGCCCGCCCGAGGCGATCCGCTACGGGGAGCTTCCCGATCCGGAGCCGGGGCCCACCGACGTCCTGGTGGCCGTCGACGCGGTCGCCGTCAACAACGTCGACACCTTCGTCCGGTCCGGCGCCTGGCGCACCCCCGTGCCGCTGCCCTTCGTGGTCGGCCGGGATCTGGTCGGCACGGTGCTCTCGGCGGGTCCGGGCGCCCACCGCTTCCGGCCCGGCGACCGGGTCTGGTGCAACAGCCTGGGGCACGACGGCCGCCAGGGCGCCGCCGCAGAGCGCGCGGTGGTCCCCGCCGAGCGGCTCTACCCGCTGGCGCCGGGCGCCGACCCGCTGGAGGTGGTGGCGGTGGCGCACGGCGCGGCCACCGCGCACCTGGGGCTGTTCCCGCACGGGCGGCTGCGCGCGGGCGAGACCGTCGTCGTGATCGGTGCCGCCGGGAACGTGGGCGGCGCGGCGGTGGTGCTGGCCGCACGGGCCGGGGCGCGGGTGGTCGCGGTCGCCGCGGGGCGGGACGCCGGGTACTGCCGGACGCTGGGCGCCGCCGAGGCCGTCGACCGGGACGGCGGGGACCTGGCGGAGGCCCTCCGTGCCGCCGCCCCCGACGGGGTGGGGCTGTGGCTGGACGCGGCGGGCGTCAACGACCTCGGCCTCGCGGTGGACCTGATGGCCCGGCGCGGCCGGGCGGTGCTGCTCGCCGGGATGCGCACCCGGCCCGAACTGCCCGTCGGGCCGCTGTACCTGAAGGACTGCTCGGTGCACGGCTTCGCCATCTCGCACGCCGGTACGGCGGAACTGGCCGGGGCCGCCGCCGCGATCAACCGGCTGACCGCCGAGAAGGCGCTGAGCGTCCGCGCCGTCGAGACGCTGCCCCTGCGGGAGGCCGCGGCGGCGCACCGGCGGCTGGAGGACGGAGGGGTGCGGGGCAAGCTCGTCCTGCGCACGGACACCTGACCCGGACGGGACGCCCGGGACGGGTCCGGAAACCGGGAGGGGCCCGGAAACCGGGAGGGGCCCGGAAACCGGGAGGGGCCCGGAACCCGGGACGGGCGCGGAACCCGGGACGGCTCCCGCCGGGTGGGGCGGCGAGTGCCGCCCACCCGGCGGGAGCGGGTCCCGCCCGCCACCGGACACCGGCCGGGTTCCCGGGCGGGTGCGGGTCCGTCCGCCATCGGATACCCGCCGGGTTCCGGGCGGACCCCGCCCCGCCCCGCCCCGAGTCGCCCGTTCACCCGCTCCGGCGACGCGGGAGCCGGGGGAGCGCTCATTTCCGGCGGGGTCGCGTTTGGGTGAGCTGACATATTCGGTGAATCCGGCGGGTGCCGCGTCCGGACCCGTCGCGTCCGCCTTCCCGGAACATGACGTTCCCGCTCCCGGGACCTGACATATTCGGGGCCGGACCCGGCCCTTCCCGGCCGGAACTTGACGCACCCGCAGAAGCGTCGTTGACCGCCCTCCGACGGGTCACCAGGATTCCCGGCATGGCGATCGAAACCACTGTCACCACCGCACCGGAGGACGCGTCGGAAGACACGTCGAATTCCGGGTCCGTCATCGACTCCCCCTCCCTCTTCGGCTCCCGCGCGGAAATCCAGGTGGCGGCCTCCCCGGAATCCGTCTATTCCGTCGTCAGCGATCTCGCCCGCAGCGGCGAATGGAGCCCGGAATGCCGGGGCGGCGAGTGGGTCGGCGGGCCGCCCTCGGCCGTCGGCACCGTCTTCCGGGGCCGCAACGAGCGCGCCGACGACGTGGTCGGCTGGGCCCCCGTGGTCCGCGGCACCTGGTACACCGAGGCCGAGGTCGTCGCCGCCGAGCCGGGCCGCACCTTCCGCTGGGCGATGCGCACCGCCGACGGCCGCCGCCAGGAGAGCGTCTGGGGATTCGACGTCGCGCCGGGCGGCGCGGAGGGCACCGCCACCCTCGTCCACCACTTCCGCATGGGCCGGGCCACCGAGGGAATCCGCTCGATCACCGCGGAACTCGACGAGCCCGCCCGCCGCCGTTTCGTCGCGGAATGGGGCGCGAAGGTCGAGGCGGATCTCGCCGCCACGGTGCGGCGCGTCAAGAGGGTCATCGAACAGCAGGGCTGATTCACCCCCGCCGGTCCTCGAATTACCGGATGCGGATCGCTCGCTCCTTCGGAAACCGGCGGAACGGTGTCTTCGGCCCCGGGAGGGAAGACAGATGTTTCTGCAGCGCATAGCGAACAACGGAATCCGGCTGGGCACGCTCCTCGACCGGGCGGCGGCCGGATTCCCGGCGAACTTCGTGGTGTCCGACCACGACCTGGACATCGCCCCCGGTCTGGGCCGGCGCGCCACCATCACCGAACTCGCGGGACTCGTCGACGACTTCGCCTCCCGTCTCTGGGCGGTGCGGGTCCGGCCCGGCGACCGGGTGGTCATCCACAAGTCCGACGGCTTCGACATCACCCTGCTCGCCCTGGCCGTGGCGCGCATCGGCGCCACGGCCGTCCTGCTGTCGCCGAAGCTCGACGGGGACACCGTCGCCGAGCTGGTGCGGCGCGTGAACAGGCCGTACCTGATCACCGACCAGGACAAGCTCGAACACCGGCTGCCCGCGGAGATCACCGACCTCACCGAGCGCGTCCTGCTCGCCACCGGCGACCACCCGGCGGCCACCCGTCTCGCGGACCTCGCCGGGTCCCCGAGGACCCTGCCGGTGGAGATGTCCCCGGACCACCCGGTGCTCATCACCCACACCTCCGGCACCACCGGCATCCCCAAGCTGGCCGTCCACACCAACCGCACCTTCCAGGCGCGCTACCGTCCGCAGGCGGGCGTCGTCGCCCTCGTCGGCCGACGCGAGCCCATCGCGATGCACATGTCGTTCGTGCACTCCCGGCTGTTCACGGCCATGCCCATCTCGCTGCTCCAGGGCCACCCGCTGATCGTGCTGCGCGACGACGAACCGGCCGCCGTGGCCGAGCTGTTCACCCGAACCCGCCCCGGCATCATCGAGACCCACCCCAACACCCTGCTGCGCTGGGAGGTGCTGGCCGACGACCCGCGCGGCCCGCTCGCCCACGTCAAGTACTTCTCCAGCACCTTCGACGCCATCCACCCGCGGACCGTCGCCACCATGCTCGGCGCCTCCCGCCGCCGCAACCCGCGCTACGCCCAGATCTACGGCCAGAGCGAGGTCGGCCCCATCGCGGCCCGCACCTACACCGCCGCCCGCCCCTTCGACGGACGGTGCGTCGGGATGCCGTTCCCCGGCATGACCGGCGTCCGGGTGGTCAGCCGCGACGGCAAGCCGGTCAGCAAGACCAACCCCGGCTTCATCGAGGTCCGGTCCGACGGCCGCATCCTCACCTACCTGGGGGAGCGGCAGCGCTGGGAGCACCAGGTCAACGACGGCTGGTGGCGGATGGGCGACCTCGGCTACCGCACCCGCTGGGGCTGTCTGCACCTGATGGACCGCGAGGTCGACAGCATCCCCGGCATCGACAGCACCCTGGAGATCGAGGACAAGCTGCTCACCCGCCTCCCCGAGCTGGTCGAACTGATCATCGTGCCCGACCCGGACGGCGTCCCCGTGCCGGTGGTGTGCACCCGCGACGACCGGCCGCTGGAGCCGGCCCGGTGGCGGGCGGCGCTGAAGGGGCTGCCCGTGCTGGGCGACCCGGTGCAGTGGCGGCGGGAGGACCTGCCGCAGACGGCGACCACCAAGATCAAGCGGCTGGAGCTGGCCCGGCTGCTCATCGCGGGCGCCCCCGTCCGCGAACCGGCGGCGACAGCCGCACCGGCCCACGAGTCCGTGCGCGCGCACGGAGAGGAGACGGCGGCATGACGGTCACCCGCAGCGAGATCTGCGTCGTCGGGGCGGGCCCCCGCGGCCTGTCCGTACTGGAACGCCTGCTCGCCAACGAGCGCCACGCCCGCTCGCACGACGAGGTCGTCGTGCACGTCGTCGACCCGGCCGCGCCCGGCGCCGGGACGGTCTGGCGCACCGAGCAGTCCCGGCACCTGCTGATGAACACGGTGGCCTCCCAGATCACCGTCTACACCGACGAGTCGGTCACCATCGACGGCCCCGTCGAGTGCGGGCCGTCGCTGTTCGAGTGGGCCACCAGCCTTTCCGTCCTCGGCCAGTTCGGGGACTACGACACCGACACCCTCGACGAGGCCGCCCGGCTCGGCCCCGACGACTACCCCACCCGCGCCTTCTACGGCCGCTACCTGCGCGACTGCTTCCAGCAGGTGGTCACCGGCGCCCCCGACCACGTCACCGTGCTGGTGCACCGCAGCCGCGCCGTCGCCATGGCCGACACCCAGGGCGTGCCCGGCGGCCCGCAGGGCGTGCGCCTGGAGGACGGCACCCGGCTGAACAGCCTCAACGCCATCGTCCTCGCCCAGGGCCACGTGCCGGCCCGGCTCACCGCGCGCGAGGCCCGCACCGCCAGCCTCGCCCGCATCCACTTCCTCAGCTACATCACCCCGGCCAACCCCGCCGACCTCGACCTCAGCGGCGTCGAGCCCGGACAGGGCGTGCTGCTGCGCGGGCTCGGGCTGAACTTCTTCGACCACATGGCCCTGTTCACCGCCGGCCGCGGCGGCACCTTCACCCGCCGCGAGGACGGCACCCTCGCCTACCGCCCCTCCGGTCGCGAGCCCCGGCTCTACGCCTTCTCGCGGCGCGGGGTGCCCTACCACTCGCGCGGCGAGAACGAGAAGGGCGCCACCGGCCGCTACGAACCCCGCCTGCTCACACCGGAGTTCGTCGCCACGCTGCGCGCCCGCGCCGGGCGGGGGCCGCGCCTGGACTTCGGCGAGGACCTCTGGCCGCTGATCCGCAAGGAGGCCGAGAGCGTCTACTACGGCACCCTGCTGCGCTCGCGCGGCCGGGGCGCCGAGGAGGAGGGCTTCGTCGAGGCGTACCTCGCGCTGCCCGAGGACGAGGAGGCGGAGCTGCTCGACACGTACGGCTTCGCCCCCGGCGACCGCTGGGACTGGCAGCGCCTCTCCCGTCCTTACGGCGACCGCGAGTTCACCGGGCGGGACGACTTCCACGACTGGCTCCTCGGCCATCTGCGCGAGGACGTGCGCCAGGCCCGCGAGGGCAACGTCAGCGGCCCGCTGAAGGCCGCCCTGGACGTGCTGCGGGACCTGCGCAACGAGATCCGGCTCGCCGTCGACCACAGCGGGCTGGAGGGCGCCTCGCACCGCGACGACCTGGAGGGCTGGTACACCCCGCTCAACGCCTTCCTGTCCATCGGGCCGCCGGTCTGCCGCATCGAGGAGATGATCGCGCTGATCGAGGCCGGGGTGCTCACCGTCACCGGGCCCGGCACCCGGGTGCGGATCGACACCGGGTCCCCGTCCTCCTTCGTCGCCGACTCCGAGGTGGTGCCCGGGCCGCCGGTGCGGGCCCACGTCCTGATCGAGGCCCGGCTGCCCGAGCCCGACCTGCGGCGCACCGACGACCCGCTGCTCCAGCACCTGCTCATCACCGAGCAGGCCGCGCCGTACCGGATCCCCGGCTCCGGCGGCGGCGGGTACGAGACCGGGGGCCTCGCCGTCACCGAACGCCCCTACCGGCTGCTGGACGCCCGGGGCCGCGCGCATCCCCGCCGGTTCGCCTACGGCGTCCCCACCGAGTCCGTGCACTGGGTCACCGCCGCCGGCATCCGCCCCGGCGTCGACTCCGTCACCCTCGGCGACTCCGACGCCATCGCCCGCGCCGCGCTGGCCCTGCCGCCGCTGGCGCAGCCGCCGTCCGGCATCCACCCGGTGGCGACGGACACCGATCTGACCGGGGTGATCGTATGACCGCCCTCGCCGCGGACCCGGCCACGGACGCCGGGACCGGACTCGCGGACACCGGGCTGCTGTCCCCGGTGCGCGCCGGGACGCCGGTGGAGGCGGCCGTCGGCGACCACGCCTGGCTGCGGGCCATGCTGGACGCCGAGGCTGCCCTCGCCCGCGCCCAGGCCCGGCTCGGCACCCTGCCCCGGCGCGCCGCCGAGGTGATCGGGGAGGTCGCCCGCGCCGGGCGGCTGGACCCCCGGGAGCTGGCGCTGGCCGCGCGGGAGACCGCCAACCCGGTCGTCGGACTCGTCCGGGCCTTCGGCCGGGCCGTCGCGGAGGTCGACCCGATGGCCGCCGAGTACGTCCACCGGGGCTCCACCAGCCAGGACATCTTCGACACCGGCGCCATGCTGGTCGCGGCCCGCGCCCGGCGGCTGATCACCGCCGATCTGCGGCGGGCCGCCGCGGCCTGCGCCGAACTGGCCCGCGCCCACCGCGACACCGCCATGGCGGGCCGCACCCTCGCCCTGCACGCCGTGCCGACCACCTTCGGGTTAAAGGCGGCCGGCTGGCGCGGACTGCTGCTCGACGCCGAGCAGCGGCTGAACGCCGTCCGGCTGCCGGTGTCGCTCGGCGGCGCCGCCGGGACGCTCGCCGGATACCTGGAGTACGCGGCGGTCGACGGCACCGGCGAGGTCGACCCCGGCGTCTACCTGGACCGGCTGGTCGACGCCTACGCCGCCGAGACCGGGCTGGACCGGTCCGTGCTGCCCTGGCACGCGCTGCGCACCCCCGTCGCCGACCTCGCGGCGGCGCTGGCCTTCGCCGCCGGGGCGTTCGGCAAGGTCGCCGCGGACGTGCAGGTGCTGGTGCGCACGGAGGTCGGCGAGGTCGCGGAGCCGGGCGGCGCGGGGCGCGGCGGCTCCTCCGCCATGCCGCACAAGCGGAACCCGGTGCTGGCCACGCTGCTGCGCAGCGCCGCGCTCCAGGTGCCGGTGATGGCGGCCGGGCTGACCCAGTGCCTCACCACGGAGGACGAGCGGTCGGCCGGCGTCTGGCACGCCGAGTGGCTGCTGCTGCGCGAGTGCCTCCGGCTGGTCGGGGGCGCCGCGCACACCGCTGTCGAGCTGACCGAGGGGCTCCAGGTCCGGGCCGACCGGATGCGCGAGAACCTCGGTCTGACCGGCAGCGCCATCGCCTCCGAGCGGATCGCCGCGGTGCTCGCGCCGCGGCTGGGCAAGTCCTCGGCCAAGCAGCTCCTGACCGAGGTCACCGCCGAGGCGGCCCGCACCGGGCGGCCCCTGGCCGAGGTGCTCGCCGAGGTGCCCGGCATCGGCATCACCCCCGCCGACCTGGCCGACCTGTGCGACCCGGGCGCGTACACCGGGGCGGCGGCGGCTCTGGTCGACCGGGCGCTGCGGGACCGCCCGTCGGCCCCGCGCCGCACCGGCGGCCCGCGCGGATGACCTCCGGCGGCGGGAGCGGACCCCCGCGCCCGCCGCCGCCCGTCGGCGCCCCGCCCCAACGGGCGCGCCCCCAACGGCGGCGTTCCGGCCCCTCACCAGGAGCCCGGGGCGCCGCCGTGGCGTTCCCGGAGGGGCGGGAACGGGGCCCGGCGGCCCCCCTGGGCTCCTCTTCGGGGCCTGAGCCGGCCTCTGGCGGAGCCCGGGTGGGCCCTGGCGGAGCCTGGGCAGATTCCGGCCGGGTCCCTGCGGTCCCTGCGGTGCCTGACGGAGCCTGCGGAGCCTGCGGTGCCTGCGGTGCCTGCGGTGCCTGCGGTGCCTGCGGTGCCTGCGGTGCCTGCGGTCCCTGGCGGTCCCTGCGGTCCCTGGCGGTCCCTGCGGTCCCTGGCGGTCCCTGCGGTCCCTGGCGGTCCCTGCGGTCCCTGGCGGTGCCTGGGCTGGCTGGGCGGGCCTCGTCGTGCCCTGGCGGAGCCCGACGGACCTCGGCGGGGCGCCCCGCCGCCGGGAGTGCCGGGAACGCGCGTCCCCCCCGGTCCCGGAAGTGGGGCCGGGGCTTCACCGCGTGCGACGGCGGGTCGGACCG
>NZ_WWGX01000069.1 GCF_009862265.1 Streptomyces sp. SID8352 | reverse complement strand
GAGGCATCCGTCAACATCACCCGCAGCCGCCTCGGACGACTCACCCGCCAAGGCTTCCTCACCCAACCGGACGAGGCCGCTACCAGAAACGGACTAACGAGTTGGTGCGTGATAGCGGGTGAGACATATTTGGCCTGGTCGTGGCCTGCTCTCAGACGTTGATGGCGCGGTAGGTGTCGGGCAGGCGGTCGCGACGGTGGGTGCAGCGCGTCAGTTGCTTCCAGCGTTTGTGGTTGGCAAGGGCGTGTTCGACGGTGATGCGGTCGCAGGAGTGCCCGCGGCGGTCGCGTTCCCACTGCTGGACTCTGCCGGGTAGTGCTCCGGGCCGGGGTTTTCTGGGTGGCGTGATCGCTTGCCCGCGGTGGTCGCGGCTCAGGCCGAGGAAGCCGTCGTCCAGGAGAACCTCGACGTCGGGGAAGTGCTGGAAGCAGACGGCGATGCCCTCGTTGCGGGCGGCCGTGGCATCGTGCATACGACCAGGACGCAGGGTGTCGGTCCACAACGTGCGGCCCTGCCAGTCAGCGATGACGGTGGCCTTCATGGTGTTCTGTTTCTTCTTCCCGGAAACGAATGCGCGCCGTCCGCCGCGGCCGGCCGGTGGTCGGCGGACCTGGATCTCGGTGGCATCCAAACGCAACTCGATGCCTTCGGCCTGGGCATAGGCGAACACGTCGGCCATAGTGCGTAACCGCAGGCCGGGGCGGTCGGGGATTGCGCACCCCCGCTCGGCCAGCAGCGTACGTATCTCTGCGATCGCACGGGTGACGGTCGAGCGGTCGACGTCGAACAGCAGGCCCAGTACCGAGTGCGGCAGGTCGTGCCGCAGATGGATCAGCGTGGCCACCAGCCGGTCGACGAAGACCAACTGGTGGCGGGCGCCGGCTCCCGCAGCGCGCTTCCTGGCCCCACCTCGTGCAGCATGGCGACGACCCTCGACCCCGGCTTGCCACGGCACCGCCAGTTCCTCGACCAGGCGCGCCAGATGACGCCGAGAGATCCCCGTGAACAGCCGATGCGCCAGCACCGCCCTACTGACCATGATCGCCACAGACGGATCATGTCACCGGCCAGGCACGACGCCTCACCCGCTATCACGCACCAACTCGTTAGCTGGCACGGAGCGGTGCAGTCGGCGGGAGTGGGTCCTCACGCGGCGGGCCGATCAAGCAGCGGAAGAGGCGGCCGGCCAGGGGAAACGGTGGGTCAAGGCCCCCAGATGCAGCCCGGACACGCAACTGCTCCGTGACGGACTTCTGGGTGGGGCGATCGGACTTACCTGCCACTGCCCAAGCGCCTGCGTACGTGTTCGGCAACCCCGCGGTGCTGCTCCATGGCTTCCGCCTCGGTGCGAGCGCCCTCCCGCTCAGTCCGCCAACGCTCTCCACTGTCCTGAGAAGTCCCCGTGGCAAACATCGTCCCGGGCACCTCGTCGATGCCCTCCCACACTGTTCGAATCATGACGCCTTGGACCTGGTCCTCCGCCACGATCCGATAGGCCATGTCGTCCCATAGGCCTCCCCATTCCGTCAGCTCGATCTGCCGACCCTGCCGATCGCGATGCACCATCCCCCCATCCTCGCATCAGAGACAGGCTCGAATCAGCTCCTCACGCAGGCGGCAGTTCGACACGACGGTCCGCAGCCTCCGACGGCCGTTCCTAGACGGTGTCCCGTAAATGCTCTGGGACATGCTGGCTGACCTGCTTGTTTGCCTGTCATCCGGTGAGGGTGAGGTTGTGTAGGCGGGCGATGCC
>NZ_WWGX01000068.1 GCF_009862265.1 Streptomyces sp. SID8352 | reverse complement strand
GCAGGCCAAGGCGGACAGGGGCGAGGGCGCCCCGGGAGAGCTCACGACCGCCGAGCACGAGGAGCTCAGGCGGCTGCGCCGGCAGAACGCCGGACAGGNCAAGACGATCGAGGTGCTGCGAAAGGCCGCGGTCTTCTTCGCGAAGGAGAGCGNTCGGTGAACGAGACGTACGCGTTCATCGAGGCGGAGAAGACCACCCACGGCGTCGCTTTCCTCTGCCGCCTGCTCAAGGTGGCCCGCTCCTCGTTCCACGCCTGGCTCGCCGCGGCGAAGATCAGGGCAGCCCACCGGGCCGCCGACCAGGCCCTGGTGCACGAGATCACCGTGATCCACATCGGCTCGCGCCAGACCTGTGGCGTCCCGCGCGTCCATGCCGAACTACAGCGCCTGGGACGGCGAGTGAACCGCAAACGGGTCGCCCGCCTCATGCGCGCGAGCACGGTGTCCAGGGCGTCACCCGCCGCAAGCGCCGTTCACTGACCAGGCCAGACAACAAGGTCAGGCCGGCCCCGGACCTGATCAGCCGCGACTTCCACGCCGAGATGCCCGGCACGAAGCTGGTCGGCGACATCACCGCGCTGCCGACCGCCGAGGGGCGGCTCTACCTCGCCTGCCGGCTGGACCTGGCCACCCGCGAGGTCGTCGGCTACTCGATGGCCGACCATCATGGCTGCGTGATCCACAGCGACCGCGGCAGCGAATACACCTCGCCCAATTCCGCACTCGAATACGGGAGTTTGGACTTCGTCAAAGCTGCGGGCGCACCGGATCTTGCTTCGGCAATGCCGCCGCAGAGAGTTTCTGGGCCCTGCTCAAAGAAGAGATCGGCACCCGCGTCTGGCCCAACCGGGCCACCGCACGAGCCGACGTCCTCGACTTCATCGAGACGTTCTACAACCGCCGTCGCCTGCGCAGGCACAAGGTCTTCGGCTACCTCACCCCGCCCGAAACCCGGCAACGACACCAACACACCCTCGCGGCATAACCATCGAGTGTCCAAGATCACGGGGAAACTTCAGAAGTTCGTTTTACGGCATGTTGGACACGCTTCGTGCCTCTGGTTCGCCAGGCCCTCCTCGCCCATGCCGTCGCCGCTCTGCCGCCGGCAGGGCATCCGACGCGTGCCACCACGCCTCTGGCGGCGGACGATTGCCGGTGAGTCCGTCCGGGCGGGAAGGGAGCAGCAGTCAGGCGTCCGACGTTGGTGCCGGCAGTTTCACTATCCACCCGGTCACCTGGGGTGTCTTCCGGAAGGCGGTCCCGACAGTGGGTCTTCCCGGTCAGGTCGACGGCTTCTCCCGGGACTGGGGCTTGGCCCGGACGTGTACGCGTTCTCCCTGGGGGCCGAACAGGCTCAGTACCTCCACGGGGGACTTTCCTGCGGGGCCGAACCAGTGCGGCAGGCGGGTGTCGAACTCGGCCGCCTCGCCTGGCTCCAGGACCAGGTCGTGGTCGGCCAGGATGAGCCGAACCTGTCCGGACAGGACGTAGAGCCACTCGTGTCCCTCGTGTGTGACCGGTTCGGGCCGGTTGTGTTCCGCAGGGATGATCGACTTCCAGGCCTGCAGGCGCCCCGGCTGCGTCGACAGTGGGATCGTCGTACGACCGTTGTGGACGCGGGGCTTGCAGCGGACCCGCGGGTCGCCGACCTCCGGTGCTCCGACGAGTTCGTCCAGGGGTACCTGATGGGCCTGTGCGATGGGCAGCAGCAGTTCCAGGCTCGGTCGGCGCTGCCCCGACTCCAGCCTCGACAACGTGCTCTTGGAGATGCCGGTGACTTCGGCCAACGCCGACAGTGACACGCCGCGCTGTGCGCGGACACGCCTGAGACGGGAGCCGACCTGGGCCAGCGCGGCGGCGATCGGTGATTGCTCTTCCATACCTCCATTCCACCCCGATTCCCAGAAATGGCAACACATGTTGTCGTTTCGTTGCGAGGCGTGCACTATCGCGGCAGGAGGTTGTTCTCATGATCAAGACGACAAACGACGACAACAGCAGCGGCGCGCAGCGCGGTGACACGGACGAGGTGTACGACGTGGTGGTGGTCGGAGCGGGAGCGGCTGGCCTCAGCGCCGCCCTGCTCCTTAGCCGCGCCCGCCGCAAGGTGGTGGTGATTGATGCGGGCACGCCACGCAACGCGCCCGCCGCGCACATGCACGGATTCCTGTCCCGCGACGGCCTGCCGCCTGGGGCTCTGCTCGACCTCGGGCAGGCCGAGGTCGACCGCTACGGTGTCCAGCTTCTCCAAGGCCGGGTGGATCAGATCGACCACGGATACCACGTCCGCATGGAGGGCGGGGTGGTGCTCAAGGCCCGCCGTGTCCTGATCGCAACCGGGCTGCGCGACGAACTGCCCGACATCCCAGGCGTGCGCGAACGATGGGGCAAGGACCTGCTGCACTGCCCGTACTGCCACGCCTACGAGGTTCGCGACCAACCGCTCGCCGTGCTCGGCACCCACCCGGGAGCGGTCCACCAGGCGCTGCTCCTGCGCCAGTGGAGCGACGACGTCATCTTCCTCCCGCACACTCTGGACCTGACCCCAGAGGACCGGGAACGGCTGGATGCGCGAGGGCTGTACGTGGTCGGGGGAGAGATCAAGCAGCTTGTCGTGGACGATGACCGGCTTCGCGGGGTCGAACTCGCGGGCGGCCGCGTTGTCCCTCGCACAGCTGCCTTCCTCTTCCCGCGTTTCGTCCCGCACGACGAACTGCTGACCGGGCTGGGATGCGCGAAGGACGACGTGGGCTGGGTCGTCAGCGACCGCACCGGCCGCACGAGCGTCCCGGGAGTCTGGGCCGTCGGCAACGTCGTGGACCCGCGCGCACAGGTCATCACCGCAGCCGGCATGGGCTCCACCGCAGCTTTCGCCATCAACACCGACCTCCTGGACGAGGACATCGACCGCGCCGTCGAACAGCACCGCTATGCAGCCGCCGCCACCCGGTAGCCCACGACACGGCAACCCCGGACCTCATTCCCTACCCCTGCAAGACAGGAAGACACATGCCCGCACATTCCTCGCGCCCGGTGGACAGCATCACCGAGCAGACGTTCGCCGAGCGTGTTCTGCAGACGGAGCGACCCGTCCTGGTCCAGTTCTGGGCCACATGGTGTCACCCGTGCCGGATGGTCACCCCCATCGTGGAGCAGTTGGCCGCCGAACAGTCCGACCACCTGGACGTCGTCAAGGTTGACCTGGACGAGGAGCCTGGGCTGGCTGCCCAGCTCGGCATCACCTCTGTTCCCGCCTTCGTCGTCTACAACGGCGGCCAGCCCACGGGCGGATGGGTCGGCGCGGTACCCAAGCACGTTCTGGAGGAGAAACTCAACTCGATCCTGCGGGGCGGCGGGTGAGCACCGAGACCGAGCCGGAAGCGGCCACTGCTCGCAGAACCGCGCGACGGCCATGAGCTGGCGACCGCACATCGGGTCCACACCAGGGCTCCCGGTGTGCCGGATTAATCAGTTCTGCCGGTGGCTTTCGGCCGATACGATCCCTTTCAGTGACACAGCGGGGCCGAAGGGCCCGCGTGTCTCCGAGACGAAGATGCAGACCGCACGATGTGGCTCTCCCCTGAACGTGGGTCCGCGCTCCTGTCTTCATGCTGGCCTGCCACCGCAGTATTTCCCCAGCACACAGCTGATGCCGAGAGAGGATCACCCGTGAGCGGGACGGCACACGACAGTCCTGGACCCGGTCCATTGCGTGACCGGGTGACCGCGCCGTCGTCCATCGCGCTGCCCGCCGTCGGTGCCGGACTTGTCTGGAGACCTGTCACTGTCGGCGACATCGGTCTGATTCTCGACCTGAAGCGTGCTGCGGGAAGGGTCGATCACCCGCACTCGCTGGTCATGAGAGACGAGCTGGAAGAGGAGTTCGCAAGCGCGTCCTTCACGCCCGGGAGCGACGCGGTGATCGCCGTCGATTCCGCCGGGCGGGCCGTCGCCTACGGCTCGGCAGCGGCCCCGGCGAGCCAGGAGACGATCGTCTGGGTGGAACTCGACGGAACCGTGGCCCCGGACCGCCGTGGCGAAGGCATCGGCAGGGCGCTGCTGGCATGGCAGGAGGCCCGCGGACTCCAGCATCTCGCGGCCTGTGACGCCGTCCTGCCCGGATGGCTCGCCTCGGGTGCCCACGACCATGCCATCCCTGCGATCCGGCTCCTGGAGACACATGGCTACGAACGCGCCCGGTGGTGGATGGAACTGGAACGCGACCTCGCTGCACCAGTCGCCCAGCAGCCGTCCCTGTCCGGAGTGCGGTTCGTGCCCTATGCCGAGGCATGGCAGGAACGATCTAGATCCGCGCTGAACGACGCATTCCGTGACCATTGGGGCACTCAGCCGGTCACCGCCGCCGAATGGGCTGCCGGCGACCGCCTGAGCGCATTCCGCCCGGATCTGTCCGTGCTTGCCGTCACCCCCGGAACACACGAGGGCGAACGCGTCGTCGGTTTCGTCTTCGTCGACGTGACCCGGGAAGAATGGCCGCTGCGGGGAGGACCTTTCGGATACGTGACGGCTGTCGGCGTACGACGGGAGGCGCGAGGACACGGGCTGGCCCGCGCAATGCTGGCTCACGTGCTGCAGGCATTGCGGGCCGACGGCCTGAACCATGCCGTGCTCGATGTCGACGCCGAGAACCCCACCGGCGCCCTCGGCCTGTATCAGAGCCTCGGCTTCACCGTCACCGACCGCTCGGTCAGCCTCGTCAAGCGCTTCTGAATCCTGGGCGCATCCGGCCGTACGGCCCTTCACGGCAACGCCCGGCCTCCACTCGATCACGACGAACAGAAGAGCCTGGACATGTTCCCTTCCGCCATCACCGACTTCTGGCTGAGCCCGCCCCTGACAAGCCGACTCCTCTACGGCGAGGACCATTTCAGCGTCACCACCGATGCCTTCCTGGAGGAGGACGAACGACTCACCATCCTCACGACGACCGACGGAAGGACACGCGTCCTGCTCACCCCGACCATCGCCGAGACCATGGCACTGGAAGAAGGGCAGCCGGCCGACGAGGCAGGCTTCCGCCGACGCCTGGAGGAGTCCGGCATCGTGCTGCACGGGGCCGACAACCTGTTCTACTTCACCGAGAAGGGCCGGGAAGCCCTGCTCGGCGAACCGGACGCCCCCTCGATCCGTGCACTCACCGAGGCCGATGCCCGGGCGTTCGAGCAGTTCGAAGAAGCCGCGTCGGAACAGGACCTCGACAACGCATCTGTCGAACTGGACCACTGGGCCGTCTACGGTGCCTTCGACGACGGACGGCTGGTGTGCGTGGCGAGCATGTACCCGTGGAACGACGCCCCGCTGGCAGACCTCGGCGTCCTGACCCTCCCGTCCTACCGCAACAAGGGGCATGCCCGGCGCCTTGTACGGGCGATCTCCCGGCACGCCCTCGTACGGAATCACGAACCGCAGTACCGTTGCCAGCTCGACAACCATGCCTCGGTCGCAGCGGCCGGATCAGCCGGTCTGACGCGATTCGGCACATGGGACGTCATCGCGCCGGACCAGGGCACGATCTAGGACCGTGTCCTATGTGGTGAGGCGGATGAGTCGCTTGTAGCAGCAGAAGGCGGCGGCGAGGCCGAGGAAGGCCAGGTAGTTGCGGGGTTGTCGTTCGTATCGGTGGTTGAGTCTGCGGTAGCGGGTCAGCCAGGACATGGTCCGCTCGATGACCCATCGTCGGTGCCCCAACCGTTCGCTGGGGCCTTGACCCCGAATCTTGGACACGGGCTATGCGGCTGGTGCGAGCGTAGTTGATGTTGTTTCGGACGCTGCCAAGCCGACGTCCGCCAGTCCATGAGCGCAATCGGCTCCAGCGCGGCCAACGCGCTCGCCGAGTCGTTCAACGCGACGTTCAAACGCGAGAGAGGATGGTCCTAAACGGTGGGGGAGGGCGACAGTGAGAACGAGCGCCCTGTCCCTGAAATCTCGCATGCGGGGGCAGGGCGCCCGCGCGCGAAATGAGGACTGGAAGACGCGCCTGCGAGCATGATCGGACGCGAGCTGTTCCGGAAGCGGAGCTGCGCATCCTGCGACGGCGAGGAAATCCGACATCCCGCATCCGGAGATCGAGTCTGGCGCGCACTCTGCGGCCTCCACTGGACTTCCGAATACGTTCCGAATATCATGGATCCATGACCATCGCATCAAGCCTCCCTGTGGCGACTCGGCGCTCCTCGGACCTCAGCAAGCACTCCGCCGAGGTCTTCGCCGAGGCCGAGGACCACCCCGTGACGGTGACCCGGCGCGACGGCGAGGCTCTGGTCCTGATGTCGCAGCGCGAGGCCGAGGGTCGTGCCCGCTTGCTGAACTTTGCCGCCCAGCTCATCACCGTCACCCTCGACGACCGCGGTTCGCTCGCCGAGCGGATGTCCAAGGCCTTCCCCTGGATGCTCGCACTGTCGCTGGCCGACCGGGAGTCCTGTGCGCAGGACCTTGTCGATGCGGCGCGCGCGTCGTTCTCCACCGACCAGCCGCACTTCGTGATCGCAGAGCTGACCTCCTGGAAGGAGACGGCCGCCGCCGTCGCGGCGGGGCTCAGCAGCGGTAGCGCCGGTCTGGAGTGGCTCGACGACGATGAGACCGTGGAGCGTCCGTAGCCGTGGCGGCCGCAAGGAAGGGCGAGCTGGTTCCTCGCCCTCCGAAGAACATCGAGTACGAGATCCGCTTCGCCACAGCCGACGCGCAGAAGGGATGGCGCGACCTCGTCGCGACGATCCGCAACCCCATGACGGAGACCTGGGACTTCCTCACGCGGACACCACGGTCCACGACGCCGACGAACTATCGGCTCAAGGGTGAGCTCGGTGGCATCGAACGTGGCGGTGCGACCCATGAGCGGTGGCAGCACAAACCGACTGCGAAGGGCACCGCGCGCATCTGGTTCTACGTCCACGAGCGCACGGTCTTCCTGGAGCAGGTACACACGAGCCACCCGAACGAGACGAAGTAGACGCGCTTGGAGGCGTCGCACCACTTGGTCGGTGAGCGGTCATCCCATGGGGATGACCGCCGTGGGGCTGCCGCGACCGGGGACTTTGACTTCGCTCGAGGGCGGCGCGGCCTGGTCCGGGCGATGGTGCCGGTCCCGAAGCCGAGGGTGATGACCAGCATCGCCGGTGCCATCCCGGTCCAGTAGTCCGTCTCGGTCACGATCAGGGAGGACCAGACCAACGGGTTCACGCTGCGGCGCCGGGTGAGCGTGAACGCGAGAGGAGCGTGACCGCACTGTGTGCTGCCGGTGTCGAGTACCGCTCCTACGGCCCTCCAACTGTCCGGTGTGGCGCTCCGCGTCCGGGACGTGCACTGGCTTGAAGGCCTGCCTGACGCAGGATGGCGACGATCAGGTCGACTTGCGCCTGTGATAAAATAGGCGCGCCCTCGGCCTTGGCGGCTCCCGCCTTCCGGAAGTCCTCGAGTACGGCCGGGGAGGCCGGATGGTGCGGCCGTCGTGTTCGCAAGGCGCTCTGATGGCCGGCGTGCTCTACGCTCACGGTCGTGGGTGCCGAGCGTCGGACTGACCGTGGTACATCGCTGCTGTTCTCGGCTGTGTCGCCTGCTGCAGATGATGAACCCGACAGTTGCCCCCTTTCAACCAGGTCCATCTGCCGCAGGTGTATCGGTGCCTCATGCTGCCGTCGGCGGTACTCGGGCGGATGCTGCTGTTCCTGGGGGCGGACCAGGCCATTGCGGGACAGCACCCGGTGGGCCGTGGTCCGCGACGGCGCCGGCTCCAGCCCGCGGGCGGACAGCTCGTGGCAGATCCGGCTGGCACCCCACCGGGGATGCCGGCGGCGCAACTCGCAGATCTCGGCCTCTACCTCGGCGGGCAGGCGCGTGGGACTGTTCCTTGGCCGGCGGGAGCGATCCAGCAGACCGGGCATGCCCTCCTGCTCGAACCGCCGCCGCCAGCTGTGCAGGTTCTGGCGCGAGATGCCGTACCGGGCCGCGACCTCACTGATCGCAGACCCGCCGAGCACTTCGCGGACAGTCCGGTAGCGGTACTCGGCCAACTGCTGTGCATCCACGACTCCGAGGGAAGCACACCCCTGATGCATCGGCAGGTGGGGGATGGCGGACGTTCAGCCGAACGTGTCAACCATATCCAGAGCGCAAACGGTCAAGCGTCTCCTGAGACCTCTTACCGGCAACAATCGCCAACGGAGCACGTTGACTCACCCGTGTCGCGCGTGTCGAGGTGCTGCGTTAGCGGTAGGAATACTCGGCCAGGTGCGCTCTGCAGGCTCGGAAGCCATGGTCATTGTGGCGTTCTGATGCGAGGATCCTTGCCGAGAACGCCATCGTCCTCGAAATCCTGCCGAACTACCGCGCAGTAGAAGCACGTCTCAGTACGTGCTGCGCAGCCTGATCCGCAAATAAGCGGTACGGCAAGGCGGTCGAGGGCCGCATCCCCGCCCGGCGGGGGTGCGGCCCTCCGCCGTCCCCGGACGGCCGGGCGGAGCCCCCTCGGACGACCCCGTGCCGGACCTGGGCCGGCCCTCCCGCCCTCCGCGCCCGTGGCGGGGCAACACGGGACGTACGGGGGCGGGGGAGGCGTACGGGGGAGGGGCGGAGGCGGGACGGTGCCTCCGGTGCCCGTGAGGGGCTTGTCCGGGTGGCGGGGGCCTCCTGCCGGGCCCCTGCCCGTCCGTGGGCCCGGGGGCCGGGTCCCCGCCCGAGAGTCCTGAGGCCGGGCCACCGCCCGCCCGTGGGTCCTGGCGCTCGCCCCGACAGCCTCCAACTCCTCACCGATCGGCCCGGGTTGCCCTGGCCGCGGCACCCCGCCGAAGGCACCAGGCGTGTCGCCCAGGCCCGCCGCCTCGGCTCGGGCAACCGGCCCGCCGCGTCGGCCCGCTGCGCCTCTCCTGGTACGCCAGCGCGGCCCCCGGCAGGGTGGCGCCTCCTCAGAGCCATGCGCCGCCACGCGCCCGCCGTCGGCCGCCCGTGGCCGGCCGTGCGTCCCGGGCCGCGCGCCGGCCCCGGGCGCGCCCCCGGGGCCACCGCCGCCGCGGAGCCCGCGTTCACCACCTGACGCCACCCCGGAGCCGCCCATCGGCCCCTCTCCATCGGCCCCTCTCCATCGGCCCTTCTCCATGACCCCGCTCCATCGGCCCCTGAAGGCACCCCGGAGCGCCCCTGGGAGCCTCGCGTCAGGCCCTCGCCGTGGGCACCTCGAAGCCCGGCCCCGACCCGTACCCCGCCCCGTCGACGGCTCCCGAACCGGCTGCTCGGCGCATCCCGAACCAGCGCTCTGCGGCACCCCGTTGGGCCCTCGCGCCCCCCGGGAAGGGCTGAGTGTCTCCCCCGGAGGCACCTCCGAGCCCCGTGCCTCGGAGCACCCCCGGGCCTACGAAGCACCCGCCGAATCGCCCCCGAAGTCCTCCCGAAGGCCCCCCGAAGGCCCTCTGGGCCGCGGAGAACAGCCATCGAACACCCATCGGATAGGCATCGGGGAGCCATCGGCTTTGTATCGAAGTGCCCCGCCCCACTACGCGACACGGCCAAGATCAGTCAGGAAGTGGCGAGATTCGATCGTTTTCAGTCGTCAAGAGGGCCATTTCAGCCGCGCCAAGAGGTGCGAACCAGGCATCCGGTGCCCTCCTCCGGCTCCTGGATCGCCCCCCTTCCGGGCCGGGGACCCCTTCCGGAAGAGGGGCTCGGCGCACCGCTCGCCGGGGGTTCCGCGGTCTCCGTTCCGGGTGTCGCGCCACCCTGTCCCGGCGCCCTTCGGGGGCGGGGTGCGGCCCTTCCCGCCGCTCCCTCCGGCGTCCCGGGGAAAGGGGGCGCCAGCAGGCCGGGAGCCCGTCGGGAGCGCCCGCCGGACCCTTCCGGCACCGTCCCGCTCCACTCGGAAGCGCTCACTCCGCGTATATGGGGACAACGTTGTCGAACATCTCGTGAAGGTGCCGTTCAGGTGTGGTGTGACCGTCGGTGGCAAGTGTGCGCGGTGCCGCGCCGGGGGGTGGGTGGAGTGGATTTTCCCCCAGTCGGTTCCGCCTCCGTTCATATTTCCGCCAGGTCTCAACTCGGAAAAGACGTACCGGCAACCTTGCTTTCGATCTTGCTCCGTCAGCGGGAAGTGGACTATACCTGTCGGCCACCGGGGCATCGCGGGGGGAACCGCAAGAGCACCCGATTCAGCAGCACCAGCACTTCCTGCATGACCCAGCGTGACCCGATTGCGGTGCCCGGGAGGATCTCCGGTACACCGCCTGAGTCCTGGAGAAGGCGAGGACTTGAGCATGGGGATCGATCCCACACCTGCCGAGCACAACGGAACCGGCGTCGGCCGCCGCGATCTGATCAAGCGGTCCGCCGCACTCGGTCTGGTCTCCGTACCTGCCATGGGCTTCCTGTCCGCCTGTGCGAGCAGCGGCGGAAGCGACCAGAAGAAGGCCGAGGCGGGCGAGAAGTCCGACAAGAACCCGCTGGCGGTGAACGAGAGCGCCAAGCTGGACTTCGTCCTGTTCGACGGCGGCTTCGGCAAGGAGTACGCCGAGGACGCCATCAAGGTCTACAAGAAGGCCTACCCCAAGGCCACGGTGAAGTTCACCCCCACCCAGAAGATCCAGTCGACGCTGCAGCCGCGCTTCAACGGCGGCAACCCGCCGGACCTGATCGACAACTCCGGTGCCGAGCAGATGGACATGGGCGTCCTGGTCGGCAAGAACCAGCTCGCCGACCTCACCCCGCTGCTGGACGCCCCGTCCATCGACGACCCGAGCAGGACGGTCCGGGACACGCTGCGCCCCGGCATCGTCGAGATGGGCCAGTTCGACGGCGAGAAGGTCTGGATCCTCTACTACGCCTACACGGTGTACGGCAACTGGTACTCCCAGAAGGCCCTGGACTCGCTCGACACCGAGTACCCCCAGACCTGGGACGACATGATCGCCGTCTGCAAGAAGGCGAAGAAGAAGGGCATGGCCGGCTGGACCTACGCCGGCAAGTACCCGTACTACATCCCGTTCGCGATGTCCCCGATGATCGCCAAGGTCGGCGGCGTCGAGGTGCTGGACGCGATCGACAACCTGGAGCCGAACGCCTGGAAGCACCCGGCGGTCAAGACGGTCTTCGAGGCCTGGTACCAGCTCTTCAAGGACGGCCACATCCTCAAGGGCACCCCCGGCCTGGACCACATCCAGTCGCAGACCGCGTGGGCCAAGGGCCAGGCGCTGTTCATCCCGAACGGCTCCTGGGTCGAGAACGAGTCGGCGAACGTCATGCCCGCCGACTTCGACCTCGCGGTGTCGGCCCCGCCCGGCATCGACTCCAGCGACAAGATGCCGTTCGGCACCATCTGGGCCTCCGGCGGCGAGCCCTTCATCGTGCCCGCCAAGGCGGCCAACGCTCCCGGCGGCATGGAGCAGTTGCGCATCATGCTCAGCCGTGAGTCCTCCAAGAGCTTCACCGCCAAGGTGAAGTCGCTGACCGCGCTGAACGGCAAGGAGGCCACCGAGGGCATCGAGCTGACGCCGGGCCTGAAGTCCGGTGTCGAGGCCCTGGAACTGGCCAAGACCAACGTGGTCAACCCGCGGATGCAGGACTGGTACGTGCAGCTCCAGAAGGAGAAGATCGGCACCGCCTGTCTGGGCGAGATGATGGCCGGCCGCCTCACCCCGGTCGAGACCATCAAGAAGATCCAGAAGTTCGCCGACGAGGCGGCCAAGGACGATTCGATCAAGCACTACAAGCACCAGTGAGCACGCGTCACCGCGGCCCGGCCGTCCCTCACCGGCCGGCCGGGCCGCGGCGGCGCCACCCGCGCGCAGATCGGGGTCGGTAGCAATGCAGCACGGCAAGTACCGGTTCATCGTGGGGTTCCTGGCGGTACCCCTGGGGCTGTACGCGCTTTTCGTCATCTGGCCGTTCATCCAGTCCATCTACTACTCGTTCACGGACTGGACGGGGCTCAGTCCCGAGTTCCGCATGGTCGGCTTCGACAACTACTCGCGGATGTTCGACGACTCCATCTTCTGGAAGTCGTTGCAGCACAGCGTGATGTTCGCCCTGCTGGTGCCGCTGGTGACCCTCNGCCTGGCGCTCTTCCTCTCCTACATGATCAACGTGGGTGGCCGGCGCCGCCGCGGCGGACCGGCGATCACCGGTGTCCGGGGCTCAGGCTTCTACAAGATCGTGTACTTCTTCCCGCAGGTGCTCTCCATCGCGATCGTCGCCCTGCTGTTCCAGTTCGCGTACAACCCGAACGGCGGCGCGCTCAACTCCGCCCTGCGGGGCGCCGGAGTGAGCCCGGACAGCCTGCCGGACTGGCTGGGCAGCCCGAAGCTGGCGCTCTGGTGCGTCATGCTGGTGCTGGTCTGGTCCACCGTCGGCTTCTTCGTGGTGCTGTTCTCCGCGGGCATGGCCTCCATCCCGGCGGAGCTGTACGAGGCGGCGCTGCTGGACGGCGCCGGCCGGGCCGAGACCTTCTTCAAGATCACCCTGCCGCTGCTCTGGGACACGGTGCAGTCCGGCTGGGTCTACATGGGCATCCTCGCGCTCGGTGCCGAGTCCTTCGCCGTCGTGCAGATCATGACGATGGGCCCCGGCGGACCCGACTACTCGACCACCGTCATGGTCCTGTACGTGTACCAGAAGGCGTTCCGTGACGGTCAGGCCGCCTACGCCACCACGATCGGCGTCGCCCTGCTCGTCGTCACGCTGGCCTTCGCCGCCATCGTGATGCGGCTGGGCCGGCGCGAGCGGCTGGAGTTCTGACCATGAAGACGACCGAGACCCCCGCCCCCGTACCGGCCGAGCCCGGTGCGCCCGTCCGCAGCATCCCGGCGCCCGGCGCCCCCGCCCCGAAGCAGAAGAGCGAGGGCGGCGTCCTCAACGTCTTCTCCCACGGTGTGCTGGTCATCTGGGCCATCATGGTCGGCATGCCGCTGGTCTGGGCGGTGATGACCTCCTTCAAGGACGACGGCTCGATCATGGGCTCGCCCTGGTCGCTGCCGGACCGGCTGCACTTCGAGAACTGGTCGCGGGCCTGGTCCCAGGCCCACATGAGCGAGTACTTCGTCAACACCATCCTGGTGGTGGCCGGTTCGCTGGTCGGCACCCTGGTGCTCGGCTCCATGGCGGCCTACGTGCTCGCCCGGTTCGAGTTCCCGGGCAACCGCTTCATCTACTACCTGTTCATCGGCGGCATGAGCTTCCCGATCATGCTGGCCCTGGTGCCGCTGTTCTACGTCGTGGACGGCATGGGGCTGCTGAACACCATCCACGGCCTGATCCTCGTCTACATCGCCTACTCGCTCCCGTTCACGGTGTTCTTCCTCACCGGGTTCTTCCGGAGCCTGCCCAGTTCGGTCGCGGAGGCGGCGTTCGTTGACGGCGCCTCGCACACCCGGACGTTCTTCCAGGTGATGCTGCCGATGGCCAAGCCCGGTCTGATCAGCGTCGGCATCTTCAACTTCCTGGGCCAGTGGAACCAGTACATGCTGCCCACCGTGCTGAACACCGAGCCGGACAAGCACGTGCTGACCCAGGGCCTGGTCCAGCTCGCGGTCAGCCAGGGCTACAAGGGTGACTGGGGCGGACTGTTCGCCGGACTGGTGATGGCGATGCTGCCGGTGCTGGCCGCGTACATCATCTTCCAGCGCCAGGTAGTCCAGGGCCTCACCGCGGGCGCCCTGAAGTAGCGCCCGCACCGGGCCCGGAACGGAGCCCCGGCCGCCCCGCACGGGACCCGATCGCCCCGCACGGGACCCGGCCGTCCCGCACGGGACCCGGCCGTCGCGGCCCCCGGCCCCACCGGGCCTCCCCGCCCATGCCGTCCCCGGAACCCCGGGGGCGGCATGACGTGCGTGTGGGGCCGGGCGGCACGGGAACCCGCGAGTGGATCAACCTCTTGACGGAAGGCGACCCGAACGGCTCAGCTTGGGGTTCACTGGTTTGACAGAGGACGGGACCCGTCGGAGCGGTCCCGCGCAGGAGGTCGTCGTGGAGACTCCCGGGTCGCAGTCGTCGCTGCACCGAGCCAACCTGGAACGCGTCGTCCGGGCGGTCCGGCTGGCGGGCTCCCTCACCCAGGCGGAGATCGCGCGCACCACCGGGCTGTCCGCCGCGACCGTCTCCAACATCGTCCGGGAACTGAAGGAACACGGCACCGTCGAGGTCACCCCGACCTCCGCCGGCGGACGGCGGGCGCGCAACGTCTCGCTGAGCGGTGACGCCGGCATCGTGGTCGGGGTCGACTTCGGCCACACCCATCTGCGCGTCGCCCTCGGCAACCTCGCCCACCAGGTGCTGGCCGAGGAGGCCGAGCCGCTGGACGTCGACTCCTCCGCCGCGCAGGGCCTCGACCGGGCGGAGCGGCTGATCGGTCGGCTGGTCGACGCCACCGGGGTCGACCGGTCCAAGATCGCCGGGGTGGGCGTCGGGGTGCCCGGCCCGATCGACGTGGAGTCCGGCACCCTGGGGTCGACCGCCATACTGCCGGGCTGGGGCGGCGCCCGCCCGGCCGAGGAACTGCGCGGACGGCTCGGCGTCCCGGTGCACGTGGACAACGACGCCAACCTCGGGGCCCTGGGCGAGCTGGTCTGGGGCAGCGGCCGAGGGGTGCGGGACCTGGCCTACATCAAGGTGGCCAGCGGGGTCGGCGCCGGTCTGGTCATCAACGGCGCCATCTACCGGGGGCCGGGCGGCACGGCGGGGGAGATCGGGCACATCACCCTGGACGAGTCCGGCCCCGTCTGCCGCTGCGGGAACCGGGGCTGCCTGGAGACCTTCGCCTCCGCCCGCTACGTGCTGCCGCTGCTGCGGCCGAGCCACGGCGACGACCTGACCATGGAGGACGTCGTCCGCCTCGCCCGCGACGGGGACGCGGGCTGCCGCCGGGTGATCGCGGACGTCGGCCGGCACATCGGCAGCGGTGTCGCGAGCCTCTGCAACCTGCTCAACCCCAGCCGGGTGGTTCTCGGCGGAGATCTCGCGGAGGCGGGAGAACTGGTGCTCGGCCCGATCAGGGAATCCGTCGGCCGCTACGCCATCCCCAGCGCCGCGCGTCGACTCGCCCTGCTGCCGGGGGCGCTCGGCGGCCGGGCCGAGGTGCTCGGGGCGCTGGCGCTGGCCCTCGGCGAGGTGGGCGACTCGACGCTCCTGGACGGAACCGCGGCCGGTACCGCCTCCGCCGGGGCGCCCGCCCTCACCTGAGGAAAAAGAGGAACTCCGCCGTCCCGTACGGTGTTTACTTCTTGACGCCGAAGCTACTGACGAGTTGACTTCCGGGCACCCCCCGGCCGCAACGACGCGGCCACGTCAGGAGGTCAGGGAAGTGAACACGCGCATGCGCCGCGCCGCTGTCACCGTCGCCGTCACCGCCATGGCCGTCTCACTCGCCGCCTGCGGCAGCGCCAAGGAGTCCGGTGACCGGGCGAAGACGTCCGACGCCCCCTCGCGTACGGACGGCCGGATCACCATCGGCCTCCTGCTGCCGGAGAACCAGACCGCGCGCTACGAGAAGTTCGACAAGCCCCTGGTGGAGAAGAAGGTCAAGGAGCTGACGGACAACAAGGGCACGGTGGTGTACTCCAACGCCAAGCAGGACGCCACGCTCCAGGCGCAGCAGGTCGACACCATGGTGACCAACAAGGTCGACGTCCTGGTCGTGGACGCCGTGGACTCCAGGGCCATCGCCGGATCGGTCAGGAAGGCCAAGGACGCGGGCATCCCCGTCGTCGCCTACGACCGGCTGGCCGAGGGCCCGATCGACGCCTACACCTCCTTCGACAACGTCACCGTCGGCCGGACGCAGGGCGAGGCCCTGCTGAAGGCGCTCGGCGACAGGGCCGGCAAGGGCCGGATCGTGATGATGAACGGCTCCTCCACCGACCCGAACGCCGCCCAGTTCAAGGAGGGCGCCCACGCCGTGCTCGACGGAAAGGTGACGATCGGCCGCGAGTACGACACCAAGGAGTGGAAGCCGGAGAACGCCAACGCCAACATGGAGGGCGCCATCTCCGCCCTCGGCAAGGACGACATCGTCGGCGTCTACTCCGCCAACGACGGCATGGCGGGCGGAGTCATCACCGCGCTGAAGGCCGCCGGGATCGCCGACGTCCCGGTCACCGGGCAGGACGCCGAACTCGCCGGTGTGCAGCGGATCGTCGCCGGTGAGCAGTACATGAGCGTCTACAAGTCCTACCCGCGGGAGGCGGAGGCCGCCGCCGAGATGGCCGTCGCGCTCGCCCGGGGCGAGTCGCTGGACTCCATCGCCACGGCCACCGCCGACAGCGCCACCACCAAGGGTGTGCCCGCGGTCCTCGTCCCGGTCGTCTCGCTGACCGCGGACAACATCAAGGACACCGTGGTCAAGGAGGGCTTCTACACCCTCGACGAGATCTGCGCGGGCAGGTACCGGGTCGCCTGCGACAGGATCGGCCTGAAGTAGCCGGACCCGCCCCGGTCCTCCCCCCTCGTGCGCGCGGGAACGCCGGACCGGGCGGCCCGCGCGCGGCCCCCTCCGGCCGCCCCGCGCCCCGACGACTCCGACGGCCCCCGCTGGGCGGACCCGGACCTCGCGGCTCCGGCGGTCGGGACGACGTCCCTCCGGGACGCCGGACGGGACATCCCCCGAACGTCCGCGACCTCCCGCCGAGCAGGCGGCGAAGGAGATGGTTCACGTGTCCGCTGCGCCCGTGCTGGCGTTGCGCGGGGTCTCCAAGCGATTCGGTGCCGTCCAGGCGCTCACCGACGTCGAGTTGGAGGTCCACGCCGGTGAGGTGGTCGCCCTGGTCGGCGACAACGGAGCCGGTAAGTCCACGCTGGTGAAGACGATCGCCGGTGTGCACCCCATCGACGAGGGCACCATCGAGTGGGAGGGCGAACGGGTCACGATCGGCAGACCGCACGACGCCCGGAACCTCGGCATCGCGACCGTCTACCAGGACCTCGCGCTCTGCGACAACATCGACGTGGTCGGAAACCTTTACCTGGGAAGGGAGTTGCGCAAGCGCGGCCTCCTGGACGAGGTGGAGATGGAGCGCCGCTCCCGGGAGCTGCTGGACACGCTGTCGATCCGCGTCCCCAGCGTGCGCATCCCGGTCGCCGCCCTCTCCGGGGGCCAGCGCCAGGTCGTGGCCATCGCCCGGTCGCTGCTGGGCGAGCCCCGGCTGGTGATCCTCGACGAGCCGACCGCCGCCCTCGGCGTCGAACAGACGGCGCAGGTCCTCGACCTCGTCGAGCGGCTGCGCGAGCGCGGTCACGCCGTCGTCCTCGTCAGCCACAACATGGCCGACGTACGGGCGGTCGCCGACCGGGTCGCCGTGCTGCGGCTGGGCCGCAACAACGGTGTGTTCGAGGTCGCCGCGACCTCGCAGGAAGAGATCGTCTCCGCCATCACCGGGGCCACGGACAACGCCGTGACCCGTCGTGCGGCCCGCAGCCACGGGGAGATACGGACATGACCACCGACAGGACCGGCACCCCCGCCGAGCCCTCCGCCGACGCCTTCGCCGACGCCGAGCCCTCCGCCGACGCCGATCCCTCCGCCGGGACCACCGCGGACGCCTCCGCCGACGCCCCGACCGAGCCCCCCGCCGACGCCTTCGCCGGTGCCTCCGCCGGAACCTATGCGGACGTCTCAACCGGCACCCCCGCCGAGCCCTCCGCCGGCGCCCCTGCGGACGTCTCCGCCGGTACCCCCGCCGAGCCCTCCGCCGGAACCATCGCGGACGCCTCCGCCGATACCCCGACCGAGCCCCCCGCCGGCGCCGAGCCCCCCGCGCCGGACCGCCGGGCCGCCCCCGTGGCGGTTCCCCCCGCCGATCCCCGGCTGCTGGTGCGCGAGCGCGGACTCGTGGGCCACCTGGGCGAGTTCGGCCGCCGGATGCGGGCCGGTGACCTGGGCTCGCTGCCGGTCGTCGTGGGACTGCTGGTCATCTGGGCCGTCTTCACCGCCCTGAACCGCAACTTCCTCACCGCCGGGAACTTCTCCGACATGTCGGTCGCCATGGTCGGAACCGGCCTGATCGCCGTCGGCATCGTCTTCGTGCTGCTGCTCGGCGAGATCGACCTCTCGGTCGGCTCGGTCAGCGGCGTCGCGGGCGCCACCTTCGCGGTGCTGAGCGTCACCCACGGGATGCCCGAGGTCCCGGCGCTGGTGCTGGCCGTGCTCACCGGGACCGCGGCCGGCGCCCTGCACGGCTTCTTCTTCGCCAGGGTCGGCGTCCCGGCCTTCGCCGTGACCCTGGCCGGGCTGCTGTTCTGGCAGGGCTTCATGCTCCAGATCCTCGGCAGCAGCGGCACCGTCAACCTGGACCCGGAGGGACTGGTCGCCGGGCTCACCGGCCACTACTTCGGCGACGTGGCCGCCGCCAACGGGCTGGCGCTCGCCGTGACCGCCGGGTACTTCCTGGTCACCTTCCTGGACAACCGCCGCCGGGCCGCCGCCGGGCTGCCCTCCCGGCCGCCGGCCGAGACCGTCGTCCGCACCGCGCTGCTGGCCGTCCTGGCCTTCTCCGTGGCGTACGTCTTCAACCAGTACAAGGGGCTGCCCCTGGCCGTGGTGATCTTCCTGGGCTTCCTGCTGCTCACCGACTCCGTGCTGCGCCGCACCGCCTACGGCCGCAGGGTCCACGCGCTCGGCGGCAGCGTGGAGGCGTCCCGCCGGGCCGGTGTCGACGTGGAGTGGGTGCGCATCTCGGTCTTCGCCGTCTCCGGGACCTTCGCCGCGATCGGCGGCCTCTTCACCGCCTCGAAGATCACCGCCGCCAACCAGGGCGCGGGCACCGGGGAGTTCCTGATGAACGTCATCGCCGCGGCCGTGATCGGCGGCACATCGCTGTTCGGCGGCCGGGGCCGCACCTGGGACGCGCTTCTCGGGGTGATGGTCATCGTGTCGATCCAGTACGGCCTGGCCCTGGAGGGAATCGCCTCACCGGTCCAGTACATGATCACCGGCGGGGTGCTGCTGGCGACCGTCGTGATCGACGCGGTCACCCGCAGGACGCAGCGGACGGCCGGCCGCGCCTGACCCGGCCCGGCGCCCGTCGGGCCCGTGTCCTCGCGCCCGTTGGGCCCGTCCTCGCGCGCGTCGCGGCCGGGCCCGCGCCGGGCACCCGCGCGGCGGGGGAGACGGAGACGGGTCCGCCCGTCCGCCCACGGTGGGTGGGCGGACGGGCGGACCCGTTCTCGTCGGCGGTCCCGGGGCTCACCCCTCGGGGTGGGACCGGATCAGGACCGCCCGGCCGCGGAGGGCGGCCGGAGGGCTGTGCCGGGGGAGGTCAGCAGGCGCCGAGGTCCTGCCACACGCCCCACTGGCCGGTGGTGCCGGGCTCCTCGGCGGTCGTCCACCACTTGGCCTTCCAGTTGTGGCCCTTGTGGGAGACGGTCTGCCCGCCGGTGTAGACGGTGCCCGAGGACCACGGCGGCGTGGTGCACTGGTTGCCGTTGCCGCCGGTGACCGTCAGCGTGTACGAGGTGCTGTGGCTGCCGGACGGGCTGGTGCCCGTGACGGTGACGGTGTAGGTGCCCGAGACGGTCTGCGCGGTGGTCGCCAGGGTGAGCGTGGAGGACCCGCCCGCGGTGACCGACGCGGGGCTCAGCGAGGCGGTGACCCCGGCCGGGGCGCCGCTCACGGTGAGCTGGACGTTCTCCGCCGTGCCCGCCGTCACCGCGGTCTTCACGGTGGCGGTCGCGGAGGAGCCCGCGGTCACCGAGCCGGAGGCCGGGGTGAGGGCGACGGAGAAGTCGTTGGCCGGCGTGGTGGAGCCGCCGGTGAACGGCGAGAAGATGCGGGAGAAGTCCCACGTCTGCTGCTGGATGCCGGAGCAGTCGTCCCGGGCGGCGCTGCCCGCGCAGGAGCCGTTGTCGCGCTGCAGGGCCCAGAAGGACAGGGTGTTGATGCCCTTGGCGACCGCCCAGTCGTAGACCGTGCGGGCGTTGGCCAGGGTGAAGGTCTCCGCCGGACCGAAGTCGTCGACACCGATCATCTCGGTGATACCGACCATCGCCCAGAGCTGCTTGTCGGTCTTGCTCGGGTAGAGCTGGCCGAGGGTGTTGCGCAGGCCCTGGGCCGCGGTCTGGGTGTCCCGGGCCATGTCGTGCTGCTGGTTGTCGTAGTAGTCGAAGGTCATGAGGTTCACGACGTCGACCTTGGTGCCGTTGGAGACGGCGTTGCGCAGCAGGGCCACACCGTTCGACGCGAGACCGCTGGTGGTCGTCGGCAGGGTGTACGAGATCTGCAGGGGGCGTCCGCTGGCGGCGGCCCATTCCTGGACCTGCTTGATCGCCTTGTTGCGGCGGTCGATGCCCGCGGTGTTGTCCAGCGCGTCGATCTCGATGTCCATGTCGAGGCGCGTGACGTCGTAGGTCGTGATGACCTTCTTGTACGCCTCGGCGATCTGCGCGACGTCGGTGCAGCTGTCGGCGATCTCGGTGCCGGTGGTGTCGGCGGTGTAGCCGCCGAAGGACGGGATGACGTCGCCGCCGGCGGCCTGGATGGTCTTGATGTCCTGGCCGAAGGTCGCCTGGGAGATCGGCATACTGCTGTCGCCGTTCCAGTACGGCGTGCAGGAGCCCTTGGTGGCCGTCTGCAGGAACGCCATGGTCAGGTGCTTGGCGCCGGACTGGGCGGACAGCGCGGCGGGGCTCTCGCCCGTCCACGCCTCGAAGTAGGGCGCGAAGACCCGGTCGGGCAGGGGGGTCGCCGCCTGGGCCGTGTTCGTGCCCGTCAGCGCGAGGCCGACGGCGGCCGCCGTGGTGGCGGCCGCGGTCAGGGCGGCGCGGAAGGAGCGCATGCGTCTCATGTCAGTCCCGGTGTGTGTGGGGTGTCGTATCAATTCCCATGCCGTGCAGGGGGGTTGATGACTACGGGAATATCGTCGGGGAACCGGCGCACGCAATGGTCTGGACCAGAAAGGGACTAGACCAATTGGTTTCCCGTAACCGTTTCCGGCCCACGTCACGTGCCGTCCACGGCACTGGACCACCTGGGTAAAGAGGTTCCCAAGGGGTGTTCCGGGGGGCGCGGCCCCGGCCTGCGGCGGCCCTCCTCCGGTGGGCGGAGGGGTGCCGTCCGGGCCCTCGCCGTGGTGGGTGCCGGAGGCGGGAGGGTCGTCCGGGCGCAAGTGCGGCCATCCGTCGGATCGTCATCCCGACCTGTGGCCATATGGTCGCTTTCGAAGCAATGTGATCGAATCATTGCATTGAGTGAAGGCAAGCGTTCAGATCCTCGCCGTGGACGCACCGACTATCCGGAAAGAAGACCCGGGGTGACGTAGGAGAGGCCACCCTTGGGTACAGCCGAACGAGTGATGTACAACGCACCGTCCGGACTCGTTCCGCTGCAGCGGAACATTAGACTCGACTGGCCCGGCAACAGCTCTACTGCAAGGAGGCACGGGTGCCGCTGCTGACCCGCATCACGGGACCGCGCGATCTGGACCGGCTCAGCCCGGAGGAGCTGAACCGGCTGGCGGGGGAGATCCGCGCCTTCCTCGTCGACGCCGTCTCCAAGACCGGCGGCCACCTCGGCCCCAACCTGGGCGTGGTGGAACTCACCATCGCCCTGCACCGGGTCTTCGAGTCCCCGGCCGACAAGGTCCTCTGGGACACCGGACACCAGTCCTACGTGCACAAGCTGCTCACCGGACGCCAGGACTTCTCCAAGCTGAAGATGCGCGGCGGCCTCTCCGGCTACCCCTCGCAGGCCGAGTCCGAGCACGACGTCATCGAGAACAGCCACGCCTCCACCGTCCTCGGCTGGGCCGACGGCATCGCCAAGGCCAACCAGGTGCTCGGCCGTGACGAACGGCACGTGGTCGCGGTCATCGGCGACGGCGCGCTCACCGGCGGCATGGCCTGGGAGGCGCTGAACAACATCGCCGCCGCCAAGGACCGCCCCCTCGTCATCGTCGTCAACGACAACGAGCGCTCCTACGCGCCCACCATCGGCGGTCTCGCCAACCACCTGGCCACCCTGCGCACCACCGACGGCTACGAGCGCTTCCTGGCCCGCACCAAGGACCTCCTGGAGCGCACCCCCGTCGTCGGCCGCCCCCTCTACGACACCCTGCACGGTGCCAAGAAGGGCCTGAAGGACTTCATCGCCCCGCAGGGCATGTTCGAGGACCTCGGCCTCAAGTACGTCGGCCCCATCGACGGCCACGACATCGAGGCCCTGGAGTCCGCGCTCACCCGCGCCAAGCGCTTCGGCGGCCCGGTCATCGTGCACTGCCTCACCGAGAAGGGCCGCGGCTACCAGCCCGCCCTCCAGGACGAGGCCGACCGCTTCCACGCCGTCGGCAGGATCCACCCCGACACGGGCCTGCCCATCTCCACCTCCGGCGCCGACTGGACCTCCGTCTTCGGCGACGAGATGGTCCGGATCGGCCGGGAGCGCGAGGACGTCGTCGCCATCACCGCCGCCATGCTCCAGCCGGTCGGCCTGGACAGGTTCGCCAAGGCCTTCCCCGAGCGCGTCTACGACGTCGGCATCGCCGAGCAGCACGGCGCGGTCTCCGCCGCCGGCCTCGCCCACGCCGGGGTGCACCCCGTCTTCGCGGTGTACGCCACCTTCCTCAACCGCGCCTTCGACCAGGTCCTGATGGACGTGGCCCTGCACCGGTGCGGCGTCACCTTCGTCCTGGACCGGGCCGGTGTCACCGGCACCGACGGCGCCTCCCACAACGGCATGTGGGACATGTCGATCCTCCAGGTCGTCCCCGGGCTGCGGCTCGCCGCCCCGCGCGACGCCGAGCAGGTCCGCGCCCAGCTCCGGGAGGCCATCGCCGTCGAGGACGCGCCGACTGTGGTGCGCTTCTCCAAGGGCGCGGTCGGCCCCGCCGTCCCCGCCGTCGGCCGCGTCGGCGGCATGGACGTCCTGCGCACCCCCGGCACCGAGACGCCCGACGTGCTCCTGGTCTCCGTCGGCGCGCTCGCCCCGATGTGCCTGGAGGTCGCCGACCTGCTGGACAAGCAGGGCATCTCCACCACCGTCGTCGACCCCCGCTGGGTCAAGCCCGTCGACGAGGCCATGGCCCCGCTCGCCGACCGCCACCGGGTCGTCGTCACCGTCGAGGACAACTCCCGCGTCGGCGGCGTCGGTTCCGCCGTCGCCCAGGCCCTGCGGGACGCCGGGGTGGACGTGCCGCTGCGCGACTTCGGCATCCCGCCGCGCTTCCTCGACCACGCCTCCCGCGCCGAGGTGCTCGCCGAGATCGGGCTCACCGCCCCCGACATCGCCCGCCAGGTCACCGGCCTGGTCGCCAAGCTCGACGGCCGCTACGACCGCGCCGCCGTCCAGCCGGACCCGGTGGAGGCCGCCCGCGACTGACCCGGTCCCGACCGGACGCACCCCTTACGGCCGGATGGGCCGGTCCCGCCACTCGTCGCAGTGGCGGAACCGGCCCATCCGCGTGAAAACGCCGACGCCGGGGCATACGCAGATACGCCCCCTCTCGATCATGTCGAGGACGACAAGCGTGGGAGTCTTCCGTGAGCAGCAGCCTCTTCCGGACCAAGAAGATCGAGCAGTCGATCCGTGATACCGAGGAGCCCGAGCACGCGCTCAGAAAGTCCCTCTCCGCGCTGGATCTGACGGTCTTCGGCGTCGGCGTCATCATCGGCACCGGCATCTTCGTCCTGACGGGCACGGTCGCCAAGAACAACGCGGGCCCCGCCGTCGCCCTGTCGTTCGTGGTGGCCGGCGTCGTCTGCGGTCTCGCCGCCCTCTGCTACGCAGAGTTCGCCTCCACCGTCCCGGTCGCCGGATCGGCGTACACCTTCTCCTACGCCTCCCTGGGCGAACTGCCCGCCTGGATCATCGGCTGGGACCTCGTCCTGGAGTTCGCGCTCGGCACGGCGGTGGTCGCCGTCGGCTGGTCGGGCTACATCCGCTCGCTGCTGGACAACGCGGGCTGGCAGATGCCCGAGGCGCTCTCCGGCCGGGACGGCGCCGAGGGCTTCGGCTTCGACATCCTCGCCGCCGCCCTGGTCCTGGTGCTCACCGGCATCCTCGTGCTCGGCATGAAGCTGTCCGCGCGGGTCACCTCGGTCGTCGTCGCCGTCAAGGTGGTCGTCGTCCTCATCGTGATCGTCGCCGGAGCCTTCTTCGTCAAGGGCGCCAACTACGACCCCTTCATCCCGAAGGCCGAGCCGGTCGAGGCGGGCAGCGGCCTCACCTCGCCGCTGATCCAGCTCATGTTCGGCTGGGCGCCGTCCAACTTCGGCGTGATGGGCATCTTCACCGCCGCCTCGGTGGTCTTCTTCGCCTTCATCGGCTTCGACATCGTCGCCACCGCCGCCGAGGAGACCCGCAACCCGCAGCGCGACATGCCCCGCGGCATCCTCGGCTCCCTGTTCATCTGCACCACCCTGTACGTCGCGGTCTCCATCGTCGTCACCGGCATGCAGCACTACAGCGACCTCTCCGTCGACGCCCCGCTCGCCGACGCCTTCAAGGCCACCGGGCACCCCTTCTACGCCGGGGTGATCAGCTTCGGCGCCGCCGTCGGCCTCACCACCGTCTGCATGATCCTGCTGCTCGGCCAGACCCGGGTGTTCTTCGCGATGAGCCGCGACGGGCTGCTGCCCCGCTTCTTCTCCCGCGTCCACCCGCGGTTCCGCACCCCGTACCGGCCGACCATCCTGCTCGGCGTGATCATCGCGATCGTCGCGGGCTTCACCAGCCTGAGCGAACTGGCCGAACTGGTGAACATCGGCACCCTCTTCGCCTTCGTCGTGGTCGCCATCAGCGTGATCATCCTGCGCCGCACCCGCCCCGACCTGCCGCGGGCCTTCCGTACCCCGCTGGTGCCGCTGCTGCCGGCCCTGTCGGTGTGCGCCTCGCTCTGGCTGATGCTGAACCTGCCGGCCGAGACCTGGCTCCGGTTCGGCATCTGGATGGCGATCGGCTTCCTCGTCTACTTCCTCTACAGCCGCAACCACAGCCGGCTGGCCCTCGGCGAGGACACCCCGGCGGCGGGCGGGGGCACCCCCTAGGGGTTTCGGCCGGGCCGGTCCGCGCGCACCGTCCGGGGGCCGGCCACCTCCGCGCCCAGGTCCGCCACCCGGCGGCGCAGCTCCCGGTCCGCCGTCACCACCAGCACGGACCGGCCCCGGGCGGCCCCGGCGACCAGCTCCACCACGCGGTCGTCCCCGCTGCCCGGCGCCGACTCCACCCGTACGCCCGGCACCGGGGCCACCCCGCGGGCGGCGCCCTCCACCACGAGCACGATCTCCAGGGGCCCCTCCCGGCCGGGCAACCCGTCCGCCGCCAGCCGGTCCCGCAGCCGTTCCGCCGCGCCCCGCCGGTCGCGCCACCAGCCGTCGGGCACGGACCCGACCACATTGGCGGCGTCCACGATGACGAGCGGGGCGGTGCTGCTGTCGGCCATGCCGCCAGGGTCGCACGCCCGCCGCCCGCCGGGACGGCCGCTCGGGCGGGCACCCGACCGGCCCGCCGGGTGTCTCGAACGTTCGATCTATGATGGTCGGCGCTCATCCTCCCCGTAATCCGGTCGTCCGGGAGGGTGGCGGGTCAGTCGCGGCAGCGGCAGAGGGGCAGGTCACGCCATGCGGACCAGATCCGGGCGCGGCACCGCCCGCGCGACGGCGGCCGTTCCGGGCGGCGAGGGCACGACCGCGGCCCGTACGGCGGCCGAGGCGACCGTCGACGGACGCTGGCTGGTCCTCGGCAGGGACGGCAGGCTCACCGCCTACGCCCGCACCCGGGACTCACTGCTGCGCTGGACCGAGACCCGGCCGGGCGGACCGGAGTGGACCGGCCCGGAGGCGTTCCCCGCGCCCGGCCTCAGCCATGTCTCGATCGCGCAGGGCCCCGACGCCTACGTCCACCTCCTGGGCCGCCGGGTCCGCGGGGACGGGGACACGCCCACGGTCGACGTCGTCCACGCCCTCCAGTACCAGACCGGGCGCCCCGTCAGCGAGTGGCGCCCGGTGGGCAGTCCGCACAAGGACCGGGAGAAGGCCGCGCGGCTGGGCCCGCCGGTCGCCGCGGTGGGCCCCAGCGGCCGGGTGCACGTCCTGGTCGCCAACGCGGCCGGCGGGGTGATGGTCCGCCGGGAGGACGCCAAGGGCAAGTGGGAGCCCTGGCTCGACATCAAGGGCAGCAACGCACGGGGCACCATCGCCGCGCTGGCGCACGCCTCCGGCCGGGTCGAGGCGCTGGCCGGCAGCGCGCAGCGGGCCATGCGGTGGCTCCAGGACAAGGCCGACGGGGCGTTCCGGGAGCAGCCGCCCATCCCCGTACGCATCGCCCCCGGGACCCTCTCGGCGCTGGAGACCGCGCCGGACCGGGCGACGTACTACTGGGCCGACGAGGGGACGGGACAGCTCGTCGCCCACCGCCCCGGCGGCTGGGTGATCCCGCTGGGGGGCGTCGCGTCCGACGGCCCCGCCGCGGTGCTGCGCGCGGGGCTGGACGGCTACGACTGCACGGTGCTGGCCCACCGGGCCCTGGACGGGCAGGTGATGCTCGCCGCCTGCGGGACCGAGAACGAGCAGGCGGGGCTGTGGTGGTCCCCGACCGGTGAGCGGTGCGAGGGGGACCCGGCGCTGGCGCTGGACGCCCTGGGCCGGGTGGTGCTGGCCGTGATCGGACCGGACGGGGCGCTGAGGGTGTCCCGGCAGGGCCCGGGCCAGGGGCTCTCGCTGGAGCCCGCAGTACGGGTCTGACCGGCCGTCCGCAGGACCCGGCCGGGCCCTCGGGACCACGTCGGCGGGATTCCCGGGACCACCCGGCCGGGCCCTCGGGCCCCGTCGCCCGGACGTGCTCCCGTCCGCCCCGGCAACGGGAGCGGACGGGGACCGGGGCGGACCCCGGGGTCAGGACGTGCCGCCCCCGGCGGGGGACTTCTTGGCCGACTCGGGGATCTCCGCGTCCTCGCGCAGGGCCTTCCAGAGCTGTCCGGCCTGCGGTTCGGCGGCGACCACGCGGTTCCTGTCGATCCGGTCGTACTCCACCGGGAGCATGATCGTCTCCATGGTGGACGGGTCGACGCCGTTCAGGCTGCGGCCGAACTCCGCCAGCTTGGTCAGCGAGGCGAGTTCGGAGTCGGTGGTGAGCGCGGCGGTCAGGGTGTCCGCGATCCGGTAGGTCTTGGCGGGGCTGCCCAGCAGGTCCTGCTTCTTGATCTCGCTCAGCAGGGCGATCATGAACTGCTGCTGGAGCCCGATGCGGCCCAGGTCGCTGCCGTCGCCGATGCCGTGCCGGGTGCGGACGAAGGCCAGTGACTCGGTGCCGTCCAGCTTGTGGGTGCCGGCGGTGAGGTCCAGGCCGCTGGACTTGTCGCGGATGTCCCGGTCGACGGTGACGGTCACCCCGCCTATCGCGTCCACCAGGCCCTTGAAGCCCGCGAAGTCGATCTCGACGTAGTGGTCCATGCGGACCCCGGACATCGACTCCACCGTCTTCACCACGCAGGCCGGACCGGCCTGGGCGTAGATGGAGTTGAACATGACGCGTTCCTTGGCGGGCACCTGGCCGCCGTCGGATCCGGCGCACTCCGGGCGGGTCACCAGGGTGTCGCGGGGGATGCTGACCGCGACGGCCTCCCGGCGCCCCTCGGGGATGTGCATCACCAGCGCGGTGTCGGAGCGGGCCCCGGCCACCTTGCCGGTGTTCAGCGCGGCGTTGTCCCCGGCGCGCGAGTCGGAGCCCAGGATCAGCACGTTCTGGCCGGAGGTGGGCAGCCTCTCGGGCCGGTCCCCGCCGATCGCGCGGTCGATGTCGACACCCTTGATGTTGCCGTCGAGACCGCGGTAGAGCCAGTAGCCGACGCCGCCCACCGCGAGGAGCAGGAGCACCAGGGCCAGCACGATCCAGCGCCAGACCCGGCGCCGCCGCGGCGGGCGGGCCGCCCGGCGGCCCGAGGGGGCACGCCGGGACCGGCGGGGGGACGATTCCGGCGGGGCGTGCGTCATGGGGTGCGGGTCCTCTCTCGTGGATTCGGCTCGCTGCCGTGGTCCGGACGTGGGCGCGGGGCACGAAGCGGGGGAGGGGCCGGGCCCCGCCGCGGTGATGGCCGCCGCGGCGTGTCCGAACTATAGACCGACTGGCCGGAAGGACGGTTGTGCTCCTCGGGGCACCGGTTCCGGACCCGCTCCGGCCGGTGCTGTTCACCAGCAGATTGTTGAGCCGTGTATTTTCAGTCATGGCTGATTGCTGTTGACAGCTATTGAAGGCCCTGGCCAAAATGTGCCGGTCCCGTGAGGGTGAATTGTCCGTGGGAATGTGCCGACCGAGGGCCGGTACCCGATACGGCCGCGACGCGGGCCGGGGACGCGAGGGCCGTACGGCCGCGAGTGCCCGCCCCGGGTCGGCAGGCGAGAGAGGGTGGGGTCCGTGCTGTCGCGTGGAGCGTTCCTCGGGGCCGGTGAGGCGGCCGAGGCACCCGAAGCCACCGCCCGGCCCACGGTCACCCAGGACGCGCCGCCCGGCCCCGCCGCCGCGGACCGCTACTCCGCCCCCGCGCCGACGACCCTCACCGCCGAGCACGGCGACGTCTACGTCGAGCCGGGGCTGACCCCGCTCTCCGCCCGCGAGGCCAACCGCTCGGCCGTCGCCGCCCTGCTCGACGCGGCGGGCGTCCCCCACTTCGCCGTCCGCGGGACCGTCGACCACGGCACCGCCGTCGGGGTCGCCGAGGAGGACCGGGACCGGGTGCTCCAGGCCCTCTTCCGGGGTCTCGGCGAGTACCCGGGCCACCTGGCCGTCATCGACCCCGACGCCCCCCGCCCGTCCCGGCCGGTCTCCTCCCGCGACCCCCGGGCCTGGCGCGACGTCACCGCCGCCCGGGTGGTCCGGGTCGGCTGGCACCGCACCGACGAGGGCCGCCACCTCCTGCTGGGCCACGAGTACGGCTGCGCGGTCGAGTTCTGGCGGCGCGACGGCGGCCACCTGATCGCGCCCCGCGCCAACCGCGCCACCTGGGCGGTGACCGCCGACGGCCCCGAGGTCACCGGCGCCGCCCGGCTGTTCAGCCGCTTCGTCTCGGACTGGACCCCGCGCCACCTCGCCCCCGCGCTGCGCACCCGGCCCGAGTTCCTGGTGCCCTGCGCCGACGACATCGTTTTCCCGGTCGACGCCGTCTACACCTGGGTCGACGGAAACGATCCCGCGTGGCAGGAGCGCAAGGCCCGGGCCAGGGGCGAGGTCTACCACGCCGAGTCCGCGAGCGACGCCCGCTTCATCAGCCGCGACGAACTCCGCTACTCGATCCGCTCCCTGCACCTGTTCGCGCCCTGGATACGCGACATCCACATCGTCACCGACGACCAGGTCCCGCCGTGGTTCCGGGAGGACCTGGAGGGGGCGCGCATCACCACCCACCGCGAGATCTTCCGCGACCCCGCCGACCTGCCGACCTTCAACTCGCACTCCATCGAGAGCCAGCTCCACCACATCGACGGCCTGGCCGAGCACTTCCTGTACTTCAACGACGACATGTTCATGGGCCGCCCCGTGGCCCCCCACGCCTTCTTCACCCCCAGCGGCACGGCCCGCTACTTCCCCTCCCGCAACCGCATCCCCCAGGGCCCCGTCGTGGAGACCGACACCCCGGTCGACGCGGCCTGCAAGAACAACCGGGAACTGCTCCTCGGGCGCTTCGGCAAGGTCATCACCCAGCCCATGGAGCACATCCCCTACGCCCTGCGCCGCAGCGCGATGGAGGAGGCCGAGCGGGAGTTCCCCGAGGCCTGGGCGCGCACCTCGGCCAGCAGGTTCCGGGCGATGACGGACCTCTCCCCGACCTCGTCCTTCGCCCTCTACTACGCGGCGCTGACCGGGCGGGCCCAGCCGGGCTCCATGCCCTTCACCTACCTCCAACTGGCCGTCCCGGACCTGGGGGACCGGCTCCAGAGACTCCTCGACGGCAGGGACCAGGACACCTTCTGTCTCAACGACGCCTTCTCCACCCCGGAGGACATCGAGGCCCAGCAGGAACTGCTGGACGGCTTCCTCACCTCCTACTTCCCCACCCCCAGCCCCTACGAACGATGAGACGGAGTTCATGACGTGCCCGACCCGACGTCGATGAGCTCCGCGGTACACGTCTACAAGCGGTTCATCCCCCAGCCGGTCCGGTCCGCCGCGGCCACCACCCTGCCCGCGGGCGTGCGGCGCAAGGTCAAGGGCGGCATCGCCCGCACGCTCGGCCGCCGCGAGGCGTGGCTGCACCGCAGGGCCCTGCGCCAGGTGCGCCACGCCCGGCTCGGGGGCTCCGAGCGCCGGGTCACGGCACCCGACGGCCGGATCGCCCACGTGCACACCGGCCTCACCGCCGACCTGGCCCGCCGCCTCGACCACGACCTCGTCACCCACGCCCTCGACTCGGCCGAGGTCCCCTGGTTCGCGGTGCCCGGCCTCGACGACCGCTGGATCTCCATCGCCGTGGAGCAGCGCAACAAGGGCACCGTCCGCCGGGTGCTGCGCGCGCTGCTGGAGGAGCACACCGGCTACGTCGTCTCCGTCTCCCCGTCCAGGAACGACACCCGCGAGATACCCGGCAGCCACGTCAAGGCGTGGCGGCACTACGGCAAGGCCAGGGTCGTCCGCCTCACCTGGCTGCGCACCGACCCCACGCGGAACCTCTGGATGGGCGAGGAGCACGGCGTCGAGATCGAGTTCTGGACCGCCAACTCCGACCTGCCCCGGGAACGGCTCGTCGGACCGCGCCCCAACCGGGTGCAGCGCGCCGTGCCCGCGGACGCCCCCGGCGTGGAGATCGGCCTGGACCGGCTCTCCGGCTACTGCGACACCGACGGCGAGATGCCGCCCACGATCACCCTGGAGGGCTTCGACGTCGTCCGGCTGGAGGAGGTCGCCTTCCCCGTCGACGCCGTCCTCCTCTGGCAGCACGACACCCCCTGGGCCGGGGAACTGCTCCGGGCAGCGCTGCGCTCCCTGCACCAGTACGCCCCCTGGATCGACGTCACCCATGTCGTCGCCCAGGCCGAACCGCCCGCCTGGCTCGGCGGCGGCGAACGGCTCAGCCTCGTCCGCGCCCGCCCGGGTGCCGAATGGCAGCTCGACCAACTTCCCGGCGTCGCCGACCACTTCCTGCTGATGCGGCCCGGCGCCCTGTTCGGCCGCCCGGTCCGGCCCTTCGACTACTTCACCCCCGGCGGCGGCACCCGGCCCCGGCGCGGCCCCTGGGACGCGCGGGAGTCCCGCGCCCCCTGGACCAGGGCCGCCCTAGCCGCCACCGGCCGGGCCACCGCCACCGGCTACGCCCAGGGCCCCCAGCCGTACCGCACCGACCTGCTGGCCCGGCTCACGGCGGCCGGGCAGCCGCCCCTGGCCTGTCCGGACGGCCAGAGCGCGCCCACCGCCGCCGGCACCCACCCGATGGACGGCCTGGTCCACCACCTCGGACACGTCACCGGCGGCGCCGATCCCTCCGGCGAGGCGTCGGTCGCCCTGCACGCCGCGCTCCCCGGCATCGCCACCCATCTGGAGCGGCTCCTCGTCCGCCGGGACGTCCAGCAGCTCCAGTTCCTCGGTGCGGCGACCGCCGGGGCCGCCCACGAGGGCGGGACCGACGCCGTCGTCCGCTTCCTGCACCGGTACTTCCCGGTCCCCAGCCCCTTCGAGGCGGATCGCCCCCACATCTCCACAGAGGCGGACAGCCCCTCGTGAGCACAGGTAATCCCGAGGCGTCCGCCGCGGTCGGTGCCTATCGCGCGCTCGTTCCCGCCGGCCTCAGACGCCGCATCGCCCACCGCATCCCACTGCGGCTGCGCATGGTCGCCAAGGCCGTGCTCCGCAGGCTGCACGTCTTCTCGCTGGCCTCCCGGCTGCTGCGCGGGGCCCGGGCCCGGCGCCGCTGGCCGCACCTCTTCCGGGAGGGCGAGCGGCTGGCGGCCCTCGCCGGGCACGGCGACCGGATCGCCCTGGTCCGCCCCACCGTCTCCCCCCTCGGCCTGCGCGAGGCCAACCTCGAACTCGTGGTGACGGCCCTGGAGGAGGCCGGGGTGGACTACTTCGCCCTGCGCGGCGAGTCCGACTTCCGCTCCTGCCTCGCCGTCGCCGAGTCCGACCGCGACCGGGTGTCCCGCGCGCTCGGGCGCTGCGCCGCGCTGAGCCCCGTCTACCTGCGCGCCTGCCGCGGCGAGAACGTGCAGGGCCGGACGGCCCTGGCGGGCTCCCGGCGCGGCGGCCACCTCGCCCGGCACGCCGCGGTGCTGCGGATCGGCATGGTCTGGAGCGACCCCGGGGGCTCCCTGGTGCTGGGCCTGGAGCACAGCTGCGACATCGAGTTCTGGCAGCCTCGGGACGGACGGCTGGTCGCGCCCCGCCCCAACCGCGTGATGGAGGACATCGCCCCCGGGGAGGCCCGGGTCACCGCCCCGATCAGCCGCCTGACCGGCTTCGCCGCCCTCCACACCCGGCGCACCCGCTCGGTGCGCACCGTCGAGGCGTGCGCCGCGCCCCTGCCGGAGGACGTCCGCTTCCCGGTCGACGTCGTCTACACCTGGGTCGACGGCAACGACCCCGACTGGCAGCGGCGCCGCGGCGCCTTCGGCGGCGGGTACCACGCCGAGGCCGCCAACGCCGCCCGCTACATCAGCCGGGACGAACTGCGCTACTCCCTGCGGGCCCTGGAGCAGAACGCCCCCTGGGTGCGCCACGTCTACCTGGTCACGGACCGTCAGCGCCCGGCCTGGCTCAACGACGGCCACCCGCGCCTCACCGTCGTCGACCACTCCGAGATCTTCGCCGACCCGTCCTCGCTGCCCACCTTCAACTCGCACGCCATCGAGAGCCGGCTCCACCACATCGAGGGGCTGTCGGAGCACTTCCTCTATCTCAACGACGACATGTTCCTCGGCCGCCCCGTGACCCCCCAGGACTTCTTCCTGTCCAACGGCATGACCCGCACCTTCTTCTCCCCGTCCCAGGTGCCGCGCTGGGGCCCCAGCCACGTGGACCGCCCGGTCGACGCGGCCGGCAAGAACAACCGGCGGCTGCTCCAGGAGAACTTCGGCTCCGTCATCGTCCAGAAGCTCCGCCATGCCCCCTACGCCCTGCGCCGCAGCGTCCTCCAGGAGATCGAGGAGAGGTTCCCGGAGGCGCACCGGCAGACCGCGCACAGCCGCTTCCGCAGCCCCACCGACATCTCCATCCCCTCCTCGCTCTACCACTACTACGCCTACTTCACCGGCCGCGCCGTCCCGTCCAACATCCGCTTCGCCTACCTGGACCTCGCCCGGCCCGAGGTCCAGCGCCGGCTCGGCATCCTGCTCGCCCGCCGCGACCGGCAGGCGTTCTGCATCAACGACACCCTCTCCGACGGCCAGGACGTCGCCCGGCAGACCGCGATGCTCGGCCGGTTCCTCAAGGCGTACTACCCCGTGCCCAGTCCCTTCGAGCGGAAGGAGGCCGAGGTCCGGTGAAGATCTCCTTCCTGATCAACAACATCTACGGCATCGGCGGCACCAACCGCACGGTCATCAACCTCGCCGAGGCGCTCGGCGCCCACCACGAGGTGGAGATCGTCTCCGTCTTCCGGCGGGCGACCGCCACCAAGTTCGAGATCTCCCCCCGCGTCACCGTCCGGGCCCTCGTCGACCTGCGCCCCGGCTCCGCCGACCGCGGCGCCGCGGGCAGCGCCGAGCCCAGCGCGGTGGTGCCCCGGCAGGAGGAGTTCTCCGCCCAGTACAGCCGCTTCACCGACGAGCGGATCATCCGGGAACTGCGCCGGACGGACGCCGACGTGGTGGTCGGCACCCGGCCCAGTCTCAACCTCTTCGTCGCCGCCCACACCCGGGACGGCGCGCTGCGCGTCGCCCAGGAGCACATGACCCACCTCGCCATCCCCCCGGCCGTCCGGGCCGAGATGGCGCGGGTCTACCCGCGGCTGGACGCGATCACCACCGTGACCGAGGCCGACGCCCGCTCCTTCCTGGAGAACACCCCCGTCCCGGGCGTCCCCGTGACCGGCATCCCCAACAGCGTGCCGCAGCCGTCCGTACCGCCCTCGGACTGCACCGGGAAGATCATCGTCAGCGCCGGCCGCATGCACCGGATCAAACGCTACGACCTGCTGATCCGGGCCTTCGCCGCGCTGGCCGAGGAGTTCCCCGACTGGCAGCTCCGCATCTACGGCGACGGCGGCGAGGCGGCGAAGCTGCGCGCCCTCGTCATCGAACTCGGCCTCACCGGCCGGGCCCTGCTGATGGGCGGCTTCTCGCCGATCGAGTCCGAATGGGCCAAGGGCTCCGTCGCGGCCGTCACCTCCAGCGCCGAGTCCTTCGGCATGACCCTCGTCGAGGCGATGCGCTGCGGGCTCCCCGTCGTCTCCACCGACTGCCCCGTCGGCCCCCGGGAGATCCTCACCCACGGCGAGGACGGCTTCCTGGTGCCCAACGGCGAGGTCGAGGGCATCGCCTGGGGCCTGCGCCGCCTCATGGCGGACGAGGTGCTGCGCCGCGACATGGGCGAGGCCGCCCTGCGCAACGCCGCGCGCTACGACCCGGCGGCCGTCGCCGACCGCTACGCGCGGCTCTTCGAGGACGCCGCCCGTCGCCGCGCCGCCACCGACCGCGGCTACCGCCCGCCCGCCGGACCCCGCCGCTCCGGGGCCGGGGCCACCGTCCCCCCGGTCTCCCTCGCGGCGGCCACCGCGGACGTCACCGTCGACGGCGCCGGATGGCTGCGCCTCGGCGCGGACGGCCCCGGCGAGGGCCGCCACCGCTGGCAGTTCGTGCTGCGCCACAAGCCCTCGGACGGCCGCCGCCGCCCCGACCTGCCGGTCCGCACCTCGCGCACCCACCTGGCCAACGGCGGCACCCGCTACACCGCGGCCCTCGGCCCCTCCGTCCTCGGCGAACTCGGCGACGGACGCTGGCAGGTGACGATGCGCTCGGCGCGCTCCGGCACCGTCCACATGAAGGCCGGCATCCGCGACACCCGGGCCCTCATCGACGCCCGCGCCGGCGTCCTGGCCCGACCGTCCGCCGGGCCCACCGCCTGGAGCCTCCCCTACGCCCAGCCCAACGGGCGGCTGATGCTGCGCACCGTGCTGCGCGAGGAGCACGCCGAGTGCACCTCGGTCGGCGTCGGCGAGGGCACCGTCACGGTCCGGGGCGTGCTGTGCGGCGACCGCGCCGTCCGGCCGGGCGCCCTGTTCGTGATCAGCCGCCGCGGAAGCCACCGCACCGACCTCGCCGTCCCCGTCCAGGTGCTCGGCCGGCACTCCTTCCGCGCCGAGGTGCCCGTCCGCCGGGCCGTCGACCAGCGGCTGGAACGGTGGGAGGACTGGGACTGGTGGCTCCAGCCCGACCCGGAGGACCGGCGCAAGACCCGCGTCTGCCACGTGCTGGAGGACTTCCCCGACGTCAAGGGCGCCTACGCCTACCCGTCCGTGCCGCTGACCGGGGACGGCGCCTCCGAGTACGCCGTGATCCACCCGGCCCGGCCGGTGTGGGTCCGCCCCTACTGCTCGACTTCAGGAGCGATGGCCATGAACGTGGTCGACCGCTAGGAATGGGAAATCAGTGAACCGAACCGTCTTCGTCCTCGGGGACTCCGTACCGGCGCCCCGGACGGACCAGGAGGCTCCCATGGCGGGCTGGGGCCAGAAGATCGAGGACCTCCTGGTGGGCCCGATCACCGTGGCCAACTACGCCCGCAGCGCCATGACCACCCGGAAGTACTTCACCGAACGCCTTCCGGCCATGCTCAACCGGATGAAGCGCGGCGACATCGTGCTCATCGGCTTCGGCGGCGTGGACCACATGATCCACAACGGCATGCGCTACGTCCCGGTGCCCGAGTACCAGGAGTTCCTCCGGCTGTTCGCGCACTACATCCTCGCCGAGGGCGGCGTCCCCGTCTTCGTGACGCCCTGCGCGCGCTACGCCTTCTCGTCCTCCGGCGAGGTGCTGAACACCCGGGGCGCGTACCCGCGCGCCATGCTGGACACCGCCGCGGAACTCGGCGTCCCGGTGGTCGACCTGACGGGGCGCACCATGGAGCTGTGGGCCGAGATCGGCCCGACCCGGCTGCGCCAGTACTTCTCCTGGGTCGACCCCGGTGAGCACCCCCTGCACCCGGACGGGCAGATCGACTCCTCCCACCTCAACCACACCGGCGCCTTCGAGGTGGCCCGGGTCGTCGTCTCCGGGCTGTGCGCCCTCGGCGTGCTCGACGCGGCGGACGTGGACGTCAGCGCGCTGACGGCGCCGCCGACGATGCCGCCCGTCTCGACCGAGTTCACCATCCGGTCGCCCGAGGCCGCGCTGCACTACGCGCAGCCCGTCGGCGAACCGCCCACCCTGGCCCGCCCCGCGCCGGACGCGCTCGCCGGTCCCATGGGCAAGCTCTCCGGCACCGCGGCGCCGGGCACCGACTACCTCCTCTTCTTCGAGCAGGGCCGGTACATCGGCGGCACCCGGGTCGGCGGGGCCGGCCAGTGGAGCTGGCGCCGCTCGGTCGGCTGGGCGGAGGGGGAGCACGTGGTGCAGTGCGTCGGGCTGCGCGGCGACGGCTGCTCACCGGTGGCGGAGCGCCGCTTCACCGTGGTGACCGAGGTGCGCCCGCCGGTGATCGCGGTGCCCTCGCAGGGGGCCTTCGCCGGGCCCCGGCCCCGCTTCAGCGGGAAGGTCCAGCCGGGGGCCACCAAGGTCGTCCTGATGGAGGGCGGCCTGCTGATCGGGGCGACCGGCGTCAACGAGAACGGCGAGTGGTCCTTCCGGCACGGCCACCCCTGGCGCCCCGGCACCCACACCGTGGAGGCGATCGCCCTCTTCGGCGCGGCCGAGTCCGCTCCGGCCGGCACCACCTTCAAGGTCGTCGGCATCCCGGAGAACAGCCCGATCCGCTCCTTCGGCGCCTCGCGTCACGACTGCGGCGACGTCTGCGAGCACCGCCCCTTCTCCGGCGACTGGTGACCGGGTCCCGGCCGACGGCGGGCGGGCCGCACCGGAGTCCCGGTACGGCCCGCCCGCCGTCGCGCGTGCCCCGGGGGCTACTCGGGGACGCTCGCCACGCCCGGCTCCAGGAACCGCCTCCCGTTCACCCGCTCGCTGACGCCCTCGCGGTCCAGGTACGGCGTGACGCCGCCCAGGTGGAAGGGCCAGCCGGCGCCGGTGATCAGGCACAGGTCGATGTCCTGCGCCTCGGCGACGACGCCCTCGTCGAGCATCAGGCCGATCTCCTGCGCCACCGCGTCCAGGACCCGGGCGCGCACCTGCTCCTCGGTGAGGACGGTGTCGCCCTGCTCCAGCAGCGCGGCGACCTCCGGGTCCAGCACGGGGCTGCCGCTGTCGTGGACGTAGAAGCCGCGCTTGCCCGCGGCGACGACCGCCCTGAGGTTCGGCGAGACGGTGAAGCGGTCCGGGAAGGCCCGGTGGAGGGTCTCCGAGACGTGCAGGCCGATCGCGGGGCCGACCAGCTCCAGCAGGACCAGCGGGGACATCGGCAGGCCGAGCGGCTCCACCGCCCGCTCCGCCACCTCGACCGGGGTGCCCTCGTCGATGACGTTCTGGATCTCGCCCATGAAACGGGTCAGGACGCGGTTCACCACGAACGCGGGGGCGTCCTTGACCAGCACCGCGGTCTTCTTCAGCTTCCTGGCCACGGCGAACGCGGTGGCGAGCGAGGCGTCGTCGGTCCGCTCGCCGCGCACGATCTCCAGCAGCGGCAGGACCGCGACCGGGTTGAAGAAGTGGAAGCCGACGACCCGCTCGGGGTGTTCGAGCTGCGAGGCCATCTCGGAGACCGAGAGGGAGGAGGTGTTGGTCGCGAGGATCGCGTGCGCCGGGGCGACCGCCTCGACCTCCGCGAACACCCGCTGCTTGACGGCGGTCTCCTCGAAGACGGCCTCGATGACGAAGTCCGCGTCCGCGAAGCCCTCCGCCTTGTCCAGCACGCCGCTGACCAGGGCCTTGAGCCGGTTGGCGTGGTCCTGGCCGATGCGGCCCCGGCCGAGCAGCTTGTCGATCTCGGCGTGCACGTAGCCCACGCCCCTGTCCACGCGCTCCTGGTCGATGTCGGTCAGCACGACCGGCACCTCCAGGCGGCGCAGGAACAGCAGCGCGAGCTGGGAGGCCATCAGACCGGCGCCGACCACGCCCACCTTGGTGACCGGGCGGGCCAGGTTCCTGTCCGGGGCGCCCGCCGGGCGCTTGGCCCGCTTCTGCACCAGGTTGAAGGCGTAGATGCCGGAGCGCAGCTCGCCGCCCATGATGAGGTCGGCCAGCGCCCGGTCCTCGGCGTCGAAGCCCGCCTGGAGGTCGCCGTCCCGGACGGCGGCGATGATGTCCAGGGCGCGGTAGGCGGCCGGGGCGGCGCCGTGCACCTTGGCGTCCGCGACGGCGCGGCCCTTGGCGACGGCCCGGTCCCAGCCCTCGCCCCGGTCGATCTCCGGGCGCTCCACGGCGATCTCGCCCTTGAGCACGGCGGCCGTCCAGGCCAGGGACTGCTCCAGGAAGTCGGCGCCCTCGAAGATCGCGTCCGCGATGCCGAGCGCGTGCACCTGCTCGCCCTTGAGCTGCCGGTTCTGGCTGAGACTGTTCTCGATGATCACCGAGACGGCCTTCTCGGCGCCGATCAGGTTGGGCAGCAGCGTGCAGCCGCCCCAGCCCGGGACCAGGCCGAGGAAGACCTCGGGCAGGGAGAAGGCGGGCAGCGCCGCGGAGACGGTGCGGTAGGAGCAGTGCAGGCCGATCTCGACCCCGCCGCCCATGGCCGCGCCGTTGTAGTAGGCGAAGGTCGGCACGGCCAGTGCGGCCAGCCGCTTGAAGACATCGTGGCCGCCCCGGCCGATGGCGAGCGCGTCCTCGTGGCGCTTCAGCAGCTCGACGCCCTTGAGGTCGGCGCCGACCGCGAAGATGAACGGCTTGCCGGTGACCCCGGCCCCGACGATCTCCCCGGCCGCGGCCTCCTTCTCGACCAGATCGATCGCGGCGTCGATGTTGGCCAGCGACTGCGGGCCGAGCGTCGTCGGCCTGGTGTGGTCGTGGCCGTTGTCCAGGGTGATCAGCGCGAAGCGCCCGGCACCCAGCGGCAGGTCGAAGTGGCGCACGTGCGCCTGGGTGACGACCTCGCCGGGGAACAGCTCGGCGGCGCCCTTCAGCAGCTCTGCGGTGGTGCTCACTTGTCCCCCTCGAAGTGCGGGTTCTCCCAGACGACCGTGGCGCCCATGCCGAAGCCGACGCACATGGTGGTCAGGCCGTAGCGGACGTCGGGCCGGTCCTCGAACTGGCGGGCGAGCTGGGTCATCAGCCGGACGCCTGAGGAGGCCAGCGGGTGGCCGAAGGCGATGGCCCCGCCGTACTGGTTGACGCGCGGGTCGTCGTCGGCGATGCCGTAGTGCTCCAGGAAGGCGAGCACCTGGACGGCGAACGCCTCGTTGATCTCGAACAGGCCGATGCCGGAGATCGACAGGCCCGCCCGGGCGAGCGCCTTCTCGGTGGCCGGGATCGGGCCGTAGCCCATGACCTCCGGCTCCACGCCCGCGAAGGAGTACGCGACCAGGCGCATCCTCACCGGCAGCCCGTGCTCCCGGGCGAAGTCCTCGGAGGCGATGAGGGAGGCGGTGGCGCCGTCGTTGAGCCCGGCCGCGTTGCCCGCGGTGACCCGGCCGTGGACGCGGAACGGCGTCTTGAGGCCCGCCAGGTTCTCCATCGTGGTCCCCGGGCGCATCGGCTCGTCGGCGGTGACCAGGCCCCAGCCGGTCTCGCCGCCCTCGGGGGAGGTGCGGCGCACCGAGACCGGTACCAGATCCGCCTGGATCCGGCCGTCGGCGTACGCCTTGGCGGCCTTCTCCTGGGAGCGCACCGCGTACGCGTCGGCCCGCCGCTTGGTGATCGACGGGAAGCGGTCGTGCAGGTTCTCCGCGGTCATGCCCATGAACAGGGCGGACTCGTCGACCAGCTTCTCGCTGACGAACCGCGGGTTGGGGTCCACGCCCTCGCCCATCGGGTGCCGGCCCATGTGCTCGACCCCGCCCGCGACGGCCACGTCGTACGCGCCGAAGGCGACCGAGCCGGCCACCGTGGTCACGGCCGTCAGGGCGCCCGCGCACATCCGGTCGACGGAGTAGCCCGGCACCGAGGCGGGCAGGCCCGCCAGGATGCCCGCGGTACGGCCGAGGGTGAGGCCCTGGTCGCCGATCTGCGTGGTGGCGGCGATGGCGACCTCGTCGATCCGCTTCGGGTCGAGACCCGGGTTGCGGCGCAGCAGCTCCCGGATCGCCTTCACGACCAGGTCGTCGGCGCGGGTCTCGTGGTAGACGCCCTTGGGGCCCGCCTTGCCGAACGGGGTGCGGACGCCGTCGACGAAGACGACGTCCCTGAGGGTACGAGGCACGATGGCTCTCCTCCAGGTGCGGGATGGCACTGCTGCGGCACGCATGCGCTGAGCGCGCGCTCAGCCCATGCTACTTGTGGGTAACGTAGCTGCCCAGCCCTCCCCGCCCAAGCGGTGAAGGTCACACCGCCCGCGGACCGGCCTCCTGCTGCTCGCCCGGCTGCGCCGCCAGCGCCTCCACCAGCAGCGGGGTCACCAGCTCCACCTGCCAGGGCCGCGCCCCGTGCGCGGCCAGGGCCTCGGTGACGGCCTCGGCGCCGCTCTCCTTCGGCGGCTGCCAGCACACCCGGCGCACCGTGTCCGGCGTGATCAGGTTCTCCTGGGGCATGGCCAGCTCCTCGGCCAGCGCGCTCACCGCGGCGCGCGCCGCCGACAGCCGGGCGGCCGCGGCCGGGTCCTTGTCGGCCCAGGCGCGCGGCGGCGGCGGGCCGGTCACGGCCTGGCCGGGCTGCGGCAACTGCGACTCGGTCAGGCTCCTGGCCCGGTCGACGGCGGCCTGCCACTGGTCGAGCTGGCGCCGGTTGACCCGGCCGAAGCCGTGCAGCGCGGCCAGCGCGTGGGTGTTGGCGGGCTGCGCGAGCGCCGCCTCCACGATGGCCGCGTCGCCGAGCACCTTGCCGGGGGAGACGTCCCGGCGCTGCGCGACGTGGTCCCGGGTCTGCCACAGCTCCCGGACGACGGCGAGCTGCCGGCGCCTGCGCACCTTGTGCATGCCGGAGGTGCGCCGCCAGGGGTCCTTGCGGGGCTCGGCGGGCGGGGCGGCGGCGATGGCGTCGAACTCCTGCCGGGCCCACTCCAGCTTGCCCTGCCGCTCCAGCTCCTTCTCCAGCGCGTCGCGCAGGTCGACCAGCAGCTCCACGTCGAGCGCGGCGTAGCGCAGCCAGGGCTCGGGCAGCGGGCGGGTGGACCAGTCGACGGCCGAGTGGCCCTTCTCCAGGACGAAACCGAGCACGTTCTCGACCATCGCGCCGAGGCCGACCCGGGGGAACCCGGCGAGCCGGCCGGCCAGCTCGGTGTCGAAGAGGGTGCTCGGCACCATCCCTATCTCGCGCAGGCAGGGCAGGTCCTGGGTGGCGGCGTGCAGCACCCACTCCGTCCCGGAGAGCGCGGCGCCCAGCCCGGACAGGTCGGGGCAGGCGACGGGGTCGATGAGCGCGGTCCCGGCGCCCTGGCGGCGGAGCTGGACCAGATAGGCCCGCTGCCCGTAGCGGTAGCCGGAGGCGCGCTCGGCGTCGACGGCGACGGGGCCGGTGCCCGCGGCGAAGGCGGCGGTCACCTCGGCGAGGGCACCGGCGTCGGCGATCACCGGCGGAATGCCCTCGCGGGGTTCGAGCAAGGGTGTCGGCGCCTGAGTCACAGAAGATCCGGCGTCGTCCGGAGGGGCGCCTCCGGTGGTGCGCAGTGAACGGTCTGCTGCGGTTTCGTGGGCGTCGGTCACCAGGCAAGAGTATCCGTGGATGGGCGGCACCCGTCGACGCGACGTTCGGTCGACGGGTGCCGGAAGGTCGTAAACCAGTCAGGTCGTGAAAGAGGGCGGGCGCCGGAGGACGGGCGGACCCTTGGTGCGGTGGAGGGCCGGCGGGGGTGTCGGAGGTGGGGAAAGGAGGCGGGGAGGGTTGCTGGCTCTGGGGGCGGGGGTCAGTGGATGATGCCGGTCCGCAGGGCGACCGCGACCATTCCGGCCCGGTCGCCCGTGCCGAGCTTGCGGGCGATGCGGGCCAGGTGGCTCTTGACGGTCAGCGCGGACAGGCCCATGGAGACGCCGATCGCCTTGTTGGACTGGCCCTCCGCCACCAGCCGCAGCACCTCCACCTCGCGGCCGGAGAGTTCGCGGTATCCGCCCGGGTGGCTCGGGGCACCCGGGGGGCGGCGGTGCAGCCGGGCGGCGGCGGCGCCGATGGGGGCGGCACCGGGTCTGGTGGGGAGCCCGATGTTGGTACGGGTACCGGTGACGACATAGCCCTTCACGCCGCCGGCGAGGGCGTTGCGCACGGCGCCGATGTCGTCGGCGGCCGAGAGGGCGAGGCCGTTGGGCCAGCCCGCGGCGCGGGTCTCGGAGAGCAGGGTCAGGCCGGAGCCGTCGGGGAGATGGACGTCGGCGACACAGATGTCGCGGGGGTTGCCGATGCGGGGACGAGCCTCCGCGACGGACGAGGCCTCGATGACGTCGCGCACACCGAGCGCCCACAGATGGCGGGTGACGGTGGATCGGACGCGCGGGTCGGCCACGACCACCATGGCGGTCGGCTTGTTCGGGCGGTAGGCGACCAGGCTTGCGGGCTGCTCGAGAAGAACGGACACCAGGCCTCCTGGGGTGAGGGACGGGACCGGCTCCTGGGGGTGAAGCCGGGACGAACCGTGCTTTCAAGGTCACAGTCGTCTTCGGCATCGAGTCCGCCCGCCTTTAGAGAATGATCACGATCTGGTGAGTAACAATCCGCTCAATTCGGACAGATGGTCGATCATTCGAAGTCCGAACGGTTCCACTCTGTGTCGATAAGCGCCCGAAAGTGGCCGTATCGACAAAGTGACGCGCGTTTTTCCCTGGCGCGGGAGCGGCGAGGTGGCGAGGTGGCGAGGTGGCAGGGCCCGGCGGGGATCCTGGGGCGGCGGAAGTACGGGGGTGCGGAAGTCCGGGAGTGTCTTCGCCCCCCCCCGTCGGCGGTGCGGGCGCGGGCTCCGGCGCGGGCGGCGAGCCCCTCGACGGTGACGATGCCGCGGTCCTGGGGGTGGGGGCGCTGTTGGGCCGGAGGCGCCGGAGATGTCGGCGGGCCGAGGGGCTGCCGGGGCGGGCTGTCGGGCCGTCGTCCGGTCGTGGGGCCTGGGCCTCTGCGACGGGCCCGCGGCGTAGGGCCCCGGGGCTGTCTGGTGTGCGGCACGGGGGGCCTGGGTCCTCTTCGTGTGTCCGGTCGTGCTCGGGGCGGTTGGCGCGGGCCCGGCCGGGCGGGGCTCCGGCGGGAGGCTGGGTGCGTTGGAGGAAGGGGGAGGGGCGGGGCGCGCGTGCGTCGATCCCGCGCGCGGCGAAACCTCCGGCGTGTCGGACGCCGTGCACGCCCGGGATCCCGGTGGCCCTGCATCCCGTGCTCTCCGGGTGTCCCGGGTGCTCCGGTCGCTGCGGGCATTCCGCGCATCCCGGGCATCCGGGGTGCCTCGCGTGCCTCGCGCATCCCGGGTGCTCCCCGTACCCCGGGCGCTCCGCGCACCTCGCGCACCTCGCGCACCTCGCGCACCTCGCGCACCTCGCGCACCTCGCGCACCTCGCGCACCTCGCGCACCTCGCGCACCTCGCGCNTCGCGCACCTCGCGCACCTCGCGCACCTCGCGCACCTCGCGCACCTCGCGCACCTCGCGCACCTCGCGCACCTCGCGCACCTCGCGCACCTCGCGTGCCGGGGGCGCCCCGGGCGCGATCCGCCGGGCCGGGCACCCGTGGCCGGACCGGGAAGGCGTCCCCTCCGCGCCGTCCCGAACTCCCCGGCGGGCGCGCGACGACGGCCGCGCCGCCTCGCCGCGGAGCCGGAACCCCCGGAGGCGCCCGGTGTCCCTGCGCTACTCCGTCGCGCGCCCCTCCGTCGCGCCGCGCCGCACGCCGCGTCCGGTGCCGCGCACCGGTCCGCCGGGGATCACGGACCGGCGCTCAGCGGGACTGGGGGCCGCGCCGCTGGGGCAGGGTCACGACCGAGGCGTCGCCGGGGCCCGCCGGGGGCAGCCCCGCCACCTGGGCCAGCAGATCGCACCACGAGGCCAGGTGCGCGGCCGTGTCCACGACTCCGCCCCGCCCCTCGCGCGGCGTCCAGGACGCCCGGATCTCGATCTGCGAGGCCGAGGGCCGGGTCGACAGCTCACCGAAGTAGTGGGAACTGGCGCGGGTGACCGTGCCGCTGGGCTCGCCGTACAGCAGACCGCGGGCCTGGAGCGCGCCGGTCAGCCAGGACCAGCACACGTCCGGCAGCAGGGGATCGGCGGCCATCTCCGGCTCCAGCTCGGCGCGCACCAGCGTCACCAGCCGGAAGGTGCCCCGCCAGGCGTCGTGCCCGGCCGGGTCGTGCAGCAGCACCAGGCGTCCGTCGGCCAGGTCCTCGCCGTCCTCGACGACGGCGGCCTCCAGCGCGTACGCGTAGGGGGCGAGCCGTTGCGGTGCCCGGGTCGCCTCCACCTCGATCTGCGGCCGCAATCGCGCGGTGCGCAGCGCCTCGACCGCCGCCGAGAACACGGGCGGAGCCGTGGTGCCCGTATGCGGGGCCTCCTCCCCGGTGTCCTTCCGCTCGTCCATTCCGCCAGCGCCGTCCGACAGTCGTCCCTGAGCCGCAGCCATGCGGGGAAGATTAAGCGGAAGCCGGGCCCGGCGCAGGGAGGGACACCCGTGGGCGGGCGCGATGTCCGGATCGCACGGTGCGCGGCGGCCCACGGGCCCCGCCGGGAGGACGCGGCGCGCCGGTGGGCGACGGCCGGCGGACGGCCGGGCGCGGGGGCCGGGCGCGGGGCGAACGCGGGGCCCCGGCGCGCCCGTACCCACGGGCCGGGCGCGGCCGGGGGTCGTGCGAGACTGGGCGGTGTGAGTGCCAACCTGAGCCCTGCGGGCAAGCAGCCGACCGCCACGTACGACTCCGCCTTCCTGAGGGCGTGCCGGCGTGAGCCGGTGCCGCACACGCCCGTGTGGTTCATGCGGCAGGCCGGGCGCTCGCTGCCGGAGTACCGCAAGGTGCGCGAGGGCATCGGGATGCTCGACTCCTGCATGCGGCCGGAACTGGTCACCGAGATCACCCTCCAGCCGGTCCACCGGCACGGGGTGGACGCGGCGATCTACTTCAGCGACATCGTCGTCCCGCTCAAGGCGATCGGCATCGACCTCGACATCAAGCCCGGCATCGGCCCGGTCGTCGAGCGGCCGATCCGCACCCGCGCGGACCTGGCGCGGCTGCGCGACCTGACCCCCGAGGACGTCTCCTACGTCACCGAGGCGTACCGCCTGCTCACCCGCGAGCTGGGCGCCACCCCGCTGATCGGCTTCGCGGGCGCTCCGTTCACGCTCGCCAGCTACCTCGTGGAGGGCGGCCCGTCCCGCAACCACGAGCACACCAAGGCGCTCATGTACGGCGACCCGCAGCTCTGGGCCGACCTGCTGGACCGGCTGGCGGACATCACGGCCGCCTTCCTGAAGGTGCAGATCGAGGCCGGGGCCAGCGCCGTCCAGCTCTTCGACTCCTGGGTCGGCGCGCTCGCCCCCGCCGACTACCGGCGCTCGGTGCTGCCCGCCTCCGTCAAGGTCTTCGAGGCCGTCGCCGGATACGGGGTGCCGCGCATCCACTTCGGCGTGGGCACCGGCGAGCTGCTCGGCCCGATGGGTGAGGCCGGGGCGGACGTCGTGGGTGTCGACTGGCGCGTTCCGCTGGACGAGGCCGCTCGCCGGGTCGGTCCCGGGAAGGCGCTCCAGGGCAACCTGGACCCGGCCGTCCTGTTCGCCACTCCCGAGGCGGTGCGGGCCAAGGCCCGTGAGGTGCTGGACGCGGCGGCGGGCCTGGAGGGCCACATTTTCAACCTCGGCCACGGTGTGCTGCCGTCCACCGACCCGGACGCCCTGACCCGTCTGGTGGACCACGTCCACACCGAGACCGCCCGCTGACCCGCCCGCGCCCCTACCGGGCCCCGCGCCCGAAGAGCAGGGCCGGGGGCTCCGGCGGGGGCGCGGTGTTCCGGCGCAGTGGCCAGGCGATGAGCATGCCGGTCAGAAAGCCGAAGACATGGGCCGAGTAGGCCACGGTGCCCGCCTCCGAGACGGCCCCGCCGGAGGAGTACACCGCCTGGAGGAGGAACCAGAAGCCCAGGACCAGCCAGGCGGGCAGCCGCAGCGGCAGGAAGACGAGGAACGGGACGAGGACCCAGACCCGGGCCCTCGGGTACAGCACCAGATAGGCGCCGAGCACCCCTGCGATGGCGCCCGACGCGCCGATCAGCGGGGCGGTCGAGCCGGTGTCCAGGAGTGCGAAGCCGTAGGTGGCCGTGTAGCCGCAGAGGCCGTAGAAGAGCAGGAACGGCAGATGGCCCATGCGGTCCTCGATGTTGTTGCCGAAGATCCACAGGAACAGCATGTTGCCCAGCAGGTGCAGCCAGCCGCCGTGGACGAACATCGCGGTGAGGACGCTGAGTTCGGGCGACTTGTCGTAGGACGGCGGTGCCACCACGCAGCCCGGTCCCTGCGGACCCACTCCCGTCGCCCCGGTCGGCACCAGCCGGGGCAGCCGGTGCTGGACCAGTTCCTGCGGCACCGCCGCGTAGTGGTCCAGGAACGCCTGGAGGTGGCAGAGCTGCGCGAGGCTCTCCCCGCCCGACAGGGAGCCCGCCATGCCCGGCGTGAACAGGAACACCACGATGTTCGCCGCGACCAGGGCGTAGGTCACCCAGGGGGTGGTGCGGGTGGGGTTGATGTCATGGACGGGGATCACCACGAGGGGACTACTGCCCGTCCGGCGGACGGCGAACCGGCGGATAGCCCGAACGGGACGCGCGGGCCCGAGCACCTCGGCGAGGATGACGCCGCCTGCCGCCTGCCGCCTGCCGCCTGCCGCCTGCCGCCTGCCGCCTGCCGCCTGCCGCCTGCCGGCACCGGCTCCGGATGCCGGGACGGCCCGGCCACCCCGCCCCGGCCGGGACGCCCAGCCCGTCGGGCTCCCGCCGCCCGTCCCGTCAGCCGCCGAGACCCGTCCCGTCAGGCTCCCGCCGCGCGGACCGCTGCCGTGGCCTTGCGGGCCGCCACCAGGACCGGGTCCCAGACGGGGGAGAACGGTGGCGCGTACCCCAGGTCCAGGGCCGTCATCGCCTCCACCGTCATCCCCGCGGTCAGCGCCACCGCCGCGATGTCCACGCGCTTGCCCGCGCCCTCCCGGCCGACGATCTGCACGCCCAGCAGGCGCCCGGTGCGCAGCTCCGCCAGCATCTTCACCGTCATCGGGGACGCCCCGGGGTAGTAGCCCGCGCGGCTGGTGGACTCCACCGTCACCGTCACGAACCGCAGCCCCGCCCGCAGGGCGTCCCGCTCGCGCAGCCCGGTGCGGGCGATCTCCAGGTCGCAGACCTTGCTGACGGCCGTGCCCACCACGCCGGGGAAGGTGGCGTAGCCGCCGCCCACGTTGGCGCCGATGACCTGGCCGTGCTTGTTGGCGTGGGTGCCCAGCGGGACGTACCGCTCCTGGCCGGAGACGAGGTCGAGCACCTCGACGCAGTCGCCGCCGGCCCAGATGTTCCCGTGCCCGCGCACCCGCATCGCCCGGTCGGTCAGCAGCCCGCCGTGCGCGCCCAGGGGCAGCCCGGCCGCCGCCGCGAGCCCGGTCTCGGGGCGCACCCCGATGCCGAGCACCACCACGTCGGCCGGGTACTCGCCGTCCGCCGTGGCCACCGCCCGGACCCGGCCGTCGTCCCCGGTGGGCAGGCCGGTGACCTCGGCGCCGTTGACCATGGTGATCCCGAGGCCCTCCATCGCCCCGTGCACCAGACGGCCCATGTCCGGGTCGAGGGTGGACATGGGCTCGCTGCCCCGGTTGACGACGGTCACCTCGTAGCCGCGGTTGATCATCGCCTCGGCCATCTCGACGCCGATGTACCCGGCGCCGACGACCACCGCGCGGCGGCCCCGGGTGCGGGCCATCGTGTCCAGCAGCGCCTGTCCGTCGTCCAGTGTCTGTACCCCGTGCACCCCGGGCGCGTCCACGCCCGGCAGCGGGGGCCGCACCGGGCGGGCCCCGGTCGCGATCACCAGCTTGTCGTACGGCGTCCAGTACGCGTCCCCGGTGTCGGCGTTCCGCGCGCGGACCCGGCCACCCTCGACGTCGATCCCGGTGACCTCGGTGCGCATCCGCAGGTCGATGCCGCGGGCGCGGTGCTCCTCGGGCGTACGGGCGATCAGCTCGTCCCGGCCGGAGACGTCGCCGCCGACCCAGTAGGGGATGCCGCAGGCCGAGAAGGAGCTGAAGTGGCCGCGTTCGAAGGCCACGATCTCCAGTTCGTCCGGACCCCTGAGGCGCCGGGCCTGGGACGCCGCGGACATGCCCGCGGCGTCACCGCCGATCACGACCAGCCGTTCCCGCGCGCCGCCGCGCGCACCGTTGACGCTCATGCCCCCACGCTACGCGGGGCCGGATTCACCCCGCGTGCCGCCCGGCCCCGCGGGGCCCGTGTCCCCGGCGACCGGCGGCGCGGCCGGCAGCGGGCTCCGTCCCGCCGGCTCCCGCTCCGCCCCCGCCGGGCCCGGCAGCGGCGCCGCCGGCGGGAAGGGAGCGGCCGGTGCGCGGCGGGCCAGGAGGGGCCGCAGCACCCGCAGCCACACCAGCAGCAGCACGGCGCCCACCGCGGCGAACGGCAGTACCGCGCCGATCACCAGCAGCAGCCAGCGCAGCACCGTCACGAACGCGTCCCAGCCGCCGGACAGCGCGTCCGCGAACCCGGGGCCGTCGTCCTCGCCGGAGTCCCGCGCCTGCGGCGCGGTCTCCGACAGGGAGAGCGTGATGGTGGCCAGGGAGGCGCGGTCCTTCAGCGACTTCTGCCGGGCGAGCAGGGACTCCAGCTCGGCCTGGCGGGTGCCCAGTTCGCCCTCCAGGGCCACGATGTCGCTCAACCGGGTCGCCTGGTCCATCAGTTCGCGGACCCGGGCCACGCTGGCGCGCTGCGAGGCGATCCGGCTCTCCACGTCCACGACCTGGTCGGTGACGTCCTCCGCCTTCGCCTCGCGGCTCACCAGCCGTCCCGCGCCCTCCAGTTCGGTGAGCACCTCCCGGTACGAGTCCACCGGCACCCGCAGCACCACCCGGGTGCGCTCATGGCCGTCCGAGCCCCGGGTGGTGCTCTCGTCGCCGACGTAGCCGCCCGCGTCCTCGGCGGCGGCGCGGGCCGCCGCCAGCGCCTCGGGCACGTCCTTGACCCGCACCGTCAGCGACACGGTGCGGACGATGCTGCTCGCGGACCGGGGAGCCGTGCGGGCGCCGTCGGACGGGGCCCCGGCGGCCCGGTCGCCCGCCGCCGCGCCTGCCGCCGCCTCCGTGCCCGCCGCCGCCTCCGCGCCGGCCGCCTTGTTCGCCGGGGCCGCCGCGCGGTCCGTCGCCCGGTCCGGGACGCCCGAGTCGTCGGCGGAGCACCCCGTGAGGGTCAGGGCCGCCGCCAGCAGGACTCCGGCCGCGGCCGGAACGGTTCGCAGGGTTGATCGTCTGCCCACAGGGTCCCCCGAGTTCGTGATCTGTCGTCGTCTCCGTGACGGGCGGGGCCGCCGCGTCGTAGCTATGACGTGGCCGGGCCCGCGTCCGACGGCGCGAAACGGTTCCGAACGGATCACGTTCCGGCCTCATCCGCGCCGCGCGGCCCGCCCGGACCCGGCCGCGCGCGGTGCGGGAGGCCGGATTTGAGAGGGTGGGGACATGGGTGAGACGCAGAGTGCGGACAGCGCGGGCGGCCGTCCCGCGGCATGGGGACACGTGGTCGTCGTAGGGGCCGGGATCGCCGGGCTGGCCGCCGGGCTGCGGGCGCTGGACCTCGGCGCCCGGGTGACCGTGCTGGAGGCGTCGGAGCGGGTCGGCGGGAAGCTGCTGCCCGGCGAGATCGCCGGCGCCCGGGTGGACCTCGGCGCCGAGTCCATGCTCGCCCGCCGCCCCGAGGGCGTCGCCCTGGCCCGCGCCGTCGGACTCGGCGACCGGCTCCAGCCCCCCGCCACCGCCTCCGCCTCCCTGTGGACCCGCGGCACCCTGCGCCCCATGCCCAAGGGCCACGTCATGGGCGTCCCCGGCACCGCCGCCGCCCTGGCCGGCGTCCTCTCCGACGAGGGCCTCGCCCGGGTCGGACGCGACGCCGAACTGCCGCCCACCGAAATCGGGGAGGACGTGGCGGTCGGCGAGTACGTCGCCGCCCGCGTCGGCCGCGAGGTCGTCGACCGCGTCGTGGAACCCCTGCTCGGCGGCGTCTACGCGGGCGACGCCTACCGCATCTCCCTGCGCTCCGCCGTCCCCCAGCTCTTCGAGGCCGCCCGCGCCCACGCCTCCCTGACCGAGGCGGTCCGCGCGCTCCAGGGCCGCACCGCCACCGCCCCCGCCGCCGGACCGGTGTTCATGGGCATCGAGGGCGGCATCGGCACCCTCCCGCTCGCCGTCGCCGACGCGCTGCGCGCCCGCGGCGCCGAGATCCTCACCCGCACCCCCGCCACCGGGCTGCGCCGCACCCCCGACGGCTGGCGGATCACCGCGGGCGACCGGGAGCTGCGCGCCGACGCCGTCGTCGTCGCCGTGCCCGCGCCCGCCGCCGCCGGGCTGCTGCGCGCCGAGGCGCCCGCCGCCGCGGCCGAACTGGCCGCCGTCGAGTACGCCTCCATGGCCCTGATCACCCTCGCCTACCGCCGCTCCGACGCCGCCGCGCTCCCCGAGGGCAGCGGCTTCCTGGTGCCGCCGGTGGACGGGCACACCATCAAGGCGTCCACCTTCGCCTCCCGCAAGTGGGGCTGGATCGACGCCCAGGACCCCGGCCTGACCGTCGTGCGCGCCTCCGTCGGACGGTACGGCGAGACGGAGATCCTCGGCCGCGACGACGACGCCCTGGTCGAGGTCTCCCGGCACGACCTCCGGGAGGCCACCGGGCTGTCCGCGGCGCCCGTCGCCACCCGGGTCACCCGCTGGCGGGACGGACTGCCCCAGTACCCCGTCGGCCACCACGCGCGGGTGGCCCGCGTCCGGGCGCACCTCGCCGGGCTCCCCGGCATCGACGTGTGCGGGGCGGCGTACGAGGGCGTCGGCATCCCGGCGACCGTCGCGGACGCCCACGCCGCCGTGGACCGTCTGCGCGGCGCGGCGGGCGCAACGGCCGACCCGGTGCCCGGCGCCCGGGGCGGAGCGGGAGAATAGGGTCATGAGTGACGACGCCTCCACCCCTGCCGCCGACCGCATCCCCAACAAGGGCAAGCTGGCCAAGGACCTCAACGAGGTCATCCGCTACACCCTCTGGTCCGTTTTCCGGCTCAAGGACACGCTGCCCGAGGAGCGCACGGGCTGGGCCGAAGAGGTCCAGGAGCTGTTCGACCAGCTCGCCGCCAAGGACGTGACGGTCCGCGGCACCTACGACGTCTCCGGTCTGCGAGCCGACGCCGACCTCATGATCTGGTGGCACGCGGAGACCGCCGACCAGCTCCAGGAGGCGTACAACCTCTTCCGCCGCACCCGGCTCGGCCGGTCGCTGGAGCCGGTCTGGTCGAACATGGCGCTGCACCGCCCCGCCGAGTTCAACCGCTCGCACATCCCGGCGTTCCTCGCCGACGAGACGCCGCGCGCCTACATCTGCGTCTACCCCTTCGTGCGCTCCTACGACTGGTACCTGCTGCCCGACGAGGACCGCCGCCGCATGCTCGCGGACCACGGCAAGATGGCCCGCGGCTACCCGGACGTGCGGGCCAACACCGTCGCGTCCTTCGCCCTCGGGGACTACGAGTGGGTGCTCGCCTTCGAGGCCGACGAGCTGCACCGCATCGTCGACCTGATGCGCCACCTGCGCGCCTCCGAGGCCCGGCTGCACGTCCGCGAGGAGGTGCCGTTCTACACCGGCCGCCGCAAGGAGATCGGCGAGCTGGTGGCGGGCCTCGCCTGATCAGGCCCCCCGCCCCGCGGCCCCGGAATCCTCCCGGGGCCGGGGCTCCGGGCGCGGGGCGCAGGACGCGTCCCGCGCCGGGACCCGGCCGTCCAGCAGATACGCCTCCAGGTGCGCGTTGACGCAGGCGTTCGGACCGCCCGCGACGCCGTGCGACCCCGCGCCCCGCTCGGTCACCAGCACCGAGCCCGCCAGCCTCCGGCGCAGCTCCAGCGCCCCGGTGTACGGGGCGGCCGCGTCCCGCTCCGCCGCCAGGATCAGCGTCGGCGGCAGCTCACCGGGCGCGGTGCGCACGTCGAGGGGGAGCTGCCGGGGCGCCCGCCAGAAGGCGCACGGCAGGTTCGTCCACACGTTGTCCCAGGTCTCGAAGGGCGCGGTGCGGGCCAGCCGGGTGTTGTCCCGGTCCCAGACCCGGAAGTCCGTGGGCCAGGGCGCGTCGTTGCACTCGACGGCCGTGTAGACCGCGCCGGCGTTCTCCGCCCCGGCCGCCGCCTCCGGGGGCCGGGTCCCCGCCTGGTCGATCAGCGGCTGTGGATCCCCCCTCAGATACGCCGACAGCGCCTCGGCGCGGTGGGGCCAGTAGTCGTCGTAGTACCCGGCCCCGAGGAACGTGCCCTGCAACTGCGCCGGGCCGACCGTGCCGCCCGCGGGCTCCCGGGCCAGGGCCGCCGCCGCCCGCTCGTAGGAGCCCTGCACCTCGCGCGGGGTGTCGCCGAGCCCGTAGACCGCGTCGTGCCGGGCGATCCACCGCTTGACGTCGGACCAGCGGCGCTCGAAGGCGGCCGACTGGGCCAGGTTGACGCCGTACCAGACGTGCTCCGGGCGCGGGTCCACCGCCGAGTCGAACACCATCCGCCGCACCCGGGAGGGGAACAGTCCGGCGTAGAGGGTGCCCAGGTAGGTCCCGTAGGAGGCGCCCATGAAGGTCAGCCGCCGCTCGCCCAGCGCGGCCCGGATCACCTCCAGGTCGCGGGCGTTGTTCAGGGAGTGGTAGTGGCGCAGGGCGTCCCCGGCCCGCTCGGCGCAGTCCCGCGCGTACCGCTCCGCCTCGGCGGCCCGCTGCCGCTTGTACGCCGCCGAGGGATGCGCCGGGGCGGGGTGGGGCCCCTTGAAGTACTCCTCGGGCCGTTGGCAGGACAGCGGTGCGGACGGGGCGACCCCGCGCGGGGCGTAGCCGACGAGGTCGTAGGCGGCGGCGAGGCGCTTCCAGGCGGGCACCATCCCGGCCAGCGGGAAGTACAGCCCGGAGGCGCCGGGGCCGCCGGGGTTGAAGACGAGGGCGCCCTGGCCGGGGACCTCGCCCCCGCCGTCCGGGTCCCGGCCGGTCGCCGCCGCGCGGCTGACGGTGAGCCGGAGGCGCTCGCCGTCCGGGTGTGCGTAGTCCAGGGGCACGGTGACCGTGCCGCAGCGCACGGAGGCGGGCAGCCCCTCCGTCTCCGGGCAGTTCCCGAAGGCGATCCGGGCCGCCGCCGCGCGCCGTGCGGCCAGGGCGGTGCCGCGCGCCTCGGCGGCGCCCGGGGGCTCCTGGGCCCGGGCGGCGGGCGCGGCGACGAGGGAGGCCAGGAGCAGGAGGGCCGCGGTGGCCCGGCGGAGGACGGCGGCTCGCATCGCGGAGGGTCCCTTCGGTGCACGGCGGCGACACCAGGGATGGTTCGTGGGCGCGGAGGGCGGGGCAAGCACCGCCGGCGGGTGTCGCCCCGAGTGCGCCCGTACGCCCCCTGGGGCGGCCTCGGGGGTGGGGTGAGGGAGGCGGGGGCGGGGGTGCGCGGGTGCGCGGGGCGCGGCGGGCCGGTGGGACCGGTGCGCGGGGTGGACCGGGGTGGACCGGGGTCCGGCGGGCTCGGCGGGCGGTGCCGGACGGCCCCGTGGCTTGTCGACATTCCGTGGGCTGCCCCGAGCCCCCCTGAGTCCTCGGCCTCGGTACTGGTGGGCTCGCCCGCTCCACTGTCGCCAGTTCCGCCCGGGGCCCGGCCTGCTGGTGACCGTACGTGGTCGTCGGCGTAGCGACTCCGGTCTTCTCCGACCTCGGATGCGAGGCGGGTCGCGATGACGCCGCGGTGGCCGAGGGCGTCGACGACGACGGGGCGGGCATCCCCAGGACCCACTGTGGCGGATCGCTCCGGTCCGGGCGGCGGCTGCGGGGACGCCGAGGTCGTTGAGCCGACCGGAGAGGGCAGCCGTTCTTCACGGTGGCGTCGGCGAGGGCGAGCCGGGCCGACGCCGACGCCGCAGGCTCGACGAGTCACCCCGACAGGTCGCGACACCTGGTTGCGGCACTAACCTGCGGTGGTGACCGGAACCGAGCTGGATGAGTTGATCGTCGCCGACGGCGCGGCGCTGCGCGCGTGGCTGCTGGACAACCACACCGCCTCTCCTGGGGTGTGGCTCGCGCTGACCAGGAAGGGCGGCACCGTTACCACGCTGACCTGGCAGCAGGCGGTCGACGAGGCACTGTGCTTCGGCTGGATCGACGGGCAGGCCCGCAAGCGCGACGAGGAGAGCTCCTGGCGGCGGTTCACCCCGCGCCGGCCCCGCAGCATCTGGTCCCAGCGCAACGTCGCCAACGTGGCCCGGTTGGAGGCGGCCGGCCTGATGCGGCCCGCCGGCCGCGCCGCGGTCGACGCCGCGAAGGCCGACGGGCGGTGGACGGCCGCCTATGCGCCGTCATCGGAAGCGGAGGTGCCGGCCGACCTGCGCGTCGCGATCGCCGCCGACCCAGCGGCGCAGGCGATGTTCGAGGTACTCACCAAGACCAACCGCTTCGCCCTCATCAACCGGGTCAATGCGGTCAAGCGGGCCGAGACGCGAACCCGGAAGATCGCCGAGTGCGTGGCGATGCTGGTCCGGCACGAGACGATCCACCCGCAGAGAGCCAGGCCGGCGGACCCGACGGCGTCGTGACCGGGCTCCTGCCGGAACGGACGAACCCGGCCTATTTGACCTCCAGCGGCGTTCGTCTGCGATCGACCTCTTCGGCGATCTCATTCCAGCTCTCGGCAAGGTCGAAGTCCCCGGGTCGGTGCACAGGGTCGCCGGTCGGGTCGGCGGACGACACGCGGTCGATCCGGAAGATCCGTCGGCCGGCCTCGGTGTCGGAGACGAGGTACCACACAGGACCTTTGGCGACGATGCCCAGCGGGTGGACGGTCCTCCGGGTTTCGACGCCTTTGCTGTCGACGTGGCCGAGGGACACCTGGACGCCGCTGATCACCGCGTCCTGGAGCTCGTCGAGGAAGCGAGGCGGCTCACCAAGTCGTAGCGGCACGGCGTCACCCTCGCGGATGACGTCGTCAAGGGTGCGCCGGACGACGCAGCTCAGCGGTTGTGCGTGGAGGAGAACGATGACTCCGGCGACGCGGAGTCGCATCGGTATCTCCGTGTCGATCAGAAGTCTGCCCAGTGCGGCGAGGCGTTCGTCTTCGCTCAGTGCGGGCCGGCGGGAGATCTTCATTGCGGGGATGGCCGAGGAACGTCGGCAGTGACGGCTCTGCATGGCCCAGTTGAGGAAGCCTCTCAGCCGGGTGCGGGCGTTCTCGGCGAACCAGGCGTCGATGTCGACCTGGCCGCACGACGCGAGGGTGGTGTTCCGCTCGCCGGGCCATCGCAGGAAGGCGGCTGCGTACTTGGTCTGTTCGCTGGCGAAGCGGCGGATGCTGGGTGTGATGTGGCTCCGCTCGGCTCGGGCTCGTAGTCCGGGGAGGACGTGCCAGATCGCGAAGAGCCTGATCGTCTTGGTGTGCTCGGGTTCGGCGATGTCGGAGAGACGGCCGGGGAGCCAGCGCTGGAAGGAACGGATGTGCTTGTCGACCGCGGGCGGGACTCCGCAGGCCATGAGGAGCTCTTCCAGGAGGGAGGCCGCCCGCCAGGGCTGGAGTTCGTGGAACGCATCGTGGGTCAGCGGAATCTCGCCCAGGGCCGAGTCGACGAAGCAGCTGCGAGCGCCGCATGCTCAGTCGCGCCTGCTCGACGGAAGTGCTGTGTCGTCCAGGGCGGCCCGAGCCGCCGACGTGAAGCTGCCGAGGCGCTCGGAGACCATGGTCACCTCGACGGCGTGACGTTCGACGAAGTTGACGTTGCGATCGGGGGAGCCCGAGGAGTCCCGCCAGGCCAGGAGAGTCGTATGCATCGAGTGGAGCCCCAGGTGGACGCCGTGGGCGGCTTGCTCCACCGACTCGGGCCCCTCGACTGCGAGGCCGGCCCAAGCCGCCTGCACCAGAACCAACTGATCCTGCGCGATCCGGAGCCGCCGGTCGGCCTCCGCCACATCCGGGGCGTCGCCCACCAGCGCTCGGGCAGCCATCTTCAGAGCGCCGCGCGACTCGTTGGCCGGAGCGAGGAAGGCGCTGTACGCGTCTCGCCGCAGTTGTCTGCGCCACTGGGAGTGCTCAGCTTTGGCCTGCCCTTCCATCTGCCGCCGTGCCGATCCGCTGGAGATCGCCGACGCCACGACCGTGCCGACGACGCCCACCGTCGCACCCAGTAACGCAGCAAGTCCCTGGTCCATAAAGGTGATTGTCCTGCTCGTGGCCACGTACGGTCACCGGTGTGGCGGGCTTCACTGGGAACTTGCGGGAGTTGAACACGCGAGCCCGCCAGGACCAAGGGGGCTTCGCGGTCCGGCGGGTTCAGCGGCGGAGCAGGGCCCGGCGGGTCGCGCGGGCCAGCCGTGCCGCCGGGTGACGCCCAGGGGGGACCGGCCCCGACCGCTCCAGCCACCAGCGCCGCAGCTCCCGGCGGGTCCGCGGGTCGCCGGGGCCGCGGGAGAGCAGGTGGCCCGCGAAGTCCAGGGCGTCCCGGCGGTGGCTCCCGCGCATCGGGCGGCCACGGGCGTAGGCGGCGAAGGCGGACCGGTAGCCCGCGCCCAGGATCAGCGGCAGCTCCGGTGCGACTTTGGCGACGACGTCCGCCCGCTTCCCGGCGAGGGCCCGCGCCTGCACCCCCAGCCGGACACGGTCGAACCCCTCGGGCGCCGGCGTCCCGGCGACCAGCGCGGACAGCAGCGCGACCTGCGCGAGGGCGAGCCGCTGCCGCGCCCCGGCGGTCCCGTCGCCCGTGGGCTCCGCGTGGTCCGTGCGGTGCGTGGGCTCGGTGCCGTCCGCACCGTTCGTGGGCTCCGCGTCGTCCGTACCGTACGGGTTTCCGGCGTCGGCGTCTCCGCTGCCCGGGGTCCCGCCCTCCGCGGGCCCGCCGTCCGTGCCGTCCGTGCCGTCCGCGTCGAGGCCGGCCCTCGCCGTCCGGGTCCCGCCGCCGTCCGGGGCCGTCCCCGTCACCTTCCCGCCGGGAGCTTCGGCGGTGGCCGTCTCCGGGGCGGCGGCCGGGCCCGCCGCCGGGAAGCCCTCCGTGTCCGGGGCGCCCGCGCGGCCCTTCGCCACCGCGGTCCGGACCGCCTCCAGCTCCTCGCGCAGTTCCTCCTCCGCCGGGAAGTTCTCGTCCCGCTCCAGCAGGACGCCCGGCGGCGCCACCCGCGCGGCGAGGCCGGTGAGGATCTCCAGCACGGCGGAGGGCACGGGATGGGCGTGGCTGTCGTGCCAGACGCCGTCGCGCGCGAAGCCGCCCGCGACGTGCACGTAGGCCACGGCCTCCACCGGCAGCGCGGCCAGCGCCGCCGCGGCGTCCTCGCCCCGGTTGACCTGGTTGGTGTACAGGTTCGCCACGTCGACCAGCAGCCGCACGCCGGTCCGCTCGACCAGCTCGGTGAGGAACTGCCCCTCGGTCATCTCCTCGTCGGGCCAGGAGAGCAGCGCCGCGATGTTCTCCACCGCCAGCGGCACCGGCAGCGAGTCCTGGGCGACGCGGACGTTCTCGCAGAGCACGTCGAGGGCGTCCCGGGTGCGCGGCACGGGCAGCAGATGGCCCGCCTCCAGCCGGGCGGTGGCGGTCAGCGGCCCGCCCGCGCGGACGAACGCGATGTGCTCGGTGACCAGCGGCGACCCCAGTGCCTCCGCCCGCGCGGCCAGCGCCGACAGCCGCTCCGGGCCGGGCCGTTCGGCGCCGCCGAGGCCGAGGGAGACCCCGTGCGGCACGACGGTGACGCCGCGGGCGCGCAGCCGGAGCAGCGAGTCCGGCAGGTGGTCCGGGCAGAGGTTCTCCGAGACGGCCTCGACCCACTCGACGCCGGGCATCCGCTCCACGGCGTCCGCGATCTCCGGCCGCCAGCCGATGCCCGTCCCCAGTCGTCCCATGCCCGTACCCTCCCGTCGGCGCGCACCCGGCCAACCGCCCCCGCCGGGGATATGGCCGGTGCGGTCCCGGCCGAATCCCCTGGGGGCGTCTTCAGAGCTACATCTGAGGTTCGCGGCACCCCGGCGCGGCACCCCGGCGCGGCGCACCGCCCGCTCCGGCGCCGCCCGCTCCGGCGCCGCCCGCTCCGGTGGCGGGAACAGGAGCGCTGGGTGCCCGCGGAAGCCCCCCCCCGGCGCCGAAGCCGAGGGCCGCGGCCAGGTGCTCCAGGGATGGGACATCAGATGATGACCCCGACCCCGACCCCGACCCCGACCCCGGACCCCGGACCGCGGCCGGGCCCCGCCCGGGGACTTCCCTCCCGCGCCGGGCCCCGTCCGGGGCGGGGTGCCGCGGTCCCCGCCGCGACGCGGCCGGTCAGCGCAGCCCAGGGTGGTCAGCGCAGCGCCGGGTGGTCAGCGACGACGGTGCAGGAGCCGGGGGCGATCTCGGTGTACCCGGCGTCCCGTACGACGGGCAGGCCCCCGGTGGTGAGGGCGGTCCAGCGGGCCGGGTCGGCGGGGCGGACGGCGAGCGGGAACCCGGCGTCGCGCCAGGCGGCCCGCTCCCCGTCGGACAGCGCCCACCAGGCGAGCTGCGCGCCGTGCCCGGCCTGGGCCATGGCCTTGCCCGCCGACATGCCGAGGTCCGGGTTCAGCCAGAGCACGGGCGCCGAGGGGTCCGCCGCCGCCGGGGGCGCGGGGTCGTCCAGGTCGGTGCCGGAGACCTGGAGGCGAGCCAGGTCCTTGGGCCAGCCGTCCAGCGGAACCGGCGGGAAGACCCGCACCTCGGCGCCGCCCCCGGTGACCGTGATGCCCTCCAGGGCCTCCGCCCGCCGCCACTCGGCGCCGCGCGCCCGGCGGACCACCTTGCGGATGCGGGCGTCCTGCCAGTCGCGTACCGCCCGCGCCCAGACGCCGTCGCCGGTGGACCGCTCGTCGTCGAGCATCAGCAGCACCGCCCGCGCGGCCGTCTCCAGCGCGTCGGTGCGGGCGGGGGGCGCGGCCCGTTCGATGCGGACCACGAGGGGCAGCACGAACTGCGGGGCCAGGTCGCGGTCGTCGGGGGGCCGGGGAGCGGCGGGGGCGTCGGGGACGGGAGTCGTCGGATCGTTGCTCACGCGCACAGTCTGCCAACCCGCCGGCCCCGGCCCCGCCTCCCACGGGCGGTCGTTCCGCGGCCCCGATGGCACCGGCGGCACTCCTGGCCCCGGCGGCACCGGGGTCCGAGCGCGGGGTCCGTTCCCGAGGCCCGGTGGTCCGTCGCGTCGCCCTCCCGGCGTCGGGCGGGGCCCGTGGTGCTCGGTCGGGGGCCGTGGTGCCCCGCCCCGGCCGGTCCGCGGGGGAGGGACACCGCCCGTCGCTCCGCGTCCCGTCCCGGTGGCGGCGTCAGCCGGAGCAGGCGGTCCGCCGGGCCTCCAGCCACTCGCAGCGCGGGCAGAGCGTGATTCCCTCGTGGGACTCCGGGTGTTCCGTGGGCTCCCGGCACAACACGCACTCCGCGTCCTGCGGTCCGCCGGTCTCCGGCGGGCCCTCTTCGTGCGCCCCGGCCGCTCCGGCGGGGCAGTGGTGGCCGTCGTCGCTCATGCCCCCGGCGTGGATCCGTCAGGCACGGCCGCGGGCGGCGCCGATCAGTTCGGAGACCCGGACGAGGCGGTAGCCCTGGCGGCGCAGTTCGGGCACGACGGCGCGGACCGCCCGCTCGGTGGCGGGGGCGGCGCTGCGGGTGCAGTGCAGGACGACGACCGAGCCCGGCCGCACCCCGTCGAGGACCTGCCGCGCCACGGCGTCGGAGTCGGTGGCGAAGGCGTCTCCGCCCACCACGTCCCACTGCACGGCGGTGACGCCGGTGGCGGCCAGCGCCTTCAGGGCCGTGCGGTCGTAGCAGCCGCCGGGGAAGCGGAAGTACGGCATCGGGTCGGGCACCCCGGCCTTTCCGAAGGCGGAGTAGGCCCGCTCCAGGTCGGAGCGCATCCGGTCGCCGGGGACGGTCGGCAGCCCGTAGCAGTCGTCGGTGTAGGCGTAGTGGCTGTAGGAGTGGTTGGCGATCTCGAACAGGGGGTCGCGGCCGATGGACCGCGCCTCCTCGGGGTACTCCTCGGCCCAGCGCCCGGTCATGAACACGGTGGCCGGTACCTTCAGCCGCCGCAGCGTCGCGATCAGCTCGGGGTTGTCGAACCGCTCCCCGGCCGCCGCGCGCGGCCCCTCGTCGGCGGTCATGTCGGCGTCGAAGGTCAGCGCGACGGTCCGGTCCTCGCCGGTGCGCGGTCCGTGCTCGAAGACGGGGGTGAGCCCGGCGGGGCCCGGGGCGAGCGTGGGAGGCGGGGAGGGCGCGGCGGCGGCCGGGGAGGCGGGGGTGGCCGACGGGCCGGGGCCGGGTGCCCGGGGGGAGGACCCGGTGGTGCCGCAGGCGGCGAGGGCGGCGCCCAGGGCGCACAGGACGGTGGCACGGCGTACGAGAGCGATCACCGCACGAACGTATGAGTGGAATGTCCTACTTAGATGGGTGCGCGGGGTGACGTGCCGGGGGCGTCACCCGGCCGGGCCAGGCCGCGTCCCGCGCCGCGAGCGCGCCCCCGGCCGGGGGTGGGGCGTTCAAGCGCCGGTGGTGTGGACGGGAGACCGCCCGTCGGCCGGGGGCGGGCGCTCCGGGGCGGGATGCCTTCGTCGGCGGCCGCTTCCCGGCGGAGCGGGCGGCCGGTGCCTGGGCGCCCTTCTGGCAGGTGGGCGGCCCGGGTGCCATCGACGGGGCCTCCGCCGCACTGTCCGTGGAGGGTGCAGGCGGGCCGTCGCTTTCCTCGTCCGCCTCCGGTTCCGGCCCGGGATCAGTGGGGCGTGCCGTCGCCCGGGTGCTGGGTGTCGCCGAGTTCGCGGCGCATGCACATGCGGGGCCAGCGGTCCAGACCGTGCTCGGCCTCGGCCCTGCGCAGCGCGCGCAGCCCCGGGGTGACCTCCGTGTCCGGCAGCCGCCGGAACCCGAGGCGCAGGTAGTACGGCCCGTTCCACGGCACCTCGGTGAAGGTGGTGAGGGTGAGCGCGGCTGCTCCGCTCCGGGCCGCCCACGCGTCGACGTGGTCGACGAGGCGCGCGCCGAGGCGGCGGCGGGCGTGGTCGGGCCGGACGGAGAGCTGCTCGATGTGCGCGCACCCGTCGATCGGGTCGACGAGCACATAGGCGACCGGCGCCCCCTCGTGGTCGTGGACCCAGGCCCGCCCGTCCCGGACGTAGCCGCGCAGGGTCCCGGCGGACGGCGGCTCGTCCTCGGCGACCTCTCGCATGCCGATCTCCGCGAACGCCGCTCCGGCCCGTCGTTCGATGTCCCGCAGGGCCGGGATGTCCCGCTCCTGTGCCGGACGAATCATGCCGCCCCCTCGGTCCGGCGCGTGTTCCGTTCCCTGCCCGTGCGACCGCGCGGCCGTGAGTCCGGTTCCGCTCGGGCGTTCCCGGATGGTACCGCCCGCCGTTCCGGGCGCGCGGGGGCGGGGCGGCCGCCTCCGCCGTCTCCGCCCGGACGCCGCTTCCGCCCGGACGCCGTCTCCGCACGGACGGTGGCGGTGACGGTGCCGACTCCGGGGCCGACCCGCGCGGACGACTCGGGCGGTGGCGGTGACGACGGGCCCCACCACCATCGTCACCGCCCCGCCCCGCCCCCGCCTCCGCTTTCGCCCCCGCCTCCGCTTCGGGACCGCCGTCCCGTCGGAGTCACGGACTGGCGGGCTGCCGCGCTGCCGGACCGCCGTCCCGTCGGAGTACCGGATCGCCGGGCCGGTGGGCGGGGCCGCGCCGTGGTGGTTACAGCAGGGCGATCGAGCTGGCCCGGTCGTTCATCGCGTCCCCGACGTACGAGGTCGACTGCTGGTACTCCTGGTGGGTGCCGGAGGTGTTGGGCGCGTCCCACAGCTCCAGCCAGCAGGCCAGTGTGGTCAGCGAGCTGACGGAGTTGTTGAAGACGCCGTCGAGATTGACCTGGCTGTCCCGGCCGTTGCCGCTCAGGCAGCCGCGCTCGCCGGTCAGGACGAGGGTGGAGCCGCCGTAGTTGGAGTCCGTGTAGACGACGCCGAGTTGCACGGACAGTGTCCCCGTGGGGGCCGGCGACTCCATCAGGCGGTCGGCCAGCCTCCGGTCGATGTGCTTCCCCGACAGCGGGGCGTCGGTGATCCGGCCGTCGGTGGAGGCGGCGATGGCCTCGCGGAACGTGCCGAAGCACTGTGTGCTGCCGGAGTCGACGTCGAGCACACAGTTCCTCGGGGCGGCGGGCGCCGCGCTCGCCGTGGCGGCGCCCGCCCCCAGTACGAGCATGGTGGCTGTCGTGGCGACCGCGATGCGTGAGGTGCGAGAGAACATGGACCATCCCTGTCTCGTGGGTGTTTCGCCGACACCGTGGATGCTTCCGTCCCGGTCCGGGGGGAGCCAGGGGCTCATCCGGCCATGTCGGTGTATGAGACACGCGTTTCCGTGCCGGCGCGGGCGGACCCGCCCCGCCGTCCGCCGTGGCTGACCTGCCCGGGCCCGCGCGATGACTTGCGGACAGGACCTGTGAAAGGCACCCCGGGAGGCGACGCGAACTGTTCGGAACCGCGCCCTCCCGACTCGCACGCCCCCGGCCCGTGCCCTCACCGGCCCGCCCCGGTGCGCGACCGGCGGACAGCCCCGCGGTCGGGCCGATCGGGGCGGGGGCTCACTCAACCGGCGTCGTGCCGTCGCCCCTCGCCCCGCCGTCGTCCGGGCCCCGGGGCAGGGGGCGGACCGGGGCCTCTCGTTCGGATCGTGCCGGGCCCGCGGGCCCTGGCGCCGCACCTCGCCGCGTTGTCCTCGGTCGCCGGGGCTCCGCCCTGACTCCCTCCTCCGCCTTGCGACGCACGGCGCCGGACCCCGCTCCCTGATCCGGCCTGATCCGGACGAAAGACCCTAGCCGGTCCAGGGGCCGGTGACGGCGAAGGTGGTGCCCGGCATGTAGCAGTTGACGTACAGGGTGGTGCCGTCGGGGGAGAGGGTGACCCCGGCGAACTCGCCCCACTCCGGCCGCTCGGGCGTGCCGATGTTCTGCCGCCCCCGGGCCATCGCGTACACCTCGCCGCCCCGGGTCAGGCCGAAGACGTGCTGGGCGCCCTCGCCGTCCTCGCAGACCATCAGCCCGCCGCCGGGCGCCAGGCAGATGTTGTCGGGGGCCTCCCCGGGCAGTCGTACATCGGTGTCCGGGCCGAAGGCGATCACCAGGGTCAGCCGCCGCGCCTCGGGGTCGTAGCGCCAGACCTGCCCCTGGTGGTCGGCCCCGGAACCCTCCGCGCTGCGGGCGAAGGACGACACGAAGTAGACGCACCGCCCGCCCCAGTAGCAGCCCTCCAGCTTCTGCGCGTGGGTGATCCCGGCGGGGCCGAAGTCCTGGTGGCGGACGGGGACGGTGGCGGCCGACGGGTCGGGGACGTCGATCCACTCGACGCCGTCGAAGCGGGTTCCGGTCTCCCGCACCGTGGACAGGTCGCGCACCCCGGGCACCCGCATCGCCTGGAGCCGCCCGCCCGCGCGCAGCGAGCCGGTGCCGCCCAGCGGCCTGTCGGGCAGGAAGCGGTAGAAGAGGCCGAAGGGCCGCTCGAAGGCGTCCTCGGTCTCGTAGAGCACCCCCCGCACCGGGTCCACGGCGACGGCCTCGTGCTGGAAGCGGCCCAGCGCGGTCAGTGGGACGGCGCCGGTGCGGTGCGGGTCGGCGGGGTCGACCTCGAAGACGAAGCCGTGGTCCTTCCCGTATCCGTTGGTGCCGGCCCGGTCCTCGGTCTCCTCGCAGGTCAGCCAGGTGTGCCAGGGGGTGGGGCCGCCCGCGCAGTTCCACGCCGTGCCCGCGAGGGCGACCCGCTCGGACAGCACCCCGCCGTCGGCGTCCAGCGCCAGGACGGTGCAGCCGCCCTTGCCTCCGGGGTCGTACGTCAGCCCCTCGACGTGGGGGACGGGGAGCCGGGCGTCGGCGCGGTTCTCGTGGTTGCGGACCAGGAAGGTGTGGGCCGGGTGGCCGGGGCGGGCCGGGAAGGCCGACATCCCGTCATGGCGGGAGGGGACCCGGCCCTCGCCCGAGCGCAGCGCGTCGCCCTCCCGGGACAGCACCCGGTAGCGGAAGCCCCGGGGCAGGTCGAGCAGGCCGTCCGGGTCGGGGACCAGGGGCCCGTACCCGGCGTTCCCCAGGGTCCGGGCGGCGGGGGAGTCGGCGAGGAACAGCTCGCCCAGCGCCCCGGTGAAGACGAGGGCCGCGCCGAGGGCTCCGGTACGGGTGAGGACCTGACGTCGGGTCGCGGGCATCGGGCGGGCCCTCCTGCTGGGGGGACAGGACAGTGACCCGCCGTGTCTATCACCTGCCGGGTGCGCCCGGAACGACGTCCGCCGACGTGTCCCGGCCCGGGCCGACCAGGGCCGTCTTCCGGGCGCGCCCGGCGCCGGACCCGTCCGCCGCCGGGCGGGGGTGCGGAGGACGCCCCCCGGCGCGCCCCGCCCTATTCCGGACGTGGGGCGTTGCCCTTCGCCGGGCCACCGCCCTGCGCCCGCTCCAGGAAGCGCAGCAGCTCCACCGGGAAGGGGAGCACCAGGGTGGAGTTCTTCTCGGCCGCGACCGCGACCATGGTCTGGAGCAGCCGCAGTTGCAGCGCGGCAGGCTGCTGGGACATCTCGGCCGCCGCGCCCGCGAGCTTCTTGGACGCCTGCAACTCGGCGTCGGCGTTGATGATCCGGGCCCGCCGCTCACGGTCGGCCTCGGCCTGCCGGGCCATCGACCGCTTCATCGTGTCGGGGAGCGACACGTCCTTGATCTCGACCCGGTCGATCTGCACGCCCCAGCCCACCGCCGGGCTGTCGATCATCAGCTCCAGCCCTTCGTTGAGCTTCTCGCGGTTGGAGAGCAGGTCGTCCAGGTCGCTCTTGCCGATGATGGAGCGCAGCGAGGTCTGCGCCATCTGGGAGACGGCGAACCGGTAGTCCTCGACCTTGACCAGCGCGCTGGCCGCGTCGACGACCCGGAAGTAGACCACCGCGTCCACCCGGACCGTGACGTTGTCGCGGGTGATGCCCTCCTGGGCGGGCACCGGGAGCGTGACGATCTGGAGGTTCACCTTGTGCAGGCGGTCCATGAAGGGGACCACCAGGGTGAGGCCCGGTGGGCGGGCCCCGCCCGCGAGCCGCCCGAGCCGGAAGACCACCCCGCGTTCGTACTGCTTGACGATCCGCGCCGCCGAGACGACGTAGAGCAAACCGGCACCGATCGCGGCGGCGATCACGATCAGGAGGATCTGGAGCATCGCGGCCCCCTCGCTCAGAGGTTCGTTCCGTCCGCTCTTCTCACGATATGCCCGATCGCGGGGACGGGGCCACGGCCGCGCCTCCGCACCCCCGCGCGGGGCGGATCAGGGGGCGCCGACCAGGCGGGCCGCGTCGCGGGCGAGGGCGGTGAGGCGGGAGATCGCCCGGAAGTACTTCTTGCGGTAGCCGCCCTTCAGCATCTCCTCGCCGAACAGCTGGTCGAAGGGCACGCCGGAGGCCAGCACGGGCACCTCGCGGTCGTAGAGCCGGTCCGCGAGGACCACCAGCCGCAGCGCCGTGGACTGGTCGGGCACCGGGCGGACCCCGGTCAGGCAGACCGCCGTGAGGTCGTCGGTCAGGGCGCCGTAGCGGCTGGGGTGGACCCGGGCGAGGTGGTCGAGGAGCCCGGTGAAGTCGTCCAGCGAGGCGCCCCAGGTGGCGGCGGCGGTGCGGGCCACCTGCTCGTCGGAGTACGGCTCGGGCGCCTTCGGCAGACCGCGGTGGCGGTAGTCCTCGCCGTCGATCCGCAGGGCGCGGAAGTGGGCCGACAGTCCCTGGATCTCGCGCAGGAAGTCGGCCGCGGCGAAGCGGCCCTCGCCCAGCTTGCCGGGCAGCGTGTTGGAGGTGGCGGCGAGCGCCACGCCGGCGTCCACCAGGCGGCCGAGCAGGGTGGAGACGAGCACGGTGTCGCCCGGGTCGTCCAGCTCAAACTCGTCGATGCAGAGCAGGCGGTGCCCGGACAGGGTCCGCACGGTCTGCTGGAAGCCGAGGGCGCCGACGAGGTTGGTCAGCTCCACGAAGGTGCCGAAGGCCTTGCGGGACGGCTCCGCCGGGGTGGCGTGCCAGAGCGAGGCCAGCAGATGGGTCTTGCCGACGCCGTAGCCGCCGTCGAGGTAGACGCCGCGCGGTCCGGCGGGGGTCTTGGGCGCCCTGCTCCGGCCCAGGCCGAGGAAGCCGCGCTTCGCGCCTGCGGCGGGGGCGCCGTCGAGTCCGGCCGCGAAGCCCTCCAGTACCCGTACGGCCTCGCTCTGGCTCGGCTGGTTCGGGTCCGGGAGGTAGGTGCCGAACCGGACCGAGTCGAAGCGGGGCGGCGGCACCATCTCGGCCACCAGCCGGTCCGCGGGCACGTGCGGCTCGCGCGCGCACAGGGACGACGGGGCCGCGGCCGTGGCTATCGGGGCGCTGCGGGGGGCAGGGGAGGAGGACGACACGGTGCCCAATGGTAGGCCCTCGGCCCCGGCCCCCCGGAGGGCAGCCGGTCCCGTGGAAGCGGTGGGGCGGAGGACGCGGGCCCGGGGCGGGCTGACGGCGTCCCCGGGCACGGGGGGCGCGGGACCGCTGCGGTGGAGTGCGCCGGGGCCGCGGAGGCGGGGGCGGTGGTCGTCCGCCCCGGGGCGCGGAAGCCGCCGGGGCGAGGCGGTAGAGGGCTGCTGGTGCCCTGGTGCCCTGGTGCCCCTGGGGCCGCGGAGGTGCGGGGCGCGGTGGGCGGGCACGGGGGCGGCGGTGCTCCCGGGGGGTGCGGAGGCCGTGGGGCCGACGGATTCCGGGGGAGAGGGCGCGGGAGGGGCCGGTCGGAGCCGGGGGCGCGGGGACGGTGGCGGCTCCGGGGCGCGGTGGCCGCGGGGCAGGCGGGAAACCGGGGCGGGCCGCGCGGCGGTGGTGCCGGAGGGGCCGGTGCCGGAGGGGCGCGGGGTCCGCGGTGGGAGACTGAGGAGTATGCGACGCCTGTTTCCTGTGAGCGAGCCGACCGCCGACGACGGGTCCGGACACGAGTGGAGCCTCGACGAGTTGGCCACCGCCTACGCCTACCCGGAGCCGGACGGCCGCGCCGGGGCCTGGCTGCGTGCCAACATGGTCTCCACGCTCGACGGGGCCGCCCAGCACGACGGCCGCTCCCAGCCCATCTCCGGCGCGGCCGACATGCGGATCTTCGGCACCCTGCGGGGACTGGCGGACGTGATCGTCGCCGGTGCCGAGACGGTGCGCCGCGAGGGGTACCGCCCGGCCCGCGCCCGCGCCGAGTTCGCCGCCCGCCGGGAGGCCGCCAGGCAGGGGCCCGCGCCGGTGATCGCGGTGGTCAGCGCGAGCCTGGACCTGGATCTCACCCTTCCGCTGTTCACCTCGCCGCTGGTGCCGACGCTGCTACTGACTGGCGCCGCGGCCGATCCCGCCCGGGTGGCCGCCGCCGAGCGGGCCGGGGCCCGGGTGGTCGTCGCCGGGGACGGCGCCGGGGTGGACCCGGCCCGCGCCGTGAGCGCCCTGGCCGGGCTCGGCCACACCCGGCTGCTCACGGAGGGCGGTCCCCGGCTGCTCGGCCAGTTCATCGCGGCCGGCGTCCTGGACGAGATGTGCCTGACCCTCGCGCCGGTGCTGACCGGGGGCGCCGCGCAGCGCATCGCGGGCGGCCCCCCGGTGGAGGTGCCCCGGCGGTTCGTCCTGTCGTCGCTCCTGGAGGAGCAGGGCTTCCTCTTCAGCCGCTACCGGCGCGTCTGACCGGCCCCGTGCCCCGGGGAGGGCGGGGCGCCGCGCCCACCCCGGGGTCCCGCCGTTCCGCCGCCCGCCGTCCCGCCATTCGTCACCCGTCACCCGTCACCCGGCCCAGGGCCCGATCCGGGGCCGCCCTGGCCCCCTCGGACCTCCTGGGCCGCCCCGGCCCCCGGGCCGCGAGGGGACCTCCCGGCCCTCCCGTACGTCGGGGCCCGGCCCCTGGCGCCGCCCGCCCCGGCCCTCACCCGCCCCCCGGCTCCCGCCCGGGGCTCACCTCTGCCCCGTTCCCTGCCCCGGCCCCCCGACCCGGTCGGCCCCGCCCGGTGGCGGCTCCGCACGCCTCGTTCCCGTGCCCGGTCCCGCACGACGGCCTCGGGAGCCCGTGCCGGGCGGGGCACGGCCTCGGGAGCCCGTACCCCGCCCCGCTCCCACCGCCCGGTGCCGACCGCCGTAGGACCCGCGCCCGCGCCGCACGCCACCCCCGGTCCCACCGTCCCGTGCCGCCGCACGACCCGCGTGCGTCGCACGCCCGACTCCGCCCGGCCGCCCCGTGACCCCGGCCCCCACCCGTACGCCCGGGTGGGCCCCGACCCGTTCGCCCCGGCGCTCCCCACCCCGTACGCCCGCACCCGACCCCGCGTTCCGCCCCAGGTCGCACGGCGGGGTCCGGACGCGGGTTCGGGTGGTACCGCACTTCCGGTTATGAAGGCGGAATCTATCGTTCCGTTTAAGTCGCGCCGGGCACACTGAATCAGGCAGTACCCGTGCGATCACGGGGAAAAATGGTTTCCGCAGGTCTGTGCGCCACGGCTTGCGGAGAGCGGGCCCACGGGCCCCGGAAGCAGAAGGGGGCGTCTGGTGTTCACCAGCGTTCTGATGATCGAGAAGGCCCTGACCTCCGTCGACGTGGAGTTCGTCACCACCCTGCACGGGGACGAGCCGGTCGCCTTCCACGTCCTGCTCCAGCCGCGCGGCGACCAGGCCGACCGGCTGCTCAGAGCCATCGACGACGTCGCCCTCGGTGAACTGGACGAGGCCGTCCGCGAGGGCGGCACCCCCGAGGGCGAGGAGGCCCTGAGCATCGGCCGCCGCGCGCTGGAGGTCTCGCTCGCCGCGCTGCGCGCCGCCGGGGCCGACGCCGAGGGCCGGCTGATCGAGGACCACCCCCTGGACGCCCTCAAGAGCCTCGTCCAGGAGACCCGCGCCGACGAGGTGATCGTCCTCACCGACCCCCACTACGTGGAGGAGTTCTTCCACCGGGACTGGGCCTCCCGCGCCCGCCACGAGGTCGGGGTGCCGGTCCTGAAACTCTTCTCCCACAGCAAGGCATAGGGTGGGGCCGCGCTCCCGCGCGGGGCGCGCCCACCCGCCGTACCGCCGCCGGGGCCCCGTCGCACCGGCGGCCGGCGGCGCCACCGTCGCAGCAGCGACCGCACCACTGGGGAGAACAGCGCATGGCACCCGGCCTTCCTGCCGCCATGGACCGACCGCACTTCATCGGCATCGGCGGCGCCGGGATGTCGGGCATCGCCAAGATCCTCGCCCAGCGCGGCGCCCGGGTGGCCGGCAGCGACGCCCGGGACTCCGCCACCGCCGAGGCGCTGCGCGCCCTGGGCGCCACCGTGCACATCGGCCACGCCGCCGGGCACCTGGCCGACGACGCGAGCTGTGTGGTCGTCTCCTCCGCCATCCGCGAGGACAACCCGGAGCTGGCCCGCGCCGCCGAGCTGGGCATCCCCGTCGTGCACCGCTCCGACGCGCTGGCCGCCCTGATGGACGGGCTGCGCCCGATCGCCGTCGCCGGAACGCACGGCAAGACCACCACCACCTCCATGCTGGCGGTCACCCTCGACGCGCTGGGCCGCTCCCCCTCGTACGCCATCGGCGGCGACCTGGACGCCCCCGGCTCCAACGCCCTGCACGGCGACGGTGAGATCTTCGTCGCGGAGGCCGACGAGAGCGACCGCAGCTTCCACAAGTACGCCCCCGAGGTCGCCGTCGTCCTCAACGTCGAACTCGACCACCACGCCAACTACGCCTCCATGGACGAGATCCACGCGTCCTTCGAGACCTTCGCCGGGCGGATCGTCCCCGGCGGCACCCTGGTGGTCTCCGCCGACCACGAGGGCGCCCGCGAACTGACCCGGCGACTGGCCGGCTCGGTGCGCACGGTCACGTACGGGGAGTCCGAGGACGCCGACGTGCGCATCCTCTCGGTCGTCCCGCAGGGCCTCCGCAGCGAGGTCACCGTGCTGATCGACGGCGAGGAGCTGACCTTCGGCGTCTCCGTCCCCGGCCGCCACTACGCCCACAACGCCGTCGCCGCGCTCGCAGCCGCCGCGGCCCTCGGCATCCCGGCCGCCGAGACGGCCCCCGCGCTGGCCGCCTACACCGGGGTCAAGCGCCGCCTCCAGCTCAAGGGCGAGGCGGCCGGGGTCCAGGTCGTCGACTCCTACGCCCACCACCCGTCCGAGATGACCGCCGACCTGGAGGCCATGCGCCCCGCCGCCGGCGACGCCCGCATCCTCGTCCTCTTCCAGCCGCACCTCTTCTCCCGCACCCGGGAACTGGGCAAGGAGATGGGCACCGCCCTGGCCCTGGCCGACGCCTCCGTCGTCCTCGACATCTACCCGGCCCGCGAGGACCCGATCCCCGGCGTCACCAGCGCCGTGATCGTCGAGGCGGCCCGCGCGGCCGGCGCCGACGTCACCGCCGTCCACGACAAGGAGGCGGCCCCCGTCGTCGTCGCGGGAATGGCGAAGCCCGGCGATCTCGTTCTCACCATGGGCGCGGGCGACGTCACCGACCTCGGACCGCGCATCCTGGACCGGCTGTCGGACACGGCGGAATAAGCGGAACAACGCGGACAAGAGGCTGATGACCATGGCGTACGACGTCGAGAAAACGGACGAGCAGTGGCGCGCGGAGCTGACCCCGGGCGAGTACGCCGTCCTGCGCCGGGCGGGCACCGAACCGGCCTTCACCGGTGAGTACACGGACACCAGCACCGCGGGGGTGTACGCCTGCCGGGCCTGCGGCGCCGAACTGTTCACCTCGGAGACGAAGTTCGCCTCCCACTGCGGCTGGCCGTCCTTCTTCGACCCCAAGGACACCGACGCGGTCGAGCTGATCGAGGACCGCTCGCACGGCATGGTCCGCACCGAGGTGCGCTGCGCCCGCTGCGGCTCCCACCTGGGGCACGTCTTCGAGGGCGAGGGCTATCCGACCCCGACCGACCAGCGGTACTGCATCAACAGCGTCTCCCTGCGGCTGACGCCGACGGGCGACTGACCGGGCCCCGCCCGGCACCGACCCCCACCACCTCGCCCCCCCCCGCGGCCCCGGCTCCGACGCCGGGGCCGCGCCCGTCGCAAGGCCGGTGTGAACGGCCGGACAGGGGGAAGGAGAGGCCCCGAACAGCGGGCCCGGCCCGCAGCAGGCCCGCCCCCTCGGCCGCCGTTCGCGCCCGGCCGGAGACGGCCCGCGGACCGGGGCCGGAGCGGGCGGCTCCCGCCAGACCGAAGGGCACCCCGCGTCTTGATACGGATCGCGTCAGTCACCAAGCGGTACCCGGACGGCACGGTCGCCGTGGACCGCCTGTCCCTGGAGATACCCGACCGCTCCATCACCGTCCTCGTCGGCCCCTCCGGCTGCGGCAAGACGACGACCCTGCGCATGATCAACCGGATGACCGACCCCACCGAGGGCAGCATCCTCCTCGACGGCGCCGACATCCGGGACCGCCCCGTCACCGAGCTGCGCCGGTCCATGGGCTACGTCATCCAGAACGCCGGACTCTTCCCGCACCGCACCGTGCTCGACAACATCGCCACCGTGCCCCGCATGCTCGGCTGGGGGCGCCGCGCGTACCGGGCGCGGGCGGCGGAACTCATGGAGCGCGTCGGCCTGGACGCCTCGCTCGCCCGGCGCTACCCGTACCAGCTCTCCGGGGGGCAGCAGCAGCGCGTCGGCGTGGCACGGGCGCTGGCCGCCGATCCGCCGGTGCTCTTGATGGACGAGCCGTTCTCGGCCGTCGACCCCGTGGTGCGCAAGGGGCTCCAGGACGAACTGCTCCGCCTCCAGGGCGAGTTGGGCAAGACCATCGTCTTCGTCACCCATGACATCGACGAGGCCGTCAAGCTGGGCACCCGGGTCGCGGTGATGCGCACCGGCGGCCGGCTCGCCCAGTTCGCCACCCCCGCCGACCTGCTGTCCGACCCGGTCGACGCCTTCGTCGAGGACTTCCTCGGCGCCGACCGGGGCATCCGGCGGCTGTCCTTCTTCTCCTCGGCCGCCCTGGAGCCGACCACCGCCCCGGTCGTCCGGGCCGGTGCCGTCCCGCCGCCGGTGGCCGGGGCCGCCGCGGTGGGCGGCCACCTGCTGGTCACCGACGCCGAGGGGTGCCCGCTCGGCTGGGCCGGCCCGGACGCGACGGCCGCCGGGGCCGTAGCGGCGGACCGGCTGCTGCCCCACGGTCGGCCGTTCCGGCCCGGCACCGACTCGCTGCGGGCCGCCCTGGACTCCGCGGTGCTCTCGCCGACCGGCTGGGCCGTCGCGGTGGACGACGCGGGCCGGGTGACCGGCGTGGTCTCCCAGGAGGCCATCGGCGAGGCCGTCCGCGGGGCACACGCCGCCGGACGGGCCGGGGACGGGCGCACCGGCGCGGGGGCGGAGGCGGTGGCGGGCCGCGACGGCGACGGCCCGGACCGCGACGGGCCGGACGGCGACGGCCGGGACCGCGACGGGCCGGACGGCGACGGCCGGGACCGCGACGGGCCGGACGGCGACGGCCGGGACCGCGACGGGCCGGACGGCGACGGCCGGGACCGCGACGGGCCGGACGGCGACGGCCGGGACCGCGACGGGCCGGACGGCGACGGCCGGGACGGTGCCGCCGTCCGGGCGGGCGGGGCCGGGGGCTCCGGCGCCGGGGGCGCCGACGGGGCGGGGGTCGCCCCGTGAACGGCTTCTTCGACATCCCCAGCGACCTCCAGAACACCTACGCCGGGCTGATCGGCCTGCACCTGCGCGAGGCCCTGCTGCCGGTCCTGGCCGGGCTGCTGCTCGCGCTGCCGCTGGCCCAGCTCTGTGTGCGGCTGCGCTGGCTGTACCCGCCGGTGCTGGGCGTGACGACGGTGTTCTACGCCGTCCCGTCCCTGGCCGTGTTCGTCGTCCTCATCGACTACACCGGCCAGACCGAACTGACGGTGATGATCCCGCTGGCCGTCTACAGCCTGGTGGTGCTGGTGCCCGCCATCGTCGACGGGGTGCGCTCGGTGCCCCGGGAGACCCTGGCCGCGGCCACCGCGCTCGGCCTCGGTCCGCTGCGGCGCTATCTCCAGGTGCAGTTGCCCATCGCGGTGCCCGCGATCCTCGCCGGGCTGCGGGTGGCCACCGCCTCCAGCATCTCGCTGGTCAGCGTCGGCGCCCTGATCGGCAACCAGGGCGCGCTCGGCAACCTGCTCGCCGACGCCCAGAAGTACGACCGGCCCGAACTGGCCGTCAACTCCGTGCTCACCACCGCCGTCCTGGCCATCGCCTGCGACGCGGTCCTGGTGCTGGCCCGCACACTGCTGACGCCGTGGATGCCGCGCGCTGCCCGCCGACCCGGGACGGGCGCCGCGCGGCCGGACGCGGCCGGGGCGAGGGGAGCCACCCGGTGAACGTCCTGAACTTCGTCGGCGCCTTCCTCGGCGACGCCGCCCACTGGCAGGGCTACGACGGCATCCCGAACCGCCTGCTGGAGCACGTGGGGTACACGCTGCTCGCGCTCGTCCTGGCGGCGGCGATCGGGCTGCCCGCGGGCCTGCTCACCGGCCACACCGGGCGCGGCGGCAACGTGGTCGCCCTCGTGGCCACCGCCGCGCGGGCGCTGCCCAGCTTCGGGCTGCTGGTGCTGATCGCCGTCGTGGTGGGCATCGGCCTGCTGCCGGTGATGATCCCGCTGGTGGTGCTGGCCGTGCCGCCGATCCTCGTCACCACCTACGAGGCGGTGCGCTCCGTCGACCCGGCGCCGGTGGACGCCGCGCGGGGCCTCGGCATGCGCGAGAGCCGCGTCCTGCTCCAGGTGGAACTGCCGGTCGCGCTGCCGCTGATCCTCGGCGGACTGCGCTCGGCGGCTGTCCAGGTCGTCTCGACGGCCACCATCGCCGCCTACGTCAGCCTGGGGGGCCTCGGCCGGTACATCATCGACGGCCTCTACCAGCGCGACTACGAGAAGGTCGTCGGCGGTGCCGCCCTGGTCGCCGCACTGGCCCTGGTCACCCTCGCCCTGTTCTGGGCGGTCGGCCGGGCGGCGGTGTCGCCGGGGGTGCGCGGGCGGTGAGGCGGGGGACGGCGGCGCGGGGGACGGTGACGCGGCGGGAGGGGCGTCCTGGGTGCCCGGGACGGGCGGGCGCGGGGGACGGGGCTTGACTGACGGAGCGCCGGATCGTTTGGATCGGTGGATGACACCTTCCGCGAAGCGCAGCAGGACCAGCACCAGGCACACCGGCGTGGCGGCCGCCGTCGCGCTCACCGCCGCGACGGCGCTCCTCGCGGGCTGCTCCTCCTCCGACACCTCCGACCCCCTGGCCGGCGACAAGGCGGCGAAGGGCACCGTCGTCGTCGGCTCCAACAACTTCGCCGAGAGCACCCTCCTCGCCGACATCTACGGCGAGGCACTCCGGGCCAAGGGAATCAAGGTCGACTACAAGCACAACATAGGCAGCCGCGAGACGACCTACGCCATGATGAAGAACGGCGCCGTCACCGTGCTGCCGGAGTACAACGGCTCCCTGCTGGCCCATCTCGACCCCAAGGCCGCCCAGGACTCCGCCGAGGCCGTGAACGAGGCCGTCCTCGCCAAGCTGGACAAGGAGCTGACGCTGCTCACCTCCTCCCCGGCCGAGGACAAGGACTCGGTCGCCGTCAACGCGGCCACCGCGAAGAAGCACGGCCTCACCTCCGAGTCGAGCCTCGCCGACCTCAAGGACATCGCCCCCGGGCTGGTGATCGGGGGTTCGCCCGAGTTCCAGACCCGCAGGCAGGGCCTCAAGGGACTGGAGTCCGTCTACGGGCTCACGTTCAAGTCGTTCAAGGCGCTCGACGCGGGCGGCCCGCTGACCCAGTCCGCGCTGACGAAGAACACCGTCCAGGCGGCGGACGTCTTCACCACCGACCCGGCCATCGTCAAGGAGGGCTTCGTGGTCCTCAAGGACCCGGAGAACCTCTTCGGCTTCGCCCAGGTGACCCCGCTGGTCCGCAAGGACGGACTGCCGCCCGAGGGAGCCGCCGCGCTCAACGACGTATCGGCCAAGCTGGACACCGAGACGCTGCGCGAGCTGGACGCCCGGGTGCAGTTGGAGAAGAAGGATCCGCTGGACGTGGCCAAGGAGTGGCTGAAGTCGGTCGGCCTGGACTGATTCCGTACCCGCACCGGCACAGTCGTCCGCACTCGCACTCGCACTCGCACTCGCACTCGCACCCGCACCAGTCCCGGACCCGGACCCGGACCCGGAGGACAGCGTTCCCCGGGCCGGGGCCGGGGCCGGGGCCGGGAGCGCCGCGCCGGTCGGGGCGGGCGCGGGCGCCGGCGCGTCGCTCCGACCCGGGCCCCTGCGCCTTGCTCCCGTTCCGGGCCCCGGCCTCCGCCCCGTCCGGCGGGCGCACCCCCCATGCAGGGGGGTGGCGGCCGTCGTCAACGGGGGCCGCGCGCAAGGCCGTACCGAGGTCCGGGGCACCCCGGCCGGGGCGGACGGCGGACGAACACCGGGCGATCTGAGAGTTCATCGGATGGTGAGTTATCGTGTACGGGGGGTCAACGCGACCGGCACCGAGTGCCGGGTCCCAGCTCAGGAGTGTTCAGCCGATGGCGAGGCAGTTACGCGCCGAGCAGACGCGCGCCACGATCGTCCGGGCCGCCGCCGATCTGTTCGACCGTCACGGTTACGAGTCGACCAGTCTGGGCGAGATCGTGGAGCACGCGGGCGTCACCAAGGGCGCCCTGTACTTCCACTTCGCGGCCAAGGAGGACCTGGCCCACGCCATCCTGGAGCTCCAGGCCACCACCTCGCGCCGGCTGGCGACCGAGCTGGACGGCAGGGGCTACACCTCCCTGGAGGCGCTGATGCGCCTCACCTTCGGGGTCACCCGGCTCGCCGCCGAGGGCCCGGTCCTGCGCGCCGGACTGCGGCTCGCCACCCAGGGGGTGGGCGTACGGCCCCCGCTGCGCCATCCGTTCACGGAGTGGCTGGACCTCACCTCCGCGCGACTCGTCGACGCCGTACGGCAGTCCGACGTCCATCCCGACATCGACGTGGACTCCGTGGCCCACACCCTCGTCTGCTCCTTCGTCGGCACCCGCGTGGTGGGCCGGTCCCTGGAGCCGGTGACGCGGCAGCCGCGCCGGATGGCCGAGATGTGGCACCTCCTGATCCGCGGCCTCGTCCCCGTGACCCGCCGCGCCCGCTACCTCACCCTGGCGGCACGGCTCGAACGGGAGATGCCGTAGCGGCGCTTCCTCAAGTCCCCGCATCCTCAAAGGACTTCGCTCGTTGGTGGTGAGGGCGGGAATTCGTGGCCGCGTGCCCCCGCCCCGCTCCCCGGGGCCTCTTGGGCGCTCCCGTGCCGGTGCATCCGTCCGCCGCCCCCGGTGCGTCCGCACCCGGGCGGGCCCGGCCGGTTCCGCGCCCGTCCGCGCGGGGTGGTTCGGACGCCGGGGTCCCGGGTGAACACCCGAGCGAGGGGCTCCGGTTGGGGAACTCGTGAGTACGAGTGCGCGGGCCGCGAAAGTTCCCGGTTTCCCGCATGATTCACGCGATGGTGTGATCATGTGCCTCCCGGCGGATGCGCGGGGAAACCCCTGGGTAGTGCCCCGCACATGACGCAACAGCCCTTCGAACTCCCGCACTTCTACATGCCGCACCCCGCGCGGCTGAATCCCCATCTCGACGAGGCCCGCGCCCATTCCACCGCGTGGGCGCGCGAGATGGGCATGCTGGAGGGGTCCGGGGTCTGGGAGCAGTCCGATCTCGACGCGCACGACTACGGTCTGCTCTGCGCCTACACCCATCCCGACTGCGACGGACCGGCCCTCTCCCTGATCACCGACTGGTACGTGTGGGTCTTCTTCTTCGACGACCACTTCCTGGAGAAGTTCAAGCGCTCCCAGGACCGGGTCGCCGGGAAGGCCCACCTGGACCGGCTGCCCCTGTTCATGCCGCTCGACCTCGGCGCCGGGATGCCCGAGCCGGAGAACCCGGTCGAGGCCGGTCTCGCCGACCTCTGGACGCGCACGGTCCCGGCGATGTCGGCCGACTGGCGGCGCCGCTTCGCCGTCGCCACGGAGCACCTGCTCAACGAGTCCCTCTGGGAGCTGTCCAACATCAACGAGGGGCGGATCGCCAACCCCGTCGAGTACATCGAGATGCGCCGCAAGGTCGGTGGCGCCCCCTGGTCGGCGGGGCTCGTGGAGTACGCGGCCTCCGAGGTGCCGGCCTCCGTCGCGGAGTCCCGGCCGCTGCGGGTCCTGATGGAGACCTTCTCCGACGCCGTCCATCTGCGCAACGACCTGTTCTCCTACCAGCGGGAGGTGGAGGACGAGGGCGAGCTGAGCAACGGCGTGCTGGTGCTGGAGACCTTCTTCGGCTGCACCACCCAGGAGGCCGCCGACACCGTCAACGACGTACTGACCTCCCGGCTGCACCAGTTCGAGCACACCGCCCTCACCGAGGTGCCCGCCGTGGCCCTGGAGAACGGGCTGGCGCCCGCCGAGGTCGCCGCCGTCGCGGAGTACGCCAAGGGCCTCCAGGACTGGCAGGCCGGCGGCCACGAGTGGCACATGCGCTCCAGCCGCTACATGAACAAGGGCGCCCGCTCCGGCTCCCCCTGGGAGAGCCCCTCCGGCCCCGGGACCTCCGCCGCCGACGTGGGCGCGCTGCTCACCGCCGCCGGTGCCCGCCGGGTCCGCGCCCACACCCAGGTCCCGTACCCCGAGGTCGGCCCCTCGATCATCCCCGAGATCCGCATGCCCTACCCCCTCACGCTCAGCCCCGCGCTCGACGGCTCCCGGCGGCACCTGCTGGAGTGGTCGCACCGCATGGGCATCCTCGCCGAGGGGGTCTGGGACGAGGACAAACTGGCCAGTTGCGACCTGCCGCTGTGCGCGGCGGGCCTCGACCCGGACGCCACCCAGGACCAGCTCGACCTCGCCTCCGACTGGCTGGCCTTCGGCACCTACGGCGACGACTACTACCCGCTGGTCTACGGCCACCGCCGCGACCTGGCCGCCGCCCGGCTGACCACCGCCCGCCTCTCCGCCTGCATGCCGCTCGACGGGGAGCCGGTCCCTCCGCCCGCCAACGCCATGGAGCGCTCGCTGATCGACCTGTGGGAGCGCACCACGGCGGGCATGACGCCCGAGCAGCGGCGCCCCCTGCGGGCCGCGGTCGACGTGATGACCGAGGCGTGGGTGTGGGAGCTGTCCAACCAGATCCAGCACCGGGTGCCGGACCCGGTGGACTACCTGGAGATGCGCCGAGCCACCTTCGGCTCCGACCTCACCCTGGGCCTGTGCCGCGCGGGACACGGCCCGGCCGTGCCGCCCGACGTGTACCGCAGCGGCCCCGTCCGCTCCCTGGAGAACGCGGCGATCGACTTCGCCTGCCTGCTCAACGACGTGTTCTCGTACCAGAAGGAGATCCAGTACGAGGGCGAGGTGCACAACGCGGTCCTGGTCGTGCAGAACTTCTTCGGCATCGACTATCCGACCGCCCTTCCCGTCGTGCAGGACCTGATGAACCAGCGCATGCGGCAGTTCGAGCACGTCGTGGCGCATGAACTGCCCGTCGTCTACGACGACTTCCAGCTCTCGCAGGAGGCGCGGGCGGTCATGGCGGGCTATGTGACCGATCTGCAGAACTGGATGGCGGGCATCCTCAACTGGCACCGCAGCGTGCCCCGGTACACGGCCGAGTACCTGGCCGGGCGCACCCACCGGTTCCTGCCGGACCGCGCGCCCGCGGTGCCCGTGCCGTCGGCGGGGTTCCGGATTCCGGGTCCCCCGGCGGGGATGGTCCCGGTGCTGTCGCACGGCTGACCCGGCGCACCCGGGAACCGGCGGTCTCACTCGTTCGTGGCTCGTCGCACCCCGGTGCGCAGGGTAGAGCACTGGCGGAGGCGAACCATGGAACACAGTGGACTGCGACCCGAGCCGACGCCGGGCCGGGACCCGGGCAGCGCCACCGTGCCCGGCCCGTACCCGGAGGCCGGACCGGAGCCGTGCCCGTGCACCGGCCGGGAGCGTCGGCGCCGGGTCACCGGGGTGCTGTGCGGGCTGCTCGCCGCGGCGGTGCTGCTCCTCGCGGGTGTCGGGCTCGGCACGCTGGGCGTCACCCACACCGGGCTCCGGGGACCGGAGCACCGGGCGGCGGCCCCGGCGGCCGGACCCCCCGAGTCGGCGGAGGCCGCGGGGGCGACGGGGCTGCCGGGGCCCCCGGCGGACGCCCGTGCCGCCGTGACGCCGCCCGGGACCCCGGCACCGGCGGCGACCGCCGCCGCGCTCGGCGTGGAGGTGGTGGACGACGAGAAGCCGGGCGCGCTGGTGGTCGGCGTCCATGTGCCCGGCCCGGGCCACTCGGCTGGGCTGGTCCGGGGCGACGTCCTGCTGACACTCGGCGGGGACCGCATCGACACGGCCGCCGACCTCGCCCACGCCGTCGCCCGCGCCAGACCGGGGGACGAGGTCACCCTGACGGTGCGCCATCCCAGCGGCGTCTACCAGCAGGTGAGGGCCGTCCCCGGGGTCATCGTCTGACGGAACGCGGCACGGTGGGACGGCTGTTCGGCGGGCTGCCGTCCGGTCGGGCCGCTGTCCGTGGGGCTGCCGTCCGGGTGGGGCTGGTGTCCGGGTGGGGCTGCCGCCCCGTGGAGCCGCTGTCACGTGGGCCCGTCCGGTGCGCCTCGTCCGGCCGGATCGCCGTCCGATCGGATCGCGGTCCCTCCTGGTCGCCTTCGGCGGGACCTCGCCCCGGGAGACCGCCGGTCCCGACGGGGACGCGGATTCCACGCGGCCCCCGCCACCGCCCGTGCTCCCGGTCAGGGCCGGGGCGGTTGCGGCCGGTCGGGGCCGCGCCACGGAGTCGGCCGGGGGAGGGCCGGGACCGGGGCATGACCGGCGCGGGCGCCCCTGGGCCGGGCCCACCAGGACATGGCCGGGGCGGGCCGGGGGACGGGGCCCGTCGGGGGAACCCGTACCCGGGTCCGGGCGTCGGTGCGCGGTCGGGGCGGATCGGTCCGGGTGCCCCGCACGGCCCCGGGCGGACCAGGGGCGAGCCGGGCCGTGGCCGGAGGAGCGGTTCCCGGGCCGGGGCCGATGCGGGCGCCCCGGGGCTTCCCGGCTCCGGCCGTGCGGGACCGTGCCCGGCTGGTGGAGCCGCCGTGACCGGGACCGGCCCCGGCGGCCGTGCCGGACCGGGTGGGCCCATGGGCCCGTGGCGGGCGTCGGCGCGGGCCGCGGGGCTGTGGGCCTGGGGGAGCGGTGCGGGTGTTGCTCCGCCCCCACGGCGGCGTCCCCTGTTCGGTCTCCTTCGATCGGGGGAGGCCCGGAGGGATCGGGGCGGCGCGCGGCCCCGGTGCGGCGACCGGCTCGCGGCGGTCGCGGCGGACGGGCAGGATGCTGCCCGTAGGCCCTCTTCCCCGTCAGGAGGCTCCGGATGACCGGCAGCACGCCCGTCGCCCCCTTCACCGCCGCCGACTACGCGGCCCGTATGGAGCGCGCCGCGCGGGCCGCCGCCGACGCCGGGCTCGGCGGACTGCTGGTGGCGCCCGGGCCCGATCTGGTCTGGCTCACCGGCTACGCGCCCACCGCCGTCACGGAGCGGCTCACCCTGCTGGTCCTGGTCCCCGAACGGGCCCCCGTCCTCGTCGTCCCCGCCCTGGAGGCGCCCGACGCCGCCAAGGCCGCCGGGGCGCCGGCCCTGACCCTGCGGGACTGGACCGACGGCAGGGACCCGTACGCCGGGACGGCCGAGCTGCTCGACCGCTCCGGGCGGTTCGGGGTCAGCGACAACGCCTGGGCGTTGCACCTGCTGAGCCTCCAACGGGCCCTGCCGGACACCTCGTACGCCGCGCTCACCGACGCCCTGCCGATGCTGCGCGCCGTCAAGGACGCGGCCGAGCTGGAACTGCTGGCCGCGGCGGGCGCGGCGGCCGACGCGGCCTTCGAGGAGATCCGCCGGGTCCGCTTCGGCGGCCGTCGGGAGTCCGAGGTCGCCGCCGACCTGGCCGCCCTGCTGCTGCGCTTCGGGCACTCCCAGGTCGACTTCACCATCGTCGCCTCCGGTCCCAACGGGGCCAACCCGCACCACGAGGTCGGCGACCGGGTCATCGAGGACGGCGACATGATCGTCCTCGACTTCGGCGGCCTCAAGGACGGCTACGGCTCCGACACCTCCCGCACCGTCCACGTCGGCGAGCCCACCGAGGAGGAACGCCGGGTGCACGACGTCGTGCGCGAGGCGCAGGAGGCGGGGTTCCGGGCGGTGCGGCCCGGCGTCGCCTGCCAGGAGGTGGACCGGGCCGCCCGCGCGGTCATCGACGCCGCCGGGTACGGGGAGTACTTCATCCACCGCACCGGCCACGGCATCGGCGTCACCACCCATGAGCCCCCGTACATGATCGAGGGCGAGGAGCAGCCCCTGGTGCCCGGCATGTGCTTCTCCGTCGAGCCGGGGGTGTACCTGCCGGGCCGCTTCGGGGTGCGGATCGAGGACATCGTCACCGTCACCGGGGACGGCGGGCGCCGCCTGAACGGGACCACCCGGGAGCTGGTCGTCGTGGAGTGACGCGCCCCGGCCCGCCCCCGCCCCCGAGCACCGAAGGACGACGGCACGACCATGGTCCAGCCACCCGAACCCACCGCGGACACCGTCCGCCGGCTGGTCCGTTCCCTCCTCGCGGACGGACCGGCGGGCGGGGACGCGCCGGGCGGCGCGGCGACCGCGCGGGGCGGGCCGGTGGCGGGGGAGGCGGACGACGCGGACTCCGCGGGCGTGGCCGGCGGCGCCGCTGGGACGGGGGAGGCGGCGGCCGGGGGCGACGGGCCCGAGGTCCGGCCCGCGCGCGGGGGCGACGGACCGGCCGCCACTTGGTTGGTCGGCCCGCGCCATGTGCTGCGTCTGGCCCTCGACCGGGAGACCGCCGTGCTCCGGCGGCGCGAACTGCGGCTGCGGGAGCTGGTCCGGCCGCACCTCCCGGTCGGGGTGCCGACGAGTGTCGCGCACGGCGAGTGGGCGCCCGGCCTGCCGTACACGCTGGACACCGTGCTGCCCGGCGGCACGGCCGAGGAGCATTCCGTCTCCGCCGTCGGGGAGGCCGACCTGGCGGCCCTGCTCACCGGGCTGCGCGAGGTGCCGGTCCACCGGGCCGCGACCCTCGGCGTGCCGCTCACCGCGCCGCGCTCCCTGGAAGTGCTGCGCCGGTCCGCCGAGCAGGCCTCCGGGCGGCTGGCCGAGACCGACGAGTTCGACGCCGCCCACCGGGAGCGGCTGGGCAGGGTGGCGACGGCGCAGCTCGGGACCCCGCCGGGCACCGCCGTCCTGGTCCACCGGGCGCTGTCGGGCGAGCACCTCGTGGTCCGTGCCGACGGCCGGGTGCGCGGGGTCCTCGGCTGGGCCGACGCCGTGCTGGGCGACCCGGCGGAGGACATCGCCGGGCTCGCCGCCTCCGTCGGGTCGCCCGCCGCCGTCCGCGCCGCCACGCTGGCGGGCTACGGCGCCCGTTCGTGTCTGCGCGGGCTGTGGCTGGCCCGCTGCGACACCGTGGTCCAGCTCGCGGACGCCCTGGCCGAGGGCCCCGCCGCCGCCCCGCCCCGGCCGAGGGCCCGGCTGCGCCGCGCCTGGGAACCGATCCTGCTGGAACGGGTGACCGAGCCGAGCGAGGGGGAGAACGGGGACGGGCCGTAGTGCCTCCGGCGGAGGAGGAGTGGGCGGGCCGCGCGTGGGAGCCTCCGGCGGTGGGGAGACAGGGGGGGCGTGGGAGCCTGCGGCGGGGGAGCCGGGCCCGCGGTGGGGCGGGGGTCACTCCTGGAGCAGTACCGCGCTCGACTCGCCCGGCATCCGCAGCATCCCGTCCTCGTCCGGCCCCCCTGCCGGCTCCCACGCGGCGAGCACCGCCGCGGGCCTGCTGCCCAGGGGGACGGTGGCCTCGTCGGGGCCCAGGTTGACGACGACCCGGACGTCGCCGCGCCGGAAGGCCAGCCAGCGGGCCCCGGGACCGTAGGCCACCCTGGTGTCCGCGAGGTCCGGGTTGCCGAGGTCCGGCTGTTCGTGGCGCAGGGCGATCAGTCGCCGGTACCAGGCCAGCATCCGCGCGTGCGGCTCGCGCTCCGGCTCCGACCAGTCGAGGACGGAGCGGTCGCGCGTCGCCGGGTCCTGCGGGTCGGGCACCTCGTCCCCGGTCCAGCCGTGCGCGGCGAACTCCCGCCGCCTGCCCCGCCGCACCGCCTCGGCCAGCGCGGGATCGGTGTGGTCGGTGAAGTACTGCCAGGGGGTGCCGGCCGCCCACTCCTCGCCCATGAACAGCATCGGCGTGAACGGCGCCGTCAGCATCAGCGTCGCCGCGCACGCCGCCAGCCCGAGGGGAACCAGGGCGGAAAGCCGTTCGCCCCGGGCCCGGTTGCCGATCTGGTCGTGGGTCTGGGCGTAGCCCGTCAGCCGGTGCGCGGCCACCACGCCCCGGTCCAGCGGACGTCCGTGGTGGCGGCCCCGGAAGGAGGAGTAGGTGCCGTCGTGGAAGAAGCCCCGGGAGAGCGTCTTGGCCAGCGCCGCCATCGGGTCCCGCGCGAAGTCCGCGTAGTAGCCCTGTGATTCGCCGGTCAGCGCGGTGTGCAGGGCGTGGTGGAAGTCGTCGTTCCACTGGGCGTGCACGCCCAGGCCGCCGTAGCCGCGGGGGGTGATGATCCGGGGGTCGTTCCGATCGGACTCCGCGATCAGGAACAGCGGGCGGCGCAGTTCGGCGGAGAGGCCGTCGACGGCCGTCGACAGCTCCTCCAGGAAGTGCACGGCGCGGGTGTCGGCGAGGGCGTGCACGGCGTCCAGGCGCAGCCCGTCGAGGCGGTGGTCGCGCAGCCAGGAGAGCGCGCTCTCCACGAGGTAGGCCCGCACCTCGTCGGAGCCGGGCGCGTCCAGGTTGACGGCGGCGCCCCAGGGCGTCCGGTGGGTGTCCGTGAAGTACGGTCCGAAGGCGGGCAGATGGTTGCCCGACGGCCCCAGGTGGTTGTGGACCACGTCCAGGACGACGCCGAGGCCCAGCTCGTGCGCCCGGTCGACGAAGCGCTTCAACGCCGCGGGCCCGCCGTAGGGTTCGTGCACGGCCCACGGCGACACCCCGTCGTACCCCCAGCCGTGGCGGCCGGGGAAGGGGCACAGCGGCATCAGCTCGACGTGGGTGACGCCCAGTTCGGCGAGGTGGCCGAGGCGCTCGGCCGCGCTGTCCAGGGTGCCGCCGGGCGTGAAGGTGCCCACGTGCAGCTCGTAGAGGACCGCGCCCCGGAGCGGCCGTCCGGCCCACTCGGTGCGCCAGGTGTGGTGGCCCCGGTCGACGACCGCGCTCAGCCCGTCGGGGCCGTCCGGCTGCCGCCGCGAGCGCGGGTCGGGCAGCACCGGGCCGCCGTCCACCGAGAAGCCGTAGCGCGAGCCGTCCCGTGCCGGGGCCCGGCCGCACCACCAGCCGGGGCGCTCCGGATCGCGCTCCAGGGCGTACCCGGTCCCGTCGCACGCCAGCGTCACGCGGTCGGCCCGCGGTGCCCACACCTCGAACTGCACGGACGGTTCCCCTTCGGCCGCTCACCGTGGTCTCGTCCGTCCATGGTCCTGCACCCCGGGGTGATCCGCCTTCGAATGCCGCCGTTCGCGCGGCGCACCGGGCCGGACGCGGTACCGGAGGGGCGGGCCGGGGGAGCGCGGGGCGTTCCGGGGTGCGGTGCGCCGGTGCGGGGGCCGGGGGCGGTACGCGGGCCCCGGTGGCGGGTCGGCGACCGCCCGGTGGAGGGTGGCGGGGCGGCCGGGTGGCGGGACGGGGGGAGGGACGGCGGCGGGACGGGGAGGGACAACGGGGCGGTGGGACGGTCGGGGACCGGTGGCGGGGGGCGCGTGGTGGTGGGGCGCGGGCGCGGGGCGGCGGGAGGGGCGCTGTTCTCCGGTCTTCTGGACACCCCGCCGCGGCTGACCGAGAATCACCAGGGTGACGTCGTCCTTCGAGTTCAACACGTACCCCGCGCGCCTGTCCGACGCGGAGCGGGACAAGGCGCTGAAGGCGTTGCGGGACGGCGTCGCCATGGGCCGTCTGTCGCACGACACCTTCATCCGCCGGATGGAACTGGCCCTGTCCGCACACCACTCCCACGAGTTGGCCGCGCTCACCGCCGACCTGCCCCGGGAGCGGCGTCTGTCGCGGCTGGTGCTCGGGGGCGTCGAGGCGGTCTCCGGCTTCACCGTGCGGCTGCGCAGGGCGTGGCAGGCCGAACGGCTGCCGAAGCTGCTGCTGCCGCACCCTGGCACCGGCCGGGCGCTGCGCATAGGGCGTGATCCGGCCAACGGGCTGCGGCTGACCCACGAGACGGTCTCCCGGGTGCACGCCGAACTCTCCCTCCAAGGAGGGATGTGGGTGCTGCGGGACCTCGGCTCGACCAACGGCACGACGGTGAACGGCCGTCGGGTGATCGGCGCGGCGGTGGTGCGAGAAGGTGACCAGATCGGGTTCGGGCGGATGGCCTTCCGCCTCTCCGCGGGCTGACCCGGAGCGGTGGGGCCCCGCCGCGCCCTTTTCCGCCCGGCGCTCGCCCGGTACGGTCCGCCGCCGGCGTCCGGCCGACACGCTCCCCGCCCGGCACTCGCCCGGTACGGCCCTTCCCGATCCGCCCGGGTCCGGCCACTGCCCGGCTCCTCCCTGTGCGTGCGCCCGCGTGCGCGGGTCTCGATCACGGTCGTCGGTTCCGTGACCGGTACCCTGCGCGTGCGCCCGCGTGCGCGTGTCTCGGCCCCGTACGGGTGGCCTCCGCCGGGTCGTGTGTCTCCACCCGGATGCCTTCCGCACGTACGCGTGCCCCGTCACGTACGCGTGCCCCGTCCGGCCGGGGGCGGAGACCGGCCGGTGCGTTCCGCCGCACCTGTGACGTGAGCACCGGTCCGTCCCGGGGGCCGAACCGGCCGTCCGCCCGTCACGCCTGGGCCCGCCCGCCGGTCCTCCGCCCGCCCGCCGGTCCTCCGCCCGCCGGGCGCGTCCGGCCCCGGTCGGGAGCGGTACCGGCGGCCCCGCCCGCAGGCCCGAGTCCGCCGGGATGCCCGGCCCCGGTCCGAGCCGCACCGGCGGCCCCGTCCGTCGGGGCTCCGGCACCGGTGCGAGCGCCCGCGCAGCGCCCCCTGCGCGCGCCGGCGGACGCCGGACCCGTCCGTCCGCTCCGGCCCTACCGGGGTTCGTGCCCGCCCCGTTCCCGCCGTGCCCCTCCGGAACCGTCCGCTCCCCACCCCGGGGGTTCCAGGGGGCCCGGTCCGGCCGCGCTGGCATATGACCCTTTGCCTTTCAAGGTGTTGACGCGCCTGCCGAGTCGTGACTGACTGTGCGTACACCGAGCACACCAGGTGACCCGACGGCACGCATCGTGGAGGTGTGCTCTGCCGCCGATCCTGCGCTATCCGACCGTGGACGAGCTGGGCGACCGTGCCGCCGACCTCGTCGAACGCCATCCCCGGCAGGCCCGGCTGCGCCGTGTGGGCACCTCCCGGGCCGGCTCCCCGATGCTGCTGCTCTCCGTGGGCTGCGGCAGCCGCCAGGTGCTCGTCGTCGCCGGGCCGCACGCCAACGAACCCGTGGGCGGCGCGACCGTGCTGCGGCTGGCCGAACGCGCGCTGGAGGATCCCCGGCTCACCGAGGGCGCCGACGCCACGTGGAACCTGCTGCTGTGCGCCGACCCCGACGGGCTGCGCCGCAACGAGGGCTGGCTGACCGGCCCGTACACCCTCGGCCGCTACGCCCGGAACTTCTACCGCCCCGGCTTCCTGGAGCAGCCCGAGTGGCTGCCCGACGGCCCCGACCGCGCGACCCTGCCCGAGACCCGGACCCTGCTGCGGCTCCAGGCGGAGCTGCGGCCGTTCCTCCAGTGCTCGCTGCACGGCGTCGACGTGGGCGGCGGCTTCGCCGAGCTGACCCACGACCTGCCCGGTCTCGCGGACCGCATGGCCCTCGCTGCGGCCCGCCTCGGCATCCCCCGTGAGCTGGGCTCCTACGACACCCTGTACTGGCCCTGTCTCGGCCCCGCCCTGTACCGCATCCCGCTGCCCCGCCAGGGCGACTTCACCGCCGCGATCACCGAGGCGGCCGTCGACTCGACGTGGTGCCACCCGCGTCGCTACGGCACCGTCACCGCCGTCGTCGAGGCCCCGATGTGGGGCGTGGCGGCGGTGGGGGACGGATCGCCCCCGGACGACCGGGACGCGCAGCTGCGCACCGTCAGCGACGCCCTGCGCCGCGACACCCGGCGGCTGCACCGGCTCCTCGCCCGGCTGCGGCCGCACGTCCCGCCCGGACCGGACGCCGCCCGGCTGCTCGCGCCGGTCGACGACTACCTGCTGGTCTCCCCCCGGCTGGCGGACGCCTGGGACCCCGGTACCGACGACGGGACGGGCCGCGCGCTGCCCCCGATGACCACCGCCCACCTGGTCGCGCTGCGGCTCGCCGGGCGGCGGCTGGCGCTGCGCACGGCGGGGCTGCTGCACCAGTTGGTGACCCGGACCGGACCCGACCCGGCGGCGGTGCTGCCCGAACTGGACGCGGCCGTCGACGAGTGGTGCGCCGACTACCACGACGGCTGCGGCGCCCGCTGGATACCGGTCGCGCGGCAGGTCGAGTACCAGAGCCGGGTCGTCCTCGCCGCCTTCGAACTCGCCGCCCGCCGCGGGCGGGAACCGTCCCCGACGGGGAGTCCCGGCCGGGGGCCCGGTGCCGCGGTGCCGCTGAGCATGGAATGATCCCGGCCCGGCCTCCGGGGAGGGGCGGCCCTCTCCGGGGGATCCGTAGGGGGTGCGGGTACGCCGACCCACCTGCCGCCTCCGGGGCGTCCCCCACGGCCCTACGGGACCCATGGGCCCCAAGGGGTTCCGTTCCGCGGGGCCCATGGCCCTGCGGGCCTTACGGGGCCTACGGGCCTTGCCGGGCCTACGGGACCCGTGGCCCTGCGGGACCCACGGGGCACACGGCCCTGCGGGGCCCGAGGGCCCTACGGGACCCACGGGACCTACGGAGCCACGGGCCCGGTGACCGGTCGGGTCACTGCTGGTGGAGTCCGCGCCCCGCCAGGGTCAGGAACACCTCGCCGACCGCCTCGGACAGCGTGGGGTGCGGATGGATGTGCCGGGCCACGTCACCGGGCTCGGCGTCCCAGCCGACGATGAGCTGGCTCTCGGCGATCATCTCCGACACGTGCGGGCCCACCAGGTGCACGCCCAGCACCCGGCCGCCGCCCGCCTCCGTGACGACCTTCACCACACCGCCCTGCCCGTGCACCATCCCCTTGGCGACCGCCGTCAGCGGCATGGTGTTCACCTCGGGCTCGTGGCCCCGGGCGCGCGCCTCCTCCTCACTCAGCCCCACCGCCGCCGTCTGCGGCGCCGAGTACGTCACGCGCGGGACCGCCGCGTAGTCCACGGGCGGCGAGGGGACGCCCGCCAGCGTCTCCGCCACCAGCAGGCCCTCCGCGAAGGAGGCGTGGGCCAGACCCAGCGACGGCGGGGGCAGCAGGTCGCCCACCACGTGCACGCCGGGCAGCGCGGTCTCCAGCCGGGCCCAGTCGGCCGGCGCCACGAAGCCCCGCTCGTCGGTGGCCAGCCCCGCCGCCTCCAGCCCCAGCCCGTCGGTGACCGGCACCCGGCCCACCGCCACCAGCAGCCGCTCCGCCTCGACGGTGACGGTCTCGCCCCGGGCGGTGCGCACCCGGGCGCGCACGCCGTCGGCGAGCACCTCGGCGTCCACCATCCGGGCACCCGCGCGCACGTCGACACCGCGCTTCTTCAGGCCCCGCGTCAGATGCCGGCTCACGTCCGCGTCCTCCAGCGGCACGATCCGGTCGGCGGCCTCCAGCAGGGTGACCTCCGCGCCCATGGAGCGGTGGAAGGAGGCGTACTCCACCCCGATGGCGCCCCCGCCCAGCACCAGGACCGACGCGGGCAGTCCCGGCGCGAACAGCGCGTCGTCACTGGTGACCACGCGCCGCCCGTCCGGCTCCAGGCCCGGCAGGACGCGTGGGCGCGAACCGGTGGCCAGCACGATGCCCCGGCGCGCCACGAGGGGGACCGGCGCACCGGTCCCGGGGACGCCGTCGGCGCCCGCGACGCCCTCGACCGCGACCGAGCGCGTGCCCGTCAGCCGCGCGCTGCCCCGCACCACCCGCACCCCGGCGTGGGCGAGATGCGCCTCGACGCCCTTGTGGTTGCGGTCCACGATGCCGTCCCGGGTGGCGACGAGGGCCGCCCAGTCCACGCCCTCCAGGCCGGCCTTCACGCCCCAGCGCTCGCGGGCCTCCGCGATGCCGTCGACGAGTTCCGCCGCGTGCAGCATCGCCTTGCTGGGGATGCAGCCCCGGTGCAGACAGGTTCCGCCGACCTTGTCCCGCTCGACCAGGACCACGTCCAGACCCAGCGCGGCGGCCCGCAGCGCGGTGCTGTAGCCGCCGGTTCCGCCGCCGATGACGATCACGTCATGTGTGTTCATGGCCCCAGCCTCCGCCCCTTCCTTGTCATGAGTCCAAGACAATGTTCTTGTGGTCCCGATGAGGGATGTTCATGGCGCGCGCTCCCGGCCCGCCGCGACGGCCGCGTGCACGGGGAAGGCGGGGAACGGGGATGAGCCTGCGGCAGATGGAGTACTTCCTGACGGTCGTCGAGGAGGCGTCGTTCACCCGCGCGGCCGAGTCCCTGCACGTCACCCAGTCCGCGCTGTCCCATCAGATCAAGGCGTTGGAACGCACGGTCGGCGGCGACCTGCTGGAGCGCCTGCCGCGCGGCGTGCGGCTGACGCCGATGGGCCGCGCCTTCCGCCCGCACGCCGAACTCGCCGTCCGCAGCGCCGCGCAGGCCCACCGCGCCGCCCGCGCGGCGGCCGGCGCCGAGGGCGGGGAACTGCACGTCGCGGCCGTGCACGCGGTGGCCGTCGGCATCCTGCCCGACGTGTTCGCCCGCTGGCACGCCGCCCACCCCGGGGTCGTGCTGCACCTCCACGAGTACGCCACGACCGAGGAGTTGGAGGAGCGGGTGGAGCGGGGCACCGCCGACCTCGCGATCGGCCCGGCGCCCCGGGACTGGCCCGGCACCGTCGTCCCCCTCGGCGACGAGGAGATGGTCCTGGTGGTCCCCTTCGACGACCGGTTCGCGGGCCGTACGACGGTGACGCTGCGCGAACTCGCGGACCGGCCCTGGGTGCGCTGCGCGATGGAGCCCGTCGTCGGGGGCGAGCGCTTCCTCGACCGGGCCTGCGGCCGGGCCGGCTTCCGGCCGCGCACGGCCGCGTTCACCGGGCACACCTCGACGGCGGTGCGGATGGCCGCCGCCGGGGTGGGGGTGTGCACGGCCCCCTCGTACCTGGTGCGGGGCGCGGTCGGGGAGGACTGCGTGGTGCTCGCCCCCGACCCGCCGTGGCGGCGCCCCCTGGCCGCCTTCTCGCGCCTGGCGCCGACCGGTGCCGCGGAGGTCTTCACCCGCCTGCTGCGCACGGCCTGGCCCCCGGCCGCCGCGCCCGCGTCACCCGGGACCCGCGTTCTCGGCCAACCCGGGCCTCCGGCACGACCCTTGAGGTGTCCGACATGAACTCCCCTACTCGAAAGCCCCGTTGCGCTCCAGCAGGGCCACCGGAAGATCCGCGAACAGCTCCGCCAGGGGTACGGAGCCGGTGAACTCCCGTCCGGGGGACAGCACGTCGCACCACCGGCCCGGCGGCAGCGGCAGTTCCGTGTCCCGCCAGCCGCCCGTCTCCGCCAGCCGCAGCGAGAGCCGGGTCACCGCCGTCACCGCCTCCGACGACCGGCCGAACGCCACGCAGTGCTCCGCCGCCGGGCCCCGCGCCGCCAGCGGCGTGTACCCGCCCCCGGGCCCGAAGGCACCGGGGCGCCGGGCGCGCAGGGCCAGGGCCGCCCGCGTCACGGCCTCCTTGGCCCCGTCCCCGGCGGTGGCCCGGGTGCCCGGGGTCCCGGGGTCGGACGGTACGGGCGGGAAGTGCGCCGGGCCGCGGTTGTCCGGGTCGACCAGCGCCCGGTACTCGCCCTCCGTGCCCTGGTACAGGTCCGGCACGCCCGGCATCGTCAGGTGGACCAGTGCCGTGCCCAGCACATTGGCCCGGATGTGCGGCCCCAACTCCTCCCGCAGCGCGGCCACCCGCGCCCCGGGCGGCCCGCACGGCCCCGCCGCCACGAAGCGGTCCACGGCCTCCTCGTACGACGGCCGACGCTCGGTCCACCCGGTGCGCAGCCCGGCCTCCCGGACGTGCTTCAGCAGCGCCCGGCGCACCCGCTCCCCGTCGGCCGGCCCGAGCCCGAACACCGTCTGCCAGGCCGCCCAGGCCACCTGCCGGTCCGGCGCCCCGGGCGCGCCGCCGTCCAGCTCCGCCACGAGGTCCGTCCACCGCCGGGGGCACTGGGTGAGCACCGACAGGGCGGCGCGCACATCGGCGCTGCGCTTGGTGTCGTGGGTGGAGACGACGGTGCCGGTCGCCGGCCGGTCCCGGGCCAGCCGCGCGGCGTGGGCGTGGAACCGCTCCGGGGACAGCGCGGGCGAGCCCGGTGCGCCGCCCACCTCGGTCGCGGAGAGCAGCGCCGCGTGCCGGTAGAACGCCCTGTCCTCCACGGACTTGGCGCGCAACGCCGACGCGGTCTGCGCGAACCGCGCCCGGAAGTCGGCGTGCTCCGGCCCGTCCCCGGCGGTGCCGACCACCAGCGAGCGGACGGCGTCCACCGCGTCGGCCTCCTCGGGCACGGCGAAGGCCTCCCGGGCCCCGGCCGCCGCCTTCTCGGTGACGACGTCCGCCGCGTCGCGCGGGGTGTACGGTCGGTAGACCTCCAGCCGGACCAGCAGTTCCCGCAGCGCGGTCCGCAGCGCCCACGGCGCCCGGTCGCGCAGCGCAGGGTCCGGCGCCGCGACGCAGAGGCGGTGCGCCACCCGGGTCAGCCGGTCCAGCTCCGCCGCGAGTTCGTCCGCGAGCACCTCGTACGCCGCCGCGCGGGCCGTCGCCGCCCAGTCCCCGCCCCGGTCCGGGGCCGGGGCGGCGAAGCCCCGGTAGCCGGTGAGGAGGACGCGGTGGCCGTCGGGGTCGGTGAAGAGGCCGTCGAGGTGCCGCAGGGTGTCGTAGCCGGTGGTGCCCGCCACGGGCCAGGAGGAGGGCAGTTCCTCCCCGTCCGCGAGGATCTTCTCCACCACCGTCCACCGGCCGCCGCCCGCCTCGTGCAGCCGCCGCAGATAGGCGCCGGGGTCGGCCAGCCCGTCCGGATGGTCGACGCGCAGTCCGCCGATCACGCCCTCGCGCAGCAGGCGAAGGACGGCGGCGTGGGTGGCCTCGAAGACCTCCGGGTCCTCCACCCGCACCCCGATCAGCTCCGAGACGCTGAAGAAGCGCCGGTAGTTCAGCTCGGTGCGGGCCAGCCGCCACCACACGGGGCGGTACCACTGGGCGTCCAGGAGCTGCGGCAGCGGCAGCCCCTCGGTGCCCTCGCGGAGCGGCAGGGCTTGGTCGTGGTAGCGCAGGACGCCGCCGTCGGCCCTCAGGTCGTCCAGCGCCTCGCCGACGGGGGTGCCGAGCACCGGCAGCAGCACCTGGCCGCCGCCCGCCTCCCAGTCGATGTCGAACCACCGCGCGTACGGCGAGCCCGGACCGTCCCGCAGCACCTCCCACAGGGCCCGGTTGTACCGGGGGGCCATCGCCATGTGGTTGGGGACGATGTCCACCACCAGGCCCAGGCCGTGCTCCCGCGCGGTGCGGGACAGGGCCCGCAGCCCCTCCTCGCCGCCGAGTTCGGCGCGGATGCGGGAGTGGTCCACCACGTCGTAGCCGTGCGGTGAGCCCGGGACGGCCTCCAGCACCGGGGACAGATGCAGATGGGAGACGCCGAGCGCGGCCAGGTACGGCACGGCCGCCGCGGCGGCGGCGAAGGGGAACGCGGGCTGGAGCTGGAGCCGGTAGGTGGCCGAGGGGACGGCCGGGGGCGGCGGCGGGCCGGGACGCTCAGGGGTCATGGAACCTGCGTACCCTCCCGGTCGGCCCCGCCCGTGCCACCGGTGCGCCGCACGGACGATCCACCCCCCGAACGGGTGAAACGGGCGCGCGCCGGGTGGCGGGCGCCGCCTTCAGGGGGCCCGCGCCGCGCGCACGCCGGAGCGCCGCCGGACCCGTTCCGCGCGCCGGGGCGAGCGTGCCGTCCGCACGCCGGGGGCGGCTACAGGCCGCCCGCGCGCGGGGGCGCCTGTGCCACCGCCCGGCCGCCGGGTACGGCTCGCCCCCGCCCGCGCCGCCCGCCGCGAACGGCCCGCGTCCAGCGACCCGCGCCCGAGGCCCCCGCCCGAGGCCCGCGCGCCCAATTGCCCCGGCCGCCGCCTCCCTCACACCGGCCGCCGCCTCCCTCACACCGGCCGCCGCAGCACCGCCACGCTCCGGTCGGCCAGCCGCAGCACCGTGCCCTCCGTCGCCTCGGCGCCCCCGTCCCGGGGGAGGCCGCCGGGGAGGGCGGTGTCGACGACCACCCGCCAGTGCCGCCCGTGGCCCGTCGGCACCACGAAGTCCACGGGCTTCGGCGAGGCGTTGAACAGCAGCAGGAACGAGTCGTCGGTGACGCGCTCCCCGCGCGGGCCCGGTTCGGAGATCGCGTCGCCGTTGAGGAAGACCGTCAGCGCCGCGGCACGCGCCGCGTGCCAGTCCCGGCGGGTCATCTCCGTACCCCGGGGGGTGAACCAGGCGATGTCCGAGGGCCGGTCGCGGGCCGTCCGCGGGGGCCGCCCCCGGAAGAACCGCCGCCGCCGGAAGACCGGGTGGTCCGCGCGCAGCCGCACCATCGCCCGGGTGAACTCCAGCAGCCCCGCGCCGGGCTCCGCGTCCGCACTGGGCTCCGCGTCCGCGCCGGGCTCGCCCCCGCCCGGCTCCGCGCCGCCCGCCCCTGACCCCTCCCCGTCCCCGGCGTCCGGCCAGGCCACCCACGCCGTCTCGTTGTCCTGGCAGTACGCGTTGTTGTTGCCGTGCTGGGTGCGGGCGAACTCGTCGCCGTGGGCGAGCATCGGCACGCCCTGGGAGAGCAGGAGCGTGGCGACGAGGTTCCGCATCTGCCGCTCCCGCAGCTCCCGCACGGCGGGGTCGTCGGTCTCGCCCTCGGCGCCGCAGTTCCAGGACCGGTTGTGGTCCTCGCCGTCCCGGTCGTCCTCGCCGTTCGCGCCGTTGCGCTTGTGGTGGTACGAGACGAGGTCGCGCAGGGTGAAGCCGTCGTGGCAGGTGACGAAGTTGACCGAGGCCAGCGGGCGCCGCCCGTCGCCCTGGTAGAGGTCGGAGGAGCCGGTCAGCCGTGAGGCGAACTCCGCGAGGGTGCGCGGCTCGCCGCGCCACAGGTCCCGCACGGTGTCCCGGTACTTCCCGTTCCACTCGGTCCACAGCGGCGGGAAGTTGCCCACCTGGTAGCCGCCCTCGCCCAGGTCCCAGGGCTCCGCGATCAGTTTCACCCGCGAGACCACCGGGTCCTGCTGCACCAGGTCGAAGAAGGCCGACAGCCGGTCCACCTCGTGGAACTGCCGGGCCAGGGTCGCCGCCAGGTCGAAGCGGAAGCCGTCGACGTGCATCTCGGTCACCCAGTAGCGGAGCGAGTCCATGATCATCTGAAGCACGTGCGGGGACCGCATCAGCAGCGAGTTCCCGGTGCCGGTGGTGTCCGTGTAGTACCGGCGGTCGTCGGCCAGCCGGTAGTACGAGGCGTTGTCCAGGCCCTTGAAGGACAGGGTCGGGCCCAGGTGGTTTCCCTCGGCCGTGTGGTTGTAGACCACGTCGAGGATCACCTCGATGCCGGCCGCGTGCAGCGCCTTCACCGCCGACTTGAACTCCAGCACCTGCTGGCCCCGGTCGCCCCAGGAGGCGTAGCCGTTGTGCGGGGCGAAGAAGCCGATGGTGTTGTAGCCCCAGTAGTTGCGCAGCCCCAGGTCGGCCAGCCGGTGGTCGTGGACGAACTGGTGCACCGGCATCAGCTCCAGCGCCGTCACCCCCAGATCGGTCAGGTGTCCGAGCACCGCCGGGTGCGCCAGCGCCGCGTAGGTGCCGCGCAGTTCCTCCGGGACCGCCGGGTGCCGCATCGTCAGGCCCTTCACATGGGCCTCGTAGATCACGGTGCGGTGGTACTCCGTTCGGGGGCTCCGGTCGTCGCCCCAGTCGAAGTACGGGTTGACGACGACCGAGGACATCGTGTGCGCCGCCGAGTCCAGGTCGTTGCGCCGTTCGGGTGCGTCGGCGCGGTGGCCGTAGACCTCCTCGCCCCACCGCACCGAGCCGCTGACCGCACGGGCGTACGGGTCCAGGAGCAGCTTCGCGGAGTTGCAGCGCGCCCCGCGCTCGGGGGCGTACGGGCCGTGCGCGCGGAAGCCGTAGCGCTGCCCCGGCATCACGCCCGGCACGTAGGCGTGCCGCACGAACGCGTCGTTCTCCCGCAGCTCGACGGCGGTCTCCGAGCCGTCGTCGTGCAGCAGGCACAGGTCCACCCGGTCGGCGGCCCCGGTGAAGACCGCGAAGTTGGTGCCGGCGCCGTCGTACGCGGCGCCCAGCGGATACGACTGTCCGGGCCAGAGCAGCATGGGGCCGACTCTCGCAGGTGGACGGCACCGGTGCGGACGACCCGGTTCCGTGCCCGCCCGGCCCGGGGGCCGCCCGGCGCCGCAGTGTCCCCTACCCGCCTTCGGCCGCCCCCGCCACCCGTGCGCCGGGCGGGGCGCCGGGGCGCGCGGACCGGGCGCGGCGGGCCGCCGCTATGAATCCGCTCACTCGGCACCTCCCCGACGGCCCGGGAACGGCACAGTGGATCAAGGAGGTTGGCAAAACCTGGCGATCCATCGGGCTGCACCGCGCACCCCTCCCGGAGTACCCTTCCTTGATCGTTGGGACGGGGAAGCCCCGGGAGTGCTCGGGGAGCGGAAGGCGGTGCGCGGGTGGGCTCGGGAGGGCTGGAGCTGCCCCCTGGTGACGACGGACAGGAGGGGACCTCCCCGGACGTCCCGCCCGGTGCGGTGTCCCTGGCACGGCCGATGGACGTGGGCGCCATCGGACCGGAGCTGGACTGGGACGCGCGGGACTGGCACGAGGTGCGCACCCGCGCCCAGCGGGCCGGTCGCGCCTACATCTGGCTGAACCTCGTCGAGCAGCGGCTGCGCGCGGTCGTCGCCGCCGTGCTGCGGCCCGTCTACGAGCCGGTCCACGGCGACGAGTGGGTGATCGCGGCGGCCGGTCCCGCCGGGCAGGAGTGGGTGCAGCGGGCGGTGGCCGTCCGCGAGGTCAGCCGCCGCAAGGGCTATCTGCTCGACCCGGCCGACGACAACGTGCTGAGCTTCCTCACCCTGCCGCAGCTCCGCGAGCTGATGGTCCAGCACTGGCCCTGCTTCGAGCCCTACCTCGACGAGCGCCGGGACGTCGAGCTGGCCCTCGACGAGCTGGAGGTGACCCGCAACGTGGTCTCCCGCAACCGGGCCCTGTCGGAGGCGGTGCTGAACCAGGCGGAGCGGGCCTCGGCGCGGCTGCTGGAGGTGCTCGGCGCGGGTGGCGACGTGCCCTCGGCCCGGCGGCTGCCGGTGGACGCGGTGGAGGACCTCGTCGGCGACCGTTACGCCGACGTGGTCGCCGTGCACTCCGACCGGGTCCGGCTGCTGCGCCAGTTCCCGGCCGAGGACCTGTTCGGCGGCGCCCGCCGCCTCGACGCCCTGGGCATCGGGCTCAACCTGCTGGTGCAGAACTTCTCCGGCCGCCGGCTGATCCGGCTGGCCGAGGCCGGGGGGCGGGTGCGGCTGCTGTTCCTCAACCCGGCCTCCAGCGCCATCAAGCGCCGGGAACGGGAACTGGGCATCAAGCGGGGCGAGTTGAGTCGGGCGGTGGAGATGAACATCCTGCACATGCGCCGGGTGCGGGCCCGGCTGCGGGACCCGGGGGCGTTCGGGATCCAGGTCTTCGACGAGACGCCCCGCTTCACCGCCTACCTGGTCGACGGGGACGGTGCCGACGGCATGGCCGTGGTGCAGTCCTATCTGCGCCGGACGCGCGGCATGGAGGCCCCGGTGCTGGTGCTGCGCAACGGCCGTGACGGGACCAAGGTGGTCAAGTCCGGCCAGATGGAGGAAGTAGGACTCTTTCCGACATATCGCGAGGAGTTCGAGCTGATGTGGGCGGATTCGCGCCCGGTCTCCTGAGCGCGCCCGGGTGCGGAGGGCCGCGCGGATGAACGGACGGCGGCCCACCGGATGTCAGTGGCGCGTGCGATGGTGGAGACCACTGGGGGAGAGCACCACCGAGGAGGGGGACCGCCCATGGGCTGGCACCGGCAGCTTCTGATCGGCTTCGACCTGGAGACGACGGGCACCGATCCGCGCGAGGCGCGCATCGTCACGGGTGCCGTGATCGAGGTGAGGGACGGCCGGCCGCTGGGCCGCCGGGAGTGGCTGGCCGACCCCGGGGTGGAGATCCCCGCCGAGGCCATCGCGGTGCACGGGATAAGCACCGAGCGGGCCGCCGCCGAGGGCAGCCCGGCCGACCGGGTCGCGGACGCCATCGCCCGGGTCCTCGTCTCCCACTGGACGGCGGGGGTGCCGGTCGTCGCGTACAACGCGGCCTTCGACCTGACCCTGCTCTCCGCCGAGCTGCGGCGGCACGGGCTGCCGTCGCTGCGCGAGCGCATGGGCGGGCAGGACCCGGCCCCCGTAGTCGACCCGTACACCATCGACCGGGCCGTCGACCGCTACCGGCGCGGCAAGCGCACGCTCGAAGCCGTCTGCGCCGAGTACGGCGTCCCGCTCGACGGGGCGCACGAGGCGGGGGCCGACGCGCTGGCCGCGGCCCGGCTGGCCTGCGCGATAGCCGACCGCCACCCCAAGGTGGCGGCCCTCGGTCCGGCGGAGCTGCACCGCCGTCAGATCGAGTGGCACGCCGCCTGGGCGGCGGACTTCCAGGGCTTCCTGCGCCGCAAGGGCGACGCGACGGCCGTGATCGACGGCGCCTGGCCGCTCCGCGAGCCGGTCGGGGAGCACGTCTGAGCGGTCGGCGCTCCGGTGCCGCCCCGGCCGGGCGGCGGCCCGTCAGAAGGGGTACCAGCGGACCGCCGGGTCCTCGTCGCGCAGGGAGGCCACCCGGCGGCGGAACTCGGTGAGTGCCTTGGGGTTGCCGGGCGCGTGCTGGGCGACCCAGGCGCAACTGGCGGTCTCCCGGGCGCCCCGCAGCACCGCGCAGCCGTCCCACTCGCGCACGTCCCAGCCGTAAGTCGAGGTGAAGGCGTCGTACGCCTCGGCGGGCAGCCCGTAGCGGTCGCGGCTGAGCGCCATGACGACGAGGTCGTGCTCGCGCAGATCCGAGGAGAAGGTCTCCAGGTCGACCAGGACCGGGCCGTCCGGGCCGATGTGCACGTTGCGGGGCAGCGCGTCGCCGTGGATCGGGCCCGGCGCCAGACGCGGGGTGAGCGCGGCGGCGGCCGCGGCGAAGCCGTCCCGGCGGGCGCGCAGATAGGCGGCGTCCTCCGGGTCGACGGTGTCGCCCGCCAGCCGCAGCCAGCGCTCCACCCCGTCCAGCAGTTCGCGCGGCGGCAGGGCGAAGCCGGGGGCGGGCAGGGCGTGCACCAGCCGCAGCAGCGCGGCCACGTCGCGGGGTTCGGTGGGGCGGACCGGGTCGGCCAGCCGGTGCCAGACGGTCACCGGATGTCCGCCCACCAGCAGCGCCTCCGGCTCGGCCGCCCGCACCGCGGGTACGCCCTCCGCGGCCAGCCAGGCGGAGACGGCCAGCTCCCGGCGGGCGCGGAGCAGGAGTTCGGCGTCCCGGCCCACCTTGACCGCCAGGTCCCCGGCCGCGAACACGGCGTTCTCGCCCAGGGCCAGCAGCCGCGCCCCCCGCACCGCCGGGCCCGGCAGCACCCCCGCCGCGTCCAGTACCTCCCGTGCCCGTGCCTCGTCCATCGCCCGCCTCCGTGTCCATGTGTCCGTGTCCGGCCCCGTGGGTCCCCGGGGCCGGGGCCGCGGTCCCCCGCTGCCCCCGGTCCGTGGGCCCTCCGGGTCCCCGTGGTCCGCGGGCCAGTGTCGCATTGGCACTGGTGGGGACGTGTGCGCGGTGGCCGGGGCGAGGCCCCTCGGAAGGGCGGGAAATTGATTTGAACGAGACGTCTCGTCTCGAATATCGTGGGCGCATGACCGCTCCCGCTCACATCGCCATGTTCTCCATCGCCGCCCACGGCCACGTGAACCCCAGTCTGGAGGTGATCCGCGAACTGGTCGCGCGGGGGCACCGGGTGACCTACGCGATCCCGCCGCACTTCGCGGAGAAGGTGGCCGGCACCGGCGCCGAGCCCCGGCCGTGGAACAGCACCCTGCCCGGCCCGGACGCCGACCCGGAGGCGTGGGGGAGCACCCTGCTGGACAACGTCGAGCCGTTCCTGGCGGACGCGATCCAGGCGCTCCCGCAACTCGTCGAGGCCTACCGGGGCGATGAGCCGGACCTCGTGCTGCACGACATCACCTCCTACCCCGCCCGGGTCCTGGCCCACCGCTGGGGCGTGCCCGCCGTCTCGCTCTCCCCGAACCTCGTCGCCTGGGAGGGCTACGAGAAGGAGGTCGGCGAGCCGATGTGGGAGGAGCCGCTGCGCACCGAGCGCGGCCGGGCCTACTACGCCCGCTTCCACGCCTGGCTGGAGGAGAACGGCATCACGACCCACCCGGACCCCTTCGTGGGCCGGCCCCGCCGCTCCCTGGTGCTGATCCCCAAGGCGCTCCAGCCGCACGCCGACCGGGTGGACGAGACCACGTACACCTTCGTCGGCGCCTGCCAGGGCGGCCGCGCCACCGAGGGCGACTGGCGGCGTCCCGAGGGCGCGGAGAAGGTGGTCCTGGTGTCACTGGGCTCCTCCTTCACCAAGCAGCCCGCCTTCTACCGCGCCTGTGTGCGGGCGTTCGCCGGTCTGCCCGGCTGGCACGTGGTGCTCCAGGTCGGCCGGCACGTGACCGCCGACGACCTGGGCGATCTCCCGGCCAACGTCGAAGTGCGCTCCTGGGTACCGCAGTTGGCGGTCCTCAGGCAGGCCGACCTGTTCGTCACCCACGCGGGCGCGGGCGGCAGCCAGGAGGGGCTGGCGACAGCCACCCCGATGATCGCCGTACCCCAGGCGGTGGACCAGTTCGGCAACGCCGACATGCTCCAGGCGCTCGGCGTCGCCCGGCACCTGCCCGCCGGGGAGGCCACCGCCGAGGCGCTGCGCGCCGCCGCCCTCGCCCTGGTGGACGACCCCGAGGTGGCCCGGCGGCTGGCGGAGGTCCGCGACGGGATGGCCGGGGAGGACGGTACCCCGATGGCGGCCGACCTGATCGAGGCCGAACTCGACGCGGCGCGGGCGTGAGCGAGGGCCCGTCGGTCCCCCCGTAACCGACGGGCCCTCGCCCGGCCTTGGACCACCGGGGCCCGGGTCTCCCGGCCTTGCGGCCTTGCGGCCCTCCCGGCCTCCCGGTCTCCTCGGGTCGGTCGTCAGGTCTCCGGGCTTCCCCGGTTTCCCGGGCTTCCCCGGTTTCCCGGGCTTCCTCGGTCTCCGGGTCTCCCAGCCGTCCTCCGTCTCTCAGGGTGAGGCCCGCCTGGGTGGCGTTGGCGAGGAGTCACCTCGGCCCACCGGCCGTCCGGTCTCCCGGCCGCCCGAGCGTCCGGTCCGGCAGCCTCGTCCGGTCACTCGGGCGGCCGGTGCGCCGTCCCCAAGGGTTCCGGGGCGCGGTCGCCCACCGCGCCCCGCCGAGGAGCCGGCCGTCAACCCGGAGCCCCGTCCCCATGAGGCGCCCGACGGGTCAACCCCCGCTCACCGCACCGGGGTTCACACCCCGATCCGCTCGCCCTCCCCGGCGCGCACCGCCGGACGCGCGGGCTCTGCCACCGGCTCGGGGGACTCGTCGTGCGTCAGGTCCGGCAGCCGGCGCATCCACCGGGGGAAGTACCAGTTGCGCTCGCCCAGCAGCGCCATCACGGACGGCAGCAGCACTCCCCGGATGATCGTCGCGTCGATCAGGACCGCCGCCGCGAGACCCACGCCCATCTGCTTCATCGACTGCATCGACAGCGTTCCGAAGATCGCGAACACGGCGACCATGATGACGGCGGCGCTGGTGACGACACCGGCCGTGGTGACCACGCCGTGCTGGATGGCGTCCCGCGTCGACCGGCCGCGCATCCGCGCCTCCCGGATCCGGGAGACCACGAACACGTGGTAGTCCATCGACAGGCCGAACAGGATCACGAACAGGAACAGCGGCAGCCAGGTGATGATCGCCCCGACCCCCTCCGCGCCCACCAGCGAGGCACCCCAGCCGTGCTGGAAGACCGCGACGAGGATCCCGTACGCGGCGCCCACCGACAGCAGGTTCAGCAGGATCGAGGTCAGCGCCACCGTCAGCGAGCGGAAGGACAGCAGCATCAGCACGAAGGCGAAGACCACCACGAAGGCGAAGACCGGCACGACCGACCCGACCATGCGGTCGTTGAAGTCCTTGTTCCCGGCCACCTGACCGGTGATCGGCGCCTGGAGCCCCTCGACCGTGCCCAGCGTCCGGGGCCGCACCTCGTCGCGCAGCTTCGTCAGGCTCTCGCCCGCCCTGTCCTGGTCGGAGCCGCCCACCAGCGGGACGGAGACCACCGCGACGTTCTGCGCGTCGTGCAGCGTGATCTCGACCGGGCCGCGCGAGGCACCCGAGGAGACCGCCTGCTCACGGAAGCCGGCCAGCGCCGCCTTCACCTCGGGGGAGTTGATGTCGTCGGCCCTGACGACCACCCGGGCCGGGTCGGAACCGCCCGGGAAGGCCTCGTTGAGCCGGTTGTAGGTCTGCACGATGGGCAGTGAGTCGCCGAACTCCTGGTCCAGCGTGAGGTTCTCGGTCTTCATGCCGATCGCGGGCGCCGCCACGGCCAGCAGGGCACCGGTCGCCGCCACGGCGGAGAGCACCGGCCGCGCCAGCACCCGCTTGAGCACGGCCGTCCAGAACCGGCTGCCCTGCGTGCCGCCGGTGGGACGCCGCCGGTTCAGGAAGGGCACCCTGCCCTTCTCCACCCGCTCGCCCAGCAGGGACAGCAGCGCCGGGAGCACCGTCACCGAGCCGACCATCGCCACCGCGACGACCATCAGCGAGGCCAGGCCCATCGCCTTGAACTCCGCGATACCGGTGAACAGCATCCCGGCCATCGCCACGCACACCGTCACGCCGGAGACCACCACGGCCCGGCCGCTGGTCGCGGCGGCGATCCGCAGCGCGGTCTCCGGGTCCCGTCCCGCGGCCCGCTCCTCGCGCTCGCGGCGCAGATAGAACAGGCAGTAGTCGACGCCGACGGCCAGACCGACCAGCAGCATCACGGAGTTGGCGGTGTCGCTCATCGGCTGGAGATGACTGACCAGCCCCATCAGCCCCATCGTCGCCATGATCGCGGTGATCGCCAGCGCCACCGGCAGCAGCGCCGCCACCAGCGCGCCGAACGCGATCAGCAGGATGCCCAGCGCCACCGGCACGGCGGAGTACTCGGCCTTCTTGAAGTCGTCGCCGAAGGCGTCGGAGAAGGTCTTGGTCATGCTGGCCTCGCCGATCTCGCCGATGCGCAGCTTCCCGTGCTCGTCCTGGACCCCGGCGACCGCCCTCAGCACCGGCTCGACCCGGTCGCCCGCGGTGTCCGCCGCACCCCGCATGTCGAACTGGACCAGGGCGCTGTGCCCGTCCTCGGAGATGGTCCCGGTGTCGTACGGCGAGGTGATCCCGGTGGCCCGGCCGGTCTCCCGCACCGCCGCGACCACCGCGTCGACGGCCGCCCGGAACTCCGGGTCCCGCGCCGTCAGCTTCCCGTCCCGCGCCTGGACGAGGACGGTCTCGCCGGCCGGCTCCCGGATGCCCGCGTCCTCGATGATCCGGGCGGCGGTGCGGGTCTCGCCCCCCATCTGCTCGCTCTCCTTGACATCGACCCGGCCCGCGGCCGAACCGAGCCCCATCGCCAGAGCGACGAACAGCACCCAGATGCCGACGGCAGCCCATCGGTGCCGGGCACTCCAGCCGCCGGCCCGGGCGGCCAGCCCCCGCACCCGTGTATCTCCGTTCCCCATGACGGGCATGCCCCCTCGTGCGCGGTGGCGACCCCCTGCCGCCACCTTCCGCAACGACGCTACGGGCCCGGCGGGGCCGTCCCCTCGTACTGACCGGTGAACTGCGGGCGCCCCGGCTCCTCCCGCCGGAGCGGCGGCGTCACCGCTGAGGAGGACACCGGCCCCCTACACCTATCGGGGCTCCTCGGGGGCGGGTCTCAGGGTCGGGGAGCGCTTGCCAAGGGGTTCTACAGGGTTGTTGCATAAGTCACAGGGGCGTGTAGCGGTTGAACGCCGGGCGGGCTTCCGCCAGAGTGGCGCGCGCGGCCGTCGCGCCCACCCCCACGGGGCGCGACGGCCGGCCTCGGGGTCATGGGCGCTGCCGTCCGGACGACGCGTCGGAACGCCCCGCCTCAAGGGCCGGACCCCGCCGGGGGCCTAGGCTTGCCGCATGACGACGATGTACGCGGCGCTCCTGCGCGGGATCAACGTGGGCGGTGCGAAGAAGGTCCCGATGGCGGAGCTGCGCGCACTGGTCGAGGGCCTGGGCCACGGAGCCGTGCGCACCCATCTGCAGAGCGGGCAGGTCGTGTTCGCCGCGGAGCGGGGCGATGAGGCCTCCCTGGCCGCCGAGTTGGCCGGAGCGGTGGCGGAGCGCTTCGGGTTCGCGGTGGACGTGATCGTGCGCGACCACGCCTACCTCCGGGGCATCGTGGACGCCTGCCCGTTCCCGGCCACGGACCTGGAGCCGAGGCAGTTGCACGTCACGTACTTCTCCGGGCCCGTCGACGAGGAGCGCTTCGCGGGCGTCGACCGCGCCGCCCATGCGCCCGAGGAGTTCCGGCTGGGCGACCGCGCCCTGTACCTCTACGCCCCGGACGGCCTGGGCCGCTCCAAGCTGGCGGAGGCGCTGTCGCGGCCCCGGGTCACCAAGGGACTCGTCGCCACCAGCCGCAACTGGAACACCGTGGTCGGACTGGCCGAGCTGACCCGAACCTGACCGGCCCACGGGCGGTGCCGTCCGGGGCAGTTGGGCGGAGGACCCGGGACGTCGGCCCTGGCCGGGAGCGCCGCAGGCGTCGTGCGTCCGCGTGGTTGCACGGTTGCACGGTTGCACGGCCGTGCGAGCCGCTCGGGCGATCGGCCGTTGCCTCCGGGCTGCGGGCGCCACGGCTACGCGGCTCCTCCGGGCTTCCGGGACTACGAGCCTCCGGCCTCCGGGCCGCGGCCCCACCGACGCGTCCGAACGGCACCGGCACCCACGGCACTCCGGCCGGACGGCGTCAGGCGCCGACCGCCACCGGTACCGCCGTCCGCGCCCCGTCGTACCGCTCCAGCAGCAGCCGCGCCACCTCCGGCGCGGGGCCGAGCACCCCGGCGAGGACGTCCGCGTCGGCCGCGCCGCGCGCGATGCGGTCCGGCAGGAAGCCGGGCGCCAGCACATACGGCGCGACCGCGACACGGGCGCAGCCCAGCGCCCGCAGCTCCCGCACCGCGTCCTCGGTGCGGGGCAGGGAAGCGGAGGCGAACGCAGGCCGCACGGCGCACCAACCGGTGAGCCGCCACTCCCGCGCGATTTCAGCGATCACTGCGATCGCCTCCGGGTCGGAGGACCCCGCCGAGGCCAGTACGACCCCGGTCGAGGACTTGTCGGCGGGCGTCAACCCCGCCTCGTACAGGCGCCGTTCCAGTGCGGACAGCAGCAGTGGGGAGGGGCCGAGCACCTCCGCCTGCCGGACGCGCAGCCGCGCCGGTGCCTCGGCGAGGACGGCCGGGATGTCGGCCTTGGCGTGGAAGGCGCGGGTCAGCAGCAGCGGCAGCGCCACCACGTCCTGTACGCCCTGTGCCGCCAGGGACTCCAGGACGCCCCGCACCGAGGGCACGCTGAACTCCAGGAACCCCGTCTCGACCCGCAGGCCCGGGCGCTGCGCCCGGACCCGGCGGACCAGCGCGTCGACGGTCGAGGCGTGCCTCGGGTCGCGGCTGCCGTGGGCGATGACCAGCAGCACGGGGCAGTGCGGGCGGTGCACGGTGTCTCAGCCCCTCACCAGCAGACCGCGGCTGCGCAGGACCCACCGCTCCAACGGGCTGAAGATCAGCAGGTCGATCGCGATGCCGACGATCAGGATGAGCAGGATCGCCTCGAACACCATGGCCATGTCGCTGGCGTTGCGGCCGTTCTCCAGGAGCTGGCCGAGGCCCACTCCGAGGTCGGGGAAGGACGCGATGATCTCGGCGGCCATCAGGGACCGCCAGGAGAACGCCCAGCCCTGCTTCAGCCCGGCCACGTAGCCCGGAAGCGCGGCCGGCAGCACGATGTGCCAGGTGCCCTTGACGCCCGTCGCCCCGAGGGTCCGGCCGGCCCGCAGGAACAGCGGCGGCACCTGGTCGACGCCGGACACCAGCCCGTTGGCGATGGAGGGGACCGCGCCGAGCAGGATGACGGCGTACATCATCGAGTTGTTCAGGCCAAGCCAGATCACGGCCGGGGGCACCCAGGCCACCGACGGCAGCGACTGGAGCCCGGACAGGATCGGGCCGATGGCGGCGCGCACGAACCTCACCCGCGCAACCAGGAGCCCCAGCGGGGTCCCGATCAGCAGCGCGAGGCAGAAGCCGAGCAGGCCGCGCGAGACACTCGTCCAGATGTAGCCGAGCAACTCGCCCCGCAGCCAAGCCTGCTGGACGACGTGCCAGACGTCGGCCGGGGCGGGCAGCTTGGTCGGGTCGTCGACGATCCCGAAGGAGACGAGCCCCTGCCAGATCGCGAGGACCAGCAGCACGGCGACGGTCGGCGGCAGGATCTTCTCGACGAAGGTCTGCCGGAACGGCGTGCGTCCCTGCTGCACCGTCTCCAGCGCGTCCAGGCCGGCCTCCAGCCCGGCCAGGTCGCCGCCGTCCCGGGCCTCCGCGCTCTTCGCGGGCGTCGGCGTGTCAGTGCTGGCCATGGCGGCGGATCTCCCCACGCAGTTCTTCGGTGATCGCGACGGACAGTTCGGCCACGTCCTTGTCCTCGATGCGGCGGGGGTGCGGGATGCCCACGGTCCACTCCCGGGCGATCCGCCCGGGGCGGGAGGAGAGCAGCACCACGCGCTCCGCGAGCCGCACCGCCTCACGGACGTTGTGCGTGACGAACAGGACCGACAGCCGCGTCTCGCGCCAGATGCGGGTCAGTTCGTCGTGCAGCACGTCCCGGGTGATGGCGTCCAGCGCCGCGAACGGCTCGTCCATCAGCAGGATGCGGCTCTCCTGCGCCAGCGCGCGCGCCATCGCGACCCGCTGGCGCATGCCGCCGGACAGTTCGTGCACCCGCTTGCCGTAGGCGCCCTTCAGCCGGACCAGTTCGAGGAGTTCCTCGGCCTTGTCGCGGCGCTCGGACTTGGCCACGCCCCGCAGCCGCAGGGCGAGTTCGATGTTCTTGCCCGCGGTGAGCCAGGGGAACAGGGCGTGCTCCTGGAACATCAGTGCGGGCCGCCCGTCGGTGGTGATGGTGCCGGAGCTGGGCCGGTCCAGTCCGGCCACCAGGTTGAGCAGGGTGGACTTGCCGCACCCGGAGGCCCCCAGGAGGGTGACGAACTCGCCGGGTGCGACATCGAGGCTGATGTCGTCGAGTACCAACTGCTGTCCGGACGGGCCCGCGAACGACTTCGAGACGTGCTCGATCCGGGCGGCACGAGGGGCCGTCGCGGTGCCGTCGGCGGCCCTGGCGAGGGTCGTGGCCATGGTCGTCACCTCCTGAGGATGATCGGTTTGCGGGCTACTTGACGCCGAGACCGGCGTCGTCGACCGCGGGCTCGCCCTTGGCCTTGAGGACCTTGTTGAGCAGCGTCAGGTCGTAGATGCCGTTCAGGTCGGGCTTCTCCAGCAGACCGGCCTTGACGGCGTGCTCCGCCTGGGCGTCGAGGGTGGCGGCCAGCGGGTCGTCGATCAGGGTGATCGACTCCCACGCCGGGTCCAGGACCCCGGCGGGCAGGGCCTTGCCGGTGTCGGCCTCCAACTGCTTGTTGGCCGCCGCCTTGGCCTCCTCCGGATTGGCGCCGATCCACTCGTTGGTGTCGACGGACGCCTTCAGCACGGCCTCGACGGCCTTGGGGTGCTCCTTGAGGAACTTCTGCGACACGATGATGTTCGTGATCACGAACTTCTTGTCCGGCCACAGCGTCGACTCGTCCAGCAGCACCTTGCCGCCCTCGGCGACGAGCTTGGAGGCGGTCGGCTCGGGAACCCACGCGCCGTCCAGGGAACCGGACTTGTAGGCGTCGGGGGTGACCTTGTTGTCGCTGCGGACGACGGTCACGTCGCCCCGGCCGCTCTGCGCGTCGACCTTCCAGCCCTGCTCCGCTATCCAGTTGAGGAACGCCACGTCCTGGGTGTTGCCGAGCTGCGGGGTCGCGATCCGCTTGCCCTTGACGTCGTCGAGGGTCTTGATCTTCTCGGGGTTGACCACCAGCTTCACCCCGCCGGAGGCGGAGCCGCCGATGATGCGCAGGTTCTTGCCCTTGGACTTGGCGAAGCCGTTGATGGCCGGGGAGGGGCCGATCCAGCCGATGTCGATGGAGCCCGAGTTCAGGGCCTCGATCTCGGACGGACCGGCGTTGAAGACCGCGTACTTGGCCCGGGTGGCGCCCAGCTCCTTCTGGAAGAAGCCCTTCTGGTGGGCCACCAGCGCCGTGGCGTGGGTGACGTTGCCGAAGTAGCCGATGCGGAGGGAGTCGAGTCCGTCGATCTTATCGGCGCCGGCGGCGACCTCGGCGGTGTCGTCGCCCTCGGCCTCGGAACCGTAGCCGCAGGCGGCGAGGGCGAGCAGGGGCAGGGCGGCGGCGGCCGCCAGGGTACGGCGCAGGGCGGTGGTGGCAGGCACGGGAGGCTTTCCTCTCGTTGGCCCGGCGGTCACGCCTGTCGGTTGGTCCGAGTGGTCAGGTCGTGGCCGGGAGGTCGGCTGGCTCTTCGGCGGTGCGGGTGGGGGGAGTGGGCGCGCGAGCGGTGCGCGTACGTCAGCGCGCACATCGCGCCACTCCGCCCTGCCCGCTGCCGAGCGCGCCGCTGCCGACGCGGCCGCCCTCCTTGGCGAACGTGGAGTAGAAGTCAGGGGAGGACATGCTCAGAAGTCCCACCCGTCGTCGTCGGCCGGGTCCTTGACGGGCTCGGGGGCGGCGAAGGACTCGCCGACCATGCCGGCGGTCAGGGTGGTGCCGTCGCTGGGGTCGATCAGGATGAACGACCCGGTGCGCCGCGAGTCGGCGTAGGAGTCGACCGGCAGCGGCTCGGCCGTGCGCAGCTTGACGCGGCCGATGTCGTTGGCGGCGAGCTGCCCGGGGTGCGGGCGCAGCGCCAGGGTGTCCAGCATCAGCCGGGCGGGGATGTCCTTGACGATCGCCTTGACGGTGCGGGTGCCGTGCTTGATGAGGACCCGGTGGCCGACGGTGAGGGGCTGGTCCGCGACGTGGCAGACGGTGGCCTCGACGTCCTGGGTGGTGGGCGGGGCGTCCTGGCTGGGCACGATCAGGTCGCCGCGGGAGACGTCGATGTCGTCGTCGAGCAGCAGCGTCACGGACTGCGGCGTCCAGGCCGCGTCGACGGGCTCACCGAGCAGGTCGATGCCGGACAGCCGCGAGGTGCGGCCGGAGGGCAGCACGGTGACCTCGTCGCCGACGCGGAAGGTCCCGGCGGCGATCTGGCCCGCGTAGCCCCGGTAGTCGGGGTGGTCGGCGGTCTGCGGCCGGATCACGTACTGCACGGGCAGCCGGGCGTGGCAGTGCGCCAGGTCGTGGCTGACCGGGACGGTCTCCAGGTGCTCCAGGACGGTGGGGCCGCCGTACCAGTCCATGGTCGACGAGGGCTCCACCACGTTGTCCCCGGCCAGCGCCGAGATGGGGATGGTGGTGACCTCGGGGATGCCCAGCTCCTGCGCGTACGCCGTGAACTCCTCGGCGATGGCGGCGAACACCGGCTCCCGGTATCCGACGAGGTCCATCTTGTTGACGGCGAGGACGACGTGGGGGACGCGGAGGAGGGCGGCGATGGCGGCGTGGCGGCGGGTCTGTTCGACGACGCCGTTGCGGGCGTCGACGAGGATGACGGTGAGTTCGGCGGTGGAGGCGCCGGTGACCATGTTGCGGGTGTACTGCACGTGGCCGGGGGTGTCGGCGAGGATGAACCGGCGGCGGGGGGTGGCGAAGTAGCGGTAGGCCACGTCGATGGTGATGCCCTGTTCGCGTTCGGCGCGCAGTCCGTCGGTGAGGAGGGCGAGGTCGGGGGTGTCCTGGCCGCGGTGGGCGGAGGCGCGTTCGACGGCTTCGAGCTGGTCGGTGAGGACGGACTTGGAGTCGTGCAGGAGGCGGCCGACGAGGGTGGACTTGCCGTCGTCGACGGAGCCGGCGGTGGCGAACCGCAGGAGGGTGGTCTCGGCCNGGGNNCCGGTGGTGGTGCTCATCTCTAGAAGTACCCCTCGCGCTTGCGGTCTTCCATCGCGGCCTCGGAGAGCTTGTCGTCGGCGCGGGTGGCGCCGCGTTCGGTGAGGCGGGAGGCGGCGATCTCGGCGATGACCTTCT
>NZ_WWGX01000067.1 GCF_009862265.1 Streptomyces sp. SID8352 | reverse complement strand
CCCGACAAGCTCGTCGTCTACGGCGGCACCGGCAAGGCCGCGCGCGACTGGCGCTCCTTCGACGCCATGGTCCGCACCCTGACCACGCTGAAGCAGGACGAGACGATGCTCGTCCAGTCCGGCCGCCCGGTCGGCGTGATGCAGACCCACGAGTGGGCCCCGCGCGTCCTCATCGCCAACTCCAACCTCGTCGGCGACTGGGCCACCTGGGAGGAGTTCCGCCGCCTGGAGGCCCTCGGCCTGACCATGTACGGGCAGATGACCGCCGGTTCCTGGATCTACATCGGCACCCAGGGCATCCTCCAGGGCACCTACGAGACCTTCGCCGCCGTCGCCGCCAAGCGGTTCGGCGGCAGCCTCGCCGGGACCATCACCCTCACCGCCGGACTCGGCGGCATGGGCGGCGCCCAGCCGCTCGCCGTCACCATGAACGACGGCGTCGCGATCTGCGTCGACTGCGACCCGCGCGCCATCGACCGCCGCATCGAACACCGCTACCTCGACGTGCGGGCCGACTCCCTGGAGCACGCCCTCCAGCTCGCCACCGAGGCCCGCGACCGGCGCCGCCCGCTCTCCGTCGGCGTCCTCGGCAACGCGGCCGACGCCGTCCCGCGGCTCCTCGCCATGGGCGCCCCGATCGACATCGTCACCGACCAGACCTCGGCCCACGACCCGCTGGCCTACCTGCCCACCGGCATGGCCTTCGAGGACATGGCCGACGCCGCCGACAAGGACCCGGCCGGGTTCACCCTCCGGGCCCGCGAGTCCATGGCCCGGCACGTGGAGGCCATGGTCGGCTTCCAGGACGCCGGTGCCGAGGTCTTCGACTACGGCAACTCGATCCGCGGCGAGGCGAAGCTCGCCGGGTACGACCGGGCCTTCGCCTTCCCCGGCTTCGTCCCCGCCTACATCCGCCCCCTGTTCTGCGAGGGCAAGGGCCCCTTCCGCTGGGCCGCCCTGTCCGGCGACCCCGCCGACATCGCCAGGACGGACCGGGCGATCCTCGACCTCTTCCCCGAGAACGAGTCCCTGGCCCGCTGGATCAGGCTGGCCGGCGAGCGCGTCCACTTCCAGGGGCTGCCCGCCCGCATCTGCTGGCTCGGCTACGGCGAACGCGACCGGGCGGGCGAGCGGTTCAACGACATGGTGGCGAGCGGCGAGCTGGCCGCCCCGGTCGTCATCGGCCGCGACCACCTCGACTGCGGCTCCGTCGCCTCCCCCTACCGCGAGACCGAGGCGATGCGCGACGGCTCCGACGCCATCGCCGACTGGCCGCTGCTCAACGCCATGGTCAACGTCGCCTCCGGCGCCTCCTGGGTCTCCGTCCACCACGGCGGCGGCGTCGGCATGGGCCGCTCCCTGCACGCCGGGCAGGTCACCGTCGCCGACGGCACCGCGCTCGCCGGGGAGAAGATCCGCCGCGTCCTCACCAACGACCCCGGCATGGGCGTCATCCGGCACGTCGACGCGGGCTACGACATCGCGG
>NZ_WWGX01000066.1 GCF_009862265.1 Streptomyces sp. SID8352 | reverse complement strand
AACACAGTGGACGCGAGCAACTGAGGACAAGCCCTCGGCCTATTAGTACCAGTCAACTCCACACCTCACGGTGCTTCCATATCTGGCCTATCAACCCAGTCGTCTACTGGGAGCCTTACCCCATCAAGTGGGTGGGAGCCCTCATCTCGAAGCAGGCTTCCCGCTTAGATGCTTTCAGCGGTTATCCCTCCCGAACGTAGCCAACCAGCCATGCCCTTGGCAGGACAACTGGCACACCAGAGGTTCGTCCGTCCCGGTCCTCTCGTACTAGGGACAGCCCTTCTCAAGACTCCTACGCGCACAGCGGATAGGGACCGAACTGTCTCACGACGTTCTAAACCCAGCTCGCGTACCGCTTTAATGGGCGAACAGCCCAACCCTTGGGACCGACTCCAGCCCCAGGATGCGACGAGCCGACATCGAGGTGCCAAACCATCCCGTCGATATGGACTCTTGGGGAAGATCAGCCTGTTATCCCCGGGGTACCTTTTATCCGTTGAGCGACGGCGCTTCCACAAGCCACCGCCGGATCACTAGTCCCGACTTTCGTCCCTGCTCGACCCGTCGGTCTCACAGTCAAGCTCCCTTGTGCACTTACACTCAACACCTGATTACCAACCAGGCTGAGGGAACCTTTGGGCGCCTCCGTTACCCTTTAGGAGGCAACCGCCCCAGTTAAACTACCCATCAGACACTGTCCCTGATCCGGATCACGGACCCAGGTTAGACATCCAGCACGACCAGACTGGTATTTCAACGACGACTCCACACACACTGGCGTGCATGCTTCAAAGTCTCCCAGCTATCCTACACAAGCCGAACCGAACACCAATATCAAACTGTAGTAAAGGTCCCGGGGTCTTTCCGTCCTGCTGCGCGAAACGAGCATCTTTACTCGTAGTGCAATTTCACCGGGCCTATGGTTGAGACAGTCGAGAAGTCGTTACGCCATTCGTGCAGGTCGGAACTTACCCGACAAGGAATTTCGCTACCTTAGGATGGTTATAGTTACCACCGCCGTTTACTGGCGCTTAAGTTCTCAGCTTCGCCCCACCGAAATGGAGCTAACCGGTCCCCTTAACGTTCCAGCACCGGGCAGGCGTCAGTCCGTATACATCGCCTTACGGCTTCGCACGGACCTGTGTTTTTAGTAAACAGTCGCTTCTCGCTGGTCTCTGCGGCCACCCCCAGCTCAG
>NZ_WWGX01000065.1 GCF_009862265.1 Streptomyces sp. SID8352 | reverse complement strand
CCCCCGCCCCGGCCCCAACCCCAAAACACCAAAGGCGCAACAAACACCCCCACCCACCGAAAGATGCGCCGCAGGCACACCCCACACCACCGAACCGCACAACCACCACAGCACGCCCCACTCCCCCCGCACACCCCACCCACGAACCGCCGCAAGCGGACTCCCCCGCTCCCCCGACCTCCCCACTCCCCCCGCTCCCCCGGCCCCTCGGCCACGGGCGGCCCCCCGTGCGGCCCGACGCGGGCAGGCCGCTCGTCGGGGCATACGCTGAACACATGAGCAAGCAGACCGGCCGCCGCCACCCGGCAGGACTCACCACGTGGGACCGCTGCGCGGTCATGGGGGTCGTCAACGTCACCCCCGACTCCTTCTCCGACGGCGGCCGCTTCTTCGACACGACGGCCGCGATCAAGCACGGCCTCGACCTGGTCGCGCAGGGCGCCGACCTCGTCGACGTCGGAGGCGAGTCCACCCGCCCCGGCGCCACCCGCGTCGACGAGGACGAGGAGCTGCGCCGCGTCGTCCCCGTCGTGCGCGGCCTCGCCTCCGAGGGCGTCACGGTCTCCGTGGACACGATGCGCGCCTCCGTGGCCACGAAGGCCCTCGACGCCGGCGCGATCCTGGTCAACGACGTCAGCGGCGGCCTCGCCGACCCCCGCATGCTCCCCGCCGTCGCGGACGCCGGCGCCCCCTTCGTCGTCATGCACTGGCGCGGCCTCCTCTCCCCCGGCAACGTCCGCGGCACGTACGCCGACGTCGTCACCGAGGTCCACGACGAGCTGCGCGCCCGCGTGGAGGCGGTGCTCGCGGCGGGCGTCGCGGCGGACCGCGTGATCGTCGACCCGGGCCTCGGCTTCTCCAAGGACGCCGAGCACGACCTCGTGCTCCTGGCCCACCTGGACCGTCTGCTGGCCCTCGGCCACCCCCTCCTCGTCGCCGCCTCCCGCAAGCGCTTCCTGGGCCGCGTCCTGGCCGGCCCGGAGGCCGCCCCGCCCCCCGCGCGGGAGCGCGACGCCGCCACCGCCGCCGTCTCGGCGCTCGCGGCGCAGGCCGGGGCTTGGGCGGTGCGCGTCCACGCCGTGAGCGCCACCGCGGACGCCGTGCGCGTCGCCCGCGCCGTCGAGGGAGCCCGGTGAGCACTCCCCACCTCGACGTGGAGCAGGTCGAGGCCGCCAACGCGGCGTTCTACGACGCGCTGGAGCAGGGCGACTTCGAGCGGATCTCCGACCTCTGGCTGTCCCCGGCCGACCTGGGGGTCGACGAGAGCTACCACGATCCCGCGGACGCCGGGGTGATCTCCTGCGTACACCCCGGCTGGCCCGCGCTCACCGGCCGCGGCGCGGTGCTGCGGTCGTACGCGCTGATCATCGCGAACACGGACTACATCCAGTTCTTCCTCACGGACGTGCACATCTCGGTGACCGGCGACACCGCGCTGGTGAGCTGCGCGGAGAACATCCTCAGCGGCGGTCCGGCGCCGCAGGGCGGGGAGGAGCTGGGCCCGCTGGTGGGCCAGTTGGTGGTGGCGACCAACGTGTTCCGCCGCACACCCGCCGGGTGGAAACTGTGGTCGCACCACGCCTCCCCGGTCCTGGCGGAGTCGGCCGAGGACGCCGAGGACGCCGAGGACCTCTGACACCGCGCCCAGGACACGCCCGCCACCCCGCCCCGGTCACACCCGCACCGCGGCCGCCCCGCCCCCGTCACACCCGCCCCGCCCCGCACCACCGCGCACCGCCCCCGCCGGGACCGGCCCCGCCCCGGCCGGAACCACCCCGCCCCGGCCGAAACCGTCCCCCGCCCCCGCGCCCCGCACCCCCGCGCCCCCGCCCCGCCGGACCACGCGGGTAGATTCGACCCCGGACCGGCACGCCGCCCGCACGCGGCACGGACCGTCCGAGACCGACGACTGCAGGAGTGATTCGCGTGGATCGTGTCGCGCTGCGCGGCCTGAAGGCCCGCGGGCACCACGGGGTGTTCCCCAAGGAACGCGAGGACGGGCAGACCTTCCTCGTCGACATCGTCCTGGGCCTGGACACCCGCCCGGCCGCCGCCGACGACGACCTGGCGAAGACCGTGCACTACGGCATCGTCGCCGAGGAGGTCGTGGCCGTCGTCGAGGGCGAGCCCGTCAACCTCGTCGAGACGCTGGCCGAGCGCATCGCCCAGGTCTGCCTGGCGCACGAGGGGGTAGAGGAGGTCGAGGTCCGCGTCCACAAGCCGGACGCACCGATCACCGTCCCCTTCGACGACGTGACCGTCACCATCATCCGGAGCCGCGTATGAGCACCCCATGGGAGCGGGGTCCCGGCGACCCCACAGTGCAGCCGGTGCCCGCCGCCGTCGTCGAGCAGGTCGACGCCGCCGACTCGACACTGTCCAACCCGAAGCGCGCGGTGATCTCGCTGGGCGCCAACCTCGGCAACCGCCTGGAGACCCTGCAGGGGGCCATCGACGCCCTGGAGGACACCCCCGGGGTGCGGGTCAAGGGCGTGTCGCCGGTGTACGAGACGGAGCCGTGGGGCGTGGAGCCCGGCAGCCAGCCGTCGTACTTCAACGCGGTCGTGGTGCTGAGGACGACGCTGCCCCCGTCGTCGCTGCTGGAGCGGGCGCAGGCGGTCGAGGAGGCGTTCCACCGGGTCCGGGACGAGCGCTGGGGCCCGCGCACCCTGGACGTGGACATCGTCGCCTACGCCGACGTGGTGTCCGACGACCCGCGGCTCACCCTGCCGCACCCGCGCGCCCACGAGCGGGCCTTCGTCCTCGCCCCGTGGCACGACGTGGACCCGGCGGCGCTGCTGCCCGGCCGGGGCCCGGTGGCCGAGCTGCTGGCGGGCGTCACCCGGGAGGGCGTCGCGGTCCGGTCCGACCTGGAACTCCGGCTGCCCGAGTAGTCGTTAAGGTCAGAACGGCAGGGCCCGCCAGGGGCGCCGGGGGACGAAGGGACACCGTGAAAGAGTTGCGCGTCAGGACGCTGGCCGGTGTGTTCGCCGTCGCGGCGGTCCTGTCCTGGGCCACCGCCCGGCTGTGGAACTCGGTGGGGACCCTGCCCGGCGTCCCCCTGGCGGCCCCGATCGTGCTGGCGCTGATCGCCGCGGTGCTGCTGGCCACGGCGGTCTCGCTGCGCGCGCGGCTGAAGGCGCAGCGGGACCGGGTCCCCGGCGCCAAGGGCGTCGATCCGCTGATGGCCGCCCGCGCGGTGGTGTTCGGCCAGGCGAGCGCCCTGGTGGCCGCCCTCGTCGCGGGGCTGTACGGCGGGGTGGCCGTCTTCCTGCTGGAGTACCTGGACATCCCCGCCCGCCGCGACCAGGCGGTGTACGCGGGCGCGTCGACGGTGGCGGGCATCGGCGTGATAGCGGCCGCCATCTTCCTGGAGCGGGTCTGCCGGCTCCCCGAGGACGACGAGCACCCCCCGGGCGCGGCGTCGGCCGTCTGAGCCGCCCGCGGACGGCCCCGGAGCCCCGGTACACCCCGAGGCCGCCCACCGGACCCGCGACCGCCCGCGGGGACACCGCCCCCGGACCACGGCGCCCGGCCACCGGCGCGCCCGGCCGCACAGGCGCACCCGGTCACGGCCGGAACCACCCCGAAGGGCGTCCGGGACCCCGAGACCCGGGCCCCGCACCACCCCGCGCGCTCAGCCCCGGTCCCGCCCCCGTCCCACCCCCACGGGCACCTACCGCGCCATGATCAGGCTCATCGCCTCGTTGCGCGTGGCACTGTCCCGCAACTGCCCCCGCACCGCCGAGGTGAGCGTCTTGGCGCCGGGCTTGCGGATGCCGCGCATGGACATGCACATGTGCTCGCACTCCACCACGACGATCACACCGCGCGGCTCCAGGATCTCCATCAGGGAGTCCGCGATCTGCGTAGTGAGACGTTCCTGCACCTGGGGGCGGCGGGCGTAGACGTCGACGAGCCGGGCCAGCTTGGACAGGCCGGTGATCTTGCCGCTGGTGGACGGGATGTAGCCGACGTGGGCCACGCCCCGGAACGGCACGAGGTGGTGCTCGCAGGTGCTGAACACCTCAATGTCCTTGACCAGGACCATCTCGTCGTGGCCGAGGTCGAAGGTGGTCGTCAGCACGTCCTCGGGCTGCTGCCGCAGCCCCGCGAATATCTCCTGGTAGGCCCGCGCCACCCGCGCCGGGGTCTCCCGCAGCCCTTCGCGGTCCGGGTCCTCCCCGATCGCGATGAGCAGCTCGCGTACGGCGTTCTCGGCCCGCTTCTCGTCGAAGTCGCCGATCGGGCCCTGGCCGTCCAGCGTCACGGGGTCGGTCATGTGGTGCCTCGTTCCTGTCCGTCTCGCCTGCTGCGCGCGAAAAGCCGCGCTCCCCAGGCTAGAGCCTGGGGAGCGCGGCTTACATTCCGGGCCCGGCCGGGAGGGCCGGGAACCGTCAGTCCTCGGGACGCTCCTCGGGAGCCCCCTCCGGCGCCGGGGCGGTCTCGGTGACCGCGCCCTTGATGGTGGAGACCGCGGGCGTCGCCCCGTTCGCACCGTTCGTCAGGGCCAGCTCCTTGGGGGAGAGCACCGGCGGACGGGTCGAGGGGGTGCGGCGGGAGGACCCGGTCCAGGCGGGCCGGGGCGGGCGCTTGACGATCGTGGCGAAGACCTCGGCGATCTCCTCCTTGCCGAGCGTCTCCTTCTCCAGCAGCGCGAGGACGAGGTTGTCGAGGACGTCGCGGTTCTCGACCAGGATCTCCCAGGCCTCGTTGTGCGCCGTCTCGATCAGCTTCTTGACCTCTTCGTCCACCAGCGCGGCGACCTCTTCCGAGTAGTCGCGCTGGTGAGCCATCTCACGGCCCAGGAAGGGCTCGGTGTTGTCCCCGCCGAACTTGATCGCGCCGAGGCGCTCGGTCATGCCGTACTGGGTGACCATGGCGCGGGCCACACCGGTGGCCTTCTCGATGTCGTTGGCGGCACCGGTGGTCGGGTCGTGGAAGACCAGTTCCTCGGCCGCCCGGCCGCCCAGCATGTAGGCGAGCTGGTCGAGCATCTCGTTGCGCGTGGTCGAGTACTTGTCCTCGTCCGGGAGGACCATCGTGTACCCGAGGGCGCGGCCCCGGGACAGGATGGTGATCTTGTGGACGGGGTCGGAGTTGGGGGAGGCCGCCGCGACCAGGGCGTGTCCGCCCTCGTGGTACGCGGTGATCTTCTTCTCCTTGTCCGACATGATCCGGGTCCGCTTCTGCGGTCCGGCCACGACGCGGTCGATCGCCTCGTCGAGCATGTGGTTGTCGATCAGCTTCTGGTCGCTGCGGGCCGTCAGCAGGGCGGCCTCGTTCAGCACGTTGGCCAGGTCGGCGCCGGTCATGCCGGGCGTGCGCCGGGCGACGGCCGCGAGGTCCACGTCCTTGGCGACCGGCTTGCCCTTCTGGTGGACCTTGAGGATCTCCAGGCGGCCCTGCATGTCGGGGCGGTCCACGGCGATCTGCCGGTCGAAGCGGCCGGGGCGCAGCAGCGCCGGGTCCAGGATGTCGGGCCGGTTGGTCGCGGCGATGAGGATCACACCGCCCTTGACGTCGAAGCCGTCCATCTCGACCAGGAGCTGGTTCAGGGTCTGCTCGCGCTCGTCGTGACCGCCGCCGAGGCCGGCGCCGCGGTGGCGGCCGACCGCGTCGATCTCGTCGACGAAGACGATCGCCGGGGCGTTGGCCTTGGCCTGCTCGAACAGGTCGCGGACGCGGGAGGCGCCGACGCCGACGAACATCTCGACGAAGTCGGAGCCGGAGATCGAGTAGAACGGCACGCCCGCCTCGCCGGCGACGGCGCGCGCGAGGAGGGTCTTGCCCGTTCCGGGCGGGCCGTACAGCAGCACGCCCTTGGGGATCTTGGCGCCGACGGCCTGGAACTTGGCCGGTTCCTGGAGGAACTCCTTGATCTCGTGGAGCTCCTCGACGGCCTCCTCGGACCCGGCGACGTCCGCGAAGGTCGTCTTGGGGGTGTCCTTGGTGATGAGCTTGGCCTTGGACTTGCCGAAGTTCATGACCCGGGAGCCGCCGCCCTGCATCTGATTCATCAGGAACAGGAAGACGACGATGATCAGGACGAACGGCAGCAGGGAGAGCAGGAGGCCGACGAACGGGTTCTGCTTGGACGGCGACACGGTGTAGCCGTCGGGGATCTGCTTGTCCTGGAACTTGTTCTGCAGCGTGCTGGCGATGGTCACGCCCTGGTCGCCGATGTAGCTCGCCTGGATCTTCGAGCTGCCCTTGACCTTCTCGCCGCTCTTGAGCTCGACCTTGATGGTCTGCTCGTCACCGGTGGTCAGCTTGGCCGACTGGACCTTGTTGTCGTTGATCGCCTGGACGACCTGGCCGGTGTCCACCGTCTTGTAGCCGCCGGACGAGCCGACGACCTGCATCAACACGACCACGGCAAGGACGGCCAGCACGATCCACATGACCGGCCCACGGAAGTATCGCTTCACGTCCATCCACACGGAGCGGTGCCGCCCCGTCCCTCCTGCCATAGTGAGTTTGATAAGACAGTTCTTCTGACGGTACCCCAGCCCGGCGGCCCGAAGTCGCACGGACGGCAGCCGTTTCCGTCTGCATCCTCCAACGGCGCGAGTGCCGTCGGGGTTCCCGGTCGCCCGGCGGAATCCGCGCCGGGCGGACCCCCCGGGCGTCAGCCTCCGTAGACGTGGGGCGCGAGCGTCCCGACGAACGGCAGGTTGCGGTATTTCTCCGCGTAGTCGAGGCCGTAGCCGACGACGAACTCGTTGGGGATGTCGAAGCCCACCCACCGTACGTCGAGAGCGACCTTCGCGGCGTCGGGCTTGCGCAGCAGGGTGCACACCTCCAGGGAGGCGGGCTCGCGCGAGCCGAGGTTGGAGATCAGCCAGGAGAGGGTGAGCCCCGAGTCGATGATGTCCTCGACGATCAGGACGTGCCGGCCCTTGATGTCGGTGTCGAGGTCCTTGAGGATCCGCACCACACCGGAGGACTGGGTGCCCGCGCCGTACGAGGACACCGCCATCCAGTCCATGGTGACGGGGGTGGACAGGGTCCGGGCGAGGTCGGCCATGACCATCACAGCGCCCTTGAGGACGCCGACGATGAGGAGGTCCTTGCCCGCGTACTCCGCGTCGATCTTCCCGGCCAGTTCGGCCAGCTTCGCGTCGATCTCTTCCTTGGTGATGAGCACCTTTTCGAGGTCGGCACCCATGTCGTTCGCGTCCACCGCATCACTTTCGGTCGTCCCACCGGCCAGACCGGTCCGCCCCCGGGGCCCTCGGTGCGGGCCGGTGGGCGGGCTCCGGATTCAGCCTTGCCGAATCACCAGTCTGCCACCCTGGCGGCGGGCCACGACCTTGCCGGGGAGGTTGATGGCCCCCTGGCCGCGCCAGCCGGTGATCAGCCGGTCGACTTCCTCGATGTGACGGGCGAAGAGCGCGCCGGCCGGGGCACCGGCGTCGATGGCCGCGCGGCGCAGGATGCGGCGGCGCACGGCGGGCGGCAGCGCGTAGAGCTTGGCGCACTCCAGCAGCCCCGACGCGTCCCGGACGCCGGGCTCGGCCTGGCGGGCCCAGGTGTCCAGGGCGTCGGCGTCGTCCCGGGAGAGCTGGGCCGTACGGGCGAGGGCCTCGACGACGCCCTTGCCGAGCGCCTTCTCCAGGGCGGGCAGCCCCTCGTGGCGCAGCCGGGAGCGGGTGTAGGCGGGATCGGTGTTGTGGGGGTCGTCCCAGACCGGGAGGGACTGGGCCATGCAGGCCTTGCGGGCGGTCTGCCGGTCGACCTGGAGGAACGGGCGCCGGTAACGGCCGTCGGCCCCCGAGACCGCGGCCATGCCCGACAGGGAGCGGATGCCGGAGCCGCGGGCGAGGCCGAGCAGCACCGTCTCGGCCTGGTCGTCGCGGGTGTGGCCGAGGAGGACGGCGGCGGCGCGGTGCCGGGCGACGGCGTCGTCCAGCGCGGCGTAGCGGGCGTCGCGGGCGGCGGCCTCGGGCCCGCCCGCGCGGCCGACGGTGACGGCGGCGGCCTCGACGGGGTCCAGGCCCAGTTGGCGCAGGCGCAGGACGACCTCCTCGGCCCGCAGGTCGGAGCCGCTCTGGAGGCCGTGGTCGACGGTGATGCCGCCGGCGCGGACGCCGAGGCGGGGGGCTTCGAAGGCGAGGGCGGAGGCGAGCGCCATGGAGTCGGCGCCGCCGGAGCAGGCGACGAGCACGAGCGGGGCGGGCGCGGGGCCGGGTGCGCGCCCGGCGGCGGCCGCGGCGGGGACGCCGGCCGCGGTGGTCGGTTCGGAGAGGATGTCGTGGAGGACGCGGCGCACCGCCAGGCGTATCGCCGCGACCGCAGGATGGGGACCCATGTCCGGTGCCCTTCATGAAGTTTCGGGGGGTGAGCCCGAGTCCGGTCACGCAGAGTGTGTAGATGGTGACAGAAGCGGGCCGTTCCCCGAGCATCGCACGCCTGCCGTGGGCACAGGGTCCCTCGGACGGGTGATTGGAGGGGCGTTCGCCTGCCGTAGGCCGGATCGCGTTCGCCCCCGGCCCCGGCTTTCACGACCTTCCGGGCCGTTTCACGCCTCCGGCCTGCGGTGCACCCGCGCGATCCAGTCCGCCGGTTTGGCGATCTCCGCCTTGGTGGGGAGGGTGTTGGGCGAGGTCCACACCCGGTTGAAGCCGTCCATGCCGCACTGCTCGACGACGGCCCGCACGAAGCGTTCGCCGTCCTGGTACTGGCGGAGCTTGGCGTCCAGCCCGAGCAGCCGCCGCAGGGCCAGGTCGAGGCGGGAGGCGCCCTTGGCGCGGCGCTGCTGGAACTTCTCGCGGATCTCGCCCACGGTCGGGACGACGGCCGGACCGACGCCGTCCATCACGAAGTCGGCGTGGCCCTCCAGGAGGGACATCACGGCGGTGAGGCGGGCGAGGATCTCCCGCTGCGCGGGGGTCTGCACCAGTTCGACCAGGGACCGGCCGCCGTTCTCCGCCTCGCCCTCGGGCCGTCCGCCGGCCAGCGACTGGGCGGCCTCGCGGAGCCGCTCCAGCACGGTCGTCGGATCGACGTCGGTCTGCTCGAGGAACGACTGGATCTCGCCCTCCAGATGGTCGCGGAGCCAGGGCACGGCGGTGAACTGGGTGCGGTGCGTCTCCTCGTGCAGGCACACCCACAGCCGGAAGTCGTGCGGCTCGACGTCGAGTTCGCGCTCCACGTGCACGATGTTCGGCGCGACGAGCAGCAGCCGCCCCCCGCCGGGCGAACCGGCGGGCAGTTCGCGGGAGGCGGGGGCGAAGGTCTCGTACTGGCCGAGGACGCGGGAGGAGAGGAAGGAGAGCAGCATGCCCACCTCGACGCCGGTGACCTTGCCGCCGACGGCGCCGAGGACCGCGCCGCCGGGTGTGGTGCCCCGGCGCTCCTCCATCCGGCCGAGCAGCGGCTTGAGGAGTTCCCGGAAGCCCGCGACATTGGCCCGGATCCAGCCGGGCCGGTCGACGACGAGCACGGGGGTGTCGTGCACCGCGTCGGTCGCCAGTCCCGTGAAGCCCCGGACGTGCTCCTCGGAGGCCCGGGCGTGGCGGCGGAGTTCCGCGACGACGGCCCGCGCCTCGTCGCGGCTGACCTCGGGGCCCGGTCGTACGAGCCGGGTCGCGGTCGCCACCGCGAGGTTCCAGTCGACCATGCCGGAAGATGCGCCGATGCTCGTCATGGGTCAACGGTACTTGAGTGCCCCTCGCCCCGACGGGGTGAGTTCTCCGGGGCCAGGACCGCTCCGGCGGCAGGTGCGGCGGGCCCTCGCGCACCCCGGCGCCACCCGCCGGCCGGCGGTGCCGGTCCCGGCGTACGCGGGTGCGGGGTCCCGGCGCGCGCCCCGGCCCGTCCGCGCCGCCCGCGCTCACCCTGCCGGAGTGCGGAGGCGGACGCGCGCCACCCGCCGTGCCGCACGCTCGCCCGGCCGGGTGACGGTGGGGCTCCCCGCCCCGGTACCGGCACCGGCGGGATGTCCCCGGGGCCGGACGCGCGGCGGCGCCCCGGGCCGTGCCGCGGCCCGGATCCCGTGCCGGACCCGGCCCTCGCCTCAGCCGCAGGCGCAGCCCGTCAGCGCGGTGGCCGCCCTGTCCAGGGCCGCCTGGGCGGCCCCGGCGTCGGGCGCGTCCTGGGTCAGGAAGGCGAAGCCCAGGATCCGCCCGTCGGCCGTGACCACCGTGCCCGCCAGGGAGTTGACGCCGGTCAGGGTGCCGGTCTTGGCGCGGACCAGCCCGGCGGCGCCTTCCGCGTAGCGGCCGGAGAGGGTGCCGGTGAACCCGGCGACGGGCAGCCCGGTGAGGACCGGGCGGAGCCCGGGGCGGCCCGGGTCGGCGGACTCGGCGAGCAGGGCGGTGAGCAGGCCGGCGGTGAGCCTGTCGGCCCGGTCCAGACCGCTGCCGTCGTGGAACCGGGCGCCGCGCAGGGGCAGGCCGAGTTCCCGCAGGCGGGCGGTGATCGCGGCGGCGCCCCCGGCGAAGTCGGCGCGCTCCCCGCTCGCGCGGGCGGTGTGCCGGGCCAGGGCCTCGGCGAGGTCGTTGTCGCTGGTGGTGAGCATCCGCTCGACCAGGGCGGACAGCGGGGGCGAGGAGACTGCGACCAGTTCCTCGGCCCGCCCGGTGGCCCTGGCGCCGCGCGTGGCCGTGACGGTGATCCCGTGGCCGCGCAGCAGGTCCGCGAAGGCGCGGGCGGCGTCGGCCGCGGGGTCCTGCGCGCGCGGGGCGGGGCCGCTGCCGGAGTCGTCGGTGCGGGCCTCGTCGACCATGAGGGCGGTGACGGGCGCGAGGTTCTCGTTGACGCCGATCGGGTGGGCGGCGGAACCGGCGTACAGGGTGGTGTCGTAGGAGAGCGTCACCTCGCGCGTGCCCCTCTTCCGGAGGGCCTCGGCGGTCCCGCGCGCGAGCACGCGCAGGCTGGCCGAGCCGACCGCGCGTTCGCGCGCGGTGAGGGTGGGGTCGCCGCCGCCGACGAGGACGAGCTTCGCGGTGCCCGGCTCCAGGACGGCGCGGGTGGTGAGCCGGTGGTCGGGCCCGAGGGCGGTGAGGGCGGCCACCGCCGTGGCGATCTTCGTGGTGGAGGCGGGGGTCAGGGAGGCGGTGTCGCCGGTGCCGTAGAGGCGCGCGCCGGTGGTGAGGTCGACGACGGAGGCGCCCCGGGGGTGGCCGAGCGCCGGGTCCTCCAGCAGCGGGCGGAGGGTGCCGGCGAGGGCCCCGGTACCCGGCGCGGCCTTCACCCCGCCCGCGGAGCCGCCGGGTCCGCCCAGGGCGGTCAGGACGGCTCCGGCGCTGGGCGCCGGGCGGGGCGCCCCGGGGGCGACGGCGGAACCGTCGACTCCGCGACCGTGATCTGCGCCACCCGTGGGACCCGCGGCGACTGCCCGGTCCCGCTCGGCCGTACGCTGACCCGTGGAGTCCCAGGGGCCCGCGGCGGCGACCACCCCGGCGGCCAGCGCCAGACCGGCGGTGGCTGCCCCGGCGGTGTACTGCCAGGTCTTGGGCCTCGTGACCCGTGTGAGCCGCGGGATCGTGGCCCGCGCGAACCGTGTGACCCGCGGTGCGGCGGCCCGCGCGGCGCGTGCGAGACGCGGCCGTACGGCGGCCGCGGCCCGTGCCACGTGCGGTCGCGCGGCCCGCCAAGGTCTCAGCTCCGGCACGACGACCAGCCCCTTTCGCGATCACACACGTGCGTGAGGGACACTTAACCACCAGAACTATGTGCTGATCATGGAGGAGCGTCCGGTGGAGTTCGACGTCACGATCGAGATCCCGAAGGGTTCGCGCAACAAGTACGAGGTGGACCACGAGACGGGACGGATTCGACTGGACCGCCGGCTCTTCACGTCGACCGCGTACCCGACCGACTACGGCTTCGTGGAGAACACCCTCGGCGAGGACGGCGACCCGCTGGACGCGCTGGTCATCCTGGACGAGCCCACGTTCCCGGGCTGCCTGATCCGCTGCCGCGCGATCGGCATGTTCCGGATGACGGACGAGGCCGGCGGCGACGACAAGCTGCTGTGCGTGCCCTCGACCGACCCGCGCGTGGAGCACCTGCGTGACATCCACCACGTCTCGGAGTTCGACCGCCTGGAGATCCAGCACTTCTTCGAGGTCTACAAGGACCTGGAGCCCGGCAAGTCCGTCGAGGGCGCCAACTGGGTGGGCCGCACGGACGCCGAGACCGAGATCGAGCGGTCCTACAAGCGCTTCAAGGAGCAGGGCGGCCACTGAGCACCCCTCCTCCCGGTGACGGGCCGCACGCCAGGGCGTGCGGCCCGTTCGCGTTGGGGTACGCATACTGAGGGCTGCAGAAGGGTGTGTCGTACCAGGGGAGTGCCAAGCACGTGACGGACGCGGAGGACCACAAGCCGCAGCCGGACGAGGCCAGGAATGCCTTCCGGCCGCCGACCGGGGCCGTGGCGCAGGCCGAGGGGGAGTCGTCGGCCACGTCGGAGTTCGAGCTCCCCGAGGGGCTGGAAACGCCCCGGCACAACGGGACGGAGTCCGAGACCACCTCGGAGTTCGCCCTGCCCGACGGTCTGGAGCCGCCGCCGCACGCGCCCCCCGAGGCGGAGGGGTCGGCGTTCAGCACGCCGAGCACCTACAGCGCGTGGAACGCCCCGCCGGCCTTCACCCCGGCGTCCGGCATCCCCGCGGTGTCCCAGGACGTGCCCTGGCAGGACCGGATGCGGGCGATGCTGCGCATGCCGGTGGCCGAGCGGCCCGCGCCCGAGACCGCGCAGCGGCACGACGACGAGACCGGGCCCGCCGTGCCGCGGGTGCTCGACCTGACGCTGCGCATCGGAGAGCTGCTGCTGGCCGGCGGCGAGGGCGCCGAGGACGTGGAGGCGGCGATGTTCGCCGTGTGCCGCTCCTACGGGCTGGACCGCTGCGAGCCGAACGTCACCTTCACCCTGCTGTCGATCTCCCACCAGCCCTCGCTGGTGGACGACCCGGTGACGGCATCCCGCACGGTGCGCCGCCGCGGCACCGACTACACCCGGCTCGCGGCCGTCTACCAGCTCGTCGACCACCTCAGCGACCCCGAGGCTCACCTCTCGCTGGAAGAGTCGTACCGGCGCCTCGCGGAGATCCGCCGCAACCGCCACCCGTACCCGACCTGGGTGCTGACCGGGGCCACCGGGCTGCTCGCGGGCGCCGCCTCGATGCTGGTCGGCGGTGACGCCGTGGTCTTCGTCGCGGCGGTGGTGGGCGCGATGCTCGGGGACCGGCTGGCCTGGCTGTGCGCCGGACGCGGGCTGCCGGAGTTCTACCAGTTCGCGGTGGCCGCGATGCCGCCGGCCGCCATAGGGATCGCCCTCAACCTGTCCCACGTCGACGCCAAGGCGTCCGCCGTGATCACCGGTGGGCTGTTCGCGCTGCTGCCGGGGCGGGCCCTGGTGGCGGGCGTGCAGGACGGGCTGACCGGCTTCTACATCACGGCCTCGGCGCGGCTGCTGGAGGTCATGTACTTCTTCGTCAGCATCGTCGCCGGGGTGCTGATCGTGCTGTATTTCGGCGTCCAGCTCGGCGCCAACCTCAACCCGGACGCCGCGCTGGGCTCGGGCAACCAGCCGGTGGTGCAGATCTGCGCCTCGATGCTGCTGTCGCTGGCCTTCGCGGTCCTGCTCCAGCAGGAGCGGACCACGGTGCTGGCGGTGACCCTGAACGGCGGCGTGGCCTGGTGCGTCTACGGCGCGATGCACAACGTCGGGGGCATCTCCCCGGTGGCCTCCACCGCCGCCGCGGCCGGGCTGGTCGGCCTGTTCGGGCAGCTCATGTCCCGCTACCGGTTCGCGTCCGCGCTGCCGTACACGACGGCGGCCATCGGGCCGCTGCTGCCCGGTTCGGCGACGTACTTCGGGCTGCTGGCCATCGCCCAGAACGAGGTGGACCGGGGGCTGGTGTCGCTCTCCAAGGCGGTCGCCATCGCCCTGGCCATCGCCATCGGGGTCAACCTGGGCGGCGAGATCTCCCGGCTGTTCCTGCGCCTGCCGGGCGGTGCGAGCGCAGCCAACCGCCGCGCGGCCAAGCGGACGCGCGGCTTCTGACCCCCGGACCGGGTCCGGGGGTCAGTACCCCTGGTGGTACGGGTACTGCTGACCGCCCTGCTGCTCCCCGCCGTGCGGCGGCCGGGCCTGCCCCTGCGGGTACTGGCCGCCCTGACCCTGCGGGTAGCCGCCCTGACCCTGACCCTGGGGGTACTGGCCGCCCTGGCCCTGACCCTGCGGGTAGCCGCGCTGACCCTGACCCTGCGGGTACTGGCCCTGTCCCTGCGGGTACTGCGGTGCGTACGGCTGCTGCCGCGGGTCACCATAGGGCTGCTGCCGCGGGTCCCCGTGGGGCTGCCGGCCCCCCTGGGGGTGTCCCTGGCCGCCCTGCGGCTGCCCCCCGTACGGCTGCGGCCGTCCGCCGTACGGCCCCGGGCCGCCGTACGGCTGCTGCCGGGCGGCGTGGCCCTGGTCGTGGGGCGGGGGCTCGTTCGGGTCGATGGGCCGCAGCTGGGTCGTGGCGTCGTCCATGACCGGGTACGAGGGCCGGGCGTGGGCCGCCGCGGCGGCGGTGGCGGCGGCGACCGGTGCGGCCCCGGGGCCGTCCGCGGCGGCGCGCTTCTTCTTGCGGCGCTCGCGGAGGAACTCGATCGCGATGGGAACGACGGAGACGACGACGATCAGGACCAGGATCGCCTCGACGTTGGCGCGGATCAGCTCGATCTGCCCGAGCCAGTAGCCCGCGAGGGTGACCCCGCACCCCCAGGCGACGCCGCCGATGACGTTGTACGTGAGGAAGGTGCGGTACTGCATCCGCCCGGCGCCCGCCACGATGGGGGCGAAGGTGCGCACGATCGGCACGAAGCGGGCCAGCACGATGGCCTTGGGGCCGTACTTCTCCATGAACTCGTGGGCCTTGTCCAGGTTCTCCTGTTTGAAGAGCTTGGAGTTGGGCCGGCTGAACAGCCTGGGACCGAAGAACTTGCCGATCATGTAGCCGACTTGGTCGCCGATCACGGCGGCGGCCACGATCAGGGCGCACACCAGCCACAGCGGCTGGCTGATGTAATCGCCCTGGGCGACGAAGAGCCCGGCCGTGAACAGCAGCGAGTCGCCGGGCAGGAACGCGAAGAGGCCGGACTCCGCGAAGACGATCAGCAGAATGCCGGGCAGGCTGAAGGTCTCGATCAGGTAGTCCGGGCTCAGCCACTCGGGGCCGAGCGCAAGCGTGGTCACGGGAAGGGGGCTCCTGCACTGTGCGCGGGCTGGGGTCGGTCGCCCCAACGTACAACGCGCCCGCGGGGTCCCGGGTTCCACCGGACCACCCGGGGTGCGGGGCGGCCCGGTCCGGGGAACCCTGGACACCATGGGCATCGATGAATTCGGCGGCGGACAGGGCCCTGCGCCCGAGGTCCTGGTCGTGACCACCAATGACGTACCGGGCCACCAGGTGCGGGAGGTGATCGGGGAGGTCTTCGGGCTGACCGTGCGCTCCCGGCACCTGGGCAGCCAGATCGGCGCCGGGCTGAAGTCCCTCGTCGGCGGCGAGCTGCGCGGGCTCACCAAGACCCTGGTCGAGACGCGCAACCAGGCCATGGAGCGCCTCGTCGAGCAGGCGCGCGCCCGGGGCGCCAACGCGGTCCTGGCGTTCCGGTTCGACGTGACCGAGGCGGCCGACGTGGGGACCGAGGTGTGCGCCTACGGGACGGCGGTGGTCGTGGCCCGGGAGTGAGCCGGGCCACGGCCGCCGTTCAGGGGGTGTGGCGGACGGCGTTCGCCAGGATCGCCTCGCGCTGGTAGGCGGCGAGGCCCGGGCGGGCGGCGTCGATGCTCGCCGTGAACCGCTCGTCCTGGACGTACATCTCGCCGAGGCAGGTGTGCATCTCGTACCCGCACTCGTAGTGGTTGCCGGAGATCCAGCGGCGGTGCGCCTCGGCGGCGTCCATGGCCGCCGGGGAGTCCGCCGGCACCCCCTCCTCCATCAGGGCGACGAACCGCCGCACCACCTCGTCGCCCTCGCGCCGGACGCGCTGCCAGTCCTCCTTGGTGTAGGCGGCCGCGCGGCGCCGCGACTCGGCGTACGCGTCGGTGTCGCCCCAGCGCGCCCGCACCTCCTCCTCGTACCGCTCCGGGTCGGCGTCCCCGAAGACCTCGAACCGCTCCTCGGGGGTGAGATCGATCCCCATGCTGTGTGCCTCCATGGCCTGCTCCACGGCCGCCGCCATCCTCTCCAGCCTTCCGATCCGGGCGGTCAGCAGCGCGTGCTGGCGGCGCAGGTGCGCGCGCGGGTCCGCGCCCGGGTCGTCGAGGAGGGCGGCGACCTCGTCGAGCGGGAAGCCCAGCTCCCGGTAGAACAGGATCCGCTGGAGCCGATCGAGGTCCGCGTCGCCGTAGCGGCGGTGGCCCGCGCCGCTGCGCTCGCCGGGCACGAGCAGCCCGATGGCGTCGTAGTGGTGCAGCGTGCGCACCGTCACCCCGGCGAAGCCCGCGACCTGTCCCACGGAGTAGCCCACTCCCGCTCCCTTCCTGACGCCGTCCACGCTGCACCCTCACGCGGCGTGAGGTGCAACCCCGGGTGCGGGGCCCGGGGTCCGGGCCTACGGTCGGACACATGTCACTGCACCACGGACACCACACGTCGCGGGAAGAGGAGCGGCGCCGACTGGGCGTGAACCCCTTCCACGGCGTGGCCAATCCGGCCGGCGGCATGACCGGGGCACCGCCCACCCACCGCCTGCCCGACTCCCCGCTGCCGCCGTCCACGGCGTACGGGCTGGTCCACGACGAGCTGATGCTCGACGGCAACGCGCGGCTCAACCTGGCCACCTTCGTCACCACCTGGATGGAGCCCCAGGCCGGGGTGCTGATGAACGAGTGCCGCGACAAGAACATGATCGACAAGGACGAGTACCCGCGCACCGCCGAGCTGGAGCGGCGCTGCGTGGCGATGCTCGCCGAGCTGTGGCACGCGCCCGAGCCGCACACCGCCGTGGGCTGCTCGACGACCGGGTCCAGCGAGGCGTGCATGCTGGCCGGGATGGCGCTGAAGCGGCGCTGGGCGCTGCGCAACGGGGACCGCTATCCGTCCTCCGCCCGGCCCAACCTCGTCATGGGCGTGAACGTGCAGGTCTGCTGGGAGAAGTTCTGCAACTTCTGGGAGGTGGAGGCCCGGCAGGTGCCCATGGAGGGCGACCGCTTCCACCTGGACCCGCGGGCCGCCGCCGAACTGTGCGACGAGAACACCATCGGCGTGATCGGCATCATGGGCTCCACCTTCGACGGCTCCTACGAGCCCGTCGCGGACCTGTGCGCTGCCCTGGACGCCCTCCAGGAGCGCACCGGACTGGACATCCCGGTGCACGTCGACGCCGCGTCCGGGGGCATGGTGGCGCCGTTCCTGGACGAGGACCTGGTGTGGGACTTCCGGCTGCCGAGGGTCGCGTCGATCAACACCTCGGGGCACAAGTACGGGCTGGTCTACCCGGGCGTGGGCTGGGCGCTCTGGCGGGACGCCACCGCGCTGCCCGAGGAACTGGTCTTCCGCGTCAACTACCTGGGCGGCGACATGCCGACCTTCGCCCTGAACTTCTCCCGGCCCGGCGCCCAGGTCGTCGCGCAGTACTACACCTTCCTGCGGCTGGGCCGGGAGGGCTACCGGGCGGTGCAGGGGGCCTCGCGGGAGATCGCCACGGGGCTGGCGGAGCGGATCGAGGCACTCGGCGACTTCCGGCTGCTGACCCGCGGCGACCAGTTGCCGGTCTTCGCCTTCACCACCTCCGACGAGGTGACGGCGTACGACGTCTTCGACGTCGCCCGGCGGCTGCGGGAGGGCGGCTGGCTGGTCCCCGCCTACACCTTCCCGGCGCACCGGGAGGACCTGTCGGTGCTGCGGGTGGTGTGCCGCAACGGCTTCTCGGCGGACCTCGCCGAGCTGCTCGTGGAGGACCTGCGGCGGCTGCTGCCCGAACTGCGCGCGCAGCCGGGCCCGCTGATCCGGGACAAGGCGGCGGCCACCGGCTTCCACCACTGACGCGGGGCGGCCGCGGGAAGGGGCGCCGCCGGGCGGTGGGCGGCGGGGCGCCGGTGGGCGGCCTGTCCCGGTGGGCGGCGCGCGGGTCCGGGCGGCGGGGTCAGCGGGTGTCGCCGGGGTGCGGCTCGCCCGTCGCGTACGGGTTGGGCTCGTCCTCGCCGAGGATGCCGAGGAAGGGGCGGCCCTCCCCCTCGAAGACATAGGCCCCGGCCCGGAGGCGCTCGATCAGGCCGCGGGTCCACTCGGCGCCGGTGTCGGCGGAGCACACCCAGTAGTTCATGATCTCCCCGATGTGGCCGAACTGCCCCGGGCCCTCCTCGGGCGCGTAGTACTCGGTGACGGAGGCCCGCCACTCCGCGATGGCCCTGACGCGCCGCTCCAGCAGGGCGAGCACCTCCTCGCGCGGCAGGTCGACCATCAGGCCGAGCGCGGCGGAGAGCACGTCGGGCTTCTGGTCGTGGGCGGTGAGCGCGGCGCGCAGCAGGCCGAGGTACTCCTCGGTGCCCCGGTCGGTGACCTCGTACTCGGTGCGCGGGGGGCCGCCGGCCGTCGAGGGGGCCGTCTCGTGCGCGCGCAGCAGGCCCTGGGCGGCCATCTGCTTGAGCGCGTGGTAGATGGAGCCGGGCTTGGCGTGGGACCACTCGTGCGCGCCCCAGAACTCCAGGTCGTTGCGGACCTGGTAGCCGTGGGCCCGCCCATGGCGGCGGACCGCGCCGAGCACCAGGAGACGGATCACTGACATGGGCCCAGAGTATGGCCTCCCCCGGGCCCGCCCCGGCCCGCTCGCACCCCTGCGGCGGGCCCGGGAGCGGCGGGCCGGGGCCGGCGGATCCGGCGGGCCGGGAGAGCCGGGCGGGCCTCGCGGGGCCGGCGGGTCCGGCGGGTCAGAAGGGGAAGCGGCTGCGGCCGTGCTGGACGGAGATCCACTTGTGGGTGGTGAAGGAGTCCAGCATCGTCTCGCCGTTCAGCCGCCCGACACCGGAGTGCTTCTCGCCGCCGAAGGGCACGATCGGCTCGTCGTGGACGGTGGCGTCGTTCACGTGGAACATGCCGGTGTCGATCCGCTTGGCGAAGGCGACGCCCCGCTCGACGTCGGCGGTGTGCACGGCGCCGCTCAGGCCGTAGGGCGTGTCGTTGACCAGCCGGACGGCCTCCTCCTCGCCGTCGAAGGGGATGAGGAAGGCGACCGGGCCGAAGACCTCCTGCCGCAGCAGCGGGGAGTCGGCGGGCACGCCGGTGAGGACGGACGGCTCGACGAGGTTGCCGGTGGTGGTGCCACGCACCAGGGCGGTGGCGCCCTCCGCGAGGGCCTGGTCGACCACGCCGGTGATCGCGTCGGCCTGCGAGGAGTTGATCACCGGGCCGATCACGGTCTCCGGGTCGCGCGGGTCGCCCGCCCTGAGGCCCCGCACCTTGGCGACGAACTTCCCGGTGAACTCCTCCGCCACGGACCGGTCGACCAACACCCGGTTGGCGGCCATGCAGACCTGCCCCTGGTGCACGTACCGGCTGAAGACGGCCGCGTCGACCGCGTAGTCGACGTCGGCGTCTTCGAGGACCACCAGGGCGCCGTTGCCGCCGAGTTCGAGGACCGAGCGCTTGAAGTGGCTCGCGCAGACCGTGGCGACGTGGCGGCCGACGCGGTCGGAGCCGGTGAAGGAGATGACCTTGGGGACCGGGTGCTCCAGGAAGGCGTCGCCGATCTCCGCGATGTCGGTGACCACCACGTTGAGCAGGCCGGCGGGCAGCCCGGCGTCCTCGAAGAGCCGGGCGACCAGGGTACCGCCGACGACGGGGGTGTTCTGGTGCGGCTTGAGGACGACGGCGTTGCCCAGGGCGAGGGCGGGGGCGACGGACTTCAGGGAGAGCAGGAAGGGGAAGTTGAAGGGGCTGATGACGCCCACCACGCCGACCGGCACCCGGTAGACGCGGTTCTCCTTGCCGTCGATGGGCGAGGGCACGATCCGCCCCTCGGGGCGCAGTGCCAGGTGCACCGCCTCGCGCAGGAACTCCTTGGCCAGGTGCAGTTCGAAGGCCGCCTTGGTGCGGGTGCCGCCGAGTTCCTCGATGATGGCCTCGGTGATCTCCGCCTCGCGGTCCTCCACGAGCCGCAGCGCCTTCTCGAACACGGTGCGGCGGGTGTAGGGGTTGGTCTCCGCCCAGGCCCGCTGGGCGCGCTCGGCGGCCCGGTAGGCCGCGTCGACCTCGTCGACCGTCGCTATGGTGATCGAGGCGAGTTTCTCGTTGTCGTACGGATTGAAGTCGATGATGTCCCAGGAGCCGGTGCCCGGACGCCATTCGCCGTCGATGTACTGCTGGGCCAGTTCCGTGAAGTACGACGACGACATGTGATCCCTCAATCCCCGTGGCTGCCGCGGTCAGGTGATCTGACTGCGCGTCATCGTACTTCCGATTCAGGAGAGTTGTAGGAGGCCGCGCAAAAGGTCCCGGCTTCCGGCCGGGTCGGGGCTGTCCTGCTGCAATTCCCGCAGCGCGGTCTCGTACTGCGCCACGTCCTCGCGCTTGTCGAGATAAAGGGCGCTGGTGAGCTGCTCCAGGTAGACCACGTCGGACAGATCGGACTCGGGAAAGCTGAGGATGGTGAAGGCGCCGCTCTCGCCGGAGTGCCCGCCGAAGCCGAACGGCATGATCTGGAGCCGCACATTGGGGCGTTCGGACATGTCGATCAGGTGCTGGAGCTGCCCGCGCATGACGCCGCGGTCACCGTAGGGGCGGCGCAGCGCGGCCTCGTCCAGGACGATGTGGAAGGCGGGGGCGTTCTCCGCGACGAGGTGTTTCTGGCGCTCCAGGCGCAGCGCCACCCGCCGCTCCACGTCCGCCTCCCCGGCGTCGCGCATACCGCGCCGGACGACAGCGCGGGCGTATTCCTCGGTCTGGAGCAGTCCGTGCACGAACTGCACCTCGTAGACGCGGATCAGGGAGGCCGCGCCCTCCAGTCCCACATATGTGGGGAACCAACTGGGCAGTACATCGGAGTAACTGTGCCACCAGCCCGCGACATTGGCCTCCCGGGCCAGGGAGAGCAGGGAGGCGCGCTCCTGTTCGTCCGTGATGCCGTACAGGGTGAGCAGGTCCTCGACGTCCCTGGTCTTGAAGCTCACCCGGCCCAGCTCCATCCGGCTGATCTTCGATTCCGAGGCGCGGATGGAGTAGCCCGCCGCCTCGCGCGTGATCCCCCGGGTCTCACGCAGTCGCCTGAGTTGTGATCCGAGCAGCATGCGCCGCACCACCGATCCGGGCTCTCCCGCGCTCACGTTCGCCAGCCTCCCCAGCCGTCTTCAGGGGCCGAAGTCTGCCACTAAAACACTTCGAGCAGTACTCATCCGGTTACGGAAACGGATTCCGGCCAAGGGGGGAACCCCTGTCACCGGAGGTCCAGTACACCCCGTGGCGTGAACACCGCCCCCGAGCTGGTGCGAAGTTGACGGAAAAATTGACCAACAAGCGGTACGGGCAGGCTCAATTCGGTCACGTGCACGTGCATCTGCCCTTGCATCTGCGGTACGCATCCGAAACCATGGTCCCGCACCACCGCGCCGCATCGCTATGACCGCGAATTCTCGGGAGTGCCTCGCATGGGGACGAATGGATCGACCATGCTCGCGCCGTTACGGCAGGGCCTTCCGCCACTCGACCCCGCGGCCGTCTCCAACACCGCCTCCTGCGCTCTTCCGCCCCGTTACGAGGCGGTGCGCGAGGCCAGGCGGTTCACCCGCGGGACGCTCGACGGCTGGGACATGGGCGAGCGGTTCGACGATGTGTGCCTGGTCGTCTCCGAACTGGTCACCAACGCACTGCGGCACGCGCTGCCCGCGGACACACCCCGCCACCAGGACCTCGGCGGCCCCGTGAGGCTGCATCTGATGCGCTGGACGGAGCGGCTGGTGTGCGCGGTGCGCGATCCCAGCCACGACAGCCCGGTGGCCCGCGAGACGGACGACTTCTCGGCGGAGTCGGGCCGCGGCCTGTTCCTCGTCGACTCCTTCAGCGACGGCTGGGGCTGGCACCCGCTGGCCGGGGGGCCGGGCGGGAAGGTGGTCTGGGCCCTGTTCCGGCTGCGCCGTCCGGCGGGCGGGGCGGAACCCGCGGCGGAGTGACACGGTCCCGGTGCGGGCGGTTCCGCCGCCCCGGCCCGGGACGGGGCGACAGGGCGCCGAAGGGGTGCCCTCGCGTACCGGCCGCGCTCCGGCCAAACCTCCCGACCGGGCCGTGCGGCCGTGCCCCTCGCCCCGGTCGCGCCTCTCGGCCATGCACATCGCGCGCGTCCCGGCCGCGCCCTTCCGCACGATGGTGCCGGCCGGCCGACGACCTGCCCGTGGATCGGCGGGACGCGGAGAGCGCGGGCACGTGACGCTCCGCGCACCGCGTCCCCCTCATACGCGCCCTCGGGCCGCGCCACCGGTGCGCGGCCGGTGCGCGGCCGGTGCGCGGCCGGTGCTGCCTTCGCCACGGCTGCTCCGAACCCGCCGGATTCCCCGGGGCCTTCCGACTCCCCTGGGCCTACCGGGTTCTCCGGGGTCTACCGGTGGGCCTACCGGGGTCTACCGGGTTCTCCGGAGCTTTCCGGACCCCGCGGAACCCTCCGCCGCGCCCGTACCGTCCTCGCGGACCGGCTCCGCCCCCGCGCGCCCCGGTCCGCACTTCGCACGTGTCAGCTCATGACCAGATGGTCGAACTCGCCGTCCTTGACGCCCAGGAGCATGGCCTCGATCTCGGCGCGCGTGTAGACGAGCGCGGGACCATCGGGGAAGCGGGAGTTGCGCACCGCCACCGCTCCGTCGGGCAGTCTCGCGAACTCCACGCAGGAGCCCTGCGAGTTGCTGTGTCTGCTCTTCTGCCAGGCCACGTCGTTCAGCTTCGTGGCGGCCATGCCGTTGTACACGTTGTACACGTCGTGGTCCACAGGTCGCTCCCCGGTGGTGGTGCACTGGCTGATAGGGCCATTGATGCAGTGGTCAACTGATCCGGATCATAACCTTGTTCACGTGCAGATGCATGAGCAAATGCACGTGCACGCGCGGTGGTCCCGTGATTACAGCTTTGACGCTCGCTTTACGGAAAGCTTCTGCCCTCTATGGACGTCCGCGCACGAGAGGACGTTCCCGCTTGTGCCCCGGAAATTCAGGAACATGCGGCTGTGCAGATGCACGCGTGGGACGAATGGCGGCAAGGGGCACGGACAGTGCCGGAGGAGTCGGACGGGGGACGAGTTGCGGGACTTCCGGCAGCCCCTCCGGGGAGCCGTTCCGGGGCCCCAGCCGAAGCCGCGCCAGAACCCCGCCGACGGACCGGCGTCCGGACCGCGACGCTCCTCCCCCGCCGACCACGGCACCTCCCCCGCCGGGCCCGCGGCGCTCCCGCCCCGCCCCGCGCCCCGTCCGCCTCAGTCCCCGGGCGGCGCGCAGGCGTCGGCGACGGCGCGCGTGTCCCAGTAGAACGGGCGCACCTCGGTGATCCGCCCGTCCTTGACGGTGACGGCCTGCAGGACGGGGAAGTCCAGTTCCCGTCCGGTCGCGCGGGCCCGGGCCCGTACCCTCAGGCGCACCACCACGGTCTCACCGGTGGCGAGGAACTCCCGTTCCACCATGTCGAACGCCTCCCAGGTCCGCCCCATCTCCAGGAAGAACCGCGCCAGCCCCTCGTGCCCGCGCCAGACACCCCCGTACGGCAGGGTCTCCGCCTGGTGCATCTCGGCGTCCGGCGCGAAGAAGCGGGCGAGCGGGGCGAACGGGGCCCGGCCGGGGCCTCCGGCCGCCAGGTACTCCGTCTCGGCCGCGTACATGCCCAGGAGAACGTCCACCGGGCCGGTGGGGGAAGGGTTCGTCATGCCACCAGCCTGATCACCGCGTGGAGGCGGCACCAGCGGAAATCGGGCCGCGTCGCGCTCCGGATCAGGGCAGCGGGCGGCGGGGCGCGACCCGGGCGCGGTCGGCGGCGCGCGCGCCCTCGTTCCAGCCGTCCGCGTCGGCGGCTCCGCGCAGCCGGGTCGTGGTCGTCTCGGGGAACAGCCGCTCCGTCCGGTCGGCCACCGCGACCGCGCGGGAGGCGAGGACCGGGAGCAGGCCCCCGTCCCCGTCCGCGCCCCGCCCGGCGGTGGTCCGTTCGGCGACGGTCCGCAGGCGGAGGCCCGCGCGGTGGGCGTAGGCCGCGAGGAAGGACTGCCGGAAGGTCTTGGTCCGCTTGCGTCCGCCGCGCCGCTGGGCGGCCTCCGCCGCGGTCATGGCCGTCTCGGCCTGCACCAGCAGCGAGGTGTAGAGGAGTTCGACCACCTCCAGGTCGGCCTCGAAGCCGACGACGGTGGAGAAGCCGAGCGCCTCGTTCCACACCGCCCGGCAGTGGTTGGCCCCGGCCACCGCGTCCAGCAGGACCGCCTTGGCCTCCTCGTACGGCGCATCGACGCCGATCCGGCAGGCGCCGGGCGCCTCGGGCGAGGGCACTCCGGCCGCCAGCAGCGCCTCGTCGACGCTGTGCCGGGCCATCAACTCCTGGGCCTTGGCGCTCAGCGCCTCCGCCTCCTCCGGGTACCCGGTCGCCTCCGCCTTGGCGAGCAGCGCGCGGATGCGGCCGAGGGCGCGCGACTCGGGCCGGTGCTCCAGCGGCCTCCCCCGGTCCGGGGACACGGGCCGCTCCAGGGGCTCCAGCGCGGGCAGGCGCAGCAGCAGCCGGTACAGCTCCAGCACGGCGGTGGCGTGCGAGAACCGGTCGGCGCGGGGCGGCGGCGCGGCGGGCAGGGCGTCGATCTGCGCGGCCCAGCGGGGCCCGCGCGGACCGTCGTACGGCGCCTGCTCCCGGATCAGCGCCGCCACCAGCCGCACGTGGACGTCGTCCAGCTCGCGCCGTGTGAACCGCGCGAGGTCGGCCGGCTGCCAGCCCCTCCGCCAGGCCCCGGCCACGAACTCCCGGCCGCGCCGGGCCAGTTCCGCGTCGGAGGCCGGATCGGCGGCGAGCACCGAGGCCCCGGTGTCGAGGGCCTCGTCGGCGTCGTCGTACAACGCGGCCCCGAAGGCACGGTCGACGGCAGGCATCCCACTCACCCCTCGATGGTCCCACGCGCCGGAACCCGGCCAACTGTCAACCTCTGGTTGACGATCCTCCACTGTCAACCTACGGTTGACACATGACGACGAACCCCAGCACCACGTCATCCATCCGCCTCGACGACCTCATCGACGCGATCAAGAAGGCGCACGCCGAGCCCCTGGAGCAGCTCCAGGACGCCGTCATCGCGGGCGAGCACCTCGGCGAGGTGGCCGACCACCTCATCGGCCACTTCGTGGACCAGGCCCGGCGTTCGGGCGCCTCCTGGACCGACATCGGGCGGCGCATGGGCGTCACCCGCCAGGCGGCGCAGAAGCGCTTCGTCCCCAAGGAGTCCGCCGGGGCCGACGCGGGCCAGGGCTTCAACCGCTACACCCCGCGCGCGCGGGAAGCGGTGATGGCCGCGCACAACGCTGCCGTGGCCGCGGGCGCCGCGGAGGGCCTGCCGGAGCACCTGGTCCTCGGCCTGCTCACGGAGCGCGAGGGCTTCGCCGCCAAGGCGATCGCCGCGCAGGGCGTGCCCCTGGACGCGGTCCGCGCGGCGGCCACGGCGGTCCTGCCGCCGCCCGCCGAGGAGGTGCCGGAACTGGTGCCGTACGGCTCGGCCGCCAAGAAGGTCCTGGAGCTGACCTTCCGCGAGGCCCTGCGCCTCGACCACCACTACGTGGGCACCGAGCACATCCTGCTCGCCCTGCTGGAGCACGAGAACGGCGAGGGCGTGCTCCACGGCCTCGGCATCACCAAGGAGGCCACCGAGCGCTACGTCACCAGGACCCTGGCGGAGTTCACGAAGGCCGGCGAGGAGCGGGAGGAGGAGGGCGAGGAAGCGGAGGGGCGGGCCTGAGGACCGCTTCCGACGGCGGACGGGCGGGACGGAGGACCGCTTCCGGCGGTGGACGGGCGGGACGGAGGACCGCTTCCGGCGGTGGACGGGCGGGACGGAGGACCGCTTCCGGCGGTGGACGGGCGGCCGCGGAACGGGACGGCCCGTGGCCACCGCGGGACGGGACGGCCCGCCCGGAGCGTGGTCGGTACGGCCCGCCCGGAGCGTGGTCGGTACGGCGCGCGGGTGTGCCACTACGCCATGACCCGCTACGAGCCGCACCACGTCCGCGTCCGGAGCCGCGTCAGCTTCGAGCGGCGCGCCGCTCCCGGGCGGGAGCATCCGTGCCCGAACTGGGCTCCCGCCCCCTCGTGCGCGCGGGCCGCGACGTCTCGCCGCCTCCCCGGCGCGACGTCCGCGGATGTGTCCTTGGTGGCCGCCGTGCCGGGTGAGGGGCTGCGCCACGAGGGGCTGTCGGCCTGCGCACGCGGCAAGGAGCCCCGGTACCGCCCGCGCACCCGGGCCGAACCTCGGTCGCGCCGGCCCGTCGCGGCGCGGGAGGGGCTGCCGCTCTCCGAGGCCCTGTCCCGGCCGGACCCGCTGACCCCCTACGGCTGACTGACCCCGCGCCACGGCGCGCCCGGCACCCCGGCGCGCCTAGACGGCGGGCTCTCCCCTCCGGCACCGAGCACGGTCGCGGGCGCATGCCCAGGCCCAGGCCAGGCACCCACCGGATCGCCGGACCGCCCTGACCCGCCTGCCCGCCTGCCCGCCTGCCCGTCTGCCCCGCCGGAGCGCCCTGCCACGCTTGGCCCGCCGGAGCGCCCTGGCCCGCCTGGCCCTCCTGGCCCGCCTGCGGCGACATCACCGCGCCGGTCCCGCCGGAGTCCGGGCGCGCTGCCGCGGCACGCGCCGGGCGCCAAGCGACGGGCGACGGCATCGGGCATGCCGCCGCCCGCCGCACCGACACCTGCCGCCCGCCCCCGCGCCGCACCCCCGCTGTCCGACCCTCCTGCGAGACTCACCCCATGGTCGGCCGATGGGCACTCGCGTTGGCCGAGGACGGCGGCGCGGAGGTCGCCCCCCTCGGCCCCGACGGGCTGCCCTCGGGCCCGGTGCTGCGGGAGCCGGACCTCGCGCGGGCCGTGCGCGACCGCCCCGGCGCCGCCCGCTGGGTGTGGCGGTCCACCGCCGAGGCGCACCCCCGCCTGCTCGCGGCGGGCGTGCGTGTGGAGCGGTGCTACGACGTGGAGGCCGCCGAGACCCTCCTGCTCGGCCACGAGGGCCGCTACGGCGAGCCCCGGTCGGCCCCCGCCGCCCTCGCCCGGCTGCGCGGCACCGCCGTACCGCCCGATCCGCCGCAGCGCTCCGCCGAACCGGGCGCGCAGTCCTCCCTGTTCGAGCCGCGCGCCGCCCCGCTGCCCCTGGCCGACCTGCTCGACGTCTACGCCGAGCAGCAGCGCCGCCACGACCGGTCCGCCCACCCCGACCGGCTGCGCCTGCTGACGGCGGCCGAGTCGGCGGGCACGTTGGTGGCTGCGGAGATGAACCGCACGGGCCTGCCCTGGCGGGCCGACGTCCACCGCGAGGTCCTGCACGACCTGCTGGGCGAGCGGTACGCGGGCGGCGGCCAGCCGCGCCGCCTGGCCGAGCTGGCCGAGGAGGTCTCGGCCGCCTTCGGCCGCAGGGTCCGGCCCGACCTCCCGGCGGACGTGGTGAGGGCCTTCTCCCAGGCCGGGATCAAGGTCCGCTCCACCCGCCGCTGGGAGCTGGAGGCGGTCGACCACCCGGCCGTGGAGCCGCTGCTGGAGTACAAGAGGCTGTACCGCGTCTGGGTGGCGCACGGCTGGTCCTGGCTCCAGGACTGGGTGCGCGACGGCCGCTTCCGCCCCGAGTTCCTGGCCGGCGGCACCGTCACCGGGCGCTGGGTCACCAACGGCGGGGGCGCCCTCCAGATCCCCAAGGTGATCCGCCGGGCCGTCGTCGCCGACCCGGGCTGGCGGCTGGTCGTCGCCGACGTCGACCAGATGGAGCCGAGGGTCCTGGCGGCCATCTCCCGCGACCCCGGGCTGATGGAGGTCGCCGGACGGGAGACCGACCTGTACCAGGAGGTCTCCGACCGCGCCTTCTCCGGCGACCGCGGCCAGGCCAAACTCGCCGTGCTCGGCGCGGTCTACGGCCAGACCTCCGGCGACGGCCTCAAGCACCTCGCCGCGCTCCGGCGCCGCTTCCCCCGGGCCGTCGCCTACGTCGACGACGCCGCCCGCGCGGGCGAGGAGGGCCGGCTCGTGCGCACCTGGCTGGGCCGCACCTGTCCCCCGGCGCCCGAGCGCGACGACGAGGCCCCGGCCCCCGAGGACACCGCCCCGGGCCACACCTCCGCCGGGGCCCGCGCCCGGGGCCGGTTCGCGCGCAACTTCGTCGTCCAGGGCAGCGCCGCCGACTGGACCCTCCTGCTGCTCGCCGCGCTGCGCCGGTCACTGACCGGCATGGCGGCGGAGCTGGTCTTCTTCCAGCACGACGAGGTGATCGTCCACTGCCCCGAGGAGGAGGCCGCGGAGGTGGTCGCCGCCCTCGACCGCTGCGCGGCCGAGGCCGCCCGCCTCACCTTCGGCCCGACCCCGGTCCGCTTCCCCTTCACGGCCGTGCCGGTGCGGTGCTACGCGGACGCGAAGTAGCCGGGCGGGGGGAAAGCGGGGGCAGAGGCGGTGGCGATGGCGGTGGCGGTGGCCGGGTGGGGACACCCCGCCCGGACGGCCGGAGCCGGTGCCCGCTCGGACGGTCGGCGGTGGCCGCGGCCGGAGGCAGGGGCACCCGGGCCAGGGTGGGGCGCCGTAGGAGCGGGTGCCGCACGGGCGAAGCACCGGACGGGCGGGTTGATACCCCCGGGCCGGGCACCGCACGGGCGGCCGGCGGGAAGGCCCCGCCCGGAGCGGCGGAACCGGCAGCCGGGGCGCGGTGCCGCACGGGGCCACTCGGAACCCGTTCCACGGTGGACACGGCGGACCGGAAAGAGCCCGATCGGCGATAACCTGACGCCTGATCAGTTCATATGCTCAGGGGGGAGCACCGCATGGCCGTCGCCATGTACCAGGCCGTCCGGCTCGCGCGCAGGAACAAGGAGCGCCAGGAGCGGCTGGACCTCCGCCGCAGGAAGCTCGACCGGCACATCGCGCAGGAGAGTGGGGCCCAGCAGGAGCGGCGGCAGACCACGTACGACCGGGCCCTGGTCCCCTTCCGGACGGCCTTCGAGCAGCTCAAGCGCATCGACCTGGCCGAACTGGCCCCGGTGGCCCCGATCGGCAGCACCCCGGCCGACGTGGAGCTGCGGGAGCTGCGGCAGCTCGCGGTGTCCGTCGTCGGCTCGCTCGTCGGCGGCGGAGCCGTGGGGGCGGGCGTCGGCGCGGGCGTGGGCGCGGCCACCTACATGGCCGTCGGCGCGTTCGCCACCGCGTCCACCGGCACCGCCATCTCCGGTCTCTCCGGCGCCGCCGCGAGCAGCGCCACCCTGGCCTGGCTGGGCGGCGGTTCGCTCGCGGCGGGCGGCGGCGGCATGGCCGCGGGCACCGTGGTCCTGGCGGCGGTCGTGGCCGTACCGGCCCTGGTCGTGGGCGGTGCCCTCCTGGAATGGCGGGGCCGCTCGTTCCGGGGGGACCAGGAGAAGGCCGCCGAAGTGCTGACGGAGGCGGAGGCCGAACTGACCGAGGCCCGCCGGACCCTGTCCGAGGTGTTCCAGCGCAGCCGGGAGGTCCGCCTCGTCCTCCGGGAGCTCTGCCTGGCCATGGAGGAACGGCTCCCGGCCTTCACCGCCCTGGTCACCGCCCACGACGACTACGGCGCCTACGACGCGCCGCGGCGGGCCCGGGTCAAGGAGGTCTTCGACCTCGCCTGCACGACGGTCACGGTGATGGGGACCCCGCTGACCGGGGAGGACGGCCGGGTCACCGAGCTGTCCGGCCGCGTCGTCGCGGAGGCCCGGTCCCGCCTCGCCGGACTGGCCCCGGCCGGGTGAAGCCCGCGCCGGGGCCCTTTCCTCCCCCGCACGCCCATCGCCCACCGCCCTTCGCGGAGGACGGCCGCGCTGCGAGGATGAACGGTATGACGATCATCAACGGGGATGTCGCGCCCGGGTTCGAGCCGGTCCGTGAGGCGTTCGCGGCGAACTTCGCCCGGCGCGGGGACATCGGCGCGGCCGTGTGCGTCTACCGGCACGGCCGACCGGTCGTCGATCTGTGGGGCGGCATCGCCGACTCCGGGACCGGCCGCCCGTGGACGCGGGACACCCTGCAACTGGTCTACTCGGCGACCAAGGGCGCCACGACGACCGCCGCGCACATGCTGGCCGAGCGCGACCTGCTGGACCTCGACGCCCCGGTGGCGTCCTACTGGCCGGAGTTCGCCGCGAACGGCAAGGCCGACATCCCCGTGCGCTGGCTGCTGTCCCACCGGGCCGGACTGGTGACCGTCGACGAACCGCTCCCACTGGCGGACGCCCTGGCCTGGGACCCGATGACGGCGGCACTGGCGGCCCAGCGCCCGCAGTGGACCCCGGGCACGGCCCACGGCTACCACGGCCGGACCTGGGGCTGGCTGGTCGGCGAGGTGATCCGCCGGGTCTCCGGCCGGACGCCGGGCCGCCTCTTCGCCGACGAGATCGCCGTCCCCCTCGGACTCGACTTCCACATCGGCCTGCCGGCGAGCGAACGCGACCGCGTCAGCCGCATGACGTACCGAAGCCCCTCCGTCGACCTGGCCACCCTCCTCGCCGAGGCCGACTCGGACGAACTGCGCGAGCAGGCCGCCGCCTGGCTCGACCCCGATTCGCTCAGCAACCGGGCCTTCGCCGTCACCGACCCCGCCGCCATCGACTTCGACTCCCCGGAGGTCCAGGCGGCGGAACTCCCCTCCTCCAACGGCATCGGCACCGCCCGCTCCCTCGCCCGCATGTACGCCGCGACCATCGGCGAGGTCGACGGCGTGCGGCTCCTCACCCCCGCGACCCTGGCCTCGGCGACCGCCGAACAGGCCGCCGGGCGGGACCGGGTGATGACGATCCCCAGCCGCTTCGGCACCGGCTACATGCTGCCCACCGACCGCACCCCCATGACCGGCCCGAACGCCTTCGGCCACACCGGCCGCGGCGGCTCCCTCGCCTTCGCCGACCCCGACCGCGGGCTCGCCTTCGGCTACGTCATGAACCACATCGTCAGCGGGCCGGACGACGAACGCGCGGCGGCACTGGTGGAAGCGGTACGGCAGTCCCTGACGTAACCGCCGGGGCCTTCCGGAGGCCGGAGGACCGCGTCGCGGCGACAGCGCGGCCGAGGGTGCGGCGACCTTCGGTGAGGTGCTCGGCGAGCCGGTGCCGCTCCAGCGCGAAGCCGAGGCGGAGAGGCGGGTCCGGAGGGCGGCGACGAAGAAGGCCGGCAACAGCCCGTCCCGCATGCCGCCGCGCCCTGCCCGAACAACAAAAGGGCCAGGTCACGAGTTGAGTGACCTGGCCTTTGCCGGAGCCGCCTTCGGGATTCGAACCCGAGACCTACGCATTACGAGTGCGTTGCTCTGGCCATCTGAGCTAAGGCGGCGCGCTGGGCGCACTGTGGTGCGATCAGCAACGTGCGTAAGTCTACACAGTCCCGCCGAGTGCTTCGTACCCGTTCCGGAGGGGGTGGTCAGGAGCAGGTCTTGGTGTCGGAGGGGGCCGTGCCGCGCAGCAGGTAGGTGTTGATCGTCGTGTCGACGCACTCGCTCCCGCGCCCGTAGGCGGTGTGGCCGTCGCCGTCATAGGTCAGGAGGCGGCCGGAGGAGAGCTGGCCGGCGAGGGCCTGGGCCCAGCGGTAGGGGGTGGCCGGGTCGCGGGTGGTGCCGACGACGAGGATCGGGGCGGCGCCGGCGGCCTCGATGCGGTGGGGCTCGCCGCTGTGCCGGACGGGCCAGTAGGCGCAGTTCAGGGAGGACCAGGCGAGGCCCTCGCCGAAGACCGGGGACGCCTTCCGGAAGTCGGGCAGGGCGTCGCGGACCTGCTCCGGGGAGGAGAAGGCGGCGGGGAGGTCCAGGCAGTTCACCGCGGCGTTGGCGTACATCAGGTTGCTGTAGCCGCCGTCGGCGTCGCGCTCGTAGTAGCTGTCGGACAGCATCAGCAGTCCGGCGCCGTCGTCCTCCTTCATCGCGGACGTCAGCGATTCACGGAGCTGCTGCCAGGCGCCCTCGTCGTACATCGCCGCGATGACCCCGGTGGTGGCCAGGGACTCGGTGAGCCTGCGGCCGTCCGCGTCGCCGGTGGGGACGGGCTTGGCGTCCAGTCGCCGGAAAAACGCCTTCAGGTTCCCGCCGACCTCCTCCGGCGAGGTGCTCCGGTCGCCGAGCGGGCAGTCGGACCGGCGCACGCAGTCCTTCGCGAAGGACCGGAACGCCGTCTCGAAGCCCTCCGTCTGCTCCAGGTTCAGCCGGCGCGCGGACAGCGAGGGGTCCATCGCGCCGTCCAGGACCAGGCGGCCCACCCGGTCCGGGAAGAGGCCCGCGTAGGTCGCCCCGAGGAAGGTGCCGTACGAGGCCCCGACGTACGTCAGCCTCTCGTCGCCCAGCACCGCCCGCAGGACGTCCATGTCCCGGGCCGCCTCCACCGTGGACACGTGGCGCAGCAGCTTCGGGGCGTCGGCGCCGCAGCCCTCCGCGAAGCCCTGGTACGCGTCCACCAGGCGGTCGACCTCGCGTTGGTCGTCCGGGGTGACGTCGGTCTCCGTGTACGCGTCCATCCTGCGGCCGTCGAGGCATTCGACGGGCTCGCTGCGGGCCACCCCGCGCGGGTCCACGGCGACCATGTCGTACTGGGCGCGGACCTTCGCCGGGTACCCGATGCCCGCGTACTGCTGGAGGTAGCCGATCGCCGAGCCGCCCGGGCCTCCCGGGTTGACCAGCAGGGAGCCGAGCCGCTCCCCGGGGCCGGTGGCCTTCCTGCGGGACACGGCGAGCCGGACGTCCCCGGCGGACGGCTCGGCGTAGTCGAGCGGCGCCTTCATCGTGGCGCACTGGAAGCCGGGCACACCACAGTCCCGCCAGCTCAGCTTCTGCGCGTAGTACGGGGCCAGGGCGGCGGAGGTGGCCCTCGGCAGCGGGCTGAGCGCCGGTGCCGCCGCCGTCGCGCCCGCCGGTTCGGCCGCCGAGCCGGCGGACGTCCGGCCTCCCTCGGCGGAGCAGCCGGTGGCGAGGAGCGCGGCGGCGAGGAGGAGGGCTCCGGTGCGTGCCGTGCCGGTACAGGTCCTGCGGTGGAAGCGCCGTGTGTGCATTCCGCGAGCGTAACGCTCCGCAGTGGATTGATCGCCGTGCGTCCACGTACGAGTTACCGCGGCGTCAACCCGGCGCCCGGTGTCCGCCGGGGGGATCCGGTGCCGTTCCCGCGGGCTTCGGAGGGCCCGGAGGGCCGCGGCTTCCCCGGAACGGCGCTCATTCCCGGGCGGTCGTCCCCCGCCGCCCGTCCCCGGGCGCCCGTCCGGCGCTGTTCCCGGCGCCCGTCCGGCGCTCGTTGCCAGGGCGCTCACCCCGCCCGCAGCGCCATCGTCATCGCCTCCACCGCGAGCAGCGGGGCCACGTTGCGGTCCAGGGCCTCGCGGCAGGCGCCGATCGCCTCGATGCGGCGCAGCGTGGCCTCCGGGGTGCCGCCCCGGGCCAGGCGCTCCAGGGCGTCCCCGGCGTCGGCGTTGGCGATGGCCACCCGGGAGCCGAGCTGGAGGGCCAGGACATCGCGGTAGAAGGCCGTGAGGTCGGTCAGGGCGAGGTCCAGGCTGTCGCGCTGGGTGCGGGTCCGGCGGCGCTTCTGCATGTCCTCCAGGTCCTTCATCACCCCGGCCGTGCCGCGCGGCATCCGGCCGCCCTGGGCGGCGCCGAGGGCGGTCCGGAGGTCCTCGGTCTCCTTGGTGTCGGTCTCCTCGGCCAGTTGCTTCGCGTCCGCCGCCGCCGCGTCGACCAGTTCCTGCGCGGCGCGCAGCGCGCCGCCGACGTCGTCGACGCGCAGGGGCAGCCGCAGCACGGTGGCCCGCCGCTCCCGGGCCGCCGGGTCGGTGGCCAGGCGACGGGCCCGCTCGACGTGGCCCTGGGTGGCGCGGGCGGCCTCGGCGGCGGCGGCCGGCTCGACTCCGTCGCGCCGGACGAGCATGTCGGCGACCGCCTCCACCGAGGGGGTGCGCAGGGTCAGGTGGCGGCAGCGGGAGCGGATCGTGGGCAGGACGTCCTCGACGGACGGGGCGCACAGCAGCCAGACCGTCCGCGGGGCGGGCTCCTCGACCGCCTTGAGGACGGCGTTGGCGGACTTCTCGTTCAGCCGCTCGGCGTCCTCGACGAGGATGACCTGCCAGCGGCCGTTCGCCGGGGAGGTGAACGACTTGCGGACCGTGTCCCGCATGTCCTTGACCAGGATCTCGGCGCCGACTGCGGCCACCGTGCTCACGTCCGCGTGGGTGCCGACCAGCGCCGTGTGGCAGCCGTCGCAGAAGCCGCAGCCGGGCACGCCGCCGAGCGCCCGGTCGGGGCTCACGCACTGCAGCGCGGCGGCGAAGGCCCGCGCCGCGCGGACCACCCCGGCGCCGGGCGGGCCGGTGAACAGCCAGGCGTGCGTCATGCTCGACGCCTGCGGGAGGGGGCCGTCGGCCGCGGCGGCGGTGACGAAGGCGTCGGCGTCCCGGGCAGCGGCGGCGAGCCGGTCGCTCACCCTCTCCTGCCCGACGAGGTCGTCCCATACGGTCATGGGTCACGCCGTCCTTCCGTCACGCTCGTGCTCGCTCCACCGCCCGGGGCACCACCGCCGGCGGCACGGCGCGCACCGGTCGCGCCGCGTCCCCCATTGTGCGGGTCGGCACCGACAGCGCGTGCCGACGGTGCCGGGCGTGCGGGGAGGGGCCCCGGAGCCCTCCCGCGACGCCGGTCACTCCCCGGCTCCGGTCACTCCCCGGCTCCGGTCACTCCCCGGCTCCGGTCACTCCCCGGCTCCGGCGGTCCCGGCCCCTCCGGTGCCGCCGACCGGCCGGGACGGGTCGGGCCGCTCCGGGCCCCGGCCCGGTGGCCGCGGCCACCGCGGGCGGCGTCCCCGTCCTCCGGAGCGCGGGAGAGCGCGGGAAACCTGCCCCGCGGACCCGACCTTCACGTACGAGCCGTTCCCAGCCCTGCCGTTCCCAGCCCTGCCGTTCCCGCCCGGCCTGCGGGCTCCGGGCTCCGGACCCCGGTCACGGCCGGGACCGGCCCCCGTCGGTCACGGTCGGCCCCCGCCCCGGCCCTTCCCGCCGCGGCCGCCGCCGCGCCGGTCGTCACCGTCGCCGTGGTGCTCGCCGCCGGGTCCGCCACGGGGCCCGCGGGGGCCGTCGTCGCCGTCGTCCCAGCGGTCGCCGCGCGGGCCGAGCAGTTCGTCCGCGAGTGTCGGGAGGTCGTCCAGCGGGGTCTCCTCCGCCCAGTCGGACCGCCGCCTGCGCGGGGGCGCCTGGTCGGGGTCGACACGGGGCAGCTCCCGGGTCCGGTCGTCGGGCCCGCGCGGCGCCTCGCCCCGCCGTCCCCCGGACGCGCCCTGGTCGCGGAAGTACCCCGGCGGCACCCGGTCGGCCGGGTCCTCCTCGCGCACCGCGGGCAGCACCGCCGTCTCGTCGGCCGCACCCGGCGGAACGGCCGGGAGCACCCTGGTCTCGTCCTCGTCGCGCGGTGTCACCGCGGGCAGCACGGCCGTCTCGTCGGCCGCGCCCGGCGGCACCGGCTTCGGCAGCTCCGCCGTCACCTCGGACTCGGACGGCCGCCCGCCCCGGGCCGGGCCGCCGCGCCCGTCGGCGCGGTCGTCCCGCACCGGCCGCAGCACCGCCGTGTCCTCCGACGAACCGCCGGGCTCCCCGGTCCTCCCGGGCGGCGCGACGAGCGGCGTCTCCTCGGTCACCGCGTCCGCGCCGGGCGGCGTCGCACGCCGGGCGGGAGCCGCCGGGGCACGGCGCGGGCCGTCCGCCGCGGCGGGTGCGGCGGAGCGGGGGCCGACCGCGGCGGCGGCCGCCGCCCGCTCGGCCGCGCGCCGCGCCGCCTCGGCGCGCAGCAGGGCCTCCTCGGCCTTGCGCTGCTTCTCCAGGCGCAGGGCCTCGGCCTCCGCCCGCAGCCGCGCCTGCTCCTCGGCCTCCTTGCGGAGCCGCTCGCGTTCGGCCTCGCGGCGGGCCTCCTCCTCGGCGCGGGCCTTCTCCTCGGCCAGCAGCCGGGCCCGCTCCTCCTCGGCGCGCCGGTGCGCCTCCTCGGCCCTGCGGCGGGCCTCCTCGGCCTGGCGCTCGGCCTCCCGGCGCTGGGCCTCCTCCAGTTCGCGCCGCTTGCGCTCCTCCTCCTCGGCGCGCAGCCGCTCCTCCCGCTCCAGGCGCTCGCGCTCCAGGCGCTCCTCCTCGGCCTTGCGGGCGGCCTCCTCCTCCGCCTTGCGGCGGGCCTCCTCCTCGGCGCGGGCCTTCTCCTCGGCCAGCAGCCGGGCCCGCTCCTCCTCGGCGCGCCGGTGCGCCTCCTCGGCCCTGCGGCGGGCCTCCTCGGCCTGGCGCTCGGCCTCCCGGCGCTGGGCCTCCTCCAGTTCGCGCCGCTTGCGCTCCTCCTCCTCGGCGCGCAGCCGCTCCTCCCGCTCCAGGCGCTCGCGCTCCAGGCGCTCCTCCTCGGCCTTGCGGGCGGCCTCCTCCTCCGCCTTGCGGCGGGCCTCCTCCTCGGCCTTGCGCCGTGCTTCCTCCCGGGCCCTGATCTCGGCCTCGGACAGCGGCAGCATCCGGTCCAGCCGGTCCCGTACGGCGGCGCCCACGGCCTCCGGCTCCTGGCCCGCGTCCACCACGAGGTAGCGCCCGGGGTCGACGGCGGCCAGCGTGAGGAAACCGGACCGCACGCGCGCGTGGAACTCGGCGGGCTCGGACTCCAGCCGGTCGGGCGCCTCGGTGAACCGCTCGCGGGCGGTCTCCGGGGAGACGTCCAGCAGCACCGTCAGGTGCGGCACCAGGCCGTTGGTCGCCCAGCGGCTGATGCGGGCGATCTCCACCGGTGACAGGTCGCGCCCGGCGCCCTGGTAGGCGACCGAGGAGTCGATGTAGCGGTCGGAGATGACCACGGCGCCGCGCTCCAGGGCGGGCCGCACCACGGTGTCGACGTGCTCCGCGCGGTCGGCGGCGTACAGCAGCGCCTCGGCGCGGTGCGAGAGCCCGGCGCTGGAGACGTCCAGCAGGATGGACCGCAGCCGTATGCCGACCGGGGTCGCGCCGGGCTCGCGGGTGAGGACGACCTCGTGGCCCTTGTCCCGGAGCCACTGGGCGAGCGCTTCGGCCTGGGTGGACTTCCCGGCGCCGTCGCCGCCCTCCAGGGCGATGAAGAAGCCGTTCGGCGCGATCCGGGGCTCCGGGTCGTCACCGCCGAGCAGCGCGTCCCGCAGGTCGTGCCGCAGCGGCACGCCGGAGCGGTCGTCCACCTTGGCGAGGACCAGGGCGGCCACCGGCAGCAGCAGCGCGCCGACCAGCATCAGGGTGAAGGCGGCGCCGCCGTGCGCGAAGACGAACCTGCCGTTCTGCAGGCGGTGCGGTCCGATGCCGGCGGCGGCCGCGGGCGCGGTGACCACGGCGAGCGCCACACAGACCCGGACGACCGCGTGCAGGTGGCCGGTGGTGCGCGCGCGGCGCCGGTCCTCGGTCTCCTGGTCGAGCAGCGCGTGCCCGGTGTTGGCGGCCACGCCCGCCGCCACGCCCGCCAGCAGCAGGAGCAGCAGCACGGTGGTGACGTCCGGGACGAGGCCGGCGGCCAGCAGGGCGGCGCCGACGACGGCGACGGCCAGGGCCAGCAGCCGCCGCCGGGACAGCGCGGGCAGCAGGGCGGGGGCGGTGCGGATGCCGACGACGACGCCGCCGGTCAGGGCGCCCGCCATGAGCCCGAACAGCACCGGGCCGCCGCCCAGGTCGATGGCGTGCGGCGCGGCCACGGCGACCGCGGCGGCCACGGCGGCGGCGGTCACCGCGCAGGCGGCCACCAGCAGCGGAAGGGCTCCGGTGCGGCCCCTGTCGGCGACGGCCCGGCCCTTGGGCCCGGTCTCGGCCGGGTCCTTGGGGCGGCGCAGCCCCTCCAGCGGCGACCGGGGGCGCGGGGTGCCGCCGGGCAGTTCCAGCGCCGCCACCACGGACAGGGAGGCGGCGAACAGTCCCGCCGCGACGTACGAGCCGAGCGCCGCCTGGTGGACGGAGAACCAGTCCACCGCGGTGCCCAGCAGGTTGTTCAGCAGCCCGGCGACGACCAGGGCGGCGGCGGCCAGCGGCACCGCGACGAAGCCCGTGCGCAGCCAGAGGCGGTCCAGGGCGCCCAGGTGGTCGGGGAGCGGGCGGACGGCCGCGCCCTCGGGGGGCGGGGCGGGCAGCAGCCCGGGCGCGGCGCCGTCCCGGCACACCGTCCAGAAGCGGTCGGCCGCGCCGGTGACGAAGACGGTGACCAGGAGGAGCACCACCGCGTTGCCGGGCGTCCAGTCGGTCCACAGGGGGGCGATGATCAGCAGCGCGGCGCGCAGTCCGTCCGCGCCGACCATGGTCCACCGGCGGTCCAGCGGGCCGCTCGGCGCGGTGAGCGCCGTGAGGGGACCGAGCAGGACGGCGCCGAAGAGCAGGGTCGTGAGGACGCGGACGCCGAACACGGCCGCCACCGCGAAGGCCATGCTCCGGTAACCGCCGCCGAGCGCGTCCGTGCCGACCGAGGCCTGCACGGTGAGGACGACCAGCACCAGGAGGGCGAGGATGTCGCCGACGCCTCCCACGAACTGTGCGCTCCACAACCGCCGCAACTGCGGCCGGCGCAGCAGGGCGCGGACGGCACGCTCGCGGGAGTCCGCGACCAGGGTCTCGTCCGGAGTGGGGTCGGGGGCCGTTGGCTGCTCGGCTCGGGTCATGCGTTCAGCCTATCGGGCCGCGCCGACGGTCCGGCCGCACGGCCGAGCGCGCGAACGCCCCGGCACCCAGGGGTTTTCTCCCGGGGCCCACCGCGGGGCCGCGGGCCCGCCAGGGCCGTCCTCGGCGCCGCCGTCCCCCGCGGGCGCGCCGTGCCGCCGCTCCGGGCGGCGGCGCGGCGCGGCCTCGTGCCCGAGCGCCACCGGCCCCGTCCGGGCAGGCCGGAGCGCGCCGAACCCGGGCGGACGGGGCCCGGAAGGAGACGCCCGGGGAGGCGGGCGTTCGCCCGGCGGACGGCGCGCCGGACGCCGGAACGGGGTCCGTGGGGGCGCTGCCCCGGGCCGGAGCGGGACCCCTGGGCCGATGTCCCGGGCCGGGGCGGACAGCCCCGGCCCGTTCGATCCGGGCCGGAACGGAACCGATCCGGGTCCGGGGCATCCGGGACGATTCCGGGACGCGTGTCCGGGTTCGGGTCCGGGATCATTCCGGGTCCGGTCCGGGTCCAGGCGGATCAGGGACCACCGGACGCCGGGTCCCGGCGGGATCCGCACGGGCCCGGCCGCTCCGGATCGCTCCCGGTCCGGACCCGGCGGCCGGGCCAGGGCCGGTCCTGCGCCCGCGACCGGGCCGGGGTCAGTCCTCCGACGTCTTGGCGGCGGCCCCGGTGGCCGCCCTCTTCGCCGCGGCCGTCCCCGTGGCGGTCTTCTTCGCCGCCGTGGTCTTCTTGGCCGCCGTGGTCTTGGCCGCGGTCGTCTTCTTCGCCGCCGTCTTCTTGGCCGGGGCCTTCTTCGCGGGCGCCTTCTTCGCCGTCTTCTTGGCGGGCCCCTTCGCGCGCTTCTCGGCCAGCAGCTCGAAGCCGCGTCCGGGCGTGATCTCCTCGACGCTGTCGCCGGAGCGCAGGGTCGCGTTGGTCTCGCCGTCGGTGACGTAGGGACCGAAGCGGCCGTCCTTGACCACCACCGGCTTCCCGCTGACCGGGTCGGCGCCCAGCTCCTTCAGCGGCGGCTTGGCCGCGGCCCGGCCGCGCTGCTTGGGCTGGGCGTAGACGGCCAGCGCCTCGTCCAGCGTGATCGTGAAGAGCTGGTCCTCGGACTGGAGGGACCGCGAGTCCGTGCCCTTCTTCAGGTACGGGCCGTAGCGGCCGTTCTGGGCGGTGATCTCGACACCCTCGGCGTCGGCGCCGACGACGCGCGGCAGCGACATCAGCCGCAGGGCGTCGTCCAGGGTCACCGTGTCCAGGGTCATCGACTTGAACAGCGAGGCCGTCCGCGGCTTCACGGCGTTCTTGCCGGTCTTGGGGGTGCCGTCGGGGAGCACCTCGGTGACGTAGGGGCCGTAGCGGCCCTTCTTGGCGACGACGGCGTGGCCGCTGACCGGGTCGGTGCCCAGCTCGCGGTCGCCGCTGGGCTCGGCGAGCAGCTGCTCGGCCAGCTCGACGGAGAGCTCGTCCGGGGCCAGGTCGCCGGGGATGTCGGCGCGCCGGTGCTCCTCGGTGTCCTTCTCGCCCCGCTCGATGTACGGGCCGTAGCGCCCGACGCGCAGGACGATGCCGTTGCCGACGGGGAAGGACGACACCTCGCGGGCGTCGATCGCGCCGAGGTCGGTCACCAGCTCCTTGAGGCCGCCGAGGTGGTCCCCGTCGCCGTTGCCCGCGTCGGCCGCGCCGCTGTCGCCCCTGGCCGGGGTGGAGCCGGGGGCCTCGCCGAAGTAGAAGCGCCTGAGCCACGGCACGGCCTGGGCCTCGCCGCGGGCGATGGCGTCGAGGTCGTCCTCCATCTTGGCGGTGAAGTCGTAGTCGACGAGCCGCCCGAAGTGCTTCTCCAGGAGGTTGACCACGGCGAAGGAGAGGAAGGACGGGACGAGCGCCGTGCCCTTCTTGAAGACGTAGCCGCGGTCCAGGATGGTGCCGATGATCGACGCGTACGTCGAGGGGCGGCCGATCTCCCGCTCCTCCAGCTCCTTGACCAGCGACGCCTCGGTGTAGCGGGCCGGGGGCTTGGTGGCGTGGCCGTCGACCGTGATCTCCGCGGCCCGCAGCGCGTCGCCCTCGCCGACCTGCGGCAGCCTGCGCTCGCGGTCGTCCAGCTCGGCGTTCGGGTCGTCGGCGCCCTCGACGTACGCCTTGAGGAAGCCGTGGAAGGTGAGGGTCTTGCCGGAGGCGCTGAACTCGACGTCCCGGCCGTCGGCCGCCGTGCCGCCGATGCGGACGGTGACGCTGTTGCCGGTGGCGTCCTTCATCTGGGAGGCGACGGTCCGCTTCCAGATCAGCTCGTACAGCCGGAACTGGTCGCCGGTGAGCCCGGTCTCGGCGGGCGTGCGGAAGCGGTCGCCGGAGGGGCGGATCGCCTCGTGCGCCTCCTGGGCGTTCTTGACCTTGCCCGCGTAGGTGCGCGGCTGGGCGGGCAGGTAGTCGGCGCCGTAGAGCTGCGTGACCTGGGCGCGGGCGGCGGTGACGGCCGTCTCGCTCAGCGTCGTCGAGTCCGTGCGCATGTACGTGATGTAGCCGTTCTCGTACAGCTTCTGGGCGATCTGCATGGTCGCCTTGGCGCCGAAGCCGAGCTTCCTGGACGCCTCCTGCTGGAGCGTCGTCGTGCGGAACGGGGCGTACGGCGAGCGGCGGTACGGCTTGGACTCGACGGAGCGGACGGCGAAGTCGGTGCGCTCCAGCGCGGCGGCGAGCGCGCGGGCGTGCGCCTCGTCGAGGTGCAGGGTGTTCGCGCCCTTGAGCCGGCCGAGCGAGTCGAAGTCGCGGCCCTGCGCCACCCGGCGGCCGTCGACGCTCTGCAACCGCGCGACCAGCGACGACGGGTCGGACGCGTCCCCGGCGCGGCCCGTGGCGAAGGTGCCGGTCAGGTCCCAGTACGCGGCGGAGCGGAACGCGATGCGCTCCCGCTCCCGCTCGACCACCAGGCGCGTCGCCACGGACTGCACCCGGCCGGCCGACAGGCGCGGCATGACCTTCTTCCAGAGGACCGGAGAGACCTCGTAGCCGTAGAGGCGGTCGAGGATGCGGCGGGTCTCCTGGGCGTCGACGAGCTTCTGGTTGAGCTGGCGCGGGTTGGCGACGGCGGCCCGGATGGCGTCCTTGGTGATCTCGTGGAACACCATGCGCTTGACGGGGATCTTCGGCTTGAGGACTTCCTGGAGGTGCCACGCGATGGCCTCGCCCTCGCGGTCCTCATCGGTGGCGAGGAAGAGTTCGTCGGAGTCCTTCAGCAGGTCCTTGAGCTTCTTGACCTGGGCCTTCTTGTCGGCGTTGACGACGTAGACGGGCTGGAAGTCGTGTTCGACGTCCACGCCGAGCCGACGGACCTCGCCGGTGTACTTCTCGGGCACCTCCGCGGCGCCGTTGGGAAGGTCGCGGATGTGCCCGACGCTCGCCTCGACGACGTAACCGGGCCCGAGGTAGCCCTTGATCGTCTTCGCCTTGGCAGGCGACTCGACGATGACGAGTCGGCGGCCGCCGTTCGCGGTCTCGCTGGTCGGGGACAACTTCGCTCTTCTCTCCGGTCGGCGCTGCGGCCCCGTCCCGGGCAGTGCTCCCGGGGCGGGTCGTGATGCTGTTCGGTCGTGACGCTGCGGAGTGTGACGGTACCTCCCGCCCCCGTGTCAAACGGGAAAAGCCCGCAACGGCCACTCGAACGGTAACCCGACGAAGCCCGATCCTGCCGCCCGGAGTGCCCACCGTTCCGGCGTGTGCATCCGGAGCGCGGGCTCCCGATTGCCCCGGCCCCGCCGTCCGCGCCGCCCGGAACCGGTGCCTCAGCCGCGCGTCAGGCACCACACCCCGGCGGCCAGGGCGGCCACGGAGACGAGGCCCGCGACGGCCGCCGACGCCCCCGGGCCCACCCCCAGCGCGACCGGCCGCCCCTGCCGCACCTGGGTCGTGGTCCATGCCAGCAGCCCCGCCCCGAACAGGGCGAACACCGTTCCCGTGAAGATCGCCGGCCCGCTCTCCATGACTCCGCGCCTCCTTCCCGCCGCCCGTCCGTACGCGGCCTCCGCGAGGCTGGCACGCGCGGACGGCGGGCAGGCGAACCCGGGGTGAACGCCGGGCCGCCGACGGTGCCGCCCGGCGGTGGCGCGGCGGCGCGGGGGACCGGACGGGCGGGCGGGGGCGCCTACGCGGGTTCGAGGAAGCCCTGCTCCACCAGGAGCCGGATCCGCGCCGGGGTGCGGTCACGCAGCGCGACCGGGTCCTCGCCCAGGAGCTGCGCGATGGCGTCCAGGATGCGCCCGGCGCTCATGGTGCCGTCGCAGACGCCCGCGAAGCCGGCGGTCACCGTGTCCACCCGGGCGGCCCGGCGCATGCCGCGGTTCTGGCGCAGGACGACGTGCTCGGGATCCTCGGCGCCGGGGAGCCCCACCTGTTCCTGGACGACCTCGGCGGCCAGCGTGAAGGACGACTCCAGCAGGGCCGCGTCGTCGTGCGCGCGCAGATGGTCCAGGCGGTCGAAGTGCGCGCGGACCGTCTCGCCGAGCGGCTGCTCGACCGGGTGCGGCCACTCCTCCACCAGGACGGAGGGCACGGCGGCCGGTGTCCGGCGCAGGGTGATCCAGCCGAAGCCGACGGCCCGGACGCCGCGCGCCTCGAACTCGTCCAGCCACGCGTCGTAGCGCTCCCGGTACGCGGACTCGTCGCCCCGGTGGTCACCGGCGTCGCGGAGCCACAGCTCGGCGTACTGCGTGACGTCCTGCACCTCGCGCTGCACGATCCAGGCGTCGCAGCCCGCTGGCACCCAGGAGCGCAGCCGGTCCGTCCACTCCTCCCCCTCCACGTGCTCCCAGTTGGCGAGGAAGTGCGCGAAGCCGCCCTCGTCGAGGTGCCGTCCCGCCTCCCGCACGAGCGAGCGGCACAGCTCGTCCCCGGCCATCCCGCCGTCCCGGTAGGTGAGACGGGCGCCCGGGGAGATGACGAACGGCGGGTTGGAGACGATCAGGCCGTACGTCTCCTCCCCCACCGGCTCGAACAGCGAGCCCTCCCGCAGCTCGGCCGGGCGCGCGCCGGACAGCGCCAGGGTGAGCGCGGTGATGTGCAGCGCTCGCGGGTTGACGTCGGTGGCCGTCACCCGCCGGGCGTGCGCCGAGGCGTGCAGCGCCTGGATCCCGGAGCCGGCGCCCAGGTCGAGGGCGGAGGCGACGGGGGTGCGGACGGTGAGCCCGGCCAGCGTCGTGGAGGCGCCGCCGACGCCGAGCACGACCCCCTTCTCGCGGATGCCGACGCCCCCGGCGCCGCCGACCGCGCAGCCGAGGTCGGACACGATGTACCAGTCCTCGCCGCCGGGCCCGCCGTACGGCCGGACATCGGCGGTGGCCGCCAGCCGGCCGTCCCTGGGGACCAGCCAGCCGCCCTCCAGGCAGTCGTCGACGGGCAGCACCCCGGCGAGCCGCGCGCGGGGCACCGCGCCGCGGAGCAGGAAGAGGCGGACGAGCAGTTCCAGCGGCGTGTCGCCGCGGGTGGCCCGGAGGGCGGGCACGGTCTCGCCGCGTGACAGGGCCGCGTAGGCGGGGGCGCCGAGCAGCTCCAGCAGTCCGTCGGCGGTGAAGGACGCGCCGAGCAGGGCGTCCCGCAGCCGTGCGGCGACGTCGGTGCGGTCGGCGGAGGGCAGGGGGGAGAGGCTGGCGTTACTCACGCCCCCATTGTCACCCGCGCGGGGGCCCGCGCCCGGCGGATCCGGCACCGGCCCGGGCGGCGGGTGGTGGGGCCGGGCGGGACGCGGGCGGGACGGTGCCGGAGCCACGGCGGGGCCGGGTGCCGCCGGGCCGTCGGGGGCGGGCACCGACGGGGGCGGTACCTGGACGGCACCGAGGGCGCGTCCCTGGGGAATTCGCCCGGGATGTCGTCCGAGGTGCCGCTCCCGGAGCTGCGCCCGGCGTGCCGCGCCGCCCGGTCCGGCGCGCGACGGCGCGCGACGGCGCGCGCCGGTCCATGGCGGCGGGCGGTGGTGCGCGGCGCCCGGCGGTGGTGCGCGCCCGCCCGGCGGCGCGCAGGCCGGGCGCGGATCAGCCCGCGGCCGTCCCGGCGGCCGACGGCGAGGCGGACTGGCAACTCGGCTGCTTGGCCATGGCCCTGCCGACGTCGCCCTCCTCCAGGTTCTTCAGCGCGTCGCTGCTGGACCTGCTGAGCTTGTTCAGCTCGGTGGCCACGTCCTTGAGCCCGTCGGCGAACTTGCCCTGGTCCTTGGTGTCGAGGGCCTCCACCTGCTTGCGCAGGGACGCGTACGACGCCGAGAGCCCGTTGAGTTCCTTGACGGCGTCCTGCTGCTTCTTCTCGCCGTCGTCGACGTTCGGCGGGCCGGCCTTCCGGACCGCGTCGGCCATCGCCCCGTAGGCGTCGGACATGTCCTGGAAGGCCTTCGCGTCGGTCTTCTGGACCTCCGCCGGCGTGCTGTTGTCCGAGGTCTCCTTCTGGATCGCGGCGTTGGCGCCCTCGATCTTCTTCGCCTGCGGCTGCACCGCGTCGCAGACCTGCTCGGCCCAGGAGTCCAGCTTCTCGTTGCCGTCGTCGCCGCCGCACCCCGTCAGCGCCAGTACCAGTACCGCACCGCCGGACAGCGCGGCCGCGAGCTTCTTGTTCACCGGATTGGTCCCTTCCATGGCCCTCGGCCCCGGAACATACACGCCGGACGGGGGACACCCGAGGGACGTGCATCCGCTACGACCGTTATTGAAGCCATTTGCACCAAGCGAGAGAAGGCTCACGGTGACCCGCTCCCCGGCCCGGCCCCTGCCGTTCCGACGGCCGGACACCCCGTCAACGGGTGTGCACCACAAGCCCCTTGACCCCGCGTCCGCCGCTACCCCGGTCCGCCACGCTACGAACCAGGCCCCCCTCCGGCCGACTTGACCCCCGGGCCGTCCCCGCCGTCCAGCACGGCACCGCGCCGCTTCGACACGTACACCGCGCCCGCGATCACGAGCAGGGCGACGACCGCGACCGACACCCGCACCCCCGTGCTCCGGTCGGCGCCGTAGGAGAACTTGACGACCGTCGGCGCGATGAGCAGCGCCACGAGGTTCATCACCTTCAGCAGGGGGTTGAGGGACGGGCCCGCGGTGTCCTTGAAGGGATCGCCCACGGTGTCGCCGATGACGGTGGCCGCGTGCGCCGCGCTCCCCCTGCCGCCGTGGCGGCCGTCCTCCACGAGCTTCTTGGCGTTGTCCCAGGCGCCGCCGGAGTTGGCGAGGAAGACCGCCATCAGCGTGCCCGCGCCGATGGCGCCCGCCAGGAACGCCCCGAGGGGACCCACCCCGAGCGTGAACCCGACGAAGACCGGCGCCAGCACGGCGAGCAGCCCGGGGGTGGCCAGCTCGCGCAGGGCGTCGCGGGTGCAGATGTCGACGACCCGCCCGTACTCCGGCCGTTCCGAGCGGTCCATGATCCCGGGCCGCTCCCGGAACTGCCGCCGTACTTCCATGACCACGGCCCCGGCCGACCGGGACACCGCGTTGATCGCCAGCCCCGCGAAGAGGAACACCACCGCCGCGCCCGCGATCAGCCCGACGAGGTTGTTGGGCTGCGAGACGTCCATCGTCAGCGTCAGTGGCGCCCCCTCGCCGCCGAGCCGTTCGCCCACCTCGCGCGCGCCGGTGGTGAGGGCGTCGCGGTACGAGCCGAACAGCGCGGAGGCGGCGAGCACGGCGGTGGCGATCGCGATGCCCTTGGTGATCGCCTTGGTGGTGTTGCCGACCGCGTCCAGCCCGGTGAGCACCCGGGCGCCCGCGCCCCGCACGTCGCCGGACATCTCGGCGATGCCCTGGGCGTTGTCGCAGACCGGGCCGAAGGTGTCCATCGCGACGATCACCCCCACCGTGGTGAGCAGCCCGGTGCCGGCCAGCGCCACCGCGAACAGCGCCAGCGTGATCGACGCCCCGCCGAGCAGGAACGCCCCGTAGACACCGAGCCCGATCAGCAGGGCGGTGTACACCGCGGACTCCAGCCCGAGCGAGACCCCGGCCAGGACGACCGTGGCGGGGCCGGTGAGGGAGGCCCTGCCGACGTCCCGCACGGGCCGCCGGGCGGTCTCGGTGAAGTAGCCGGTGAGCCGCTGGATCAGGGCGGCGAGCACGATGCCGATGGCCACCGCCACGAAGGCGAGCACCCGTGGATCGCCGCTCCTGGTCAGCACGTCCGCCTCGGTGACGCCGGTGAGGGCGGCGTACGAGTCCGGGAGGTAGACGGACACGGCGATGCCCACCAGCACCAGCGAGGCCCCGGCGGAGACGAGGAACCCCCGGTCGATCGCGCTCATGCCGCCGCGGTCGGAGCGCCGGGGCGCCACCGTGAGGATCCCCGCCATGGCCGTGAGCACGCCGATCGCCGGGACCAGCAGCGGGAACGCCAGGCCGGCGTCCCCGAAGGCCGCCTTGCCGAGGATCAGGGCGGCGACCAGGGTCACGGCGTACGACTCGAAGAGGTCGGCCGCCATGCCCGCGCAGTCCCCGACGTTGTCGCCCACGTTGTCCGCGATGGTCGCGGCGTTGCGCGGGTCGTCCTCCGGGATGCCCTGCTCGATCTTCCCGACCAGATCAGCCCCGACGTCGGCGGCCTTGGTGAAGATGCCGCCGCCGACCCGCATGAACATCGCGATCAGCGCGGCGCCCAGGCCGAAGCCCTCCAGCACCTTCGGCGCGTCGGCCGCGTACACCAGCACCACGCATGAGGCGCCGAGCAGGCCGAGCCCCACGGTGAACATGCCGACGACGCCACCGGTGCGGAAGGCGATCCTCATCGCCCGGTGCGCGACGGGGGCGGGGCCGGCCGCCTCCGTCCCGGGCGCCCCCGGTGCCGGTGTGCCCGCTCCGGGGGCGCCCGGCCCGCCTGTGCCCGGCCCGGGTGCGGTCGGCCCGTCTGCGGCCGGCCCGTCTGCGGCTTCCGGGGCGCCCGTCGTCCGGGCCGCCTCCCGCGCCGCCGCCGCGACCCGGACGTTGCTGCGGACGGCGAGCCACATGCCGGTGTATCCGGTGGCCGCCGAGAACGCCGCTCCGACCAGGAAGAAGACCGACCGTCCGGCCCGCTGCCCCCAGCCGTCCGCGGGCAGCGCCAGGAGCAGGAGGAACACGGCGACGGCGAAGACGCCGATGGTGCGCGACTGCCGGGTCAGAAAGGCCTCGGCGCCCTCCTGGACCGCCGCCGCGATCTCTCTCATGCGCGCGGTCCCCTCGTCCGCGGCGAGCACCTCGCGCAGCAGGATCCCCGCGACGACCAGTGCGGCCAGCGCGACGACCGCCACCGCGACGACGAGGACGCGGTTGCCGCCGGTCAGCACCGCCGCCGCGAGGGCCGCGGGGTCGCCCAGCGGGCGCGGTGGGGAAAGCTCCGCCATTCGTCCTCCGGGCGCCGGGCCTGGCCCGGGACCGCGGACGGGCCCCGGGCACCGGAACCGGGACGCGGCGGGCGGCCACGACGGGCGAGCGTGGCACGCGGCCACGACGGGACGGCCGCGACGGGCGGCCCCGGCGGACCGCCACGGCGGGCGGCGGACCGGGGACCGGCCCACTGGCCCGGGATTCCACGGGCAGGCTAAGGTCCCGCCACCACCGGTTCCGGGCGACCGGGCGGGCCGTTCACGCGAACGGCGGGTGCCGGGTGGGGGCGGTGCTGGTCGTCTGGGCCCGGGGCCGCCTTGATCCGGGGTCGCCTTGATCCGGGGTCGCCTTGATCCGGGGGCCTGATTCGGGGGCCGCCCTGCCCGAGGAGCCTCCTCGGCCCGGGGCCGGCCAAGGCCGAGCGTGCCCGACCCGGAGGTCCGCCTGCCCGGGGTCCCCGCCCGAGGGAGCCGCTATGTCCTGGGCCGTCCCCTCCCAGGCTCCCTGCCACCGCCTCCCTGCCACCGGGCTCAGGGCCACACAAGGCGGGGGCGCTCGGACGCACGAGAGCGACAGGTGGCCCGTGGCGAATCCCGGTGCGCCACGGCACGCCGACGGGGTGACGCACGGGGTGCGCCGCCCCGGCCTCGGGCGCGTGGGACTCGGGCACGTAGGGCTCGGGCGCGTGGGCCGGAGGGCCGCAGGAGGCGCGGCGGGAACTGCGCGCACTGCCGCCGACCGCGGGCCCGGTGGGTGCGGGAACGAGTGGACCCCGTATCCCGTGGCCCCTGCGGGGGGGGAGACAGGTACGTCCGGAGGTCCGGGAACGTTGCTCGCGGGCTCGGCCCGCAACGCTTGAGGAAGCCGGACGCATCCGGGAGTGTCCCGCTGCGGGAGACAGTGTGCCCGGCCGGGAGGACCCTCCGCGCGCGGCGGGCTCCGCGTCCGGGAGCGCCCGGGGAGGCCAGGCACCCGCAGGCGGCCCCGGACCCCGTCAGGGCCTCGTCAGGCCCCGCCGGGCCTTCGCGCGTGCCGTCAGACCGTCGGCAGCGGCGGGGGCGCGGTCGGCCAGGTCATGCGGATCAGCCCGCCGTCCTCGTCGGCGGTGACCTTGACGTCGTCGACGAGGCCGCTGATGACCGCGAGGCCCATCTCGTCCTCCTCGGTCTCCGCGTCCCCTTCGGCGGCGCCCGGCGCCCCGGCCGCGGTGCTCGCGTGGGGGGCCTCGTCGCCGACCTCGATGGAGAACTGCTTCTCGTCCTCGATCAGCACCACCTTGACGGGCGCGGTGATTCCGCCGTTCCGGTGAAGACCCACCGCCCGGCTGCACGCCTCGCCGACGGCGAGCCTGACCTCGTCGAGGACGGCCTCGTCCACCCCGGCCCTGCGTGCCACCGCTGCCGCCACCAGGCGGGCGGTACGGACGTGCTCGGGCAGCGCGCTGAAGCGGAGTTCGACGGTGGCCATGCATCCCCCTCGGAACTAGGGCGTGCGATGTCGAAGGGCCGGGCCGCCGACAGCCCGGCCCCTCCTTGCTCGCTCGGCCCCGGGCACACGGCCCGGGGGCCGGTCGTCAGTCGGTGGCCGCCACCGCTTCCTCGACCGAGGTGTGGATCGGGAACACCTTGGTGAGGCCGGTGATACGGAAGATCTTGAGAATGCGCTCCTGGTTGCAGACCAGGCGCAGCGAGCCCTCGTGGGCACGCACCCGCTTCAGTCCGCCGACCAGCACGCCGAGCCCGGTGGAGTCGAGGAAGTCCACGCCCTCCATGTCGACGACGAGGTGAAAACTCCCGTCGTTCACCAGCTCGACCAGCTGCTCACGCAGCTTGGGCGCGGTGTATACGTCAATTTCGCCACCGACCTCGACGACCGTACGATCGCCGACGGTACGGGTCGACAGGGACAGGTCCACGGATCCTCCAGCACCTTGCTATCGAGCGGTCGTCCCTCGGGACACCTCGGCTTGAAGCCCCCAGGACGGTTCGCCAGCCGCGATGGCATTCAATCACTTACCGGCAGGCGTGCACGACGCCTTGGTCCCATTGTCCGTCACGCCAGTGACACACTCGATGCCGATGGCCGAGAATCACCGATCCGATCACCCCCCGGCGGGGCCCGTGTCCCGGCCGGATCCGGACACCGTCCTGGCCCGGCTGGCCGCGGGACCGAGCCGGGCTGCGCGCATCACTCATACGGAGCACCTGCCCCCGCGCGCGGGTCGTCATGCCGTCTGGCCGGAACGGATTCGCCCCGAAGTGATCGCCGCCCTGCACACCGCGGGTATCGAACACCCCTGGGCCCACCAGGCACGGGCCGCGGAACACGCCCTGGACGGCGAGTCCGTGGTCGTCGCCACCGGCACCGCCTCGGGCAAGTCCCTGGCCTATCTGGTACCGGTCCTCTCGGCCCTCCTCCAGGGCTCCGAGGCGCCGAACGGACGGGGCGCGACCGCGCTCTACCTGGCCCCGACGAAGGCGCTCGCCGCCGACCAGTGCCGCGCCGTACGGGAACTCGCCCGACCGCTGGGCACATCCGTTCGACCGGCCGTGTACGACGGCGATACTCCGTTCGAGGAACGCGAGTGGATCCGCCAGTACGCCTCCTATGTCCTGACCAACCCGGACATGCTCCACCGGGGCATCCTCCCCTCCCACCCCCGCTGGTCCTCCTTCCTGAAGTCGCTGAAGTACGTCGTCATCGACGAGTGCCACACCTATCGCGGCGTCTTCGGCTCCCATGTGGCCCAGGTGATACGCCGCCTGCGCCGGCTGTGCGCCCGCTACGGCGCGGCACCGGTGTTCCTGCTCGCCTCCGCCACCGCCGCCGAGCCCTCCACGGCCGCCGGACGGCTCACCGGGCTGCCCGTGGTGGAGGTCGCCGACGACGCCTCCCCCCGGGGCGACCTGGTGTTCGCCCTCTGGGAGCCGCCGCTGACCGACCTGGCGGGCGAGCGGGGCGCGCCGGTCCGCCGCACCGCCACCGCCGAGGCCGCCGACCTGCTCACCGACCTGACCGTGCAGGGCATGCGGTCGATCGCCTTCGTCCGCTCCCGGCGCGGCGCCGAGCTGATCTCCGTCATCGCCCAGGAGCGGCTCGCCGAGGTCGACCGCTCGCTGACCCGGCGCGTCGCCGCCTACCGCGGCGGCTACCTCCCCGAGGAGCGCCGCGCCCTCGAACGCGCCCTGCACTCCGGCGAACTCCTCGGCCTCGCGGCCACCAACGCCCTGGAACTCGGCGTCGACATCTCCGGCCTGGACGCCGTGGTGATCGCGGGCTATCCGGGGACACGGGCCTCCCTGTGGCAGCAGGCGGGGCGCGCGGGGAGGTCCGGGCAGGGCGCCCTGGCGGTGCTGGTCGCCCGGGACGACCCCCTGGACACGTTCCTCGTCCACCACCCCGAGGCACTGTTCGACCAGCCCGTGGAGTCGACCGTCCTCGACCCCGACAACCCTTACGTGCTCGCCCCGCACCTGTGCGCGGCGGCGGCCGAACTGCCCCTGACCGACGAGGACCTGACGCTGTTCGGGCCCGCCGCCGGCAAGCTGCTGCCCCAGTTGGAGGAGGCGAAGCTGCTGCGCCGCCGCACCCGCGCCTGGCACTGGACGCGCCGGGAGCGCGCCGCCGACCTGACGGACATCCGCGGGGAGGGCGGACGCCCGGTCCAGGTCGTCGAAGCCGCGACGGGCCGACTGCTGGGCACCGTGGACGCCGGGGCCGCGCACACCACCGTCCACGAGGGCGCCGTGCATCTGCACCAGGGACGCACCTACCTCGTCCGCTCCCTGGACCTGGAGGACTCCGTCGCCCTGGTCGAGGCCGCCGCGCCCCCGTACTCCACCGTGGCCCGCGACACCACCGCCATCTCCGTCCTGGAGACCGACACCGAGGTGCCCTGGGGCGACGGCCGCCTCTGCTACGGCTCCGTCGAGGTGACCAACCAAGTGGTCTCCTTCCTGCGCCGGCGCCTGATCACCGGCGAAGTCCTGGGCGAGACGAAGCTCGACCTCCCTCCCCGGACACTGCGCACCCGCGCCGTCTGGTGGACGGTCACGGAGGACCAACTCGACGCGGCCCGGATCAACCCGGAGATCCTCGGCGGCGCCCTGCACGCCGCCGAGCACGCGTCGATCGGCCTGCTCCCCCTGTTCGCGACCTGCGACCGCTGGGACATCGGCGGCGTCTCCGTGCCCCTGCACCCGGACACCCTGCTGCCGACGGTCTTCGTGTACGACGGCCACCCGGGCGGGGCGGGCTTCGCCGAGCGCGCCTTCCACACCGCCCGCGACTGGCTCACCGCCACCCGCGAGGCCATCGCCTCCTGCGAGTGCGACGCCGGCTGCCCGTCCTGCGTCCAGTCCCCCAAGTGCGGCAACGGCAACGAACCCCTGCACAAACGGGGAGCCGTCCGCCTCCTCACGGTCCTGCTGCGCGGAGCCGCCGGGCCCGTCAACGGGGCGGCCCGGACGACCGCGGCGCCGCCGGACATGCCGACGAACGGGGCCCCTGGGGCTCCCGGGGTGACTGCCGGGGACGCGGCCACGGACGCGGCCGGGCGAGCCCGTACGGTCGCGGGGGCGGACGCGGCCCCGGGGCCCGGTACGCGGACGGCAACGTCGGCGCCCACGGAGGCGGACGGGGAGCCGGCGCCGGGCACGGACGTCGAGCCCGGCGCCGGACGGGACGCGGAGACGGACCCTGGGGATCCCGAGACGGGGATCGGGGCGGAGATCGACGCGGGGATCGGGGCTGAGGTCGGGGCGGACACGGAAGCGGAGACCGACAGGGGGGCGATGTAGACGGCGGAACCGGCCCTCCCGGAATCAAGCCCGCCCCCGCTCCCCACCATCGGTTTCCCCGCATCGAGGTCACCCCTCCGACCTTCCGACCCCACCGGGCCACCGGGCCACCGGGCCACCGGGCCACCGGGCCACCGGGCCACCGGGCCACCGGGCCACCGGGCCACCGGGCCACCGGGCCACCGG
>NZ_WWGX01000064.1:115208-164511 GCF_009862265.1 Streptomyces sp. SID8352 | reverse complement strand
TCGGCGTTGTGGGAGGCGTCGCTGTTCGAGGAGCACGGGTTCCGGGACATCAAGATCTCGGTGAAGCACAACGATCCGGTGGTGATGGTGAATGCGTACCGTCAGCTCGCGGAGCGGTGTGACTATCCGCTGCATCTGGGGGTGACGGAGGCGGGTCCGGCGTTCCAGGGGACGGTGAAGTCGGCGGTGGCGTTCGGNGCGCTGCTGAGTGAGGGGATCGGGGACACGATCCGGGTGTCGTTGTCGGCGCCGCCGGTGGAGGAGGTCAAGGTCGGTATCCAGATCCTTCAGTCGCTGGGGCTGAAGGAGCGGCGGCTGGAGATCGTGTCGTGTCCGTCGTGCGGGCGGGCGCAGGTGGATGTGTACAAGCTGGCGGAGGAGGTCACGGCGGGTCTGGAGGGGATGGAGGTCCCGTTGCGGGTGGCGGTGATGGGCTGTGTGGTCAACGGTCCGGGTGAGGCCCGTGAGGCGGATCTGGGTGTGGCCTCGGGCAACGGCAAGGGGCAGATCTTCGTGAAGGGCGAGGTGATCAGGACGGTGCCCGAGTCGAAGATCGTGGAGACCCTGATCGACGAGGCCCTGAAGATCGCCGAACAGATGGGGCGGGACGGGGCGGCGGGGGAGCCGTCCGTCACCGTGGGCTGAACCGCACACACCGAAGGGGGGCCGAGGGTGACCACGCCGGAGACGGTCCGGGGACCGCGCGTCCCGGAAGGGGGCCCGGCCGCCGTCCGGACTCCCGCCGGACGGTCCGTGCCCCCCGTCCCGGCGCACCCCCGCCGTCCGTACCGGGGCGCGCTCCGGACCGGGCCGGGACCGGCGCCACCCGCCGCCGCATCCCGGCCCCGCCCGTCCGCCCGTCCGCCGGGGAGCGGCCGACCGGCCCGTGAACAGAGTCGAATGATGAACCGTCAGCAGGGGCGCGCGCCGCTCGGCCGGGACCGCAGGGACCCCGGACCGCCGGCCGCCCCCGGGGGAGGCTCCGCCCGTCACGGCGCGAGCCCGGCAGCCGGGCGGGGCCCCGGCGGGAAGCGGCCCACCGGCCCGCGGACCGCCCGCCCGTGCTCCGCCCGTCGCAAGGAGGGAACGGAATGCCCAAGGAGTTCGACCTCGGAGCGCTCCTGGCGGAGCGCGGGGGTGAGCGGTACGCACTGCACGCGAAGCACCTCAACCACCAACTGCCGCGCATGCTGCGCACCATCGGCTTCGACAAGGTCTACGAGCGGGCCGAGGGGGCGTACTTCTGGGACGCCGAGGGCGCCGAGTACCTCGACATGCTGGCCGGATTCGGGGTGATGGGCCTGGGGCGCCACCATCCCGTCGTCCGCAGGGCGCTGCACGACGTCCTCGACGCCTCACTGGCCGACCTCACCCGCTTCGACTGCGCGCCGCTCCCCGGGCTGCTGGGCGAGAAGCTGCTCTCCTACAGCCCCCACCTGGACCGGGTCTTCTTCGGCAACAGCGGCACGGAGGCGGTGGAGACGGCGCTGAAGTTCGCCCGCTACGCCACCGGCCGGCCCCGCGTCCTGTACTGCGCGCACTCCTTCCACGGGCTGACCACCGGCTCGCTCTCCGTCAACGGGGAGGACTCCTTCCGGGACGGCTTCGCCCCGCTGCTGCCGGACACCTCCGTCCCCCTCGGCGACCTGGACGCGCTGGAGCGGGAGCTGCGCAGGGGCGACGTGGCCGCGCTGATCGTCGAGCCGATCCAGGGCAAGGGTGTGCACGAGGCCCCGCCCGGCTATCTGCGTGGCGCCCAGGAACTGCTGCGGCGGCACAAGGCGCTGCTCATCTGCGACGAGGTGCAGACCGGCCTGGGCCGGACCGGCCGGTTCTACGCGTACCAGCACGAGGAGGGCGTCGAACCGGATCTGGTGTGCGTGGCCAAGTCCCTGTCCGGCGGCTATGTGCCGGTCGGCGCGACCCTGGGCCGGGACTGGATCTTCCAGAAGGTGTACTCCTCGATGGACCGGGTGCTGGTCCACTCGGCGAGCTTCGGCTCCAACGCCCAGGCCATGGCGGCCGGGCTCGCCGTGCTGTCGGTGATGGAGAACGAGGAGATCGTGGCCAACGCCGCCGCCGTGGGCGAGTCGCTGAGGTCGAGGCTGGCGGCCCTGGTGGACGAGTACGAGCTGCTGGCGGAGGTGCGGGGCCGGGGGCTGATGATCGGCATCGAGTTCGGCCGGCCCGGGTCGCTGCGGCTGCGCAGCCGCTGGGCCATGCTCCAGGCCGCCCGCAAGGGCCTGTTCGCGCAGATGGTGGTCGTGCCGCTGCTCCAGCGCCACCGAATCCTGACCCAGGTCTCCGGTGACCATCTGGAGGTGATCAAGCTGATCCCGCCGCTGATCATCGGGGAGGCGGACGTGGACCGGTTCGTCGGCGCCTTCCGCGACGTGATGGACGACGCACACCGGGGCGGTGGCCTGATGTGGGACTTCGGGAAGACACTGGTGAAGCAGGCCGTGGCCACGCGCTGACCCGCCCCCGGCGCCCCGGCCCGGCGCGCGGAACGACCCGAGCGGTGTGCCGGCCGGCCCGCCCGGCGCGAGGGGCCGGAGGCTCTTGCCTCTGAGGCAATCGAATTGCCTCGGGGGCAAAACTGCGGCTCAATGGGTGCATGAGCTTCTCCGAGACCGATCCGCCCGGGGCCGGTCCGCACGACGGGCAGGCCGCCGCGGCCGACGCGGTGGCCGTCGTCGCCCCCCAGTTGCGGTCCCTGCGGCGCCGGGCCGCCCTCACCCTGGAGGCCGCGGCCCGGTCCGCCGGGCTCTCGCCCGCCCACCTCTCCCGCCTGGAGACCGGGCAACGTCAGCCCTCCCTGCCGATGCTGCTGGCCCTCGCCCGGATCTACGGCACCACCGTCGCCGAACTCCTCGGTGAGACCCCCGCGGAGCGGGACGCCATCGTGCGGGCGGCCGACATGGAGCCGACCGCGGCGGGCGGCTGGACCTACTGGCGGGTCGGTGCCCCCGGCCGCGCCATGCAGTCCCTGCGCGTCCGGGTGCCCTACGGCTCCCAGGGCGACATCGTCCGGGCGCACCCCGGCGAGGAGTGGCTGCACGTCCTGCGGGGCCGGCTCCGGCTGCGCCTCGGGGACAGCGCCCACCGGCTCGACCCGGGGGACGGCGCCCACTTCGACTCGATGACCCCGCACCGGATCGCCGCGCAGGACCCCGACGGGGTCGAGCTGCTCTTCGTCCATACCCTGTTGCAGACGCCCACGGCCACCCTGTGCCTGGGACCGACCCATGGAGAGATGTCATGAGCAACCTGGAGGAGAAGTTCCCCCGCTCGTTGTGGATCCGTCTGCTCATCTACGTCGCGGTGGGCCATCTTCTGGCCGCCTTCATCTATGTGCTCTTCGCGGTGGGGGCCAAGTAGCGGTCACCGGCGGGCCGGGGCGGCCGGGCAGCCGTCCGGCCGGTCGGGTGACCATCCGGCCGGACGGGTGGCGGGCCGGGCGGGCCCGGCTCAGTCCAGCAGCCGCTCGCGCAGCCGCTCCCGGGTCGGCGCCGTGATCCCGAGCCCCCGCTCCAGATAGGTGTCGACCCCGCCCCAGGTCTCCTCGACGGTCTCGAAGGCCGCCGCCAGATACTCGGCGCGCGCGTCGAACAGCGGGTCGAGCAGCTCCATCACCTCGGGCGAGTGGGCCGCCGCCGACGAGTCGCTGCGCTGCACCCGGTAGCGGCGGTGGGCCGCGTTCGACTTGAGGTAGTCCTCGACGATGGCGTCGCGCTCGACGCCCAGGGCGAGCAGGGTGACGGCGATGGACAGGCCCGCGCGGTCCTTGCCCGCCGCGCAGTGCATCAGGGCGGGGACGCTGTCCTCGGCGAGCGCGCGCAGCACCCGCGAGTGCTCCGCCGTGCGGTCCTTGATGATCATCCGGTAGGAGCCGATCATCCGGCCGGCCGCCCTGCCGTCCGCCAGGATGCCGCGCAGCTGGTCCAGGTCGCCGTCGCGGACCAGCCGCCAGAACTCGGCGCCGTCGGCCGGGTCGCTCAGCGGCAGGTTCACGTTGCGCACGCCCGGCAGCTCGACGTCCGGGCCCTCCAGCCGCTGGTCCGCCGCGTTGCGGAAGTCGAAGACCGTGTGCAGGCCCAGCGAGGCGAGGAACACGGTGTCCTCCCCGGTGGCGTGCGCCAGGTGGCCGCTGCGGTACAGCACCCCGCCGCGCACCCGGCGGCCGTCCACCGTCGGCAGTCCGCCCAGGTCCCTGAAGTTGCGCACTCCGGCCAGTTCCGGCTCGGTCGAGGGGACCTGCTGCGTCACGGGGGCTCCTCCCACTGCGGCCCGCGGGCGCTGCTCACCCGGCGGGCGTCGGTCGACCCGACCATACGGCATCCCCCGCCTGGGGCGACGGGGTGCGCGCGGCCCCGCGGGAGGCTCCGTCGCACACCTTCCGGGCATGACCCGAATGCCGGGCGATGTCGCTTTCCCAAGATTATGTCCGAATCGGTGTATTTGATTCCTGCTCGCTCCGAAATAAGGACGGGCGGAAAAGAGACCCGTGAGCAGCGTCATATCCGTGACGGTGCGTCGCCCGTCATGTTCACGTAATTCACATGCTTTTCCGGGGTGTTCGGGCGTCCCGAAACCAGGAAATCGACACAGGGTCACCGCGTATTCCCATAAAGGATCACGAGAAACTCCCGTCCCCGGAACCACTCGCTTGTCCGTTCGCGTCCCGGTCCCTTACGTTCGCCACCGATCCGGTCGGACGCCCAATCCTGCCGCCGCCCGGAGCCCGTATCCATCTCACCACCCGTACCCGGCAGGAGCGGGGGACCCACAGGTTCGACCGCCTGTTCCGGTTCCCGGAACGGCTAGGGGTAAAGCCGCGCCGTCCGCGCGGCCGGGCATCTCCAGCCCGCACCCGACAGCTCACCTCGCAGGCGCCGGAGAGGAATTCGACATGCCCGCGAAGGGTAAGCACCGCCGTTCCAAGGCCCAGCGCCTCACCCGCACCATCGCCGTCGCCGGAACCGGCGGCGCCGCGCTCGCGCTCCCGCTGATGGGTGCCGCCGGCGCCCACGCCGCCCCGGCGCACTCCGCCGCCGGACAGTCCGCGCACTCCGCCCCGGCCACCGCCGCGAAGGCCCCGGCCCAGGGTGCCGACCAGAAGCAGGGCACCCGGACGTACACCGTCCGCGGCGGCGACCACCTCTCGAAGATCGCCGCCGAGCAGCACGTCGACGGGGGCTGGAAGCGGCTCTACGCGGACAACCGCGAGGCCGTCGGCAGCAACCCGTCCCTGATCCACCCCGGCCTGCGCCTGGTCCTCGGCGGCAAGGCCGGCGCCGACCGCTCCGCGCCCGCCTCCGGGACCCCCCGGGCCGCGGCGGAGAAGCCCGCCGCCGCGCCGAAGCCCGCGGAGCGCGAGCCCGCCGCCCAGGCCCCGGCGGCCCCGAAGCCCGCCGTCCCGGCCGCCGGTGAGGCCGCCTCCTCCGGCGCCGCGTCGAACATCTCCCCGCAGTCCGCGGGCGCCCAGCCCGTCGGCTCCACCAGCGGCTACGTCTCCCCGGTGCCCGGCGGCACGGTCGGCACCCCGTACCGCCAGGCGGGCGGCATGTGGTCCAGCGGCTACCACACCGGCACCGACTTCGTCGTCCCGACCGGCACCTCGCTGAAGGCCGTCGGCGCGGGCACCGTGGTCTCCGCCGGCTGGGGCGGCGCGTACGGCAACCAGGTCGTCATCCGGCTCGCCGACGGCCACTACGCCCAGTACGCCCACCTGTCCTCGCTCTCCGTCTCGGCCGGCCAGTCCGTGACCGCCGGTCAGCAGGTCGGCCTGTCCGGCGCCACCGGAAACGTCACCGGACCGCACCTGCACTTCGAGATCCGCACCACCCCGGACTACGGCTCCGACGTGGACCCGATCGGCTACCTGCGCGCGCACGGCGTCGCGATCTGACCCGGGCCCCCGCACCACCGGAGGCCGGACCCCGATCCCCGGGTCCGGCCTCCGGTGTTTTCGGCGCACCCTTTTCGGCCCGGCGTATTCCCGAATCGGCCAACCCCGGGGGCGTGGCCTTTCTCACCGCCCGTCAACCCTTTCCTACGGTCGCGTAGGTCACATTCCACGGGGAAGGATGGGTCGACGTGGCAGACGATTCGAAGAATGACAGCGGAGCAGTGATCGGGTCGTACGTGGCGTTGGGGGACAGCTTCACCGAAGGCGTCGGCGACCCCGGCCCCGACGGGGCGTTCGTCGGCTGGGCCGACCGGTTCGCCGTCCTGCTCGCGGACCGGCGCCCCGAGGGCGACTTCACCTACACCAACCTGGCCGTGCGCGGGAAACTGCTGGACCAGATCGTGGCGGACCAGCTCCCCCGAGCCGTGGACCTCGCGCCGGACCTGGTCTCCTTCTGCGCGGGCGGCAACGACATCATCCGGCCCGGCACCGACCCGGACGAGGTGGCCGAGCGGTTCGAGCGGGCGGTGGCGGCGCTGACCGCCGCGGCCGGCACCGTACTGGTCACCACCGGCTTCGACACCCGCGGCGTCCCCCTGCTCAAGCATCTGCGCGGCAGGATCGCCACCTACAACGGACATGTGCGCGCCGTCGCGGACCGCTACGGCTGCCCCGTGCTCGACCTGTGGTCGCTCCGGAGCGTCCAGGACCGCCGGGCCTGGGACGCCGACCGGCTCCACCTGTCGCCCGAGGGGCACACCCGGGTGGCGCTGCGCGCCGGGCAGGCCCTCGGGCTGCCGGTGCCGGCCGACCCGGCCCAGCCCTGGCCGCCGCAGCCCCCGCGCGGCACCCTCGACGTCCGGCGCGACGACGTCCACTGGGCCCGCGAGTTCCTGGTGCCGTGGATCGGGCGGCGGCTGCGGGGCGAGTCCTCGGGGGACAACGTGACGGCCAAGGGGACGCTGTCGCCGGACGACATCAGGATGCGGATCGCCGCGGTGGCGTGAGGCCGGGGGCGGTGGCGGGGCCGTGGTGCGGTGGCCCGGTGCTCGTTCCCGGCGAGGGCCGGGGCGCGGCACCGGGGCCCGGGCGGACGGTCCTCCGGCGGCGGGAGCCCGTCCTCCGGGGCGGGAGCCCGTCCTCCGGGGGCGGACGGCCGACCGCCCCGGGACGGACGTCCGGCCTTCCCCGGCGGCGGCCGGACTCCCCGGGGCGGAGGGGCCGCCCCGGGACTCACCGGCGATGGGCGCGCAACTCCGCCGGTTCCAGGCCCAGTTCGCGGGCGAGGGCGTCGTCCACCCAGCGCAGCGCCCTGGCCCGCGACACGGTGCCCCGGTACGAGGTGAGCTGCACGGCCAGCCCGTCCAGCAGGGCGGTCAGCCGCAGCGCCGCGGCCGCCGGGTCCGGGCAGCGGAACTCGCCGGACTCCGCGCCCTCGGCGATCACCCCGGCGATGGCCGCCTTCCACTGCCGGTCGAGGCCCCGGGCCACCTCCCGCAGCCCCGGCTCGCGCAGCGCCGCAGCCCAGCTCTCGATCCAGAGCGGCCAGCCCTGGGAGCGGTCGGTGGGCGCGTACCAGCGCAGGGCGGCGCGCAGCCGGCGCGTCGCCGAGGTGCGGCGGGCGAGGAGTGCGCGCAGCCGGACCAGGTCGCCGTCGGCGGCGTACGCGAAGGCGGCCGCGACCAGTTTCTCCTTGGTGGCGAAGTGGTAGAGCACCAGCGCGTTGCTGACCCCGAGCGCCGAGGCCACGTCCGAGATCCGCAGCGCGGTCACGCCCCGCGCGGCGATCTGCCCGACGGCGGCGCGCAGCAGCTCCTCGCGCCGCGCCGCCACGGTCAACCGCACTCCTGTCACGCGCGTCACTGTAGCCGGGCGTCCGGAACGGCGGCGGGCGCCGCGGGCGGGACGGCGGCCGGGAACGGGCGGCACCGGGCGACGGCGGACCGGGGCGAAGGGACCTCCGCCGACCCCGCCGGGGCCGCTCTCCGTACCGGGCGCGCCGGCCGCCCGCGACGATAATGACATCCGAGGCATCCCCACTGGAGGTACCGTTGGCCCGCTCCCCTTCCCCCCGCTCCGGTCCGCGTCTGCCACGCCCGGCGGCGTTCGGTGCGGACCCGGGCGGCGCGCGGATGGAGCGCATCCGCAGCTCCCCGCACTTCCGCGACGGCGTCTTCCGGAACCCGGGCGGGCCCACCCGGATCCGCCCCTCCGGATCGGGCCGCTCCCTCGCGACGGCGTACGCCGACAAGCGCGCGCGGCTGCTGCGCGCCCCCTCGGGCCGGATCCCGGTCCACGCCACCACGCTCGCGGACCTCGCCCGGCCCCCGGTGGGCGGGCCGCGGCTGACCTGGATGGGTCACTCAACGGTGCTCGCCGAGATCGACGGCCGGCGGGTCCTCTTCGACCCGGTCTGGGGGGAGCGCTGTTCACCCTTCCCCTTCGCGGGCCCCCGGCGGCTCCATCCGGTGCCGCTGCCCCTGGCCGCGCTGGGGCCCGTCGACGTCGTCGTGATCTCCCACGACCACTACGACCACCTGGACATGCCGACGGTCAGGGCACTGGCCGGCACGGACACCCTGTTCGCCGTGCCGCTCGGGGTCGGCGCCCACCTCGAGCACTGGGGCGTCCCCGCCGCCCGGCTGCGCGAGCTGGACTGGCACGAGTCGACCCGGGTCGGCGGCCTCACCCTGACGGCCACCCCGGCACGTCACTTCTGCGGCCGGGGCCTGCGCAACACCCAGCACACCCTGTGGGCGTCCTGGGTGGTCGCCGGGGAGGAGCACCGTCTCTACCACAGCGGCGACACCGGCTACTTCGACGGCTTCCGGGACATCGGCGCCGCCCACGGCCCGTTCGACGCGACGATGGTGCAGGTGGGGGCGTACTCCGAGTTCTGGCCGGACATCCACATGACACCGGAGGAGGGGCTGCGGGCCCACCTCGACCTCCAGGGCGGCCGGCCGGGCGGAGTCCTGCTGCCGATCCACTGGGGCACCTTCAGCCTGGCGCCGCACGCGTGGGCGGAGCCGGGGGAGTGGATGAGGGACGCGGCCGGGGAGGCCGCCCAGCCCGTGGCGTTCCCCCGTCCGGGCGAGCCGTTCGAGCCCGCCGGGAGGCCGCCGCAGGACCCGTGGTGGCGCGCGGTGTCGGGCCCGCTGGCGCACCCGTGGCGCGACGCCCGGAGCGCCGGGGACACGGCGGGGACGGACGGGGGCGGTTTTGTGGGCGGCCCGGTGGTCTCGGCCGGGGACTGACGCGACGGGCCGGGCTCCGGCCCCGGGGCGGTGTCGCCACCTCCCCGTGCGGCGGGCCGGAGCCGGCCGGGCGGTCAGGCCGGAGGGGCGCCGGTCCGCCGGGCGGATGCCGGTACGGGGCGCGGGACGCCCGTCGGTGGGTCCGGTTCCGTGGTCGTGCCGTTCCCGAGCACGGTGCGGAAGGGGAGCGCGAGGAGCAGCGCGGCCGTGACCAGGAGGCCCCCGGCCCACAGCGGCCCCAGCTCCCCGGCCCCGGTGGTCAGGGTGGCCGCGGCGACCAGGGGGCCGACGGCGGCGCCGACGTTGAGCGCGGCGGTCGCGTACGAACCGGCCATGGTGGGCGCGCCCGCCGCCTCGTACAGGACCCTGGTGATCAAAGTGCCGCCCAGCGCGAAGGACAGCGCGCCCTGGACGAGGACGAGGGGGAGCAGCGCGGCCGGTTCCCCGGCCAGCAGGGCCGTCGCCGGCCAGCCGAGGAGCAGTGGCGGGCCGACGGCGGCGACGACCGTGCCGGGGCGGCGGTCGGCGAACCGTCCGGCGACGGTGACGCCGACGAGGGCGCCGGTCCCGAAGAGCACCAGGGCGACCGGCACCCAGAGCGGGTGCAGCCCGGCGGCGCCGGTCACCACGGGAGCCAGGAAGGTGAGGCTTCCGAACGTGGCCGCGTTCACCAGTGCCCCGAGCAGCATCACCAGCAGCAGGCGCGGCCGGGCCAGCCCGGCCAACTCCGAGCGGAGCTGCGTACGGTCGGCGGGCGCGGCGGGCGCGGCGGATGCGGCGGGTGCCGTCGGCACGTCGCTGCCGTGTGCCGCGTGTTCCGGCCGCCGGGGGACTGGCGTTCCCCCCGTGCATCCGCTGCGCGGCGTGTGCTCCGCGTCCGTCCTCGCCGCCCCCTCCGGACGCCCCGTCGGGACGCCCCTCAGCAGGCCCAGGGCCGTGGGCAGGCACAGGGCGGCGACGGCCCAGAAGGCGGCACGCCAGCCGAGCAGGGCGCCGAGGGCGGCGCCGCCGGGGACCCCGACCACCATGGCGACCGTGGTGCCCGAGAGCAGCACGGCCAGCGCGCGTCCCTTCCGGTCGGGCGGGACCAGGGCGGCGGCGGTCGTCAGGGCCACCGCCAGGAAGCCCGCGTCGGCGAGCGCGGCGACGGCCCGGGTGGCGAACAGCACCGGGAAGCTGGTGGTGAGGGCGCCCAGGACATGGGCCGCCGCGAAGACGAGGACGAACCCCGGCAGGGCGGCTCGGGCGGGCCGCTCCCGTGCGAGCGCCGCCATCAGCGGGGCGCCCACGACCATGCCGACCGCGAAGGCCGGGGTGAGCGTCCCGGCCGCGCCGACGGTGCTGCCGAGGTCCGAGGCGATGTCCGGCAGGAGGCCGGCGAGCATGAACTCCGAGGTGCCCATGGCGAAGGCGGCCAGGGCGAGCAGATACAGCGGTAGGGGCATCGAGTGGCTCCGGGACGAGGAGAAGCGCGCGAGGGGTCATCTCGTCACCGCGGCCCGCCCCCGGGGAGGGCGAAGGCGCGTCCCGCCGTGGAAGGCGGCGGGACGGCGGATTCACCGGATCAGTGGTTCAGGGGGCTGACGGCGTGACCGAAAGCCCCCGCCCTGTCCGACTCGGGGCTCGACATGCCCCGCACGCTACCCGGTCGGCGCGCCCCGGGGCATCCCCTTTCGCGGGAACGCCCGATGCGCTGGATGTGCGGGGTGCGCCGGATGCGCGCGATGCGCCCGATGTGCCCGGTGCGCCGCCCCGACCGCGGTGTGCCGCGCGCACACCCCGGGCCGCCGCAGCGCGCCGTGCCCACTTCAGCCCTCGCCGCGGGGCCTCGTGCCTCACCGGCCGCCGCCACCCTGTGGCCCGCCACCGGTGCCCGCGCCGGCTTCGCCACCCGTACCGGCTTCGGCACCCGCGCCGGTACGGACATCCGCGTCCGCCCCGGCGCGCTGTTCGCGCACCGCGATCCGGGCCAGCTTGGTCAGCATCATGCCGTTGCGGATCGAGACGAGGTAGTCCACCGGGAGGCCGTGCATCCGGGTGCCGGGACCGCGCAGGGGATGCCAGTCGAGCTCCAGGAGGGTGTTGCCGGCCCAGGGGATCAGATGGAGGGCGATGCGGGCCGCGCCGAACGGGTCCGCCTTGGCCTCCAGCTCCAGGCGCCGTTCCGGCTCGCAGTGCCGTACGACGCAGACGTCGTCGAGGGTCAGCGGACCCACGCCGACGCGGACGCGGAGCCGGGAGCCCACGTCGGGCCAGTCGGGGTCCGCGGCGGTGACCTCGCGCGTCCCCGAGACCCATTCCCCGTAGCGGTGGCCCTCGGACAGCAGGCCCCAGACCCTGGACGGGCTGCTCAGGATGAGCCTGCGGTTCCGGGCCATCGCGACCACGCTTCCTCTCTCCGGCGGGACCGACGGGACCGGCACGACCGGCACGTATCAGGGGGACCAAGGGGGAGCAGGTGATCAGGGGGGAGCAGGAGGACCGGTGCCCCGGTCGGGGACCCGGCCCGCGCCGCCGGACCCGCGGCGCTCCGGTACGGCCCGCCTCCGACCCTAGGGGTGCGGCACCGATCCGGCACCCGCGACCGCCTCGCCTTGCCTCATGGGCAAGCGCTTTGCCTTGCGGGCAGCAACGGGTCTACACCTGATGGCGGGCACGTCCCGCCCGGCGCGGGAGGGACGAGCGGGCCGGTGCGGGAGCAGGCGAGCGGGCCGGTGCGGGAGCGGCGGCGGAACGGAAGGGCGAGGTGACCGGGGTGAGGGCCGACCTGAGCGTACGTCCCCGTGTCCGACGTGATGTCCCCACGGCGATCCATGTCCAGGTCTCGGAGCACATCCGGCTGCGGATCGCGGGCGGCGAGTGGCCCGCGCACCACCGCCTCAAGAGCGAGCCCGAACTCGCCCAGGAGTTCGGCGTCAGCCGGGGCACCCTGCGCCGCGCCCTGACCACCCTCATCGAGGAGGGCCTGCTCCGTCAGGTCAGGGGCCGCGGCACCTTCGTCACCTCCACCACCGTCGAACCCGCCATCGCCCAGAAACTCTCCACCCTCTCCGAGGACTTCGCCGGCCAGGGCGTCGTCACCACCACCGCCGTCGACGACTGCTCGCTCATCCTCCCGCCCCGCCCCATCGCCGCCCTCCTCGACGTCACCCCCACCACCCGCGTCCTGCGCCTGGCCCGCGTCCGCCGCACCGACCAGGGCCCCGTCGCCCTCCTCTTCAACTTCGTCCGCACCGACCTCGCCCCCGGCATCGAACGCACCGACTTCACCACCGCCAGCCTCTTCGGCACCCTTGAGGGCACCTACGGCCTCAAGATCGCCACCGCCCGCCGCACCTTCAGCGCCGAAGCCGCCACCCCCGACGTCGCCCACGCCCTCGACCTCCCCGAACACGCCCCCGTCCAGTACCTCCAGCAGGTCACCCGCCTCGCCGACGGCCGCCCCGTCGAATACTCCGACGTCTGGATCCACAGCGGACGGCTCCGTGCCGCCCCCTTCCTGCTGCGCCGCTGACGGGCCCCGCCCCCGGTTCCGGGCTGGTCCGCCGCGCGGCGCACCCGGGCCCGCCGCGTGCCACCGCCCCCTCCGGCCGCCGTCTCCTCCGGCCGCCGTCCCCGCCCCTCGTCCCGAAGGTATTCCAGGCCCGGTGAACCGCGGCCGGCGGTCCCCTGAATTCCGGGTGCGGCGCATTCCCGCCGGTCGGTCGGGCATGCGTGTTCGAGGCGCGGACCGGAAGGGGTGAGGTCATTTCCCGGACCATTTTCCACCCTTGTCGGAATGCTCACGGTGAGGTGCGCCGCGGCGCCCTGATTTCGATGCGGCAAAGCGTGGCCGGCTGAGGTGAATCCGCCATTGACGCTCACGAACGCGCAGGTCACAACAGTGTGTCCCAGGTCAACCGCTTATGTGAGTAGGCCCCGCTACCCGAGTGCGCAGTGGCCACCCGGCGGTTTGCGCACCTAGGGTGATCACGTCCTCGTGTTCCGGTATCCGCTGTTCGGAATCCACCTTGCCCTGAATCCTTCGATCACTCAGGGAAGAGAAAGGAAACCTTGTGGCTATAGGCCGCGATTTCCCGCTCACCTCGTACCAGAACGACATCTGGGCCGCCGAATCCCAGACCCCGGACAGCCCCCAGTTCAACGTCGTGATCTGTGAGACCGTCACCGGGCCCGTGGACGCCGACGCGCTGCGCACCGCGCTGGCCCGGGCCCTCGCCCGGCACGAGGCCTTCCGGCTCCGTTTCGGGGAGCGGGACGGCGTCCCGTACCAGTGGGTCGAGGGCACCCCCGCCCTCCTCGACGACCCCCGCACGGTGGAGCTGGTCGACCTGTCCGGGGAGCCGGAGCCCGGGCGGGCCTGGGAGGGCTGGCGGGAGGCCGCCTTCGTCCGGCCGTTCCCGCTGCTCGGCGCCCCGCTGTTCCGCGCGGCGCTGGTCCGGCAGGGCGCCGGGGTGCTGCACCTCCACCTCGCCGCCCACCACCTCGTCGTGGACGCCTGGACCCTCAACGGGGTCAGCCGGGACACCTGGGCCGCGTACGCCCTGCTGACCTCGGGCGACCCGGCGGGCGAACCGCTCCCGCCCGCCCCCTCGTACCGGGAGTTCGCCGCCGCCGACACGGCCTACCGGTCCTCCCCGGAGCGCGCGGCGGCGCGGGAGTTCCACCGGGCCGCCCTGGACGGCGTGGCCCCCGCCCTGTTCCGGCGCTCCCCCGACCGCCCGGCCGTCGCACGGCGCGGCCACCACACCCTCACCCTCGGCGGCGACCTCGTGGCCCGTATCCGGGCCGGCGGCTCGACGCCCTTCGCGTACCTCGCCGCCGCCTTCGCGACCCATCTGGCCCGGGTGCACCGCTCGGACGAGACCGTCCTCGGCGTCCCCTTCCTCAACCGGACCACCGACGGCGAACTGGCCACGGCCGGGCAGTTCGCCAACAACCTGCCGCTGCGCGTCCCGGTCCCCGCGGACGCCACCCTGCGCGACCTGGCCGCCCTCGTGCGGGAGCGGGCCGGGGCGCTCAGGACCCACCAGCGGCTGGCCCTGGGCGACGTCCTGCGCGACCGTCCGGCGAGGGGCTCCCGGCAGTTGTTCGACGTGGTCGTGTCGTATCTGCGCGCCCCGCGCCCCGAGCTGCCGGAGGGGGTGGAACGGGAGACGGCGCTCACGGCCCCGGTCCACGAGCAGGACGCCCTCTCCGTGATGATCCGGGCCGTCGACGACGACGCCGACCTGCGGATCGAACTGGACTACGCGGCGGACGTCTTCGACGACGATCTTCCCGTCGAGGCGTTCGCCGGTCAGCTCCTGACCCTGGTGCGGAACGGACTGGACGCGCCCGACCGGCCCGCCGCCGAACTGCCGGTCCTGACCCCGGCCGAACGGCGGGCCCTCGTCGCGGCGCAGCAGGGCCCCGAGGCCCCCCACCGGTCCGACGCCACCGTGCACGGCCTCTTCGAGGAACAGGCCGACCGCACCCCCGACCGGGTGGCCGTGACCGCGGCCGACGGCGCGGGGCTGACCTTCGCCGGACTGGAGGCCCGCGCCAACCGCGTCGCGCACGCCCTGCGCGCCGAGGGGATCGTCCCCGGCGACCGGGTCGCCGTCCTGCTGGAGCGCGGACCGCTGACCGTGCCCGTGCTGCTCGGGGTGCTCAAGTCCGGTGCCGCCTACGTGCCCGTCGACCCCTCCTACCCGGCGGAGCGGGTCGCCTTCCTGCTCCGGGACAGCCGAGCGCGGGCCGTGCTCACCGGCCCCGGGGCGGCCCCGCCGGACCTCCCCGCCGGGGTGCCCGCGCTCGACGCGGGCCCACTCGTGGAACAGGGCCCCGCCGACCGCCCGGAACCGGCCGCCGGACCCCGGGACCTGGCGTACGTGATCTACACCTCCGGTTCCACCGGGCGCCCCAAGGGCGTCATGGTCGAGCACCACTCCGTCGTCAACCGCCTGGAGTGGACACAGCAGCGGTATCCGCTCGGCCCGGACGACACGCTGCTCCAGAAGACCCCGGTCTCCTTCGACGTGTCGGTCTGGGAACTCTTCTGGTGGGCGGTGCGCGGCGCGGGCCTGGCGCTGCTCCCGCCGGCCGGGGAGCGCGACCCCCGGGTGCTGCTGCGCACCATCGAGGAACGCCGGGTCACCGTGGTGCACTTCGTGCCCTCCATGCTCGGCCCCTTCCTGGACCTGCTGGAGGCGGAGCCCGGCCTGGCCGCCCGGGCCTCGGGCCTGCGGCGGGTCTTCTGCAGCGGGGAGGCGCTGCCGCCCGCCCGGGTGGAGCAGTTCGCCCGGGTCCTGGGGACCCTGCCCGGCGGCGGCCCCGCCCTGACCAACCTGTACGGCCCCACCGAGGCCACCGTGGACGTCTCCTACCACGACTGCCCCACCGGCTCCCGCCGTCCGGTGCGCAGGGTGCCGATCGGCCGCCCGGTCGCCAACACCGCGCTGCGCGTGCTCGACCCGTACGGCGAGCCGCAGCCCGTCGGAGTGCCGGGGGAGCTGTGCGTCGGCGGTGTCCAGGTGGCCCGGGGCTACCTGGAGCGCCCCGAGCTGACCGCCGAGCGCTTCACCGGGGACCCCTTCGCCCCCGGCGGGCGCCTGTACCGCACCGGCGACCTCGCCCGGCTCCTCGCGAACGGCGAGATCGAGTACCTGGGCCGGATCGACGGACAGGTCAAGGTCCGGGGCAACCGGGTCGAGCCGGGCGAGGTGCGCGACGCCCTGGCGTCCCTGCCCGGGGTCCGCGACGCCGTGGTGGTCGACCACCACGACGCCGCCCTCGGCACCCGGCTGATCGGCTACTACGCGGCGGACGAGGAGCACGACCCGGTGGCGCTGCGCGCCGGCCTCGCCCGCTCCCTGCCCGAGTTCATGATCCCCGCGGTCTTCGTCCGCATCGACGCCGTGCCGCTCACGCCCAACGGCAAGGCCGACCGGCGGGCCCTGCCCGAGCCCGTGGCCGCCCCCCGGCACGCCCGCACCGAGCCCAGGAACGCCACCGAGGCCGCCCTCGCCGAGACCTGGGCCGAGGTCCTGGGGACCGGACGCGTGGGGGTGCACGACGACTACTTCGCGCTCGGCGGCGACTCCGTCCTCATGCTCCGGGTCCGGGCCCTGGCCGAGCGGCGCGGCTACCGCTTCGACCTCAGCGACCTCGTGCGCAACCCCACCGTCGCCGCCCTGGCGCCGCTCACCACCGCCGGCGGCCCCACCCCCGAGGAGCCCGCGCTGGAGCCGTTCGCCCTGGTCTCCGGCGTGGACCGGGCCGGCCTCGAGGGCCACGAGGACGCCTGGCCGGCCAACCGCCTCCAGCTCGGGCTGCTCTTCCACAGCCGGGTCGAGCCGGAGTCGGGGATGTACCGCGACGTCTTCCGCTACAGCCTCGCCCTCGACACCTGGGACCCCGGCGCGTTCACCGCCGCCCACCGGCTGCTCGTCGCCCGGCACCCCGTGCTGCGCTCCTCCTTCGACGTCGGCGGCCGGGCCGAGCCGCTCCAGATCGTGGACGCCGCGATCGACGACGCGCTGGACATCGCCGACCTGCGGGACGTCCCGGCCGAGGAGGCGGAGCGGGACATCGCGGCCCACGTCGAGGAGCGCCGCCACCACGGATACGTCTTCGACCGGCCCCCGCTGCACCATCTGCGCGTCCACGTCCTGCCCCGCAGCGTGGAGCTGGTGCTCAGCTTCCACCACGCCATCCTGGACGGCGGCAGCGTCGCCACGCTGATCCGGGAACTCCTCCAGGACTACGTCCACCTGCTGGGCGGACCCATCGGCGCCGTCCCCGCCGCCCCGGAACGGATCGCCGCCCACCACGCGCTGGCCGAACGGCGGACGCTGCGCTCCGCGGAGGCCCGCGACCACTGGGCCGGCTACCTCGCCGGGGCGCCCCCGCTGCCGCTGCCCGCCTTCCGGCCGCACGAGGCGCCCGGCGGCGGCGGGCAGATCACCCGGCGGCTGGACCTGCCCGACGACCTCACCGAGGCCGTACGCGCCTTCTCCCGCGCCCACACCCTGCCGGTGAAGTCCGTGCTCTTCGCCGCCCATCTGCTCACCCTGAGGATGTTCTCCGGCCAGGACGACCTGGTCACCGGGCTGGTCACGCACGGCAGACCGGAGCGGGAGGGGGCCGAGCGCGCCACCGGGCTCTTCCTCAACACCCTGCCCGTCCGGTTCACCGGCACTCCGGCGAGCTGGCTCGACGCCGTGCGGGACGCGTTCCGCCAGGAGCAGCACAGCCACCCGTACCGCCGCTACCCGCTCAGCGCCATCCAGGAGGACGCCGGCCACAACGTCCTGGACACCGCCTTCAACTACCTCCACTTCCACCAGCTCGCCGAGGTCTTCGCGCTGCCCGGCGTCGAGTCCCTGGACTTCCGCACCTGGGAGGAGACCAATTTCGCGCTGCTGGTCAACGCGGTCACCGAACCCGGCGGCGGCGGGATCTGGCTGCGCGTCGACTACCAGGGGCAGCGGTTCACCGAGGACCAGGCCACGCTGCACGGGCGGGCCCTCACCGGCATCCTGGAGCGCGTCGTCCACCACGGTGACGAGCCGGTCGACTTCGGCTTCCTGGCCGAGCCCCTCGGCCCCGTCCCCGCCGCCCGGCCCGCCCCCGACGTGGTGCGCGCCTTCGAGGAGCGGGCCGCCCTCGCCCCCGGCGCCCCCGCGCTGGTCCACGGCGACCGGCGCTGGACCTACGCCGAACTGGACGCCGCCGCCGACCGTGCCGCCCGGCGGCTGACCGGACTGGGCGCCGGACCCGGCACCCGCGTCGCCACCGCCATGGAACGCTCGCCCGAGGTCGTCGCCGTCCTCCTCGGCATCCTCAAGGCGGGCGCCACCACGGTGCCCCTGGACACCGCCTACCCGCCCGAGCGGATCGCCGCCATGCTGGAGCAGGCCGCCCCGGCGGCCGTGGTCACCCACAGCACCACCGGCACCGACCCCGCCCACCTGCCCGGCGGCGACGGGGCGACGCCCGTCGTCCGGGCCACCGCCCTTCTCGCCCCGGCGCCCGGGGACACCGCCGAGGGCGCCCCGCCCGACGCCCTCGACCCCGCGTCCGCGGCCTACCTCCTCTTCACCTCCGGCTCCACCGGCGCCCCCAAGGGCGTCGAGATGCCGCACCGCTCCCTGGCCAACCTCGTCGCCTGGCAGAACGGCCAGGCCAGCGGTGTCACCGGCGGCATCACCGCCCAGTACGCGCCCATGAGCTTCGACGTCTCCTTCCAGGAGATCTTCTCCACCCTCTGCGGCGGCGGCACCCTCCTGCTCCTCTCCGAGGACGAGCGCCGCGACCCGCGCACCCTGCTGCGGCTGCTCGACCGGGAACGGGTCGAACGGCTCCATCTGCCCTACGTCGCCCTCCAGCAGCTCGCCGAGGCGGCACAGGCGCTCGGCGTGGTCCCCGGTTCGCTCCGGGCGATCATCTCCTCCGGCGAGCAGCTGCGCGTCACCGACGAGATCCGCGCGCTCTGCGCCGAGCTGCCCGGGGTGATCCTGGAGAACCAGTACGGCCCCACCGAGTCCCACGTGGTCACCCGGCACACGATGACCGGGGACCCGGCGGCCTTCCCGCCCCTGCCGCCCATCGGCACCCCGGTCGACGGCGCCGAGGTGCTCGTCCTGGACGCGCGGATGCGGCCCGTGCCGCCCGGTGTCACCGGCGAGATCCACCTCGGCGGGGTCTGCCTCGCCCTCGGCTACGCGGGCCGCCCGGACCTCACCGGCGAACGGTTCGTGCCGCGGCCCGGCGGAGCCCCGGACGACCGGCTCTACCGCACCGGCGACCTCGGCCACCTCCTGCCGGACGGCTCCGTGGTGTGCACCGGACGGTCCGACTCCCAGGTGAAGGTGCGCGGATACCGGGTGGAACCGGCCGAGGTGGAGCTGGCCATCACCCGGTTCGCCGCCCACCACCCGGGCCTGGCCGAGACCGCCGTGATCGCCCGGCGCCGGGAGGGCAACGACTCGTTCCTCGCTGCCTTCCTGGTCGGCGACCCCGACCGCACCGATCTGCCCCAGCTGGTCAAGCAGTTGCGTTCCGCGCTCCCGGACCACCTGGTGCCCTCCCACTTCCAGTGGCTGGACGCCCTGCCGCTCACCCCCAGCGGCAAGCGCGACGACCGCACCCTGCGCGAGATCCCGCTCACCACCGCCACCGGCTCCTCGGACACCACCGAACCCCGCGACGCCCACGAGACGGCCCTCGTCGAGATCCTGCGCGAACTGCTGGGCGTGCCCCGGCTCGGCGTCCACGACGACCTCTTCGCCCTGGGCGCCACCTCCCTGACCGCGATGCGGCTGGTCGTCCTGATCGAGCAGCGGTACGGAACGGCCGTGCCCCTCTCCGAGTTCGTCGCCGCGCCCACCGTCGCCGAACTGGCCGCCCGAGTGCGGGCCGGGGGCGGCACGGCCGGCTTCGACCCCCTCGTCCCGATCCGGACCGGGGGCGACGCCCGCCCGCTGTTCTTCGTCCACCCCATGGGCGGCAACGTCCTGTGCTACGTCCGGTTCGCCACCCATCTGCCGCCCGACCGCCCCTTCTACGCCCTCCAGGCGGCGGGCGTCGACGCGGGCACCGAACCCCTGCGCAGCGTCCGGGAGATCGCGGCGAGCTACGTGGCACGCGTCCGCGAGGCGCAGCCCGAGGGGCCCTACCTGATCGGCGGCTGGTCCTTCGGCGGCTTCGTCGCCTTCGAGATGGCCCGCCAACTGCGCGCCCAGGGCCAGGAGGTGCGCCGGCTGGTGCTGCTGGACACCACCGCCCTCAACCCGGGCCGCAGGCTGCGCACCGGCGACGACGCGCTGCTGCACTGGTTCTTCTGGGAACTGCTCTGGCTGCGGCGCGGCGGCGACTCCCCCGAGGAGGTCATCCCGCCGGAACTGGTCACGCTGGACGAGAAGTTCGCGTTCATCGCCCAGCTGGCCGTCGACGAGGGGGTGCTTCCCGCCGGGGCCACCGGCGCCGTCGTCCACCGGCTGTTCCAGGTGTACGAGGCCAACTGGCGGGCCGCGTTCGCCTACCGGCCCGACGTGGTGGACCAGGACCTCGTCCTGATCCACGCCACCGAGCCGCTGCCCGAGGTGCTGGACACCATGCACACCGCGATCCAGTCCATGCACCGCGATCCCACCAACGGCTGGCGCGAACGCACCAGCGGCGAACTGACCGTGATCGACGTGCCCGGCGACCACCTGACGATCATGGAGGAGCCGCACATCGCGCACGTGGTCCGGGTCGTCACCGAACTGATCGGGGAATGAGATGACAGCGCGAAACGGAGGCAGGGACATGGGCAGGCGCAGGGCCTTGGTCATCGGAGCCGGCATCGGCGGACTCACCGCGGCGGCGGCGCTGCGGGACGCCGGCTGGGACGTGGAGATCCACGAACGGGCCGCGGAACTCAGGGCGGCGGGGTCCGGGCTCTCGGTCATGAGCAACGCCGTCGGGGCACTGCGCTCCATCGGTCTCGACCTCGGACTGGAACGGCGCGGACAGATCCTGGAGTCCTACCACGTGCGCACCGCGCGCGGCCGGCTGATCAGGGAGTTCCCCTTCCCCGCGATCATCCGGCGGCTGGGGGTGCCCAGTGTCCTGATCACCCGCTCCGCGCTCCAGGGAGCGCTGCTGGAGGCCACCGACGGCATCCCCCTGCACCTGGACTCCACCGCCCGGGACTTCACCACCGACCCCCGGTCCGGCGAGGTCACCGTCCGGTTCACCGACGGCCGGGAGGCCCGCGGCGACGTGCTGATCGGTGCCGACGGGTTCCAGTCCGCGATCCGCAGGCAACTGGTCGGGCCGGAGGAGTCCCGGGACAGCGGCTACATCGTCTGGCTGGCCCTCACCCCGTTCCGCCACGAGCGCTTCACCCCGGGCTCGGTCACCCACTACTGGGGCAGCGGGCAGCGGTTCGGCCTGGTCGACATGGGCGGCGGGCTCCTCTACTGGTGGGGCACGAAGAACATGCCCGCCGCCCGCTCCCACGACTGGCGGGGCGGCAAGGCGGAGGTGGCGCGGGCCTTCTCCGGCTGGGCCGAGGAGGTCGAGCGGGCCATCGCCGTCACCCCGGAGGAGGACATCCTCTCCGTGCCCTCCCGCGACCGCGCCTTCCTGCGGCGCTGGGGGAGCGGCCCGGTCACCCTGCTCGGGGACGCCGCGCACCCGATGCTCACCAGCCTCGGCCAGGGCTCGGGCATGGCGATCGAGGACGCCGCCGTCCTCGCCCGGCGGCTGCGCGGCGCCACGGACGTCCCCGAGGCGCTGCGGGCCTACGAGGACGAACGCCGGGACCGCACCCGGGCCATGGTGGCCTCCTCCCGGTCGGTCAGCGACTTCGAGCAGTCGGAGAACCTGCGCCGGCCGCTGCGCGACGCGTACTTCCGCTTCATGCCGGACCGGAAGCTGACCGGCATCCTGGAGCAGTCCCTCACCTTCACCCCCGAACCCCCCGCGCTCACCGGCGCGGCGACGGAGGGAGGCCGGTGACCGTCGCCGACAGCCCCCGGCGGGGCGCCCGGCCGCGCTCCGCGCCCCGGACCGCCCCGGTGGCGCCGCACGGCCGGGCCGTCCTGGTCACCGGGGCCTCCAGCGGGCTCGGCCGCGCCACCGCGCTCCACCTGGAGCAGCTGGGCTTCCGGGTCTTCGCCGGGGTGCGCAAGGAGGCCGACGGCGACGCGCTGGCGGCGGCCTCGGTCCACGGCCGGGTCGAGGCGGTGCGGATCGACGTCACCGACGCGCAGTCCGTCCGCTCGGCCGCCCGGCACATCGCCGGGCGGACCGGCCCCGACGGGGCGCCGGACACGGGCGGCGCCCTGTGGGGCCTGGTCAACAACGCGGGGGTGTGCGTCTCTGCGCCGCTGGAGTGCGTACCGGCGGACCGGCTGCGCTGGCAGCTGGAGACCAACGTGGTGGGGCAGCTCTCCGTCGTCCAGGAGTTCCTGCCGCAGCTCCGGCGCTCCCGGGGCCGGATCGTCAACATCACCTCGGGTCTGGGCACGGTGGCGCTCCCCTATCTCGGGGCGTACGCCGCCGCCCAGTACGCCAAGGAGGCGCTGAGCGACGTCCTGCGGCGCGAGCTGAGCGGCTTCGGGGTCTCGGTGAGCGTGGTGCAGCCGGGCGCGATCGACACCCCGATCTGGGGCAAGCTGAACGAGGTCGCCCAGGAGGCGCTGCGGCACGCGGGCGACGACGTGGCCGCCCTCTACCGCGAGCGCTTCACCGGCTTCCTCGCGGGCAACGAGCAGGGCGCGAGGGAGAGCCGCACCGCCCCCGGGGACCTGGCCCGCGCCGTCGCCCGCGCCCTCACCGAGGTCCGTCCCCGGACCCGCTACCGGGTGGGCGCCGATGTGCGCAGGCTGGCGGTGCTGGCCCGGGTGCTGCCGGACCGCCTCCTGGACCGGTACCTGCGCCCGCTGACGGGCTGACGGGCTTTCCGGCTTGGGCGGCCGACGGGCCCGGCGGCCTCCGGCACGGCGACGGGGGGGGAGCCTCCCGGGGCACCGGCGCATCCGGTGCCCCGGGAGGCTCCACGGCACTCAAGGCGAAGGCGTCAGGAGGGGCGGTCCCCGGCGCGGCCGACGCCGGCCAGGAAGTCCGTGACGAGGCGGGCCCAGTCGGCCGGCCGCTCGGCGGCGATCGCGTGCCCGCAGTCCAGGGTGGCCAGTTCGGCGCCGGGGATGCCGTCCGCCAGCTCACGGGAGTGGAAGGGGGTGGCGAGCACGTCCTCCCGCGGGGAGACCACCAGGGTGGGCACCCGGACCGAGCCCAGGTCCCCCGTCACGTCGACGGTCTCCAGGAGGGCGAGCTGCCGGTCCGTGCCCGGGGGGAGTCCGGCGGCGAACTGGACGAGCTGCTCCTCCAGTTCCCCCGGGGTGCGCTCGTCCAGCCAGCTCGCGCCGCCCACCACCAGGGACAGGTAGGCCGCCAGGGAACGCCCGTCGCCCGACCGGCCGAGGGCCCGCCAGACGTCGACGACCAGGCGCAGCCGGGCGTTGGGCCGGGCGAATCCGGAGGACAGCACCAGCGCGGTCACCCGGCCGGGATGCCGCACCGCCGCCCGTACGGCGACGGCCGTGCCCATCGAGAAGCCCGACACCGCGAAGGTCTCCGCCCCCGACCGCAGCCCGGCCGCCACCACGTGGTCGGCCAGCGCGTCCAGGGTCAGGGGGGCGTCGGTGAGCGGGGCGGAGCCCGAGCCGGGGTAGTCGGGGCCGATCACCGTGTGCCGCTCGGCCAGCGCGTCCAGGACGGGCCCGTAGCTGTCCCGCACGTCGCTGCCCGCGCCGTGCGCCAGGACCAGGGCGGGGCCCGAACCCAGGACCAGGGGGGCCGACGAACCGTACTGAGAGATCGTCATCCGCCCACGCTAACGGGGGCGCGGGACCCTCGGACGGGCGGTTTCACCGGGTTCACGGGGGTGTGCCCGGTCGTGCTACTCGAACTGGTAGCCCGGCCGCCCCGCTCCCGCGGAGCCCGGGGGCCAGCATCAGGGTCGCGACCAGTGAGGCCGCCGCCGTCGTCGCCATCGCGGTGGCCGGTGACGTCAGTTCCGCCACCGATCCGGACACCGCCGCACCGACCCCCTGCATGGTGAGCATCCCGGAGCCGTGCAGCCCCAGCGCCTGCCCGCTCAGCGCGTCGGGTGTCAGCGCGATCAGGCGCTCCTGCAACAGCAGCCCCGCCGCGTACCCGAGGGCGGCCACGGTGACCAGTACCAGGGCGGCCGGCAGTCCCGGGCCCAGCGCGAAGAACGGGTACGGGGCGGCGAGCAGGACGCACAGCGGGACGGTCAGCCGCTCCCGCCACCGAGGCGGCAGGAAGCGGCCCGCGACGACGTCCCCGACCAGCATCCCCAGGGCTCCGAAGGCGAGGAGGAGGCCCGCGTCGTCCGGTGAGTAGGGGACGTAGAGCGACTCCACCCCGACGATCAGACCGTTCGGCACCCACAGCGCGAGGTAGACGTACCGGCGGGGCACCGAGGACCAGAGCCGCGCGTTGGCGCGCCGGGTGGCGGCGATCGTCGCCCTCCCGGTGCCCCGGGGCGGCCGGCGGCCGAGCCCGCACCGGGCGACCAGGGCGGTCAGCGCGTACAGGACGGCGGCCAGCAGCAGCGTGCCGCGTGCCGAGACCGTCGTCACCAGTGCCCCGCCGAGCGCGAAGCCGCAGATCTGGACGACCCCGGCCGACATGTTGAGCACGGACCGCCCCAGCAGATAGCCGTCCCGGTCCAGGATCTCGTGGAGCAGCCCGTAGCGCACCCCGCCGCCGACCGACCCGATGACGCCGAGCCCCAGCAGGACGGCGAACACGGCCCAGACCGGCAGCCCGGGTACGGCCTGGACGGCCGTCCCCGCGCCGAAGAGCAGGCCGAGGACCGTCAGGGCGGCGCGCGGCGGCAGCCGGTCCGCACCGGACAGCACCGTGACCGCCCCCACCACCTGGGCGAACGCCGTACCGAACATGGCGAGGGAGGACAGCAGCGGCGAGCCCGTCCGCTCGTACACCAGGACGCCCAGGGCCAGTCCGCCGACGGTCTGGGCGGTGGTGTGCCCGGCCGAGGCGAGGAAGAGGGGGGTGAACTCGCCGGTACGGAAGAGTTCGCGATACGAACGCATGGCGGTGAGCCTCTCCGACGGGGGACACCGGGCGTGAGACTTTCGCGGGGAGGCGAAACCACATGAGCTGGTGGCGGGTCGACACGGACACCCTCGCCGGAAGCCGTTTCGTCGTTTCACCGCTGGCGGAGGCCCTGGCCGCCCTGAAGACCCTGCACCGGGGCCGCGCCGCCCACGTCGGTGAGCACCGGTGGCTGACCTCCCACCTCCCCGGCTACCGGGACCGCCTGGCCGGTGACCCGGTCACGGCCGCCCTGGTCGGGGCCGCGCTGGGACCCCGGTGGAACGCGACCTTCCTCACCCCCACGCCGCCGGGCGACGGTGCCCGCCCGTTCGCCGAGGAACTGGAGCGGGTCCGCGGCACCCCGCCCGCGGCGGCCCGCGCCGACCTGGAGGAGACGCTCTCCCGCCCGCTGCCGGGTCTCCTGCGCCGCGACGACCTGGCCCGGCGGGCCGCGGACGTGCTGGAGTGGGCGTGGACCGAGACCGTCGAGCCCTCCTGGCCGCGCCGCCTCCGGATCATCGAGGCGGACATCGTCGCCCGCACCGCCCGGCTGGGGCTGCACGGCTGGGCCACCGCCCTGAACGAGATGCGTCCGGGGATGCGCTGGCTCGGGGACGACCGGCTGCGGACCACCGCGTGCGACGGCCCACCGCTGGAACTCGCCCGGGGGCGGCTGATGTTCGTGCCGGTCACCCCGGACCAGAGCTGGCTCTGCTGGGACGTCCCGCCCGCCGGTCGGCGACCTCTGCCCTCCGCCCTGCGGTACGCGGTCGTCTACCCGTGCTCGGGGGTCCTGGCCGACGACGGCCTCCGCCCCGCGCCCAGGGCCCTGGCCGCCCTTCTCGGCACCGCCCGCGCCGGACTCCTCACCCTGCTCGACACCCCGAAGACGACCACGCAGCTGGTGGCCCTCACCGGGCTGCCCCTGGGCTCGGTGGGCCGGCATCTGCGGATCCTGCGCGAGGCCGGTCTGCTCCAGCGCCGGCGCTCGGGCCGCTCCGTCCTCTACTTCCGCACCGCAGCGGGCCGGGGACTCGTGGCGGCGCAGTTCCCCGGGCCCGGCGGTCCGTGACGGCCGGGCCCGCTCCCGTCCGGGCGCTCCGGCGACGCGGGGCGGCCGGCCGTCGGGTTCCGGGGCGCGGGTTTCAGGGCGCGCCCGCTGTCGGCGACGGCGGGCGCCACGACCGCCCGGTCCCCGGCGCGGCGAACGGCTCGTCCCACCGCTCGGCCCACCGCCCGTCCGGCATCCGCCGGGGCCGCGGCGCGGGACGGTCGGGACCGCCTCCCCGCCGCCCCGTCCGCGCCCACGGGCCGGCCCGTGGGCGCCGACCGGCTCACCCCCCACCGACCGGCCCGCACCGCGCACGCCCGGTGCCGCCCGGGTCCCGTCCCGTCGCGCGCGGCCGGGGCTCAGGGGCGCGGCGCGGCGTCCCCGCGCGACGGCCGCTCCCGCCCCCGGCGGCCGTCGCGCCGGAAGGCGGACGGGTCGACCGACGCCAGCCGTCTGACCGGCCCCGGCACGAACGCGCCCCGGTCCTCCCGCCCCTCCAGCGCGCGCTGCGCCGCCAGGGCCACCCGGGACCCGGCGTACCGCAGGGGCTCGCCGGGTATCGACCCGCCCGGGGGGCGGGCCAGGGCCGACCCGGACCACTCGTCGTCGGTGCCCAGCACCAGAGACGCCAGCACCTTGGCCATCAGCTTGGATGGGCCGACCCCGTCACCGGAGTACCCGGTGGCGTAGCAGACGCCCGGCACCGAGCGCAGCCAGCCGGCGAACGGCACGGAGGTGACCGCGTACTCGACCGGCGCCGTCCACATCATGTCGACCGGCACGTCGCGCAGGTCGGGGAAGAGCCGGAGGAACTGGCGCCGCACCTCGGCGGGGCGCAGGGCGCGGCCCCACATGGTGTCGACGCCCGTGTTGCCGCGGGCGAGCCCCACCCCGCCCTTGCCGATGAGCAGGCGGCCGTCGGCCGTGGTGCGGTAGTAGTTCAGGCGCTTGCGGGCGTCGCACACCGAGGTGGCGTCGCGCCAGCCGATCGCGTCGAGGCGGTCCGGCACCGGCACGGTGAGGACGGTGTCGCTGGCCACCGTCACCATCAGGTCCGCCAGCTCCCCGAGCCGCCCCGCCCAGGCGTTGATGGCCAGCACCACCCGGTCGGCCCGGACATCGGCGTCCGGGGTCACGGCGACCGTGGCGCCGTTCTCCCGCCGGAGCGCGGTGAGCGGCGTGTGCTCGTGGACGCGGACGCCCCGGTCCAGCGCCACGCGCCGCAGTCCGCGCACCAGCTTGGCCGGCTGGAGCGTGGCGCAGTGCGGGTCGACCACGGCGCCGTGGTGGGAGGGGGTGCCCACCGCCCGCCGGGCCTGGTCGGCGGTCAGCTCGCGCAGGGGCTCCACCCCGGCCCGGGACAGGCTCTCCAGGGTGGCGTTCCAGGCGCCGCGCTGGGCCTCGGACGAGGCGGCCCACATCCACGGCCCGCGCCGGTGCTCCGCGTCGATGCCGTGGGCCTCGACGAAGTCCAGGATCTCGTCCACGGCCCGCTCGGACGCCTCGCCGATCCGGCGGGCCTCGGCGTGGTCGCTGATGGCGACGAGGCTGGTGAACCGGGCCCACATGGGCATCAGGTAGCCCGCGTTGGCGCCGCTGGCGCCGCCGCCGCAGACATCGGCGTCGACGAGGACGACGTCGGTGCCCGGGGCCCGTTCCAGGATCTCCAGGGCGGTCCAGAGACCGGTGTAGCCGCCGCCGACCACGCACACGTCGCAGCTGACGTCCTCCTTCAGCGCGGGGGACCTGCCGTCGTCGGGTTCGGCCGCGAGGGCGTCGCGCAGCCAGGCCGTCCGCGCGGCGGGGGCGGGCAGGCGGGCGGGCCGGGAGATGGGGAGCGTCACGGTGGTCATCTGCTGTCTCCAGGGGGAGGGAGGGGGAGGCCGGGACGGGGGCGTCAGCCGCGCGGGGCGGAGGAACCGGCGCCGGACAGGGCCGACGGGGACACCGGCGCGGCCGTCGCCGGAGCGGCGGCCGGGCGGGGGGCCAGCGGTGCCAGCAGGGTGGGGGCGAGCGGGGAGTCGTCCGGGCCCGCTCCGGGCGCGGCGGGGGCACCGGCCGGGGCCCGGTGGTGTTCGGCGACCGCCCGCAGCAGGTCGATGCGGGAGTTCACCCCGTAGCTCTTGAACAGCCTGCGCAGGTGGTAGTTGACGGTGTGGGGGGAGAGCCCGAGGCGGGTGGCCGCCTGGCGGTTGGTCAGCCCCTCGGAGACCAGGAGGACCAGCTCCCGCTGCCGCCGGTTGAGCCGGGGGCCCGGGGCGCCGTACCGCGGCGGCTCGGCCCCCGCCTCCCGGAACCCCTCCGGGGCGACCGTGCCGGGCGGGACCGGGGGTCGGTCCGGCCCGCCCCCTCTCGCGGCACGCCCGGCCGCGGAGAACGGCCAGTGGCCGCCGGGCGGGCAGCCGTCCCAGGGGCCGGGGCCAGGGGCGGGACCAGGGCCGGGACCGGGTCCCGCACCCGCCCCGGAAAGGCGCCGGACCGCCGTCGCGGGCGGCGGCGCGGCTCCGCCGTCCGGGATCCGGACCCCCGCCCGGAACGGGGCGCCGGGTCGGGCACCGGCCGACGCGCGCAGCAGGGCGGCCTCCTGGTGCAGCACCCGCTTGAGCGCGTCGGGCACCGCGTCCCGGACCGCCTGGCGCATGAACCCGCTGTGGAAGGCGAGCCGGTCGGCCGCGTGCCGGACGACTCCGGTGGCGCACGCCTCCTCCATGACCGGCAGCAGCGCCGACAGCGGGCGGCCCAGCATGGCCGACAGCTCGGTGTACTCCACCTCGGTGCCGAGCACGGCGGCCACGTTCAGGAACTGCCTGCACTCCCGGGAGTACTGCGCGAGGGTGGTGTGCAGCCGGGTGCGCACCCGGTCCGGCAGCCGCGTCCCGGTCAGCCGGGCCCGGCCGCCCTCGACGCGGAGGGTGCCCTCCTCCCGCATCCCGGCGAGCAGTTCGGTGAGCAGCCAGGGGTGGCCGCCGGTCTGCTCCACCAGCCGGGCCACCGAGGGGCCGGGCGGCGCGCCCAGCAGGTCCGCCGCCAGCCGCAGGGCGGCGTCGTCGCCGAGCGGGCCCAGGACGAGGTGTTCGTGGCGGCGGCGGGGGTCGGAGAGCAGGACGCCGCGCGGATCGTGGCCGGTGTCGGTGCGGCGTGCCGCCAGCCAGACGACCCGGTCGTGCGGCAGCCCGTGCCGGGGGAGGATTCCCGCTCCGGGCCCGGCGGCCGGGTCGGGGCCCTGGAGCCCGTCCAGGACGACCAGGACGGGGTCCCCGCCGGGGTGGCCGGTGCGGCCGGCCGGGGCCGCCCCGCCGGGTCCGGGGAGGGGCCCGGGCGCCTGGGGGCCCGCGGAGCGGCGCGGGGGTGGGCAGGGGAGGCCGCCCGGTCCGGCCAGGGCGTAGCCGAGCTGTTCGCCCAGGGCCATGGCGGCGCGCAGCAGCCGTGTCTTGCCGTGGCCCGGGGGCGCCTCGACGAGGATCAGGGCGGTGCCGCCCCGGAGGGTCGCCTCCAGGACGGCGGCGATCCTGGCCAGTTCGCGCGCGCGGCCGCGCAGCGGGAGATCGAGGGTGGGGGTCGAGAGCATGGGGGGCACTCCCTGAGGGTCAGGAGGATCGCGGAAGGGGGACGCGCGGTGAGCAGCGGAGGCGAAGGGGGAGGGGGGTGACACGGCCGGGTGGGGGCGGCCGTCGGGGCACCGGGCGCGGGCGTCGGTCCCCCGGGGACGACCGGTGGGGAGGGCCGTGGCGCGGCGCCGTCGCGGGGCGTTCCGGCGGGGGCCGGTGGCGCGGGGCGCTCAGTCCGGGGAGCGGTGGCGGCGGACGCCCACCGTGTGGAAGCGGCCGCCGACGAAGGCGGCGTCGCAGTAGACCGCGTCGGCCGCCGGGTTCAGTCCCGTGCCGTGCAGGTCCGAGTAGACGGCGGACTGGGTGATGTACCAGTGGCCCATCAGGTTGAGGGAGAGCATGACGCCGGCCTCGGCACAGGCGTCCTCCAGCGCCGCGCGCGTCGCCGGGGAGACGGTCCAGGCGCCGGCCGACAGCGAGCCGCGCTCCCGTGCGGTGCGGGCCAGCAGCTCGACACCCGCCCGGGCGGAGTCGACGGCGACCGCGAAGTGCACCGGGCCCAGCCACTCGGCGGACAGGGTGGCCAGGTCGCCGGGGCGCGCCGCGTCGAGGGCGATCACGGCCGGGGTTCGGACGACGGCGTCCGGATGGCCGGGGTGGACGATCCGTCGGGGGGCGACGGCCACCCGGCCGAGGGCACCGGACGCGGCCGTGTCCACCCGGGCCAACACCTCGGGCGAGAGCAGGGCGCCGAGGACGGAGACGGCGGACGCGGGGTCCGCGAGCAGTTCCTCCAGCGCACCGCCGAGGTCGGTCAGCACCTCGTCGAAGGACTTGTGCCCCTCGTCGGTGGCGATGCCGTCCCGGGGGACCAGCAGGTTCTGCGGGCTGGTGCAGAGCTGGCCGCTGTAGAGGGCGAGGCCGAAGGCCAGGTTGGCCAGCATGCCCCGGTAGGCGTCGGTGGACTCGATGAGCAGGCTGTTGACGGCCGACGTGCTGGTGAAGACCCGGGCCCCGGAGGCGTTGCGGCGCAGCCAGTCGCCGAAGCCGGTGGTGCCCGAGTAGTCCACGATCCGCACGTCGGGGTGGACGGCGAGCCGCCGGGCGAGCCCCTCGCCGGGCCGTTCGGGGGTCAGGCACACCAGATCGGGGTCGAATCCGGTCTCCGCCAGCACCTGGCGGGCGGTGCGCACGGTCAGCGCGAGCGGCAGCACGGCGCTCGGATGGGGCTTGACGAGGACGGGGTTGCCGGTGGCGAGCGAGGCGAAGAGGCCCGGGTAGCCGTTCCACGTGGGGAAGACGCTGTTGCAGACGAGCAGCGAGACCCCGCGGGGCCGGAGGGTGAACGTTTTGTCCAGGACGAACGGTTCGCCGTCCGGCATCGGCTTGCTCCACACGACGGAGCCGGGCAGCCGGGTCTGCTCCGCCACGGCCTGGGCGACTGCCTCCAGCCCCCGGTCCTGGGCGTGGACGGCCCCGGCGTGGAAGGCCATCACCGGGTTGTGGCCGCTGGTGTGCTCGGCGGCCAGGGCCAGTTCGTGCGAGGCGGCGTTGAGCCGGGCCAGGATCTCCGCGCAGACGGCGGCCCGCGCCGTGACGCCCGCCTCGCGCCACCGGGGCATGGCCCGCCGCATGGCGGCGACGAGGACGTCGGGGTCGTGGTGCGGGTAGGCGATGCCCAGTTCGGGCCCGTAGGGCGAGCGCTCGCCGCCCTCGGCGGGGGAGGGGCCGACGAGGCCGTCCCGGCCCGGCTGGCCCAGGTCGAGGGTCCGGCCGCGCAGGGCCGCGAGGGCGTCCCGGGCGGACGCCGCCGCGGCGGGGCCGTAGGCGGCGGGGTCCTCCGGGTAGGGCGACCAGTGCTCCCGGGTGCGGAGGGTCTCGCGGGCCCGGTCGAGGGTCGGCCCGTGCCGCCGCGCCAGTTCCCCGAGAAGGGCCGCCGGGGACGTCGCTCTTTCTGCCGGTGGTAATGTTCCGGTCTTTTCCACTCCTGTGCCCCTCCCGTCGTTCGAGACACGGTCGGAGCTCCGCCGGGGGCCGGCCCGGTGGGTGTCACCCGGCCTGCACACGTCCGCGCGGCCGGATCGCGGCGGCGCGCGGACGTCCTTCCCCCGATCCCCGTGATCGCGTCTCGTCTCCCTGGACCGAACGACGTCCATCCCATCACAACAAGAGCCGCAGAACGCAAGAGTTGATAGCGAATAGGTATGGAAGGAAATATTCCGTCCATACTTCGGCATACCCCTCGGGCGTCGCGATCGCGGCGGCGCCGTGACCGGAGGGCGGGGAGCGGGCGCGGAGGAGTACGGTCCGGTGGCCGACGGGGGACGAGGGACCACCGGACCGAGCCGGACGGCCCATGGGGAGCCGTCCGGCCGCTCTCTCACTCCTGCGGCGCCACCGCGGCGACCGGGGAGGGGGCCCGCCCGAGGGCGCTGACCAGGAGCGCGCCGAGGGCCAGCGCGCCGCCCAGCCAGAGCACCGCCTCGATGCCCGGACCGTCCGCGGCCCGGCCGCCCGCGAAGGCGCCCAGGGCGATGGCCCCGTTGAAGACGCCCACGAACAGGGAGGTCACGCCCTCCCGCGCCTGTGGAGCGGCCAGCGCCAGCCAGGTCTGGGTGCTCACCGACACCCCGCCGTAGGCCAGTCCCCACACCACCAGCAGGATCGCGGCACCGGCCACGGAGAGCCCCAGCAGCGGGACCAGCAGCACCGAGGCCGCCAGCGCAGCGCTGATCACCACGAGGACGCCCCGCACCGACCGCCCGACCCGGGCGCCGACCAGGAAGTTGCCCGCGATGCCCGCGATGCCGTAGACGAGCAGCAGGGTGCCGATCGTCGAGTCCCGGACGCCGGACACGTCCTCCAGGACCGGCCTGACGTAGGTGTAGGCGGCGAAGTGGCCGGTCACCAGCAGGGCCACCACGGCGAGTCCGGAGGCCACCCGGGGATCGCCGAACAGCCGCAGCACACCGCCCAGGGCGACCGCCCGCTCGGCGGGCAGCGGGGGCAGCAGTACGGCCATGGCGACCGTCACCACCAGCGCCAGTCCGGCGATGGCGAGGAACGCCTCGCGCCAGCCGGCCAGTTCACCGATGTACACACCGGCCGGGACGCCCAGCACCGAGGCGATGGCGATTCCGCTGAAGATCATGGAGGTCGCCGGTCCGACGGACCGGGCCGGGACCAGCCGGACGCCGAGCCCGCCCGCGAGCGACCACACCCCGCCCATGCCGACGCCGATCAGCACCCGGGCGACCATCATCACCGCGAAGTTCGGCGACCACGCGGCCAGCACATTGGCCAGCGCCAGGAGCAGCATCAGGGAACAGAGCACCACGCGGCGGTCGAGCCGCCCCACCGCCGAGGTGACCAGCGGCGCGGAGAAGGCGCCGACCAGCCCGGTGACGGTGAGGGTCAGCCCCGCCGTCCCCTCGCTGACCTCCAGGGCCCCGCCGATCGGCGTGAGCAGTCCCACCGGCAGCATCTCCGACGTGACCACGGTGAACGTTCCGGCCGCCACCGCCACCACCGCGGGCCACCCGCGGCTCCCGGCCCCCCTCGGCGCGGGCTGCTGTACGGACAGATCCTCAACTTTTGCCATGGTCCCAGCCAACTCGGCGGCCGGAGGCGGAACAAGCGTGAACTTCTCATGCTTCCATGAGGTGGGCTAATCGATCGGCGCGCGGAGCGGACGCCCGGCGACCGCGCGTGCGCGCAGCGTGGGAGGCATGACCATGACCGTCATCGGTCCGGGGGTCCCCCGGGGGAACCCCCCGTCGGCGGGTTCCGTGGAGATCCGCGAGCTGGAGTGCTTCCTGGTCCTCGCCGAGGAGCTCCACTTCGGCCGGACCGGGGAGAGGCTGTACGTCTCCCAGGGCCGGGTGAGCCAGCTCATCCGCGCCCTGGAGCGGCGCATAGGCGCCCGCCTGGTGGACCGCACGAGCCGCAGGGTGCGGCTCACCCCCCTCGGCGAGGACTTCCTCGGCTCCCTGCGCCCCGCCTACGCCGCCCTCCGCGCCACCGTCGACAACGCCCGCGCGGCGGCGCTCGGCGGCGGGCCCCTGCGCATCGGCTTCCAGGGCGTCGCGGGATACGGCTTCATGGAGGTGGTGCGGGAGTTCGAGGACCGCCATCCCGGCTGCGAGTCCCGGATCACCGAGCTGCCGCTCTCCGACCCCTTCGGGCCGCTGCGCCGCGACGAGGTGGACACCGCCGTCGTCCTGCTGCCGGTCCAGGAGCCCGACTTCGTCCTCGGGCCGGTCTTCTCCCGCCAGCCGCAGTACCTGGCGGTCTCCCGGCGGCATCCCTTCGCCGGGCGGGCCGTCCTGGACGCCGAGGAGCTGGCCGACTCGCCCCTCGTCGGGGTGGCCGCCCCGGCGCCCGGCTACTGGCGCGAGGTCCAGGCGCCCACCCGCACCCCGGGTGGTGCCCCGGTCCCGCAGGGCCCGGCGGTGGGCACCCTCCAGGAGGGGCTGTCGCTGGTCGCGGCGGGCCGGGGCGTGATGCTGCTGTGCCGGCCGACCACCGAGTACCACCACCGCCGGGACGTGGCCTACGTCCCGGTCACCGGGGTCCCCGAGTCCGCGCTCGGCCTGGTCTGGCACGGTGACCGGGAGAACGCCCGGGTCCGCGCCTTCGCGGAGGCGGTGGCGGGCGACCTCTCCCGGCTGGGCCTCTGAGCCCGGCCCTGACCTCCCGGTCTCCGGCCCCGGCCCTCGGCCCCCTTCGGCACCGCGGCCCCGGCCTCTCGGGCCCTCCCCCGCAACCGGGCCCCGGCCCCCGCCCCGGCCGCCCTCCCCGGCCTCCCCGGCGGTGATCGCCGCCCCGGCTCCCCGCCCCCAAGCTCCCTGCCCTTCGGCCCCGCCCCGGCTTCACCTCCCGGCCGGCGGGCCGCGCTCCAGCGGCCCGCCGCCGCGCCCGGTCCTCCGCCGTCGCCGAGCGCTCCCCCGGGCCTTGCCCGGCGGGCGGAAAGACGCCACACTGGTACCGAACGAATGGTCGGTTGGGAAGCTGGTACTCGATGACGACGACACACTCCACCGGGGCGGCGCCGGACACCGCCCCGGACCCGCTGCTGGAGCACTTCGACGCCACCATCGCGCGGGACCGGCGCGTCGAGCCGCGCGACTGGATGCCGGACGCCTACCGCGCCACACTCGTGCGGCAGATCGCCCAGCACGCGCACTCGGAGATCATCGGCATGCAGCCCGAGGGCGAGTGGATCACCCGCGCCCCGTCCCTGCGGCGCAAGGCGATCCTCTTCGCCAAGGTCCAGGACGAGGCAGGCCACGGGCTCTACCTGTACTCGGCGGCGGAGACCCTGGGCGTCGACCGCGCCGACCTCACCCAGCGGCTCGTCGAGGGGCGCCAGAAGTACTCGTCGATCTTCAACTACCCCACGCTCGGCTTCGCCGACGTCGGAGTGATCGGCTGGTTCGTGGACGGCGCCGCCATCTGCAACCAGGTTCCCCTGTGCCGCAGTTCGTACGGCCCCTACGCGCGCGCGATGGTCCGCATCTGCAAGGAGGAGTCCTTCCACCAGCGCCAGGGCTACGAGCTGCTGATGACCATGATGCGCGGCACCGAAGCCCAGCGGGAGATGGTCCAGGACGCGGTGGACCGCTGGTGGTGGCCGTCCCTGATGATGTTCGGGCCGCCCGACGACGCCTCGCCCAACTCGGCCCGCTCGATGGCCTGGAAGATCAAGCGGCACAGCAACGACGAACTGCGCCGGCGCTTCGTCGACATGACCGTCCCCCAGGCCGCCCGGCTCGGTGTCACCCTCCCCGACCCCGAGCTGCGCTGGAACGAGGAGCGCGGGCACCACGACTTCGGCACCCCCGACTGGGAGGAGCTGACCCGCGTCATCAAGGGCGACGGCCCGTGCAACGCGCAGCGGATGGAGCGGCGCCGCACCGCCCACGAGGAGGGCGCCTGGGTGCGCGAGGCCGCCACCGCCCACGCGGCCAAGCGGGCCGCCCGCGCCGCGAAGGGAGCCGCGGCATGACCGCCGGACAGCAGGGCTGGCCGCTGTACGAGGTGTTCGTGCGCGGCAAGCGCGGCCTCAACCACGTCCACGTCGGCTCGCTGCACGCCGCCGACGACGCGATGGCGCTCACCCACGCCCGGGACCTCTACACCCGGCGCAACGAGGGCGTGAGCATCTGGGTGGTGCGCTCCGAGCACATCGCCGCCACCACGCGCGACGAGAAGGACCCCTTCTTCGCCCCCAGCGCCGACAAGGTCTACCGCCACCCCACCTTTTACGACATCCCCGAGGACGTCCCGCACATCTAGGAGCAGGGCATGAGCGACGACCACGTCTACCTGTCCCTCGCCGAGGGACACGAGGACGACGCCCGCTGGGCCTACGGCACCGGCTTCGAGTCCCCGCTGCACGGCGTCGACACCACCGTGCCCGAGGGCGTCGACGCCACCGCCCTGGCCGCCGAGTGCGTCGCCCTCGGGGACGACGCCCTGGTCCTCGCCCAGCGGCTCGCGGAGTGGACCACCCGGGCCCCCGAGCTGGAGGAGGAGGTCGCGCTCGCCAACATCGGCCTCGACCTCATCGGCCAGGCCCGGCTGCTGTACTCCCGCGCCGGACAGGCCGACGGCACCGGCCGGGACGAGGACGCCTACGCCTACTTCCGGGACCCCGACGCCTTCCGCAACGTCCGCCTGGCCGAACTCCCCAACGGCGACTTCGCGTTCACCGTCGTCCGGCTGCTGGTGCTCGCGAGCTGGCGCCTCGCGCACTTCGAGCGGCTGCTCCCGCACCCCGACCCCGTCCTCGCCGCGGTCGCCGCCAAGGGCGTCAGGGAACTGGCCTACCACCGCCAGTACGCCGCCGAGTGGGTGGTGCGCCTCGGTGACGGCACCGAGGAGTCGCACCGCCGCACCCGCGCCGCCCTGGAGCAGGTCGCCCCCTACCTGGACGAGCTGTTCGCCGCGCACGACGCGCGCGCGGCGGTCGACGCCGTACTGCGGCAGGTGACCGAGGAGGCCGGCCTCCCCGCGCCGCGGGGCGCCGGCCTGCCCGGCTCCGGCCGGGACGGCGGCCACACCGGCCATCTCGCGCCCCTGGTGGAGGAGTTGCAGAGTGTGGCCCGCGCCCACCCGGAGGCGACATGGTGACCGCCCCCCTGGACGTCCGCCGCGCCCGCCGCGTCGCCGAAGGGGTGCCGGACCCCGAGCTGCCCATGCTCACCCTCGCCGACCTCGGAGTGCTGCGCGGCGTCGAGATGACCGCCGACGGCACGGTCGTCGCGAGCCTCACCCCCACCTACTCCGGCTGCCCCGCCATGGCCGAGATGCGCGCCGACGTCGCCGCGCGGCTGCGCGGGGCCGGATACCCCAGGGTGGAGATCCGCACCGTGCTCAGCCCGCCGTGGACCAGTGACTGGATCACCGAGGAGGGCCGCCGCAAGCTCGCCGAGCACGGCATCGCCCCGCCCGGCGCCGCGCCCCGGGGGCCGGTCCCCCTGGTGCTGTCGCCCACCCGGCGCACGGTGCCCTGTCCCCGCTGCGGCTCGGCCCGGACCGAGGAGACCTCCCGCTTCGCCGCCACGGCCTGCAAGGCGCTCTGGCGCTGCCTGGACTGCCGCGAGCCGTTCGAGTACCTCAAGGAGATCTAGATGGCCCCGACCGCCCCCGCCGCGCGGACCTCCGCCGGCGTCCGCCGCCGCCCCCGCTTCCACCGGCTGCGCGTCGCCGCCGTCCAGCGGCTCTGCGCGGACGCGGTGGCCGTCGGCTTCGAGGTGCCGGACGAGCTGGCCGGGGAGTTCGCCTTCGCGCCGGGCCAGTCGCTCACCCTGCGGCGGGAGGTCGACGGACGCGACGAGCGGCGCACGTACTCGATCTGCTCTCCGGCCGGATCGCCGCCCCGGATCGGGGTGCGGGTGGTGCCCGGCGGCCTCTTCTCCTCCTGGCTGGTCGACGGGGTGCGCCCCGGCGACATGGTGGAGGTGATGGCCCCCACCGGCCTGTTCACCCCCGACCTGACCGTCCCCGGGCACCATGTGCTGATCGCGGCCGGCTCCGGCATCACCCCCATGATGTCCATCGCCGAGTCGGTCCTGGCCGCCGACGACCGCTCCACCGTCACCCTCTTCTACGGCAACCGCCGCACCGACACGGTGATGTTCGCCGACGAACTGGCCGACCTCAAGGACCTCCACCCGGCCCGCTTCCAACTCGCCCACGTCCTCTCCCGGGAGCCCGGGGAGGCCGAGGTGCTCTCCGGACGGCTCGACGCGGAACGGCTCGCGGCCCTCGTCGGCGCCCTCGTCGACGTGCCGACCGCCGACCACTGGTGGCTCTGCGGTCCGCACGGCATGGTCCGCGACGCCCAACGGGTCCTGACCGGGCTCGGCGTCCCCGCCGGCCGCGTCCACCGGGAGCTGTTCCACGCCGACGACGAACCCGTGCGCGAGGTGCGGCACGAGGACACCGGTCCCGACGGGCCGGTCAGCGAGGTCACCCTCACCCTGGACGGCCGCTCCACGACCCTCACCCTCCCCCGGGACCGGACCCTCCTCGACGGGGCCCAGCGGCACCGGCCCGACCTGCCCTTCGCCTGCAAGGGCGGTGTCTGCGGCACCTGCCGCGCCCTCGTCACCCGGGGCGAGGCCGACATGCGGCGCAACTTCGCCCTTGAGGAGTCCGAGGTCGACGCCGGTTACGTGCTCACCTGCCAGTCGTACCCCGTCTCCGACACCCTGACGGTGGACTACGACGGCTGACGGGCCGGGTGTCCCCGCCGGGTCCTGAGGGCTCGCCCGCCATGGTTACCGAACGTGACCGTTTCCGATCGGGTCCGACCGGTCGAACCCCCTTGGGGAACGGATGCTTCACCGGGTTATCGGGCTGTCGTACGACGCCTCATTCCAAGGCGTGACGCGGCCGGGGGACTCTGTCAACTGGCCACCGGTCGGGTCGCTCGGGCGACTACTGTCGGTGCCCGTCGGTCGACGCGGCACCGGGCCTCCGGTCCGTTCGCCCGGCGCCGCGATGACGCGTGCCCGCGTGGCGTCGCGTGCCCGCGTGGCGTCCGCCGTACCCCGAGCGGCCGCCCAGGCCCGACGGACCAGTACGAGGACCCTCGATGTCTCACCTCCGCGCCCCCGCCGCGCGAGCGGACCGCCGTGAGGGCGGACGGCACGGCCGCCCCGCCGCCCGTACCACCCCCGCGCTGCCCGAGACCCACATACGGCCCCAACTCCTGCGCCTCGCCGTGCTGCCGCCCATCGCGGTGGCCCTCGGCGGCTGCGCGGCCGTGCTGTTCACCGTCCGCTCGACGGCCGTCCGGCCCGCCCCCGCGCTGTGGGCGGTCCTCGCCGGAGCCGTCTCGCTGACCCTGGCGGCCGTCGCCATCGCGGCCATCGCCGCCGACCGCGCCGCGCGCTCCGTCCGCGAGCGGGTCGGCGCGCTGCGCCGCGACACCGTGCGCGACGAGGGCGAACTGCGCGCCGTGGTCGAGGCGATGCGGCGCGGCGAGGGCCCGCCCCCGCGCACCCCGCGCGGCGGCCCCCCGCAGGACGCCGACGACTTCGACCTGCTCGCCGGCGACCTGGCCCGGGCCCACGACGGGGCCCTCACCGCCGTCGTCGAGGCCGCGCAGCTCTCCAGCCAGACCGGCAGCGAACAGAAGCTGGAGGTCTTCGTCAACCTCGCCCGGCGGCTGCAGTCCCTCGTGCACCGGGAGATCTCGATCCTGGACGAGCTGGAGAACGCGATCGAGGACCCGGACCTGCTCAAGGGCCTCTTCCACGTCGACCACCTCGCCACCCGGGTCCGCCGCCACGCCGAGAACCTCGCCGTGCTCGGCGGCGCCGTCTCCCGCCGCCAGTGGAGCAACCCGGTGGACATGACCGAGGTGCTCCGCTCGGCCATCGCCGAGGTCGAGCAGTACTCCCGGGTCCGCCTGGTGCCGCCCATCGACGGCACCCTGCGCGGCCACGCCGTCGCGGACGTCATCCACCTGCTGGCCGAACTCATCGAGAACGCCACCGTGTTCTCCGCGCCCCACACACCGGTCCTGCTCCGCGCGGGCCTCGTCACCTCCGGGCTCGCCGTGGAGGTCGAGGACCGGGGGCTCGGCATGCCCGTGGACGAGCAGCACCGGATGAACGCCCTGCTCGCCGACCCCGACCAGGTCAACGCCGCCCGGATGCTCGCCGACGGCCGCATCGGGCTCTACGTGGTCTCCATGCTGGCCAGACGGCACGGGATCACCGTGCGAGTGCAGTCGAACATCTACGGCGGGGTCCAGGCCGTCCTGGTCCTGCCGCAGGACCTGCTCGGCGCGGCGGCCACCGGGCCCGCCGACGGGCTCCGGCCGGAGGAGGCGCGCGGCGCGGGTCTCGGCGCCGGGGCGTCGGCGGGGGTGTCGGTGGAGGCGGTGGTGGCCGTGGCACCGCCGGTGGAACCGCGCCCGGCGGTGCCCTCCGGGGAGGGGAGTGCCGGACACCCGGCCGGGGTGCCGGACACCGCCGGGCGGGACGGTCCCGCCCCGCACGTTCCGCCCCTGGTGTCGCCCGGGGACGACGGAGCCCCGTCGCGGCTGCCGGTGCGTGGGCCCCGGAGGGAGCGGTCCGGATCGTCCGTCTCCGCGCCGTCCGTCTCCGCGGCGTCCGTCTCAGTGCCGTCCGTTTCCGTGCCGGAGGCGCGGACCGACGGTGCCGGGGGCGCCGGGGGATCCGTCGGCCCCGGCGGTCCTCCGGCCGCCCCGCCCCGAGGTCTCCCGGACGGGTCCGCCAACCGGCCCCGGCTGCCCCGCCGACGGGCCCGGGAGCACCTGGTGCCGCAGTTGCGCGGCGGTCCCGTGGCGCGCCAGGAGCCCCGCCCGGAGCACCCGGCCGGGCACGATCCCGGTCTGATGGCGGCCTTCCAGCGCGGCATCGGCCTCGCGGAGGCCCGGCACACTCCGCCGGACACCGACGCCCCGGTGGCACCGGCCCCCGGGGAGAGCCCCGCACCGGGACCAAGGCATCCCTCCGTGGAACCGGCTCCGCCGCCCCTGCCCCGAGGGGAACCGCGCCCCCCGGCGCCCGGGTACAACGGGTCCGGGCCCATCGGTCCGGAGCACACCGGGGGAGGGGACACGGGGCCCCGCCCCGCGGAGTACGGGGAGCCCGGACCCGGTCATGTGGACCCGGACTTCCTGGAGCGGGGCCCCTTGGCCTCCTCCGGCCGCGCGGAACCGGGCCTTCTGGAACAGGGCCATGGTGAACCGGGCCTCAAGGCAGAGGAGTCCGGCCACGGTGAACCGGGTCCCAGGGAGTCCGGCCACGGGGAACCGAGCCCCATGGAGTCCGGGCACCTGGCGGCCGGATACGCGGGGAGCGGGCATCTGCTCCCCGCTCCCAGGGAGTCCGGTCACCCGGAACCCCCTGGCCCGGGGGCCGGTCCGGCCGAACCGGGGTGGAGCGGACCCCGTCCCCTGGAGCCCCGCCCGGCGGAACCCCTGCGGACGGAACTCCGTCACATGGAGACCCGCCCCCTGCAACCCGGTTACATGGAGCGCCGGTACAGGGAGTTCAGCGACATGGAGACCCGCACGGCGGACCCCGGTCCGCGGCATGCCCCTCCGGGTGAACCCCGTCCCGCCGACCCCCGGCACGCGGCCCCCCGCCCCCAGGATCCCGGCGGCCCCACGGCGCCCCCGCATCCGGCCCCCGGCCCCGTGGACCGCACGCGCCCCGGCCTCCCGGAGCCGTCCCGTGCCTCCTGGCGCCGCACGGCACCCGCCCGCACCGCCCGGGGCCGAGCGGAGGACGGAACCGGAACCGGTGCACCGGCCCCCGGTGAGCCGCCCCACCGGGGCGCGCCGGGGGACCCCTCCCCGGACGCGCCCCCCGCGGTCCCGAGTCCCCCCGGCGGACCCGTGCCCGCGCCGCCCGCTTCCGGGGACACCGCCGGATGACCGCCCCGCCGGGCGACCCGGCCCCTCCCGTCCGTCCGATCACCTCCCCCACCAGCGCTCCCGCAGCACTTCCCATCCCAAGGAGTCGATCCACCATGGCGAGCGACGCGCCGACGCGCCCCGCATCCGACCTCGACTGGCTGATGAGCGGCCTCGTGCAGCGCGTGCCGCACACCACCAGCGCGGTGCTGCTGTCCTGCGACGGACTGGTGAAGTCCGTCCACGGCCTGGACGGGGACAGCGCCGACCACATGGCGGCCCTGGCCTCCGGCCTGTACTCGCTCGGCCGCAGCGCCGGAGTCCGCTTCGGCGACGGCGGCGACGTGCGCCAGGTCGTCGTCGAACTGGACTCGAACCTGCTCTTCGTCACCACCGCGGGCTCCGGCACCTGTCTCGCCGTGCTGGCGGGCCGGGAGGCCGACGCCGCCGTGCTCGGCTACGAGATGGCCATGCTGGTCAAGAGCGTCCGGCCCTATCTGGTCACCGCGCCCCGCCAGCACACCGGCGAACCCGCGGCGATGAGGCCGTGAGCGTGTCCGTCGCCGACGAGCCCTGGATCGACGACGCGGCCGGACGGCTGGTCCGCCCCTTCACCATCAGCAACGGCCGCACCCGGCCCACCGTCGCGCTCGACCTGATGTCCCAGGTGCGGGCCACCGGAGCCGTCCCGCTCGGCTATCTCGGACCCGAGCACACCCAGGCCCTCGCCCTGTGCCGGGCGCCCCGTGCGGTGGCGGAGCTGGCGGCCCGGCTCAGGCTCCCGGTGGCCGTCGCCAAGGTGCTGCTGGCGGACCTCGTCGACTGCGGGGCCCTGACCGCCGGGCCACCCGCGGCGTTCCACCACCACCCCACGGACCGGGCCCTTCTGGAGGCAGTGCTCGATGGACTACGACGACAGCTCTGACCGCGCCCGCACGGGCGGCCCCGAGCCCTTCCCGACCGCGCTGAAGATCCTCGTGGCCGGCGGCTTCGGGGTCGGCAAGACCACCTTCGTCGGCGCGGTCAGCGAGATCGCGCCGCTGAGCACGGAGGAACTGCTCACCACCGTCAGCGCCGCCACCGACAGCCTGGACGGTATCGAGAACAAGCACGAGACGACCGTGGCCATGGACTTCGGCCGCATCACCCTCGACCGCGAGCACGTGCTCTACCTGTTCGGCACCCCGGGCCAGGAGCGGTTCTGGTTCATGTGGGACGAGCTGTGCGAGGGGGCGCTCGGCGCCGTGGTCATCGCCGACACCCGCCGCCTGGAGGAGTCCTTCGCCGCCGTCGACTTCTTCGAGGAGCGCGGGCTCGGCTTCGTCGTCGCGGTCAACGAGTTCGACGGCGGCCACCGCTACGACCCCGAGGAGGTGCGCGCCGCCATCGACCTGGGCCCCGACGTCCCCGTCGTGCCCTGCGACGCCCGGATCTCCAGCTCCGGGGTGCAGACCCTGGTGACCCTCGTACGCCATCTGATCGCCCGCACCCCGGCCGGCGCGGCGGGTCACCGCGTCCGCCGGTGACCGCCCCCGCTCCCGCCGAACCCACCCCCACGGAGGCGCACATGACGCCCGCCCACTGCGACGGAGCCCGCCGATGAGCCACGACCCGCCGCGCCCGGCCGGACGCCTGCTGCTCACCCCGGAGGACCGGGAGGCGCCGGCCCGCGTCGGAAGGCTGCGTCTGCTCGGGCTCGCCGACGGCCCGGACCCCGCGCTCGACGCCTTCGCCGCCCATCTCGCGGCGCTCGTCGAGGCGCCCTACGCGATGGTCAACTTCCTGGTGGACAACGGCCAGTTCTACGCCGGGCTGTGCGTGCCCGAGCCCGCGCCGCCGTCCCGCTCCGGGCCCGTCGCGCCCACCGGGGGCGTCCGCCCCGTCCTCCACCGCCTCCAGCCCCGCGACCACGGCTTCTGCCCCCATGTCGCGGTCCGCCGCAAGGCGCTGGTCCTGGACGACGTGCGCGATTACCCGAGGTTCGCCGGGAACCCCGTCGTCGACGCCTTCGGTATCCGCTCCTACCTCGGAGCCCCGCTCATCGACAGCACCGGGACGGCGCTGGGGACGGTGTCCGCCGCCGATGTGCGGCCCCGGACCTGGGGCCGGGCCGGTCTGGAGACCATCAAGGCGACCGCCGCCGATCTGGTGCGGCGCATCGAGCGCAGCGCGGAGGACGGCTTCCCGCTGTGACCGGCCGCGGCGGGAGGCGGGCGGCCGGTGTCGCGGGGGCCACCGCGACAGCGGGAGGCCGGTGAGCGAGGGGCCGGCGGGACCCCGGTCACCCGGTGGCACGGGCGGCCCCCGGCGCCCCGGCCGCGACCGCCCCGGCCGCGACCGCCCCGCTCCCGGCACCCGCGCCGAGGGCACCCGCGCCGAGGGCACCCGCGCCGAGGGCACCCGCGCCCGGAACCCTTCGGGAACACCACCCCGGAGGCGCCGCACCGGCGCGCCCGGCCCACCGGTTCCCCGCCGTGCCCGCCCGGCGGCGTGAAGGAAAGCTGGGGCCGGGGTTAAGAAACGCTCGATGGACCGGGGCCCGCGCCGTACGGCAGATTGCTGTGGCATCCACTTCCCTCCCCGGCCCCGGGTGCCTTCGGCATGCCCGGCGCCGGGCCCTCACCCTCAGGAGCCCCGCGTTGAAGGCGCTGGTCAAGGACAAGGCGGAACCGGGGCTCTGGCTCGCGGACGTGCCGGAGCCCGCCGTCGGACCCGGCGACGTGCTGATCAAGGTGCTGCGCAGCGGGATCTGCGGCACCGACCTGCACATCCGGGACTGGGACGGCTGGGCGCGGCAGGCCGTCAGCACCCCCCTGGTCGTCGGCCACGAGTTCGCCGGCGAGGTCGTGGCGACCGGCCGGGACGTCGTCGACGTCAAGACCGGCGACCGGGTCAGCGGCGAGGGCCACCTCGTCTGCGGCAAGTGCCGCAACTGCCTGGCCGGACGGCGCCACCTGTGCCGGGCCACGGTCGGCCTCGGCGTCGGCCGGGACGGGGCGTTCGCCGAGTACGTCGCCCTGCCCGCGTCCAACGTCTGGGTGCACCGCGTGCCCGTCGACCTCGACGTCGCCGCGATCTTCGACCCGTTCGGCAACGCCGTGCACACCGCGCTCTCCTTTCCGCTGGTCGGCGAGGACGTGCTCATCACCGGCGCCGGGCCGATCGGCCTGATGGCCGCCGCCGTGGCCCGGCACGCCGGGGCGCGCAACGTCGTGATCACCGACGTGAGCGAGGAGCGGCTGCGGCTGGCGCTCAAGGTCGGCGTGAGCCTCGCCCTCGACGTGTCGCGGGCGACCATCGCGGACGGCCAGCGCGATCTGGGCCTGCGCGAGGGATTCGACGTCGGCCTGGAGATGTCCGGCCGCCCCGAGGCACTGCGCGACATGATCGCCAACATGACGCACGGCGGCCGGATCGCGATGCTCGGCCTGCCCGCCGAGGAGTTCCCCGTCGACTGGGCCCGGATCGTCACCTCGATGATCACCCTCAAGGGCATCTACGGACGGGAGATGTTCGAGACCTGGTACGCCATGTCGGTACTGCTGGAGGGTGGGCTGGACCTCACTCCGGTGATCACCGGCCGGTACTCCCACCGCGATTTCGAGGCGGCCTTCGCCGATGCCGCGAGCGGCAGGGGCGGCAAGGTCATCCTCGACTGGACCGCTTAACCCATCCGTCTCTTCAGGAGCCAGTGAGATGTTCGACTCCGTGCGCGACGACCTGCGCGCCACCCTCGACGAGATCCGCGCCGCCGGGCTGCACAAGCCGGAACGGGTCATCGGCACCCCGCAGTCGGCGACCGTGGGCGTCACCTCGGGCGGCCGCCCCGGCGAGGTCCTCAACTTCTGCGCCAACAACTACCTCGGCCTCGCCGACCACCCGGAGGTCGTCGCCGCCGCCCACGCGGCCCTGGACCGCTGGGGTTACGGCATGGCCTCCGTCCGCTTCATCTGCGGCACCCAGGAGGTGCACAAGGAACTGGAGGCCCGGCTCTCCGCGTTCCTCGGCCAGGAGGACACGATCCTGTACTCCTCCTGCTTCGACGCCAACGGCGGTGTCTTCGAGACCCTTCTCGGCCCCGAGGACGCGGTGATCTCCGACGCCCTCAACCACGCCTCCATCATCGACGGCATCCGCCTCAGCAAGGCCCGCCGCCTCCGGTACGCCAACCGCGACATGCACGAGCTGGAGACCCGGCTCAAGGCCGCCGGGGACGCCCGCCGCCGGCTGATCGTCACCGACGGCGTCTTCTCCATGGACGGCTACGTCGCTCCGCTGCGCGAGATCTGCGACCTGGCCGACCGCTACGACGCCATGGTCATGGTCGACGACTCGCACGCCGTGGGCTTCGTCGGTCCCGGCGGGCGGGGCACCCCCGAACTGCACGGAGTCATGGACCGGGTCGACATCATCACCGGCACCCTCGGAAAGGCGCTCGGCGGTGCCTCCGGCGGCTACGTCGCCGCCCGTGCCGAGATCGTCGCCCTGCTGCGCCAGCGCTCCCGGCCCTACCTGTTCTCCAACACCCTCGCCCCGGTGATCGCCGCCGCCTCCCTGAAGGTCCTCGACCTGCTGGAGTCCGCCGACGACCTGCGCGTGCGGCTGGCGGAGAACACCGCGCTGTTCCGCCGCCGGATGACGGAGGAGGGCTTCGACATCCTCCCCGGCGACCACGCCATCGCCCCGGTGATGATCGGCGACGCGGCGCGCGCCGGACGGATGGCGGAGCTGCTGCTGGAGCGCGGCGTCTACGTGATCGGCTTCTCCTACCCGGTGGTGCCGCAGGACCGGGCGCGCATCCGCGTCCAGCTCTCCGCCGCGCACTCCGCGGACGACGTGAACCGCGCCGTGGACGCCTTCGTGGCGGCCCGGGAGCAGCTCGACGCCTGACGGTGACGGCGCCGGGGGCCGGACCGGTGCCAGGGCCGCGGCCTGGCAGAATCGACGGTGTGATCGAAGCGCGGCGGCTGCACATCCTCCGGGCGGTGGCGGACCACCGCACCGTGACGGCGGCGGCCGCCGCGCTCTACCTCACCCCCTCGGCGGTGTCCCAGCAGCTCACCGCCCTGGAGCAGGAGACCGGGCACCGCCTCGTCGAGCGCGGCGCCAAGGGCGTCCGGCTGACCCCGGCCGGGGAGATCCTGCTGCGCCACACCAACGCCGTCCTCGCCCAACTGGAGCGGGCCGGGGCGGAACTGGCCGCCTACGGCTCGGGCGCCGCGGGGACGGTCACCGTCGCCTCCTTCGCCACGGGCATCGCCCTGGTCGTCGCGCCCGCGCTGGCCCGCCTCGCCGCGTCCGCGCCGGGCATCCGCATCCGCGTCCACGACGCCGAGGGCGACGCCAGCCTGCCCATGGTGCTGGACCGGCGGCTCGACATCGCCGTCGCCGTCGAGTACCGGGGGGCGCCGCCCGCCGACGACCCGCGCCTGACCCACGTGCCGCTGTACGCCGAGCCCTTCGACGCGGTCGTCCCGGTCGCGCACCGGCTCGCCGGAGCGGCGGAGGTGCCGCTCGCCGAGCTGGCCAAGGACCCGTGGATCGGGCCCTACCCCGGCAACCCCTGCCACGACGTGGTGGTGCTGGCCTGCGAGAGCGCCGGCTTCCAGCCCCGCCTGGAGCACTCCTCCGACGACTTCCGCGCCGTCGTCTCCCTCGCCGCAGCCGACGCCGGGGTCGCCCTGGTCCCGCGCTCCGCGCTGCTCGGCATGGACCTGGCCGGGGTGGTGGTCCGCCCGGTCGACGGCGTCGCCCCCACCCGCCGGGTCTTCGCCGCCGTCCGCCGGGGCGCCGAGGAGCACCCGCTGATCCGCCCGGTCCTGGACGCCCTGGAGGCGGCGGCGGGGGAGTAGGACCGGGGCCCGGAGCCGGACCGGAGCCGCGGACCGGGAAGTGCTCCCGGGGCGGACCGCCCCGCGCCGCCGCCCGGAGCGCGGCTGTCAGTGGCGGCGGCTACGGTGCCTCCCATGCCGGATGCCGAAGACGTACGCCGTATCGCCCTGTCCCTGCCGGACACCACCGAGAAGACCGCCTGGAGCATGCCCACCTTCCGGGTCGCGGGCAAGATGTTCGCCACCCTGCCCGAGGACGAGACCTCCATGGCGGTGCGCTGCCCCAAGGACGAGCGCGACGAACTGGTGCTGGCCGAGCCGGACAAGTTCTGGATCGCCGGCCACGAGGCCCAGTTCGCCTGGGTGCGGGCCCGGCTGGCCGCCCTGGAGGGGGAGGACGAGCTGCGGGACATCCTCGCCGACTCCTGGCGCCAGGCGGCCCCCGTCCGGCTGCAGGACTCCCACCCCCGGCTGGGGCTGCCCGGGGAGTGAAACCCCCTCGGGCACCGCCGGTGCCCCGTGGCATGATCCGGGGACACGCGCGGCGGCCGGGACCGGAGGGGGATCCCGGCGGCACAGGGGGCGCGGCGGTGCCCGGGGCGGCGGCAGCGGCCTGGCCGGGACGGCGATGTCACAGCGGCCGGCGGGACCGGCCGGGAGGGGAGCGGCGCGGGATGACCGGAGCCAAGCCAGCGGAGCCCACGTCCGACGGAGCGGCCGGGGCGGGTGGTGCGCGCCCGGTCTGGTCGCGGGACTTCTCGCTCTTCTTCGTCGCCCGCGCCATCGCCCGGCTCGGGGACACCATGCTCCCGGTCGCCCTCGCCGCCGGACTCCTCCAGCACGGGTACGGCGCCGGGGCCGTCGGCCTCGCGATGGCCGCGACCGCCGCCGCGTTCGCCGGGCTGGTCGTCTTCGGCGGAGTGCTGGCCGACCGGTTCAGCACCCGCAAGCTGATGATCGGCGCGGATCTGGTGCGGCTCGGCACCCAGGCCGTCGCCGCCGCCCTGTTCTTCTCCGGGCACGTGGTGCTCTGGGAGATCTGCGCCATCGGCTTCGTCAACGGTGTCGCGGGGGCCGTGTTCCAGCCCGGCGTCGCCAGCACCGTGCCCCGGCTCGCCTCCGACATCCAGGGCGCGAACGGCGCGATACGCGTCGCCGAGTCCGCCGCCCAGCTCGCCGGGCCCGCCGTGGCCGGTCTGCTGGTCGGCTTCGCCTCGCCGGGCGGCGTCTTCGCGGCCCACGCCGCCACCTACGGCATCAGCGCCCTGTGCCTGCTGCTGCTCCGTCTGCCCCCGCCGACCCCCGGCGCGGCCCCCGCCCCGCACGGTTCCGCCGGGGCCCGGGGATGGAGGGCGTTCCGCGGCGATCTCGGCGTGGGGTGGCGGGAGTTCCGCGCCCGCACCTGGCTCTGGGGCGTCATCGCCGTCTGGTGCGTCTACATGGTCACCGTGTGGGGGCCCACGATCCCGCTGGTGGCGACCGAGGTGGTGCAGCAGCACGGGCCCCGCGCCTACGGCCTGCTCAACTCGGCCCTCGGCGCCGGGACCGTCGTCGGCGGTCTGATCGCGCTCCGGCTGCGCCCGCGCCGCATGCTGCGCGCCGGGGCGGTGGCCCTCTTCGGCTTCGCGGCCTTCCCGGCGGCGGTCGGCGCCGGGCTCGGGCTGCCCGCGATGTCGGCCGGGGCGGCCGTCGCCGGGGCGGGCCTGTCCTTCTGGGGCGTGATGTGGGCGACGAGCGTGCAGACGCAGGTGCCGGGCGAGGTGCTCAACCGCATCCACGCCTACGACGTGGCGGGCTCGCTGGCCATGGTGCCGGTCGGCCAGGCCCTCGCCGGTCCCGCGGCCTCGCTGCTGGGCGCCGGGAACGTGCTGCTCGTCGCGGGTGTCATGAGCCTCGTCGTCCCCGTCGCCCTGCTGCTGATCTCCGCCGTGCGCGGCCTGGTCCGCGTGGACGCGCCCCGGGCCGCGTCGACGGTTCCGCCGGAGCCCGAGCCCGAGCCCGCCTCCCGGCCCGGCCCCGGAGCGGCTCCGGGCGCGGATCCCGCCCCGGGCCCGGCCGGGGCCCCCGGGTCGGCCTGCGGGAAGCGCTGCTGACGGGGCCGGGAGGCGCCCCCGCGGAAAAGCGGTGCACGACCACCGGCCCGAGTGCGGTATGGTTTTCCTGCACGTTCGGCCGGGGG
>NZ_WWGX01000064.1:95281-115148 GCF_009862265.1 Streptomyces sp. SID8352 | reverse complement strand
AGTCGTGGATCGGGGCCGCTCCGGAGAAATCCGGAGCGGCCCTTCGATCGTTCCGGGGACCGGGGCGCTCCGCCGCCCCGAGCGCGGCGTGTCCCGGCCTTCCGGCCCGATGGGGTGCCGCCCGTCGGCCGGTGCCCGTGCCGGTCTGCGGAGTCGGTCCTTTGGGGGCGTCGTCCTGGACCGGGCCCTCCTCGGGACGTTCCGGGGACGGCCCCCGTGGAGACGCGGGATCGAGAAGGACTCCGGCCTTCGCCACAGCGACCGCGGACCGCGGCAGAGACCCGGGGAATGATCGATTTCACTCCCGGGAATGTGCGGTCCCGGGAATCGCCGGAAGAGGATCTTTCCTTATGGCGATCGATCGACGCGCGGCTGGAGGGAGATGTGATCCGGCCCGTCACGGCGGAGGGCCGGAGACGGGTGCCCGGCGGTAGTGCGGGATTTCGTATCTGATTTCGGCCAATCGCATCTCGCTCCGTTTGTTCGCCCGATGTCCGGGCAGACGTGCTCCAGTGCGTGCTCGATGTGCGACCGGCGACAGTTTCTTGTCGTTCTTTTCCTTTCGGTGGCTCGGGAGCCGCGAAACCTGGGGGATGGATGATGATCCGTAAGGGTGATCGACTTTTCGTGAGGGGCGTCGGATTACCCGGGCTTCGCGCCGGCTCGCCCACCGGCAGCGACGGCAGATGATGGCGGGGGAGACGGAAAGGGTATGTCCGAAGCAGTCGGAGTCGTCGCCGAAAGGCCTCTGGAGCAGCCGCGACTTCCTCACCTTCTGGTCGGGTGAGGCGTTCTCCCTTTTCGGAGCGCAGATAACCAGTCTGGCACTGCCACTGACCGCGATCCTGGTGTACGACGCCACGCCCCGGCAGATGGGACTTCTCAGCTTTCTGCAGCTCTCCCCCTACCTGTTCCTCTCTCTGCTCTTCGGCGTCTGGGTCGACCGCAGCCGACGCAAACCGCTGATGCTGGCGGCGAACGCGATCAGGATGGTGCTGATCGGCGCGGTCCCGCTGCTGGCGGCTCTGCACCTGCTCTCCGTCGAGGGCCTGCTGGTCATCGCCTGCCTGGTCGGTACGTGCTCCGTCCTGTTCGACGTCAGCTGGATGTCCTTCGTGCCTACCCTCGTCAAGGACCGGCGGCTCTACGTCGAGGCGAACCAGAAGCTCGGAGTGACCCAGTCGACCTCGGACGTGGCCGGCCCCGGGGTCGCCGGCCTCGTCGTCGGCTGGCTGGGTCCCCCCACGGCACTGGTGCTGGACGCCGTGTCCTATCTGGCCTCGCTGACGAGTCTCCTGATGATCCGCACCAAGGAACCCCCGCCGGGCCCCACCGGGGAGCGCCATCTGGGACGCGAACTCAAGGAGGGCGTGAGCTGGGTCCTCGGCCACCACCTCCTGCGGCCCCTGGCCCTGCTCGCCCCCTTCACCAACTTCTCGCTGACCGGGGTCTCCACGCTGTTCCTGCTCTACGGAGTGCGGGAGAAGGGACTCTCCCCCCAGCTCATCGGTCTGATCTACTCGGTGTCGTCGGTCGGGGCCCTCCTGGGAGCCCTCGGCTCGGCCGCCATCATCCGCCGCTTTCCCACCGGCCTGATCTACGGCGTCGCTCTCACCGGCATCTACACCGGTCCGCTCCTCCTGATCGTGGCCGGTGGCCCCAGACCGCTGATGATCGCCACCTTCATCCTGTCCCTGCTCATCAGCTACTTCGGCAGCGGTCTCTCCAACATCGTCCAGTTGACGCTGCGCCAGACCCTCACCCCGCGGTCGCTGATGGGACGGATGAACGCCGCCTTCCGCACGCTGCTGTTCGGCGGAGGTGCCCTGGGCGGGCTGTGCGGTGGCCTGCTGGGCGGGGCGCTCGGTCTCCGCGGCGGTCTGGTCGTCCTCGTGACGGGCTCGGCGGCCATGACGGTTCCGCTGCTCCTGTCACCCGTCATCCGCCTGCGAGCCATGCCCCGGCCCGAGGCGGAGAGCGACGTGGCCGAGCCGTAGAACGCGGTCCCCCGGGAACCTTCCGCCCACCCCGCCCCGGCCGGGCGGTGCCCCGTGCGCTTCCGATTCCCCGCCCCGGAGGAATCCCCTTGTCCGCAGAGCAGTCACCCACCATGCCGGAGACGACCTGACATGTACGCGCGTGACGAACCCCGCCCCGAGGCCGCCGGCCGTCCCCTTCCCGCGGTCCGTCCGGCCTCCTACGCCCAGGAACAGCTCTACTTCCTCGACGAGCTGGCAGCCGGCAACGCGGTCTACAACATCCTCATGGTGTGGCGGCTGACCGGCCCGCTGCGCGTCGAGGCCCTCCGGGGCGCCCTCGATCTGGTGGTCTCCCGCCACGAGGCCCTGCGTACCACCATCCACCGCACCGACGACGGCATCCGGCAGCAGGTGGCCCCGCACCGGCCGCTGACGCTGCCCACCACCGACCTGTCGGGCCTGTCCGAAGCCGACCGGGACAAGCGCCTGAACGCGGAGATCGCGGCGCTGAACGCACGGCCCTACGACCTGGGAACGGGCCCGCTGCACCGCTTCGCCCTCTTCCGGCTGGGAACGCGGGAGCACGTTCTGTGCCAGGGCTTCCACCACATCGTCACCGACGGCTGGTCCACCGGGCTGATCAACGCGGAGATCTCCACCGCCTACCGCGACCTGTGCGAGGGAAGGACCCCCGCGCTCGGGGAGATCACCCTGGACTACACGGACTTCGCCGTCGCACAGCGCGAGCGCCGGGACGGTGCGGACCTCAGGGAGGACCTGGACTTCTGGCGCGCCAGGCTGGACGGCGTACGCGTGCTCGACCTGCCGGCCGACCGGCCGGGATCGTCCGAGGGCGGCGGCCGCGGCAGCACCCTGCACAGGAAGCTCTCCGCCGACGTGCGCGACCTCGTCGTGCGGCTGGGCGCGGACGGCGCTTCGCCGTTCATGGTGCTGGCGGCCGCGCTGAACGTCGTGCTGAGCCGCTGCACCGGTCGCCACGACATCCCGCTCGGAGTTCCCATGCTGGGCCGGCCGGAGCCGCAACTCGAGTCCGTCGTCGGCATGTTCGTGAACATGGTCGTCCTGCGCTGCGACCTCTCGGGTGATCCGACCTTCCGGGACGTCCTCGACCGCGTGATGGAGGGAACCTTCGAGCTGTACGACCACCAGGAGGCGCCCTTCAACCGGGTGGTCGACGCCGTACGCCCGGTCCGTGAACCGGGCCGCAACCCGCTGTTCCAGGTGAGCCTGCAGGTACTGGCCGGCAACACCGCCGGAGCGAACCTCTCCCTGCCGGGCGTGCGGGCCCAACTGCTCCCGCAGGCCGCCGAAGGATCCCGCTTCGACGTCGCGATCACCCTCGTCGACGACGGAACCGCTCTCAGCGCCGCGGTGGAGTACTCCACCGACAGATTCGACGCCTGGCGCCCTGAGGCACTGCTGACGCACCTGGAAACGGTGCTCCGCGCCGCCGCTGCCGCCCCGGACCAGCCGGTGGCGCGTATCGAACTGGTCGCGGGGGACGAACTGCGGCTCCTCCTGGAGTCCGGGCACGGTGCCGGCACCGGGGGCGGGAGCGGGACCGTCCCTGCGGCCGTGGCCCGCATCGCGCGGACGCGTCCCGCCGCCACGGCGTTCATCGGCGGCGACCACGAACTCACCTACGCCGGACTCGACCGCCGGGCCGCGGCGCTCGCGGCGCGGTTGCGGGCCGCGGGCCTGGAAGCGGGCGGACACGTCGTCGTGGTCAGCGACCGGTGGGACCACGTCGGCGTGGCCGCACTCGGGGTGTGGTGTGCCGGTGGCGTACTGACCCACCTGTCGGTTCAGGAGGCCGTCGAGAGGCTGGACCCCATAGCCGCCGACACCGGAGCCCTCCTCGTGCTGACGGACAACGGGTCACGGGGCGGGCTCCCGGACTCGTCCGCCTGGAGCCCGTTGCCGATCCGCACCGCCGGGGAACAGGAGCCGTCCGCGGACTCCGCGGGGCCGGTGGACACGGGGATCGCCGAGCGGTCGCCCGCCCAGGTCGTGTACTCCGCCGACGCGACGGGCGGCCTGCGGGGCGTCCGACTCCCGCACAGCGCGCTGTCGTTCAGCGCCGACGGCCACCGGAGCGTCCTCCGGCTCGGCGGCGACGACAGGCTGTTCCTGCCCCCGATCGCGGCCGAGGTCCGCCACGGAGCGCTGTGGGCCGCTCTGACCTGCGGCGCCGCAGTCATCACGGCGGAGCCGGAGAAGGCCGGAGACGCCGCGCATCTGTCGGACCTGCTGAGCGGGCACGGTGTCACCCACGCCCACCTGCCGCCCGCCCTGCGTGCGCGGCTGGACCCGGCCGCGCTGCCCGCCCTGGTGTGTGTCCGCGGTTCGGACCGCGAACTGCCCAACCCCGACGCCCGTGCCTGGGCGGGCGGGGAACGGCGCTTCGTCACCGTCGGGGAGCTGCCGGGGGTGCCCGTGGCATGCGTGCGCACCGGGCCCGGCGACATCGTTCCGTACGAGAACCGTTCGCTGTACGTCGTCGACGACGCGCTGAACCCGGTTCCCCGCGGCGTCGAAGGCCGCCTCCTGGTGGGAGGAACGCCGGGCACCATGGCCGACGGCCCGGTGAACGGGTCCGGGGCCGGCGCGGGGTACTTCCTGGCGGACCCCTTCCGTCCGGGGCGTGCCGCCCTTCTCACCGACGAAAGGGCCCGCTGGAACCACGGGGCGGGGCTGGAACTGCTCGGGACCGCGCGGGAGGGCATCTCGGTGGAAGGCGTCCGTGTGCCGTCCGCTCACGTCGAGGCCCTTCTGTGCGGGCACCCGGACGTGGCCTCGGCCGTGGTCGCGCAGGACGGGGCGGCCGGTCTGACGGCCTTCGTCCGCGCGTACGGCGACCGCCCCCCGGACATGGCGGCACTCGGCGCCCACCTGGGCCGCCATCTCCCGCCGGCACTGATCCCCGGGCGTTGGGTGAGCCTCCCCGACCTTCCGCTGCGAGCGGACTGGGAGGTGGACCGCGACGCCGTCCAGGACGCGAGCGCCGGGGCCGGGGCCGCGGCGGGGCCGGAGCCGCTCACCCCGACCGAGGAGGCGGTGGCCGGAGTCTTCCGCCAGGTGCTGGACGTCGGCGAACTGGCGGCCGAGGAGAGCTTCTTCTCGGCGGGCGGGAACTCCCTCCAGGCCATGCGGGCGATCAGCCGGGTCAACACGGCGTTCGGGATCAGGCTCAGTGTGCGGGTGATGTACGGCAACGTCACGGTGCGGGCGATCGCCGCGCTGGTCGACGAGAAGCTGGGCGAGGTCCGCCGATGACGGACTTCCCCGCCCCCCTGTCCGACGCCGATCTGATCGTTCCGCTGAATCCTTCCGGTGCCGCCGCTCCGCTGGTCTGCGTGCACGCGAGCGCGGGCTCCGCGTACCCCTACCTGCCGCTGGCCCAACTCCTCGGCGCCGACCAGCCGGTTCTCGGCATCGAGGCGCCCGGCTTCGACGGGGAGCAGGCCCCCGTGTCCTCCGTCCCCGACCTCTCCGCACGCTACGCGGCCGCTCTCCGGGAGGCCGTTCCCGGGGGCGCGGTGCATCTGCTCGGCTGGTCACTGGGGGGCCTCATCACCTTCGACATGGCGCGACGGCTGGCCGGAGCCGGTGTCGAGGTGGGCCGCGTATTCCTCGTCGACAGCAGCCCACCCCACCCGTACCCGATGCCGCCGGAGTCCGAGACCGCCGGGCGCTTCCTCCACGACATCGCCGCCTCGCTCGGCCTGGGCGACCTCCGGGTGGAGATCGACGCGCTCGTGGCCGGCCGCGACGGGGGCACCGACGCGTTCTTCCGCGAGGTGCAGCACCTGGGCGCGTGGCCGTCGGAACTGGACGCCCGACTGCTCGGCGAACGCTACGCGGTCTTCCACGCGCACACCCTGGCCGCCCACACCTACGAGCCACCCGGCAGGTACGACGGTCCGGTCTGGCACCTGCTGGCCTCGAAGTCCCCACCGCAGGACGGGCGGTGGGCGGAGCTGGCCCCCGATCTCACGGAGCACACCGTCCCGGGCGACCACCACTCGATCTGGTACGGCGACAGCCTGCGACGACTCGCCGCCCTCATCCGGTCGGCGCTGGCCGGCTCCGTGCCCGGCGGGGAAACCGAAGCGCACCGAAATTCCACATTCCAGTAGACAGTCCGGATGATTCCAGTGGAATGCTTGCCGGAGTGAAATCTGGACCGTAGCATAATTCAGGCGCCGTTGAGGCTGTGGAAGGGTGCCCTGTTTCGTATGCGCATCGTCCTCGGCCGTGTTGTTTCAAGCGTGCTCCATTTTCCACGGTGACACCTGCTCAAAGCATTCAGAAAATGCCCGAGCTGTTTTGCGTATTCGAGTGGAGATCCCGCTCGGTCTTCTGCAGGCGCATTGATCATGTTCCGCACGACAGAAGCGCATCTCGTGTCAAACGGTTCCCTCTCCAAGGAGTAGCGGTATGTCCTCACAAGGCGACCGGCCCGCGGAAACAACCCGACTCGACCTGCTCGACTGCACGCTCCGCGACGGCATGTACGCCGTGGATTTCCAGCTCGACGAGAAGTTCGTGACCGGGCTCCTCACCCGGCTGAACCAAACGCCCGTCACCAGGATCGAGGTCGGACACGGTCTCGGTCTGGAGGCCGAGCGGACGGGCGTCACGGCCTGCAACATCGGCCACCGGCGCTGGGGCGAGCTGGCCGGCGCCACCCTGTCCGCCAAGCCCTGGGGCATGTTCGCCCAGCCGGACTTCACCCGGCTGGAGACCGTGGAGGGTCTGGTCAAGGAGGGGATGACGTTCCTGCGGGTGGGGGTGGAGCCCGACCGGGTCGCCGATCACCTCGGCTACCTGCGGCAGGCCACCGAGGTGTGTGACGAGGTCTACCTCAACCTCATGAAGTCGAGTGCCACTCCCGTCGACCGGTTCGTGGATGCCCTGGCCGACGTGCCCGACGCGGTCACCGGGGTCTACGTGGTGGACTCCTACGGGGCGATGCTCCCCGACACGGTGACCGAGTACGTGAGCGCCGTCCGCCGCCACTTCGACGTGGTCGGCTTCCACGGCCACGACAACCTCGGGCTGGCCAACGTCAACAGCATCACCGCCTACGAGGCGGGCGCCGGCATCGTGGACGCCACCCTCAACGGCATCGGTCGCGGTTCAGGGAACGCCTCTCTCGAGGCGATCGCCGGCATTCTCAAACTGAGCCGCGGCGATCTGTTCGACTACCGGGAACTCGCCCGGATCGCGGAGTACGCCCACATCAATATGGACGCCGTCCGCGAGGACCGCACCATGCAGGTCCTCGGAGCCGTCATCGGCATCCACTCCGGCTTCTTCCCGCTGGTGGAGCGGCTGGCCGAGGAGTTCGGCATCGATCCGGCGCGCCTCATGGAGACCGCGGTGGAGATCGCCGACCACAGCCCCCGCAAGGACGACTTCCGGAGCGCCGCCGCACGCTGCTGCGCCGCCTGAGGCCTGTCCGGCCATCTGCCGTCGTCGCCCGTGGGGCGGGCGGGAACGGCCGCACAGGTCTCGGGGACCGCGGGCCGGGACCGCGCACCCAGGGCCTCTCGTCTGGATCAGGCCGGGCTCGCGGGGTCCGGCGTGATCCAAACGAAAGACCTGGCCCCGTCCTCGCGTCCCCGCGGGGTGCCGGGGCGACCGAACACCAGAAGAGGAGATTCGATGAAACTGGCCAGGACCTCACCCGATCCGGGTCCCGTCGAGATCGTGGTGAGCCACAACACCAACTGGCTCCCGCTGAAACGGATTCCGGGGTACGCCGAAGTGAGCCGCATCGCCGACCTGGTGGAAGGCGGGGACCTGCGTGCCCTCGCCGAGGCCGTGGAGCGTCACGGCGACGATCTGCCACCGGTCGGCTTCGACCCGGCCACGTCCTCCCCGGTGGCCGACCGGGCGGCGGACATCTGGGGCGCCGGCCTCAACTACCTGCGGCACAGCGAGGACCTGGCGGCGCAGCAGCCCACCTCGGGTCCCGGTTCCTACCTCCGCCCCGGCGGCTGCCTCATCGGCAACAAGGACCACATCGAGTTGCCGGACCAGTCCGAGCGCGTCACCGCCGAAGCCGAACTCGGGCTGGTCATCGGCACCGCCTGCAAGAACGTGAAGCGGGACGAGTGGAGGTCGGTGGTCGCGGGAGTCACCTGCGTCCTGGACATGACGGCGGAGGACGCCATCCGGGAGAACCCGCGGCACATACCGTGGGCCAAGGGGTTCGACACGTTCTGCAGCGTCGGACCGGTCCTGGTGACCCTGGACGAGTTCCCGGACGGCTTCGACGCCGTCCGGATCTCGACCGTCCTCAACGGGGAGACGGTCGCCTCCGCCACTCCGGCCGCCATGAAGTACGGCCTGGGCCACCTGGTCGAGTACTTCACCGCGGGCCGCGTGCTCGCCCCCGGAACCGTCCTGTGCACCGGCACTCCGGGCGCCGCGGTGATCAATCCCGGAGACACGGTGCAGTCGGTCGTCGAGGGTGTCGGCACCCTCACCCACCCGGTGCGGTGACCATCCCGTCCGACACCGCCGCGCCACACACGAAGGAGGGCGAGGTGTTCGACCGCCGCAGTACGGTCGTCGACCGGATCGACGAGGCGATACGGCGATTTCCCGACGCCGCCGCCCTGCGCAATGCCGAACGGGTCTGGACCTACCGCGAGTTCGGCCGCCTGGTCGACGCCTTCGCGCGCACGCTGTCCGAGCGCACCGGACAGGGCGAGTTCGTCGGCGTCAGCAGCCACCGCGACATCGGAGCCGTGGTCGCCATCGTCGGCGCCCTCAGGGCACGGCGCCCGTTCGTCGTCATCGACGACCGGGACAGCGCCGCCTCCAACACTTCCAAGGTGCACCTGCTGCGCCTGCGGACCGTGGCGGACACCACCTCGCCCGACGGCCGGGTCACGCTGGGCGACGTACCGGAGCGGTGGCTGCCCGCGGACACCCGCTCCCGGTCACCGCTGCCGGACGGCGTCGGCTACGCCATTCACACCTCCGGGTCCACCGGTCGGCCCAAGTGCGTGCTGGTAAGGGCGGATCCCCTGGCCCTCGTGGTCCGGGACCACGTCGAGCGGCTGGAGGTGGGGCCCGGCTCCCGGACGCTCCAGTTCGCCCGGCTGACCTTCGACGGCTGCCTCACCGAGATCCTCTGGACGCTGACCGCGGGAGCCTGCCTCGTGGTGCTGGACGAGCCGAGGCTCACCCCGGGCGCCGTACTGGCCGAGACCCTGGAGGAGTTCGGCATCACCCATCTGAAGACCACGCCGTTCGCCCTGACGGTCACCGAGCCGACCCCGGGGATGAGGCTGAGGCACGTGATCAACGGCGGGGGCCCCTGCCGCCCGTCCGTGATCCGTTCCTGGTCGGTGGCGAGCGCCTTCCACAACGCCTACGGACTCACCGAGACCACCGTGTGCAACCTGCTCAGTGACCCCCTCGCGCCGGAGCCCGGACGCCACGCGGTGCCGCTGGGCACCGTCGTCGGCGACTGCGCCTACCACCTGCGGCCGGTGGCGGGGGAGGAGGGCGACACCGGACGCGGTGAACTCGTCATCACCGGGGAGAGCGTGGCGCTCGGCTACCTCACCGAGGAGGGACTCGCGCCGTTCGGCGAGCCGGGAGCCGAACCCGGCTACGCCACCGGCGACATCGTCGAGGAGCGGGAAGGAGCCCTGTACTTCGTCGAACGGGTCGACCGTCAGGTCAAGCTCCGCGGCTACCGCCTGGACCCGGGCGAGATCGAGAACGCGGTCTGCCGGCTGGACGGTGTCCTGGACGCCGTGGTCGCCGCCGAGGCGCACGACGGCCTCCGCCGAGGAGACCCGGACGTACTCGTCTGCTACTACCGGGGCGACGCCGACCCGCGCATCCTGCGCAAGAGCCTGGAGACGGTTCTCGACCCGTACAAGATCCCGTCGCTCTTCGAGCGCGCGGAGGTCTTCCCGCACACGCCGAACGGCAAGATCGACCGGGACGCGCTGGGCGCCGGCCGACGCGACCGGCTGATCTCGCGGAGCGTCCCCGAAACAGGAGCCGACCAGCGGATCCTGCGTCTCGTTCGCGACCTGACCGGGGTGCGGGACCTCACGCTGGAGGACAACTTCTTCGACGTCGGCGGCGACTCCGCCACCGCCGTCGTCCTGGTCGGCCACCTGCGCGAACTGGGCTGGTCCGACGCCGGGATCCGGGACGTACTGCGCGCCGAGACCCTGCGGGGACTCGCGGAGCGACTCCAGGAACGGGGCGTGTAGCGTCATGTGCGGCCTGTGCGGAACCTTCGCCCCCGACGGCACCCTCGACAGGACCGTCTCCGCGACCATGCACACCCGGCTCACCCACCGGGGGCCGGACGAGAGCTACTCGCTGAGTACGCCGACGCTCTCCATGAAGCTCGGACGCCTCGGAATGACCGGACTGCGCGACGGCTGGCAGCCCGCCGACGACACCGGCGGCCGGTACGCGGCCGTGACCAACGGGGAGATCTACAACGCTCCCGAACTGAACCGGCGCCTCGGCCTGCGGCCGACGAACCGCGTCGACGTGGCCCTCGTGCCCGAACTGTTCGCCCGGTACGGGACCGACGGGCTGAAGCTGATCGACGGACAGTTCGCCACCGCCGTCTACGACCGGGCCCACGACCGGCTCCACCTGGGCCGCGACAGGTTCGGCATCTGCCCGCTCTTCTACACCGTGGCAGGCACCCACACCCACTTCGCCTCCGAACTCAAGACCCTGGTGACCTCCGTCCCCGGGGCCCGGAGAATCGACCTCACCGCCGTCGACCAGTACCTGGCCCTGGGAAACATCGTCGCGCCCAGAACCCTGGTGCGCGACGTCCACGCGGTCCCGCCCGGCTGCGTGGTGACCTTCGGCGACGGTGCACCGCGGACCACGCGCTACTGGCGCTACGGCGAGTTCGACACCGCCGCCCCACCCGCCACCCACGAGGAGATCCGGGCCACGCTCGGCGACGCCATCCGGGACCGGCTGCGCGCGGACGTCGAGATCGGCGCCTACCTCAGCGGCGGATTCGACTCCTCCACCCTCGTGGTGGAAGCGGCCCGGCTGCTCGGCAGGGCGCCCAGGACCTTCTCCGTGCTCTTCGAGGACGCGGCCCTGGACGAGGGGCGCTTCCAGCGCGAGGTGGCACGGACGGTGGGCAGCGAACACCACCAGATCCACTGCGGCCCCGCGGACGTCGCCGCCGGCTTCGAGGACATGGTGCGCCACTGCTGCCATCCCCAGCGCGAGACGTACAACGTGGCCGCCCGCCTGCTCTCCGACGACGTACGCCGGGCCGGTCTCAAGGGTGTCATCTCCGGTGAGGGCGCCGACGAGCTCTACTTCGGCTACGACTCCTATGTCTTCGACGCCGCACGCCGCACGCGGCCGGCGGCCCGCGAGGAGAACTCCCGCGCCTGGGGCCGCGCGGACTTCGGCTGGGAGGTCGACTGGGACCGGTCCGCGCGCCGCCGCTCCTGCCTCGCCCCGGCGGCGGAGGAGGCCCTGGCCGGGGCCGATTTCTGGCAGGAACGGCTGATTCCTTTCAACGACAAGGAAGCCGCCGCCCTCACCCCGATGCAACTGCGCTCCGTGGCCGACGTGTACGTCCAGCTCGGAGGCCATCTCCTGGGCGACCACGGCGACCTGATGCTGATGGCGAACTCCGTCGAGGGCCGCTACCCCTTCCTCGGCAACGAGGTCGTGGAACTCGCGCTGCGCACCGCCGACGAACGAAAGGTGGCCGACTTCGAGGGCAAGGCCGTTCTCAAGGCCGCCTACGCCGACGTGGTCCCCGCCCAAGTGGTGAACCGGGCCAAGCAGGGGTTCACCGCGTACGGACTGGACGCGATCTCCGACGACCGGAACACGGCCCGCTGGCGCGATCTGGTCGTGGCGGGCGGGGTCTTCGCGCCGGACGCCCTGGAGCGGCTGACCGCCGATCCGGTCCCCGGCAAATGGGACCTGCGGCTCAGCCTGATCAGTATCAGCGCGATCGTCGACGAGTTGGGACTGAAGCTGTGACCGGAGCCCCATCGCAAGCGTGGAACGACGTGATCGGCGAGCATCGCTGGCGCTCCGCCGGGACGGTCTGGGTGGAGGAGGGGCGGGAGTACAGCCGCGAACGCGTGGGCGGACTGGCCGCGGCCGTGCGGAGGGCGGTCGGCCGGTGCGAGGGCGCGCGCGTGGTGTGCCTGAGGGCCGACAGCCGCCTTGGCTTCTTCGCCGGACAGCTCGGCGTGTGGTGGGCGGACGGATTGGCGGTGGCCGATGACGGGAGCCTCGCCCCCGACGTGCTCGACCGGGTCCGACCGGATGTGACGCTGTTCGTACGGACGGGTGCGGCGGCGGAGGGCGACGGGGTCGAGGAGGTCTCCCGGGCGGCGGAGCCGCTCCCCACCGACCGCATCCCGGCCGACGTGGTGGCGGTCAACTTCACCTCGGGCAGCACCGGCCGACGCAAGGCCGTCGCGGTCACCCGGGGGAATCTGCTGGCCCTGTTCGCCTGCCGCGGCCTGGACGTTCCCACCGACGGGGCGCCGACCGCCGGTGGATTCGCCGCCCCGGCCTTCGACGGCTGGTGGTTCGACACCTGGAAGGCGGTGGCCGCGGGCGGCCGGGTCGTCCGCCTCCCCCATGTCAACGAGGACGTGTTCGCCTGGCCGGAGCTGGCCGAACGCTACTCCATCGACCGGGTCCTCCTGCCCGCCGCCGTCATCACCACCGTGGTCGGCGCCGTGCCCGAGTGCCTCGCGGGCATTCCGTGGATCTTCAGCGGCGGAGAGCAGTTCCACGCGGCCACCTACCGCCAGGCCCGCCACGCCGGACTGACCAGCCGCTTCGTCAATCTGTACGGCCCCACGGAAGCGACCTTCGCCACCCACCGGTACGACCTCCCCGCGGAATTCACCGCCGACACCGTCCCCATCGGAACCCCCCTGGACGGCTGCGACCAGACCCTGCTGCCCGCAGAGGACCCGGCGCGGCATCTCGGCCACCTCGTCGTGTCCGGCCCCCTGGTCTGCGCCGGATACCTGGACGGCGGGCGGCTCGCCGAACCCTTCCCGGTGCACCGGGGACAGGCCACCTACCGGACCGGTGACCTGGTACGCCGGGACGCCTCCGGAGCACTCGTGTACGCCGGGCGGCAGGACAGCCAGATCAAGGTCAACGGCACCCGGGTGGACACCGCGGCCCTCCAGTCCGCGGCCTGCGGTGTCCTCGGTGTCCTGAACTGCAGGGTCGCCCAGGACGCCCGGGGTACGGTCGCCTTCGTCCAGCTCAGCAGGGACGCCCCACCGCGGGAGGCGGTACGGGCCGAACTCGAAACGCTCGTCCGCTCCTTCTCCGACGCCATACGGCTCCACCTCGTCCACGCGTTCCCGACGAAGGCGGGCGGAAAGATCGATCTGCACTCACTCATGGACGACGCCCACATGGAAGGGACCGGCAAGCGATGAGCCAGATATCACCAGCCCTGATCCTGGAATGCCTAGCCAAGGTCCACCACGGCGAACTGAGCGCGGACACCGACATCTTCGAAGCAGGCGTCGACTCGCTCGTCGTCCTGCGGGTGCGGGCCCTGATCAAGCAGCAGACCGGCGTCAAGGTGCCGGGCCATGTGTTCTTCGAGGGCCGCACCCCGGCCCGCATCGCCGAGAAGGCGGGAGCACTCCATGCTGGTGGTTGAGAACAGCCCGCTCTACTCGGCGGACTTCTTCGCCGTCGACGACCCCTGGAGCTACCTCTCCGACCTGCGTGAGAACCACCCCGTCTCCATCCACCGGCGGTCCGACGGCTACGAGTTCCACGCGCTGACCCGGTACGCCGACGTCTACGACGCCTACGTCGACCACACCCGCCTCAGCTCCGCCTACGGCACCATGATCGACGGCTCGTACCGCCCGGAGAAGGACTCCGCCTCCGGCCGGATGCTCATCGTCGCGGACCGGCCCGAACACACCGCCCTGCGGCGGCCGATCAAGCACAGCGGATTCAACCGGAACATGCTGGACAGGGCCGGCCGTACGGTGCGCCGCAACCTGCGCGCCGTGCTCGGCGAACTCTCGGTGGGCGACCGCATCGACTTCGACAAGGTCGTGGCACCCGAACTGCCCAAGGGCGTGCTGGAGGTCCTCTTCGGCATCGCGCCGTCCGACGCGCGCACGCTGCTGGAAGCCACCCGCACCATGATCGGCTACCGGGACGAGGCGTACACCGGCGCATCACCCCTCGAGTCCCTGGTCGACGCCCAGATGGAGGTTCTCGACTTCATCGACGACCTGATCGGGCAACGGATCGAATCGGGGTCCGGCGACGACATGATCGGCTTCCTCGCCGGGCTCGTCTCCTCGGGCGACATGCCGCGCGACGTGGCCCTGCTCAACGGACTCAATGTCGCCGTCGGCGGGAACGAGACCACCCCGCACACCGCCAGCCTCACCGTCGACACCATCCACCGCGAACGCGCCCAGTGGCTCAAGGTCGTCGCCGGAGACGTGCCCGCCGAGACCGCCACACAGGAGTTCCTGCGCTGGACCTCCACCAACAGCTACGTACAGCGGCTGACCGTGGCTGACTTCCCGGTCGGCGGTGAGGTCATACCCGCGGGCAGTTTCGTGACCCTGTGGAACATGGCCGCCAACCGTGACCCGGCGGTGTTCGACCACCCGGACTCGTTCGTGATCGACCGGCAGGACAACAGGCAGTTGGCGTTCGGTGCCGGCATCCACCGCTGCATCGGCGCGCCTGTGGCCACGCTGGAGATCCAGACCTTTGTGGAAGAACTCGCCGCGTGGGACAAGGCGTTCGTGGTCGTCGAGGAACCGCAGCGGCTCCGCTCCAACTTCATGCTGGGGCTGACCAGGCTCCCGGTCGAAGTGGTGGACGCCAAGGACGTCGGCGCATGAGCACAGGGGAGGAGGGCGTCCTGCTCGTCGCCTTTCCCGCGGCGGGCTCCGGCGGTACCACGCTGGAGCAACTGGAGAAGCTCGCGGCCCGGCAGGGCATGGACTTCCTCTCCCTGCCGAACCCGCCGACGAGCGACGCCGTCGAATCCGGGCAATGGCAGCGGCAGTGCCTCACGGATCTGGTCCGGACCCTGGACGGCACCGGCGCCACGCTGACGCTGCTGGTCGGGCACTGCATGGGCGGATTCTCCGCGCTGCGCCTGCGCGGTCTGTTCGCGGAGCACACCGGGCACCCCACCGGAGTGCTGCTCATCAACACACCCTGCCCGGACGGCGAGGGCCGGATTCCGACCATGTCGGAGCTGCCGGACGACGGCATCGCCCGGATCCTCGCCCACGAGGGCTTCCCGCAGGACCTGCTGGACGACGAGGACGTGCTCGCCGAGGTCGCCGACCGGCTGCGGAGCGAAGCCTCGGTCGCCGACGGTCTCGCCCGTTGGCTGCGGACGGAGGACGAACCACTGGACCTCCTGCACGTCCTGTCCACCCGCGGCGACTTCTTCATCCCGCCGCGCCACTGCGTCACCTGGCACGAACGGGTCCGCGGCGAGGTCCACTTGACGGTGGCGGACGGTGGCCACGCCATCGACGCCTCCCTGGCCGGGCTGCTCGAGAAGTGTGTCCACGCCGCGCTGGCCGGCACCCGAACGGAGAATGCGTGAAAGACCTGCACAAGTCGCTGGGTGGGGTGGTCGGGACCTTCCTGGCCCTGTCCACGATCCTGGGCAGCGGCATGATGATCCTGCCCGGCACCAGTTACGACACCCTGGCCCGCTCCGCCTGGATGCCCTGGGCCGTGGCCGCGCTCGCGGTCGTCCCCCTGCTCCACTGCTACGCCTGGCTCGGGCGGCGCTACCCGTCCGCGTCGGGGGTGGCGCACTACGCCGGGGTGGCCTTCAACCCGGTCCTGGCGCGGACATCGGGTACTGCCGCGACGTTCGCCCTGGTCGCGGGGATACCTGCGACCGCCCTCACCGGCGGGCGCTACCTCGCCGAGTTCACCGGCGCGGAAGCTCTCACCTGGCTGTTCCCGGCGCTGGTCCTCGGTGTTGCCACGGCCGTCGCGTACGCCGGTACGGGAGTCTCGGGGAGGCTCCAGGTGGCCCTGGTGATCGCCCTGTTCGTCCTGATCGTTTGTGTCGCCCTGGTGGCGCTCGGCTCGAACGGCGTACGGACGCCGGCCACCCGGCTGCCTCCGTCCGGAACCTTCGGCATGGTGCTGACCTCCGTGTTCGTCGCCTTCACGGGCTGGGAGACGGTGGCGTTCACCTTCGAGGAGCACAAGAGGCCGGACATCATCCCGCGCGTCTTCGCCGCCTCCTACGTCATCGTCGTGGCCCTCTACGGACTGCTGCTGCTCAGCCTCTTCGCCACCGTGGACCCGGACGCCGACGGGCTGCGTTCGGCGCCGCTGCTGCTGCTGGCGGAGCGGGCCCTGGGCGACGTCGGCCGGCCGGTCGCCCTGGTCCTGGTGACCGGGGTCATCACGGCCAACGTCCTGGCATCGGTGCTGGCGCTCTCCCGCCTCGTCTTCGGCATGGCGCGCAGCGGCCATCTCCCGGCCGCCCTGGCGCGCCTGCGCGAGCGGGACGGCAACCCCGTGACCGCCGTCGTGGCGGTGGGAGCGCTGCTGGTGCTGATCGCGGTCCTCAGCGTGAGCGGCCTGGTGCCGCTGGAGCACCTGTTCACCTTCTCCGGCGGCATCTACTTCGTCCTGTACGGGGTCGGGGCGGCGGCCTTCGCCCGGCTCGCGACCGGCATGGCGGCCCGTGCCGTGACGGTGCTGTGCGCGGTGACGGTCCTCGGGGTCACCCTGCTGGCGGGCCCTCCCATGTGGCTGTGCTGGGGCCTCTTCGCGGTCCTCGCCGTGACCGTCCTCGCCACGCGGCGCCGGAACGAGCACGTTCCGGCGTCCGAGCGCACCGGGGCCTGAGCCCCGGCCCCAGGTCCTCTCGTTCGGACCATGCCGGGCTCGCGGGGTCCGGCCTGATCCAAACGAAAGACCCCAGACGTACCGGACGACCGGAGGTGGACGACATGACCGGCGATGGACGCCAGCTCATTCTCTTTCCCGGCGCGGGAGCCTTCGGGAGCGAGTTCCACGCCCTGCGCTCGGCGGCCGGGGTGGACAGCGCGGTGATGCGCTATCCGGGCCGGGGCACGGGAGAGGCCGTCTCGTTCGAGGCGGTCGTCGCCGCCTGCGCCGACCGGATCGCCGGTCGGCCGGACAGCCGGCCGGTGCTCTTCGGGCACAGCTACGGCGCCTACCTCGCCTACGCGACGGCAGTCGCGCTCGCCCGGCGGTCGGTGGACGTCTCCCTGCTGATCGTCGCCGGGGCAGCCGCGCCCGACCTCCTGCGGGTGCCGCCGGAGGCCACGGTCTCGCCCGAGGCCGCGGCCGCCTACCTCGACGAAGCCGAGCCGGGGAGGCTGGCGGCCGCCGCGCCGGAGTGGCGCGAGGCGGTTGCCGAGACGCTCCAGCGGGATCTGCGGGTGCTCGCGACACTGACGCTCGCCTCCCCGCCCACCCGGGTCCCCTGCCCCGTCCTCGCCCTGCGCGGAGCGGAGGATCCCCTGACGAGCGACGCCTCGCTCGCGGGATGGGAGCGGTTCACACGAGGGGGCTTCGACCGGCGGAGCCTCGAAGGCGGCCATTCCGGCGTCCTCGACGCCCCGGACCTCGCCGCACTCGTCCGCGAGCGGCTGACCCGGAAGGCGGACCCGCCCCGCACCACGCGCCCGTCCCCTGACGGCCCGCCGGAGATTCGCCGCCGTCCGCCGGACCGGGAGGGCTAGTCTCCCACCGTGATCACCTGCGTAGTGAGATACGTCATCGACCCGGAGAAGACCGAGGCGTTCGAGCGCTTCGGCCGCCGCTGGATGGCGCTGGTCGACGCGCACGGCGGCAGCCACCACGGGTACTACCTTCCCGCCGAGGGGGCGAGCGACGAAGCGCTCGCGCTGTTCAGCTTCCCCTCCCTCGCCGAGTACGAGCGGTACCGCGAGCTGTTCGGCCGGGACCCCGAGTTCATCGAGGCCGACCGCATCCGCGACGACAGCGGCTGTGTGCTCCGTCACGAACGGACCTTCATGAGGCCGCTGGAGCGCCACGCGTGACCGGCGGTGCCGCACCCGGCCCTGCTCCTCCCCGTGCCCGTCGGACGCCCGCCCGACGGCCCGCCGTGCCCAGGACGGGCCCGGCCTCCGCGGGTGACGGGGCGCGGGTGCGTACGTCCTGGTACGGCACGGACGGTCCCGGGGCCACGCCCGATGTCCGGCCTTCCGCCGCCGACGCGCTCGGTACACCGCGATCCCCACGCCCGCCGCCGTCCGGCGCCCGGCCGTTCGGACCACGACGGAGCGGGGCCGCCGGACCCGGGAACGGTCCGGCGGCCCCGCGGGCCCGCGCCTCGGATCAGCCGGTGAAGCCGGCGGTGATCGAGGTGAACTTCCACTCCGGACGGTCGCGGTTGACCGCCCAGAAGGCCAGCCGGCCGATGTGGTGGGAGTTGGACCAGTCGCGGATCTGCGTCCAGATCTGCGCGGTGGTGACCTCACCGGCGTCGCTGTTGTCGTTCATGCCGGAGATGCCCACGTGGGCGTAGGCCTCCGCCTCAGACCAGCCGAAGGTCGACATCAGCTTGGTCTTCAGCCCCTCGGTGGCCCGCACCGTGTGGCCGTACATGTCGGACTGACCGCCGAAGTTGAACGGCATGATGGTGAAGTTGTCGATGTCCGCGCCCAGGGCCTGGGAGCGCTCGATGAGCCGGTTGCCCCAGGAGTTGGGACCCGTGTTGAGCGTCGGGAAGGTGAGGATCGTCCGCAGACCCGGGTTGTTCTGCTTGACGATCTTCAGGGCGCCCAGGATGCGGTCCTGCACCGCCGCGTTCTCGAACTCGTCGGTGTTCTCGATGTCGACGTCGATCGCCTTGAGCTTGTAGGCGTCGATCACCTTCTGGTAGGCGCCGGCCAGCGCCTCGGTGGTGGTGCAGTTCGGGCCGAGCTTGTTGCCGCTCCAGCCGCCGATCGAGGGGACGACGTCGCCGCCGGCCGCCCGGATGGCCTTGATGGTGGTCTCGTCCACGCCGCCGGTCAGCGGACGCTGGCTGTCCCAGGAGGGGTTGCACCCGTTCTGCGCGAGAATGAAGGCCATCGTGTACCACTTGATGCCGGTGGACTTCATGACCTCGGTCGCGCTCGGCGGGTTGCCCCAGCCGAGGTAGAGGTACGGCGCGGCCTGGATGAAGCGGCCGCCGTCGTCGCCCTTCTCACCGGTCTTCGCGGTGACGACCGCGGAGTCCCCGGACACGTTGCCCGCCCGGTCCTTGGCCCGCACGGTGAAGCGGTACTCGGTGCTGGGCGTCAGGCCCTGGACGGTCGCGCCGGTGCCCGTCACCGAGGTCGCCAGGACTCCGTCGCGGTAGACGTCGTAGCCGGTCACACCGATGTTGTCGGTGGAGGCGTTCCAGGCGAGCGAGACGCTGGTCGCGGACGTCCCGGTGACGCGCGGGGAGCCGGGGACGGAGGGGGCCTCGCGGTCGTCGCCGCCGCCGGGCCCGTCCAGGCTGATGTCGTCGGCGTAGTAGGTGCCCTGGCCGTACCAGCCGTGCAGGAAGACCTCGGCGGTGCGCTGGGAGGCACCGGTGGTGAAGGTGACCTTGAGCTGCTTCCAGTCGGGGGCGGAGGCGGCCCACGTGGAGGTGCCCCCGGTGACGCCGAGGTACGCGTAGTTGCCGCGCACCCAGGCCGACAGGGTGTACTGCGTGCTCGGCTCGACGGCGACGGTCTGGGCGCACTTGGCGTTGTCACCGGCGCTCACCGCGCCGGCCAGCGCCTTGGTGCCGCCGTGGACCGGGCTGCTGACGACCGATCCGGTCCCGCCCGAGCAGGACCAGT
>NZ_WWGX01000064.1:20709-95101 GCF_009862265.1 Streptomyces sp. SID8352 | reverse complement strand
GGCGGGCATGCCCTCTCCGTGGCGCGGCCCGCGCGTCCGTCCCCGGTGTCCCCGACGCCTCCCCGACCGCCCGCGGTGGATGTTCGCCCCTCCGGGACGCCGACGGGTGCCCGGCGCCCGGCCGGGCGCCCGTGCCACCGCCGTGGCCGTGGTCGTGAGCGGCGCCCGGCACCCGGACGACTAACCGGGGCGCCGCTCGCGGCGGCACCCGGACGGGACGCACCTCCGTCGGGCGCGGCGGGCGGCGGAGCCGGGAGGAGGCGGACGGAAGCCGCGTGCCGGCCGGGCCGCCCCGGGTCACCTTCGCCCCGGGTCACTCCGGTGCCTCCGGGCCCCCGGCTCCCGGTGCCGCCGGCCCCCGGCTCCCCGGGCCACTCGGCCACTCGGTCCCCCGGCCGCCCCGGAGGCACCCCGCCGCCCCGGGTCACGCCGCCCGGTAGAGGCCCGGTGCCAGGTAGACGGAGAACCGGGGCTTCGGGCCGCCCCGGTACGAGACGAAGTTCTGGGTGAACGACTCGGTGAGGGGGCCGTCGGCCAGGTCGTCCAGGAGCTTGGCGTAGGGGGCGGCGGCGGGCGAGCCCTCGGCGCGCAGGAAGGCCACCACCCGGTCGCGCGCGGCGGCGTCGTGGTCGTGGACCGGGATCATCGGGATGTACAGCGTCGCGCTGGGCAGGTCGTGGACGGTGTCGAGGGTGAAGGTGGTGACGGGGGGCTTGCGCCGCCACGCCTCGGTCCCGTCGGGGCCGTTGACGCTCTTCAGGGCGCGGGCGAAGAGCCCCGGCTCGTGGTCGCGGGCGACGGCCGACCTGGCGTCGATCCCGGCCGCGCCCACCCCGGAGTGGGCCACGTACACCTGGGCGCGGAAGTCGCGTCCCCCGGTCAGGTCCAGGGCGACGGCCACCGGCTCGTGGGCCGGTCCGAAGGCCCCGCCCAGGTGGTCCGCCAGCGCCCGCCAGGGGGTCTCCAGGCCGAGGTCGCGCATGGCCTCCCCGGTGCGCCGGGCGGAGTCCTCCCGCCCGGCGACCGCGGGGTTGAGGAAGACCTTGTACTGCGGGTCGGCGCCCGGCCGCCAGGCCACGGCGTGGGCGAAGGTGAAGTAGCCCTGGGGGTCGTCCTCGGCGAACAGGTCCTCCACCGCCAGCAGTCGGTCGACGGAGACGCCGGGACGGCCGGCCAGCCGCCGGGTGAGGGCCATCGCGTCGCGCATCCGGGAGACCGCGGTGCCGTCGCCCGGCGGTTCGAGGGAGATCCGGACGCCCGGCACGTCACCGGCCCAGGCGACGGAGGGCTCGAAGGGCGATCCGTCGATGGAGACCCAGCCCGCGCGGGCGGGCGGTGTGCCGACGGGGAGCCGTCCCCAGGGCCCGGTTGTCTCCTGGAGCAGGGCGTGTATCGACTCCCGGCCGTCACCGCTGACGCCGAGGCTCCGCTGGGCGCGCCAGACGCGGTCGGCGGCGACCTCCGCGTAGGTCTCGGTGGCCGCGTGGCGCCGTGAGGCGAAGCGCATGGGGCGGCCGACCATCTCCGCGCTGACTCCGGTGTCCGGGCGGAAGCCGTCGCTCGTGAGGGTGGCCGTGGCGGCGGGTGAGGCGGTGGGATCCGGGGTGACCATGGGGACTCCATCGGGGTGAGGGCGGTCCGGCGGACGCCGGACGCGGTGGGATCGGGTGAGCGGGCCGGGGCGTGCGGGGAGGGCCGTCCGGCGCCCCCGGGGCGTCCCGGCCGTGTGCGGTGCGGAGGTGGGCCGCCGCTCCTCAGGGAGCGGACGGCGAGGCGTGCCCCCGGCCGGTGGGCGGTGTTCCCGCCGCCGGACAGGACCCGGTGCGCGGGGCGGCGCCGTGGGCCCGGGGCCGCGCCGGTACGGGCGCGGCGGACGGCCGGGGCCGTGCCGCACGCGCCTTCCCGGCCGGCGCGTGCGCGAGGCCGCCCCGCCGCTGGGGAGCGGAGGTGTCGGTGACGGTTCCGGCGGGACCGGCCGCCCGTCCGCGCGGGGTCGCGGGCCCGGGTGCGTGCGGGCGGACGTCTCCCCGTCCCGCCGGTGAGCCGGTGCGGCGGGGGCACTTCCGTACGGCGACGGAGCCCCGGCCTCCGCCCCGCGGGTGACGCGGGCGGGTCGACTCAGCCATGGGTGAACTCCTTGTCGGCACAGGGGAGTACGGACCGGCGCGGACGCCGGGCGCGGTACGGGAGGGGGAGCGGGCCGGAGTGGGGCGGGTCCGGCGCGCGATCTTCTCACCGGGTGGCGGTCCGTGACCGGGATTTGCCGAAGGTTGGCCCCCGGGAGGGATCTCCGATCACTGCTTCCGGCCAATGTCGCCGGTGCCGATGTGACACGAGGGAGCCGAGGGAAGTCTTCCGGTGGGGACGCCCTTGCGCGGAATGAACCTCTCCGTCCCCGGTACCAGCGTTCTTACCGATAGCAAACGGTAAATGACGCTTTGTGCGCAGATGAGCTGAAAGAGTGACCATGGCGCAACACTGCGTGACATTCTTTGTCGCGATCTGCGCGCATCGTTGAACAGCCTGTACCCCCAGCCCGTCTGGTGTCCGTCCCCACGCCCCCGACCGGACCGCCGCTGCCGCCGTGTCCCCGTCGGGTGCGCACAGGAGTACAGAGGAGTTCCGTGCACCTGTCCGACCCGCGCCCCTCGGGGCGCCTTCGTGAGCGCCCCGAGGGGCGCCTCGCCGAACGTCCCGCCGACCGCGGCGCGAGCCTCCCCGAGGCGTTCGCCCGGCAGGTCCGGCGCACCCCCCGAGCGACCGCCCTGGTCAGCGGGGCCCTGACCTTGACCTACCGACAGCTCGATGCCCGCGCCGCCGCGTTGTCCCGGCGCCTGGTGGAGGCCGGGGTCGGTCCGGAGCGTGTCGTGGCCGTGTCGCTCGACCGCTCCCCGGAACTGGTGGTCGCCCTGCTCGCCGTCGCCCGCTCGGGCGGCTGCTACCTCCCGCTCGACCCGCGCCAGCCCTCGGCGCGCCTGGCCGGGATGCTGGAGGGGACCGGGGCCCGGTTCCTGCTGACCACCGGGGAACTCCCGGTGCCGGAGGCCGCCGCCGGCCTGCGCGTCCTCCGGGTGCCCCCGGCCGCAGGTCCCGAGCCGGAAGCGGTGCCCGAGGACCACGAAGCCGCCGTCGACGGCGGGCGGCTGGCCTATGTGATGTTCACCTCCGGCTCCACCGGCGTCCCCAAGGGCGTCGCCGTCACCCACCGCAACGTCGTGGACCTCGCCGGGGACCGGGCCTGGACGGGCGGCGCCCACGCCCGCGTCCTGCTGCACTCGCCGCACGCCTTCGACGCGTCGACCTACGAGCTGTGGGTGCCGCTGCTCACCGGTGGCGCGGTCGTGGTCGCCCCGCCCGGCGAACTCGACGCCACTGCCGTCGCCTCGGCCGTCGGCGGCCAGGGCGTCACCGCGCTGTGGGTGACCGCCGGGCTGTTCGCGGTGCTCGCCGAGGAGGACCCGGGCTGCTTCGCCGGACTGCGCGAGGTGTGGACCGGCGGCGACGAGGTCCCGGCCGCCGCCGTCCGCCGGGTGCTGGCGGCCTGCCCCGGAACGGCCGTGGTCAACGGCTACGGACCCACCGAGACCACCACCTTCGCCACCTGCCACCGGGTCAGCGACCCCGGCACCCTCGGCGGGGCCGTGCCCATCGGCGCCGCCATGTCCGGCATGCGCGCGGAGGTCCTCGGCCCGGACCTGCGCCCCGTCCCGCCGGGCGAGGTCGGCGAGCTGTACCTGGGCGGCTCGGGCCTGTCCCGCGGCTACTGGGGGCAGCCCGCGCAGACCGCCCAGCGCTTCGTCGCCGACCCCTGCGGCACCCCCGGCGCCCGGCTGTTCCGCACCGGCGACCTGGTGCGCCGCCCCGCCGACGGGAAGCTGGAGTTCGTCGGCCGCGGCGACGACCAGGCGAAGATCCGCGGCTTCCGGGTCGAGCCCGGCGAGGTGGCAGCCGTCCTGCGCACCCACCCCGGCGTCTCCCAGGCCGCGGTGGTCGTCCGCCCCGACCCCGCGGGCCAGCGGCGGCTGGTCGCCTACGTCGTCCCCGCCGAGCGGACCCCGGAGGGGACCGGGCCCACCGACGGGACCGGGTCCGTACCCGTGGCCGGCCGCGGCGCAGGCGACGACGAGTCCGTCGCCCAGTGGCGACAGATCTACGACACCCTCTACCAGGACACCGCCGCCGCACCCTTCGGCGAGGACTTCTCCGGCTGGAACAGCAGCTACGACGACCGGCCCATCCCACTGGAGCAGATGCGCGAGTGGCGCGACGCCACCGTGGCCCGCATCCGCGAACTGCGCCCCCGCCGGGTGCTGGAGATCGGTGTCGGCACCGGCCTGCTGCTCTCCCGCCTCGCGCCCCACTGCGAGGCGTACTGGGGCACCGACCTCTCACGGGAGGCCGTCGCCGCCCTGCGCACCCATGTGGGCCGCGACCCCGCGCTGGCCGGCCGGGTCGAACTGCGCCACCTGCCCGCCCACCGCACCGGCGAACTGCCGCACGGCCTCTTCGACACCGTCGTCGTCAACTCCGTCACCCAGTACTTCCCCGACGGCGACTACCTCGCCGAGGTGCTGACCGCCGCGGTCGAGGTGCTCGCCCCCGGCGGCACCGTCTTCGTCGGCGACGTGCGGAACCTGCGGCTGCTGCGCACCTTCCACACCGACGTCCAACTGCGCCGCCCGGGACGCCCGCAGGACCGCGAGGCCCTGCGCGCCGCCGTCGAACGGAGCCTGGTCCGGGAGAAGGAACTCCTGGTCGACCCGGCCTTCTTCACCCGGCTCGCCGGGACCCTGCCGGACGTGGTGGGCAGCGAGACCCGCGTCAAACGCGGCCGGTACGCCAACGAACTGACCCGCTACCGCTACGACGCGGTCCTCCGCAAGGCCGGCGGTCCCGGCGACCGCCCCGCGGCGCCGCCCCCCGACGTCCGGGAGCTGGTGTACGGGCGGGACGTCACCACCCCCGCCGACCTCGCCGACGCCGCCGGACCGGCCGGGCCGACGCCCGAGCGCGCCGGGGTGACCCTCCGGCTGACCGGTGTCCCGGACGCCCGGCTGCGGTCCGTGCACCGCACGGCGCGGGCCCTGGCGGAGGACGGGGAGGTCCCGGCGGCGGCACGATTACCGGAGGCGGAGGCCGCCTCCGGAGCCGAGGGAAGACCCGGACCCGGTGACACCCCGGGGCTCGGGGACACCACCGGCCCCGATGCCGTGCGCGGCGCGGATGTCCCGCACGGTGCGGACGTCCCGCCTGCTCCGGGCGTCACCCCCGGTTCTGATGTCACCTCCGGTCCGGGGGGCACCTCCGGTCCCGACGGCGCCCCCGGCCCGGAGGGCTCCGCTCCGCCGGACGGCTCCGTTCCCGGAGGCACCCCCGCGCCGGAGGAGCACCTGGAGGGGTTCCACCGGGCGGCCGAGTCCCTGGGCCTGCGGCTCTCCGCCCTCTGGTCGGCCACCACCCCCGGCACCCTCGACCTCGTCCTCACCGACCGGCCCCCGGGAACCCTCGTCCCCGGTACCCCGCTCCCGGCGGACCCGCCCCCGGCTGCCCTGGTCAACGCCCCCGCGCGGGCCCGCGACACCGGCCCGCTGCTCGCGTCGGTCCGCACCCATCTGCGCGACCGGCTGCCCGAGTACCTGCTGCCCGCCGCGACGGTGGTGCTCGACCGCCTGCCGCTGACCGCCAACGGCAAGGTCGACCGGCGGCGGCTGCCCGAGCCCGGCACCGGAGCCGCCCCCGGCGGACGGCCGCCGCGCGATCCGCTGGAGCGGCTGCTGTGCGAGCTGTTCGCCCAGATCCTCGGCGTCGGCGAGGTCACCATCGACGACGGCTTCTTCGCCCTCGGCGGCCACTCCCTGTCCGCCACCCGGCTCAGCACCCGGCTGCGCGCCCTCCTCGGGGTGGAACTGCCGGTGCGCGGCGTCTTCGAGACCCCCACCGTGGCCGGACTGGCGGAAGCGGTGCGGCGGGCCGAGGCCGGTCGGCGCCCCGCGCTCACGACGGAGCGGCGGCCCGCGCGGGTACCGCTGTCGTACGCCCAGCGGCGGCTGTGGTTCCTCGACCAGCTCGACGACACCGGCGCGGCCTACCACGTACCGCTCGTCCTCGACCTCGACGGCCCGCTGGACCGGGACGCCCTGGAACGGGCGCTGGCCGATGTGGTGGCCCGGCACGAGAGCCTGCGCACCGTCTTCCCGCAGACCGGGGGAGTCCCCTACCAGCAGGTCCTGACGGGGGCCGCGGCCCGGCCCCCGCTCGACGTGACCGACCTCCCGCACGGCGCGGTCCCGCCGCAGGCAGGGTCCGCCGACGGCACGTCGGCGAACGGTGCGGTGGCCCCCGTACCCCCTGACCGCATACCGGGCGACGGCACACCGGCGGACCTCATGTCCGACGGCATACCGGCCCACGGCACCACGGCCGACCGCACACCGGCCGACGGCCCGGCCCCCGGCTCCGCGCCGCCGCGTGGCGGCACGCGCACCGACGGCACGCGCACGCGCCCCGGCCCCGACGGCACGCGCCCCGACGACACCGGCACCGGCGACACCGACGCCGCCACCGGCCGCGCCCGCACCGACGCCGCCGTCGCCGCCCTGGTCCGCGAGCCGTTCGACCTCGCCCACGACCTGCCGATCCGCGCCCGGCTGCTGCGCCTCGCGCCCGAACGGCACGTCCTCGTCCTGGTGGTCCACCACATCGCCTGCGACGGCTGGTCCCTGGCGCCGCTCTGGCGGGACCTGGCCGACGCCTACGCCGCGCGCCGCGCCGGCCGCGCCCCCGACGCCGCGCCCCTGCCCGTCCAGTACGCCGACTACACGCTCTGGCAGCGGCGTCTGCTGGGCGGGGCGGACGAGCCGGACAGCACGGCGGCCCGGCAGCTCGCCCACTGGCGCAGGGCGCTGGCCGACCTGCCCGGCCGGACGGCGCTCCCCGCCACCCGGCCGGTGTTGGAGGGCGGTTCCGGCACCCCGGACGGTCCCGGCGGCACCGTGCACTTCACTCTGGACCCCGCCCTCCACCGGCGGATCGTCCTGCTGGCCGAGGAACTCGGCGCCACCGTCTTCATGGTGCTGCACACCGCCCTGACCGTGCTGCTGACCAAGCTCGGCGCGGGTGACGACATCGTCGTCGGCACCCCGGTCGCCGGACGCACCGACCCCGCCCTGGACGACCTCGTCGGGTTCTTCGTCAACACCCTGGTCCTGCGCACCGACACCTCGGGCAATCCCTCCTTCCGGGAGCTGCTGGCCCGGGTCCGCGAGGGCGACCTGGCCGCCTACGCCCACCAGGACCTGCCCTTCGAGCAGCTCGTCGACGCCGTCGCCCCCGTCCGCGAGGCGGGCCACCACCCGCTGTTCCAGGTGCTGCTCGCCCTGCAGAACGCGCCCGGCCGCGCCGCGCGCCTGTCCGGACTGGCCGTCACCCCGCGCCGCGCCGACACCGGCGCCTCCCGCTTCGACCTCTCGGTGAGCCTGGAGGAGCACCACGGGCCCGACCGGCGGGCGGGCGGCATGACCGGCGTCGCGGAGTACCGCGCCGACCTCTTCGACCGGAGCGCCGTCGAGCGGCTGCTCGACCGCTTCCTCCGGCTGCTGACCGGCGCGACGACCGACCCCGGGCAGCGGATCGGCTCCCTCGGTGTCCTGCTGCCCGGGGAGCGCGACCTGCTGCTCGCCCGCAGCGGCCGGCCCGACGAGGACGTGCCGCTCGGCACCCTCCCCGGGCTGTTCCGCGCCCGGGCCCGCCGCACCCCGCGCGCCACCGCCGTGCGGTACGACGACGGCAGGGGACGCGTCCGCACCGTCGACTACCGCACCCTGGACCGGCGCTCCAGCCGACTGGCCCGGGAGCTGATCGCGCGTGGGATCGGACCGGAGCACGTGGTGGGCATCGCCCTGCCCCGCACCCCGCAGGCGGTCGTCGCGGCCCTCGCCGTCACCAAGGCGGGCGGCGCCTACCTCCCGCTGGACCCCGGCTACCCGGCCGCGCGGCTGACGCTCATGGCCGAGGACGCCCGCCCGGTCCTGCTGCTCACCGACACCGCCACCGCGCCCGCCCTGCCCGGGACGGCGGACGCGCCCAGGCTCCTCCTGGACGCGCCGGAGACACGGCGGGCGGTGGCCGGGCACCCCGGCACCCCCGTCACGGACGCGGACCGGCGCGCCCCGCTGACCCCGGCGCATCCCGCCTACGTCGTCTACACCTCCGGCTCCACCGGCCGCCCCAAGGGCGTGGTCGTCACCCACGCGGGCATCGCCGGCCTCGCCGGGGCGCAGACCAGCCGCTTCGGGGTGACCGAACGCAGCCGTGTCCTCCAGTTCGCCCCGCACGGCTTCGACGGCGCGGTGTGGGAGCTGTGGGGGACCCTGCTGACCGGCGCGACCCTGGTCATGGCCCCCGCCGAGGCCACCGCGCCCGGCCCCGCGCTCACGGCGCTGGTCGCCCGGCACCGGGTCAGCCACGCGACCCTGCCCCCGGCCGCGCTCACCGTCCTGGAGCCGGCCCGGCTGCCCTCCCTCACTTCGATGATCGTCTCCGGCGAGGCGTCCTCCGGCGACACCGTCCGCCACTGGTCCCCCGGCCGCCGCCTGTACAACGGCTACGGCCCCACCGAGACCACCGTCTGCGCCACGCTCAGCGGAGCGCTGTCCGCCCCCGTCGCCCCGCCCATCGGGCGCCCCACCGTCAACGCCCGCGTCTACGTCCTCGACCACGACCTGCGCCTGGTGCCGCCCGGCGTCGTCGGCGAACTGCACGTCGCCGGTGCCGGGGTTGCCCGCGGCTACCTGGGCCGCCCCGCGCTGACCGCCGACCGCTTCGTCGCCGACCCGTTCGGCGCACCCGGCAGCCGGATGTACCGCACCGGCGACCTGGCCCGCTGGAACGCCGACGGCGACCTGGAGTTCGCCGGGCGCGCCGACGACCAGCTCAAGATCCGGGGCTTCCGGGTCGAACCCGGTGAGGTGGAGGCGGCGCTGCGGGCGCTGCCGGGCGTCGCCGAGGCGGTCGTCGTACCGCGCCCGGACCGGCACGGCGGCATCCTGCTCGCCGGGTACGCCGTGCCCGCGGACCGGGTCCGGGCCACCGACGGCCACGCGCTGCGCGCCCGGGTGTCCGCCGTCCTGCCCGACCATCTGGTCCCGGCCGTGATCACGGTGCTGGACGCGCTGCCCGTGACCGCCACCGGCAAGGTGGACCGGGCGGCGCTGCCGGAGCCGGACTTCGCCGCGCTGCCGGCCGGGCGGGCACCGGTCGGCGCCCGTGAGCGGCTGGTGTGCGAGGTGTTCGCGGACGTCCTCAAGGTCGGGCACGTCACCCTGGACGACAGCTTCTTCGCCCTGGGCGGGCACTCGCTGCTCGTGCCCCGGCTGATCAGCGAACTGCGGCGGCGGACGGGCGCGGCGGTGGGCGTGGGCACGCTCTTCGAGCACCAGACGCCGGGTGCGCTGCTGGCCGTGCTGGACGCCGGGACCCGACCGGAGTCCGCGGACGGGCCCGAGGACGCCGGCTCCACCGGTCCCGCCCGCCTGAGCGCGGACGCCCGTCTCGATCCCGCGTTCGCCGTGCGGCCCCGCCCGTCCGGCACGGTGCGTCCGTCCGGCACCGGTCACCCGTCCGGCACGGGACACCTTCCCGGGACCGTCCCGCCGCCCGGCAACGGTGATCCCTCCGGTCCCCGCCACGGGTCCGGACTCCTCCGTCCCCCGGACCCCGGCCGCCGGGAGAACGTCCTGCTGACCGGCGCCACCGGGTTCCTCGGCGCGTTCCTGCTGCGGGAACTCCTCGACCGCACCGGCGCCGATGTCCACTGCCTGGTGCGGGCGCCGAGCGAGAAGGACGCGCTCGCCCGGATCCAGGCCGCCCTGGACACCTACGGGCTGACGGTCGACGCCCCGTCATGGGGCCGGATCGTGCCCGTCCCCGGCGACCTCACCCGCCCCCTGCTCGGGCTCGACCCGAAGGACTTCACGGAGCTGACCCGGCACCTGGACGCGATCTACCACAACGGCGCCCGGGTGAGCGCCGTGGACTCCTACGACCTGCTCGCACCGGCCAACGTCTCCGGCACCGCGCAGGTGCTGCGGCTCGCGGCCGAGGCGGGCGGGGTGCCCGTGCACCACCTGTCCACCGCGGCCGTGGCCGTGCCCCGGGACGACGGTGCGGACCGCGACGCGAGCGGCGGCCCGGAGCCGGACCCCGTCCCCGAGGCGCTCCGGCTGGACGCCCGGCGGCTGATCCCCGGCGGCTACCCGGCCAGCAAGTGGGTGGCCGAGGAACTGGTGTGGGCGGCGGGGGAGCGAGGCGTCCCCGTCAGCGTCTACCGCTGCGGCCGGATCGGCGGCGACACCCGCACCGGGGCCGGCTCCGACCGGGACGTCTTCTGGCACCTGGTCCGCGCCATGCTCATCGTCGGCGCGGCCCCCTTCCCCGAGCGCGACCCGCGCGGCCCGCTCCTCGTCGACATGGTGCCCGTCGACCGGGTCGCCGCCGCCGTGGTCGCCCTCTCCCGGCGCCCCGGCGGCACCGGCCTGGCCCACCACCTGGTCTGCCCCGACCCCGTCCCCGTCACCGACGTACTGGACACCCTCCGCGCCCGCGGCCACCGGCTGGACGCCGTGTCCCCCGAGGAGTGGACCCGCACCGTACGGGAGCGGGCGGACACGGGAACGGCGGACCTCGACGCGGCGCTGCTGCTCGCCGACACCCTGCCCGCGCTCCACCGGCTCGGCCGGCTCCGCTTCGACCGGTCCAACACCACCGCCGGACTGGCCGGCACGGGCATCGACCTGCCGACCCTCGACGCCCGGCTGCTGGGCGCCTACGTCGACCACTTCACCGGCACCGGCTTCTTCCCGCCGCCGGACCCCCGCCGGTCCGCGTGACGGCGCCACCGCCGCGGACCGGTCCACCGCCCGCCACCATCCCCCGCACCGTGGAAGGACGACACCCGTGAGTGTGAGCAACCCCTGGGACGACGCCGACGCCGTCTTCCTGGTCCTGGTCAACGACGAGGGCCAGCACAGCCTGTGGCCGGCCACGACCCCCGTCCCCCCGGGCTGGCGCACCGCCCAAGGACCTGCCGCCCGCTCCGCCTGCCTGGCCTACGTCGAGGAGAACTGGACCGATCTGCGGCCCAGGAGCCTCGCCGTCCCGCCCGCCCGACTCCCGGAGGCCCGCACCGCATGAACGAGAGCACCGCTTCCCAGCAGTCCTGCCCGACGGACGGCCCCCCGGCCTATCCCTTCACCGAGGCCGTCGCCCTCGACGTCGACCCGCTCTACGAGCGGCTGCGGGAGAAGGAGCCCGTCCTGCGGGTCTCCTGCCCGTACGGCGAGGACGCCTGGCTGGTCACCCGGCACGCCGACATGAAGACCATCCTCGGCGACCCCCGCTTCAGCCGCGCCCTGGCCGCCGAGCACGACGAGTCGCGGCTGACCCCGCTGCCCATCCACACCAGCATCCTGGGTATGGACGGCCACGACCACGCCCGGCTGCGGCGGCTGCTGGCCAAGGTCTTCACCATGCGCCGGGTGGAGCGGCTGCGCCCGGGGATCGAGCGGGAGGCCGCCTCCCTGATCGACGCCCTGGAGAAGGAGGGCGCCCCCGCCGACCTGATGGAGGGCTTCGCCGTCCCCTTCGCCGGCACCGTCATCTGCGACCTGCTGGGGGTGCCCTTCGAGGACCGCGAGCAGTTCCGCGGCTGGCTCGACGCCTTCTCCGCCACGACCGTGATGTCACCGGAGGAGATCGAGGACGACACCGACCGGCTGTACGCGTACATCGGCGGACTGATGGCGCGCCGCCGCGCGGAGCCGCAGGACGACCTGATCAGCGCCATGGTCCGGGCCAGCGACGAGGAGGACAAGCTCTCCGAGCAGGAACTGGTCGAGCTGGCCAGCGTGCTGCTGATCGCCGGGCACGAGACGGTGTCCTCCCAGCTCATCGACTCCCTCCACGTCCTGCTCACCCACCCCGCCGAGCTGGCCCGGCTGAGGGCGGAGCCCGCGCTGCTGCCCGGCGCGGTCGAGGAACTCCTGCGCTACGTCCCCCTGATCTCCCACGTCACCTTCGCCCGCTACGCGAGCGAGGACGTGGAACTGGGCGGGACGCTGGTGCGCGCGGGCGAGTCGGTGCTGCCCGCCATCCCCTCCGCCAACCGGGACGCGGCGGTCTTCGAGGACCCGGACCGCTTCGACCCGGCCCGGGAGCCCAACCCGCACCTGGGCTTCGGCTACGGCATCCACCGCTGCCTCGGCGCCCCGCTGGCCCGGCTGGAGCTGCTCGTCGCCATCGACGCCCTGCTCACCCGCTTCCCGGACCTGCGGTACGCGGTGCCGGTGGAGCGCCTGGAGTGGAAGGACGGGATGCAGGTGCGCAGCCTGCTGCGGATGCCGGTCGCCTGGTGAGCCCTCGCCCCGCGGCCTGACACCGCGGAACGCCCCGCCCCTTCCCGCATCGCGGAACGCCCGCCCCCTGCCGACCGCGTCCGGCCGGATGAGGGGCGGGCGTTCCGCGCCGTGTCAGGACAGCCGCCACTCCGGATCGGTGGGGCTGCTGCTCTCGGTGGCGGCCGGGTCCCGGTTCGCCACCGGGCCGAGCGCCTCCTCCACGGCCGCCACGACCCCGTCGTCGAGCCGGGCCTCCAGGGCCTTGACGTTGTCCGCGAGCTGCTCCGGACGGGAGGCGCCCAGCACGGCGGACGACACGCCCGGGTGCCGCAGCACCCAGGCGAGGGCGAGCTGTGCCAGGGTCAGCCCGAGTCCGTCCGCGACCGGGCGCAGCCGCTGGACCCGCTCCAGGACATCGTCCTTCAGCCACGGGGTCAGCACCTCGCTGCCGTCGTTGGCGTCGGCGGCCCGCGACCCCTCGGGACGGCTCCGCCCCGGCAGGTACTTGCCGGTCAGCACCCCCTGGGCCAGCGGCGACCAGACGAACTGCCCGATCCCCAGCTCCTCGCAGACGGGCATCACCTCCGCCTCGGGCACCCGCCAGAGGGCCGAGTACTGCGGCTGGTTGGAGACCAGCGGGATCCTCAGCTCACGGGCGAGGGCGTGGCCGCGCCGGATCTGCCCGGCGGTCCACTCGGACACCCCGATGTAGTGCGCCTTGCCCGAGTGCACCACGTCGGCGAACGCCTCCATGGTCTCCGCAAGCGGAGTGGAGGGGTCGTACCGGTGCGCCTGGTAGACGTCCACGTACTCCATGCCCAGGCGGCGCAGCGAACCGTCGATGGACTCCCTGATGTGCTTGCGGGAGAGCCCCATGTCGTTGCGGCCCGGGCCGGTGGGCCCGAACACCTTGGTGAGTACCTCCACCCCCTCGCGGCGCATGCCCCTGAGGGCCCGCCCCAGCGACTCCTCGGCCGCGCCGTCCGCGTAGAGGTCCGCCGTGTCGAAGGTGGTGATGCCCAGGTCCAGCGCCGCCCGGACGCACTCCTGATCGGTCTCCGCGTTCCTGGAAGGCCCCCTGGTCAGCCAGTTGCCGTATGCCAGCCGACTCACGACCAGCCCGCTGCTCCCCACATGACTGAACTTCATGCGGCCACGCTAGCAACGCGCCCCGGCCCGCCGACGCCGCTTGCGGCAACCGGTGGCGGCGGCGAGTTGGCATCCAACTTCTTTGAGACAGAAGTGCATTGACGTCATGTCAGCTACTCCGGGGGCGCTCGGGGCGGTAGCCGGGGCGGGGCGTCGCCGCTCGCCCGGACCGCCGCTCGCCCGGACCGCCGGTCGGCCGTACCGCCGGTCGGCCGACGGCGCCACCGGTCGAGGGGTGCCACGGGGGCCGGCGCCACCCGCCCTCCGTACGACCCCGAGCCGCGGGGAGCCGCCCCGGGCGGGGGCGCGTACCGGCCGGCCGGGCGCGGCCGGGCGGCGGCGCCGCGGAAGGTCCGCGATGCCGCCGGGCGGGTGCACCCGCGGACGGGTCACCGGAATCCGGCCCCGCCCTGTCCGCACCGGGCGGTGTGGGAAAGGCCCGTCCCCACGGCCATGACCGCGACGGCCACCACGGCGAAGAGCACGGGGAGGAGCGGGACCTCGTGCCGCCCGGGCCCTTCGGTGCCCTGCCGGGGCTCGACGAGGAGGAGGCGCGCAGGTTCCGCGAGCAGTGGACCGTCCGGTGCGCGACCACCTGCCGCGCACGCCGTCCTCTCCCCGTACCGGGCGACCGTCGCACCGCTGATCCACTGCGTCGAGGCGCTCCACCGGCAGCCCCCGGACCTCACCATCACGGTGATCCTCCCGGAGATCGCCACCCTGCGGCCGCGCCACCGCCCGCTGCACAGGAGGACCGCCGCCCGGCTGCGCCGCCCCCTGCGGCCGCTGCCCGGGATCGTCGTCACCGGCGTGCCGTTCCACGTGCCCCGAGCGTCCGCGCGGCCGGTGCCCTCGGGCCCCGGGCCGGGGCGCGCGCCGGTGGCGCGGCGCGCACCCCGCCGTGGTCAGTCCACGTGGCCCACATGGGCGAGGGCCTGCCTGAGGAGGATGCCGTGGCCGCCGGGCATCTCGTTCCGCACCGCCGGGGACAGGGCCTCGCGGGGGCTGAACCAGACCAGGTCCAGGGCGTCCTGGCGGGGCCGGCAGTCACCGGTCACCGGTACCACGTAGGCCAGCGACACGGCGTGCTGCCGTGGATCGTGGTAGGCCGTCACTCCCTGGGTGGGGAAGTACTCGGCCACCGTGAACGGCTGGAGCGAGGACGGGACGCGGGGCAGGGCCACCGGACCGAGGTCCTTCTCCAGGTGGCGCAGCAGCGCGTCGCGCACCCGTTCGTGGTGCAGGACCCGGCCCGAGACCAGCGTCCGGCTGACCGTGCCGTCCGGCCCGATGCGCAGCAGCAGGCCGACGCTGGTGACTTCCCCGCTGTCGTCGACGCGCACGGGCACGGCCTCGACGTACAGGATCGGCATACGGGCTCTGGCCATTTCCAGCTCGTCGTTCGTCAGCCAGCCCGGTGTGGTTTCGGTCATGTCAGACATCGCTTGATCATACTTTCAGGGTCTCGTGCTTCCTGGTCGCCGTACAGGACTGTGACCGTCCCCACGCCGCCCAGCCTTCGTACGGCACGCGGCCGTTCCCCCCTCGCGGCGCCCTCCTCCCACCTCCGCGCGCCCCCGGCCCCGTCCGCCCGTGGGCGGCGGACCCCCGTGACGGAGGCCCGCCGCCGGCCCGCGGACCCGGCATCCCCGTGGCCGGGGCGGCGGGACTCCGGGCGATGGGATCCGGCCACTCCCGGGCGCCGGGGCGGTGCGCCGGTCGCGGAACGGCCCGGCGCCGGGGCGGTGGTGCGCCCACCGGAGCGGCCTCCGGTGGGCGTCCCCGGGCGCGGCGGGCATCTCAGTACACCCAGCGGTAGGCCGCCGCCAGCCGCTCGTCGTCCAGCCCCTCGGCCGCCGCGATCTCCCCCCGCCGCACGGCGACGACGGCGTCCAAGAGGACCGGGCCCAGCGCGCCCCGCACCACCGGGTCCGCCCGGAACGCCTCGACGGACTCCGCGAGCGACTCCGGCAGCCGCCGCACCCCCAGGGCCGCCGCCGCGGCCGGGTCCAGCCGGGCGGGATCGCCGGTGATCTCCCCGGGCAGCGGCGCCGACGAGGCGATCCCGTCCAGCCCGGCGGCGATCGCGCAGGTGAGCGCGAGATACGGGTTGGCCGCCAGGTCGACGGGTTTGATCTCCAGGTTCGCGGCCCGCTCGCGCACCCCGACGGTGCCGGTGACCACTCGCAGGGCGGCCTCCCGTGTCTCCCGGCCCCATGCGGTGAACACCCCCGCCCACTGGGAGGGCCGCAGCCGCAGCCGGCTCGCCGGACTGGGCGCCGTGACGGCCGTCAGCGCCGGGAGATGGGCGAGCACCCCGGCCAGGAACGACTCGGCCTCGGCGGTCATGCCGTACCGGCCGTCGCCGCCCGCGTGCAGGTTCCGCCCGTCCCGCCACGCCGACAGATGGAGGTGCCCGCCGTTGCCCACGCCCTCGGCGCCGACGGCGGGAGCGAAGGAGACGCGCAGCTCGTGCCGCCGGGCCACGGCGCGCACGGTCTGCCGGACCAGCAGGCTGCGGTCGGCCGCCGCCACCGGGTCCAGCGCGCCCACCGAGACCTCGAACTGGCCCGCCGCGTACTCGGGATGCAACTGCTCCACGTCCACGCCCTGCGCGGCGAGCGCCGACAGCAACTCGGCGGCCCAGTCGCTCAGCTCCACCTGCCGGACGGCCCCGTACGCCGGTCCCGGGGCGACGGGCACGAAGGCGCCGCCGGGCGCGTCGCCCCGGCCGAGCATCCACTCGACCTCTACGGCGGCGCGGAAGGCGAGGCCGTGCCGCGCGGCGGCGTCCGCGACGGTCCGGCGCAGCGCGGTCCGGGCGCAGCCCGGGTGCGGTTCCCCCTCCTGGGTGATCCGGTCCACCGGGGCCCAGGCCCATCCGGGCTGCGCGGCCAGCACGGTCAGCCGGTCCAGGTCCGGGTAGAGGCGCAGATCGCCGTCGGGGGAGCCGAGCACGTCCGTGGCCACGTGGGAGTCGTCCGCCAGGAAGGTGTCGAACACCGGCGACATGCCGACGCCCCAGGCGGCCGCGGAGGCAAGTTTCGCGGTGGGGACGGTCTTCACCCGGGTGATCCCGGCGGTGTCGGTACAGGCGAGGACGACACCGTGGACGCCCCGCGCGGACAGTTCGCCGCACAGGGCCGTGGCCCGCTCGACATCACCGGGACGGCCGCCGGGGACGGGGTCGGCAAGGGTGGTCATACTCCTCCAGGACGGTCGGACGGGACCATTGTGCCGCCGGGTGATCTTCCTGTCCTGGAAACGGAAGGGGAACATCCGTGTCCATCGCTCACCCCGGAGGCCGCGGGGGCGTTCGGGCGGTGGGAGGTGAGGGAGGCCGGGGCAGGGGGCGGCCCGGGCGACGGGGCCGGATGCCGCGGCTCCGGCGCGGGGTGTTTGCGCCGGGGCGCGGCCGGGGGTGAGGGGCGGTGCCCGGGGCCGCGGCGGGGGATGGAGGCCGGAACCCGGGGACGGGGCTCGGATCCGGAACGGACCCGGGTGAATCCCGGTGCTCCGGAAGGGAGTTCTGCCCCCGGGAGGACCCCGGCGCCTCGGGCCCGGGTCCCCGGAGGGTCAGCACGCGAGGGCGGACCGAGGTCGCCGGGCCCCGGGTGCGGCCGGACTCCGGCTCCCGGAACGGGAGGCGCCGGGGGGGTCAGTCGAACTCGGAGGGGTTCGGGCTGGGTGTCCCGCCCGCGAGGACGGTCTTGAGCCGTTCGGTGCCCTGCTTCACGCCCCGCGAGACGGACTCCGCCTGGCCGCCGCTGAGTCCGCCGCCGGTGACGGTGAGGGCGTTGTCGCCCACGCGCACGGCGGCCACGTCCAGGGTGAGCGTGGTGGGTTCGCCGTTGGCGGTGCCCTTCACGGTGACGCGCAGGCCCTGGCGGGCGTCGCCCACCTCGGGCATCGGGGTCTCGATGACCTGGACGGTCCGCTTGCCGCCCGGGCCGCCCGTCGTGGTGAACTCGTCGCAGGTCCGGGGCAGCGAGCCGAACCACTTCCAGGCGTCGTCGAGCGCGCCGTCGTACGCGGCGACCTGCTCGAACAGCCGTGAGTCGCCCTGCCGGAAGCCGGTGACGGCGGAGGCGCCGGACGGCTTGCCCAGGGCCTCCTGGGAGTAGAGCCGGTCGAGCAGCTTCTGGCAGTCCTGCGCGTCGGCCTTCGCGGTGAGGAAGTCCGCGACGTCGACCTTGCCGACGAGCAGGGAGTCGCGCCAGGTGTCCGCGTCGTCGACCTGGGTCCAGTCGGCCTCCAGGTCCGCCTCGGTGATCAGGGCGGCCTTCGCCCCGGCCCGGGTGAGTGTGCCCGGGGAGGCACTGGGCGAGGCGGCGGCCTCGTCCGCGGCGGGCGGCACGACGGCGGCGGAGGCCGGGCGGGCCTGCTCGGCGGTGTCGGGGGCGGCCCCGGAGCCGCCGTCCGAGCAGGCCGCCACGGCCAGCAGCGCGCCCGCCGCCAGTGCGGAGGCGAGGAGACGGACGGGGCGGGGCGGTCGACGGCTCATGACGGGGCCTCCTGGGAACGCGGCACGGTGTCCCCAGGGCATCACCCCGCCCGCGCCCCCACCAGCGCACGGGGCCCGACCGGGGGACGAGCCCGATCCGGGGTGTGCGGGGCGGTGGTGCCGGACGCGGACGGCCGCCCCGATCCGGGGGGCGGGGCGGTGGTGCCGGGCGCGCACGGCCGCCCCGACCCGGGGCCGTGCGCGGCGGTGGCGCCCGGACGCGGACGGCGGGCCCGGGTCACGCCGCGGTGAGCGAGTCCCGGGTGATGTCCTTCTCCACCGCCGCCCGCACAAGGGCGGCGGCCAGTACCGCCGGTTCCGTGCGCCCGGCCAGACCGAGCAGCCGGTCCTGGTTCTCGGGCAGGCCCAGGCGCCCGGCTCCCTCCAGGGCCTTGCGGTCCAGACGGGGCGCCGCCTCCGGCCAGACCCGCTGGACCTCGCGCAGGAAGATGTCCGCCCCCGCCGGTCCCATCCCGGGGAACTCCTGGAGCAGCCGCCGTTCCTCCGCCGCGGTGCCGTCGGCCTCCCCGCGCAGCCGGCGCAGATCGCCGTGCCACCGGTCCAGCAGCAGTTCGGCGCCCTCGCCGAGTTGGGTGGCGGTGCGCTCGTCGTAGCGCCGGTAGCCGCCGCGGCCGAGCGCGTCCACGCGTTCCTGCCAGTCGGCGTCCGCCATCCGGCGCGGGTCGCGCAGACCCGCCTCGGACAGCGCGCGGGCGGTGGACACGGCGACCGAGCCGCGGATACGGGCGCTGAGCAGATGGGCGAGGACCAGCAGCCGGTACAGGGGCTGCGGGGTGTCCTTGAGCCGGATGCCCGCCTCCTCGGCGAACGTCCGCCCGTGCGCGGCGACGAGTTCCCGCACGACGCGCGCGTCGCCGCGCACGGACGCCGACCCGGCGGTACGGCGGGAGGCCGCCGCGCCGGTCCGTGGGGCTTCTGTCATGGGGTGCCCCTCTCCTGGCGCGGGCGCGCCCTCCGGGCCGTTGGTGCGGGGCGGGTGCCCGGGGCGGGGTCCGGGAAACGCGGGGGCGCGGGGCGGGGACGCCGGGCGCGGGGTTACGAGGCGCGGGTTACGAGGCGCGGGGTACGGGGCGCGGGGTGCGGGGCGTCGCCGGGGTTCGCCCCGAGCGGGCCTTCGGGGAGGTGACCCGGGGGGACGGACGGGGCTGCGGCCCGGGGAGCAGGCGGCGGCCGAGGCCGTCGGGGTGCGGCCGGGCGGGGGGTGTCCGAGGAGAGGGGCTGCGTCCGCACCGGAACGTGGGTGAGCGGGCGGGCTTCGACCGGGGTGTGCCGGAGGGGGCGGGCGGTGTCCGACCGGGGTGGGCCGTGCCGGCCGGAGGCATGTCCGAGGGGGGCGCGCTGGACGGGCGGGCTCGGAACGGGCTGGAGGGGGAGACGTACGCCGTGGCCGGGCTGGGGCGCCGTTCGCGCCGGGGCGGTGCGGTGCGGGGCAGGGCAGGGCGGGGCGAGGCGCGACGGTGAGGTGCGGGGCGGGCGGGCGGAGGTCGCGTCGAGGAGGGGAGGGTGTGTTCCGGTCCGCCCACGGGGTCCCGGTGCGCGCCGCACGGCTGTCTCCCGGAGGATCTTCCCAGGGTGTCGTTCGGCGGTCTATAGTCCGAAACTAGCGGTGCTAATTAACTCCGGGAGGACCCGGAGCAGCACAGGCTCGGGAGACCGGCGGGCGCCCCTCCGCCCGGTGACCGAGCGACGACGAACAGGAGACCCCTCGTGCGTCCCGTCCACTTCGCTGCCGCCCGCCGCACCCCGATCGGCAAGCTCCGCGGCGCCTTGTCCGGGGTGCGCCCCGACGACCTCGCCGCCGCCGTGATCCGCGATCTGGTCGCCGGGGTGCCCGCGCTCGACCCGGCCCGCATCGACGAGGTCTACTGGGGCGCCGCCAACCAGGCCGGGGAGGACAACCGCAACGTCGCCCGCATGGCCGTGCTGCTCGCCGGGCTCCCCGACTCGGTGCCGGGCGCGACGGTGAACCGGCTCTGCGCCTCCGGGATGGAGGCCGTCACCGCGGCGGCCCGCGCCATCGCCGCCGGGGAGGCGGACATCGTGCTGGCGGGCGGCTCCGAGTCCATGAGCCGGGCCCCCTTCGTGCTGCCCCGCCCGGACGAGGCCCTGCCGCACCGCATGGAGACCGCCGACACCCGGCTCGGCTGGCGCCTGGTCAACCCGGCGATGAAGGACCTCCACGGTCTGCTGGCCATGGGCGAGACCGCCGAGGAGGTCGCCGAGCGGTACGGCGTCTCCCGCGAACGCCAGGACGAGTTCGCCCTGCGCAGCCACCAACTGGCGTCCGGAGCACGGGAGAAGGGGTACTTCGACGACGAGTTGCTCCCGGTGGAACGCCCCGACGGCGTGGTCGTCGACCGGGACGAGTGCGTGCGCGAGGACACCTCCGCGGACAGACTCGCCCGGCTCAAGCCGGTCTTCCGCCCCGGCGGCACGGTCACCGCGGGCAACGCCTCCCCGATGAACGACGGCGCGGCCGGACTCCTCCTGGTCAGTGAGGAGGCGCTGAACGACCTCGGACTGGCCTCGCTCGGCCGCTATGTCGCCGGGGGCTCGGCCGGGGTCCCCCCCGACGTGATGGGCATCGGGCCGGTGCCCGCCACCCGCAGGGTCCTCGCCCGCGCGGGCTGGAGCGTCGACGACCTCGCGGAGGCCGAGTTCAACGAGGCGTTCGCCGCCCAGGCCCTCGCCTGCGTGGACCAACTCGGCATCGACCCCGACCTGGTGAACCCCACGGGCGGTGCCATCGCCCTGGGCCACCCCCTCGGCTGCTCCGGCGCCCGCATCCTCACCACCCTGCTCCACCGGATGCGCCGCACGGGAGCCGCCCGCGGGCTCGCCACGATGTGCGTGGGCGTGGGCCAGGGCAGCGCGGTGCTGGTGGAACGGGCCTGATACCCGGGCCGGGAGGACGGACGGGGCAGGGGGCGGACGGGGAGGTGCGGACCGGGGAGGTGCGATCGGCGCGCGGTCCCGGTGACACCGGGTGGACGAGGGCCGCCGCCGGGAGCTCCGCAGGCCGAAGACCCGAGGGCAGCCGGCGGGGGCCGTCACCGGCCGTCGCGACCACCGACGAAGGCCATAACACCACGCGCGGCGAATGGAGTTGGGGCCGGACGGGTGGGGCGGGGCCGGGGCACCGGATACCCGGTTCCGTGGCCGCCGGAAGGTGTGCGAAGGTCGGCCGATGACAGCTTCCCCGCACCCCGACGCCCCCGCCCCGAACCACGTGACCGCGCTGCTGCGCCGGCAGTTCGACCTGACCTGGGCGCTGTTCGAGTACCACCTGGAACGGCTGGAACCCGACGACTTCCTGTGGGAGCCCGCGGGCGTCTGCTGGACGATGCGCCGGGCCGGTGACGGCACCTGGGCGCCGGACTGGGCGGAGTCCGAGCCCGATCCCGTCCCCGTGCCGACCATCGGCTGGCTGAGCTGGCACATCGGCTGGTGGTGGAGCGTGGCCGCCGATCACGCCCACGGCAGGACGCCCCGGGAGCGCGACGCCGTCGTCTGGCCGGGCGAGGGCGCACCGACCGTGGAATGGCTGCGCGGCCTGCGCGCCGACTGGCTCGCCGCGCTGGGCGGCCTCACCGCCACCGACCTGGACGCGACCGCCGCGTTCCCCCCGCAGGACGACCCGGCGTACTCGGTCGCGGACATGGCCGCCTGGGTGAACGCCGAACTGATGAAGAACGTCGCGGAGATCGGCCAGCTCCGGCTGCAACGGGCCGCCGGCCCCCTGCGGTGACCGTGGCGCCCAGGGGCCCGCGACCGAGCGAACGCCCGGGGCCGCCCGGTCGGCACGGGCGCGCACCCGGTCGGTGGGGACAGTCCCCGGAAGGGCGCCCGCCGCGTCAGGGAACGGATGCCCGCGCGGCCCGGCGGCGCACCGGGGACGGGAGCGGCGAACAATGGCAAACGGGTGGAGGAGTGACGGACCGGCGGGGCGGCGCCTCCGCGGCCCCCGACGCCCTCCGGCCCTAGGCGTCGTCGGGACGGCGCCGCAGCAGATAGGTGTCCATGATCCAGCCCTTGCGCTCCCGGGCCTCCGCGCGAAGGCGCTCGATGCGCGGTCCGGCCTCGGCGATCGGACCGGACTCCAGGATCTCGTCCGGGGTGCCCAGGTAGGCGCCCCAGTAGATGTCGATGTCCTGGTCCGCGTACCGGCGGAAGGTCTGGTGGGCGTCGAGCATCACCACCACGTCGTCCACCCCCTCGGGAAGCCCCTCCGCGAGCCGTCGCCCGGTGGTGATCTGCACCGGGCGTCCCACCCGGTTGAGCCCCGTGCGGTGCCGGGCCACCAGCGAGGAGACACTGCTGACGCCGGGTACGACCTCGTAGGTGAACGCGACCTCGCCGCGCTCCAGGATCCCGTCCAGAACGGCCAGTGTGCTGTCGTACAGGGTGGGATCGCCCCACACCAGGAAGGCTCCGGTGCCGTCCTCGGCCAGCTCGTCGGCGATCAGCCGCTCGCAGATCTCGGACCGGGCGCCGCGCCAGTCGTCGACGGCCGCGACGTAGGCGCTGCCGCCCGCCGTGCGGTCCCGGTCGGGATCCCGGGCCTCCACGACCCGGTACGACCCCTCCGGCAGATGGGTCTCCAGCATGTCCCGGCGCAACCGGGTCAGGTCGGCCTTCACCTCGCCCTTGTCCAGGACGAAGAACACATCCGTGTCCCGCATCGCCCTGACCGCCTGGAGGGTCAGTTGATCCGGGTCGCCCGCGCCGATACCGATGACATGAATCTTCCGCACGCCCCGAGTCTGCCGTACCCCGCGGACACCGTCGGTACCGGGGGGCGCCCACGGCGGGTGAGGAGCCCGGCCGCCGGGTGCCGTCCCCCGCGCCGGGAGGCCCCCGTGCGCTCAGCCGCGCAGCCGGGGCGCCCGCGCGCCCGCGTCCACCGTCGCGCCCTCGTCCACCTCCTCGGCCAACTCCCTTGCCCAGTAGGTGAGTCCGGCGACATCAAGACCGTACGGCCGCTCCCGCCCGGTGTCTGACGCCGTCCACCGGGTCACCGCGGTGGCGCCGCGCCGCAGCAGCCTGGCGCCGCCGACGGCGTTGCCGCGCGCCGCGTGCGTCAGCCCCACGGCGAGCTGGGCCATGCCCCGCCACAGCTCCCGCTCCCCGGCGGGACCCGACTTCCAGGCGTCCTCGAACACCTCGTGCGCGTGGAAGGGCCGGCCGTCGTCCAGCAGCCGCTGCGCCTCACCGACGGTCTCGTCGGGCGTGCGCACCACCCCCTCGGGCTGCCGCTCCACCCCGGGCGCGCCGTACGGCAGGGGCCGCCCGAGCCCGTCACGCGGCCGGGCGTTGCGGGCCCGCCCCAGCGCGTCGCGGTCCCGCGCGTCACGCTCCCGCGCGGCCACGGGGCGGGGCGGGACGCCGCCGGCGTCCCTCGGAAGATCGCTCGGACTGTCCATACCCCGATTGTCCCGCGCTTCCGTCGGCTTCGGGATGACCGGGTGATTGGGGTACAGTGCTCCGCGTGACCGCGCGCCCACCGCGCGGAACCACCACCGGGACGTGGCGCAGCTTGGTAGCGCACTTGACTGGGGGTCAAGGGGTCGCAGGTTCAAATCCTGTCGTCCCGACTGGAGACAGTCGCAGGCCGAGGGCCGGTTCCGGAGTCATCCGGGACCGGCCCTCGGCCATTCCCGGGCACCGGCCGGGAACGGGCGTCCTGGCCCTGGGCCGACGGGTCAGGGCGACCGTTCCCGGCGGAGCTGCGCCGGGCGGCCGGGCGGACCGCTGTCCGGCCCGCTCCGGCGTGCCTCATCGCGGCGCCCGCCCCCGCGCGCGGTCGGCGAGTCCGCAGTCGCCGCACTTCGAGCCGTCCGGCGCGCGGTAGTAGAGACAGCAGCTCAGGCGGCGGAACGTGAGGTCGGGGCCGGTGAGCGTACCGGTGCCCGCCAGACGCCCCGTGTCCAGCAGCGTGGTCGTGAGGTCGGTGAGCGGGCCGCGCGCGGCGGGGCGGTGTCCCAGCAGGGCCTGGGCCGCTCCGGCGAGGGCCGACGCCGAGTTGCCGTCCAGCAGCCGCGGGGCGACCTTGACGCGCAGGCCGTCGGCCAGTGCCGACAGATGGCGTGTCACCTGCTGGTACAGCGCGTGGGCGGGGCCGTCGTCGAGCCGGTCGACGTGCAGGCCGGCCGGTCTGGGCAGCCGGAGGGCCGGCCCGTCGTCGGCCCGTTGCAGCCCGTCGAGGTCGAGCACGATCCCGTGCAGGACGACGCAGGCCAGAGCCGGTGACCAGAGGCGTGCGGCGTGGCCGAGCTGGGCTATGGAGACGTCGACGCGCGGCTCCCCGGTGCGGTGGCGGCGGGCGACGGCTTCGGCGAGGTCGGAGAAGCCCTCCGCGTAGGAACGGGCGACCGGGTGCCAGCCGTGGTCCCGGCCGCCCGTCCGCAGGGCGAAGAAGCCGCCGAGACCCGCCACGTCCCGCAGCGCGGCGGTGACGGACGCGGCCGAGGCGCGGGCCCGGTGCACGTCTGTGCCTCCTCCCCGGTTCTCCGTCCGCACGGTCAGGAGGCCGTACGCCGTCGCGGCGGCGTGATGGCGTAGAGGTCGAGGATGTCCGGCAGGGGCGCGACGCCCGGTCCGCCGGCGCGTGCCCAGGCGGCGATGTCCTCGGTCGCGTCCCGGTCGTTGACCAGGCCCAGCCAGACGGGCCGGGCACCGGCGGCGCGGCCCGCGGCGGAGGGCAGCACGACGACGACGTTGGCCTGGTCGCAGACGTCCAGGCAGGCGGACACCCGCACCGGCACCTGGGCGCGCAGCCGCGCCGTCTGGGCGGCGTGGTCGACGCCGGTCACCTTGGGACTGCCGCAGCAGCAGTCGCGGCACACGACGACACGGCACGGCACGGGGCCGTTCGCCGTTCCGGTGGGGATGCCGTCAGTGGTTCGTCCGGTCGGCGTCGCTGGCATGCGGTGCCGTTCCTCTCTCCGGGGAGATCCGCCCCGGGGTTCGTCGAGGGGGCGACCGCGTGAGTCTCCTGGCTCTCGGGTCGATGCTCGTCCCGGCCTTCCAGCCCGTTGGGGCCGTGGCACTGTCAGGATCCGCTCGCCGATCACAGTGGCGGGACCGCGCCGGATTCACACCGGCTTCCTCGTTCCGCCGTCGCCCTTGTCGCCGGCCATCCTGCCATCGCGGGGCGCGCCCGCGCCATGGTGCCCCACCCGGCCCGGTGGCGAGGGCCCGCGCGGTGGCACGGCTCGGGAACGCGGACGACCCGGGACCGGCACCGGGTGGGACGGCAGGCGGGACGGAAGCGGCTGGAGGGGATCAGACGAACGCGTCGGCGAGCATGAAGGCCGCGACCGCGAGCAGCGCGTAGGCGAAGACGCGCTGCAGCGTGTTGCCGCTGAGCCGGCGCGCATGGCGTCTGCCGTCCCAGGCACCGAGGATCGCGGCGGCGGTGAAGGGCGCGATGACGGCCCAGTCCAGATGGACCCCGGTACCGGCCCGCGCGCCGAGCGCGGCGAGGGAGTTGACGGTGATGACCAGCAGGCTGGTGCCGACGGCCCGGCGCATCGGAAGGCTGAGCACCCGGGTCAGGGCGGGCACGGCGAGGAATCCGCCGCCCACACCCAGCAGCCCGGTCACGGCGCCGAGCCCGGCACCGGCGGCGCCGGCCTCGACGGGGCGCACCTCGCCCCCGGCCGTGGTGGAAGTGGGACGCAGCATGCGCAGCGCGGCGAGTCCCGCGACGGCGGCGAAGGCGAGGGTCAGCCCCGCCTGGGGCAGACGACCGGCGGCGGTACCGGCGAGCATGGCGGGGACGATGCCCGCCGCCGCGAACAGCAGCCCGGTCCGCCAGGCCACGTTGCCGTCCCGGGCGTGCCCGGCGAGCGCGGTGACGGACGTCAGGGTGACGATGATCAGGCTGGTGGTGATCGCCTCGGCGGGCTCCATGCCGATCAGATAGGTCAGGGCGGGGACCGCCAGGACGCTGCCGCCACCGCCGAGGCCGCCGAGCGCCAGGCCGACGACGGCCCCGGCCACCAGAGCGAGGACCAGGGCGGTCATGCCGGCGAGCCCTCGTCGCCGCTTCCGCCGACCACCGGGTATCCGGCGGCGGCCCACTGCTCCATGCCGCCCCTGACGTCCACCGCCTCCGCGCCGCGCGCCCGGAGCAGCTCGGCGGCCCTCCGCGAGCGGTTCCCGCTGCGGCATATCACCGTCAGCGGCCGCCCCAGGGCAGCCTTCGGCAGTGCCGCGCCCGCGACCAGGGCGGACAGCGGTGCGTGCACCGCGCCGGGCGCCCGCCCGGCGGCCCACTCGCCCCGCTCACGAACGTCCAGCAGGACGTCCGGGGCGTCGGTGCCCCGGGTGCGGCGACGGGCCTCCTCGACGGTGACGCGCTTCTTGTCTCGGGAGAACGGGAACATCACGGGACCTCTTTCGTGCGGTGGTGCGGTGGTGCGGGTGCTTCGTGCGGGAGCCGGGGCGGCCACCGCTTGTTCGGGGCCGGACGCGGTACCGGCCGCCCGCTCGGCCGGTGACGTCGGGCCGTCCCGGCGGCGGTGGCGGGGCGGAGCCGCCGGACGGCGGCGACCGCCTCACCGGCGGCGGCGTGCAGGAGGGGCGGTGGGGTGTTCCCGCGGCGCCTGCCCACAACGACTGCCGGGACCTCTCGGCGGTCCGCTCGGCGTGCGAGCGGCGGGTGCGCCCGTCGGCCCGCTCGGCGTCCATGCGGCAGGTCCCGCCGTCGGCCCGACCCCCGCGCCCGCTGTCGCCCGCCGGGTCCGGCCCCCGGCCGGCAGGGGGACCGACGGGACCGGGGAAGGGGGTCATGGCCGGCGAGCGGGATCCCCGGGCGGTGCTCGGCGCGGGACCGTCGGCCGGGGCGGGTGGGGAACGCTCAGGCCCCGCTCTTCGATGCCCGGGAACCGCTCCTCAGAGAGGCGACGACGGTGCCGACATCGGTGCGCGGACCCCGGTTGTACGGCAGCTTGGACAGCATCATGCCCAGGGCGCAGGTGTCGCTGAGCGCGGCGAAGGTCAGCCCGGCGCCGATCGCGGTGCCGATCAGGTGCACGCCGGGGACGAAGAACCCCACGACGCCGCTGACGAGCACGATCGAGCCGGCGACGAGCCGGACCTGACGCTCCAGCGCCCAGCTCTGTCGGCCGCGGTCGACCGGGGCGCCGGAGGCCTCCCAGGCCATCATGCCGCCGTCGAGGACCCGCAGGTTCGGCAGGCCCGCCTCGGCGAGCGCCTCCTCGGCCTGCGCCGCGCGGGACCCGGCGCGGCAGACCAGCACCACGTCCTCGTCCAGGTGCCCGCGCAGCTCCGCGCGGTGCTCGCGCAGGGTGTCCAGGGGCACGTTGTGGGCGCCGGGGATGTGACCGGTCTCGAACTCGCCGGACGTCCGCACGTCGATCAGACGGGGGCCGTCGCCGGTCTCGATCAGGTGCTGAAGGGCGGCGGGCGTGAAGACGGGGGTGCGGGAAGCGTCGGTGGTCATGAGGACTACTCCGTGAAGGGGAAGGGGAACGGGAACGGGACGGGACGTGGGGGAGCGGGCGGGCCCGCAGGGGAGCGCCGGGAACGAGGAGGCCCCGTGCGGGACGCCGGCGGTCGGAGTGGGAAGGCGTCGGGGTCAGGTGGCGGCGGGTGTGTTCGCCAGGGCCCAGGCGGACCAGCCGCCGAGCACGTCGGAGACGTCGTCGAAGCCGTGGTGGCGCAGCAGGCTCGCGGCGATCGAGGAGCGGTGACCGCCCGCGCAGTGCAGGACCAGCGGCTTGTCGCGCGGGATCTCGTCGAGGCGGCGCGGCAGCTCACCCAGGGCGATGTGCAGGGCACCCTCGATGAACCCGTTCTCGCCGCGCTCGCCGCAGTTGCGGACGTCGACGACGACCGGCGGGTTCGGTCCGTCCAGCTCGGCGCGGAGCTGGACGGCGGTCAGACGGCTGGCCGGGGAGACCTCGTCGGCCATCGCGGCGAGCGCCTCGTCGGGTGCGGCCAGGTATCCGGCGACCCGGTCGAAGCCGATCCGGGCGAGCCGGGTGACGATCTCCTCCTCCCGGTTCTCCGGCGCCACGACCAGCAGCTCCGCACCGGACGGCAGCACGGTGCCGGCCTGCTCGGCGAAGCGGCCGTCCGCGGGCACGTTGACCGCGCCGCGCGCATGACCGGCGGCGAACTCCTGCGGATCACGTGCGTCGACCACCACCGCGCCCGCCGCGCGCCGGGCCAGGAAGTCCGCCACGTCCAGCGCCCGCGACGCGCTCGCCGGGTCGAACAGCTCCCGCTCCCTGCGGTTGAGGTCCGCGTCATAGGCGAAGTAGCCGGGGGCCGCCGACTGCCCGGCAGTCACGAGGGCGACGAAGTCCCGCTGACTCATCGGCGCACACGCGTAGTTGGTCGCGCGCTGCTCGCCGATCGTCGACTGCCGCTCGGTCGACAGGTTCTTGCCGCAGGACGAGCCGGCGCCGTGGGCGGGGAAGACCCGTACGTCGTCGGCCAGCCCCATCAGCTTGTTCTGCACGCTGTCGTGCAGCATCGCGCCCAGCTCGTCGGCGGTGACCCCGACCGAGGCCAGCAGGTCCGGGCGGCCGACATCGCCGATGAACAGCGCGTCACCGGTCAGCACGCCGTACGGGACGGCGTCGTCGGCGCGCTCGTACACCAGGACACTGATCGATTCCGGCGTGTGGCCCGGCGTCTCCATGATCTTCAGCGTCACGTCGCCGAGGCCGATGACGTCGCCCTCGGCGAGCTTGCGGATCGCGTACTCGGTCTCGGCCCGGCGTCCGTAGCCGATCCACGCGCCGGTGCGGTCGGCCACCTCCAGGTGACCGGCGACGAAGTCCGCGTGGAAGTGCGTGTTGATGACGCCCACCACGGTGAAGCCGTGGGCCTCGGCATCGTTCAGGTACTCCGAGACGTCCCGGCGCGGGTCCACGATCACGGCCTGGCCGGTGGTCTCGTCGGCGATCATGTACGACGCCTGGGACAGGCACTCGAGGTAGTACTGCGAGAAGAACACGGAACCTCCGGAACAGGACGGGATCTATACCCCTGGGGGTATTCAGCAGATCGCGGGGCGGCCCGGTGCGGGGGTGGACGCACGGGGGTGGCGGTCGCGCACGGCTCTCGGCCCGCCGGGAATCGACTGGCGGCGGCCGTGAGTGCCGGACCGTGGAATGGATACCCTATGGGGTATCGCTGATTCGACCGTACGGAGTGCCGCCCGCGATGTCAAATACCCTGGGGGGTATCGGGCTCCGGGGGGGGCGGGGGTGCGTCGGCCGGTGTGCGCCCGGAGGGGTGCCTCTCGCCGCCGCGACCGCGGACCCCGTCGGTGAATCCGCCGGAGCGGTCGGTGGGGGCCGGGGGTGAATACCCCTCCGGGTATTATTGTCGAGACCGAAGGAGGATCGCGTGCGCATGGACGAAGAATCGACGCAGCCCGTCCTGAACCGCCTGCGGCGGGCCCAGGGGCAGCTCACCGCCGTGATCGCGATGATCGAGGCGGGCCGCGACTGCAAGGATGTCGTGACGCAGCTGGCCGCCGTCTCCCGTGCCCTGGACCGGGCCGGTTTCAAGATCGTCGCCAATGGGATGCGGCAGTGCCTCACGGGGGACTCCGATGCCCCGCCCATGTCGCAGGAGGAACTGGAGAAGCTCTTCCTCACCCTGGCGTGACCACCCGCGGGGCCCGCGGCGCGGCCGTCGGCCCTCCGGCCCCGCCGCGCACGACCGCTCCCCCCGTGGGTGGCGCGCCGGGCGGGTGGGTGCGAGTCGCGTTCCGGACCTCGGCGCCGCGGACGCGTGACGTCATGCGCGTCGCGGCCCCCGTCCCCGCCGGTGCGCCCCGCCGCCGGCCGTGCCCGCCGCACGGTGACGGGCCGCGGGCGGACCGGCGGTCGAACGCCGGGTCACGGTTTCACATTTCCTTCACGTGAGCGCTAACGTCCTCTGATCCGCATCCATCTGACGGGGGATCAATGACCAATCCATACGCTCCCGTGCCGCCGTCCACCCCGGGGCGCGTCGCCCCCAAGTGGGCCCGCAAGCGGTACGTCCTCCCCGCTCTCGGGCTCGTCTTCCTCATAGGCGTCGGAGCGGGCGCCGACTCCGACTCCGGCTCCCGGGACGACGCGAAGCCCGCCGCGGCCCCGACGGTGACCGCCACCGCCACCGCGACGGTCACGGCGAGCCCCACCGCCGAGCCGGAGCCCGCGCCCACCGTCACGAAGACCGTCGAGGTCGAGGTGGAGGTGACGGAGACCGTCACCGAGCGGCCCGCCGCCGGCGGCTACGGCGACGACAGCGATGACGGCGGCGGCGGGAGCAGCGTGTACTACCGGAACTGCGCCGCCGCCCGGGCCGCCGGTGCCGCCCCCGTCCACCGCGGCGAGCCGGGCTACGCCTCCCACCTGGACCGTGACGGCGACGGCGTCGGCTGCGACCGGGGATAGAGGGCGGCGGACAGCGTCCCGCCGCGGCGGGACGGCGCGGACGGAACCGATCGCCGCGCCGGGGCGCGGGGGCCGTCCGGCCCGCCCGGTGGAGGGGCCGCGGCGCGCCCTCGCCGGACGGGGACGTGTCCTCCGCCCGGTGTGACGGACGGTGGCCTTTCCGCCGGTCAGCCGCCGAGGAGCGCGCGCATGCTCGTCAGGTCCTCGTCGTCGGCGCTGCGCCGGGTCCGCGGACCGCATCCCGCGATCAGCCGGGTGAAGTCGGCCGCCGCGGCGTCGACGCGGGCGGCCAGCGCGGAGCCCGCCGAGGCCGTGCCGAAGTCGTCGGTCGCCGCGTACACCCCGCGGGGCGAGACGATGGCGTGCAGATAGGAGAACATCGGCCGCAGGGCGTGTTCGAGCACCAGGGAGTGGCGTTCGGTGCCGCCGGTGGCGCCGATGAGGACGGGCATGTCCGCGAGGGTCTCCTCGGGCAGCACGTCGAAGAACGACTTGAACAGCCCGCTGAAGGAGGCGTTGAAGGCGGGGGTGACCGCGATCACGGCGTCCGCCCCGGCGAGTTCCCCGAAGGCGGCCTCCAGCCGTTCGGAGGGGAAGCCGGTGAGCATCGCGTCCATGATGTCGTGCCCCAGGGGCCGCAGTTCCAGCATCGTGGCGTCCACGGTCCGCCCCTCGGCCTCCAGCGCGGCCCGCGTCGCGGACTCCAGCCGGTCGGCCAGCAGCCGGGTGGAGGAGGGCTGACGCAGGCCGCTGCTGAGGGTGACCAGTCCCGTCATGGCGGATCAGCTCCTCGTTCCGGTGTCCGGGCCGGTCCCGGCACCCGCCTCCGCGAGGGTCCGCTCGCGCAGCAGGGCGTGCGTCGGCGCCGGTGGCACGTCGGCGGGCCTGCCGACGGCGAACTCCTTGCGGAGCACGGGCACGACCTCCTCGCCCAGCAGGTCGAGCTGCTCCAGGACGGTCTGCAGCGGCAGTCCGGCGTGGTCGATCAGGAAGAGCTGGCGCTGGTAGTCACCGACGTACTCGCGGAAACCCAGGGTGCGTTCGACCACCTGCGCCGGGGAGCCCACGGTCAGCGGGGTGAGCGTGCTGAAGTCCTCCAGGGACGGTCCGTGCCCGTAGACGGGGGCGTTGTCGAAGTACGGGCGGAACTCGTCCACCGCCTGCTGGCTGTTGGGCCGCATGAAGATCTGGCCGCCGAGGCCCACGATGGCCCGGCGTGCGCTGCCGTGGCCGTAGTGCTCGAACCGGGTGCGGTAGAGCTCGACCATGCGCTGGGTGTGCGAGGCGGGCCAGAAGATGTGGTTGGCGAAGAAGCCGTCGCCGAAGTACGCGGCGAGTTCGGCCACCCCGGGGGTGCGGATGGAGCCGTGCCAGACGAACGGCGGAACGCCGTCCAACGGGCGCGGGGCGAGGGTGAAGCCCTGTAGCGGGCCCCTGAACTCCCCTTCCCAGTCGACCACTTCCTCCCGCCACAGTCTGCGCAGCAGTGTGTAGTGCTCGACGGAAAGCGGCATCGCCTGCCGGATGTCCTGCCCGAACCACGGGTAGACGGGGCCGGTGTTGCCCCGTCCGAGGATGATGTCGGTGCGCCCGCCGGACAGGTGCTGGAGGACCGAGAAGTCCTCCGCGATCTTGACCGGGTCGTTGGTGGTGATCAGCGTCGTCGAGGTGGACAGCACGATCCGCTCGGTCAGCGCGGCGATGTGGCCGAGCAGGGTGGTGGGGGAGGACGGCACGAACGGCGGGTTGTGGTGCTCGCCGGTCGCGAAGACGTCCAGGCCGACCTCCTCGGCCTTCCTCGCGATGGCCACCGTGTCCTGGATGCGCCGGGCTTCGGTGGGTGTGACGCCGGTGGTGGGATCGGTGGTGACGTCGCCGACGGTGAAGATCCCGAACTGCATGCCGTCCGCCGAGGAGGGTTCCATGAGCGATTCCTCCGGATCACTTGCTCACCCGCGTACCCCCCGTTCCCCCGCGGCGCGGGTCGGTCCCCGGCGCGGGTCGGTCCCCCGCCACCACGCTCCTCCACCCCCCGGCATCCCGCAACCGTGAACGGCGCGGACCCCGGGAGGCCGTGCGGGACCGGCCCCGGGCGGCCTCCCGGGACAGGCCCCGGCTGCCGTGCGCGGTACGGCCCCGGGCGTTCCGCCCCGCGCGGGAGGGGCACCCGGCGGGGAGCCGATGCCTCAGGGGCCCGGCCCGCCGGAGACCCTTCCCGGGTCTCCGGGGAGCCGTCCCCGGGCGCGGCGGCCGTACGGCGCGGGAAGGACCCGGACGCGGCGGCGGGCCCGGCAGCCCCGGGCGCACCGCCGGGCGAACCGGGCGCCCGGCCCCTTTCCGATGGTGAGAGCGAGCTGACGGGTCATGAGCGGTTCGGTGGCGGTTCTGGGAGCGACGGGCGGGCAGGGCGGCGCGGTCGTCGACGCCCTGCTGGCCCAGGGGGTGCCGGTGCGGGCGGTCGTGCGGTCTCCCGGTTCGGGACGCGCGGAGGCCCTGCGGCGGCGCGGTGCCGAGGTGGTCGCGGGGGACATGGGGGACGCGGAGAGCATGACCGCCGCGTTCACCGGGGTCCGGGCGGCGTTCGCCCTCACCACCCCCTTCGAGGAGGGCATCGACGCGGAGGTCGGCCAGGGCCGGGCCATCGTCGCCGCCGCCGACGCGGCGCGGCTGCCGTACCTGGTCTTCTCCTCGGTGGCGGGGGCCGACCGGGAGACCGGGGTGCCGCACTTCGACAGCAAGCACCGCACCGAGGCCGTGCTCCACGAGTCCGGGTTCGACTGGACGGTCGTCGCGCCGACGTACTTCTTCGACAACATCCTGGGGGACACGGCCGCGCTCAGGGACGGCAGGCTGCCGCTGCCGCTCGCGCCGGACCAGCGGCTCCAGCAGGTGGCCCGGCACGACCTGGGGGAGTTCGTCGCGCATCTGGTCCGGGACCCGGGGCCCCATGTGCACCGGCGGATCGAACTCGCCGGTGACGAACCGACGCCCGCGGAGATGGCCGCGGACGTGGGCGAGGCGCTGGGGCGGCAGGTGCGTCCGGTGAGTGTTCCCCTCTCCTCCGTGTACGCGGGCAGCGACGACATGGGCGCCATGTGGACCTTCCTGCGCGACCACGGCTACCAGGTCGACATCGCGGCGCTCAGGTCCGCCCATCCGGACGTGGGGTGGACGAACTTCGCCTCGTGGGTCGCGGGGGAGCCCGCCCTCGCGGGATGAGGCACGACCGCTCCGGCTCCCGGCCGCACCGGAGGTCCGGGCGGCGCTCGCGGCCGGCGCCGTCGTCGTCCGGCGGGCGCGGCCGGCCCGGAGCCGCCGGGCCCGGTTCCGAGCCGTGCCGGAACCGGGCCCCCGGCCGCTGCGGCGGGTGACGGACGGGCCGTCCGGGTGCCCGTCCGGGTCGGTCACCGTGCTCCGGTGACGTCCTGACCCCAGCCGTGCGCCCAGCTCCACGGGTAGTCGGCGTCCTCGATGCCGGCGGCGGCCTCGCCGAGGAAGAGCGGGCGGAAGGTGTCGATCATGACCGCGGTCTCCTCCGTGCGCTCGGCCGACAGCGACTTCTCCAGGCTGCCCGCCTGCGGACCGTGGATGTAGCCCGCCGGGTGCAGGGAGATGGAGCCCTGGTCGATGCCGGAACCGGCCCGGCTCATGAAGTCGCCGCCGGTGTAGAAGAGCACCTCGTCGGAGTCCACGTTCGCGTGCGCGTAGGGCACCTTGACCGCTTCCGGGTGGTAGTCGAACATCCGCGGGACGAAGGAGCAGATCACGAAGCCCGGGGCCTCGAAGGTGATGTACGTCGGCGGCGGCAGGTGCAGGGCGCCCGTGGAGGGCATGTAGTCGGCGATGTTGAGGGCGTACGGGTAGTTGTACCCGTCCCAGCCGACGACGTCGAAGGGGTGGAAGGCGTAGCTGTAGCGCGTGACGCCGGTGCGGGTGCGCACGAGGACGTCGGCCGGGCCGGTGCGCGTCTCGATCAGCCGCGACGGACCGCGCACGTCGCGCTCGTTGTACGGGGAGCCGTCGAGGAACTGGCCGAGCGGCGACATGAACCGCTTGGGCGGGCGGATGTGGCCGCCGCCGCTGGACTCGACGATCAGCAGGCGCAGGCTCTCGGAGGTCAGCCGCCACTGGTGGGTGGTGGAGGTGGGGATGACGACGTAGTCACCGGCGCGCACCTCGAGTTCGCCGAAGGAGGACTCGACGACCGCCCCGCCCGCCTCGACGTACACCAGCTCGTCACCGACCGCGTTGCGGTAGAGACCGCTGCTCTCGGTGGCGTGCACGTAGGAGATGGTGAGGTCGCTGTTGCCCATCAGGCGGTGCCGGCCGAGGACGGCGTCGGTGGCCGGGGCCAGTTCATGGGTGCGCAGGTGCCGGGGGAGCAGGGGCTCGTTGGCGACGCTGGGCGGCCCGGCCTGGTCGACCGACTCGGCGCCGGTGATCACAGTCGGAGGGTTCTGGTGGTACAGGAACGACTGGTTCCAGGCGAAGCCTTCTTCACCCTGCATCTGCTCGTAGTAGAACTCGCCGTCGGGCTTCCGGAACTGCGTGTGGCGCTTCGGCGGAACAGTGCCGAGCCGCTGGTAGTAGACCATCTAGGTTCTCCGATAATCGGCGACACAGTGCGAATAGCGAGAGTATGTGTCAGGTCGACGGTGCTGTCAACGGGGTGCGGAGTGTTGACAGGTTGCCGACGTATAGGTGTAGCTTGAGCTTGCCTAAATAACGAAGCTAAAGCTCGATAATCGGATGTGGGAATGGCTGTGCGGCAGCGAGAACTGTTCATGGTGCCGATGGGTACCGGCGCCCGTCCGAGCGAGGTCTACTCCGGCGTCGCCCGGATGGCCGGAGTCCTCTGGTGCACCCGGGTACGGGCCCATGAGGGACGCCGTGCCGACACGGCCGTCGTGGTCGTGCACCCCTCATCGAACTTCCTGGGGCACTACGCCCTTGAGGCATGGGCCGACCGCGGCGTCGACGCCGTGGCCATGACCACGCGGTACATCGGCAACGACACCGTCCTCCTCCTGGAGAACTGCGTGCTCGACATCGCCGCGGTGATCGGCCAACTGCGGCTGGAGGGCTACGACAAGGTCGTTCTCGTCGGCAACTCCGGCGGTGGCGGGCTCATCTCCCTCTACCAGGAGCAGGCCGGGAAGGCGACCATCACCTCCTCGCCCGGGGGCGCGGGACCGGACCTCACCCAGTGCGAACTGCCCCCGGCGGACGCGCTGGTGACCCTCATGGCCCACCCAGGCCGGGCCAACCTCCTTGCCGAGATGCTCGACCCGGCGGTCCGCGACGAGAACGCCCCCTTCGACCGGGACCCTGAGCTGGACCTGTTCGCCGAGGGGCGCGAAGTGCCCCTGGACCCGGAATGGGTCGCGACGTACCGCGCGGCCCAGCTCGAACGCAACCACCGCATCACCGAGCTGGCCCAAACCAGGATCGCCGAGATCGTCGAGCGGACCGACGGCGCCCTGATGGACGCGCCGATGGTGGTCCACGCCACCTGCGCCGACCCGCGCAACGTGGACCTGTCCATCGACCCCACCGACCGCGAGCCCGGCACGCTCTGGGGCGAGCCCGCGGTGGCGAACCTGCTCCCGACGACCCTGGGGCACTTCACCTCGCTCCAGTCCTGGCTCTCCCAGTGGTCGATGCGCACCTCGAACGGCGACGGGCCGACGCGGATGGGCGGCGTGGACGTCCCCGTCCACGTGATCTACGGAACCGCCGACCAGGCATGCTTCCCCGAGCACGCGCGCCAGCTCTACGACGGCGTGCGGCACGACCGCAAGCGGATCACCCCGATCGCCGGCGGCAAGCACTACCTCAACGGCCAGACGGAACTGACCCGTCAGATGTCCGAGGTGCTCGTCGACTGGGTCCGGGAGGTGTTGTGAGCAGGATCGCCCGGATCGCGACCAGCCACCACGCCATTCCGCTGGGCGCCGGCCGGGGCGGCTCCGGCGCCACCCAGGTCGATCTGATCCTGGTCCGTGTGACCGACGACGAGGGGGCCGAGGGCCTCGGCCTCACCTTCGGGCTCACCGGCGGCGCGGGCGCCGTCCGGCACCTGATCGACCACGACCTCACCGACCTGTGCCTCGGGACCGCGCTCGACCACTGGCCCGCGACCTGGGAGAAGGCATGGGCCCGCACCCACCGCCTCGGCCGCGGCCACGCGCTCCCCGCCCTCTCCGGGCTCGACATCGCCGTCCACGACCTCCGGGCACGCCGCGCCGGACTGCCCCTCTACCGGCACCTCGGTGCCCACCGCGACACCGTCCCCATCTACGGGAGCGGCCGTGCCACGCACGCGATGAGCATCGACGAACTGATCGAGGGCTCCCGCTCCTACGTCGCCGAGGGCCTCGACGCCGTCAAGCTCCGGGCGGGAGCGCTGGGCGCGGAGGAGGACGTGCGCCGCGTCGCCGCCGTGCGCGAGGCGCTGGGCCCCTCCGTGCGGATCATGGTCGACTGCAACGAACGGCTGGACCTCCCCACCGCGTTGTGGATGGCCCGGCGACTGGCCGATCTCGGCGTCTACTGGATGGAGGAGCCGCTGCGCTCCGACGACATCGAGGGACACCGGCAGCTCGCGGAGCGCGGCGGCGTGCCCGTCGCCGTCGGCGAGCACCTGCAGGGGAGGTTCGAGTTCGCCCAGTACCTGCGGCGCGACGCGGCCTCGGTCCTGCAGCCCGATCCTCCGCTGGGCGGCGGTGTCACGGAGTGGCTGCGCGTCTCGGCCGTCGCCGAGGCCGGCTCGGCCGTCCTGTCACCGCACTTCCTGCCCGAACTCAACGTGCACCTCGCGCTCGCGGTGCCGAACTGCCCGTACGTCGAGCACTTCCCGCTCATCGACGGGGTGCTGACCGAGACCATCGAGATCAGGGACGGCCATGCGCTGCCGCCCGACCGGCCCGGACACGGGCTGTGTTTCGATGAGGGTCTGCTCGAGAAATACCGCATCTGACCACCTACGCATGGATGAAGGAGGCAGGCCGTGGCCAAGCCGTTCGCATCGACCGGAGACACCACCGCCAAGACCGAGACCCTGGAGCAGGTCGGTGAGGGCATCTGGGCCCTGACCGCCGATGGCGACCCCAACGTGGGCGCCATCGAGGGCGAGGACTTCCTCGTCTGCTTCGAGGCCCGCGCGACCCCGCTGATGGCCCGCCGCTGGCTCGACCGGCTGCGCGAGCACACGGACAAGCCGGTCAAGCACCTGGTGCTCTCGCACTACCACGCCGTGCGCGTCCTGGGCGCCTCGGCCTTCGGGGCCGAGGAGATCATCGCCTGTGCCGAGACCGAGCGCCTGGTCCGCGAACGCGGCCAGGAGGACTGGGACGTCGAGTTCGGCCGGATGCCGCGGCTCTTCGAGGGGCACGAGGAGATCCCGGGCCTGACCTGGCCCACGCGCACCTTCGACAAGCACCTCAGCATCGACCTCGGCGGCGACCGGGGGACCGTGGAGCTGAACTGGGTCGGCAACGGCCACACCTCCGGGGACATCGTTGCCTATGTGCCTTCCCAGAAGGTGCTCTTCGCCGGTGACCTGGTGGAGAACGGGTCGGCCGTCTACACCGGAGACGCCTACCACCAGGACTGGATGACCGGCACCCTGGACCGCGTGGCGGAGTTCGACACCGAGGTGCTCGTCGGCGGCCGGGGCCGGATCGCGCGCGGCAAGGAGGAGGTGGCCCAGGCCATCCACCTCACGCGCGACTTCATCAGCCGGATGTTCACCGCCGTGGCCAAGGTCAAGGAGGCCGGCGGTGACATCCGTGAGGCGTACCAGGCCGCGCGCGCCGAGCTGCTGCCCGAGTACGGTGGCATGCCCGTCTTCGAGCACGCCATGGTCTTCGACGTGCAGCGCGTCTGGGAGGAGCTGGACGGCGAGGCCCCGGCCATCTGGACCGTCGAGCGTGACCACGAGGTGTGGGACAGGCTGACCTGAGCCCCGGCCCGGGGAGGGCATGTTCCGTGCCGCGCGGTGTCCCCTCTATATAGGGGACACCGCGCGGAGGGGACACCATGATGAGGGGTGCGCCCGGGGACCACTTCCCCGGGCGTACCCCTTTGCCGGTCCATCCGTGCATCCCTTGTGCCCCGTGTGCCGTGCCCACCCCGGGCTCGCGCACCGTGCCCGGGGCCGCCGGTGCCGCCGTCCGGCCCGGGCCCCGTGCGGCGTGTACGTCGCCGCTCGTCGCGGCCACGCCGCCCGTGCCGTCCCCGCCGTGCACGCCCGTGTGCACACCCGCCCCGGCCCTCCGTGGCGGCGGGCGCGCGCGAGCCCGTGCACGGCGCCCGGCCGCGCCCCGGGTCGGACGTACGGGGCGTGCCACGGCGGACGTGCGGGAGGCGCAGGCGCCGGCCGGTGCGCACGCCCCGCCGCGGGCTCCGGCCCCGCCCCGGTCCCCGGCCCCGCCCGGCCCTCGGCCCCGGTCGGTCCCCGGCCCGTAGCCGCGCCGCGCCCCTTCGCCGACTTTCCCCGGCAACGCGAAAGGCGGGTGAGGGGGACCCTCACCCGCCTTCTCGGCCGTCCCGGCTCAGAGGATGGTGATCTCGCTGGTCAGTTCGATCGACCCGCCGATGCTGCGGGCGATCGGGCAGTGCCGGTGGTGCCGGTCGTGCACCTTCTCGATGTCCTCGACGGAGACGTCGGGCGCGCGTTCCAGCTCGTACCGGACGTGGATCGCGGAGATGCGGAGCACGCCCCCGTCGCGGACGACGGTGCCCCGCGCGGAGGTCGTCAGGGCGCCGTCCAGCACGGGCTGGCCGAGGGCGCCCAGCATGCCGCCCAGGGTGCCGGTGAGGCAGCCGGCGGCGGCACCGACGAGGTAGTCGAGCGTGGTGGCGTTCGGGGCCACGTCGGCCGAGTCCACCCGGTAGTGGGCGCTGATCTCGTCCCGCATGCCCATGGGCACCTCGCCCGCCAGGGGCAGGCGCACCATCTTCGTACGGCCGGGTGCCGGGCGTACCGACACCTCGATGCTCTGGACGATGTCGTCGCTCACAGGGAAGCCGCTTCCACTCGGGGGGTGTCGGTGACGGGGTGGCCCAGGGCCCGGTCCAGGGCGGCCCGGACCCCGGTGCGCCAGTCGTCGGAGGCGGTGAAGGCCGCCGCGATGTAGCAGTCGGGACGGACGAGGTAGACGCGGTCCCGCGCCGCCCGGAGCACGGGGCCGCTGTCCTCCTCGTGGACCAGGGAGGTGGCCGGGAGGCGGTCCGTGTCGGGGTGGGCGGGCGTGGTGTACCGCAGCGCCGCTCCTGCCGCCGCGGGCACGTGGACCAGGGTGAAGTCGCCGTCGAGCAGGTGCCGGAGCGCGCGCCGTTCGCCCCCGGACGAGACCAGGACGTCGGGCATCAGGTCGCCGGGGCGCGGCCCGGAGCCGTCGTCGTCGGCGGGGGAGGTCAGCGGGGAGTCCCGGTAGGGGAAGGGCTCGTAGAGCTTCCCGCTGTCGACCCGGGCCACCTGGCCGCCGTCGGCGGCCGCCGCGGCGAGGATCTCGTTGCGGACGGCCAGGCCCTCGGCGGTGCCCGGCGTCATGAACTTCATGGACTCGCCGGTGATCGCCACGTGGTGGGTCGCCGCGGCGGCGCGCTCGTGCTCGTAGGAGGCGAGCAGTTCCTCCCCCGCCTCTCCGCGCAGGGTCAGCGCGAGCTTCCAGACGAGGTTGGCGACGTCCTCCATACCGGAGTTCATGCCGCGCGCGCCGAACGGGGAGACCACGTGCGCGGCGTCGCCGACGAGGAAGACCCTGCCCTTTCCGAAGGACTCGGCGCGGCGCTGCTGGAACGTGTAGCCGTTGCAGCGGAGGATCTCCGTCTCCACGGGACCGACACCGGCGTGGGCGAGCACGTCCGCGATCCGCTGCGTGATGCGTCCCGACCGGTTCTCCTCGTCCGGGTCGAGGTCGGGGGAGACCTGCCAGTCGAGGCGCCAGGTGTCCTGGCCGATGTGGTGCATCAGCACGATGCCCTCCGGATAGAACGGAGGGGAGAACCAGAGGCGGCGCTCGCTGGTGAAGGGGACCGCGCCGCGGAAGTCGCAGACCAGGAAGTGGCCGTTGGTGCGCTCTCCGTTGAATTCGATGCCCAGGCCCTTGCGGGTGGGGCTGCGCACGCCGTCCGCGGCGATGACGTACGGGGCGCTCAGTTCATGGGTCACGCCGTCGGCGTCCTCGTACCGGACGACGGCCGTCTCCCCCTTCTCCCCGGGGTCGACGACGGAGGCGGTGACACCGTGGACGAGTGTGACCTCGGGCGCTGCCGAGACGTGCTCGTGCAGCAACTCCTCGATCCGGAACTGGGGGAAGTTCACGAACGGCGGGTTCGGAGAGGTCTCCGGGGCGGGCCAGCGGAGCGTCACCACTTCGGCGTCGCCGTAGTAGGTGCGGCCGAGGGACCAGCGGGCGCCGTTGGCCCGGATCTCTTCGGCGATGCCCATCCGGTCGTAGAGGGACAGAATGTCACCCTGGACGGTGACGGCCCGGGACTGGCCGCAGCTGGGGGTGTTCCGGCGCTCGAGGACGGTGCTGCGGATGCCAGCGCGCGCGAGCAGGGAGGCGGTGGCGAGCCCAGTCGGGCCGCCTCCGATGATGATCACAGGAGCAGAGTCACGCTGCACGGGGACACTCTCTTCGATAATCGGGCGGTCCGTTCTAATATTGAGTAGGACCCATTAAGTGGGCGTCGGCATGGGTTGTCAAGGGGCGTCGGTAAGGTTGGTGCGTCGGAGCCCGATCCGGCGCCGCAACGGCTGGCGTCGGCGGCGCGGTTGGTTCAGAGGAGGAGACACGTGGCGGGCGAAGCGAAGGCGCCGGGGGAGTTGGCCCAGACCCTCGATCGTGGTTTGCGGGTGCTGGAGTACCTCGGTACCGCCCCGGAGGGGTTCACGGCGACCGAGGTCGCCCAGTACATCGGGGTCCATCGCTCCATCGCGGCGCGGTTGCTGGTGACGCTCACCCACAGGGGTTTCGCGTCGAAGCTGGCCGACGGGAGGTACATCGTCGGCACCAGCGTGTTCCGGCTGGCGCGGATGGTGGCGCGCGATCTGGTGTCCGTGGCCCAGCCGATGCTGCGGGACGCGACCGACCGGACGATGGCGACATCGGTGCTGCACATCGCCGACGGCGACGAGGTGGTCACCCTGCTGTCGATAGAGCCCCCCTCCGCGACCTTCCGGGTGGGGATGAGGGTGGGGGCCCGCGGGCCCCTGGACCTCGCGGCGCACGGGGTGGCGATCCTGGCGGGGCGTGAGCCCGTCGAGGGGGAGCGCGCCGAGATCGCCCGGTCCCGGGAGCTGGGTTACGCCGTCACGACCGGTGTGGTGGTTCCCGGGTACACCGGGATCTCGGCGCCGGTGGTGGTCAACGGGCAGGTCGACGCGAGTGTCGGGCTGGTGGTCCCGGATTCGCGCGCGTCCGAGCTGGGCACGCTGACCGCCGAGGTGCTCGGACTGGCGGAGGCGTTGTCGCTGGCCGCCGGCTGAGCGTCGGCCTTCGGAGGTGAGGTCCCGGGACGGTGGTCCCGGGACCTCATCGTTGTTTTCCCCCATGTTTCACCTCTTGACAGGCTTCCGGCCCCAGTGTTGTGTTCTCGTTTAACGAACGGTTCATTCGTTTATCGGTTAGGGAGAAGCTGTGGTCGGTACCTCTTCCACCCCGTCGGAGAACGCCTCCGCCCAGAGCGCGCGAGAGGGGTCCCTGGCCAATCTGAGCCAGCAGCTGGCCGACTTCGCCGCCACGGTCAAGCGCCCGGACGAGGCCAAGAAGGCGATCAACGAGGCATTCGAGGAGATCGAGGCCAAGGGGCTCGTGCCGGGACTGGGGATCGGTGACCTCGCTCCCGACTTCACACTGCCCGACGCCCGCGGCGGAGAGGTCCGCCTCTCCGAACGCCTTGCCAAGGGCCCGGTCGTTCTGATCTTCTACCGGGGGTCCTGGTGCCCCTACTGCAACCTGGAGCTGCGCGCCTACCAGGCCGCCCTCCCCGAGTTCGAGAGCGCCGGCGCCAGTCTCGTCGCGGTGAGCCCGCAGCGCCCGGACGACACCCTGTCCATGGCCGAGAAGAACGAGCTGGCCTTCGACGTCCTCTCCGACGCCGAGCAGGACGTGCTGGAGGCCTACCGGATCCGCTTCGAACTGCCCGAGGGGATCACCGAGCACATGCTCGAGGGCACCCTCGCCGCGCTGGCGCGCCAGCAGCCCAACGGCCGGTTCAGCCTGCCGGTCCCGGCGACCTATGTGATCGACCCCGAGGGGCGTGTCCGCGCACGGCACGTCTCGATGGCCTACCGCACCCGGATGGAGCCGGCCGACGCCCTGGCCGCGATCCGGGAGATCCAGGCCGAACGCTCCTGACCGTCCCACGAGATGCCCGCGCGGGTGGGCGCGCTGATGACACGTGCAACCAAATCGTCCACGGCCAGAAGGAATTCAAGATGAGTCACCAGATTGTTCGACGCCGCAGCCGGGTCAGAGGAATCGGCACGCTCCTCCTCGCGGGAGGGCTGACCCTCACCGCCTGTTCCACCAGCAAGACCTCCGTGGACTCCTCGCCCGGTGTCACCAAGGACAAGATCACCCTTGGTGTGCTCACCGACATCACCGGTCCTTTCAAGGCCATCGACGAGCAGCAGAACCTCGGTGTCAAGCTCTACTGGGACGAGAAGAACCGCACCGGTGACACTTGCGGCCGCAAGGTCGAGATAGCGACCCGCGACCACGGGTACGACCCCCAGAAGGCGCTGTCCCTGGCGGGCGAGCTGAACAAGGACGTGCTGGCCTACCAGGTCACCGTGGGCTCGCCGCCCACCTCGGCCGTCCTCCCCGAACTGGAGGAGCAGAAGATCATCGGTGTGGCCATGAGCTGGTCACCGGTGCTCGGCGCCTCCGACGCCCTGATCATCCCGGGCACCTACTACAGCGTCGAGATGGTCGGCGCCCTCGACTACCTCGTCGAGCAGGGCACGGTGAAGTCCGGCGACTCCGTCGGCCACATCTACTTCGCGGGCGACTACGGTGAGCCGGCCTTCGAGGGGCTGAAGCACTCCGCGGGCAAGAACGGCGTCAAGGTCGTCGGCTCCCAGATCGACCCCTCCGTCACCGACGTGACCTCCCAGGTCGCCGCGCTCCAGGCGAAGAAGGTGAAGGCCATCTTCATCAACGCCTCGCCCACGCAGCTCGCCTCGCTCGCCAGCCTGACGGAGTCCAAGGGGCTGGACGTCCCGATCATTTCCTCCGCCCCGGCCTTCGCGCCCCAGCTCCTTGAGACCAACGCGGCGAAGATTCTGGAGAAGCGCGCGCTGGTCGTCAGCAGTGTGATCCCGTTCTCCGGCGACACCCCCGCCGCGAAGAAGGTCGCCGAGCTGTACGGCAAGTCCGGCAGCAAGGTCCCGGCCAGCATGTGGGTCGTCCTCGGCTACGCGGCGTCCAGCATCATGGACCAGGCGATCACCGCGGCCTGCGAGGACGACCAGGTCTCCCGTGAGGGCCTGTGGGACTCCTACCAGAAGCTCGGCAAGGTCGACACCGACGGCGCCACCGTCGCCCTCGACTTCAGCAGCAACGGTGAGACCCCGTCCCGCAGCATCAACGTGCTGCGCCCCTCGACCTCGGTCAAGGGCGGCCTCGACCCGGTCACGGAGGGCTTCGTCGGGAAGAACACCGAAGGGTACGGGTCCAAGTGAGTTCCCCCGACCTCTCCCGGGAGTCGCCGCCCCCGATCCTGGCCCTGGACGGGGTCGGCGCCCACTACGGCGCCGCCACCGTGGCACTGAACGGGGTCTCCCTGACGGTGCGGTCGGGCTCGGCGGTGGCGCTCCTGGGGAGCAACGGCGCGGGAAAGAGCACCACCCTCCGCGCGATCTCGGGTGTGCTGGTCGGACATGGCGGACGCCAGACCTCCGGGTCGATCCACTACGACGGCCTGCCGCTCGACGGGGTCCCCGCCGACCGGCGGGTGCGCATGGGGATCGTGCAGGTGCCGGAGGGGCGGCAGATCTTCACCAGCCTGAGCGTGGAGGAGAACCTCCGCATCGGGCGCTACGGCAAGCGGGCGGACCGGTCCGGGACCCACGCCGACCTCGAACGCGCCTTCGACATGTTCCCCATTCTCGGGGAACGCAGGCACCAGGCGGGGGGCCTCCTCTCGGGCGGTGAGCAGCAGATGCTGGCCATCGCCCGGGCCCTGATGGCCAGCCCCCGGCTGCTGGTGCTCGACGAGCCCTCGCTCGGCCTGGCACCGAAGATCGTCGACCAGATCGCGGGCATCGTCCGCCGGATCAACGAGGGCGGTACCTCGGTGCTGATCGTCGAACAGAACGCCCATGTGGCACTGGAACTGACCGAATACGCCTATGTGCTCGCCGGCGGAAAGGTCGTGGTCGAGGGGGCCTCGGCCGACCTGAAACGGAGTGAGGACGTGCAGCGTGCCTATCTCGGAGGCGATCTGGTGCCGACGGGCGAACAGGTGAGGGGGGCAGGATGACCGGGGCATCCCTGAGCGTCAAGGACGTCACCCTGCGCTTCACCGGCGTGGTGGCGCTGTCGGAGGTCACCTTCGAGGTGGAACCCGGCACCGTCCACGCCGTGATCGGCCCCAACGGGGCCGGCAAGTCCTCGCTGTTCAACGTGTTGTCCGGGCTCTACCGGCCGCAGACCGGCTCGGTCACCCTGGACGGCGTCGACCTGATCGGCAAGCGCCCCCACCGGATCGCCCAGCTCGGCGTCGGGCGGGCCTTCCAGAACGCCTCGATGTTCGACGATCTCACCGTCGCCGAGCACCTGATGATCGGGCAGCACCGCTTCGGCCGGGGCGGACTGCTCGCCTCGGGGCTGCGGCTGCCGCACGAGCGCCGCGCGGAGCGCGAGGCACGTGCCGTCGCCGAGGAGGCCGCCGCCTACTTCGGTCTGACCGAGTACCTCAACGCGCTCGCGGCCGACCTGCCCTACGGGCTCCAGAAGCGGGTCGACCTCGCCCGCGCCGTCGCCACCACCCCCAAGCTGCTGCTCCTCGACGAGCCGGCCGCCGGGCTGCACACGCACGAGAAGGTGGAGATGACGGGGGTGATCAAGCGACTGGCCTCGGAAAGGGACCTCAGCGTGCTCCTGGTCGAACACGACATGCCCCTGGTGATGGAACTGGCGGACAGCCTCACCGTGCTGGACTTCGGCTCGGTCATCGCCTCCGGCGAGCCGTCCGTCGTCAGCCGTGACGAGCGGGTCGTCGCCGCCTACCTCGGAACAGCGGCGGAGGCGACGGCATGAACTTCTTCATGAGCCTGCTGATCTCGGGCATCTCGGTGGGGGCGCTCTACGCGCTGGTCGCCCTCGGCATCGTGATCGTCTACAAGGCGTCGTCCGTCGTCAACTTCTCCCAGGTCTCCTTCCTGATGCTGGGCACCTATGTGGTGGCCAGCGCCTACACGACCTACGACCTGCCGTTCTGGGCGGCCCTGCTGCTCGGAGCGGTCTTCACCGTGCTGCTCGGCCTGGTGGTGGAGCGGCTGCTCATCCGCCGCTTCACCCGCACCAACTCGGTGGTCGCGGCGAGCATCATGACCATCGGCCTGGACACCGCCATCGCGACCGAGGTGCAGCGCCGCATCGGCGCCAGCATCCTGCCCCCGGGCGATCCGTGGGGCGACTCCCTGGTGACGGTCGCCGGCATCACCGTCCCGCAGGTGCGGGTGGTCGCCCTGGTGCTGAGCCTGCTCTTCCTCGGGCTCTTCCAGCTCTGGCTGCAGCGCTCCGACTTCGGCATCGCCATGCGCGCCACGGCGGAACGGCCCGACACGGCGGCCCTGATGGGCATCCGCCTCTCCTGGGTGGCCGCCACCGCGTGGGGCCTGGCCGGCCTGCTCGCCGTCCTCGCCGGTGTCTTCCTCGTCGCGTTCCCCAGCCCGGGTCTCGACGGCGGCGTCACGCACCTGGCGCTGCGGGCACTGCCCGCAGCGATCATCGGCGGACTGCGCGCCACCTCGGGCGCGATCGTCGGCGGTGTGATCGTCGGGGTGACCGAATCGATGGTCCTCGGCTACCACGACCAGTTGTCGTTCCTCGGCCAGGGCCTGGAGACGGTGGCGCCGTACGTCGTGATGCTGTTGGTCCTCTTGTGGAGGCCCAACGGCCTCTTCGGGGCGAAGGAGTTGAGTCGTGTCTGAGCAGGTCGTCATCCGCAGTGAGCCCGCGGTGCCGGACGCCCCGGCGTCCGCCGCCGTGACGACGCGGCAGGGCACCGGCCGACGGTGGCCGCTCCCGACCGGGTCGTGGTGGAAGGGGGTGCTGGTCGCCGCCGCGGTGGTGGCCGTGCTCCTCGCCGTCCCCTACTACCTCGGTTCGTTCTGGCTGAACCTCGGCACCTTCGCCGCGGCCACCGCCATCGGCGCGATCGGGCTGACCGTGCTCTACGGCAGGGTCGGCCAGCTCTCGCTCGCGCACTCCTTCTTCCTGGCGGTCGGCGCCTACAGCTACATCTTCTTCGCCGCCGAACCGGGATCCGGCCAGTGGGGCCTCGGCCTTCCCCCGTTCCTCGCGGTGATCGCCGCGGTGCTCCTCTCCGGTGTCTTCGGACTGCTGTGCAGCCCGATCGCGGCCCGGCTCAAGGGGATCAGCCTCGGTGTCGCCACCATCGCCCTGGTCTTCATCGGCCAGCACGTGCTCTTCTCGGTGCCCGCGCTGAGCGGCGGCTTCAACGGCCGCGCCGTCCCCGCGCTCACCGTGGGCGGCGTCGAACTCCTGGGCAACGAACCGGAGCTGGTGATCGGGGGCGTTCCGTTCGAACGGGCGGAGCGGCTCTGGCTGCTGTGCGCCCTGGCCCTGGCGCTGACGTGGTGGTTCACCCGGCGCGCCCTGCACAGCCGGACCGGACGCGCGTTCGTCGCGATCCGCGACGGTGAGCACCAGGCCGCCGCGCTGGGCATCGACGTGGCGCGGGTACGGGCGATGGCCTTCCTGTTCTCCGCGGTGCTGGCCGGTCTCGCGGGCGTCCTGCTCGCCGTGGCCTTCCGCCGGGTGGTGCCGGAGTACTGGAGCCTCATGCTGGCCCTGCAGTTCCTGGCCATGATCGTGATCGGCGGGGTCGGTTCCCTCGGCGGTGCCGTCGGCGGCGCCCTGTTCGTCACCCTGCTGCCGCTGCTGCTGCAGCGCTACGGCTCGCAGATCCCGGGCCTGGACACGGACCCGGGCGGGGCGTTCCCCCCGTCGGTGGTCGCCCAGCTCGCGTTCGGTGTGCTGATCGTGGTGATCATGCTCGTCGAACCCAAGGGCCTCACGGAGATCGCCCGCCGGGTGGCGCGGTCCGTCACCGGCGCGGAACGGGTCCGGCGGCTGGTGCCGCCCCGGTTCCTCGCGGGCCCTCCGGCGCCGGAGCCGGGGGCCGGAACGTCCGAATCACCCAATCGCAGCGAGTAGCACGACACGGCCGAGCCGAGCCGATCGGCCCGGCCGAGGAGGAGTGGGAGTGGACAAGGTAGTGGGGTCCGCCGCGGAGGCGGTGGCCGACATCCGCAGCGGAATGTCGCTCGCGGTGGGCGGGTTCGGACTGTGCGGGATACCGGCGGTGCTGATCGAGGCCCTGCTGGACGCGGGCGTCGACGGGCTGGAGGTCGTCTCCAACAACTGCGGCGTCGACGACTGGGGACTGGGCCGGCTGCTGGCGGCCCGGCGCATCCGGCGGATGGTGTCGAGCTACGTGGGGGAGAACAAGGAGTTCGCCCGGCAGTACCTGGCGGGCGAGTTGCAGGTCGAACTCACCCCGCAGGGCACCCTGGCCGAACGGCTGCGCGCGGGAGGGTCGGGCATCCCGGCCTTCTACACCCGGACGGGTGTGGGCACCCAGGTCGCCGAGGGCGGGCTGCCCTGGCAGTACGACGCCGCCGGCGGGGTCGCGGTCGCCTCCCCGCCGAAGGAGATCCGGTCCTTCGGGACCCCGGACGGGACCGCGCAGTTCGTGCTGGAGGACGCCATCGTCTGCGACGTCGGGCTGGTCCGGGCCTGGCGGGGCGACCGGCACGGCAACCTCGTGTTCCACCGCTCCGCCCGGAACTTCAACCCCCTGGTGGCCATGTCCGGGCGGTTCACCATCGCCGAGGTGGAGGAACTCGTCGAACCCGGCGAGCTGGACCCGGACGCGATCCACACACCCGGTGTGTACGTGCAGCGCGTGGTGCCCCTGACACCCGAGCAGGCGGCGGACAAGCGGATCGAGCGGCGGACTGTGAGGGAGCGCGCATGACCGGCTGGACACGCGACGAGATGGCGGCGCGGGCCGCCCGCGAGCTGACCGACGGCTCGTACGTCAACCTGGGGATCGGGCTGCCGACCCTGGTGCCCAACCACGTCCCCGACGACGTGGAGCTGGTGCTGCAGAGCGAGAACGGCATCCTGGGCGTCGGTGCCTACCCGTACGACGAGGACGTCGACCCGGACCTGATCAACGCCGGGAAGGAGACGGTGACCCTCAGACGGGGCGCCTCCTTCTTCGACTCCGCGACCAGCTTCGGCATGATCCGCGGCGGCAAGATCGACGCGGCGATCCTGGGCGCGATGCAGGTCTCCGCCAAGGGCGACATCGCCAACTGGATGATCCCCGGAAAGATGGTCAAGGGCATGGGCGGCGCCATGGACCTGGTGCACGGCGCCAAGAGGGTGATCGTCCTCATGGAGCACCTGGCCAGGGACGGCTCTTACAAGATCGTCGACGAGTGCTCGCTCCCCTACACCGGCAAGGGCGTGGTGCAGCGGATCATCACCGACCTGGCGGTCATCGACATCACGGAGGAGGGGCTCCGTCTGGTGGAGACGGCTCCCGGCGTCAGCGAGAGCGATGTGCGGGCGGCCACCGAACCGCCGCTGCTGGTGGGGTGACCCCCGGCGGGCGGGGCGGGGCGGGCGCGGCGGGTCGGGGGTGCGACGGGCGGTGCGCCGTTCGGCGGACGGCCCGTGGTGGGGGTGTGCGGGGCCTTCGGCGGGTGTGCGCGCCGAAGGCCCCGCCCCGTGCCCGATCCGGCCGCCCGTCCTTCCCACCGCCTCCGCTCCCTGGGCCCGCTGCCCGACTCCCCGATCCGCCCGCCGTCCCGCGGCCTTCGTGATCCGTCCACCGACTCACCCCGGATTCCCCACAACCATACTGAAAAGACTGGGAGTTGGGTCCGGTCCGGGGCATGCCCCATGTATAGGGTTGGCTCTTGGAAGGATCTCCGGCCGACCGACGAGGGGGACCGATGGAAGCGTTGCAGCCAGGCGATCCGCGCCGCGCGGGCACCTACCGAATCGTGGGCCGGCTCGGTGCCGGCGGCATGGGGCAGGTGTTCCTCGGGCGGTCGGCCGGGGGGAGACCCGTGGCCGTCAAGGTGATCCGGCCCCAGTACGCGGCGGACCCCGGCTTCCGGCGGAGCTTCGCCCAGGAGGTGGAGGCGGCCCGTCGGGTCGGCGGGTTCTTCACCGCGCAGGTGGTCGACGCCGACCCCGACGCCGAACAGCCCTGGCTGGTCAGCGCCTTCGTGCCCGGACCCTCGCTGCAGGCGGTGGTGGCCGGGCACGGCGGGCTGCCGCCCGGCGCGCTGCGGGTGCTGGCGGCCGGACTGGCCGAGGGACTCGAAGCCATCCACCAGTGCTCGCTCGTCCACCGGGACCTGAAGCCGAGCAACGTCATCATGGCCGCCGACGGTCCGCGCGTCATCGACTTCGGCATCGCGCGGGCGCTGGAGGCCACCTCGCACACGGTCAGCGGGGTGATCACCGGCACCCCGGCCTACATGTCGCCCGAACAGGCCCGCGGCGACCGGGAGATCGGCCCGGCGAGCGACGTGTTCGCCCTCGGCTCCGTGCTGACGTTCGCCGCCTCCGGCAGCGCCCCCTTCGGCGACGGGCACCCCGCCGCGATGATCTACCGCATCGTCCAGGAGGAGCCCGACCTCAGCCTGGTCGACCACGAGTTGCGCGGCCTGGTCGCCGCCTGCCTGGCGAAGGATCCGCAGGCCCGGCCCACCGCCGCCGGGATCCTCGGCTCGGTCTCCGGCGACGCCTCCGCGGGGGACTGGCTGCCTGCCCCGGTCACCGGCATGATCAGCGAGTTCGGGGCCGCGCACCGCGTGCCGGACACGGACGGGGGCGGTGGCACCGGCGCCACGGTGCCCGCCGCCGACGGGGCGGCCTCCGCCCGGACGGCCACGCCCGACAGCGGAACCAGGGTCTACGGGACCGGTCCCCACGTCCCGCCCGCCGCTCCCCGGCGACGCCGCGGACTGGCCCGGCTGTTCCCCGCCCGCCGGGGCCGGGACGAGCCGGTGGACGCGGTCCCGGCCACCGACGCGCGCTCCCTCACGCAGGGCTGGAACGGGCTGGCCTGGGGAGCGGGCGTCGCCGACTTCAGGGCACGGTTCGCCGGGGCCGGACAGCAGAACGGCGAGTGGTGGGTCACGGGCCTCGGCCCCGAGACGTTCTGCGGGATCACCATGGACACCCAGTACGCCTTCAACGAGCGCGGCCGGTTCTGCATGGTCGTCTTCTATCCCGAGCCCGAGGACCGGGAGCGGCTGACCGTGGCGGTGCTGGAGACCATGGGCGCGCCCGACGGCACGACCACCAAGTGGACCCGCGGCAAGGTCGTCGTCGACGTGAAGGTGGCGGGCATCGCGGCCACCATGACCCACACCGGGTTCGACACGCACTGACCGGCTCCTCCCTCGGGGGCGTGGACCCGCCCGGGAGGGACCCGCCCGGGAGGGACCCGCCCGGGAGGGGGCCGCGGGCGGGGAGGCGCGGAGGGCGCGCCGTCCCGCCGCCCGGTGTCCTGCGGCCGGGACCCCGCCGTCGCGGTGGAGGCGCGGGGCCGACGCGAACGGGCCGACGGTGGTGGCCGCGGTCATGAGGGGACTCCTTCCGTGCGGTCGTCCGCGGGAGCGGGGGAGCGGGGACGGAGCGCGGCGGTCCGGCCGCGCGGCAGCACCCACACCGCCACGGCCGCCGCGAGCACGAACAGGCCGGCGGAGACGGCCAGCGCCAGCGCGTAGCCCTCGTTGAGCGCGGCGGCACCGGTGTCCGCGCCGGTGCGGTGCGCGGCGACGGTGGCCAGGACAGCCAGACCGACGCATCCGCCGAGCTGGCGGGAGCTGTTGAGGAGACCCGAGGCCATGCCCGCCTCGTCCCGGGCGACGCCCGTGGTCGCGGCGGCGGCGACCGGGGCCAGCACCAGCCCCGCGCCGACGCTGGTGACCAGGGACGGGCCGAGGACATCGGTGAGGAATCCGCCGTCGGGTCCGATCCGCGAGAACCAGGCCAGCCCCGCGGCGGCCAGCAGCGCGCCGGGCACCAGGGAGGCCCGGGGGGAGTGCGCCGCGGTGATCCGGATCGCGACGACCGTTCCCGCCACCAGGCCCGCGGAGAAGGGCAGGAAGGCCACCCCGGTCGCCGCCGCGCCCATGCCCAGCACCTGCTGCATGTACAGGGAGACGAAGTAGAACGCCGCGAACTGCCCGGCGGCGGCCAGGAACACCAGGATGTTGGCACCCGAGATCCAGCGGCTCAGCAGCAGCCCCGGACGGAGCAGGGGAGCGGAGGACCGCGCCTCGGTGCGGGCGAACCCGGCGAGCAGCGCGACGGCGACGGCGAGCGTCGCCCAGGTGACCGGGGAACCCCAGCCCAGGGCTTCGGTGCGGACGACGCCGAGCACCAGCAGGCCCACCCCGCCGGTGGCGAGGACGGCGCCCGGCACGTCCAGCCGCTCGCGCCGCTCGGGCGGCCTCCCGGCGGGCACCCCCGCCGGGACGAGCGCCAGAGCCAGCGCGACGACGGGCAGGTTGACCAGCATGACCCAGCGCCAGCCCGCGTACTCGGTGAGCACTCCGCCGGCCAGGACCCCGAGCGCGCCGCCCGCGGCGTTCACCGCGCTCCACACCCCGAGCGCGCGCACCCGGCGGGGTCCCTCGGGGAAGGCGGTGGTGAGCATCGCCAGCGCTGCGGGCGCGGTCGCCGCGGCGCCCAGGCCCTGCCCGGCACGGGCGGCGATCAGCTGCCAGGGCGTCTGGGCCAGTCCCCCCGCCAGTGAGCACAGCCCGAAGACGGCCAGCCCGGCGACGAACATCCGGCGCCGCCCGTAGAGGTCGCAGGCGCGCCCGCCCAGCAGCAGTGCGCCGCCGAAGGCGAGCGCGTAGACGTGCACGACCCAGGACAGGCCGAGGGGAGTGAACCCCAGTGCCGAGCGGATGGCGGGCAGCCCGACATTGACCACGGACATGTCCAGGGCGACGACGAACTGGGCGACGGCCGCCGCGGCCAGCACCACTCCCGGTCGTGTTCCAGAGTTTTTATACATGTAAGAAAACTACGCCGCCCGACACCCGTCTGACAATTCCCGTCCCTGAGTGCCGGGTCGGTGCGGCGGGGGCGCGTGCAAGGCGACGTGGGGCGGAGGGGAACCCCCGGACGGGCCCGGGCACCGTCCGTCGGCACCCGGGGGGATGATGGGGGCATGCCGCAGCCGTCCGCACCCCGCAAGGCCCCGGGCCGCCCGCCCCGCATCTCCCGGGAGGAGATCGTCCGGGCGGCCCGCCGGATCGTCGCCGAGACCGGAGCAGACCGGCTGACCATGCGGCGGCTGGCGGCGGAGGTCGGCAGCACGCCCATGGCCCTCTACCACCACGTCCGCGACAAGGAGGAGCTGCTCGTCCTCCTCCTGGACGACTACGCCGCGCGGACCCTGCGCAGGTTCGAGCCCCCGGACGATCCGCGCGAACGGGTCGTCACCGCCGCCACCGCGATCCACACGGCGCTCGCCGACTGCCCCTGGATCGTGGAGGTGCTGACGGCCGACGACCTGATGTCCGCCTCGGCGCTCTGGTTCGTCGAGCAGATCGTCGACGGGCTGGTCGCCGCCGGGCTCTCCCCCGACCGGGCCGTCCACGGCTACCGCGCGATCTGGTACTACACCGCCGGGGAGATCGTGGTCAGGACGACCGCGGCCCGGCGGCGCGCGGACGGCGGAAGCGCGACCTACCGGGAGCAGGTGTTCGCCGGGCTGGACCCGGAGGAACTGCCGCGCCTGGCCGGGGTCGCTGACCGCTGGGCCCCGCTGACCGCCGAGGACACCTACCAGGACGGGCTCAGGGCCCTGGTGCGCGGACTTCTGGCGGACGCCTGACACGGGCCAACGGGTCCGCCGCCGAAAGGAGCGGCGGCGTCTGCAGGGCGGCGGAGGCAGTCGGCGGGGCGGGTGCCGCCGGGGCGGCGGGAGAGGCGCGGGGCGCAGTCCCGGTCGGCGCTCCCCGTGGCCGGCCGCGGCGAGGTGGCCCGGGCCCGGGTCAGGGGGACCGTCAGCTCAGGGGAACCGTCAGCGGTGGCCGGGCCGGCCGCCGGGCCAGCGGCGGACGCCGGGCAGCCGGGCCGGGGACGGAGGGAGCCGGGCGGGGACGGGGGCGGGGTCCGGCGGGACCCGGAGGGAGCCGGGCGGGAACGGCCGAAGCCGGGAGGGGCGGCGGCAACCCGGCGGGGCGGCGGGAACCGGGCGGCGGCCCGGGAGGACCGCTGGAGGCCGGAGGCCCGGACCGCCGCCCGGCTCTCCGGGAACGCCTCCAGCACCTGCCCGTGGGCCGAGGAGCCGGTCAGCCCCGCCCCGGGTCGGCGCTCCCGGCGGCCGTGCGGTCCCGTACCCGGAACGGCCGGGCGTCGCACAGCGCGACCGCTCCCACATGGGCGGGCCCGGCGGGCAGGTCCGCCACCGTCCAGGTGCCGGGGAACCCGGGCGGCCCGTGGACCACCCGGGGCTGGGGCCCGGTGCCCACCGGCAGTCCCAGGCCCCGCACGAGCCGGCCCCCGGCCGCCTTCACGCACGCCTCCTTCCGGGTCCACAGCCGCAGGCACCTGTGCACCCGGTCCGGCTCCTCGCCCCCGGCCACCCAGGCGCTCTCGTCCGGGGGGAACCAGCGGGCGGCGAACCGGACGGCGTCCCGCTCCGGGCGGACCTCCTCGACGTCCACCCCCACCTCCCGCCCCTCGCACAGCGCCAGCACCGCCAGGTCGCCGGAGTGGGAGAGGCTGAAGTGCCAGCGCCCGGCCCCGGTGCCGCCGTCCGGGAAGGGCTTGCCGTTCGGGCCGAAGCGCAGCCGCACCAGCGCGGGAGGGACACCGAGCCGCTCCCCGAGCACCAGCCGGGTGCGGGCGTGGGAGACGGCGAACCGTCGCCGGTGCACCGGGTCGCGCAGCCCGGCCCGCCGCTTACGCTCCCGGGCGTCGAGCACCCCGGCCAGCCGCTCCACCTCGGGAGCCGGGAGGTCCAGCGGGAACCGCCAGACCTCCACGGACGCGACGGCCCCGCTCACCGGGGAGACGGCCCCGGGACACCGAGCCGATCGGGGCCCGACGTACCCGGGACACCGATCCCCGCCACGGCCGGGAAGTCCGCCGGGGCCACCTCCCCCGCGGCCAGGGCGAGCAGCACCCGCTCCAGGCCGCGCAGGAAGCCCTCGATCCGGGCGGGCGGCATCCGGGAGGTGTCGCCGAGCAGGGTGATGCGGATGAGCCCGGGGTCGCCGAAGACATCGAACGTCTCCAGGAAGAACGCCACTTCGTCCTGCTCCAGGCGGTCCGCCCAACGGAACTCCGACTCCCGGGCCGCCTCCGCGAGCGCGGCGGCGCCGAGGACGGGGCGGTCGTCGTCGTCCCGGGTCGTCGACCAGAGGTCGTTCACCAGGCAGTCCACGGCCACCCCCGCCTCCTCCGTGAGGGCGCGGGCCCGCTCGGGGCGGAACTGCCCGTTGCGGTGGGCCCCGAGGGTGGCGGACCACACGCTGCGCAGCGCGTCCGCGAAGGAGTCCCCGGACACGTCGACCGCCACGAACACCTCCTGCGCCAGGTTGCCCACCGCGTGGTGGAGCTCCGGCCGGAAGCGGTTGGCCGTCACCAGCCTCAGTCCGCAGGCGTCCAGGCCCTCGCCGCGGGCCAGCAGCGTCGCGGTGGCGGCCAGCAGCACGTTCGGGACGGTCGAGCGGTGCCGCGCGGCGGCGGCCCGCAGGGCCTCCGGCACCGCCCGCGACACCAGTTCGCCGCGCCAGAACCGCGGTGCCTCCGGATCGCCGGGCGGCCGGGGGAAGTTGTCCGCCGGCGCCCGGTCGAGCTGGGTGCTCCAGTGGCGGAGCGCCTTCTCCTCCATGCGGAGGCCCGCCGGTGAGTTCTCGAACTCCGCCTGCTCCAGGGGCTCGCGGGCCGGGGAACGGGGCGGCGGGGCGGTGCCTGCGGCGAGGGCGGCCAGCAGCGCGTCCAGCTCCGCGATCAGCAGCCGGACGCCGGTCAGGTCGGCCGCGAAGTGGGAGAGGCACAGGACGACCGCCTGCGGCGCCCCGTCCAGCACGCCGACCAGGGCCCGGAAGGGCACGTCGGCGGTGGTGTCGAAGCCGCGGGACTCCAGCCGCCGCGCGGCCTCGGTGAAGTGGACGCGGAGCTCCGCGCCGTGCTCGGCGCCGGTCAGTTCGAGGACGTCGGTCTCGAACGCGCCCTCGGCGAGGACCCGTTGCCCCAGCGCCCCGTCCGTCCCGGGCACCGCCAGGGTGCGCAGCGACTCGTGGCGGGCGACCAGTTCCGCCAGCTGTTCCAGTACGCCGGGGAGGCCGACACCCGGCGGGACGAAGGTCACCTGGGCGACGTTGAAGAACGCGGTGTCGGGCAGCATGGCCACGATGTCCCGCCAGATGTGCCGCTGGCCCCAGGTGGCCGGGCCGGTGGCGGCGCGGTCGCCGCGGAAGGCGATCAGGTGCCTGACGGCATCGGGTGTCGGGTGCGTCATCTCATCCCCCTGTGCGGGTCGTTCGGTGCGTGTCGTGCGTGTCGTGCGGGTCCGGGGACCAGTGGTCCGTGCGGGCCGTGGGTGTCGTGCGGGCAGGTGGATCGGGCCGGGCACGCGGACGGGTGTGCCGCCCGGTGCGCGGACCGCGAGTGCCGCAGGTGCCGTGGGCGACGCGGGGTCGTACGGGCGGGCCGTGCGGGGGAGCGGCCGGTGGCCCGGTGGCCCGGTTGGGCGTGCGCGGCGGCGACGGGGTGGCCGTCACCGGCCCGCTGTCCGGGCGCCCCGGGCCGGGTCAGGGGCCCGTCGCACCACCCCCGGCGACGGAACCCCGGTCCGGGACCGCCGCACCGGCCGCCGCCACTTCTCCGGGGGCGTCCGCGTCCGGGGACCGGCCGGCCCCTTCCCGGGCGGCGACCCGGCGGACGAACAGCACGGTCACCACCACCGCCGCCACCCCGAGCCCGTTGAACGCCGCGATGGTCCGGTAGAGGGCGACGGGCCCCGACGAGGCGGCCAGCCACCCGCCGACGCTCACCGCGCCCACGAAGTACACGGCGTTCATGGCCAGCGCCGCGGGCCCGCCGCCGACCTGTTCCAGGACCGTCAGCGCGGCCAGCACCAGGCCCATCAGCAGATAGCTGAGCCCCACCGTCCCCAGGTAGAGGGAGGTCTCGGCGGCGATCCGCGGTTCGCCGGACATCAGCCCGGCGAACAGGTCGCGCCCGGTGTAGGAGACCGCGGCGAGCACCGCGTACGCCCCGGCCGTGATGCGCAGTCCGGCGTGCAGCGCGGGGCTCAGCGACCGGCTGCGGCCCGCGCCGCGATGGCCGTTCAGCACGATGGCGGTGGCCGAGCCGAGCACCAGCCCCGGCATGATCAGCAGCGTTTGCAGGGTCGCCGCGTTGGCGTAGCCGGACTGCACCGACGGGCCGAACGGTGCCAGGATCCGCATCAGCGCCAGATTGGAGGCGCAGATCACCAGGTAGGAGGCGCCGACCGGGACGCCGACGGCCAGCAGTCGCCGGGCCGCGGCCCGCACGGGCACCGGCCCCGGCCGTCCGGCCGCCGGGCCGAGGAGCCCGGCCCGGCGCAGCAGCGCCCAGCCGAGCGCCGTCCCGGCCAGCCCCGACAGCGCGACGGCCGGCGCCACCCCGTCGATCCCGAGACCCGCGCCCATCCCGAGCAGTGCGACCCCGCCGACCTCCGTCAGCGCGGCCAGCAGGGTCACCGCCGCCGCCTGCCGGGCGAGACCGCAGCCGCGCAGGGTGGTCGCCGTCAGCGCCGGCCCCAGCAGCAGCGCCGAGGCCGGGGCGATGGCCCGCAGGAACGCCGTGAAGTCGTCCCGCGCGGCGCCGGAGACCCCCATCAGGTCGCCCAGCAGCGGCGCCAGGACGATCAGCAGCACGCTGAACGCCGCCCCCGCGCCCGCCGCCAGCCGGGCGTTGGCGCGCAGCGCCGCCCCGGCCGCCCGGAGGTCCCCGGCACCGTGCGCGACGGCGGCGGCCACCTGGTTGCCCGCGCCGACGCCCGCCGTGAGCGCGAGGAACAGGAACTGCACCGGCATGAACAGCGCCCGGACGTAGTGGGCGTCCCCGTCCATCCGGCCCATGAGCGCGAGCACGGCGAGGGGGACGAGGACGGCGACGACGTCGGCGGGGAGCATCGGCGCGGCGATCCGCAGCACGGACCGGGCCGGGCCCCGGGCCGCCCCCGCCGGGTCAGTCACGGTCGATCTTCCCCTGGGACAGACCCTGGAACAGGTTGAGCCGCTGGATGTTGCGGGTGCCCTCCATGAACTCCACCCCGCGCGCGTCCCGGGCGAACTTGTCCAGCAGCGGATGCTCCAGACGGGCCCCGGGACCGAAGTACTCCAGGGCCTCCAGGGTGACCTCCTCGGCCAGTTGGGCGGCCCGCGCCTTCGCGGCCGAGGCCAGGGCGCCCAGTCCCGGGTCGTCCCGGTCGACGGCCGCGCCCGCCCGGTACACCAGCCGCCGCACCCCCTCGATCCGCAGCGCCATGCGCTCCAGTGCCGCCGCCTCGTGCGCGCGCGGGGCCCGCCGGTTCGCCACGACGTACTCGTACGCGCCGCGGGCGATGCCCAGGGCGAGGGCGGCGACCCCGGGGCGCAGCCGGTTGAAGCCCTGGACGGCGCCCATCAGCCCGCGCCGGGTGGGGGACAGATGGCGGCCGAGGACCCGCTCGGCGGGCACCTCGACATCGGTGAGGCGGACCTCGCAGATCTGGTTGCCGCGCAGTCCGACGGTCTCGAACGGCACCGCCTCGAAGCCGGGCCGGCCGGTCTCGACGAGCGCGGCCACCACGCCGAGCGGGCCGGGCCGGGTCCGGGCGAAGACCACGCCGAACTCGCTGCGCGCCGCGTTGCCGATGAACCGCTTGGCACCGTTCAGCAGCAGCGGACCGTCCTCCTCCCCGGGGGTGAGGGCGGTGGTGAGCGCGGCCGCGTCGGAGCCCCGGTCGGGCTCCGTGAGGGCGAGGAAGGTCCACGACGGACGCTCCATCAGCCGCCCGTAGAACCAGGACTGCTGCTCCCGGTCGCCGAGCAGGGCGACCAGCACACCGGAGAGCGAGGGGCCGGGCGCGGCCAGCAGCATCCCCGCGTCGACGGCGGCGATCTCCTCGCAGAACACCACCCGCTCCAGCCCCCCGGTGCCGTAGTAGGCCTCCCCGTCGACCCTGATCGGGTCGGGCTGGTACTCCCGGGGGACGGGGGTGCGGGACAGATAGGAGAACAGCGGCAGGTCCAGGTGGTCGCGGACGCGCTCGGGGTCCTCCTCCAGCGGGAGCGCCAGCGGGCGGATCCGCTCGGCCCACTCCCGCGCGGTGTGCCTGAGGGTGCGGAGCCGTTCGTCGAGCAGGGTCACGGGGCAACCTCGTTACCGGCCGGGGCCGCGGCGTAGACGTCCGCGAGCAGTTCGGAGACGTGGGCGCTCTGGCCGGGGCCGTCGGCCCGGAAGCCGTGGCCGCCGAGCAGCCGCAGCAGGACGCGGTCGGCGCGGGTCACGGCGCGGTGCAGGGCGGTCAGCTCCCCGGCCGTGAACCGGGCCCCGGGGCCGAGCAGTCCACGCAGTTCAAGGTGTTCGGTCAGGGCCTCGGCGAGACTGTCCCCGACCAGCTGCCGCGTCAGCAGCGGACTGCCCCCGAAGGTGCGGGCGGACAGGTACTCGACGCAGTCGTCGAGCAGGGCCTCGGAGAGGCCGAGCCGCAGCCGGGCGAGGCCCAGCACCCATCGGTCGCACGGGTCGTCGGGGCCGGGCGGCAGCGGATGGCGCAGCGCGACGAGCACCTCGCCGTGCAGCCGCACGGTCCGCGGCGCGGACTCGGCGGCCCGGTCGCGCGGGGCGGCGCGCCCGCCGCGCAGCACGCCGCGCGCGCTCCCGACGGGTCCCGCCGGCAGCAGGGCGTGGCCCGCCGGGCCCAACGGGAGCGCGTCGGGCGCCACCTCGGCCTGGAGCGCGGTCAGCGCCGCCACCAGCCCGTGCTCGCGCGCGGTACGGCGGATCGCGTCGCCGGGTTCCTCTCGGACGGCGGTCATCGGCCGGTCTCCTCTTCTCGCGGACGCAGGGTCACCGAGCACAGGCAGAGGTGGCCGAGCGCCCGCTCGTACTCGACGAGGGTCACCCGCTCCGGCGCGCCGCCCGGGGCGGGCACCAGGCGGGCGAGTTCCTCCCACACCCCGGTGCAGGGCAGTCCCCGGGCGGTGGTGACCAGCCGCCCGGCGCCCCCGGCGGCACCGGGGAGGTCCCGGCCCGGATCCACCCCGGCCCCGGCGAGCAGCACCCCGGGGGCGGGTTCCGCGGCGAGGGCCCCCGCCAGCAGTCCGGCCACCGCGCCCGGCCGTACGCCGGTCCACTGGGCGAGGCGGGTGTCCGCGTCCTCGTCGGCGGTGAGCAGCAGCCCCACCGCGCAGTCGGCGGTGACCGCCCGCTCCGGCGGCACGGGTGCCGTGTACGGGCGGCTGGACTGGTCGAGGGCGATCAGGACCCCCCGGGCGAGGCCACCGGGGCGGACGTACTCGCCGGTCAGCCGCAGCGCGGTGAAGGGGGCCGCGGAACCCTGGTCGCTCACCCCGACCGGCAGCGGGTCGCCCGGGAGCAGCTCGCAGACGTAGCCGGTCGGCGAGCGCTCCATGTCGGAGTCCTCGACGGCGTGGGCGGTGGCCAGCAGGTCGACCGGGCCGCCGAACGGGCCGAGGGCGCCCACCGCTTCGGCGGCCATCTCGGCGTAGCTGTTGCGGGTCGTGCCGTCCAGGAAGCCGGGGCGCAGCCCCACGCCGTGGATCTCGGACAGGTCGGCGAAGTAGTGCTCCAGCCAGGGGACCGGGCCCCCGCGGACGAACCGCCGGCCGGGCCCGAAGCGCCGGGCCGTGATCCCCCGCACCCGCAGGGGCAGGCGGACCGGGCCCGGCCCGGGGGCTGCGGCCAGGGTGGCCGCGGCGCTCAGGTACATGGGTCAGGCCTGCTCGATCACGTAGTCGGCGAGGGTGCCGACGGTGTCGAAGTGGTGCTGCTCCAGCGAGTCGGTGTCGAACTCGATCCCCAGTTCGTCCTCCAGCCGCATCAGCAGTTCCAACACGCTGGTGGAGTCCAGGCCGAGGTCGTCGAAGAGGCGGGGCGAGTCGTCGCCGGGCTCCAGGTCGCGCTTGAGGACCTGGCCGAGCGACTCGTTGATCCGGGTGACGACGGTGGCGCGGGTGAGGTCGGACATGGTGGTCAGTTCCCTTCGGTGCGGGTCCCGGCCTCGGCGGCCGGGGGGTCGTAGCGGTGCTGGCGGCCCAGCAGGTCGTCGGTGGTGTCGCGGTCGCGGACCAGATGGGCCCGGCCGCCGTCCACAAGGACCTCCGCCGGGTAGCCGTGGCTCAGGAAGAAGACCGGCGAGGCGGTGGGCCCGTAGGCACCGGAGCGGTCGACGCCGATGAGGTCGCCGACCCGGACGGGCGGCAGCAGGACGTTCTTGCCGATGGTGTCGTTGGGGGTGCAGAGCGGGCCGGTGACCACCCACGGCTGGTCGGCGGGCTCGTCGAGGCGGTTGAGGAGCCGCATCGGGAAGTTGCGCTTGACGAAGGAACCGATGCCGACGGCCGCCATGTGGTGGTTGGTTCCCCCGTCGGCGACGGCGAAGTTCTCGCCCATCGAGGTCTTCACGTAGCGGACCCGGACCACGTAGGTGCCGGCCGGGGCCGTCAGGTAGCGGCCCAGCTCCAGCAGCAGCCGGGTGCCCGGGTGGGCCCGGGTGAAGGTCTCGATCAGCGGGTTGAGGCCCTGGGTCAGCACCTCCGGGTCCAGGTCCCGCTCCTTCTCGAAGTAGCCGACGCCCAGCCCCCCGCCGATGTCGACGAGTTCGAGGGCGAAGCCCAGCCGGGCCGAGACCCGCTCCGCGAGGTCGAGGACGCGGGCCGAGTTCTCGACGATGACGTCCTCGTTGAGGATGCGGGTGCCCAGATAGGCGTGCACCCCCATCAGCCGTACGTGCGGGTGCCGTTCGGCCAGGTCCCCGGCGGCCAGCAACTGCTCCTCGTCGATGCCGAACTGACGGGGCTTGCCGCCCATGGTGAGACCGGAGCCCTTGACCGAGAAGCTCGGGTTGACCCGCAGGGCCACCGGGGCCACCACACCCCGCGCCGCGGCCAGTTCGTCGACGAGTTCCAGCTCGCCGAAGGACTCCACGACGACGGCAAGGACGCCCTCGGCGAGGCAGGCGTCGATCTCCTCGCGGCTCTTGCCGGGCCCGAGGAAGATGATGTCGTGCGCCGGGACGCCGGCCCGCAGCGCGGTCACCAGCTCGGCCATCGAGGAGACCTCGGCCCGCGCGCCCAGCGAGTGCAGCAGGGCGCAGACCGAGACGTTCGGGTTGGCCTTCAGCGAGAGGAACATCTCCAGCGCCGGGTGCAGCCGCGAGCGCAGCCCGTCGAACTGCGCGCGCAGCACCGCGCCGTCGTACAGGTACAGCGGAGTGCCGAACTCCTCGGCGAGCCGGCCTACGCCCAGCCCCTGGACCTGGAACTCACCCGTCATGACCGTCCTCTTCCCTGAGCGCGGCCAGCCGGGCCGTGATCGCTTCGTCGGTGCTGTCCAGGGACCGGGGGGAGTCCCCGATCAGCAGGCCGTGGAGCCTGCCCTCGTAGGAGGTGCCGTCCCCGCCGGCGGCCGCGTTGACGGTCGCGAAGTTGTTCACCAGCAGTCCGCCGCCGGAACCGGTGAACAGCAGGTCGCCCAGCAGTCCGCGCAGCCGTCCGAAGCCGAGCGGCGTCCGCAGCCGGACCGGGTAGTGCCGCGCCAGAGCGTGCCGCCCGGGGCCGATGAACGCCTCCTGCAGCCGCGACTGGTACGTCGACATGTTGTGGCGGGCGTTGATCTCGACCACCGGGTAGACGCCGCCCTTCGGGTCGGTCATCGCGTCGACGCCGACGACTCCGAAGTACCCGTCCGCGGCCAGCCGTTCGGCCAGTGCCTCGGCGGCGTGCCGCACCGCGTCGTGCTGGAGCGCGGTCAGCCGCGCCGGGAAGCGGTGCCCCTTGTGCACACCGCCCTCGGTGATCGCCTCCTTGACGAAGTCGAAGTGGACCGAGCCGTCCCGGCCCACGGTGAACTGGTAGTTGAGGTCGGCGGCCTTGTCGACCCACTCCTCCACCACCAGCACCACCCGGTCGTCGCCGGAGCGCTCCGCGCGCCGGGCGATCATCCGCTGGAGCGTGTCGAGCCTGCGCTCGTCGTCGAGGACGCTGATGCCCTTGCCGGACACGCCGAAGGCGTCCTTGACGACGGCCCGGCGGCCGGACCGCAGCAGGGCACGGGCCCGGTCGAGGGCGGCGTCGAGTTCGGAGAGGTTCCCGCAGGTCCAGCCGGGGGCCTGACGCAGCCCGGCCGCGTCGGCCGCCGCCCGGCTGTAGATCTTGCTGTTGACGGCCTTGCAGACCGCCGCGGGCGGGGCACCCAGGGGCAGTCCGGTCAGGGCGGACAGCTCCTCCTCCAGGACGGAGGTGCCGTGCGGGACTATCCGCGCGCCGGGCCCGAGCGCGCGCAGTGCCTCCTGGAGGGCGGGGTCCGCGAGGGCGTCCCGGGTGACGGTCTGCCGGGGGTCGCCGCCGGAGACGGTGTGCACCCGGGGCAGGTCCAGGCCCAGTTCCTCCAGGTAGCCCAGGTGTTCCGGGTCGGGCGCCGCCTTGAGGACGACATGGTCCCCCTTGCCGGCCAGCAGCAGCGTGAACTCGTCCATGCGGTGGACGACCGCGCCGCCCCCGGTGAAGGCGACCCGCGGCAGACCGGGCTCGCCGCGGGCCCATTCGTCCTCCACCTCGAAGTTGCCGAGGAGGACGAGCGGGGTGTCGGGCGAGCCGGTGAGCGCTGTCCGCAGCCGGCCCATGAAGTCCTGCATCGCGGTGACCACTCCTTTCTGTCGGGTCCGGTGGTCGGTGCCGCCGGGTCCGGTGGTCAGTGTTCGAGCACCATGGCGGAGAAGGTCGCGCCGAGGCCGACCGCCGCCATCAGATAGCGGTCGCCGGGGCGCAGCAGTCCCCGGTCGGCGGCGGTGCGGTAGTTGAGGAAGGGATCCGCGCAGAAGCAGTGCCCGGTGACGGGCACGTTGTCCAGCAGCACCTTGTCCAGCGGGACGCCGAGGTCCCGGCAGAGCCGCACCCAGGAGACCCGGTTGACGTTGTGCGGCAGGATCAGCGCCAGGTCGCCGAGGGCCGTCCCGGCCCGCTCGGCGGCTGCCAGCAGCACCTCGGCCAGGGCCGCGGGGTACGCCTGCTGGAACTGCGCCGCCACCTCGGGGGTCAGCGAGAGGGCGGCGTTGAACCGGCCGTGGGTGCGGGTCGCGTAGCCGAGCACCCGGTCGCGGTCCCCGCCGACACCGACCAGGACCGCGGCCGACGCCTCGCCGTTGACGGCGGTGCCGGGCACCGTCCGCGCGGCCGGGGTGAAGGTCTTCTCCCCGGTCAGCACGAGGGCCAGCGCCTCCGGGTCGCCGTCGGAGGCCAGCAGCTTGCCGCACAGGTCCACCGCGAGCAGACCGGAGGCGCAGGCGTGCTGGAAGACGCTGAACACCTGGGCGTGGCCCAGGCCGAGCGCGTCGCGCACCTCGTGCAGCGGATTGACCGGGTAGGGCGCGACGGCAGGCATGGTGCGGGCCTGGACGACATAGCGCACCAGATGCTCGCGCCCCCGCAGGGCCGCCATCCCCCGGGCGGTGGCGAGCATCAGGTCGGTCACCGTGCCCTCGGGCTCGCGCAGCACCCGGGAGAGCCCGAACACCCGGCGCATGACCCGGAGCTGGTCGTCGGACAGATCCAGTTCCTCCTGGAGGTCGGCCACCGGCACGCTCCGGGATGGGAGATGGGCCGACACGGCCCGCAGCGCGGTCACGGCGTTGCCCGGGGCGGGTCCGCGCGGTGCTCCGCGGCCACACCGGCCAGATGGGCCGACAGCTCCTCGACGCTCTGGTGGTCCCAGACGACCGTGGGGTCGATGGGGAAGCCGAGGTGGTCCTCCAGGTCGCCGCAGAGCACGAAGGCGTAGACGGAGCCCAGCCCGTAGTCGCTGAGCGGGATCCCGGGGTCGATCTCCTCCGGGGCGCGCTCCAGGTAGGAGGCGACCCGGTGGGCTATCCACTCCCGCAGTTCGGTGTGGAGGTCGGTGGCGGACAAGGCGTTCTCCAGGATCGTGGTCCGGTGGGGCGTACGGGGGAGCGGGCGGGTCAGCCGGGCAGGGGCCGCCCGGCGAGGTCGAAGCCGCGCCGGGCGTCGTCCCGGGCGAGCAGGGCACGGAACATCGGCTCCGCCCGCCCCGGAGGGAGCCGCCCGCCGCGGCCGGTCCGGCCGAGCAGCCGGGTGAGGGCGGCCTCGGCCCACAGCGGATCGGCCAGGAACGGGTCGCCGCCGTCGCGGTTGTCCCGCCAGGTCGTGAGGCAGCAGGCGGCGGCCAGCACCGCCGCGTAGCGGGCGGGCACCTCCAGGGCGTCGGCCGGGCCGCCGACCGCCAGGTCCCGGGGGGCCAGCGCCAGCGCGTCGGCCCGTACACGTTCCGCCTCCGCGGCGAACCGCCCCGCCAGACGCCCCAGTTCGCGGCATTCCGCGTCCCCGGCCAGTTCCCCGGCCATCCGCGCGGGCACGGCGGCCAGTTCGTCCGGGCCGGTGGCCGCGAGGGTGATCCGGCCGAAGTCCAGCGGCGGCAGCGGCGCCCCGATCCGCGACAGCAGCGCGGGCGTCGCCCCCGTCCCGGCCGCCCGGCGCGCCGCGCCCGGCAGCTGGGGCAGCACCGAGGCCAGGCAGGCGACCCGGGCGGCATGCCCGAAGCCGACCACCTGGAGGTCCCGCAACTGCTTCTGGAAGACGGCGAACTCGCCCTCGCGCAGGTAGAAGTGGGCGCCGAGCACCACCGAGAGCCGGTCCATGGCGTCCATCAGCCGCTTGGACACCAGGAACTTCACGGCGGACGAGTACAGGGCGGTCGCCCCGGGCAGCAGATGCACCGCGCGGGCCCCGGTGGTGGACACGGCGTCGCACACCAGCAGATCGGTGAACGCCTCGGCGAGGGTCTGGCGGACCAGCGGCAGATCGCTCGCCCGCCCACCGTAGAGCCGCCGGGAACGGACGAAGCGCAGGGTGGTCCGCAGCCCCGTGTCCAGGATGGGGGTGGCCATCGAGGGCAGCGCGGTCCGGGTGATCTGGAACGAGCGGAACGCGCTCTCCACCCCCTGCCCGAGCCGCCCCACCACGGCCTCCGGCCCGACCGGGCAGTCGTCGAACTCAATGCCGCCGAGCAGCACCCCGCGCATCCCCGCGCTGGGGAAGCGCGGACGGTACCGGAAGCGGTCGGTCGGCAGGTCCTTCTTCTCCACCAGCAGTTGCGAGTGGCTGCGGGAGCCGGGACGGTCCGAGGTCCGGGAGAAGATCACCATCGCCTCGGCCCGCTCCACATTGCTGACCACCTCCTTGCGGCCGTGCAGCCGCAGGGTGCCGTCCGCCCGGGGCCGGGCCGCGAACTCCGCCCCGGCCAGGTCGTTCCCGTGCTCCAGCTCGTGGTACAGGGTCGCCACCCGGCCGCCGCCCAGCAGGAGACCGGCCAGCCGCCGCCGCTGCTCCTCGCTGCCCGAGGACCAGACGTTGACCGCCGCGATGAACGAGGACGCCCCGTACCCCAGGCCGAGCGCAGGATCGCGCCGGAACACCGCGCGCATCACCTCGACCAGCCGGTCCAGCCGGTCGAGACGGCCGCCCAGCCCGACGGGGACGAACTCGGCGCCCAGACCGTAGGAGTCGAGCAGGCGCTCGGCGTCCGCCACCACCTCGTCCCGCTCGTCCGCCGCGACCGTCGCGGCGTGACCGACCGGGTTGGCCGGGTCCCAGGGGTCCCCGAAGCGCCGCTCCAGCTCCTCCGCCCCGGTGCGTGCGACCGCCGCCGTCCCGTTCACCGGGTCTCCTCTCCGGCCCGCGCCGACTCCGGCGGGCAGCCGGCGCCCATGGCCTCCAGCGTGTCGAACAGGGCGTCGAACTCGGCGTCGTCGCCCCCCGCCTCGCCGCTCCGCTCCGGGGACACCCCGGCGAGGAGCACCGCGAGCGCCGCCCTGGCCCAGAGCCCGTCCCGCCACAGCTCCGGCCTGGCCGGGGCGCCGCCGCCCGCCAGCCACAGGTGCAGCACGGCGGCCCCGGCGAAGCACTCCTCGTACTCCTCGGCCAGTTGGAAGGCCCGTGCGGACGCGACCGGCGAGGGCCGCAGCGCTGCCAGCTCAGCGTGCAGCGCGTCGCAGCGCGCGGCCAGCCGCCCGGCCAGGGCGAGCAGTCGGGGATCGGTCCCCGGCACCGCGCGCAGCGCGGCGATGGCGGACGGCACGCTCTGCACGAGGCTCGAACCGCCCCGGGAGACCAGCTCCAGCCGCCCGGGATCGGTCGGCGGCGCGGCCGAACCGGGGTCGACCGCCCGCGCCAGTCCGTCCGCGTCCACCCGGGCCTCCCGGTACCGGCGGGCCAGCACCGGGAACTGGTTGACCAGCGCGTTGCGGTTGACCGCCTGGTTCCCGTCGAAGATGCCCACCACCCGGTGGTCCCGGGCCAGCTTCTGGAAGGAGCCGTGTTCGTGCAGTCCGGTCAGGAAGGCCCGGCCGCCCAGGAGTTCACCGCAGTCCGCGATGAGCGCGTCCACCCGCTCCGGCACGAAGGACTTCACGACGCTGGAGGCGACGCTCTGCTCCCCGGGCAGGGCTCCGGCCGAGCGGTTCGCCACCAGGCTCACCGCCTCGCAGGCCAGCAGCGTGGCATGGGCCCGGCCGAGGGTGCGCCGCACGTGCGGGAAGCGGATCAGACGGCTGCCGTACAGCTCACGGCCCGCGGTGAAGGCGACCGCCTGGCGCAGCGCGTGGTCGGCGGCCCCCAGCGAGAGCGCGGTGCAGACCGTGCGGGTGAGCTGGAGCGTCCTCAGCACCGTCTCGGCACCGCGCCCGGCCTCGCCGACGAGGGCGTCGTCCGGTATCCGGGCCCCGTCGAAGGCGATGCCGCTGATGTCGGCACCCCGGATGCCGTGGGTGCGCTGCTTGGGCAGACAGCGGTACCGGCCCGGCTCCAGCCGCCGCTTGTCGACCAGGAAGAGGCTGTGGGCGCGCGGACCGCCCGCCGGGTCGGTCCGGGCCAGCACGCAGACCAGCTCGCCCCGGGTGGCGTTGTTGATCAGCCACTTCTCGCCGGTGAGCCGGTAGCCTCCCGAGGGATGGGGCTCGGCCGCCACCTCGGTGGCCATCAGATCGCTGCCGTGGGCCCGCTCGGTCAGCCCCCAGGAGACCGGAGCGCCGGCGATCAGCCGGGCGGCCAGGGCACGGGCCTGCTCCGGGCTCCCCGCCGTCCAGACGCAGGCCGCGCCGAGATAGCTCTTGGCGTGCCCGATCGCCACCGTGAGGTCGCGCCCGGCGACGACCCGGATCAGGGCGGCCAGTTCCTCCAGGCCGGTGAGCGCGCCGCCGAACTCCACGGGTACGTAGTGCCGGGACAGGCCGAGCCGGTCGAGCTCGGCGCAGATCGCCTCGGGGAACTCCTCGGCCCGGTCGAGCTCCGCGCAACGGGCGTACGAGAAGGGCGTATCGGGATCGGACGGGTCCCCGAGGGCCCGCTCCAGCACGGCGACGGTCAGCGCGCTCACCGGGCCTCCCCGGCTCCGGCGCGCGCGGCGCGGGCCCGCTCCAGTGCGGGGCTCACCCGCTGGTGCAGCACCCGCAGTTCGCCGTCGAGCAGCAGCTCCCTGGTCAGACCGCGCTGGATCTTGCCACTGGTGGTCCGCTGCACGTCCCCCGGCCGCACCAGGACGACGCTGGGCACCGCGACACCGAACCCGCCGCCCAGCTCCCGGGTGATCCGGGCGACCAGCTCCTCCGGGGTGGTGGTGCCGAGCTGCGCCGGGCGGGCCTCCTGCACCACCGTCAACTGGTCCTCGGCGGAGGGCACGGTGAACACGGCGGTGGCGGTGCGCTCCAGCGCCGGATGGGTGGCGCGGACGGCGGCCTCCAGATCGTGCGGGTAGAGGTTGCGGCCGTTGAGGATCAGGAGTTCCTTGATCCGTCCGGTGACGTACAGCTCGCCGTCGGCCAGCAGCCCCCGGTCCCCGGTGCGCAGCCAGCCGCCGCTGCCGTCGGCGGCGACGGCGCCGAAGGCCAGCGCGGTCTGCTCCGCGTTCTCCCAGTAGCCCCGGGCCACGCTCGGACCCCGCACCCAGAGTTCGCCGATGGTCCCCTCCGGCAGTACCCGGCCGTCGTCGGGGTCCACCGCCAAGACCTCCACACCGGGGCAGAGGCGGCCGCTGCTGACCAGCGAACGGACCGTGTCGGCCGCGGCGTCGGGCCCCACGGGGCGGAACTCGTCCCTGGCCAGGGCCTCGGCGTCCACGTCGGTGATCACCGGCGGCAGGTGGGAGCGCGACCCGGAGACGCACAGGGTGGCCTCCGCCATTCCGTAGCCGGGCGTCGGGGCGCCGGCGCCGAGACCGGCGGCGGCGAAGCGCTCCGCGAAGGCGGTCAGGGTCCGTGCCCGGACCGGCTCGGAGCCGTTCATCGCGTGGGTCCACCGGGACAGGTCGAGACCGGCTAGCTGGGCGTCGGTGATCCGCTGGGTGCACAGGTCGTAGGCGAAGTTCGGCGCCGGGGACACCTGGAGGTCGTAGGCGTCCATCAACCGCAGCCACAGGTGCGGGCGCTTGAGGAAGGTCGCCGGGGACATCAGCACGATGGTGCTGCCCAGCGTCAACGGCGTGATCAGGAGCCCGATCAGCCCGAAGTCGTGGTACATCGGCAGCCAGCCGCCCCAGCGCGTCTCCTGCCGGACGTCGACCGTGCCGCAGAACGCCTCGGCGTTGGCGAGGACGTTGCCGTGGTCGACGACCACGCCCTTCGGATCGCTGGTCGACCCGGACGTGTACTGGAGGAAGGCGACCGTGCGCGCCCCGATCCGCGGTTCGCGCCACTCCCCGGCGGGCGGCGGGGAGCCGCCGTCCACGGTCAGTACGGGAAGGTCCGCCAGACCGCACTCCCGGGCCCAGTCGGTGACCGCCCCGGCCGTCGCGGAGTCGGTGAGCACGGCGCTCACCCGGGCGTCACGGGCGATTCCGGCCAGCCGGTCGCGCTGACGCCGGTAGCCGTCGGGCATCGGCGCGGGCACGGCGATCACCCCGGCGTAGAGGCAGCCGGTGAAACCCCGGGGGAAGCCGAGGCCCGGTGGATGGAGCAGCAGCACCCGGTCGCCCTCGGCCACCCCCGCGCGCTGGAGCAGGGCGGCGGTGCGGCGGGCGGTCTCGTCCAGCTCCCCGTAGGTCGTCTCCTCGTACGCGGCGGGGTCGGCCGGATCGGTGCTGAACCCGACCGCAGGCCGGTCGCCGTGCGCGGCGGCCCGCTCGCGCAGCAGGGCCACCAGGCTCTCGTGCTGGGGCATTTAGGCAGACCTCCTGCAATATTATTTCTCGTGTTCCGTTATTCGTTCTCGGTCCGGAAAACGGCTCGGCGGAGCAGCGCGAAGGAATGGCTGGAACTTTTCGCGGCGGCCGGGCGAGGCAGAGCATACACGCCCAGAAATTAGTTCGAAATTGAAGGTTCCGGTGTCCGGTGCGGAAACGGAAAACGCCGCCCTGTCGTCCGGGCCCGGCCGGTCCGGAGGGGTGCTCGGGCCCCGGCGAGGGGTCGGGGGGAGGGCGGGGCGTGCGGGTCCGCGGTGCTTCGGCCGTCCGTGACGGAAGGTGTCCGGCCGGTCGCCAGGCCGGCGGGTTCGCCGCGGGGTGCGGCGCTCCGATCGCTGTCACGCATCGTTGACCTGCGGTGACGTCCAGCGCCCGCCGTCGGGCGGTAGGGATTGCGGCGCGAGGGGAGCTGTGTGGGCGGTGGATCGCCGTCCGGTGCGGGCGCTCCTGGGCCGGGTGGCCGAGGAGTGGTGCCGTCCGGGTCAGCCGTCCGCGTGTCCGCCTAATTGCCTGTACACGGTCAAGTCAGAAATCCCGTCGGTGGGCAGGCGGAGCCGGAAAAAGCCAATCTCCGCCGCCGAGCATAAGGTCATGCGCGGGGCTTGAAAAGTCGCGCGCTGAATACTCTGCGGTAGGCCGGTGATCGGCATCCGCATTCCGGATGCCCGTGACGGTGTGTGCGTCGCGGAGAACGGGAGGTGAGCGGGGCGGGGGATGCTCGGTGGTATTAACGAAAGGGGGGAATTATCGCCGGTCGGCTTATTTATTGAGCAAAGGTACAGACCAATCGGGCTGGGGGGAAAGGGGACGGAAGGGGACGACCTGGAGGGGTCGGGGCGTGTGGTCCCCCACGGGGGCGCGGCGGACGGCGCAGCCCTGCCCGGAGCCGGGGTGAGTGAACGCCCTCGGGTGCCGCCCAGGGAGGGCCTCGGTGATCAGTTCGTGCGGGGGGTGATCGCGCGGGTGGACCGTGTGCCGGGGTCGTCGGGACCGGGACCGACCGTGATCCCTGCGGTCGCGCCGGGCTCGATCTCGGCCGGTTCGGCCGGAAGTCGGGGCCGACGGTCGGCCGGATGAGGTCCGTCGGCGGTGCGGAAAGTAATCGAGACGGTTCACCGGTTGTCCGGGTGCCGTCGACCTCCACGGCCTCGACCCCCGCGTCCCGGAAGGCGCTCGGGAGAGGGGGAGGGCTCGGTAGGAGGGGAACGGGGGTGGGGCGGTCGGCGCGGTCGCCGAGTCGCGGCAGTGCCGGGCCGTCGTGGCCGGAGGTCGCGCACCTCGGTGTGGAGGTCGATGGACCCTGCCGGGGCGCGGGCGGCGGGGGTGTGCGCCGATCGAGCGGCCGAAACCGCCCCCTGGGGAGGGGACGGCACCGGCCGGTCGGTGCAGCGGTACCGCCGGCCGGTGCCGTGCCCCTGGTCCGTCGGGAGCGTGGAGTGCGGCGGGCGCGGGAGCACGCCGGACGGAAGGGGCGTGACGGGCAGGGGGAGTGCGACGGAGGGTGGCCTCCCGGGGGTCCGATGGCGGCGCGGCTCCGAGGAGGGGTGGGGGCTTCCCCTCTCCCCGTGCCCGGAGGGTGAGGAGTCTCCCCGTACCCGGGGGTGAGGAGGTCCTCCCGTACCCGGAGGGTGAACACGAGCGGGTGCGGATCAATTCACCGGATCGGTCCGAGGGGTTCGGCCGACGGACTCCGAGCGGTTTGTCGTAGGGCCTCGGTGGCCTTCGGTGCCGCGTCATTCGCGCTTTCCGTCCGACTACCCCTCGCTGTCCGATTGTTTTCGGCCAGCACTTTTGAGACATTGTCGCGATGCCGTGCGTGTGGCCGTCCGGGACATTGTGTGTATCCACGGGGAGGATGGGTGGAGTGGGAGAGGTGGGCTGTTCTCTCTCGAATGTCCCTGTTCGATTGTGATCGTTCGGACCGGATGGTCTCACTCCGCTTTCCGGGAGATCTGCCGGAGCATACGCCGTACCGCGTGGCGGTGAAATCCGGCGTTGATGACCAGAAATCGATAGGCCGCACCGGGCAGTCCGGGAAAAAAGCCGTAAGAGCGTGCCCCGAGGGATGTCCCGCCCGTCTGTCCGGACAGGACGAAGCTGAGTTCATATGCGGAGAAGCGGTGCCGACCGGTCAGTGTCAGCCGGGTGCCCGGGAGGCTTTCCGTGATGGCGAAACCGGGGAATGTGGACCCCTGGTCGGGCGGTGTGCCGGTGGTGTGCAGTGGATTGGTTCCCACGATTCGGGCGAATCCGGGACTGACTCCGAGACGGGTCTCGGTGACCCATTCAGTGAGGTATGTCCAAGTTTGCTGGACCGGTGCCGCAACCAGGGTCCGGTGCTCATCGATGAGCGGAAGGCCGGAATCCGGAATCTGGAAATCCATTGGTCGTGCCTCTCCGTGGCGTGAAGGGGGTGACGAAAAGTCCGATTGGGTGGGCGTATGCGGGCATCATCCTCTCCTGTGCGGTGGGCGTGTTCCTTGGGGTGCCGTGCCCGCTTTGGGTGAACTGCGCTCCCTTTCGCGGGCGTGACTGACGGGCAATGCCCTGACCAGCGAAGAAAGGGCCGATCCATTCCCTCCGGTCAAGCTACTAGCGGGTATGCATGACGCCTTCAAGGCAATGACACGTGATGTGCGTCACACGGTTGGTGGTCTGGCTAATTCGACTGCTAGCGTCTGCAACCGCATGAGCTCGGGCGGCGCCTTAGGCAGTTGATCTCCCGGCTTTTCGCTTGTGACAACGGGGGCTGTCATGGATAACCGGGGGAAGCCGTGGCCGAGGTATGTCTTCAGCAGATCGCGATCATCGGAATCGCGGCTCGAATGCCGCGTTCCGAGGGCCGCGAGGGGCTCTGGGGTGTACTCAGCGAGGGAATAGACGCGATTCGGCCACGCGATGTCGGCCGCCCGTTCGGCCCCGACCGAGGCGGATTCGTCGATGACGTGGACGCCTTCGATCCCGAGTTCTTCGGGATGACGCCGCGCGAGGCCGCCCAGGCCGATCCGCAGCAGCGGCTCGCCCTGGAGCTGGCCTGGGAGGGGCTGGAGGACGCCGGTATCGTCCCGGCTCCCGGCCCCGGTGCCCCGCGGGCCGGGGTGTTCCTCGGTGTGATGGCGTCCGACTACGCGGACCTCGTGGCCATGGCGGGGACCGAGGGCGTCACCCGCCACACCCTGACGGGCGTGGGCCGCTCCATCGTCGCCAACCGGATCTCCTACAGCCTGGGCCTGTCCGGGCCGAGCCTGACCGTGGACTCGGGCCAGTCCTCCTCCCTGGTCGCCGTGCACCTCGCGTGCGAGAGCCTGCGCCGCGGCGAGAGCGAGATCGCCCTCGCGGGCGGGGTCCACCTCAACGTGTCCCCGCTCAGCAGCAAGGTCGTCGACTCGGCGGGGGCGCTTTCCCCGGACGGCACGAGCTACGTGTTCGACGAGCGGGCCAACGGGTACGTCCGCGGCGAGGGCGGCGGCCTGGTCGTCCTCAAGCCGCTGGCCCGCGCCGTCGAGGACGGCGACCACGTCTACGCCGTCATCGGGGGCAGCGCCGTCGGCACCGGCTCCGGCGAGGGCGGGCTGACCGTGCCGAGCGCCGACACCCAGGCCCGCACCATCAGCGAGGCCCTGGCGAACGCGGGGACCGACCCGTCCCGGGTGCAGTACGTCGAACTGCACGGCACCGGGACCCGGGTGGGCGACCCCATCGAGGCACAGGCCCTGGGCGCCGTCTTCGGAGCCTCTCGGGGCACCGCCGGGCCGCTCGCGGTCGGCTCGGTCAAGACCAACATCGGTCACCTGGAGGGCGCCGCCGGCATCGCCGGTCTGATCAAGGCCGCGCTCTGCGTGGACCGCCGCGAACTCGTCCCCAGTCTCCATTTCTCCCGGCCCAACCCCCTCATACCGCTGGGGGAACTGGGCCTGCGCGTCGTCACGGAGAACGAGCCGTGGCCCGCCACGGGCGGAGGACCGGTCACCGCGGGCGTCACCTCCCTCGGCATCGGAGGCAGTTGCTGCCACGTGGTCCTCACCGCCGCCCCGGCCGCCGAGCCGGTGGGGGAGGCCGTTGCGGGGGGTCCCCCTGCGGTGGTGCCTGTGGTGGTGTCGGGCAGGAGTGCGGCTGCTGTGGTGGGTCAGGCGGAGCGGTTGAGGTCGCTTCTGCTGTCGCGGCCGG
>NZ_WWGX01000064.1:0-19929 GCF_009862265.1 Streptomyces sp. SID8352 | reverse complement strand
AGGGTGTGTCCCGGTTCGTGGAGGTGGGTCCGGATGCCGTGCTGACGGCGATGGCCCGGCAGATCCTCGACGAGGACCAGGCGGTCTTCGTCCCGACGCTGCGGGCGCGTACTCCCGAGCCCGAGGCCTTCGCGGCCTTCCTGGGCCAGGCCCACTGCGCCGGTGTCCCGGTCGACTGGGCCGTGTTCTACGCCGGTACCGGTGTGCGGCGGGTCGACCTGCCGACCTACGCCTTCCAGCGCGAGCGCTACTGGCTGGCGCCCGCCGTCTCCGGTGACCCGGCCGCTGCCGGGCTGGGCCGGATCGAGCACCCGGTGCTCGGCGCGGCGGTCGCGGTAGGCGACCGGGACGAGTGGGTGTTCACCGGGCGGCTGTCCCGGGACACCGCGCCCTGGGTGACCGACCACAGGGTGCTCGGCATGGTCGTCGTCCCCGGAACGGCCCTGGTCGAACTGGCCCTGGCCGCCGGGCGGCAGGTCGGCCTGCCCGTGCTGGAGGAACTGGTCCTGGAGGCCCCGCTGCTGCTGGACGGCGGCGCGGCGGTCAGCACACAGGTCACCGTGGGTGCCCCCGACGCCGACGGACGGCGCGAGGTCGCCGTGTTCTCCCGTCCCGGCGACGGGAGCGGTACCCGGGCGGAGGAGACCGGGCAGGTCGTGTGCCACGCCCGGGGCGCCCTGACCGGCGCCGTGGACCCGGCCCCGGCCTGGCCCGCCCAGTGGCCCCCGGCCGGAGCCGAGCGGATCGCCGTCGACGTGCTCTACGCCCGCCTCGCGGACCTCGGGTACGCCTACGGGCCGGCCTTCCGGGGCGTCCGGGCGGCCTGGCGCGACGGCGACGCCGTGTACACCGAACTCGCCCTGGACGAGGCGCACATCGAGGCCGGCGGCTCCTTCGGGATGCACCCCGCGCTGTTCGACGCGGCCCTGCACGGCGGACTGGAGGGACTGGCGGAGGGGGACGGCTCCGCCATCCGCCTGCCCTTCTCCTGGTCCGGCGTCCATCTGGAGCTGCCCGGCCGCGCCCGGGTGCGGGCCCGGATCGCCCCGGCCGGGGAGTCGGGCCTGCGGATCGACCTCGCCGACGAGCGGGGGCGCACCGTCGGCGGTGTCGACCGCCTGGTCTTCCGTCCCGCCGAGCGGGCCGCCTTCGGCGCGGGCCGCGCCGCCGCGGCGCCCAGCGCGCTGTTCCGGACCGAGTGGACGGCCCTCGACGACATCGCCGCGCCGTCCCGCACCGAGGGTGTCGCCGTCCTCGGGGACCTCTCCGTCCCTGGTGCGGCGGGGTACGACGGTCTCGACGCGCTGGAGGCGGCCGTCGCCGCCGGGGCTCCAGCCCCCGGCACGGTCGTCGCCCTGATCCGGTCCGCGGGTGGACGGGCCGCCGGAGCGGAGGGGCCCGGCGCGGCCGCCGAGGCGGCGGCGGCCCGGGCCGTCGCCGGTGCCGCGCTGGACCTCGTCCAGCGGTGGCTGCGCTGCCCCGGACTCGACGACGCGCGCCTGGTGATCGTCACCCGGCACGGCGTGCCGGTCGGCCCGGACGCCCCCGACGCCGCGCTGGCCCCCGTGTGGGGTCTGGTGCGCTGCGCCCGGTCCGAGCACCCCGGCCGCTTCGTCCTCCTGGACGTCGACACGGAGGAGACCGGCGCGCTCCCGTGGGACGCGGTGCTCGGCGCGGGGGAGAGTGAACTGGCGGTCCGCGAGGGCCGGGTGCTCGTGCCCCGGCTGGTGCGGGCGGCGCAGGCCGCGATGGCGCCCGGCGTCCCGTGGCGGCTCTCCGTCGAACGCGCCGGGTCCCTGGACGGCCTCGCCCTGGTGCCCTCGGACGCCGACCGGGCGCTGGCCCCCGGCGAGGTGCGCGTCGGCGTGCGGGCGGCCGGGCTGAACTTCCGGGACGTGCTGATCGCCCTGGGGACCTACCCGGGGGACGCGCCGCTCGGCAGCGAGGCGGCCGGTGTGGTCCTGGAGACGGGCGCCGAGGTGCGGGGACTGCGGCCCGGCGACCGGGTGATGGGCCTGGTGCCGGACGGCTTCGGCACCGTCGCCGTCACCGACGCCCGGATGGTCGCTCCGGTGCCCGAGGGCTGGTCGTACACCGAGGCGGCCTCGGTGCCCCTGGTGTTCCTCACCGCCTACTACGGGCTGGTGGACCTCGCGGGGCTGCGGCGGGGTGAGCGGCTGCTGGTGCACGCCGCCGCCGGAGGCGTGGGCATGGCGGCCGTCCANCTCGCCCGGCACTTCGGCGCCGAGGTGCTGGCCACCGCGAGCGAACCCAAGTGGGACGCCGTCCGCGCCCTGGGCGTGGCCGACGACGCCATCGCCTCCTCCCGTGACCTGTCGTTCCGGGACCGCTTCCTGGACGTCACCGGCGGCGAGGGCGTGGACGTGGTGCTGAACGCCCTCGCGGGCGACTTCATCGACGCCTCGCTCGATCTGCTGCCCCGGGGCGGCCGGTTCGTCGAGATGGGCAAGGCCGACCTGCGCGACCCGGACGTCGTGGCCGCCGAACGCGACGGCGTCCGCTACCGCTCCTACGACCTCTTCGAGGCGGGTCCGGACCGCATCCAGGAGATGCTGACGGAGATCCTGGCGCTGTTCGGCAAGGGGGTCCTGGAGCACGCCCCGGTGCGCACCTGGGACGTGCGGCGCGGAGCCGAGGCGTTCCGCTTCCTGCGCGAGGGCCGCAACACTGGCAAGGTCGTCCTCACCGTGCCCGCCCCGCTCGACCCCGAGGGCACCGTCCTCGTCACCGGCGGCACCGGCGGCCTCGGCGCCGTGTTCGCGCGGCACCTGGTGGCGGCGTACGGGGCGCGGCACTTGCTGCTGGTCAGCCGCAGCGGACCGGCGGCCGAGGGCGCGGCCGGGCTGGCCGCCGAACTCACCGCGGCCGGGGCCGAGGTGCGGGTCGCCGCCTGCGACGTCGCCGACCGCGGGCAGGTGCGGGACCTGATCGCCTCGTGCGACCGGCCGCTGACGGCCGTCGTGCACACGGCGGGTGTCCTCGACGACGGCGTCGTCGAGTCCCTCACCCCCGAGCAGCTCGACCGGGTCATGCGGCCGAAGCTGGACGCCGCCCTCCACCTCCACGAACTCACCGCGGACGCCGACCTGTCGGCCTTCGTCCTGTTCTCCTCGGTGGCGGCCCTGATCGGCAGCCCCGGCCAGGCCAACTACGCCGCCGCCAACGCCGCCCTCGACGCCCTCGCGGTGCGCCGCCGGGCCGCCGGACTGGCCGGCACCTCCCTGGCCTGGGGACTCTGGGCGGAGGCCCGCAGCATGGCCGGCACCCTCGACGCGGGCAGTACCGCGCGCTGGGCGCGGATGGGCGTCGAGCCCCTCTCCAACGCCCTGGGCGTGGAACTCTTCGACACGGCGGAACTCCTGGACACGGCCCTTCCGGTGCCGGTGCGCCTGGACTCCGGAGCGCTGCGCGAACAGGCCCGGCTGGGCGGTCTTCCGGCCCTGCTGCGCGGACTCGTCCGCGACACGGGTGACGTCCCGGCGGACACCGCGGGCTCCTGGCAGGAGCGGATCGCCGAACTGGCCGAACCGGAACGCGAGGAGGCCGTGCGGGAGGTGGTGCGCGGCCATGTGGCCGCCGTGCTCGGACACGCGTCGGCGGCCACGGTCGACACCGGACTGCCGTTCAAACAGCTCGGGCTGGACTCGCTCGCCGCGGTGGAGCTGCGCAACCGGCTGACCAAGGCCACCGGTCTGCGGCTGCCGACCACGCTGGTCTTCGACCACCCGACACCGGACGCGGTGGTGCGGCTCCTCCACGAGCGGGTCGGCGCATCGGCCGAGGCCGCCCCCGATCCGCTGGAGGAGGCGCTGGGCCGGCTGGAGGCCCTGCTGGCCACCGGGAACGACGGGGAACTGCTCGGCCACGAACTGCGCCTGCGTTCCCTCGGCAACCGGCTCCGGACCGTCCTGGGGGGCATGGACGGCACCCGCGAGGAGGCCCTTCCGGAGGGCGCGGACGACTTCGACGAGGTCTCCGACGACGAGATGTTCGACATGATCGACAAAGAGATCGGATGGGCATGAGCGACCAGGCCGCGCGGGACGAGGCACAGGGCGGCGGCTCGATGGTTGACGAGCAGAAGCTCCGTCTGTACCTGAGGAAGGTGACGGGGGAGCTGCGCACGGCCAACCGGCGCATCCGCGACCTGGAGCAGCGGGAGGTCGAGCCGCTGGCGATCGTCGGCATGGCCTGCCGCTACCCGGGCGGGGTGGAGTCCCCGGAGGGGCTGTGGGAGCTGCTGGCGGAGGGCCGGGACGCGATCTCCGGTCTGCCGTCCGACCGGGGCTGGGACCTGGAGCGGCTCTACCACCCGGACCCCGAGCAGACCGGCACCGTGTACACCAGCGGCGGCGGATTCCTCGCCGGTGCCGGGGAGTTCGACGCCGGGTTCTTCGGGATCAGCCCCCGTGAGGCCCTCGCCATGGACCCGCAGCAGCGGCTGCTGCTGGAGGCGGCCTGGGAGGCGCTGGAGGACGCCGGGATCGACCCGGCCACACTGCGCGGCAGCGACACCGGGGTGTTCGCCGGTGTCGTGCCCATGGACTACAGCCTCGCCATGCCCCCCGAACTGGAGGGGTTCCGCCTGACGGGGACGACGTCGAGTGTGGTGTCGGGTCGGGTGGCGTACAGCTTGGGGTTCGAGGGTCCGGCGGTGACGGTGGACACGGCGTGTTCGTCGTCGTTGGTGGCGGTGCATCTTGCGGCGCAGGCGTTGCGGTCGGGGGAGTGTTCGCTGGCCCTGGTGGGTGGTGTGACGGTGATGTCGGGGCCGTTCCTGTTGCAGGAGTTCAGTCGGCAGCGGGGGTTGGCGCCGGACGGTCGTTGCAAGTCGTACGCGGCGTCGGCGGACGGCACCGGTTTCTCGGACGGTCTCGGGCTGCTCGTGGTCGAGCGTCTGTCGGACGCGCGGCGCAANGGTCACCGGGTGCTGGGGGTGATCCGGGGCAGTGCGGTCAANCAGGATGGTGCGAGCAATGGTCTGACGGCGCCGAACGGTCCGTCGCAGGAGCGGGTGATCCGGCAGGCGCTCGCCAACGCGGGCCTGTCGGCGGCCGATGTGGACGCGGTCGAGGGGCATGGGACGGGCACGCGGTTGGGTGACCCGATCGAGGCGCAGGCCCTTCTCGCCACCTACGGCCAGGAGCGGACGCACGGCCCGCTGCGGCTGGGCTCCATCAAGTCCAACATCGGCCACAGCTCCGCCGCGGCGGGTGTCGCGGGCGTGATCAAGATGGTCATGGCGATGCGGAACGGCGTCCTGCCGCAGACGCTCAACGTCGACGAGCCGTCCCCGCACATCGACTGGACCGCGGGCGAGGTGCGCCTCCTCACCGAGGCCGAGGCGTGGCCGAGCGGTGAACGACCCCGCCGTGCGGGCGTCTCCTCCTTCGGCGTGAGCGGCACCAACGCCCATGTCATCCTCGAAGAGGCCCCGGAGGAGGCCGAGTCGCCCGAGGCCGGGGGCCCGACCCCCGTCGAGCCCTCCGCCGTGCCCGTGATCGTGTCCGGCCGCACCCCCGAGGCGCTCGCCGCGCAGGCCCGGCGGCTGCACGCGCACCTGCTGGCCCGGCCCGCGCTGCGCCCGCTCGACGTGGCCTACTCCGCCGTCGTCTCCCGCGCCCAGCTCGACCACCGGGCGTCCGTCGTCGCCACCTGCCGCGACACCCTGCTCGCGGGGCTCGGCGCACACGCGGACGGGCTGCCCGGCGGCGCCTCCCTCGCGGGCAGGACCGCCTTCCTCTTCTCCGGTCAGGGCGCCCAGCGCCCCGGAATGGGCACCGGACTCGCCGCCGCCCACCCGGAGTTCGCCCGGCGGCTCGACGAGGTCTGCGCCCGTCTGGACCGGCACCTCGACCGCCCGCTCAGGGCACTGCTGTCCGCGCCGGAGGGTTCGCCCGAGGCCGCGCTGCTGGACCGCACCGAGTACACCCAGGCCGCCCTCTTCGCCGTCGAGGTCGCCCTGCACGGGCTGCTGGAATCCCTCGGCGTCGTGCCGGACGTCCTGATCGGGCACTCCGTCGGCGAGATCGCCTGCGCCCACGTGGCGGGAGTGCTGTCCCTGGAGGACGCGTGCGCCCTGGTGGCGGCGCGCGGACGGCTGATGGGCGCGCTGCCCGGCGGCGGCGGAATGGCCGCGGTCGAGGCCACCCGGGAGGAGGTCGAGGAGTCCCTCACCGCCCACGCGGGCCGGCTGTCCGTCGCGGCCGTCAACGGGCCCCGCTCCGTGGTCGTCTCCGGCGACGCCGACGCCCTCGACGCCTGGCTGACCGCCTGGACCGACCGCAGGACCACCCGTCTGCGGGTGAGCCACGCCTTCCACTCGCCGCTCATGGAGCCGATGCTCGAAGCGTTCCGCGCCGTGGCGGCCGGACTGACCCTCCACGAGCCGAGGCTCCCGGTGGTCTCCAACCTCACCGGCGGCCTCGTCTCCGCCGAACTGACCGACCCCTCCTACTGGGTGAACCACGTCCGCGAGGCCGTGCGCTTCGCCGACGGGGTGCGCACCCTGGCCGCCGAGGGCGTCACCCGCTTCGTGGAGGTCGGCCCGGGCGGGACGCTGACCGCCCTGGCCCGGCAGACCCTCGACGACACCGACGAGGCCCTCTTCGTGCCGGTGCTCCGCTCCCGCACCCCCGAGGCGGAGGCGTTCGCCGACTTCCTGGGCCGGGCCCACACCGCCGGGATCCCCGTCGCCTGGGACGCCTTCTACGACGGGACCGGCGCCCGCCGGGTGGAGTTGCCGACGTACGCCTTCCAGCGCGAGCGCTACTGGCTCGCGCAGGGAGCCGCGGCCGGTGACCCGGCGGCGGCCGGACTGGGCCGGATCGAGCACCCGGTGCTCAGCGCCGAGGTCGCGGTCGGCGACCGGGACGAGTGGGTCTTCACCGGACTCCTCTCCCGCGACGGACTGCCCTGGCTCGACGGCCACATGGTGCTGGACACGGTGGTCGTGCCCGGCACGGCGCTGGTGGAACTGGCGGTCGCCGCAGGGCGCCAGGTCGGCGCCTGGGAACTGGAGGAACTGGTCCTGGAGGCCCCGCTGGTGCTGGACGGCACGGCGGCGGCACGGATGCAGGTCACCGTGGCCGCCCCCGACGCCGAGGGGCGGCGCGCGACCGCGGTCTTCTCCCGCGCCGGCGACGGCGCCGGGACGGTGTGCCACGCCCGCGGCACCCTGAGCGCCGACGGAGCGAGGGAGGACGGACCGCGCACCGGCGAACCGGGCGCGGCGGAGGCCGACGCGGGCGGTGGCGCCGACTGGCCCGCCGAGTGGCCGCCCGCCGGGGCCGCCCCGGTCGCCGTCGAGACCCTCTACGCCCGCTTCGCCGGCCTGGGGCTCGACTACGGGCCCGCGTTCCGCAACGTCCGCGCCGCCTGGCGCGACACGGACGCCGTCTACGCCGAGGTGGAACTGGGGCCGGAGGACGCCGCCCGGGCCACCGGGTTCGCGCTCCACCCGGCCCTGTTCGACGCCGCCCTGCACGGCGGCCTCGACTGGCTCGACCGGGGCGACGGCGCGGTACGGCTGCCGTTCTCCTGGTCGGGCGTGCGCCTGGGCACGGCGGCGACGGCCGCCCGGGTCCGGATCACCGCCGCCGGTGCCCCCGGCGGCGGCTCCGGCGGGGGTGCCGCCCTGTGCGTCGAACTGCGCACCGAGACGGGCGAGTCCGTCGCCCGCGTCGCCGAACTCGCCTTCCGCGCCGTGGAACCCGGGCAGCTCCGGACCGCGCGGTCCGGCGCCGGCGACTCCCTGTTCACCGTCGACTGGGTCCCGGCCCCCGCAGCCACCACCGCACCGGCGTCCCGCGTGCACCTCCTGGAACCCGGCGACCCCGGCGCGCTCGACGCACTCCTGCGGTCGGTGTCGGCCGGGGCCGCGCCGCCGCCCGACCTCGTCGTCGCCCGCGTCCCCACTCCCGCGGGGCCCGCGGCCGAGGCCGCCCACACCGTGGCCCGGGACGTCCTCGCCCTCCTCCACCGGTGGCTGGACGCCGAACCCCTCACCGCCGCCCGGCTGCTGGTCGCCACCCGGCACGGCGTCGCCGTCGGCGAGGAGAGCGCCGACCCGGCCACCGCGCCCGTCTGGGGACTGCTGCGGACGGCCCAGTCCGAGCACCCCGGCCGCTTCCTCCTCGTCGACCTCGACGACGACGTCATGGACGGCACCGACGCCGCCGGCTGGGGCGCCCTGGCCGCGACGGACGAACCGCAGTTCGCCGTGCGCGCCGGACGGACCCTCGTCCCCCGGCTCGCCCGCACCGCCCCCGCGCCCGCCGCCCCCGCCACCGGCTGGGACCCGGACGGCACGGTGCTCATCACCGGCGGCACGGGCGGCCTGGGCGCCGTCCTCGCCGAGCACCTCGCCCGCCACCACGGCACGCGCCACCTCGCCCTGGTCAGCCGGAGCGGTCCGGCCGCCGACGGCGTGCCCGCACTCGTCGCCCGGCTGGAGGCCCTGGGCGCCCGCGTCCGCGTCGACGCCTGCGACGTCGGCGACCGGACGGCCCTCGCCGCCCTGCTCGACTCCCTGGAACAGCCCCTCACCGCCGTCGTCCACGCCGCCGGGGTCCTCGACGACGGACTCCTCGGCACCATGACCCCGGAGCGGCTGGACCGGGTGCTCCGGCCCAAGCTCGACGCCGCGCTCCACCTCCACGAACTGACCGCCGACCGCGGCCCGGTGGCCCTCGTGCTGTTCTCCTCGGTCACCGCGCTCCTCGGTACCCCCGGCCAGGCCAACTACGCCGCGGCCAACGCCGCCCTCGACGCGCTCGCCGCCCGGCGCCGCGCCGCCGGACAGCCCGCCGTCTCCCTGGCCTGGGGCCTCTGGGCGGAATCCGGCGGCATGGGCGGCGGACTCGGCGGCGCCGACCTGGCCCGCCTCGCCCGGGGCGGCATCCGCCCGCTGCCCACCGCCCTCGGACTGGAGCTCTTCGACCGCGCGCTCGGGGCCGGCCCGGCCCTGCTCGCCCCCGTCCTCCTGGACCTCGGCGCCCTGCGCGCCGCCGCCCGGGAGAACGCCCCCGCCGCCCTGCTGCGGGGCCTGGCCCCCGACCGCGTCCGGCGCACCGCAACCACCGGAGTGACCCTGGCCGCCCGCCTCGCGGGCCTGCCCGCCGCCGAACGGGACCGGACCGTCCTCGAATTCGTCCAGCAGCAGGTGGCGGCCGTCCTCGGTCACACCTCGCCCGGCGGCATCAACCCCGAACGGGCCTTCAAGGACCTCGGCTTCGACTCGCTGTCCGCCGTCGACCTGCGCAACCGGCTGAACCAGGCCAGCGGACTGCGGCTGCCCCCCACCATGGTCTTCGACCACCCCACCGCGGCGTCCGTCGCGGAACTGCTCCTGTCCGAACTCGGCGACGGCGACGCGGCCGCCCCCGCGACGGGCTCCGCCGAGCAGCAACTCGACCGGCTGGAAACGCTGGTCACCACCCTGGAGGGCGCCGAGAAGGCGCGCGTGGCCGACCGGCTGCGCCTCCTCCTCGACACGATCACGGGCAGCGGCGGCACACCGCGCACCGGCGACCGCATCGAAGCGGCCAGCACCATGGACGAGGTCCTGGAGTTGCTGGACGCCGAGTTCGGCGGCGCGTAGCCATGCCCGATTCCACCACGCAACGAACAGGACCCCGGGGATGAGCACCGAAGTGAGCGACGCCCAGCAGCAGGAGAAGCTCGTCCGCTACGTCAAGCGGCTGGCCGGCGACCTCGACACGGCCCGCAGCCGCATCCGCGCCTACGAGGACCGCGCCAACGAGCCCCTCGCCGTCGTCGGCATGAGCTGCCGCTACCCGGGCGGGGTCACCAGCCCCGAGGAGTTCTGGCAACTCCTGGCCGACGGCCGGGTCGGCACCGCCGCCGAGTTCCCCGCCGACCGCGGCTGGGACCTCGACAACCTGTACGACCCCGACCCCGACCACACCGGCACCTCCTACGCCCGCGGCGGCGGATTCGTCGACCGCGCCGCCGAGTTCGACGCCGAGTTCTTCGGGATCAGCCCCCGCGAGGCCCTGGTCATGGACCCGCAGCAGCGGCTCCTGCTGGAGACCTCCTGGGAGGCGTTCGAGGACGCCGGGATCGACATCACCACCCTGCGCGGCAGCGACACCGGCGTCTTCTGCGGAGTGATGTACCAGGACTACCAGTTCGTCGCGGGCACCAGCGACCGGCGGCCCGAGGTGGAGGGCTACCTCTCCATCGCCTCCGCCGGCAGCGTCGCCTCCGGCCGCATCAGCTACACCTTCGGCTTCACCGGGCCCGCCGTCACCGTCGACACCGCCTGCTCCTCCTCCCTGGTCGCCGTCCACCAGGCCGCCCAGGCGCTGCGCGCCCGGGAGTGCTCCCTCGCCCTCGTCGGCGGCGTCACCGTCCTCGCCCGCCCGAACATCTTCATCGAGTTCAGCCGCCAGCGCGGGGTCTCCCCGGACGGCCGCTGCAAGGCCTTCTCCGCCGCCGCCGACGGGACGGGCTGGGGCGAGGGCGTCGGCGTACTGCTGCTGGAACGGCTCTCGGACGCGGAGCGCCTGGGCCACCCGGTGCTGGCGGTGGTGCGCGGCTCCGCCGTCAACCAGGACGGCGCCTCCAACGGCCTCACCGCCCCCAACGGCCCCTCCCAGGAGCGGGTCATCCGCCAGGCGCTCGCCGACGCCGGGCTCCGCCCCGCCGACATCGACGCCGTCGAGGGCCACGGCACCGGCACCCCGCTCGGCGACCCCATCGAGGCCAAGGCCCTGCTGGCCACCTACGGCCGCGAACGCGAGAACGGACCGCTGCGCCTCGGCTCCGTCAAGTCCAACATCGGCCACACCCAGGCCGCCGCCGGAGCCGCCGGGATCATCAAGATGGTGATGGCGCTCCGCAACGGCGAACTCCCGCGCACCCTGCACGTGGACAAGCCCTCCGGAAACGTGGACTGGACCGCCGGCGAGGTCAGCCTTCTCACCGAGGCCAGCCCCTGGCCCGCCGGGGACCGGCCCCGCCGGGCCGGCGTCTCCTCCTTCGGCGTCAGCGGCACCAACGCGCACGTCATCCTCGAAGAGGCACCCGCCGCGGACCCCGGTACCGCCGAGGACCCGGCACCGGACACCACCGGCACCGCCGCGAGTGCCCCCGCGGCCCTGCCGGTGCTGCTCTCCGCCGCCTCCGACACCGCCCTGCGCGCCCAGGCCGACCGGCTGCGCGCCCTCATGATCGCCAAGCCGGACCTGTCCGTCGCCGACATCGCCTACTCCTCCGCCGCGACCCGCGCCCACCTCGACAGGCGCGCCGCCGTGGTCGCCACCGACCGCGGCACCCTCCTGTCCGGGCTCAAGGCCCTCTCCGCCGCCGAACCCGCCGCGCACGTCGCCGAGGGCCGGGTCACCGGCGGCCGCACCGTCTTCGTCTTCCCCGGCCAGGGCGCCCAGTGGCAGGGCATGGCGGTGGACCTGCTGGAGACCGCGCCCGTCTTCGCCGCCGAGATCGCCGCCTGCGCCGCCGCCCTCGCCCCCCACGTCGACTGGGACCTGGAGGCCGTCCTGCGCGGCGCCCCCGGCGCCCCCACCCTGGAGCGGGTGGACGTGGTCCAGCCCGCCCTGTTCTCCGTCATGGTCTCCCTCGCCGCGCTCTGGCAGTCGTACGGAGTGGTCCCCGAGGCCGTCCTCGGCCACTCCCAGGGCGAGATCGCCGCCGCCTACGTGGCCGGCGGTCTCACCCTCGACGACGCCGCCCGCGTCGTCGCCCTGCGCAGCCGGGCCATCCGCGAAGGCCTCGCCGGACAGGGCGGCATGGCATCCGTGGCCCTGCCCGTCGAGCGGGTCGAGGAACTCCTCGCCCCCTACGGCGGACGCGTCTCCGTCGCCGCCGTCAACGGCCCGACCGCCGTCGTCGTCTCCGGCGAGCCCACCGCCCTCGACGAACTGGCCGCCTTCTGCGAGGAGTCCGGCGTCCGCTTCCACCGGGTCTCCGTCGACTACGCCTCCCACTCCGCGCAGGTCGCCGCCATCGAGGCCGAACTCCTCGACGTGCTCGCCCCCATCACGCCCAGGCCCGGCCGCATCCCCTTCTACTCCACCCTCCGCGAGGAGTTCACCGACACCACCGAACTCGGCGCCGACTACTGGTACCGCAACCTCCGCGGCCAGGTCCGCTTCGAGTCCGGCGTCCGCGCCCTCCTCGACCAGGGACTCAACTGCTTCGTCGAGGTCTCCCCGCACCCCGTGCTCAGGGTCCCCGTCGAGGAGAGCGTCCAGGCCCTGGACGCGGCCGACCGCGCCGCGGTCCTCGGCTCCCTCCGCCGCGAAGAGGGCGGCTTCGCCCGCTTCGCGCGCTCCCTGGCCGAGGCCCACGCCGCCGGTGCCGCCGTCGACTGGCGGGCCTTCCACGCGGGAGGCACCGCCGCCCGCGTCGACCTGCCCACCTACGCCTTCCAGCGCCGGCGGTACTGGATGATGCCCGGCTCGGCGGGCGACCCCGCGGCCGCCGGACTCGGCCGGTTCACCCACCCGGTGCTCTCCGCCGCCGTACCCGTCGGCGACCGCGACGAGACCCTCTTCACCGGCCGCGTCTCCCAGGACTCCCAGCCCTGGACCCGGGACCACGCCGTCCTCGGCACCGTCCTGCTGCCCGGCGCCGCCCTCGTCGAGGTCGTCCTCGCCGCCGGGGCCGGGACCGGGGCCCCCGTCATCGACGAACTCGTCCTCCACGCCCCGCTGGTCCTCGCCGAGGACACCGCCCGCCAGGTCCAGGTGATCGTCGGCACCGAGGACGCCGACGGCCACCGCGAGGTCGCCGTCTACTCCCGCCCCGAGGGCTCCGAGGAACCCCCGGTCCGCCACGCCCACGGCCGCCTCACCGCCCACGCCGAACCCGCCCGCCCGCTCGGCCCCTGGCCGCCCGCCGGGGCCGACCCCGTAGCCGTCGACGGCCTCTACCCCCGGGCCGACGCCGCCGGATACGAGTACGGCCCCCTCTTCCAGGGCCTGCGCGCCGCCTGGCGCTCCGGCGACGACCTCTACGCCGAGATCGCGCTGCCCGAGGGCGCCGGCGGCGAGGGCTTCGGCCTCCACCCCGCCCTCTTCGACGCCGTCCTGCACGGCGCCCTCGTCGGGAAGGACCTCGCCTCCGGCGTCGACCTGCCCTTCTCCTGGGCCGGAGTCCGTCTCGGCCCCGGCACCCCCGGCCCCCGGGTCCGCGCCCGCCTCACCCGGACCGACGGCTCCGCGCTGCGCATCGACGTGACCGACGAACACGGCGTGCCCGTCGTCACCGTCGACGAACTGACCGTACGGCCCGTCGACCGGGCCCAGCTGGAGGGCGGCCACGGCGCCGGGCAGAACGCCCTGTTCCGCCTCGACTGGACCCCCGCCGCCGAGGCCGATCCCCGCCCCGTCACCGTGGCCCTGCTCGGCGCCGCCGCCTCGCTCGGCGCCCCCGGCGAGCACCACGCCGACCTGGACGCCCTGGAACGCGCCGTCGCCGCGGGCGCCCCCGTGCCCGACGTGGTCGTCGCCACCGTCGAACCCGGCACCGACGGCCACGCCGCCGAACGGGCCCGTGCCCTGTCCGCCCGCACCCTGGAACTCCTCCAGCGGTGGATCGCCGCCGAGACCCTGGCGGGCGCCCGCCTGACGCTCGTGACCCGCGACGCCGTCGCCGTCGGCGAGCAGGCGCCCGACCTCGTCCAGGCACCCGTCTGGGGCCTGGTCCGCAGCGCCCAGTCCGAACACCCCGGCCGCCTCACCCTCGTCGACCTCGGCGGCCAGGACGCCGACGCGGCCGACTGGGCCGCGCTCCTCGGCGGCGACGAACCGCAGCTCGCCGTCCGCGCCGGACAGCTCCTCGTCCCGCGCCTCGCGCGCGCCGAGACCGGCACCGTCGACGGAGCCTGGCGGCTGGGCAGCCGCCGCAAGGGCTCCCTGGAGGACCTCGGCATCATCGCGTCCGCCGGTGACCGCCCGCTCGGCGTCAACGAGGTCCGCGTCGGCATCCGCGCCGCGGGACTCAACTTCCGCGACGTCCTGATCGCCCTCGGCACCTACCCGGGCGAGGCACCGCTCGGCAGCGAGGCCGCCGGAGTGATCCTCGAAGTCGGCGCCGCCGTCACCGACCTGGCCCCCGGGGACCGCGTCTTCGGCCTGGTCCTCGACGCCTTCGGCCCCGTCGCCGTCGCCGACCGCCGCACCGTCGTCCGCATGCCCGACAGCTTCACCTTCACCCAGGCCGCCGCCCTCCCCGTCGTCTACCTCACCGCCTACTACGGGCTGGTGGACCTCGCGGGGCTGCGGCGGGGTGAGCGGCTGCTGGTGCACGCCGCCGCCGGAGGCGTGGGCATGGCGGCCGTCCAACTCGCCCGGCACTTCGGCGCCGAGGTGCTGGCCACCGCGAGCGAACCCAAGTGGGACGCCGTCCGCGCCCTGGGCGTGACCGACGACGCCATCGCCTCCTCCCGCGACCTGTCGTTCCGGGACCGCTTCCTGGGCGTCACCGGCGGCGAGGGCGTGGACGTGGTGCTGAACGCCCTCGCGGGCGACTTTATCGACGCCTCGCTCGATCTGCTGCCCCGGGGCGGCCGGTTCGTCGAGATGGGCAAGGCCGATCTGCGCGACCCGGACGTCGTGGCCGCCGAACGCGACGGCGTCCGCTACCGCTCCTACGACCTGCTGGAGGCGGGCCCCGAGCGCATCCAGGAGATGCTCACCGAGGTCGTCGCCCTCTTCGAGAAGGGGGTCCTGGAGCACGCCCCGGTGCGCACCTGGGACGTGCGGCGCGGAGCCGAGGCGTTCCGCTTCCTGCGCGAGGGCCGCAACACCGGCAAGGTCGTCCTGACCGTGCCCGCCCCGCTCGACCCCGAGGGCACCGTCCTCGTCACCGGCGGCACCGGCGGCCTCGGCGCCCTCTTCGCCCGCCACCTCGCCGAACGGCACGGCGCCAAGCACCTCCTCCTGGTCAGCCGCCGCGGCCCCGCCGCCGACGGCGTACCGGAACTCCTCGCCGAACTGGCCGCACTGGGCGCCGACGCCCGCGCCGCCGCCTGCGACGTCTCCGACCGCGACCAACTCGCCGCCCTCCTCGCCGGCCTGGACCGGCCGCTGCGCGCCGTCATCCACTCGGCCGGCGTCCTGGACGACGGCGTCATCGAGTCCCTCACCCCCGAACAGGTCGAGCGGGTCATGCGGCCCAAGATCGACGCCGCGCTCCACCTCCACGAACTCACCGCGGACAGCGACCTGACCGCCTTCGTTCTCTTCTCCTCCCTCGCCGCCCTGATCGGCAGCCCCGGCCAGGCCAACTACGCCGCCGCCAACGCCTTCCTGGACGCCCTCGCCGCCGACCGGCGCGCCGCGGGCCTGCCCGCCACCTCGCTGGCCTGGGGCCTCTGGGGCGACGCCACCGGCATGACCGGTGAACTCGGCGACGCCGAGATCGCCCGTCTCGCCCGGCTCGGCGTGGCCCCCCTCTCCAACGAACTCGGCCTCGAACTCTTCGACACCTCGGCCCGGTTGGACGAGCCCCTGCTCGTCCCCGCCCGCCTCGACCAGCCCGCCCTGCGGGCCCAGGCCCAGTCCGGCCTGCTGCCCACACTGCTGCGCGGACTCGTCAAGGCACCGGCCCGCCGCACCGGGACCGCGGGCGGCTCCCTCGCCGACCGCCTCGCCGGAACGGACCCCCAGGACTGGGAGACACTCGCCCTCGACCTCGTCCGCGCCCAGGTCGCCTCGGTGCTCGGCCATGCGGACGCCGGCGCGATCCAGCCCTCCCGGGCCTTCAAACAGCTCGGCTTCGACTCGCTGACCGCCGTCGAACTGCGGAACCGGCTGAGTCAGGCCACCGGGCTGCGGCTGCCCGCCACCCTGGTCTTCGACCATCCCACCCCCCTCGCCGTCGCCCGCTACCTCGTCGCCGCCGCCGTACCGGCCACCACGGCCGCCGACCCGGGCCGCCGCTCCGAGGAGGACGAGATCCGCGCCCTGCTGGCCTCGATCCCCCTCGCCCGGCTCCGCCAGGCCGGCCTCCTCGACGCCCTCGTCGAACTGGCCGCCACCGACCCCGCCGACACCGACACCGGGGACGAATCCGCCCTGTCCATCGAGGAGATCGACGAGATGGACGTCGCCGCGCTGATCCGCATGACCCAGGAAGACGTGGAATGAGCGACGACGCCACCACGTCCGATCCCAGAGAAGCTCAGAACACGGCCGCCGGCACGCGGCCGAACGGGGGAACCAAGGCGATGTCCGCCAACCAGAACGAACTCGTCGCGGCACTGCGCAAGTCGCTCAAGGAGACCGAACGCCTGCGCCAGCAGAACCGCAGGCTGCTGGCCCAGGCGAGCGAACCCATCGCCATCGTCGGCATGAGCTGCCGCTACGCGGGCGGCGCCACCTCCCCCCAGGAGCTGTGGCGGCTCGTGGCCGAGGGCCGGGACGGCATCTCCGCCCTGCCCGACGACCGGGGCTGGGACCTCGACCACCTCTACGACCCCGACCCCGAGCAGACCGGCAAGGTCTACACGAGCGGCGGCGGGTTCGTCGACGGCGTCGGCGACTTCGACGCGGGCTTCTTCGGCATCAGCCCCCGCGAGGCCCTCGCCATCGACCCCATGCAGCGCCTCCTCCTCGAAGCGTCCTGGGAGGCCCTGGAGGACGCCGGCATCGACCCGGCCGCCCTGCGCGGCACGGACACCGGCGTCTTCGCCGGAGCCGTCCTCTCCGACTACGGCAGCACCGGCGGCCCCGCCCAGCCCGAACTTGAGGGCTTCCGCCTCGCCGGAACCGCCTCCAGCGTCGTCTCCGGCCGCGTCGCCTACAGCTTCGGCTTCGAGGGCCCCGCCGTCACCGTGGACACGGCCTGCTCCTCCTCGCTCGTCGCGATGCACCTGGCCGCGCAGGCCCTGCGCTCCGGCGAGTGCTCCCTCGCGCTGGTGGGCGGCGTCACCGTCCTCGCGGGACCCTTCCTCCTCCAGGAGTTCAGCCGCCAGCGCGGACTGGCCACCGACGGCCGCTGCAAGCCGTACGCCGCCGCCGCGGACGGCACCGGCTTCTCCGACGGCGTCGGCCTGGTCGTGCTGGAGCGCCTCTCGGAGGCCCGGCGCAACGGCCACCGGGTCCTCGCGGTGATCCGGGGCAGTGCCATCAACCAGGACGGTGCGAGCAATGGTCTGACGGCGCCGAACGGTCCCTCGCAGGAGCGGGTGATCCGGCAGGCGCTCGCCAACGCGGGGCTCGCCCCCGCCGACGTGGACGCGGTCGAGGGCCATGGCACCGGTACTCGGCTGGGCGACCCCATCGAGGCGCATGCGCTGCTGGCGACGTACGGCCAGGAGCGGGTGAACGGCCCGCTTCGGCTGGGTTCGATCAAGTCGAACATCGGTCACACGTCGGCCGCGGCGGGTGTCGCGGGCGTGATCAAGATGGTCATGGCGATGCGGCACGAGGTGCTGCCGCGGACCCTCAACGTGGACGAGCCCTCCCCGGAGATCGACTGGACCGCGGGTGAGGTGCGCCTCCTCACGGAGGCCGAGACGTGGCCGAGCGGTGAGCGGCCGCGCCGCGCGGGCGTCTCCTCCTTCGGCATCAGCGGCACCAACGCCCACCTCATCCTCGAAGAGGCTCCGGCGGCCGAGGAGACCCCCGCCGCGGAGACGGAGACGTCCGGTGGCGGACACCCTGCGGTGGTGCCTGTGGTGGTGTCGGGCAGGAGTGCGGCTGCTGTGGTGGGTCAGGCGGAGCGGTTGAGGTCGCTTCTGCTGTCGCGGCCGGAACTGGGTGTCGCGGATGTGGCGTTCTCGGGTGTGGTGTCGCGGGCGCAGTTCGAGCGTCGGGCGGCCGTGGTGGCGTCCGACCGTGATGGGCTGGTCGCTGCCTTGCAGAAGGTCGTCGACGGCCGGACGGCCGCGCGGGCTGTTGTGGGTGGGAAGACGGGTTTCCTGTTCACGGGGCAGGGTGCGCAGCGTGCGGGGATGGGTGCGGGTCTTGCGGCGGCCTATCCGGTGTTCGCGTCGGCGTTGGACGAGGTGTGCGGTCACCTTGATCCGTTGCTGGGTCGTTCGTTGAGGGAGTTGTTGTTCGCGGCGGAGGGTTCGGCGGAGGCCGCTCTGTTGGACCGGACGGAGTTCACGCAGGCTGCGTTGTTCGCGGTTGAGGTGGCGTTGTTCCGTCTGCTGGAGTCGCTGGGTGTGACGCCCGATGTCGTGGTGGGGCATTCGGTGGGTGAGCTGGCGTGTGCTCATGTCGCCGGTGTGCTGTCGCTGGGGGATGCGGCGAAGCTGGTGGCGGCTCGTGGGCGGTTGATGGGTGCGCTGCCGGAGGGCGGCGGTATGGTCGCGGTCCAGGCGACGGAGGCCGAGGTCCTGGCGTCTCTGGAGGGCTTCGGGGGCCGGCTGTCCGTGGCTGCGGTGAACGGGCCGCTGGCCGTGGTGGTTTCGGGTGAGCTGACGGCACTGGACGAGTGGCTGCCGGTGTGGTCGGAGCGCAAGACGACGCGTCTGCGGGTGAGTCACGCGTTCCACTCGCCGTTGATGGAGCCGATGCTCGATGAGTTCCGTGCGGTTGCGGAGGGGCTGAGCTTCGAGTCACCCCGGATTGCGGTGGTGTCGAACCTGACCGGCGGCCTGGTTTCCGAGGAGCTGACCGACCCCTCCTACTGGGTCAACCACGTGCGGGAAGCGGTCCGTTTTGCCGACGGCATCGCGACCCTGGCCGCCGAGGGTGTGTCCCGGTTCGTGGAGGTGGGTCCGGATGCCGTGCTGACGGCGATGGCCCGGCAGATCCTCGACGAGGACCAGGCGGTCTTCGTCCCGGCGCTGCGGGCGCGTACTCCGGAGGTGGAGGCGTTCGCCGCATTCCTGGGGCAGGCGCACACGGCCGGTGTCCCGGTCGACTGGGCCGCGTTCTACGCCGGTACCGGTGTCCGGCGCGTCGACCTGCCGACCTACGCCTTCCAGCGCGAGCGCTACTGGCTGGCGCCCGGGGGAGGGGCCGTGGAACGGCCGGCCGACAGGGTGCCGTCCGGGGATGCCGGGGCGGCGGAGGCTCCGGAGGTTCCGACGGGTCCGGGCGCGGGTTCGCCGCTGGCCGAGCGGCTGGCCGGAGTCGAGGATGGCGGACGTGAGCGCGCCGTGCTGGAACTGGTAAGGGACGAGGTCGCCGGAGTCCTCGGACACTCTTCCGGAGACCGGGTCGACGAGCACCGGGCGTTCAAGGACCTCGGGTTCGACTCGCTCGCGGGTGTCGAGCTGAGCGAACGGCTCGCGGAGGTCACCGGCCTGCGGCTCCCCGGCTCCCTCGTCTTCGACCACCCGACCACCAGCGCCGTGGCCCGTCTGCTGCTGTCCGAGGTCGGAGGCCGGGAGCGGGCGGCGGCGCCGGTCACCGGGAGGACCACCGGCTCGGACGAGCCGCTGGCGATCGTCGGTATGGCCTGCCGCTATCCGGGTGGTGTGGCGAGCCCACAGGATCTCTGGCGGTTGGTCGCCGAGGGCCGGGACGCGGTCGGCGGTCTGCCGTCCGACCGGGGCTGGGACCTGGAGCGGCTCTACCACCCGGACCCCGAGCACACCGGCACCATCTACATGCGCGGCGGCAGCTTCCTGGAGGGCGTCGGCGACTTCGACGCCGGGTTCTTCGGGATCAGCCCCCGTGAGGCCAAGGCGATGGACCCGCAGCAGCGGCTGCTGCTGGAGGCGGCCTGGGAGGCGCTGGAGAGCGCCGGGATCGACCCGGCCACACTGCGCGGCAGCGACAGCGGAGTGTTCGCCGGTGTCATGCCGATGGACTACGGCACCTCCCCCGAGTACGCCGGGGCCATGCCCGCCGACGCCGAGGGGCTGCGCCTGACGGGGACGACGTCGAGTGTGGTGTCGGGTCGGGTGGCGTACAGCTTGGGGTTCGAGGGTCCGGCGGTGACGGTGGACACGGCGTGTTC
>NZ_WWGX01000063.1 GCF_009862265.1 Streptomyces sp. SID8352 | reverse complement strand
ATGCTGCTGGTGGAACGGCTCTCCGACGCCCGCCGCAACGGCCACCCCGTCCTCGCCGTGGTCCGCGGCTCCGCCGTCAACCAGGACGGCGCCTCCAACGGCCTCACCGCCCCCAACGGCCCCGCCCAGCAGCGCGTCATCCGCCAGGCCCTCGCCGACGCCCGCCTGACCCCCGCCGACATCGACGCCGTCGAGGGACACGGCACCGGAACCCGCCTCGGCGACCCCATCGAGGCCTCCGCCCTGCTCGCCACCTACGGACAGGACCGCGACGCCGGCCGGCCCCTGTGGCTGGGCTCCCTCAAGTCCAACATCGGCCACACCCAGGCGGCCGCCGGAGCCGGCGGCATCATCAAGATGGTGCAGGCCCTGCGGCACGGCCTGCTCCCCAGAACCCTGCACGCCGACGAACGCACCCCGCACGTCGACTGGAACGCCGGCGCCGTCCGGCTGCTGACCACCCCCGTCGCCTGGGAACCCGACGCCGACGGCCGGCCCCGTCGCGCCGGAGTCTCCTCCTTCGGCATGAGCGGCACCAACGCCCACGTCATCCTGGAGCAGGCCGCCGCTTCCGAGGAACCGCGCGAAGCACCCGCCGGGGCGCCCGCTCTCACCCCGTGGCCGCTGTCCCCCCCCCCCCCCCCCGGCCCCGGGGGCCCGCCGTGTCCTCGTTCGGGATCAGCGGCACCAACGCCCACGTCATCCTGGAGCAGGCCGCCGCTTCCGAGGAACCGCGCGAAGCACCCGCCGGGGCGCCCGCTCTCACCCCGTGGCCGCTGTCCCCCCCCCCCCCCCCCGGCCCCGGGGGCCCGCCGTGTCCTCGTTCGGGATCAGCGGCACCAACGCCCACGTCATCCTGGAGGAAGCACCCCGGCCCGACCCCGAACCCGACCCGGTCCCCGCACCGGACACCGGCGCGGACGCCGCCCCCGCACCCCGGCCGCTGTCCCCGCGGTTCGCCGCCCTGCCCCTCGCCGCCCGCACCGTGCCCGCCCTCGAGGAACAGGCGGCCCGCGTCGCCGCCCTCCTGCGCGCGGACCCCGACGCCGACCCCCGCGCGACCGGCCACGCCCTCGCCACCACCCGCACCCCCTTCGCCGAACGCGCCGTCGTCGTCGGCGAGGACCCCGCGGAACTGGTCACCGCCCTCGACGCGCTCTCCTGCGGCGCCTCCCACACCGGCGCCGTCCGTGGCACCGCGACCGCCCCCGCCCAGCCCGTGTTCGTCTTCCCCGGCCAGGGGTCCCAGTGGGCCGGCATGGCCGTCGCCCTCCTGGACACCTCCGAGGCCTTCCGCGACCGGATCGCCTCCTGCGGCCGGGCCCTGGCCCCCCACGTCGCCTGGGACCTCGAAGGGGTCCTGCGCGGCGCCGACGACGCCCCGCCGCTGGAGACCCCCGACGTGGTCCAGCCCGTGCTCTGGGCCGTGATGGTCTCCCTCGCCGAACTCTGGCGCTCCTGCGGGGTCCGCCCCGGCGCCGTCGTCGGCCACTCGCAGGGCGAGATCGCCGCCGCCGTCGTCGCCGGATCCCTCACCCTGGAGGACGGCGCCCGCCTCGTCGCCCGCCGCAGCGCCCTGCTCCTGCGCCTGTCCGGCCGGGGGGGCATGGTCTCCCTCCCGCTGCCGGAGACCGAGGCCGCCGACCGCATAGCCGCCTGGGACGGCCGCCTCGCCGTGGCCGCCGTCAACGGCCCCCGCACCGTGGTCGTCGCCGGGGACCACGAGGCCCTGGACCAGCTCCTCGAAGCCTGCGCCGCCGACGGCGTACGCGCCAAGCGGGTCCGGGTGGACATCGCCTCGCACAGCGCCCAGGTCGAAGCCGTACGCGAGGAACTCGCCGCGGAACTCGCCGCGCTGACGCCCGCCGCGCCCACGGTCCCGTTCCACTCCACGGTCACCGGCGAGCCCCTCGACACCGCACCCGACGCCGCCTACTGGTACGCCAACCTGCGCCGCACCGTCCGCTTCGAGCAGGCCACCCGAGGGCTCCTCGCCGCCGGACACCGGGTGTTCATCGAGGTCAGCCCGCACCCCGTCCTCGTCTACGGACTCCAGGACACCGTCGACGACACGCCCACCGAGACCCCCGCCGCCGTCCTGGCGACCCTCACCCGGGCCGACGGGGACGAACGGCGCTTCCTCACCTCCCTCGGCGAGGCCCACGCCCACGGCGTCCCCGTCGACTGGACGGCCGTCCTCGGCGACGGAACCCCCCGCTCCGGGCCGCCCGTGGCCCTGCCCACCTACCCCTTCCAGCGGCAGCGCCACTGGCTCGACGCCTCCGACACCGCCACTGCTCCCGCCCCGGTGGGCACGGCCGCCGCCGACGCCGGGTTCTGGGAGGCCGTAACCCGCGAGGACCTCACCACCCTGACCCGGGAACTGGGCATCCCCGAGGACGCCACCCTGCGCACCGCGCTCCCGGCCCTCGGCGCCTGGCACCGCGGCCGCCACGAGGAGGCCGCCATCGAGGACTGGCGCTACCGCATCACCTGGAAGCCGATCGCCGACCCGGCCCCGCCCGCCGGCCACGCCGGGACCTGGCTCGCCGTCGTCCCCCGCGATCTGCCCGGGGACCCCGCCGTCGACCTGGCACTCGACTCCCTCGCCGCCCACGGCGCCGAGATCGCCCGGCTGGACGTGGCGGGCGACGCCGACCGGGACTCCCTCGCCGACGCGCTGCGCGCCACCGGCCGTACCGCCACCGGCGTCCTGTCCCTGCTCGCCCTGGACGAACGGGCGCACCCGGAGCACCCCGCCGTCCCCCTCGGCCTGGCCACCACCCTGCTCCTCGTCCAGGCGCTCGGCGACGCCGGCCTGAACGCCCCCCTGTGGTGCCTGACCCGGGGCGCGGTCTCCACCGGCCCCGCCGACCCCGTGCGCTCCGTCCGCCAGGCACCCGTGGCCGCCCTGGGCCGGGTCGCCGCCCTCGAACACCCCGGCCGGTGGGGCGGCCACATCGACCTGCCCGACGGCGTGCGTGCCACCGACGGCCGCGCCGGCCGCCGGCTGGTGGCCGCCCTCACCGCGACCGGCGGCGAGGACCAGCTCGCCCTGCGCCCCGACGGGCTCCTCGCCCGCCGGATGCTCCGCGCCACCGCCGCCGGGGCATCGGACGGGCCCGGCTGGCGGCCCCGCGGCACCGTCCTGGTCACCGGCGGCACCGGGCACATCGGAAGCCACGTCGCCCGCTGGCTCGTCGGCGCCGGAGCCGCCCACCTGGTGCTCGCCGGCCGCCGCGGCCCCGACGCCGAAGGCGCCACCGCACTGGTCGCCGAACTCGAGGCCCTGGGCGCCGGGGTGACCCTGGCCGCCTGCGACCTCGCCGACCGCGCGGACGTGGCCCGGCTGCTGGACTCCCTCGAGGCCCTGCCCCCGCTGAGCGCCGTCGTCCACGCCGCCGGGACCGGCACCCCGGCGATGCTCGCCGACACCACCGTCGCCGACCTCGGCGCCCTCCTCGGGGCGAAGGCCGCCGGCGCCGTCCACCTGGACGAACTCCTCGCCGACCGGGAACTCGACGCCTTCGTCCTGTTCTCCTCGGGAGCCGCCGCCTGGGGCAGCGGCGCCCAGGCCGGCTACGCGGCCGCCAACGCCCTCGTGGACGCCCTCGCCGAGGACCGCCGCGCCCGCGGCCTGACCGCCACCTCCGTGGCCTGGGGCGCCTGGGGCGGCGGAGGCATGGTCGACCGGGCCGCCGAGGAACGGCTGCGGCTGCGCGGACTCGACCCCCTGGACCCCGCCCTCGGGGTGCTGGCCCTGCGCCGGGCGGTGGAACGCGGAGAGACCACCGCGGTCGTCGCCCGGCTGGACTGGACCCGGTTCGTCCCGGGCTTCACCGCCGCCCGCCCCAGCCCCCTCATCGCCGACCTGCCAGAGGTGCGCCGCCTGACGGCCGCCGAAGAGGACGGCGGCACGGAGGCCCCGGCCGACGCCGGACCGCTCCTGCCGCGCCGGCTCGCCGCACTCGGCGGCGCCGACCCGGCCCCGGCCGTGCTGGAGTTCGTCCGCTCCGAGGCGGCGGCCGTGCTCGGCCATCCGTCCGCCGACGCGGTGGGGGAGCGCCAGGTCTTCCTCGAACTCGGCTTCGACTCGCTCACCGCCGTCCAGCTCGCCAAGCGGCTCGGCCGGGCAACCGGCGTGAAACTCCCCGGCACCCTGGTCTTCGACCACACCACCCCCGCCGCCCTCACCGCCCACCTCCTGCAATTGCCGGCCCTGCGCCCCGGAGCCGCACCCGCCGCACCGGCCGCCGACCCCGCCGGGGAGGACCTCCTCGTCGGCCTCTACCGGCGGGCCGGCGAGACCGGCCGCCTCACCGAGGGCATCGGGATGCTCACCGCCGCCTCCCGGCTGCGGCCCGTCTTCGACGCCGCCGACGCCGACCGCCACCGACCCGTACCGGTGCGGCTGGCCCACGGCGACGAGGGCCCCCACCTGGTCTGCTTCGGCCCCTACATGGCCCCCTCCGGAGTCCACCAGTACGCCCGCTTCGCGGCGGCGTTCGGCGGCCGACGCAGCATCTGGGGACTTCCCGAGCCCGGTTTCGCCCCGGGCGAGGCCCTGCCCCGCGACACCGAGGCGCTCGTCGAGGTCCACGCCAGGGCCGTCGCCGCCTGCGCGGGCGAGGAACCCGTGGTCCTCGTCGGCTACTCCTCGGGCGGCTGGGTGGCCCACGCCGTCGCCTGCCGGCTGGAGCGGCTGGGCCGACCCGTCGAAGGCATCGTGATGCTCGACAGCTTCACCCGCACCCAGGGCATGGGCGACCGCTTCCAGTCCGCGGTCGTCCGGGAGCAGTCCGACCGCTTCGAGTTCATCTCCGCACCCGGCACTCAGCTCACCGCCATGGGCGGCTACCTCGCCCTCTTCCAGGACTGGAACGCCCCCGAGGCCACCGCCCCCACCCTCGTCGTCCGCGCCGCCGACCCGATGGCGGACGGCCCCGCCGCGGACCGGGCCGACGACCGCCCGCCGGCCCCCGAACACGCCCGCACCGTCACCGAAGTCCCCGGCAACCACTACACGCTGATGGAACGCCACGCCGAGTCCACGGCCGCCGCCGTCGACGAGTGGATCCTCAAGCTGCCGTGACCGCCTTCCCTCCTCCGCTCCGAACCCCTCGAAAGGACCCGATCCGTACCGTGAACACCCCGGCCACCACCGACAGCGGCCTGTGGATACGCCGCTTCCAGCCCAGGCCCGACAGCTCCGTCCGCCTGGTCTGCCTGCCCCACGCGGGCGGCTCCGCCAGCTTCTACCTGCCCGTCGCCCGTGCCATGCCGTACTTCGCCGACGTCCTGTGCGTCCAGTACCCCGGCCGCCAGGACCGGCGTGCCGAGCCCCTCGTCGACAGCGTCGAAGAACTCGCCGACCAGGTCTTCACCGCCCTGCTGCCCTGGGCGGACCGGCCCCTGGCCTTCTTCGGCCACAGCATGGGCGCCTCCGTCGCCTACGAGGTCGCCCGCCGCTTCGAACGGGAGAAGGGCATCGTGGCGGCCGCCCTGTTCGCCTCCGGCCGCCGCGCCCCCTCCGCGCACCGCCACGAGACCGTGCACCTGCGCGACGACGACGGCCTGATCGAGGAGATGAAGGCGCTCAGCGGCACCGACAGCCGGCTGCTCGGCGACGAGGAGGTGCTGCGGATGGTCCTGCCGGCCATCCGGGCCGACTACCGGGCGGCGGAGACCTACGCGCCCGAGCCGGGAGAGCGGCTGCGCTGCCCCGTGACCGCCATGGTCGGCACCGAGGACCCCAAGGTGACCCTGGCCGAGGCCGCCGCCTGGGCCGAGCACACCGAAGGCCCCTTCGACCTGAAGGTGTTCTCCCCGGGCCACTTCTACCTGGTCCGCGACCACGCCGAGGTCATCGGGGCCATGGCCGACCGGCTGCGCACCGCCCTCGCGGTCTGAGGGCACCGCACCCGGCGCGCCTGCGCCGCCCGTTCTCGAAGTAGGCGGCCACACCGGATCCGGCGGCGGGACCCCGCGCGGGGTCCCGCCGCCCCGCAGCGACCGGATGGCCTCGTACCCGGCGGCCACCGCCATCCGGGCGGCGCCGGGCGAGGTGTCCGTGCGGCCGCTCTCGCGGACGAAGCGCAGGAACTCGGCGACCAGCAGCGGGTCCGCCCCGCCGTGCCAGCCGTCCGACGGGGCGGCGGGGCACGGGGTGGCGGGCGTCCGGTTCGGCCCGGTAGGACGAGCGCCGGGCGTTCCAGACCCGGACCTCGCCGCCCGGGCCGCCTCCGAAGTTCTCCAGCCGGCCGGCGTCCCCGATGACCGTGTAGTTGCGCCCGTAGCCGGGGGTGAAGCGGCACGGGCCTTGACCCCGAATCCTGAACACGGGTTCTGCGGCTTGGGCCAGCCCAGTTGGTGTGAGCTGGAGGGCGTTCTCGAAGGCGATCGGTGATCGTTGTCCGCGCTGGACCCGACCGCGCTCATGCTCTGCCGAACCCCTGCTGACCTGCAGACTTCGGTGAATGCCCTGCTCGTGTACTGGGCGAGTTCAACTGGTCGGTGTGCATGATCTATCCGACGAGGCTGCCACGGGTGCGGACCGCTGCGTCCAGCGCATCGGTCACCAGATCCGCGCGCATGTGGTCGGCGATCGCCCAGCCTGCCAGACGACGCGAGGAGAGATCGATGACGGTCGCCAGGCAGGCGGCCGGCTTTGCGTCGGCCGCCTGCCGGGCGGACCGGTCCGCGGCTGTCCGGCGCCGGTGGTAGAAGCTCGAGCGGCTGACGCCGAGGATGCTGGGGAGCCGCTTCACGCCGTGACGGCGCTGGAGATCCGCGACAGACTCTGGAGGCGGTTCACCAGCGCGTCTCCCCGGCGAAATAGCTTCGCCGCTTTGCGCAGAATCTCGCGTTCCTCCTCCAGCTCGCGGACCTTCTTCCGCAAGGCTGCGTTCTCCGCCTCCAGTGGCACCGGCGGCTGAGAAGGTTCCTGCGTCCGCCGTCCCCGGGGACCGCTCACTCCGGCTGCCCTCACCCGGTTCCGCAGCGTTCTCCGGGTTGATCCCCAGATCGGCGGCGACCGACCTGATCGTCGCTTCCGGCCGCTACCCGTACAGCGCGACCGCGTCCGCCCTGAACTGCGGCGGGTGGTTCTTCATGACCACGAGATGTCCGTCCTCAGATCCGCAGGATCCAGTGTCTCGTGTGTTCAATATCAGGGGTCAAGGCCCCGGACCCGCTACGGCTACATCAGCCCGCTGCTGCAATTCTTCCGCGAGAGCAGTCCGTGAGGATGGACCGACGTCCCCGCCCGGCCTCTCCTCGGCCGCTCAGACCTGCCAAAACTTCCCATGCGCCTACCCCGCTTCATCCCCAGGGACGAGCTGGAACGGCTCATGCAGGCCGTCGACGCACTGGACGACCCGCATCAACGGGCTGCCCTGCTCCTCCTGTGCTGGAGCGGAGCCCGCCGCGGAGAGATCGCCCGGCTAGCGGTCTTCCACGGCCCGTAGCGTTCCGGCAGGTCACGCCAGGAGATCCCGGTCCGGATCTTGTAGACCATCCCGTTGACGACCTGCCGGTCCGACACACACGGCGGCCCAGTAGCGGCCCGCGGTATCAGCGGAGCGAGTAACGTCCACTCCTGATCGGTGAGTTCATGACGGCGTATCACCGTCCCATGATCCACCACTAGGTGATCTTTGAAGACGGACCCTAGTCGCGGAAAACTTCGGGTCGTCGGTCTCGACGAGTGAATTCTCACGGTGTGGCAGACAACAAGGCCCTCGTAGTCCCACACCTCCTTGGCGAGGCGGTCCTGGGTCATGGTGCCGTTGTCCGGCTCGAAGAGGCGCACCTCGCTGGTCGCGGTGGGTCGGGCGAGGACGGCGTCGGTATTGAAGCTGCGGCCAGGGGTGCGGTTCTTTTCCTGTACCGCCCCTCGGTTCACCCGCTGCCGGCTCCGGCGCGGTCCGGAGGCGGTCGCGGTCTCAGGCCACCGGCCGGAAGGGCGCGGTGGAGTACGGCGTGGGGGCGATGATGTGATGGTGGCCGTCCTGGACCTGGTAGACGAGGTGGGCTTGCGCGATGGACGGGTCGGTCGTCTGGTCCGGGTAGACCAGGTTGGTCTGGTCGGAAGAGCCGAAATGGTAGGAGCCGTTGACCCCGCGATGGACGATGCGGCGCAGGACGCGGTTGACCTCTTCGGTGTCGTGGGGCGAGTCGCATTGTGACCATGCGGCGGCCAGTAGGTGGATCATGTCGTAGCGGATTCCCGCGCTGGACAATCCGGGTGTGCTCCCGAAGCGCCGGAGGAACCTACGCTGGAATTGATGGGCGAAGTTGTCGCCGTACAGTCCGCTGACGGTCGCCCAGAGCATTCCCTCGGCGCGGCCGTCGGCCTGGTCGAGGAACTGGGGAACCGAGGGCGAGTACAGGGCGTACAGGAGGGCGTCGGACGGATCGCGCCGGAATTCGCGTACGAAGGCCGCCATCTGGGCCGTGGCGAAGTGGGCGATCATGACGGCGGCGGGGTCCAGGTCGCGGATCTGGCTGATGACGGTGGTCCAGTCAGGCGCGAAGGAATTGATGTGTTCGACGGCCGGCCGCCAGCCGGCTCGTTCGGCCGCTTCCATCGCGGACGGGGTGAACGTGGTCATATCGGTGTCGTCGGTGTCGAAGACCTGGAGTCTGTTCGAGGCGGGGCGCCACGCTCCTGAGTCACGCAGCGTGGTGAGCATACGGACGAAGCCGGTTCCGTAGACGCTCTCCCGGCCGCACACCTGGAAGACGTTGCTGAACGTGTCGGTCTCTTCGGCGATGAGATCGGCGGCGCTCGCCGAGGTCGAATGGTGCAGTAGGGGAGAGCCCGCGGAGGCCGCAGGGAGGAACTGCGCGCTGAGTGAATCGCGGGAACGCTGGAGCGTGTATCCCGTGGTGATCGCGTCGACGTCCCCGCCGACGAGTCGTTCGATCGCGTGCTGTATCGACCGGCCGTCCTGGATATTGACCCGGAGCGGTATGTGCTCGATCCTGCGGCCGGCTACACCGCCGCGTTCGTTGATCTCGTCCACGGCGAGTCTGGTGCCCTGTTCCATCTTGAGGCCGTCACCGAGCCAGTCCCCGGCGGAGGGATAGACGGCGCCGATCAACAGGGGGCGCGGGCGGGTGACGCGCCGTCGTGGAGCGTCGGGGGTGGACGGGCTCCCGGGGTTGTCGCGTACCGCCGCCTCCAGCCTCAGCGGGCCGAGCGACGGGAGGCCCGCCAGCTCGCCCCGTACCGGGAGGGTGAACAGGTCACGGTCCAGCGTGATCGCTGTCGCCGCGGCGCGGCTGGTGACTCCCAGCTTGTGCAGAAGCCGCTCGACGTGGGTGGCGACCGTACGCCGGGAAACTGTCAGGCGGGTGGCGATGTCGGGGTTCGTCAGTCCGCAGGCGACCAGGGTCAGCACCTGGAGCTCACGCCCGGTGAGTCCGGAGCGTTCCTCCGGCGTGAACGGCCGGACCTCGACGTGACAGCCCCCGGACGGACGCCCGGCGGGTGCGATATGGACGCGCAGGATCTGGGGACGGCTCGTGTCGGGCTCCTTGGGGAGGAGGGCCGGCTCGGGGCCGGTGTCCCAGGCGAAACACACAGGGGCGGGCAGCCCGATGCGAGCCGCCGTGCGCAGATAGCGGGGAAGGCCGGCGTGCACGGTGATTTCGCCGCGATGGCGCTCCCGGATCTCCCCCGCGCGGGACACCATGGCGATCACTGTGGAAAAACGGGGCGGATACGTGCTCATCAGGGCATCGTAACCGGGGACTGTGTTGTCCGCTTGTCGGTCATTTGACCGACGAATTCTGACGATTTCGCTGACAGCATGCGGGCATCGACCGGACTCGAGGGAGACCCTGATGCCCAGAATCGCCAGCTGTACTTCGGCGTTCCGTGAAGTCGCGGATTTCGAGGAGTTCGCCGCACATCTTCGGGATCTGCTCGACCAAGCGGTCGGCGCCGACCTCGTCGTGCTGCCCGAACTCGTCACCTTCGAACTCATGACGGCCGTTCCCGGCTGGCGCGACGCTGTGGATCTGGAGCCTGTGGTCGAGACCGTACAGTTCACCGACCGGTACCGGGAACTCATGGCCCGCGAGGCCGCGAGGCGCAGACAGTACATCCTCGCCGGTTCGCATCTGGTCCGTACCGGGGATGGCGGCCTGCTCAACGTCGCTCCTCTTTTCGGGCCGGACGGAGCGCTGCTGCACGAGCACGCCAAAACCCACCTCTTTCCACTTGAAAATTCCCTCGATATCGGCGAGGGAGACGATATGGCGGTCGTGGAACTTCCCTTCGGCGTCGTCGGCGTGAATATCTGTTACGAGGCCGAGATCCCGGAGTGCTCCGCGTCGCTCGCCGAGCAGGGTGTGCAGATCGTCCTCGTCCCCTCGCTCACCATCACCGAGGCCGGGTTCTGGCGCGTCCGTCACTGCGCCGCCGCCCGCGCCATCGAGAACCAGATCTACACCGTGCACTCCGGTGTCGCCGGTCCCGCATGCGGGCCCTGGCCCGGGGCCTGGGCGCGCAGCGCGGTCCTGGGCCCGTGCGACGCGGGCTGGCCCGACAACGGGGTACTGGCCGAGACCGCCGCCAACGTCGACGCAGTCGCCGTCGCCGATGTCGATCTCCAGCGGCTCGCCGAGAACCGGAAGACGGGCGCCGCGACGACCTTTGCGGACCGCCGCCGGCGCGCGGAGCGCTACCGGGCCTGGCCCTCCCACTGAGTCCGCGTTCGGCCACCGACCATCCCGATCAAGGAGACGAGGACCCATGTCCAAACCGACCGTATGCCTGACCTTCGACTTCGACGCCATCTCCGTCTGGCTGGGCACTATGGGCCTGTCCACCCCGACGTATGTGTCGCGCGGCGAGTTCGCGGCGAACGTCGCGACCCCGCGCATCCTCGATCTGCTGGAGCGTGAAGGAGTCACGTCCACCTGGTACATCCCCGGCCTGGACGTCGACACCTACCCGGACGTGTGCAAGCGCATTCGCGACGCCGGCCATGAGATCGGCCACCACGGCTACGCCCATGAGGGGCCGACCAGCCTGGACGAAGCCGCCGAGTCCGAAGTGCTGGAGCGTGGACTCGACGCTCTCGACCGGGTTCTCGGAGTCCGGCCGGCCGGCTACCGGTCGCCCGCGTTCGATCTCTCCCCGAATTCCACGCGGCTGTTGTCGGACTTCGGGTTCACATACGACAGCAGCATGATGGGGCACGACTTCGAGCTGTACCGCTGCCGTACCGGCGACATCATCCACCGTGACCGGGCAGTGGAGTTCGGGCGCGAGCTGGACCTGGTCGAGGTGCCCGTCTCGTGGACCCTCGACGACTTTCCCTTCATGGAGTTCGCCCTCGTCCCGCCGATGTTGATGCCCGCCTCCACCGACGTCGAGGGACTGGCCAACCGCTGGCTGGCGGATCTCGACTTCATGGTGGAGGAGGTTCCGCACGGGGTCTTCACCCAGACCTTCCACCCCCAGTCCATCGGCCGGGCCGGGCGCATCCGCATCCTGGAACGGATCATCCGCCGGGCCAAGGAACACGGTGCGCGGTTCTCCACCGTGAACCAGGCGGTCGGCGACTGGACCGCACGGCCCGGCACCGGCAGAGGCTGACCCCACCGCGCACCCCGGTTGTGCGTACCGCTCCCCGAACAGCTGCGGCAGCCCCTCCGGGTCACGGTCGGGGTCTCGGTGCCCACTGAAGTTCCCCCACTGAGCTGGACAGCCTGATACTGGGACGGATGGTCCCGGAGGAAGCAGTCCAGGTAGTGAGTGGCAAGAGCAACATGAGCAAGCGGTACACGGCTGAGTTCAAGCGGGACGCGATCGCGCTCGTCCGGTCCTCGCCGCATCGGAACGTCACCGAGATCGCCCGGGAGCTCGGGGTGGGCCCTGAGGGGCTGCGGGGCTGGGTCAAACAGGCGAAGACCGACGAGGACGAGGCCGCCCGCGCCGACGTCTTTCGCTTCATCGAAGTCGAATACAACCGCACCAGGCTCCGCAAACACCCCGAGTTCGGGTACTTCACCCCACTCGAGACCCGAGCCAGGCTGCAGCACGGCTTCGCCCCCGCAGCGTAAGCACCCGCTGTCCACGATCAGGGGGAACTTCACTCGCGTTCGCGGGCGTCGGTCTGTTCCAGCAATGGGCGCGGAGCACTTACATGGCCGAGTCCGGCGAGATGATGTCCCATGTACCGAATCGGGTCAATCCGGCAGATGTGGCCGCTGCCACCGAGGCGTGGTTGTTGAGCTGACAGCGGTACTGCGGCTCATGCCCCCGTGCGAGGGCGTGCCGGGAGATCGCGCGAACGAGACGCCGGGCGTGTCCCTTGCCCCGGTACGGGGGGAGCGTCAGCACGCCGAGGTCGGCCAGCGGCGCATCGTCCCACGGGTACATGCTCGCCACACACACCAGCCGTCCGTCGTCGAATACCCCGTAGACCGCCCAGTGGTCCAGTTCGACAGACGCGTCGTCGAGGTCATGTTCCGACGCCGCCTCCTCGAACTGTTCGAAGGCTTGCGCGTCGCCCTCGGTCAGCGGGCGGATCGAGGGGTCGTCCGGTTCACCGAGCAACGCCTCCCGGGCCTCTTCGGTGAAGTAGAACAGGTTGTCGGCTCCGTGCAGTGAGATGCCGGACTTTTCCAGCCGTTGCCGGAAGCCTGCCTCGTCGGCGGGCTGTCCGTCTTCCAGGCTCATCGCCTCGGCGACCGCCGGGGTGAGGAGAACGCGTGTCTTCCTGTCGGTCGTCGTGAGGATGGTGAGTCGTTCGTCCTCGTCGAGGGCGGTGTCGGCGGTGACACTGAAGACGTCGTCGCTGTAGAGGACCCGACTCGTCGGGGAGGGGGTCAGCCAGAAGTCGGTGATGGGGGAAGGAAACACGTCGGGTGCTTTCTGCTCGTCGTGATCGGGCGGGTGGGGAGGGTGTGCCGCGGGTGGCGGCCCGATGATGGTGTGGCGGGCCTGGTCCGGGGGAGGCCAGAAGCGTTTGACCAGACTGACCGCGCGGTCGGTGATGGTGAATCCGAGGTTCTGGTAGAGGCCGAGAGCGCCGGTGGGGCTCTCGGCGTCGACATCGAGTACGGCGTTGTCCAGCCCGTCGGCCCGCAGCGCCCGCAGCACGTGGGTCAGCATTGTGCGGGCCAGTCCCTGTCCCCGCGCGTCCCGCCGTACGCCGACGGCTGTGATGTAGCCGAACGGGCGGCCACGCAGTGGCCATTCGTCCTCTGTTCCTCCTCCAGCTCGTCCCTCATCACCAGCGAGCGCGGGTGATCGATCTCTCCGGCGGCACGCTTCAGGTCGAGTATCGGGCCGATATCAGAAGCGGTGACGGGCTTCCAGCTGAGCCCGTTGCCGGCCGCAGGCAGCGCGATGGATGAGGGAGCGGTCACACGGTCGCGCAAGGCTCTGAGTTCGGGGTTGTTGTGTGGTGTGGTGGACACTCAGGGTTCCCTTCCCCGCACCGACTGCCTCCCGCTTGGGGACTGTTGTTACTGCGGGCCGGCAGGTGAGTGAGAATGTGGGCTCGTGTCCCATGGGGAATCGCCTCCGCCACACTCGGTCTGATCGGACTTCGCTGGCTGTCGAATCGATCTTATCGGCTGAGAGAGCTGCAGAAAAAATGTTTGAATTAGCTAAGACCATGTAGGACAGGGTCTTACCGAAATCTCATCTACCAGGGGCTTCACCATGCTGTCATCCCAACCGTCGTACTTGAGAGGTAGGTTGGAGAAGGCTCAGTGGATGCTGCGGTCCGTGGCGGCTACTTCGCCGGCTCGGGCTCCGGCGCGTTCTCCGTCTCCGCTTCGCCTGCGGGGTCGGTGGGGGTCCTGACGGATTCCAGGAGGAGTTGGGCGACGTCGACGACCTGGATGGATTCCTTCGCTTTGCCGTCGTTCTTCTTGCCGTTGACGGAGTCGGTGAGCATGACGAGGCAGAAGGGGCAGGCGGTGGAGACGATGTCGGGGTTGAGGGAGAGGGCTTCGTCGACGCGTTCGTCGTTGACGCGTTTGCCGATGCGTTCTTCCATCCACATGCGGGCGCCGCCGGCGCCGCAGCAGAAGCCGCGTTCCTTGTGGCGGTGCATTTCCTCGTTGCGGATGCCGGGGACGGCGGCGATGATCTCGCGTGGCGGGGTGTAGATCTTGTTGTGGCGGCCGAGGTAGCAGGGGTCGTGGTAGGTGATGATGCCCTCGACC
>NZ_WWGX01000062.1 GCF_009862265.1 Streptomyces sp. SID8352 | reverse complement strand
CTGTGAGCCGCCTCGCCCGCCCGGCCGCCCGGCTCACCACCGGCCACCGGCTCACCGCCCGCCGCACCGGCGCCGCCCTCGCCCGCTGGACCCGCCGCGCCCGCCGCGACGACCTCACCGGCTGGCGCGCGGTCCTCGGCTGCTGGGCCCGCCTCGCCCTCCTCGCCCTCGGCCTCTACCTCGGCTGGCGCCTCATCCGCGCCCTGCCCGCCCTCCTCTGGCCCCTCACCNCCGNNTGGCTGACCNTCGCCTGGATCNCAGGCCGACCGGCCCCCGAAGAGGCCGGGGAGACCCCCACCGANCCCCTGCCCGAGGAGCCCTCAACCGAGGCCTCGGGGGAGGCCCTGCGCACCCTCCTCCTCGACCTGATGGGAGAGGGCTCCGGGGTGCACCTCCGCACGGTCCTCGCCTACCTCCAGGAGCACGGCCAGTGGGAGGGCCGCACGGTCAGCGACCTGCGCGCCCACCTGGCCGCCCTCAGGGTGCCCGTCTCCCGGTCCGTGAAGGTGGCCGGTGTGCCCACCTGGGGGGTCCGCCGACGCGACCTCACCGCCACTCCCCCCGAGGGCACCCCGGCCCCGTCTCCCGCAGCGTCTACCGCCGCCTGACCTGCACGTCTACCACACCATCTACCGCCCGTCTACCAGCCCATCTACCTACGGAAAGAGGGGACCTGTGCCCACCTACGGCTACCTGATCCACCGCACCGACGACGGCACCGACGACGACCGCCGNNCCATGAGCCGCGGCACACGGCTGACNGACCAGCCGACCGCCGCGCTCGCCGCCGAGCTGCTCGCCGAGAACCGGAGCGGCCACCGCTACTACACCGGCCCGCGCCGCTGCTGGGTCTGGGAGTACACCGGCGGCGCGCTGCCCCGTACCGCTCCCGCCGGCGCCGAGTCCTACGACGCCTGACATGCCCCGGGGCGGCCGCTCGCTGCCAGGCATCCCGGCCGCCCCGGTCCCATCCCGATCACGAGACGGAGAGCCCATCATGCTCGGATTCAAGAAGCCGATCCAGCCCGACGACCCGCGCTTGGCGGGCCACGAGACGGACTACCAGACGAGCCGGGGCGGCTGGCTCAAGCCGGAGAAGAAGCCCGTCCCCGGCACGCCGAAGACGCCCCGCACGAACTGACCGCCTGCCACACTGGCCCGGGCCCCGCCGCGTCCCCCGTCGCGGCGGGGCCGCTCCACGTGGGCCGGCCCGCCCCACGCGCCCCGGGAATTGCGTCGGCGCCCGCCCCGCTGGATGCGGGACGGGCGCCGGGCGCGTGGTGTTCAGCGGCGGTTGAGGCGGACGCGGTAGATCCTGACGGCAGCGATGATCGCCGCGCAGATGCCCCAGAAGATCCAGGCGCCGGTGGGGGTGTCGACCGCAGCCAGGGTGATCCCTGCTGCGGTGATCGCGATGATGTCGCCGTACCGGATGAGCGGGTGCACGTGGCTCCTTCGTGGCTGGCCGGGTGGGTGGTCTGTCTGGGATGATGGGGACCCCGGAGGGGGCGACCACTTTTCGCCCCCTCCGGTTTCTCAGCGGCGGCGGTGGCGCCCCCGGCGCTTCACCGCTTCCCTTGCGTACCACCCGCAGATGCAGGTGGCGATCGCGCCGATCGCGGAGATGATCAGCGAGGCAAGGACTGCCGCTCGGTCCCAGTTCATTCTTTCCTCCTTTCTCCCCCGTGCTTGTGACTCCACTGTACATCCCAGGATGTACAGGCGTCAACCCCGGGATGTACAGTGGCGTCATGGACACCATTCAGAACGCCTTCGACCAGATCAGCGCCACCGCCGCCGACCCCGACCCCGCCACCCGGGCCAAGCAAGCCGCCGCGATCCTCGACCGCATCCCCGACCTCCAGAAGAGCCTCCGCGAGATCCGCCGAGCCGCCGTCCTCGAACTACGCGCCGCCGGGGCCAGCCACGCCGACGTCGCCGCCGCCCTCGGAGTCACCCGCTCCCGCGCCCAGCAGATCGCGGAAGGCCAGGCAGGCGGCACCAAGAAGAAGGCCACCTGAGCGCTGACGCATCATGGACCCCATGGACCCCCTGTACGCCCCGCCCGGCCACCTCACCACCCGCCAGACCGCCCAGCTCCTCGGCATCGCCCCCGACAGCGTCCGCCAGCTCGTCCGCCGCCACCACCTCACCCGCTCCGGCGGCACCCAGCGCCACCCCTGGTTCGCCGCACGGGACGTCGCCGCCCTCTACGCCACCCGCCGCGCACAAGCCGCCGCTTGACCGCAGGTCAGAGACCTGTCACGATCGCGGTGAACACCTGTGCCCGCAGACGGCACCACGAGACTCACGACGAAGCCCCGGAAGGCCACCAGGCCCCGGGGCTTCCTCGTGCCTACACGTCCGCGCAGGGCGCCCGATCGCTCACAACGTGCGGGTCGCTGCTGGCGCTGCACCCTGCGCGGACCCACCACGTCACAGGACGGACACACCGCCACCACACCGCCCCCACATGCCCGAGGATGACCCCCACGCCAGCATCCCAACACCCCTGGGGGAACCGTGCTCTTCAACAGAGATCCCGAGAAAGCCGCCGCACGCGCCGCAGCCCGCGAGGAACGACGCGCACAACGACGCGCCGCCGCCGACCAGCGCGCCCAGGAACGCCTCGACCTCAAGCTCTGGCGCGACGACCACCCCGCCGAGACCACCCTCAACCAAGCCGCGCGCATCGGCGCCTGGCCCTCGTCCAAGAAGGGCCAGACCAGCGCAGGCCCGGTCCGAGGAGGCCAAGCCGAGTTCGTCAACGCCGGTGCCCACAAAGCGTGGACCGCGACCCGGCTCCTGGCCGGCGCCGCAACCCTCGGCACCTCGGCGGTCGTGACCGGACGGAAGAACAAGGGCGCAGCGATGATCAACGTCACCTTCGGGAACGGAGCAGCCCAGACCTACAAGGTCACGCCCGAGTCGGCCACGCTGCGCGCTGCGAACCAGTACGTCAACGCGTTCAACGCCCTCGCCGCCCAGCTGGACGGCGAGCAGTAGGACAGGAGGCGCCCGTGACCGGCAATCCCCGCAACGGGCGCCCCTACCGCCGCCTCGTCGACTGGCTCCGCGCCCAGCGCCTGCCCTGCTGGCTCTGCGGCCGGGAGATCGGCTACGACCTCGACGCCCGGCACCCGCTCAGCTTCACCCTCGACCACGAACAGCCCCTCTCCCGGGGCGGCCAGCTCCTCGACAAGGCCAACGCCCGGCCCGCGCACCGCCGATGCAACAGCGCACGCGGCAACCACACCGCGCCACCCCGGCCCGGACCACGACAACCCCAGCTCAGGTGGTGACCATGGACCCGCGAGACGCTCAGACCCTCCAGGCCGCGATCAGCGAGCTGCCCCGAGAGTGCCGATACCACGGAAACGCCACCGCGCCCCCTTCCGGCCTGATCCGGCGCGAGGCGTGCTGCGACACGGGGATCGCTGCCCACCGACGCAAGGCGGCCGAAGAGGTACTGGCCCGGCTCGGGAGGTGACGCCCCGTGCTGTACGTCGTGACCGGGCCGCCGGCCGCGGGCAAGACGAGCTGGATCGAGAGCAGAGCCAAGCCGAGCGACATCGTCATCGACCTCGACCGCATCACCCGCGCGCTCTCCGGACCCGGCGCCCCCAACTGGAACCAGAACCCCACCCTGCTCCGCGTCGCCCACAAGGCCCGCTACGCGGCCATGCACGAAGCGTTCGAGCACCGCACCCGCACCGACGTCTACCTGATCCACACCATGCCCTCCGCGAAGTGGCTCGCCCGCTACCGGCGCATGGACGCCCAGGTCATCGCCGTCGATCCCGGACGCAGCATCGTCATGGCCCGGATCGACGCCATGCGGGACCCCGAGATGCGGCGGGTCGCCACCCGCTGGTACCGGTCACGGACCGCGACCGCCCCCGGGCGGAGCGCCGGGACCGCGCTGGAGTGGTGACCGGGCCCCCTCCCCCCTGCCTGTCTTTTGAGGGCGGGACCGGGCGACCCAAAAGCCCTTGTCGCCCGTTTTTTTGCGCGGGCTATTCACCTCGAACTCAGTTCGACTGAATTAGTGGCTAATCACCATGAACCGAGTTCGGTCGAATTAGCGGCAGTCACGCACAGCTACATAACCGAGAGTGACGACCGGGGGTGATCATGGGCGCCGTCGAGGACAAGATCACAGAAGAGATCGCCCAACTCCGTTCGGACGAAATAGCGCCTGGCCTGGCGCAAGTCGCGCTCCGGCTGGCGCGGTCGATGGACGATCCCGGCGGGCAGACCGCCCTTGCCAACGCCGCGACGGCGCTACGGGCCGTGATGGTGGAGCTGCGGAAGCTGGCGCCCGTGGGCGAGGAGGGGGACGGCGTCGATGACATCGCTCGTGAGCGGGCGGAGCGCCGGGCTCGGCTCCGTGCCGTCCCGGCCGCCGGTGAGTGACGACGGGCGGGTCTACGGCTGGCAGATGCCGCCGATCGAGACCGTTCCTCCGGCGGTGTCCAGCGCTGGCCAGGAGGCCATCGAGCTGGCCTCGCGGGCCGGTCTCCACCTGGACCCGTGGCAGCAGCACGTGCTGCGCCGCGGGATGGGGGAGCGGGCGGACGGGTCGTGGGCCGCGTTCGAGTGCTGCGTCAACGTGCCGAGGCAGAACGGCAAGGGCGGGATCATCGAAGCCCGCCAGCTATGGGGGCTGTACATCGGCGGTGAGCAGCTCATCCTCCACTCGGCGCACGAGTTCAAGACGGCGAAGGCCGCGTTCAAGCGGATCGAGCGCCTGATACGCGGGTGCCCTGACCTGCACAAACGTGTGAAGGCGTACAGGTACACGGTCGGTGAGGAGTCGATCGAGCTGCACTCGGGGCAGACGCTGCGGTTCATCGCCCGGTCGAAGGGCAGCGGGCGGGGCTTCACCGGCGACTGCAACATCCTCGACGAGGACATGATCCTTGGTGACGACGCGATGGACGCGCTGCTGCCGACCATGGCGGCCGTGGACAACCCGCAGATCTGGTACCTCGGTTCGGCGGGGATCGGGGCGCCCTCGGTGCAGCTCGGCAGGCTGCGGCGCCGCGCCCTGGCGGCCCTGGAGTCCGGCACCCCGGACCCGTCGCTGGCGTACTTCGAGTGGTCGTGTGACCTGCACGTGGACGAGTGTCCGAGGGACTGCGACAAGCACGACGACGCGGGGTCCGACGAGGCGGTACTCAAGGCCAACCCGGCGATCGGCTACCGGCTGACGCTGGAGAAGACCGCCAACGAACGGTCGACGCTGAGCGCCGCGGGCTATGCGCGCGAGCGGCTGGGGGCCGGTGAGTACCCGGCGGACGAGGCGGAGACGTGGCAGGTCATCGCGGAGGAGGCGTGGCGGGCCCTGGCCGTGGGGGACGTCCAGGCGGTCGCCGGGGCCCGGCGGGCGGGCCCGGTGGTGCTGTCCGTCGACATGACGCCGGAGCGGTCGCACGCGGCGGTCAGCGCGGCGTTCCCGTACCTGGGCGGGGTGCACGTCACCGTCGTGGACCACCGGCCCGGGACCGGGTGGATCGTGGAGCGGGCCAAGGAGCTGCACAGGAAGTACTCCCCGCGGTGCTGGGTCGTCGACCCGGCCAGCCCGGCGGCCTCGCTCATCCCGGAGCTGGAGGAGGCCCTGGGCATCGAGGTCGTCAAGCCGAAGGCCCGGGACATGGCGGCGGCCTGCGGCCAGTTCTACGACGCGGTCGCCACGCAGGCCGTGACGCACTTCGACGATGCGCCGCTGGCGTCGGCGCTGGCGGGCGCGCAGAAGCGTCCGCTGGGGGATGCGTGGGCGTGGGCCCGGCGGATCCCGTCGGTGGACATCAGCCCGCTGGTGGCCGGGACGCTCGCCAGGTGGGGGCTGGGGGCGGGCGTGGAGAAGCCGAAGGACATCCTGGAGAGCGTGTGGTGAAGGGGGCAGTCATGAGGTGGTGGCCCTTTCGCCGGACGGCGCTGAAGCGGGCGATCTCCTATCAGGACGTGTGGGGCGCGGGGGCGGACCCGGCGGCCCTGCGGGGGACGGGCCAGGAGCGGGCGCTGCGGCTGTCGCCGGTGTACGCGGCGACGCGGCTGCTGGCGGACGCGGTGGCGTCGCTGCCGGTGAAGATGTACCAGCAGGCCAGGGACGGGCGTCTGCCGATGCCGCTGCCCGTGCTGCTGCGGACGCCTGCGGCGGCGGGCTCGCGCTACGACTGGCTGCACCGCTGCATGACCTCGCTGACCTTGCGGGGCAACGCGTATGGGCTGGTGGTGGGCTGGGGGCCGGACGGGTGGCCCAGCCAGGTGGAGTGGCTGCACCCGGACGACGTCCACGTCGAGGACAACTTCGCGCCGGTGCCGGTCTGGTACTACAAGGGCCGGCGGCTGGAGGAGGGACAGCTGTTCCACATCCCGGCCTACACGCTGCCCGGGCAGACCCTGGGGCTGTCCCCGATCGGGCACTTCGCGGTGACGACGGAGACGGGGCTGCTGGCGAACCAGTTCGGGCGGGACTGGTTCGCGAACGGCTCGACGCCCAGTGCTGTCCTGGAGACGGACTTGGAGGTCGGCCAGGACGCGGCGAACATTCTCAAGACCCGGTTCAAGGAGGCGGCCCAGGGCCGGGACGTGGTCGCGCTGGGCAACGGGGTGAAGTACCGGCCGATCAGCGTGCCCGCCGAGGAGTCCCAGTTCCTGGAGACGATCAGGGCGACCGCCAACCAGATCGCCGCGATCTACGGGGTGCCGCCGGAGAAGGTGGGCGGGGAGACGGGCGGCAGCCTCACCTACGCCACGGTCGAGCAGAACAGCATCGACCTGCTGACGTGGACGGTGAGGCCGTGGCTGACCCGTCTGGAGCAGGCGCTGTCGCGGCTGCGGCCGCCGGAGCAGGAGGTCCGGTTCAACCCGGACGCGATGCTCCGCACCGACCTGCTGTCCCGGATGCAGGCCCACGGGATGTCCCTGGACCAGGGGTGGCGCAACCGTGACCAGGTGCGGGCCCTGGAGGACGAGGCGCCGCTGCCGAACGGGCTGGGGCAGACCTACCTGCCGCTGTCGTCGGCGATGTCGGTCAGCCTCGACCCGGACCAGGCCACGGCCCGCAACATCGTGGAGATGGTGCAGAAGCTCGGCTCCGGCGTCGGCGTGATGCTGACGGCGGACGAGGCGAGGGACATCCTCAACCAGGCCGGTGCCAGGCTCACCGGCTCCTACAGGCCGCCCGCGGCGACGGAGGGACCATGACAGAGCAGGAACGTCGGTTCACGCGCGGCCTCGTGGAGGTCCGGGCGGCCGGCGACAGCAGGACGATCGGCGGCTACGCCGCGAAGTTCAACAGCCTCTCGCGGAACCTGGGCGGGTTCGTCGAGCGGATCGACCCCGGCTTCTTCGCGAAGAGCGAGGGGGACGGCTGGCCGCGGGCCATGGCCCGCTACAACCACGACAGCAACATGCTGCTCGGCACCACCCGGGCGGGCACGCTGCGGCTGCAGACCGACGGCACCGGCCTGGACTACAGCGTCGACGTGCCGGCCGCCCGGGCGGACGTGTACGAGCTGGTGCAGCGCGGCGACGTGTCCGAGTCCAGCTTCGCGTTCTTCACGTTCGAGGACGACTGGGCGATGACCGACGACGGGTTCCCGGTGCGGACGCTGCTGTCCGGGCAGCTCGTCGACGTCGCGCCCGTCAACGATCCGGCCTACCTGGACACGTCGACGGGCCTGCGGTCCCTCGCCCAGCGGGCGGGCGCGGACCTCGCGGAGGTCCGGGCGGCGGCCGACGCCGGTGAGCTGAAGAGGTTCCTCGGGGCCCCGGCCCCCACGGTCATCCCGGGCAGCGGGCAGGGCGACACCCACCCGCTTCTCGCGGTACGGCAGCGGCGGGCCGAGCTGATGAACCGCCGCACCTTCTGAGGCAGGGCGACACCCACCTCACCCATCCACCACCAGGCACCCGCGGCCACCGGCCGGGGGTGTCGTCGTCATGCCCAGGAGGGCTCATGTCCAGCCACATCAAGGCGCTCCAGGAGCGCCGCGCGACCATCTGGGAGCAGGCCAAGGCGCTGCTCGACGCCGCCGAGAAGGAGAAGCGGGACCTGTCGGCGGAGGAGGAGACGCAGTACCAGGCGCTGAACGCCGACCTCGACAGGATCGACGCGCGGGCCACGCAGCTCGCCGAGGCGGAGCAGCGGAACAAGGACGCCGAGGAGGCGTTCGCGAAGCTCCTCGCCCGGCCCGCCGACCAGCGGCAGGCCCCGCAGGACAAGGACTCCGAGCTGCGCCGGTGGGCGCGGGGCGAGGTGCGCGGCATCGACATCCCGGTGCCCGCCGGGGTGGCCTTCCGGGATCTGCTCAAGGGCACCGCGACCGCGGGCGGCCACACCGTGCCGGTCACGTTCTACGGCCAGCTCGTCCAGCACCTCATCGAGGTGTCGGGCGTGATGATGGCGGGCCCCACCGTCCTGAACACGGCGTCGGGCGAGAGCATCGACATCCCGGTGACGACCGCGTACTCCAGCGCGGCCCTGACCGCCGAGGCCGCCACCCTGACCGAGTCGGACCCGGCGTTCGCCAAGCGGACCCTGGGCGCCTACAAGTACGGCGTCCTGCTCCAGGCGTCCACCGAGCTGCTCACCGACTCCGGTGTGGACCTGGAGGGCTTCCTGTCCATGCAGGCCGGGCGGGCGCTCGGCAACGCTTTCGGCGCCCACGCGGTCACCGGCGACGGGTCCTCGAAGCCGACCGGCGTGATCACCTCCGCGACGACCGGGAAGACCGGCGGCACCGGGGGCGGCGCGTTCACCGCGGACGACCTGATCGATCTGTACTACTCGGTCATCGCCCCGTACCGGAACAGCGGCTCGTGCGCCTGGCTGATGCGGGACGCCACGCTCGGCGCGGCCCGGAAGCTGAAGGACGACCAGGGCCAGTACCTCTGGCAGCCGTCGATCCAGGTCGGCGTGCCGGACCTGCTGCTGGGCAAGCCGGTGCACACCGACCCCAACGTGGCCGCCGTCGGCACGGGCGCGAAGTCCGTCGCGTTCGGTGACTTCTCCCAGTACTTCGTCCGCATGGCGGGCGGCGTGCGGTTCGAGCGGTCGGACGACTACGCGTTCAACTCCGACCTGGTCACCTACCGGGCGATCATCCGCGCGGACGGGCTCCTGGTGGACCAGACCGGCGCGGTCAAGGTCTTCGCCGGCGCCGCCACCTGATCCCGGGCCGGGGCCGCCCCCGGGGCGCCCCGGCCCGCCCACCACGAAGGGAGTAGCCATGCGCGTGCGCATGAAGGTGAGCCTGTCTGGGACGAGGGACGGCGAGCCGTGGCCGCCGCGGGGCCGCCTGGCCGACCTGCCCGATAGGGAAGCCGCCGACCTGATGGCCGCCGGCCTCGCGGAGCCGCCCGGCGACGACGGAGACCGGCCGGAGACGGCGACGGCGCCCGAAGCGGAGACGGCGACGGCGCCCGAAGCGGAGACGGCGACCGCCGGCCGCCGCAAGGCCCCCGCCCGCGGCAAGTAGAGCAGGGGGCCGGGCATGGCGCTGCTGACACTGCACGAGGCCAAGGCACAGCTGAACCTCACCGACAACGAGGACGACGAGGAGCTGACCGCCTACATCGAGGCGATCGGCCCGGTCATCGAACGGTTCATCGGCCCGGTCGAGCCGCGGCAGGTGACGGAGACCCACGAGGCCCCCGGAGTCCGCATCCTGTTCCTTCGCACACCCCCCGCCCTGGAGCTGACGGCGCTGGAGCCGCTCGTGACCGGCGGCACCGGCTACGACGTGGCCGCCCTCGTCCTCGACGGCGCCACCGGCGCGGTCCGCCGCGCGGACGGCGGCCGGTTCCTCGGCCCGCTCCGCGTCACCTACCAGGCCGGACGGCCGGACATCCCGGCCACGGTCAACCTGGCGGCCCGCATGCTGGTCCAGCACCTCTGGCGGACCCAGAACGCGGGCCGGGGCCCGGTCCTGGCCGGCGGGGACGACTACTCCGTCAGCGAGCCCGTCCCCGGCTTCGGCTACGCAGTGCCCAACCGGGTGCTGCAGCTGCTGGGCCCCTACCGGCTCGCCCCGGGGGTGGCGTGATGGCCTCCCGTGTACCCGAGGTGATCGCCCGCCTGGTGGCGCTGGGCAAGGCGGACCCGCTCCTGGCCGGGGTGTACGTGTCCGACGGGCCGGAGGTGACGGCGACTTCGAGGCCGGACTGGCTGATCATCGGTTTCGACGGTGATCCGAACGGCGACTTCGAGGCCGCCCAGTCCGTCGTCGAGTGGACGGACCTGGGCGGCACCGGCCGCGAGGAGGAGTTCCAGGTCACCTGCGCGGCCGCGACCAAGCGGGGCGACACGAACGCCCCGGCCGCCCGCCTCCGGGTCGAGGAGATCGGCGCCCGCCCCGAGGTGTGGCTCCGCGACGACCCGACGCTCGGCCTGCCCTCGCTGACGGCGTGGGTCTCCGGGACCCGGCTGGTGCAGGACCAGACAGACAACGGCGTGCAGACGGTCCTTCTGATGACCGTGTCCGGCCGCGCCTTCACCTAGGAGGAGAGCCATGCAGACGTCCATCCCGTTCGAGGAGGTTGCCCTGTTCGTCGAGAGGCTCGGCGCCGACCTCATGAACGTGGCCTCCGTGGAGATCACGCCCACCCGCGTGACCGTGACCGAACTCCGGCGCGACGAGAACGGCCGACGGTTCTCCGTCGGCACGAGGGCGGCGGCGGTCGTCACCGACATCCGGATAGAGAGGGGCACGTCGTGAGCGTGCGGATGAAGCACAAGGACCTGGAGCGCGAGATCGAGGTGCCGGCCATCTCGGTCAGGCACTACGAGCGGTCCGGGTGGAAGCGGGCCGAGCCCGAGCCCCCGGCCCCGGACGGAGAGACAGCAGCGGCCCCGGCCGCGGAGACGCCGACGGCACCACGCCGCCGACGAGAGGGAGGGGACTGACCATGGCAACTCCGATCCAGCCAGCGACGAGGTACTACCGGCGCGGCACCTCGCGGGTGCTCTGGGTGCCGACGATCGTGAACAAGCAGAGCCCGACGAGGGCGGAGCTGGACGCGGGCACGGCGCTGGAGGGGGAGACCGGGGCGATGCAGGGGTGGCAGACCACCTCGGGCACCGTGCCCACCCCGGCGCTCGGCTCGCGGTTCACGCCGACGGTGCCGGGTGAGATCACCGCCGCCGACTCCAGCCTCACGTTCTGGGCCAGCAAGGACGGCGACGACGTGCGCACCCTGCTGGTGCGCGAGGCCCGCGGGTTCATCGTGTGGATGGACGAGGGCGACGTCCCCGCCCAGCCGATGGACCTGTTCCCCGTGCAGGTCACCTCGCAGGCGAAGGTCCGCGAACTCGATGGGGCCGCCCAGATCATGTGCCAGTTCGCGATCACCAGCGAGCCCGCCGAGAACATCCTCATCCCCGCGGCCGCGGGCGGGGGCGGCTGAGCCGTGGTCCGCAGTGTGCAGATCCTGGGGACCGGCCAGCTGGTGACCCTGTCCCGGCGGCTGCGCACGGCGGGCGGCCCGCGGCTCCGGCGGAACACGGCCCGGCGGATCCGCCGGGCCGCCGAGCCGCTGCACCGGGACCTGCAGCAGGCGATCCGCACCCAGCCCCTGGCCAGCGAGGGCCGCAAGCCGGGGAAGCGGGGCGGCCGTTCCCCGACGACCCGGCCCTTCCGGGCGATGCTCGCGCGCGGCGTGCGGATCAGCGTCCGCTCGGGCGCCAGCCCGGGGGCCCGGGTCTGGATGGACTGGACCCGGCTGGAGCCGAAGGCCAACGGCGTCCCCCAGCAGATCGACGAAGGCCGCCTGAGACACCCCGTGTTCGACAACCGGAAGCGATGGGCGACGCAGTGGGCCCGCCCGGCGGGCTGGTGGACCCGGACGGTACGGGACGGGACCCCGCGGATGCGGGCCGAGATCGAGCGGGTCCTGGACGACGTGCGCCGGGACCTGGAGTGAGAGAGGACCCTCGTGATCATCACCTATGTGCAGGACGACGGCACCAAGCTGGAGCTGTCGACGGAGGACCTGTCGGCGCTGGAGGCCGCCGCCATCGAGGAGGCCATGGGGGACACCCCGTGGCGCCTGGTCGAGGACCGGCTGCGTGTCCAGGACCCGACCGCGATGCGGGCGGTGCTCTGGGCCCACCGCCGCCGTGACGACAAGACCCTGGCCTTCCACACCTTCGATGTGCCCGGGTGGCGGCGGCGGCTGACCGCGCGGATCGAGCGGGCCGAGATCGACGAGGTCCTGACGAACATCCTCACCGAGGCCCTGGCGAAGTCGGAGGACTCCGCGATCGACGCGACGCTGCCGCACCTGCGGCGCCTGGCCTACAACCGGGCCGACGTGGACGCGGCGCTCGTCGCCCTGGGAAAAGGCCACCTGGTGCCCGACCCGACGGCATCCGGGGACTGATCACCGAGTACCGGTGGCTGCTGGCGCACTACCTGCACATCCGCCCGTGGGAGATCCGGTTCCTGTCTCCCGATGAGCTGGCGTCAGCGGTCGCCTGGATCAACCAGCACATCAGCCAGTAGAAGGAGGGGGGACCGGTGTCGCGCCTCACCTTCACCCTGACAGGCCGTGACGAACTGTCCCGGGTCCTGAACGGCACGGCCGACAGCGCGGACCGGCTGCGGCTGCGGCTGTCCGGCATCACGGCGGACTCGGAGGGCCGCCTGCGGGACCTGCGGGGCCGGTACCTGTCCGTCACCGACGCCCAGAACCGGCTCGCCGACTCCTCGCACGGAACCCGGGACGCGCTCGGCCAGCTCCGCGAGGAATCGGGGAAGCTGGGCGAGGCCCTGCGCTCCAGCCTCATCACCCTGACCCCGGCCGCTATCCCCCTTGTGGCCGGGCTCGCCGGGTCAGCCGCCGTCCTGGCCGGGCAGCTCGGCGCGGTGACCCTGGCGGCCGGCGCCTACGCCCTCGCCCTCGGCCCGCAGATCGGCGCGATCGCGGAGGCGACCGAGGCGGAGAAGACGTGGCAGGCCGCGGTCGAGGAGTCCGGCGCCACCTCCCAGGCCGCCGCCCAGGCACAGGACCAGTACCAGAAGAAGCTGGCCTCCCTGCCGCCCGCGACCCGGGACGCCGCGGTCGCCGTCGGCCTGCTCAAGGACGCCTACGCCGACTGGTCCGACGAGCTGTCCACCGACGTGATGGCCCCGGTCACCAAGAGCCTGGCCGTCGCCAACACCCTGCTGCCCAAGACAACCGGCCTGGTCAAGGGCGCATCCGCCCAGTTCGACCGGCTGATCACCCTGGCCGCCGGCGGCATCCAGACACCCGGCTTCGACCGGATGAACGACCGGTTCACCACGTTCACCGAGCGGACACTGCGCAACGGCGTGGACCGGCTGACCGTCTTCCTCGCCAAGGCGGCCGCCGGGGAGCTGGACCACAGCGGCCTGGCCCGGTGGATGGACTACGCCCGCGAGCAGGGGCCCGCCGCCTGGCACACCCTGGAGCAGATCGGGGACGCCCTCCTCAACGTGCTGGAGGCCGGCGCCGACGTCGGTGTCGGCATGCTCGACGTGATCAACGCCCTGTCGGGGATCGCGGCCGCGGTCCCGCCCGAGGCCATCACCACGGTCGTGCAACTCGCCATCGCGATCAAGGCGGTGAAGCTGGCCGCAGCGGGGACCACGGCCGCCAAGGCCGCGCTGCTCGCACTCGGCACGCAGGTCATGGCGCTGCGGACCTCCGCGGCCGGGGCGCCCGGCGCGATCGGCGGGGTGACCGCCGCGATCAGCGGACTGTCCCGCGGCGCGAAGCTGGCGATGGCGGGTACCGGTATCGGGCTGCTGCTCATCGGGCTGGACATGCTCTCGTCCAAGAGCGAGAAGCCCCGGGCCGACACCGACAAGCTGTCCACGTCGCTGCTCACCCTGGCCGACTCGGGCAAGGTGTCCGGGGAGGCGCTGCGCGTCTACGGCCAGGACCTCGGCGGTCTGGCCAAGGCCCTGGACACCCTGTACGACCGCTCGGGTTTCGAGTCGTTCCTGCAGGGCTGGGCGGAGTTCCTCGGCACGGACTCCACCGACGTGAAGAACGCCAAGGCCGCCATCGACGACATCGACAAGTCCCTCGCCTCGCTGGTGTCCCAGGGCCGGGCCAAGGAAGCCGCGGCTGCTCTGGACATGGTCATGGCCAAGCTGGAGGCCCAGGGCAAGTCCACGGACGGACTGCGCGGCCGTCTCAACGACTACAAGGAGGCGCTGGCCGGGCAGGCCATGGAACAGCGGCTCGCGGCCGAGGCCATGGGCACCTTCGGCGCCCAGGCGCAGGAGGTGCAGCGCCAGCTCGAAGCGCAGAAGGCCAGCGCCGACGGGCTCAGGCAGAGCATCCAGGCACTCAACGACGTCCACCGCCAGGGCCTGTCGGGGATGATCGGCTTCGAGGCCGCCGTCGACGCGGCGACGAAGGCCGCACGGGACAACGCCGGAGTCCTGCAGGTGCAGGGCGGGGAACTGGTCCTCACCACGGAGAAGCAGCGGGCCGCGGCGACCGCGCTCAACGACCTCGCGGCCAAGACCGACGAAGCCGCCGCGTCGGCGCGGGAGTCCGGCGCGTCCTGGGCCGAGGTGTCCCGCATCCACGAGCGGGGCCGTGACCAGCTCATCCGGTCGGCCACGCAGATGGGCCTCAACCGGGAGCAGGCCAAGGCCCTGGCCGACCAGATCCTCAAGACCCCCGACAAGACCGCCTACCTGAAGGGCGACCTCCACGACCTCAAGGCCAAGCTGGCCGACGCGAAGGAGCGGCTGGCCAAGGCCCCGTCCTCGAAGACCGCGGAGATCAAGGCCGAGATCGAGGACCTGAAGCGGAAGATCCGCGAGGCCCAGGCCAAGATCGACGGCGTGCGGGGCAAGACCGTCGGCATCGGGGTCTACACCACCGAGTACTACAAGAAGGTCCAGTCGGGCAGCAACGTCCCGCCGATGCTGCGGAAGCAGGCGGCCGGCGGGCCGGTCAGCCGCTACGCCGCCGGCGGCGAAGTCGTCCAGCTCATCCCGGACGGCGGCGCCGTCTTCGGGCCGGGCACCTCGACCTCGGACAGCATCCCGGCCTGGCTGTCGGACGGCGAGTACGTCATCCGCGCATCAGCCGTGGACCGCTACGGCCTCGGCCTCTTCGACGCGCTGAACGCCGAGCGGTTCGCCAGCGGCGGCCGGGCCGGTGACTTCCGGTACGCGCCGACCACCTCGGCAGCCGCGCGGATCTCCACCTCCACGGTGTCGTCCTGGTACGACGAGGACGTGCGTCGGCTCAAGGACGCCTGGGCGGAGCTGAACAACGCCCTGCGCGAGCAGGCGAAGAAGTCGACGGCGGCGACGCGACGGGCGGTGGCGGATGCCCAGCGGGCGGTGAACGCCGCGGACAAGGCGCTCGGCCTGCGGGCCGGGAGCAAGGTCTCCGGGTTCAGCCTGACCGGCT
>NZ_WWGX01000061.1 GCF_009862265.1 Streptomyces sp. SID8352 | reverse complement strand
CACCCCATTCCGCGCCGTTCCGAGGACGACCACCCCCGCCCCGGCCCCAACCCCAAAACACCAAAGGCGCAACAAACACCCCCACCCACCAAAAGATGCGCCGCAGGCACAACCACAACCCACCCGCACCCGCACCCGCACCCGCACCCGCACCCGCACCCGCACCCGCACCCGCAAGCATCCCCCCGCAAACAGCAACGGCAGGCCGCAGGCACCCCCGCACCCCCATCACCGCCACCGACCCACCGGCACCGCAGACACGGCGCCCCGCCCGCAGGCCCGGCACGGCCCGGCACGGCACGGCCCGGCCCGGCCCGGCACCCCCACGCTCACCCCCCGGCCGCGTCCAGCAACCCCGTCCGCGCCGCCAGAGCGGCCGCCTCCAGCCGCGACCCCACCCCCAGCTTCATCAGCACCCGCTGCACATGCGTCCGCGCCGTCGACGGCGCGATCCCCATCCCCGCCGCGATCACCCGCGTGTCCTGCCCGTCCGCCACCCGCATCAGCACCTCGACCTCCCGCGGCGTGAGCAGCCGCAGCAGCCGCTGCCCCTCGTCGTCCGGTTGCGCGGCGGGGTTCAGCAGCTCCCCGAACGCCCCCTGCAACAGCCCCGGCGCCACCGCCGCCTCCCCGGCCCGCGCCTTGACGATCGCCCGCTCCACCCCCTCGATGCGCTCGTCGTGCCGCACATACCCCGACGCCCCCGCCGCGAAGGCCGCCGCGATCCCGCGCGGACTCGGCACCGGCCCGAGCACCACCACCGCCACCTGGGGCCGCTCCCGCTTGATCCGCACCACGGGATCGAAGATCCCCGGCTCCGCCGGGACGGCCGTCCCCAGTACGCACACCTCCGGCGCCCGGCTGATCACCAGCTCCGCCGCCCCCGCCGTCGGCGCGGCCGCGGCGAGCACCCGGTGCCCCCGCAGCTTCAGCGCCGACGCCAGCGCCTCGGCCAGCAGCCGGTGGTCGTCGACCACCATCAGCCGTACTCCCACAGCTCGCCCCCACTCCCCCGGCCGCCCCGGGCCACCGCCCCGGCCCCCGTCCTCCATGCGGGGAAGCTACACGCTCGCCCCACCCCGCGCTCCCCCTACCGGCAAGAACGCCGCACCGCGCGGAACGTCCGGCCGGATCACGGAGGGAACAACGAACGCGCCACGCACCGGACCACCGCCTCCCGGCCCCCCGCCGCCGCCCCCGGACCCCCGGCACAACGGCGACGGCCCCGCCCCCCGGGAGGAGGGGCGGGGCCGTCGGCGGCCGCGGCGCGGGACGGGACCGTCAGTCCCCCCGGCCGAACGCGATCACCAGGTACTCCTTGCGGTTCTTGCTGATCAGCTCGCTCGCGAACACCTGCGACATGTACAGGCGGCCCTGGGAGTAGATGATCTCGGAGTACTGGGGGGACATGCGGGCCTCGGCGTCCCGGACCCCCTCGGCCGCCGGGTTCTCCAGCAGGACGGTCTGCTTGAACGTCTGTCCGTCGATGCTGACGACCTGGCCGCCCTTGTCGTAGGGCGGGCGCTTGTAGGCGATCACGTTGCCGCCGTCCATGCGCAGCGGGGTGATCCGGTAGTTCTCGCCGGCGTCGGCGCGCTGCCCGGTCTGCCGGCCGGTGCCGAGGTCGAAGGCGACGACCTCGTTGGTCCGGCTGTAGCCCTCGCCGCCGCCCTCGTGCTCCTCGGTCGGGATGTAGAGCCGGTCGTTGCCGACGGCGAGTCCCTGGCACTGCTCGGGCTTGGTGATGGAGTCGCAGCTCGCGGCGAACTGCTTGCCCGGCGCGGAGATGCGGGTGCGCAGCTCGCCCGTGCTGTTGTCGATGGAGAAGAAGTCGGAGATGCCGCTGCCGTCCTTGGCGGAGTCGCCGACGTCGGCGGCGACGACCAGCGGGTCGGTGGAGACGACGCCCGCGTACTCGATGCCCTTGGCCATCCGGTACTCGGAGAGCACCTTGCCGGTCTTCGGGTCGATGGTCTGGATGTTGAGCTGGCGGGCCCCGTAGCTGCCGCACTTGCGGACCGCGACGAGCTTGGGGCCGCCGCCGTATCCGGCGTCGTAGCAGCTGTCGGTCCGCTTGGGGGACCAGCGGACGGTGCCGTCGGCCAGGTCGAAGGCGACGCCGCCCTCGGTGCTGCCCGCGGCGACGGTCTCCCCGCTGAGGGTGACGTTGTTGAAGGAGATGGGCCGGTCACCGGCGGTGCCGGTCTTCGTCCAGACCTTCTTGCCCGCGGCGAGGTCGATCACGGCGACCTGGGTGCAGCCGTGCGAGGGCTCGGCCTTGGTGGGCATGGCGGGCTGGTGGGCGATGACGGTCCTGCCGTCGGCCGTGACGTGCCGGGAGGCGGCGCAGACCGGTCCGTCCAGCTTGATCGTCCACAGCTTGCCGCCCTTGACCGGGTCGTAGCCGACGATCTCGGCGATGCCGCTCTTGGCGTAGACCGAGTCGGTGAGCCAGGAGCCGGCGACGACAACGCTGCGGTCGTCCTTGCCCACGGCGGGCTGCGGGACCTGGAAGAGGACCCGGGAGGCGGGGTCCCCGGGCGCCTTCTCCCGGCTGCCGCCGGGGGAGGCGCCGCCGTCGCCGCCCTTGCCGCCGGTCTCCCCGGCGCCGCCCTTGCCCTCCTTGTCGGCGCCGTCCTGCTCGGCGCCCTCTTTGCCCTTGCCGCCCTTGCCGCCGTCGGCGGTGGTCTGCTTGTCGTCGTCCTTGCCGGAGCCCGCGTACCAGACCCCGGCGCCGATGATCAGCGCGATGGCGGCGACGGCCGCGACGATGATCGCGACCTGGGAGTTGAGCTTCTTCCGGCCGCCGCCGGGTCCGCCCGGCTGGGCGGGCATGGGCACGGTGCCCGGCCCGTAGGGCTGCTGCGGCTGCCCGTAGGGGCCCGGCTGCTGCTGCCCGTACGGCTGCTGCGGCTGGCCGTAGGGCCCCGGCTGCTGCCCGTAGGGCTGCTGGGGCTGGCCGTAGGGGCCGGGCTGCTGCCCGTAGGGGCCGGGCTGGGCCTGCCCCGGATAGCCGTAGCCGGGCTGGGGCGGCTGCGGGGCCTGCGGATAGCCGTAGCCGGGCTGCGGCGCGCCCGGGGGCGGAGCGGGCGGCCCGGCGGGCGGCGCCTGCGGATGGCCGTGGCCGGGCTGCGGCTGCGGTCCCTTGCCGAGGTCGGGCGTGCCGCCCTGCGGGGCGGACGGCGGCTGCGGCGGCGGGTCCTCGGGCGGTCCGAAGCCACCGCCCGGCGGCGGCTGGTGGGGCGGCGGGGGCGGCTGGGTCATGGCGTGAGTACCTCGTGGGGCGGAAGACGGCGGGGACGGGCGGGCGCGCGGACGGCGCGGGCGGATGACGCGGGCGGCGGGATCACTTGCCGTAGGCGAGCATCAGCTTCTCCCTCGACTCGTCGTTGCCGGTCAGACGGGTGGTGGAGATGTAGAAGCGGCCGTCGACCCAGTCGATCTCCTTGGAGAAGAAACCGTTCTCGATGGACGCGGTGCCCTGCGGGTTCTGGAGCAGCTTCGCGGGGCGGTGGGAGGTGCCGGCGACGGGGATTGAGACGATCTGGCCGCCCGCGTCGTACGACGGCTGGACATAGGCGACGAGCGCGCCGTCCCCGGCCCTGACGGGGACCATGGACTTGCCGGTGGGGGACTTCACCCGCCACTTCTCGCCACCGGTGGCGAGGCTGATGGCGACGATCTCGTTGGGCCCGGAGGCGGCCTTGGTCGGCAGGAACAGGGTGTCGTCGGCGACGGCGACGCCCGAGCAGCCCTGGAGGTCGCGTTCGAGGATGGCCCAGCCGCAGTCGGGGGCGAAGTCCTCGTCGACCGACACCTGGGCGCGCAGGGCGCCGGTGTCGGAGAAGGAGGCGATGTTCCAGGCCTTCTTGTCCTCGTTGGTGGCGTAGACGACCAGCGGGTCGACGGAGTAGGTCCGGGCGACGCGCCAGCCCTTGTCGTACTTGTGGGTCCACAGGACGCGGCCGGTCCCCGGGTCGAGACCCTGCACCTCGTCGTGGGCGTTGGCGCCGCCCGCGCCGCAGGAGGCGACCTGGACCAGCCGGGTGCCCCCGGCGAAGCCCGCGGGGAAGCAGGCGTCGCCGTAGCGCTTCTTGTCGTAGATCCGCTTGCCGGTGCGCACGTCGTAGGCGGTGCCGGACTGGGAGCGGCCGACCATCAGGGTGTTCCCGGCGATGCTCAGCTCGACGGAGAGGACGGAGTCGAAGAGTTCGCCGTCGGCGACCTCGGCCTTCCAGCCCTTCTTGCCGGTGGCGAGGTCGATCTGCTGGAGCCGGTTGCACTTGGCGCGGTCGCTGGTGCCGCTCATGTACGCCACGACGACGGTGTCGTCGGCGCTCTTCACGGGGGTCGTCGCGCAGATCTTCTGCGGGAAGACGACCGGCTCCCAACTGGGCCTGCCGCCGTCGACGTCGTAGGCGACGACCTGCTTGTACGCGGCCTTCACCGCGGACCCGCCGGTGATCCACATGCCCTCGGCGTCGGCGCCGGAACCGGGGGCGTCGGGCGCCTCCTTGTACCAGAGCACCTTGGCCTCGCCGGGCTTGCGGCCCTCGTTGAGGTCCTCGGGGTCGTCACCGCCGTCGCCCTTGCCGTCGCCGGGGTCGACCGGGTCCACCGGCCGGACGGGGGCGCTGCCGCCGGACACGGAGGGCTCGGGCGCCTCGCTCCGCCGGGCCACGGGCTCCTTCCCGCCGTCGTCGCCCCCGGCGGCCACCGCGTACACGCCGCCGCCGATCAGCAGGAGGGCCGCGGCCCCCGCGACGGCGGCCAGGACGGGCCTGCCCCTGAAGGGGTTGCGGGAGCCGGGGCCGCCGGGCGGCGGACCGGCGGGGAACTGGGGCTGGGTCGGGGGCTGTCCGGGCGGACCGTACGGGCCCGGCTGCTGCCCGTAGGGGCCGGCGCCGTACGGGCCCGGCTGCCCGTAGGGGCCGGGCTGCCCGTAGGGGCCGGCGCCGTACGGGCCCGGCTGCCCGTAGGGGCCGGGCTGCCCGTAGGGGCCGGGCTGCTGCGGGTGGCCGTAGCCGGGCTGCGGGGGCGACGGGGGCGGGGCCCCCGGGGGCGGCGGGTCCTGCGGCGCTCCGAAACCGCCTCCGGGCGGCGGGTCCTGCGGCGCCCCGAAACCGCCTCCGGGCGGCGGGCCCTGCGGCGCCCCGAAACCACCGGCCGGCGGGGGCTGCGGCGCCCCGAAGCCACCGGCCGGCGGGGGCTGCGGCGCCCCGAAGCCACCGGCCGGCGGGGGCTGGGGCGCTCCGAAACCGCCTGGGGGCGGCGGGTCCTGCGGTGCTCCGAAGCCCCCCGGCTGCGGCGGCTGACTGGGCGGCTGGCTCATCAGCGCGTCCCCCCTCGTTCACTGATTTTTCGCCACGTCCCGGGATGTGCGCGTGGCCCCGGAGCCTCTTCGGGCGGTCGTTCGGACAGTTCTCGGACGGCCTTTCTATCACCCGGTCCGGACCGCGCAGCGGGCCGCGTCCGCCCCTGTTCCCAAGGGCGGACCGGCCCGTGATGCCTCTGTTACGCGTCTTCACGCCGCCTTCACGCCGCCCGCCCTCCCCCTGCGCGGGAGGCGCGCGGGGGGTGTGCGGGAGGCGTCCGCCGGGTCAGGCGTCCTCGGCCAGTTCCAGCCAGCGCAGCTCCAGTTCCTCCCGCTGCCCGGCCAGCGCGCGCAGCTCGGCGTCCAGTCCCGCGACCTTCGCGAAGTCCGTCGCGTTCTCGGCGATACGGGCGTGCAGGGCGGTCTCCTTCTCCGAGACCTTGTCCAACTGGCGCTCGATCCGCTGCAGTTCCTTCTTGGCCGCGCGTACGTCGGCGGCGCTCCGCTCGGACGTCGCGGGGGCCGCGGCGGCGGCCGGGGCCGGGGTGCTCGCGGCGGCGGCCTCCTCCATCCGGCGGCGGCGCTCCAGGTACTCGTCGATGCCGCGCGGCAGCATCCGCAGGGCGCCGTCGCCGAGCAGGGCGAAGACCCGGTCGGTGGTGCGCTCGACGAAGAACCGGTCGTGGGAGATGACGATCATCGAACCGGGCCAGCCGTCGAGGACGTCCTCCAGCTGGGTCAGTGTCTCGATGTCGAGGTCGTTGGTCGGCTCGTCGAGGAAGAGCACGTTGGGTTCGTCCATCAGCAGCCGGAGCAGCTGGAGGCGGCGGCGCTCACCGCCGGAGAGGTCCCCGACCGGCGTCCACTGCTTCTCCTTGCCGAAGCCGAACGTCTCGCAGAGCTGCCCGGCGGTCAGCTCGCGCCCCTTGCCCAGGTCGACGCGCTCGCGGACCTGCTGCACGGCCTCCAGCACCCGCCAGGAGGGATCGAGTTCGGCCACCTCCTGGGAGAGGTAGGCGAGTTTGACGGTCCGGCCGACCTTCACCCGCCCGGCGACGGGCTGCCGCTCGCCCTCGCTGAACGCGGCGTCCGCCAGGGCCCGCAGCAGGGAGGTCTTCCCGGCGCCGTTCACCCCGACCAGGCCGATGCGATCGCCGGGGCCGAGCTGCCAGGTGAGGTGCTCGATCAGCACCTTGGGACCGGCCTGGACGGTCACGTCCTCCAGGTCGAAGACGGTCCTGCCGAGCCGGGAGGAGGCGAACTTCATCAGCTCGCCGCTGTCCCGGGGCGGGGGCACGTCCGCGATCAGCTCGTTGGCCGCCTCGACGCGGAAGCGGGGCTTGGAGGTGCGGGCGGGGGCGCCGCGCCGCAGCCAGGCCAGCTCCTTGCGGATCAGGTTCTGCCGCTTGGCCTCCTCCGTCGCGGCGATCCGCTCGCGCTCGGCGCGGGCGAACACGTAGTCGGAGTAGCCGCCCTCGTACTCGTGGACGGTGCCGCGCTGGACGTCCCACATCCGGGTGCAGACCTGGTCGAGGAACCAGCGGTCGTGGGTGACGCAGACCAGGGCGGAGCGACGCTCGCGCAGGTGCTGGGCCAGCCAGGAGATGCCCTCGACGTCGAGGTGGTTGGTGGGCTCGTCGAGGACGATCAGGTCCTGCTCCTCGATGAGCAGCTTGGCCAGCGCGATGCGGCGCCGCTCACCGCCGGAGAGCGGCCCGATGACGGTGTCCAGGCCCTGCGGGAAGCCGGGCAGGTCCAGCCCGCCGAACAGCCCCGTCAGCACGTCCCGGATCTTGGCGTTGCCCGCCCACTCGTGGTCGGCGAGATCACCGATCACCTCGTGGCGGACGGTGGCCGCCGGGTCCAGCGAGTCGTGCTGGGTGAGCACCCCGAGCCGCAGCCCGCCGGAGTGGGTGACCCGTCCGGTGTCCGGCTCCTCCAGTCTGGCCAGCGTCCGGATCATGGTGGTCTTGCCGTCGCCGTTGCGCCCGACGACTCCGATCCGGTCCCCCTCGGACACGCCGAGCGACACACCGTCCAGCAGCGCACGGGTGCCGTACACCTTGCTGATGTTCTCGACATTGACCAGATTGACGGCCATTTCTCTCCTGCCTGGGGGATCGCTCAGCGTTCCAGCGTAGGCCCTCCGGGCGACCGCCCGGCGCGGCGGACGGCCGTCGCCCCCGTCGGCGGCGCCCGCGCCGGGCGCCCCGGTCAGAGGAGGGTCGCCCCCTCGGCCGGGGAGGTGGCGGTGCGGACGTCGCGGCAGGTGCCGGAGGCGCGCAGGACGCCGGCGATGTCGGAGGCGGAGCGGGCGTCGGTGGCCAGGAACGCCGTGGTGGGTCCCGAGCCGGAGACGAGGGCGGCGAGCGCGCCCGCCGCCCTGCCCGCCGCGAGGGTGTCGGCCAGCTCCGGGAAGAGGGACAGCGCCGCGGGCTGGAGGTCGTTGGTGAGGGCGACGGCGAGACCCGCCGGGTCCCCCTTGGCCAGCGCGTCCAGGACCGGCCGGTCGGCGGCGGGCACGGGGATCTCCCGGCCCTCGGCCAGCCGGTCGAACTCCCGGTACACCGCCGGGGTCGACAGCCCGCGCCCGGCCAGGGCGAAGACCCAGTGGAAGTCGCCGCCCACCTCCAGCTCCGTCAGCCGCTCGCCCCGCCCGGTGCCCAGCGCCGCGCCGCCGACCAGGCTGAACGGCACGTCGCTGCCCAGGTCGGCGCAGATCTCCAGCAGCTCCGCCCGGGAGGCACCGGTGCCCCAGAGGGCGTCGCAGGCCAGCAGCGCGGCGGCGCCGTCCGCGCTGCCGCCCGCCATGCCCCCGGCGACGGGAATGTCCTTGACGATGTGCAGGTGCACATCGGGGGCGCGGCCGTGGCGCTCGGCCAGGGCCAGGGCGGCGCGCGCCGCGAGGTTGGTGCGGTCCAACGGGACCCGGTCGGCGTCGGGGCCCTCGCAGGTGACCCGGAGCCCGGCGGCCGGGGCGGCGGTGACCTCGTCGTAGAGGGAGACCGCGAGGAAGACGTTGGCCAGGTCGTGGTAGCCGTCGGGGCGGGCGGCGCCGACGGCGAGCTGGACGTTGACCTTGGCGGGGACGCGGACCGTGGCTCTCACGTGTCTGTCACTCCTTGTGTTCGGCGATACGCGCGAACTCTTCCACGGTGAGCGCCTCGCCACGCGCCTGCGGCGACACTCCGGCCGCGACGAGGGCGGCCTCGGCCGCCGCCGCCGATCCGGCCCACCCGGCGAGGGCGGCCCGCAGGGTCTTGCGGCGCTGGGCGAAGGCGGCGTCGACGACGGCGAAGACCTCGCGCCGCGAGGCGGTGGTCGCCGGCGGCGCGGTCCGCCGGACGAGGGAGACGAGGCCGCTGTCCACGTTGGGCGCGGGCCAGAAGACGTTGCGGCCGATGGCACCGGCCCGCTTGACCTCGGCGTACCAGCCGGCCTTCACGGAGGGCACCCCGTACACCCGGGAGCCGGGACCGGCGGCGAGCCGGTCGGCCACCTCGGCCTGCACCATCACGAGGGTGCGTTCGATGCTCGGGAAGGTTTCGAGCATGTGCAGCAGCACCGGTACGGCGACGTTGTACGGGAGGTTCGCGACCAGCGCGGTCGGGGCGGGGCCCGGCAGCCCGGTCACCCGCATCGCGTCGGAGTGGACGAGGGTGAAGCGGTCGGCGCGCGCGGGCATGCGGGCGGCGACGGTGGCGGGCAGGGCGGCGGCCAGGACGTCGTCGATCTCGACGGCGGTGACCCGGTCGGCCGCCTCCAGCAGGGCCAGGGTGAGCGAGCCGAGCCCGGGTCCCACCTCGACCACCACGTCGTCGGGGCGCACCTCGGCGGTGCGGACGATCCGGCGGACCGTGTTCGCGTCGATCACGAAGTTCTGGCCGCGCTGCTTGGTGGGGCGCACACCGAGCGCGTCCGCGAGTTCACGGATGTCGGCGGGGCCCAGCAGGGCGTCTTGGGGGGCGGGGCTACTCACTCCGCAAGGGTATCCGGGGCCGCCGGGCCCCCGTCGCCCTCGTCCCCCGCCGGCGCCCCGCCGCCCCCGGCGCCGTCAGTAGTCGAAGGCGCGGGCCGTGTTCGCCGCGAGGGCGGTGGCCATCTCGTCCTCCCCGATGCCCCGGACGGCGGCCATCGCCCGGACCGTCACGGGCACCAGGTAGGGGGCGTTCGGCCGCCCCCGGTACGGCGCCGGGGTCAGGAACGGCGCGTCGGTCTCGACCAGGACCCGGTCCAGCGGCGCGACCGCGAGGGCGTCGCGGAGGCTCTGGGCGTTCTTGAAGGTGACGTTGCCCGCGAAGGAGAGGTAGTACCCGGCGCGGGCGCACACCTCGGCCATGGCCGCGTCGCCGGAGTAGCAGTGGAAGACGGTGCGCTCGGGGGCCCCCTCCTCACCGAGGACGCGCAGCACGTCGGCATGGGCGTCGCGGTCGTGGATGACGAGGGTCTTGCCGTGCCGCTTGGCGATCTCGATGTGGGCCCGGAAGGACCGCTCCTGCGCCCGCATGCCCTCCGGTCCGGTGCGGAAGCGGTCGAGGCCGGTCTCGCCGACGCCCTTGACGTGGGGCAGCGCGGCCAGCCGGTCGATCCCGGCGAGCGCCTCGTCCAGGGCCGCGTCGCCGCCCGGGGTCCTGGCCCCCTGGCGCGACCAGCCGTCGGGGTCTCCGTGCACGATGCGCGGCGCCTCGTTGGGGTGCAGGGCGACGGCGGCGTGGACGGCGTCGTGCGCCGCCGCCGTCTCGGCCGCCCAGCGCGATCCGGCGAGGTCGCAGCCGACCTGCACGACGGTGGTGACCCCGACGGAGGCGGCCCTGGCGAGGGCGTCCTCGACGGTGCCCTCCTGCATGTCGAGGTGGGTGTGGGAGTCCGCGACCGGTACCCGCAGGGGGACGGGCGGCGGCGGTGGCTCGTTCCTGCCGGACCGGCCGGAGGCGTTCGAAGACATGCGCCGATCCTACGGAAGGCCGCCGGGCCGGGGACGGGGCGCGGGGCGGAGCGAGGGGCAGGGGGCAGGGGCAGGTTTCCGAAAGCGTGAACACTCACGGCCGAAGTGTTCACGCTTTCGGAAGACCCGTTGGCTCAGCCCACCCGGTGCCGCAGATGGAGGACCCGCAGCAGATCGGACAGGTGCCAGTGCCGGACCCCGCGGTCCGGGCGCCGGTCCGCCGCCTCGGGGACCCCGGGCACCTCGACCGGCCCGGCCGACGGCACCCGGTGCACCCCGTGCGGAGTGCCGCGGACGGAGGCGACCCGCCCCGCGCCCATGATCCGTACGACGTGGTGGTCGCAGCTCGGGCAGGTGGGCCGGGTCAGCGGCGACGGCACCGGCAGCCCGTCGGCCACGTAGCGCACGAGGGCACGGCCGTCGGCGCCCCGGTAGTGCTCGATCTCGTACGACTGCTCCCAGCCGTACCCGCAGCGCATACAGGCGAAGGAATACGACTCGTGGACGACGGCCGTGCCGCCGTCCTCCGGGCCGGTCGAACGGATGGCCTCACTCATGCCGGCTCCCGATGTCCGCTGGACGAGGGCGGAAGGGGCGCGGGGAGGCGTCCCCTTCCTCCTTCCAGTGGACTCCTCGGCCGGGGCGAAAGCACGTTTTCTGCCGAGTATTGGGCCTGTTTTGGTCCGGCCTTGCCGAATCCGCCCCCGGCCCGGTCCGCTCTTTACCCTGCGGGCGGGCGCGTTTGCCCGCCCATGGTCCGGGGGACCGACGGCTCACGCGCCGGAGTGCTTCGCGGCCACCACCGCGTCGAACACCTCCCGCTTGGGCAGCCCCGCCTCGGCGGCCACGGCGGCGATGGCCTCCTTGCGCCGCTCCCCCGCCTCCTCGCGCACCCGTACCCTGCGCACCAGTTCCTCGGGGCCCACGTCCCCGGGCACCGCCTGCGGGGCGCCGTCGACGACGACGGTGATCTCGCCGCGCACCCCCTCCGCGGCCCAGGCCGCCAGCTCGCCCAGCCCCCCGCGCCGGACCTCCTCGTACGTCTTGGTCAGCTCCCGGCAGACGGCCGCCCGCCGCTGGGCGCCGAACACCTCGGCCATCGCGGCGAGGGTGTCGTCGAGGCGGTGCGGGGCCTCGAAGTAGACGAGGGTCCGGCGCTCCCCGGCGACCTCGCGCAGCCGGGACAGCCGCTCGCCCGCCTTGCGGGGCAGGAACCCCTCGAAGCAGAACCGGTCGACCGGCAGTCCCGACAGGGCCAGCGCGGTGAGCACCGCCGACGGGCCGGGCACGGCGGTGACCCGCACGTCCCGCTCGACGGCGGCGGCGACCAGCCGGTAGCCCGGGTCGGACACCGACGGCATCCCCGCGTCGGTGACCAGCAGCACCCGCGCCCCGCCGGCCAGTTCCTCGACCAGCTCCGGGGTCCGGGCGGACTCGTTGCCCTCGAAGTACGACACCACCCGGCCCCGCGGGGTGACGCCGAGCGCCTGGGTGAGGCGGCGCAGCCGCCGGGTGTCCTCGGCGGCGACCACGTCGGCGCCGGCCAGTTCCTCCGCGAGCCGGGGCGGGGCGTCCCGGACGTCGCCGATGGGGGTGCCCGCCAGTACAAGGGTTCCAGTCACCCTCCCATCCTCCCAGGGGCGGACGGACCGGGACGCAACCGGACCGGTAGGGGCCATGCGCGGGACGCGCACAGAACGGTTCCCTACGATGGCGCGGTGACCAGTACCGCGTCCACGGACAACCGGCAGGACCAGGCCCCGCGCGACCAGGCGCCCACCTGGGGGCAACGGCTGCGCGGATTCGGCTACACGGCGGGGCGGCCCGCGGACGACGTGCGCGACCGGCTGGTGCCGCCGTACGCCCGTCCCGCCCCCCGGCTGTGGGCCTTCCTCGGGGTGCCTGCGCACTTCGCGGAGCGGATCCTGCGCTGGTCCGCCTGGGGCGGGCCGCTGCTGGTGACGCTGATGGCGGGCGTGCTCCGGTTCTGGAACCTGGGCAGCCCGAAGGCGGTGATATTCGACGAGACGTACTACGCGAAGGACGCGTGGGCGCTGGTCCACCGCGGTTTCGAGGTCAACTGGGACAAGAACGCCAACGATCTGGTCCTCCAGTCCGGCGGCGACGTCCCCATCCCCACGGACGCCGCGTACGTGGTGCACCCGCCGGTCGGGAAGTACGTCATCGGGCTGGGCGAGCTGATGTTCGGCTTCGACCCGTTCGGCTGGCGGTTCATGACCGCGCTGCTCGGCACCCTCTCGGTGCTGCTGCTGTGCCGGATCGGGCGGCGGCTGTTCCGCTCGACGCTCCTGGGCTGCCTGGCGGGCGCGCTGATGGCGCTGGACGGGCTGCACTTCGTGATGAGCCGCACCGCGCTGCTGGACAGCGTGCTGATGTTCTTCGTGCTGGCCGCCTTCGGCTGCCTGGTCGTCGACCGCGACCGGGCCCGCGCCAGAATGGCCGCCGCGCTGCCCGTGGACGGCGACGGGCGGGTCCGCCCGGACGCGGAGACCGCCGGGACGGCCCGGCTGGGCCCGCGGCCGTGGCGCTGGGCGGCGGGGCTGATGCTGGGCCTGGCCATCGGCACCAAGTGGAACGGCCTGTACATCCTGGCGGCGTTCTGTGTGATGGCGGTCCTCTGGGACGTGGGCACGCGCCGGGTCGCCGGCGCCCGCCACCCGCGCCGGGCGGTGCTCCGGTACGACCTGGGGTGGGCGTTCCTGGCGACCGTGCCGGTGGCCGTCGCCACCTACGTCCTGTCCTGGCTGGGCTGGATCCTCTCCCCGTCCGACGGCACCGGCGGCTACTACCGCAACTGGGCGGCGAACGACGGCCGGGGCAGCTCCTGGAGCTGGCTGTTCCCCGACTGGCTGCGCAGCCTGTGGCACTACGAGTCGCAGGTGTACGAGTTCCACACCCACCTCACGTCGCCGCACACCTACCAGTCCAGCCCGTGGAGCTGGATCGTCCTGGGCCGCCCGGTCTCCTACTTCTATGAGTCGCCGGTGCCCGGCACCCGGGGCTGCACGGCGGCCGTGGGCGACAAGTGCGCCCGCGAGGTGCTGGCCCTCGGCACCCCGCTGCTGTGGTGGGCGGGCTGCTTCGCGCTGCTGTACGTCCTCTGGCGGTGGCTGTTCCGCCGGGACTGGCGGGCCGGGGCGATCGCCTGCGGGCTGCTCGCCGGCTACCTGCCCTGGTTCCTCTACCAGGAGCGGACGATCTTCCTGTTCTACGCCGTGGTCTTCCTGCCGTTCCTGTGCCTGGCGGTGGCGATGATGCTGGGGGCGGTGGTGGGCCGGCCCGGCTCCGGCGAGACCCGCCGCACGGCGGGGGCGACCGCGGCGGGTGTGCTGGTGCTGCTGATCGCCTGGAACTTCATCTACTTCTGGCCCCTCTACACCGGCACCACCATCCCCATGGACGACTGGCGCGCCCGCATGTGGCTGGACACCTGGGTCTAGGGCCTCTCCCGGTCCTCCCGGCCCCGTCCGGTCCCGGTTGCGGGGCCGGACGGGGCCGGTCTCCATTCGGCCAACATCCGGGCACATCCGTACCTCCGGCCACCCTCCCCGCATAGGCTGCACCGCACATCTACTTCTGAACGCGTTCAAGAGCGCGGGCGGGAGCAACGGGGACCACGGGGAGGGGGCTCACCATGAGCAGGGGGGTCAAGCTCGGCGTCATCGGCGGCGTGTTCGCCGTGATGGTGGGCGGCTGCGGCTACGGCGTCTACAACATCGCCTCGGCGCTGACCGAGGGCACACGCGCCTCGTCACCGGCCGCGCCGGAGCGGAGGACCGGGCCGCCGGACGCCGACGAGGTGGCGGAGACCTCACGGAAGTTCCTCACGGCCTGGGCGGAGGGCGACGCCCCCACGGCGGCCTCCTACACGACCGACATGGGTGCCGCCGGCGACCTGCTGGCGTCCTACGCCGGGGAGGCCGGGATCACCGCCCGGATCACGCCCGGCACCCCGGCCGGGACGACCGTGCCGTTCTCGGTGCGCGCGACGGTGTCGCACGACGGGAAGTCCAAGGCGCTGGCCTACCGCGGCGAACTGCGGGTGGTGCGCGGGGCGGAGGACGGGCGGGCCCTGGTGGACTGGAGCCCGTCCGTCGTCCATCCGGAGCTGCGGGACGGCGACACCCTGGTGACCGGGGAGTCCGCCGCCCCGCGGATCGAGGCGGTCGACCGCGACGGCACCGTGCTGACGCGGAAGGAGTACCCGTCCCTCGGCCCCGTCCTGGACACCCTGCGCGAGCGCTACGGTGAGAAGACCGGCGGCACCCCGGGCGTCGAGCTGGCCGTCCGGCACGCCGCCGAGGACACCGCCGACACCCCGCTGCTGGTGCTGTCCGAGGGCCGCCCCGGCAGGCTGCGCACCACGCTCAGCGCCCCGGTGCAGGCGGCGGCGGAGCGGGCGGTCCAACGGTTCGGCGAGTCCTCGGTGGTGGCGGTGAAGCCGAGCACCGGCGAGGTGCTGGCCGTCGCGAACAACCGGGCGGACGGCTTCGACGCGGCCTTCCAGGGCAAGGTGGCCCCCGGCTCCACCATGAAGATCGTCACCGCGGCCATGCTCATCGACAACGGCGTGACCTCGATGAACGGCCCGGCGCCCTGTCCCGCGGAGGCCGTGTGGCAGGGCCAGACCTTCCACAACCTGCGGGGCATGGAGCCCAACGAGAGCGCCACCCTCGCCAACACCTTCCTGCGCTCCTGCAACACGGGCTTCATCAAGCTCGTCGACGAGGAGCCGCTCACCGACGCCTCGCTGGCCCGGGAGGCCGAGGACCGGTTCGGGCTGGGCAAGGACTGGCGGACGGGCATCGTCTCCGCCGACGGCACGGTGCCCGTGGCCGGGGGCCCGGACCGGGCGGCGGGCGCCATCGGGCAGGGCCAGGTGCAGATGAACCCGCTGAACATGGCGTCCGTGACGGCGACCGCGATCACCGGCGCCTTCCGCCAGCCCCATCTGGTCCCGGACGGTCTGGACGACCGGCCGCGGGCCACCGCGCAGGGGCTGCCGCCGGGGACCGCGGCCCAGCTCAAGGAGATGATGCGGCTGACCGCCACCCAGGGCACCGCCCAGCGGGCGATGGCCGGGCTCGGCGGCGACATCGGCGCCAAGACCGGATCGGCGGAGGTCGACGGGCAGTCCGTCGCCAACAGCTGGTTCACCGGCTTCCGCAACGACGTCGCGGCGGCGGCCATGACCGAGGGCGGCGGCCACGGCGGCGACGCGGCCGGCCCGATCGTGGCGGACGTGCTGCGGGCCGGCGGCTGACGCGCCGGGCCGCCCGCGCGGGGCGGGCGGCCCGGGGGTCACCAGGGGAGCACGCGGCGCACGAACACGTCGTCGTACCCGTTGGTGTCCCCGGGGTGACCGAAGGCGCCGTCCGGCCCCGTGACGACCAGCGTGGTGCCGAGGCGGTCGACACCGGTGACGGCGCCGACCTCGTTCCGCGCGTCCCCGTCGAGGTCGAAGAGCATCCCGGTGCGCCCGGTGCGCAGGTCGTGGCGGAAGAGGTCGTACCGCCGGTCGGTGTCACCGGGGACCAGGCCGTCCGAGGAGGAGCCGAAGTAGACCCAGCGGCCGTCGCCGCTGGTGGTGATCCAGGTGTCCTGGCCGTTGCCGTCCTCGCCGGCGGCGGTCAGGCCCACCTGGGTGGTCCGCCCGGACCGCAGGTCGTGGACGTAGGCGATGTAGCGGTGCGGGAGCAGGCCGCCGGAGGGTGCCTCGGGCCGCCGGTCGATGTCCCAGCCGATGAAGGCGACGTGCCGTCCGTCCGGCGTGATCCGGCCGTCGGACACCCCGAGGAGCCGTTCCGGTCCGACGCTTCCGCCCACGACCCGGTCGGTGCGCAGGTCGTAGACGAACAAGGGGTACAGCCGCGGCTTGAGGATGGAGGGCCCGCCGTCCCCGCCGACCTCCTCCCCGGTGCCGTCCTCGGGCTCCTCCTCCTCGCCGCCCACGAGGTTGGTGGCCCGGGAGACGAAGGCGACGCGCTGCCCGTCGTCGCTGATGGAGGCCGCCCGGGAGGGCTGGCTGCCGACCGATCCGTCCGCGCCGCGGCTGGCCAGGCGGGTGACGCCGGTCGTGCGGTCGAGGACGAAGATGTGCTGGCGGGCCTTCTCGCCCCCCGGCATCTCCGGCAGCCTGCGGGCGGAGGAGTAGGCGACGTAGCGGCCGTCCCCGCTGATCGCCGGGTCGGACCCGCCGCCCTCGGGGCCCGAGGTGGCCCGTACGGTGCGGCCGGTGAGCCGGTCGAACACGAAGATGTCGCTCCGGTCGTCCGTGTCCTCGTCCACCAGGCCCGGCTCGGCCGAGTCGAAGGCGACGTAGCGTCCGTCGGCGCTGAGCGAGGCGCTGCCGAAGCCGTCGGCGGTGAGCTGCCTGCCGCGGTCCCCGAGGGTGACCCGCTGGACGCGCCCGGTCCAGGTGTCCCGCACGAACCCGTCCTCGATGCCGTTGGTGTCCCCGGGCACCAGGCCGGCCGCCGCCGAGAAGAACAGCGCGAATCTTCCGTCCCGGCTCACGCCGCCGCCCCGCGACGGGGCGTCGAGCGGGCTGCCGCCCGGCCCGTAGGACACCCGCTGGGTGATCCCCGGCACCGTCGCCACGCCCTCCGCCGCCACCGCGGCCGCCCCCGGATCGGCCGCCGCGGGCAGCACCGTCACCGCGCCCACCAGGACCGCCGCCGCCAGCACCCCGCCGCCGCGCACCGCCCGCCGGGCCCGCGCCCGCCCGCCGCCCGCGTCCCCGTCCGTCCCCCGTAACGCCGCACCGGCCATGGCCGTCCTCCCCTTGGTCCGCCCTGACGCGCGCCGTCGCGGCCCGCCCGGACCCGGGCGCCCGCCGCGCGCAGCAGAGCAAACCGCCCCACCACTCACCCGGTCAACGGCCCCGGGCGGGCAGGGACGACAACGCGCCACGGGGAGGGTCAGCCTCCGCCCCCGTGCGCGACGGTCCCGCCGCGCGCCGGACCGGCCGCGCCCGCTCCGGGCACCGGCCCGGCCGCCGCGGCCCGGTAGGTGCGGCGCAGGAAGCGGGTCAGGGCCCTGCTCTCGACCTGGACCACCGACGTGCCCTGCGCGGAGTGCAGTTCGATGACGGCCTGCACCCGCCCGCACGGCCAGACCCGCACGTCGCCGCTGCCCGCGGGCGACCTGAGGCCCCGTTCCAGCAGCGACCGGGAGAAGGTCCACTCGCGCGGGCCGGGGGCGGGGCCGGGGAAACCGATCCGCACCGCGCGGGGGTCGGCGTCGGGGTCGTAGCGCAGGACGACCGGCAGGGAACCGCCCCCGTCCTCGCCGGGGAGGTCGGCGTCCGTGAGGACACGGGCCCGCGCGTACTGCTCGACTACGGACATCGGATCGCCCCTTACGCTCTGCCACCGGTGCGGAAGCCCTGCGTTCCGCCCCCTGGCACTCCAGGGTGTCCCCCATTTCCGGGGCTACACATTCCGGGCACCTGTTATCTCATTCATGAGATAACCAAGCACTCGCTCTTGCGCAGCCTTCGCAAGAAGACCACGATGCGGACTGTGCATGTACCTGACGGATTCATCGACGCCCCGACGTCCGCCGCGACCGGAGCGGTCGCCGCCGTCGCCGTCGCCGTCAGCCTGCGCGGCGCGCGGCGCGAACTGGACGAGCGGACCGCGCCCCTCGCGGGCCTGGTCGCGGCGTTCATCTTCGCGGTGCAGATGCTCAACTTCCCGGTCGCCGCGGGCACCAGCGGGCATCTGCTCGGCGGCGCGCTCGCCGCGATCCTCGTCGGGCCCTTCACCGGGGTCCTGTGCGTCTCCGTCGTCCTGCTGATGCAGGGCCTCCTCTTCGCCGACGGCGGCCTGACCGCGCTCGGCGTCAACATCAGCGTCATGGCGGTCGTCACCACCGTCGTCGCCCACGTCCTCTTCCGGGGCCTGGTGGCGGTGCTGCCGCGGACCCGCCGGTCGGTCACCGCCGCCTCCTTCGCCGCCGCGCTGCTCTCCGTCCCGGCCGCCGCCGCGGCCTTCACCCTCCTGTACTGGATCGGCGGCACCACCGACGTCGCCATCGGCAGGGTCGCCACCGCGATGATCGGCGTGCACCTCCTGATCGGCATCGGCGAGGCCGCCATCACCGCCCTGACCGTCGGCGCCGTGCTCGCCGTCCGCCCGGACCTGGTGCACGGGGCCCGCGGGCTCCGCCGGCGCCTGCGACTGCGGGTCGGCGGGGAACTCGTCGACGCCCGGGAGGCCGCGCCCGCCCCGGCCGCCCCCGCCGGATCGCACCGCCCCCTCTGGATCGCCGGCGTCGTCACCTCCCTGGTGCTCGCCGGCTTCGTCAGCTTCTACGCCTCCGCCAGCCCCGACGGGCTGGAGAAGGTCGCCGCCGACAAGGGCATCGACGAGAAGACCCGGGAGCACGCCACCGCCGGCTCCCCGCTCGCGGACTACGGTGTCAAGGACATCGCCGACGCCCGCGTCTCCGGCGGCCTCGCCGGGATCATCGGCGTCGGCGCCACCGTCGTCGCGGGCACCGCCGTCTTCTGGTCCGTGCGCCGGCGCCGCGCGGCCGACACCTCACCGGCGGGCACCACCGCGGCCGCCCCCACCGGCACCGCGGGCGACTGAGATGGGGGCCGGGCACGCGCACGGGCTCTACCGGCACGGGCACTCCCGGGTGCACCGGCTGCCCCCGCACACCAAGCTCACGGCCGCGTTCGCCTTCGTCGTCGTCGTGGTCTCCACCCCGCGCGAGGCCATGTGGGCCTTCGGCCTGTACGCCCTCCTGGTCGCGTCGGCGGCCGCGGCGGCCCGCGTCCCGCCCGGCTTCCTCCTCACCCGGCTGCTGATCGAGATCCCGTTCGTCGCGTTCGCCGTCCTCATGCCGTTCGTCGCCCAGGGCGAGCGCACCGAGGTCCTCGGCCTCTCCCTCAGCGTCAACGGCCTCTGGGGCGCCTGGAACGTCCTCGCCAAGGGCACCCTGGGCGTCGCCGCCTCCGTGCTCCTCGCCGCCACCACCGAACTGCGCGGACTCCTGCTCGGCCTGCAGCGCCTGCGGCTGCCGTCCCTGCTGGTGCAGATCGCCTCCTTCATGATCCGCTACGGCGACCTGATCACGGACGAGATGCGCCGGATGCGGATCGCCCGCGAGTCCCGCGGCTTCGAGGCCCGGGGCGTCCGCCACTGGGGCGTCCTCGCACAGTCCGCCGGGGCCCTGTTCATCCGCTCCTACGAACGCGGCGAGCGCGTCCACCTGGCCATGGTCAGCCGCGGCTACACCGGTGCCATGCCGGTGATCGACGAAGTGACCGCCTCCCGCGCCCAGTGGTCGTACGCCATGGCCCTGCCGGGCGCGGCCCTGGCCGTACGTCTGCTGGGATGGACCCTGTGACCGAACCCCTGACCGATCCGCCGGACGCCCCCGACTCCCTGGAGGTCTCCGGCCTCGCCTTCGCCTACCCCGACGGCCACCAGGCCCTCTTCGGCGTGGACTTCCGCGTCGGCCGCGGCGAACGCGTCGCCCTGCTCGGCCCCAACGGCGCCGGCAAGACCACCCTCGTGCTCCACCTCAACGGCATCCTCACCGCCGGGGCCGGCACCGTCACCGTCGCCGGACTGCCGGTCGGCCGACGGGACATGGCGGAGATCCGGCGCCGGGTCGGCATCGTCTTCCAGGACCCCGACGACCAGTTGTTCATGCCGACCGTGCGCGAGGACGTCGCCTTCGGCCCGGCCGCCGCCGGGCTCCGGGGCGCCGCGCTGGAGGAACGCGTCGACCGGGCCCTCGCCCTCGTCGGCATGGACGGCTTCAAGGACCGGCCCCCGCACCACCTCTCCTTCGGACAGCGCCGCCGGGTCGCCGTGGCCACGGTCCTCGCCATGGAACCGGAGATCCTCGTCCTCGACGAGCCCTCCTCCAACCTCGACCCCGCCTCCCGCCGCGAACTGGCCGACATCCTCCGCTCCCTCGACGTCACCGTCCTGATGGTCACCCACGACCTGCCCTACGCCCTGGAGCTGTGCCCCCGCGCCCTGGTCCTCAGCGACGGCGTCATCGCCGCCGACGGCCCCACCGGCGACCTCCTCTCCGACGCGGAGCTGATGCGCGCGCACCGCCTGGAACTCCCCTTCGGCTTCGACCCGCGGCCGGCGGCCACCCGGGCATGAGGAATCCCCCGCACGGGGCGGTTGTTGCACCCACTGTCGCAGGCGGGGATCCGAGGAGAGGCGTACGAGGGTGGGCACCGACAGGACGGTGGACGTGCACGGCACGGTCGCCGACGGCTTCGAGCCGGTCCGGGAGGCGTTCGCCCGGAACTTCACCGCGCTGGGCGACCGGGGAGCGGCGGTCACCGTCTACCGCGACGGACACCGGGTCGTCGACCTGTGGGCCGGCACCAGGGACGTCGACGGCACCGAGCCCTGGCGGCGGGGCACCGCACAGGTGGTGCGCTCCGTCTCCAAGGGGGTCACCGCGGCCGTCGCGCTGCTGCTGCACCAGCGCGGGGAACTCGACCTCGACGCACCCGTCGGCGCCCACTGGCCCGAGTTCAAGGCCCACGGCAAGGAACGCCTGCTGGTCCGGCACATCCTCGGCCACCGGGCCGGACTCCCCGTCCTCGACACCCCCCTCACCCCCGAGGAGTCCCTCGACCCGCTGCGCGGTCCCGAGGCCGTCGCCGCCCAGGCCCCCGCCTGGGAGCCGGGCACCGACCACGGGTACCACGCCCTGACGTACGGCTGGCTGGTCGACGGCCTGGTCCGCCGCGTCACCGGCGGCACCGGGACCGGCGCGTGGGCCGCCGCCGAGATCGCCCGGCCCCTGGGCCTCGGTCTGTGGCTGGGGCTGCCGCCCGCGGAGGAGGCGGCGGGCCGGGCGGGCCGCGTCGGCGACCTCCCGGACGACCCTGCACCGGCCGCCGGTCCGCGGCTGCGCCCCAAGCGGTCCATCAGCGCGGCCTACAAGGACCCGGAGTCCCTCACCCGCCGGGCCTTCGCCGCGATCAGCCCCGCCCCCGACCAGAACGACCCCGCGTACCGGGCGGTGGCCCAGCCGGCCGCGAACGGCGTGGCGACGGCCGACGGACTGGCCCGCGTCTACGCGGCGCTCATCGGCGAGGTCGACGGCGTCCGCCTCTTCACCCCCGCGACCCTGGCCGCCGCCCGCGCCGAGGAATCGACGGGCCCGGACCGTGTCCTGGTCGTCCCCACCCGCTTCGGCCTCGGCTACATGCTGCACGGCGCCGCGTCACCGCTGCTCGGCCCCGGTTCCTTCGGACACCCCGGCCGCGGCGGCTCCCTCGGCTTCGCCGACCCGGAGTCGGGCATCGCCTTCGGTTATGTCACCAACGGCTTCCGCAGGTCGGTGACCGCGGACCCACGTCCGCAGGCGCTGGTCGGGGCGATGCGCGCGGCCCTCGCGGCACGGTAGACGCACCGCGGGGGCCGGGTGGCGCCGACGCGGACCGGGCACGGACCGGACGCGGACCGGGCACGGGTCAGGCATGGATCGGGTGGGACACCCTCCCCGACGCCTCGTCGATCTCACCGTGCGCCTTGGTCAGCAGCGTCATCGCCAACTCGTTCAACGCCCGTGCCGCGGCGACCTCCTCGCCGACTCTCGGCTGGTTGGCGTCGACCGTGTGGCGCGTGGCGCGTCCGTGCGCGCGTACCTCGGTGCCGTCGGGCAGTCGGACCATCGCCGCCGCCCGGGTGTGCCGGTCGTCCTCCGTGAACTCCAGCTCCACATGCCACCCCACTGCGGTGTGCATCATGGCGTTTCACCTCCACAACTCCTGCTTCCAGGGTGCGCCCGTCGCCCGCCGCACGCACCCACACGGGGCGGTGCCCGGCCGGGACGGGCGCGGAGGTCACCCGGTGTGCTCGCGCACATCCACGAGGTCGGCGCCCGCGTGGGTGACCAGTTCCCCGGGTGACATCGGGAAGACGGTGTGCGGGGTCCCGGCGGCGGCCCACACGAGGTCGTGCGCCAGCAGCGAGCGGTCCGCCAGGACGCGGGTCCTGGTCAGGTGGCCGAAGGGGGGCACGCCGCCGATGGCGTACCCCGTGGTCTCCCGCACCGTCTCGGCCCTGGCCCGCGTGACCTCGGCCGCGCCCAGCTCCTCGCGGACCCGGTCCAGGTCGACACGGGAGGCGCCGTCCATGAGGACCAGGACGGGGACGCCGTCCGCCGCGAAGATCAGGGACTTGCAGATCTGGCTCAGCTCGCAGCCGATCGCGGCGGCGGCCTCGGCGGCGGTCCGCGTGGCCTCCGGGAAGCGCCGCACCCGCCCGGTCAGTTCGCCGAGCCCCAGTCCGCGGAGGGCTTCGGCGAAGCGGGGGTGGGTGTCGGTGCCGTCGTTCGTGGTCGTCATGCCGGGCACGGTAGCCGGGGTGGCGGGGGCTGGGCGAGCGGGTTGACGGGGTGGAGGCGGGCGGAGGGCGGCTGACCGGGCCGGTGGCTTCGGGGGGTGGTCGTGGGGGCCGCCCGCTTCCCTGCCAGGGTCGTGCTTCCACGGGCCGCGTCAAGGGCGCTGCGCGTCGCCTGCGGCGATGGCCCTGCGGGCCACCCTTGACCCGGCCCGCTCCAGCACGGGGAAGAAGCGAGCNGGCGGCCCGGGGGGAACGGGTGTCCCACCGCCGGCCACCCCGGCCCCGGCTCCCAGTGACCCGGCGACACGGGACGCGACAGCGCCCCGCAAGCACGCCACGCCGTCTCAGCG
>NZ_WWGX01000060.1 GCF_009862265.1 Streptomyces sp. SID8352 | reverse complement strand
GGTAGATGTTGCCGTGGGCCATGCGGCGGCGCAGCGCCTGGGGCGACATGTCGACCAGTTCGATCTGGTCGGCGCGGCGGACCACCTCGTCGGGCACGGTCTCGCGCTGGCGGACCCCGGTGATGGACTCGACGACGTCGCCGAGGGACTCCAGGTGCTGGATGTTGACGGTGGAGACCACGTCGATGCCCGCGGCGAGCAGTTCCTCCACGTCCTGCCAGCGCTTGGCGTTGCGCGAGCCGGGGACGTTGGTGTGCGCGAGTTCGTCGACCAGGGCGACCGCCGGGCGGCGGGCCAGCACCGCGTCCAGGTCCATCTCCGTGAAGGCGCCGCCGCGGTGGTCCAGCCGGACGCGGGGGATCCGCTCCAGCCCGCTCAGCATCAGCTCGGTGCGGGGCCGTCCGTGGTGCTCGACGAACCCCACGGCGCAGTCGGTGCCGCGCTCGACGCGCCGGTGCGCCTCGGAGAGCATGGCGTAGGTCTTGCCGACGCCGGGCGCGGCGCCGAGGTAGATCCGGAGTCTGCCGCGTGCCATGGTCATCCCTCGAAGCGGTAGCCCATGCCGGGCTCGGTGATCAGGTACCGGGGGTGGGAGGGGTCGGCCTCCAGTTTGCGCCGCAACCGGGCCATGTAGACCCGCAGGTAGTTGCTCCGGCCGCGCTGGGAGGTGCCCCAGACCTCGTGGAGCAGGTGCCGCTGGGTGACCAGCCGTCCGGGGCTGGTCACCAGGATCTCCAGCAGGTGCCACTCGGTCGGGGTCAGCCGCACCTCCTGGCCGTCGCGCACGGTCCGCCGGGCGGACAGGTCGACGGTGAAGGTGTCCGTCTCGACCCTGGAGACCTCCGCCGCCGGTGCGGCGCCCTCGGTGCGGCGGACGGCGGCCCTGACCCGGGCCAGCAGTTCGTCCATGCTGAAGGGCTTGGTGATGTAGTCGTCCGCCCCGGCGTCCAGCGCGGCGACCTTCTCCCCGGACGCGTGCCGCGCGGAGAGCACCAGGACGGGCACCCCGGTCCAGCCGCGCAGCGCCCTGATGACGTCGACGCCGTCCATGTCGGTCAGGCCGAGGTCCAGCAGGACCACGTCGGGCCGCCGGACCCGCGCGGTGCGCAGCGCGGTGGCCCCGTCGGGCGCGGCGTCGGCCTCGTAGTCGCGGGCCCGGAGGTTGAGGAGCAGCGCGCGGGCCAGCCGGGCGTCGTCCTCCACCACCAGCAGGCGGGTCGCGGGCACGGGCGGCGCCTGCGGTGCGCGGCCGGGCGGCGGGGGCGGGGCGGGCACGGCGGAGGCGGCCGGGAGGGGTGCCGGGGGTGTGGCCCGCGGGCGGGCGGCGGTCGTCATCGGTCCGCCTCCGCCACGAGCCCGCGCAGCGCGATGTTCAGGGCGAGCACGTTGACCCGGGGCTCGCCGATGAACCCGAGGGTGCGGCCCTCGGTGTGCCGGCCGACGAGTTCCCGCACCCGCGCGAGAGGCAGGTCGTTGCGCAGGGCGACCCGGGGGGCCTGGAGGGCGGCGTAGGCCGGGGAGATGTGGGGGTCAAGGCCGGAGCCGGAGGAGGTGACGGCGTCGGCGGGGACGGCGGCGGGGTCCACCGGGTGGCCGGGGACGGAGTTGTCCCGGACGACGGCGGCCCGCGCGGCCCGGACCCGCCGGACGAGGACGGGGTTGTCGGCGGCGAGGTTGCTCGCGCCGGAGACGAGGAGGTCGTAGCGGGTGTTGAGGCTGTTGGTGCCCAGGCCCTCCCGGGGGCGGCCCTGGAACCACCTCGGGTCGGGCCGCGCTTCCTCCCCGGTCCCGCCGGACGGCAGGTCGTACGACTGGCCGATCAGCGCGGAGCCTGCGGTGCGGCCGTCGGCGCGCACCTCGGAGCCGTTCGCCCGGCCGGGCAGGAGCGCCTGGGCGGCGCCGGTGACGGCGAGGGGGTAGAGGACGCCGGTGAGGAGGGTGAGGGCGAGCAGGGCCCGCAGGCCCGCTCCGAGCGGACGGAGCGTACGGAAGACGGAGTTGTCCATGGCGGTCGGCACGCTTTCGGGGCGTCAGAGCCCGGGGACGAGGGAGAGGAGCAGGTCGATGAGCTTGATGCCGAGGAAGGGGGCGGCCAGGCCGCCGAGCCCGTAGACGGCGAGGTTGCGGCGGAGCATCCGGTCCGCGCTCATCGGGCGGTGGCGCACGCCCCGCAGGGCGAGGGGCACCAGGGCCACGATGACCAGCGCGTTGAAGATCACCGCGGAGAGGATCGCGGAGTGCGGCGAGGAGAGCCGCATCAGGTTGAGCGCGTCCAGCCCCGGATGCGCCGCGGCGAACAGCGCCGGGATGATCGCGAAGTACTTGGCGACGTCGTTGGCGAGGGAGAAGGTGGTCAGCGCGCCCCGGGTGATGAGCAGTTGCTTGCCGATCCCGACGATCTCGATGAGCTTGGTGGGGTCGGAGTCCAGGTCCACCATGTTGCCGGCCTCCTTGGCGGCCGACGTGCCGGTGTTCATCGCCACGCCCACGTCCGCCCGGGCCAGGGCCGGGGCGTCGTTGGTGCCGTCGCCGGTCATCGCGACCAGCCTGCCGCCGGCCTGCTCCCGTTCGATCAGCGCCATCTTGTCCTCGGGGGTGGCCTCGGCGAGGAAGTCGTCGACGCCCGCCTCCTCGGCGACGGCCCGCGCGGTCAGGGGGTTGTCGCCGGTGATCATCACCGTTCTGATGCCCATGCGGCGCAGCTCCGCGAACCGCTCCGGCATGCCGTCCTTGACCACGTCCTTGAGGTGGACGACGCCCAGGACGCGGGCTCCGTCCGCGTCCCCGGTCGCCACCAGCAGCGGGGTGCCGCCCGCCGCCGCGATGTCGTCGGCCCGGCGCAGCGCGTCCGGGGGGACCAGACCGCCGCGCGCGGTCACCCAGGCGGCCACCGACGCGGCGGCGCCCTTGCGGACCGCGCGCCCGCCGACGTCGACGCCGGACATCCGGGTCTGCGCGGTGAAGGGGACCCACTCGGCGCCCCGCGGCGCCCGCCGCCCGGCGTCGCCCTCGCCGTGGAGTTCCTCGGCGAGGGCGACGACCGAGCGGCCCTCGGGGGTCTCGTCGGCCAGTGAGGAGAGCCGGGCCGCCTCCGCCACCTCCGCCTCCGTCGCTCCGCCGACGGCGACGAACCCGGTGGCCCGCCGGTTGCCGTGGGTGATGGTGCCGGTCTTGTCCAGCAGCAGCGTGGAGACGTCCCCGGCGGCCTCGACCGCGCGGCCGGACATCGCCAGCACGTTGCGCCGCACCAGCCGGTCCATGCCCGCGATGCCGATGGCGGAGAGCAGGGCGCCGATGGTGGTGGGGATGAGGCAGACCAGCAGCGCCACCAGGACGGTCGTCGTCGGGCGGGCCCCGCTGTGCCCGGCCAGCGGCGGGAGCGTGGCGCAGGCCAGCAGGAAGACGATGGTCAGCGAGGCGAGCAGGATGTTCAGGGCGGTCTCGTTGGGCGTGCGCTGGCGGGCCGCGCCCTCCACGAGACCGATCATCCGGTCGATGAAGGTCTCGCCGGGCCGGGCCGTGATCCGGACGACGATCCGGTCGGACAGCACCCTCGTGCCGCCGGTGACGGCGGACCGGTCGCCGCCGGACTCCCGGATGACCGGGGCGGACTCGCCGGTGATCGCCGACTCGTCCACCGAGGCCACGCCCTCGACGACGTCGCCGTCGCCGGGCACGGCGTCCCCGGCCTCGCAGACCACCCGGTCGCCGACGGCGAGCCCGGTGCCGGGCACCCGCTCCTCGGTTCCGTCCGCGCGCAGCCGCCGGGCGACGGTGCCGGTCCTGGCCCTGCGCAGGCTCTCGGCCTGCGCCCGGCCCCTGCCCTCGGCCACCGCCTCCGCCAGGTTGGCGAAGAGCACGGTCAGCCAGAGCCAGGCGCTGACCGCCCAGCCGAACGGGTCGCCGGGGTCGGTGACGGCGAGGACGGTGGTCAGCACCGAGCCCGTCCACACGACGAACATCACGGGCGAGGCGAGTTGCGCCCGGGGGTCCAGCTTGCGCAGCGCCCCCGGCAGGGCCCCGGCCAGGGCGGGGCCGAGGAGTCCGGCGCCGGGGCGGGCCCCGGCGGACGGACGGCGGGCGGCGGGGGCGTCGTCGGGGGACGTCCGGGCGGGTGTGGCGGTGGACATGGTGTCCTCGTGCCTCCGTGTACGGGTGGTCGTCACGCCAGCCCCTCGGCCAGCGGGCCCAGGGCGAGGGCCGGGAAGTAGGTGAGACCGGTGACGATGAGGACCGCGCCCGCCAGCAGTCCGGCGAAGAGCGGCTTCTCGGTGCGCAGCGTCCCGGCGGTGACCGGGACGGGCCGCTGCCCGGCGAGCGAACCGGCCAGGGCGAGGACGAACACCATGGGCAGGAACCGGCCCAGCAGCATGGCGAGCCCGGTCGTGGTGTTGTACCAGTCGGTGTCGGCGGCGAGCCCCGCGAAGGCGGAGCCGTTGTTGTTGGCGGCCGAGGTGAAGGCGTAGAGCACCTCGGAGAGGCCGTGCGCGCCGGGGTTGAGGATCGAGGACGGCGGGGTGGGCAGCGCCATCGAGGCGGCGGTGAGCACCAGCACCAGGGCCGGGGTGACGAGGATGTTGAGCGCCGCGAGCTTCATCTCCCGGGGCCCGATCCGCTTGCCCAGGTACTCGGGGGTGCGGCCGACCAGCAGTCCGGCGACGAACACCGCGACGACCGCCATGACGAGCATCCCGTACAGCCCGGAGCCGGTACCGCCGGGCGCGACCTCGCCCAGCATCATCCCGGCCAGCGCGATGCCGCCGCCCAGCCCGGTGAACGAGGAGTGGAAGGAGTCCACCGCGCCGGTCGAGGTCATCGTCGTGGCCACCGCGAAGATCGCGGAGCCGCCGACGCCGAAGCGCACCTCCTTGCCCTCCATGGCCCCGCCCGCCGCCTGGAGCGCGGGGCCGTGGTGGGAGAACTCGGCCCACATCATCAGGGCGGTGAAGCCGAGCCAGAGGGCGGCCATGGTGCCGAGGACCGCCCGGCCCTGCCGCACCGATCCGGCCATCACTCCGAAGGTGCGGGTCAGCGCGAACGGGATCAGCAGGATCAGGAAGACCTGGAAGAGGTTGCTGAACGGGGTCGGGTTCTCGAAGGGGTGGGCGCTGTTGGCGTTGAAGTAGCCGCCGCCGTTGGTGCCCAGCACCTTGATGGCCTCCTGGGAGGCGATCGCGCCGCCGTTCCACTGCTGGGCGCCGCCGGTGAACTGGCCCACGTCGTGGATGCCGGAGAGGTTCTGCAGGGCGCCGCAGGCGACCAGGACCAGCGCCCCGGCCGCCGCGACGGGCAGCAGCACCCGCACCACGCCGCGCACCAGATCGGCCCAGAAGTTGCCCAGTTCACCGGTGCGGGAGCGGGTGAAGCCGCGCACCAGGGCGATGGCCACGGCCATGCCCACCGCCGCCGAGACGAAGTTCTGCACGGTCAGACCGGCGGTCTGCACCACGTGGCCCATCGTCTGCTCGCCCGCGTAGGACTGCCAGTTGGTGTTGGCGACGAAGGACGCGGCCGTGTTGAACGCCTGCCCCGGGCCCACCGGCCCGAAGCCGTAGGAGCCGGGCAGGACGCCCTGCAGCCGCTGGAGCAGGTAGAGGAGGAGGACGCCGACGGCGGAGAGGGCGAGGACGGCGCGCAGGTACGCGGGCCAGCGCATCCCGGCGTCGGGATCGGCTCCGATCCCCCGGTAGATCCACCGCTCGACCCGCAGGTGGCGGGTGGAGCCGTAGGTCCGGGCCATGTGGTCGCCCAGCGGGACGTGGAGCAGTGCCAGTGCCGCCACCAGGGCGAGCAGTTGGAGCACACCGGCGGTTACGGGACCCATGCGGCTCTCAGAACCTCTCCGGGAAGAGCAGGGCGAGGACGAGGTAGCCCAGCAGGGCGACCGCCACGACCAGGCCGACGATGTTCTCGGCGGTCACAGCTTCGCCACCCCCCGGGCGACGAGAGCCACCAGCGCGAAGACCGCGGTGGTGGTGAGGACGAAGGCCAGGTCGGCCATCGCTGGCTCCTTGGGCGTCGGGTCATCCGGCGAGCGGATCGGACGCCTTGAAGCAAACAGCCGTGCGGGGCCCGCTCACGAGGTCCGTTGACGCCTTCGATACGGCGCCCCGGCCACCTTTGACGGCTCCCTGACGAGGGGCGGCGGGGCGGGGTCCGAACGCCCCGCCACCGCGCCGGGCCGAGGGCGCGCGGGAATACGCCGGGCGCACCGGCGGCCGGGAGGGGCGGTTCCTCCCGGCCGGGTGCGGATGCGTGGCCGTGCGCGGGGCACGGGGGCGCGGGGGCGGTCGGCCCCGGGGGCGCGGGGGCCGTTGGGCGCGGGGTCCACCGGGGTCCGGGCGGGGGCCGCCGGGACCCTGCTCGCCGGGACGCGGGCGGCGGCGCGGGCCGGGCCCCGGCCCGGGGCGCCCCTCCCCGGCACCGTCCGGGTGGGGAAGGGCGGCGGGGGACCTGGGGTCTTTCGTCTGGATCAGGCCGGATCAGGGAGCGGGGTCCGGCGCCATGTGTCGCAGGGCGGAGGAAGGAGTCGGGGCGGAGCCCTGACGACCGACGACAACGCGGCGAGGCGCGGTGCCAGGGCCCGCGAGCCCGGCCTGATCCAAACGAGAGGTCCTATGTGTGCTCGGTGAGGGCGCCGTCGGTCAGGTGCAGGCGTCGGGTCAGGTGTACGGCGTCGAGCATGCGGCGGTCGTGGGTCACCAGGAGCAGGGTGCCCTCGTAGCTGTCGAGGGCGGCCTCGAGCTGTTCGATGGCGGGCAGGTCGAGGTGGTTGGTCGGCTCGTCCAGGACGAGGAGGTTGACGCCCCGGCCCTGGAGGAGGGCGAGGGCGGCCCGGGTGCGCTCGCCCGGGGAGAGGGTGGCCGCCGGGCGCAGCACGTGATCCGCCTTGAGACCGAACTTGGCCAGCAGGGTGCGCACCTCGGCCGGTTCGGTGTCGGGGACGGCGCCGCGGAAGGCGTCCAGCAGCGGTTCGGGGCCGTGGAAGACCGCGCGCGCCTGGTCCACCTCGCCGAGCAGCACGCCGGAGCCGAGCCCCGCGTGACCGGCGTCCAGCGGGACGCGGCCCAGCAGGGCGCCGAGCAGCGTGGACTTGCCCGCGCCGTTGGCGCCGGTGAGGGCGATCCGGTCGGCCCAGTCGACCTGGAGGGTGACCGGGCCGAGGGTGAAGCCGCCGCGGCGGACCTCGGCGTCCCGGAGGGTGGCGACGACCGCGCCGGACCGCGGGGCCGAGGCGATCTCCATGCGCAGCTCCCACTCCTTGCGCGGCTCCTCGACCACCTCCAGCCGTTCGATCATGCGCTGGGTCTGGCGGGCCTTGGCGGCCTGCTTCTCGCTGGCCTCGCTGCGGAACTTGCGGCCGATCTTGTCGTTGTCGGCGCCCGCCTTGCGCCGGGCGTTCTTGACGCCCTTGTCCATCCAGGCGCGCTGGGTCTGGGCCCGGTCCTGGAGGGCGGCCCGTTTGTCGGCGTACTCCTCGTACTCGTCGCGGGCGTGCCGGCGGGCCACCGCGCGCTCCTCCAGATAGGCCTCGTAGCCGCCGCCGTAGAGGTTGACCCGCTGCTGGGCGAGGTCGAGTTCGAGGACCTTGGTGACGGTGCGGGCGAGGAACTCGCGGTCGTGGCTGACCAGGACGGTCCCGGCGCGGAGCGAGCGGACGAAGCGTTCGAGGCGCTCCAGGCCGTCCAGGTCGAGGTCGTTGGTCGGCTCGTCGAGCAGGAAGACGTCGTAGCGGGAGAGCAGGAGCGAGGCGAGACCGGCCCGGGCCGCCTGGCCGCCGGAGAGCGAGGTCATGAGCTGGTCCGGGCCGACCGTCAGCCCGAGGGTCGCGGCGACCTCCTCGGCCCGCTCGTCGAGGTCGGCGCCACCCAGGGCGAGCCAGCGCTCCAGGGCCGTGGCGTAGGCGTCGTCGGCGCCGGGGGCGCCCTCGACCAGGGACTCGGTCGCCTCGTCCATGACGCGCTGGGCCTCGGCGACCCCGGTGCGGCGGGCGAGGAAGTCCCGGACGGTCTCGCCGGGCCGGCGCTCGGGCTCCTGCGGAAGATGGCCGACGGTGGCGGACGGCGGGGACAGGCTCAGCCCGCCCTGCTCCGGGGTCGCCAGCCCGGCGAGCATCCGCAGCAGGGTGGACTTGCCGGCGCCGTTGGCCCCGACGAGACCGATCACGTCACCGGGCGCGACGACGAGGTCGACTCCGGTGAACAGGGCGCGCTCGCCGTGGCCGGCGGCGAGGTTCTTGGCGACGAGGGTGGCAGTCATCAGGGCACCGATCCTAGGGCCTGTCCGACCGTCGCCGTCGTCGCCCGTGGGGCGCCCGTGGGGCGGCCGTGGGGCGGCCGTGGGGCGGCCGTGGGGCGGCCGTGGGGCGGCCGTGGGGCGGCCGCGCGGCCTCAGGTGCGTGCACTCGGCTCGCCGGGCCCGGGGCCTTGGTACGGGACGCACTCGGGGCCCGGCCCGGTCCCGGCGCCGCTCCTTCGCGGTCCCGGCGCCATCCCGGCCCGTGCCGCCCGGTCACACACGCCCGAGGGTCTCCCGTGGTCCGGCGGCCGGGGCCTATCGTCCCGGATGTGACGAGTGGAACGGAAGACGAGATCGTCGTACTGGGTGGCGGGGTGATCGGGCTGACCACCGCCGTGGTCCTCGCCGAGCGCGGCCGGCGGGTGCGGCTGTGGACGCGGGAGCCCGTCGAGCGGACCACGTCGGCCGTGGCCGGGGCGCTGTGGTGGCCGTACCGGGTGGAACCGGTGGCACTGGCCCGGCGGTGGGCGCTGCGCTCGCTCGACGTGTACGAGGAGTTGGCGGCGCGCCCCGGGGAGACCGGGGTCCGGATGGTCGAGGGGGTCCTCGGCGAGACCGGCCGGGAGGAGGTCGAGGGCTGGGCCGCGGCCCGGCTGCCGGGACTGCGGGCGGCGACGGCCGGGGAGTACGCCGGGACGGGGCTGTGGGCCCGGCTGCCGCTGATCGACATGGCGGCCCATCTGCCGTGGCTGCGCGCGCGGCTGCTGGCGGCGGGCGGCACCGTGGAGAGCCGGGCGGTGGCCCGGCTGTCGGAGGCGGACGCGCCGGTGGTGGTCAACTGCACCGGGCTGGGCGCCCGGGAGCTGGTCCCGGACCCGTCGGTGCGGCCGGTACGGGGGCAGTTGGTCGTGGTGGAGAACCCGGGCATCCGCACCTGGGTGGTCTCCACCGACCCGGTCTCGGGCGAGATGGCGTACTTCTTCCCGCAGCCCGGCCGCCTCCTCCTGGGCGGCACGGCGGAGGAGGACGCCTGGTCGGCGGAGCCGGACCCGGCGGTGGCGGCGGCGATCGTCCGGCGCTGCGCGGCCCTGCGGCCGGAGATCGCCGGGGCGCGGGTGCTGGAGCACCGGGTGGGGCTGCGGCCGGCCCGGGACACGGTGCGGCTGGAGCGCCGCGCGCTGCCGGACGGGCGGGTCCTGGTGCACAACTACGGGCACGGCGGCGGCGGGATCACCGTCGCCTGGGGCTGCGCGGAGGAGGCGGCGCGGCTGGCCGCCGGGGTCTGACGGGGCGGCGGGCGGCCCGCCGTGGAAGGTGCGGGGAGGGCGGGACGGTGCCGTCGGCGACCGGGCGGTGTGGGGCGGGCGGGGCGCGGGCGGGGACGTGCGCCGGGGTGCGCGCCGGGGGTCGTGTGGCGGGGTGCGCGCCGGGGGTCGTGTGGCGGCCGGATGACGATCGTGTGTCCGGTGGCCCCGTCGACACGGCGGACGGCCCCGGGTCTCATTAGGCTCCGAACACCCCTACCGCCCCTACGACTTGGAGCTTCCGTGCACCGCAGAATCCTTGTACCCGGCGCACTCGGCGCCGCCTCCCTGATGCTGGCGATCCCGGCGTCGGCCGCGGCCCACTCCCCCGGCGCTCCGGGCATCGGTGACCCCTACTACCCGACGTACGGCAACGGCGGCTACGACGTCTCCCACTACGACCTGCGCCTGCGGTACCAGCCGGCCACGGACCTGCTGGAGGGCACGGCGACCATCCTGGCGCGCACCACCCAGGACCTCGACCGCTTCGACCTGGACTTCCTGCTGGATGTGGAGGAGGTGCGGGTGAACGGCGCGAAGGCGTCCTTCGCCACCTCCGGCGAGCACGAGCTGGAGGTCTCCCCGAAGTCCCCGCTGCGCAAGGACACGCAGGTCACCATCGTGGTCCGGTACACCGGGGTGCCCTCGTCGAAGCAGGCGTACGGCTTCACGAGCTGGCACCGCACCCCGGACGGCGGTATCGCCGCCAACGAGCCGGAGTCGGCCGCCTGGTGGTTCCCCAGCAACGACCACCCGCTGGACAAGGCCACCTACGACGTGTCGGTGCAGGTCCCGGACGGCGTTCAGGCCATCTCCAACGGAACGCTCCAGTCGACGAGTTCACGGCTCGGCTGGACCCGCTGGAACTGGCGCTCCGACAAGCCGCAGGCCACGTACCTCGCGACGCTGGCGGTCGGCCGGTTCGACCTCAGCACGGGCACCACCGAGAGCGGCATCCCCGTCGTCAACGCCTACAGCAGGGACCTGGGCGCCAACGCCGGTGCCGCCCGGGCCAGCGTGGAGCGCACCGGCGAGATCGCCGACTGGCTGAGCGAGTACTTCGGGCCCTATCCGTACAACGCCGTCGGCGGCTACGTGCCCAACACCACCACGGGGTTCGCGCTGGAGACCCAGACCCGGCCGTACTACAGCCCCCGGCAGTTCGCCAACGGGTCGAACGTGTCGGTGGTCGTCCACGAGCTGGCCCACCAGTGGTACGGGGACCTCGTGTCGGTGCGGGGCTGGAAGGACATCTGGATCAACGAGGGCTTCGCCCGCTACGCCCAGTGGCTCTGGTCCGAGCACGAGGGCGAGGGGACGGCGCGGGAGCTGGCGGACCACGTCTACGCCATCTATCCGGCCGACTCCCCCTTCTGGACGGTGCGGCCCGGCGACCCGGGGCCGGACAACCAGTTCCACACCGCGGTCTACGACCGGGGCGCGCTGGCGGTGCAGGAACTCCGCGAGACCATCGGTGACCGGGCGTTCTTCACCGTGCTGAAGGGCTGGCCGCGCCGGTACGCCCACGGCAACGCGTCGGTCGCGGACTTCCGCCGGTACGCCGAGGAGGTCTCCGGCAGGCCGCTGGCCGCCCTGTTCGACACCTGGCTGTTCCAGCCGTCGAAGCCGGCCGCCCGGTCCGGACGCGCGGCCGGACCGGCGGTGGCGGCGGCCCCGGCACCCGCCGAGCCCCGGTCGTGGCGCCGGATCGCCGCGACCAACACCGTCCACCAGCACTGACGTTCCGTGGGCGGGGCGCGTCGCGGCCCCGCCCACGGGGTTCCCCTCCGGTGCGCGGGAGGTGCCCCCCGGGAGCCGTTCGGGGCGCCCGGGTCGGGCGGTCGCCGTCGGCCCCCAGGGAGCCGGTCGCGGTGCGGGCGCCGCCGACCGCCTTCCAGCGCCCGCCGCGCGAGGAGCCGTGCCCGGGTGCGGCCCCGGCTCCCCCGCGGCGGCGGTCAGTGCCCGTCGCTGAAGGTCTCGCCCCGCTCCGCCTTCTCCACCAGCAGCGCGGGCGGCGCGAACCGGTCGCCGTAGCGCCCGGCCAGCTCGCGGGCGCGGGCGACGAAGCCGGGCAGGCCGCCCTCGTAGCCGTTGATGTACTGGAGGACGCCGCCGGTCCAGCCGGGGAAGCCGATGCCGAGCAGGGAGCCGATGTTGGCGTCGGCCACGGAGGTCAGCACGCCCTCCTCCAGGAGCCGGACGGTGTCCAGCGCCTCGGAGAACAGCATCCGCTCCTGCATGTCCCGGAACGGGATGCCGTGTCCGGGCCGGGTGAAGTGCTCGCGCAGTCCGGGCCACAGCCGGGTGCGCGTGCCGTCCTCCCCGTACTCGTAGAAGCCGGCGCCGCCGGCCCGCCCGGGGCGGCCGAACTCGTCGACCATGCGGTCGATGACCGCGTCGGCCGGGTGCTCCGTCCAGGCGCCGCCCGCCTCCTCCACGGCCCGCCGGGTCTCCTGGCGGATCCTGCGCGGGAGGGTCAGCGTCAGCTCGTCCATCAGGGAGAGCACCTTGGCCGGGTAGCCCGCCTGGGCCGCGGCCTGCTCGACGGAGGCGGGCTCGACGCCCTCGCCGACCATGGCGACGCCCTCGTTGATGAAGCGGCCGATGACACGGGAGGTGAAGAAGCCGCGCGAGTCGTTGACGACGATGGGGGTCTTGCCGATCTGCCGCACCAGGTCGAAGGCGCGGGCCAGCGCCTCGTCGCCGGTCCGCCCGCCCCGGACGATCTCCACCAGGGGCATCCTGTCGACGGGCGAGAAGAAGTGCAGGCCGATGAAGTCGTCCTGGCGCTCGACGCCCTCGGCGAGGGCGGTGACGGGGAGCGTGGAGGTGTTGGAGCAGAGCAGGGCGTCGGGGGCCACGATGTGCTGGACCTCCTGGAACACCTTGTGCTTGAGGGCGGCGTCCTCGAACACGGCCTCGATGACCGCGTCGCACCCCGCAAGGTCGGCGGCCTCGGCGGTCGGGGTGATCCGGGCGAGGAGCGCGTCGGCCTTCTCCCGGGTGGTGCGGCCCCGGGCGACGGCCCTGTCGCACAGCTTCTCGGAGTGGCGCCGGCCCCGGAGGGCGGCCTCGGGGGTGACGTCCTTGAGGACGACGTCGATGCCCGCGCGGGCGCACGCGTGGGCGATGCCGGCGCCCATCATGCCCGCGCCGAGGACGGCGACCCGGCGTACGGTGCGGGGCTCGACGTCCCGGGGCCGGCCGGCGCCGGAGTTGACGGCCTGGAGGTCGAAGAAGAACGCCTGGATCATGTTCTTCGCGGTCTGTCCGGCGGCCAGTTCCACGAAGTAGCGGGCCTCGACGACCTGGGCGGTCTCGAAGTCGACCTGGGCGCCCTCGACGGCTGCGGCCAGGACGGCGGCCGGCGCCGGGTAGGGCGCCCCGGCGGTCCGCTTGCGCAGATTGGCCGGGAAGGAGGGCAGGTTGGCGGCGAACCGGGGGTGCGCGGGGGTGCCGCCGGGGATGCGGTACCCGGGTCGGTCCCAGGGCTGGGCGGACTCAGGGTGGGCGTCGATGAAGGCGCGGGCCCGGGCGATCAGGTCGTCGGGACTGTCGGCGACCTCGTCGACCAGGCCGTTCTCCAGGGCGCGGCGCGGGCTGTACCGGGTGCCCTGGAGGAGGACCTTGAGCAGGGCGTCGGCGATGCCGAGCAGCCGGACGGAGCGGACGACGCCGCCGCCCCCGGGCAGCAGGCCGAGGGTGACCTCGGGGCAGCCGATCCGGGAGCCGGGGGCGTCCAGGGCGACCCGGTGGTGGCAGGCGAGGGCGATCTCGTAACCACCTCCGAGGGCGGCGCCGTTGAGCGCGGCGACGACGGGCCTGCCGAGGGTCTCGATGCGGCGCAGGTCGCGCTTGACGGCGAGGCCGCGCTCGAAAAGGTCCTGGGCGGTGTCGGGGGTGACGCGGATCAGGTCGCGCAGGTCGCCCCCGGCGAAGAAGGTCTTCTTGGCGGAGGTGAGGATGACGCCGCGGACGGTCTCCCGCTCGGCCTCCAGGCGGTCCGCGACGGCGGCCAGGGAGTCGCGGAAGGCACGGTTCATGGTGTTCGCGGACTGGGCGGGATCGTCGAGGACGAGGGTGACGACACCGGTGTCGTCCCGCTCCCAGCGGATGGCGGTGGGCTCGGTGCTCATGAGGGGTGGCTCCAGGTGGTCCGTCGGGAGGGGGTCAGACGCGCTCGACGATGGTGGCGACGCCCATGCCGCCGCCCACGCAGAGGGTGGCGAGGCCGTAGCGCTTGTCCTGGCGCTCCAGTTCGTCGACGAGGGTGCCGAGGATCATCGCGCCGGTGGCCCCGAGGGGGTGGCCGAGCGCGATGGCGCCGCCGTTGACGTTGATCCTGTCCAGGGAGAGCCCCATGTCCCTGGCGAAGCGCAGGACGACCGCCGCGAACGCCTCGTTGATCTCGACGAGGTCGATGTCGTCGATGGTCAGCCCGGCCCTGGCGAGCGCCTTGCGGGTGGCGGGGGCGGGGCCGGTGAGCATGATGGTGGGTTCGGAGCCGGAGACGGCGGCGGAGACGATCCGGGCCCGGGGGCGCATCCCGTTGCGCTCGCCCGCCTCGCGGGAACCGACGGCGACGAGTGCGGCGCCGTCGACGATGCCGGAGGAGTTGCCCGCGTGGTGGACGTGGTCGATCCGCTCGATCCAGTGGTACTTCTGCAGGGCGACGGCGTCGAAGCCGCCGAGGTCCCCGATGTCCGCGAAGGACGGCTTGAGCCGGGCCAGCGAGTCGGCGGTGGTGCCGGGGCGCGGGTGCTCGTCGTGGTCGAGGACGGTCAGCCCGGCGCGGTCGAGGACGGGGACCACGGAGCGGGCGAAGCGGTCCTCCTTCCGGGCGGTGGCCGCGCGCTCCTGGGAGAGGGCCGCGTACTCGTCGACGTCGCGGCGCGAGAAGCCCTCGATGGTGGCGATCAGGTCGGCGCCGATGCCCTGCGGGACGAAGCCGGTGGTCAGGTTGGTCATCGGGTCGTTGAACCAGGCGCCGCCGTCCGAGGCCATGGGGACCCGCGACATGGATTCGACGCCGCCCGCCAGGACCAGGTCCTCCCAGCCGGAGCGCACCTTGGCGGCGGCCATGTTGACGGCCTCCAGGCCCGAGGCGCAGAAGCGGTTCTCCTGGACGCCGGCGACGGTGTCGGGCAGTCCGGCGGCGATCGCCGCGATGCGGGCGATGTCGGAGCCCTGGTCGCCGTGCGGGCTGACGACGCCGAGCACGATGTCGTCGACGGCGGCGGGGTCGAGGCCGGGGAAGCGGGCGCGGATCTCGTGGAGGAGGCCGACGACCAGGTCGACGGGCTTCGTGCCGTGCAGGGCGCCGTCGGCCTTGCCGCGTCCGCGCGGGGTGCGGATCGCGTCGTACACAAACGCTTCGGTGGTCACGGGGTGGCCTTTCGCTGAGGGGGGTGCCCTGCGGAGTCGGGGCGGGCCGGGGCGGTGCGGGGTGCGGCGGGGGCGGTGCGGGCGGAGGTGTCCGGGGCGGCGGGGGCGCGCGGGTCCGGTCCGTCCGGGCGCGGGCGTGCGTCGCCCGGGGGGCCGTCGACCGGAAGGCCAACCTCCGGAAGGCCATCCTCCGGGGGGCCGTCGTCCGGGAGGCCGCCGGCGAGGAGGCCGGGCAGGCCCCAGTCCCGGGCGACCGCGGCGGTGTCCGCGCCGGGCCGGGCGGGGCCGGTGCGCACCGCGGTGGGGGTGGCGGAGAAGCGCGGGGCGGGGGCGGGCTGGGTGAGGCCGCCGTGGCCGGTGAAGGTGCCCCGGGCGGCGAGGTGCGGGTGGTGCGGGGCCTCGCGCAGCGACAGCACGGGCGCGACGCAGGCGTCGGACTCGGCGAAGACGGCCGTCCACGCATCCCGGGTACGGGTGCGGAAGCGGGCGGCGACGGACTCGCGCAGCGCGCTCCAGCGGGCCGGGTCGTCCCGGTCGGCCTCCGCTCCGGTCAGCCCGAGCAGCCGGGTGAACTCGGCGTAGAAGCGCGGTTCCAGGGCGCCGACCGCCATGTGGCCGCCGTCCGCGGTCTCGTAGGTGCCGTAGAAGGGGGCGCCCCCGTCGAGCAGGTTGGCGCCGCGCCGGTCCTGCCAGGCCCCGGCGGCGAGCATGCCGTGGATCATCGTGGCGAGGTGGGCGGTGCCGTCGACGACGGCGGCGTCGACGACCTGTCCGGTGCCGGTGGCGCGGGCGTGGTGGAGGGCGGCGAGGAGGCCCACCACCAGGTAGAGGGCACCGCCCGCGTAGTCGCCGAGCAGGTTGGCCGGGGCGGCGGGCGGTGTGTCCGGGGCACCGGTGAGACCGAGGGCGCCGGTGAGGGCGACGTAGCCGATGTCGTGGCCGGCCCGCTGGGCGAGGGGGCCGTCCTGGCCCCAGCCGGTCATCCGGCCGTAGACCAGCCGGGGGTTGCGGGCGTGGCACGCCGCGGGGCCGACGCCGAGGCGTTCCGTGACACCGGGGCGGTTGCCCTCGATCAGCAGGTCGGCGCGGGCGGCCAGGGCGAGGACCCGACGGGCGCCGCCGGGGGCCTTGAGGTCGACGACCACGGAGCGCTTGTTGCGGTTGGTGAGGTCGTACGCCGGGTCGACGCCGAGGACCGGCCCGCCCGGACGGTCGACGCGGACGACGTCGGCGCCGAGGTCCGCGAGCAGCATGGCGGCGAAGGGTCCGGGGCCGATGCCCGCGAGTTCGACGACGCGCACCCCCCGGAGCGGTCCGCACGCGGCGGCCGGGGCGGGCGCGGCGGCCGGGGCCGGGGCGGGCGCGGCGGCCGGGGCCAGGGCGGGCACGGCACACGGTGCGGGCGCCGGGGCAGGGAGCGGCGCCCCGCCGGGTCCGGCCGGGTCGCCGGGTCCGTCTGCCGTGGTCATGGGGCCCCCGTCGTGACACCGATGATGTGACACCTGTGATGCTAGGAACGCGTCCGGGCCGGCACAAGGCCTGGGCGAGCAAGCGCTTAGTCCGCCCGCCCGGCCGCCGCCCGGGGAGCCTGTCCGAACGGGTCCGAACGGGTCCGGACCCGTTCCGGTCCGGGTCCGGCGCCCCGTGCGCCCGCTCCCCACACGCTAGCCTCGGCCACCGGCGACGGCGCGCGCTGCGGACGGCCGGTCCGCCGGCCGGCGTCCGGAGGGACGGCGGAGGCGGCATGGCGACGACGGACGGAGCCGGCAGGCCGTACGACATCGCGCTGTTCGGCACGACGGGGTTCGTCGGGCGGCTGACCGCGGCTTACCTGGCGGCGCACGCGCCCCGGGGGCTGCGCCGGCCGGTCGCCGGACGCGATCCGGAGCGGCGGGCCGGGAGCTGGTTCCGGGTCCGCTTCGTCGGCACGGGCGGGCGGGCGGCGGGTGTCCACCGAGATCTCCGGCGGCGGCCCGGGCTACGACGAGACGGCGAAGATGTTCGCCGAGGCCGCGCCGGCGCCGGCGCTCGACGACCTGCCGCGGGCCGCGGGCCAGGTCACCGCGGCGGTGGCGATGGGCGACGCGCTCACCTCGCGTCTGACGGCGGCGGGCATCGGCTTCCGGCCGGCCGCCGTCCGCCGGTCCGCCGCCCTGCCACCCCTTTGAGGGTTCTCCTCCCGCCTGCCCCTCCTACCGGGGGATCGTGCGGAACGGCCGGAGCGAAGTCTTCCCGGGGACGTCAATGACACCCTTGAGGCATGGCGAAGTTCCTTCTCGAAGTCACCCTGGACGACGGCGCGGTCGCCGCCGACCCCGTCGGCGAACTCCAGCGCATCCTGCGGTACTGGGGCGGCAACCTGCACCACTACGCGCTGCGCCCCGGCGACGGCGCGGCCCTCCACGACTCCGGGTACGAGGAGGTGGGCCGCTGGAGCGTGGTGCCGTAGGCCCTACCGGGCGTCCGCAGGGCGGCGCGGCAGAGGGCGTCCGCCCTGCGGGTGGTCTCCGGCAGCCGGTAGGAGGGGGTCAGTGCCAGCGTGTGCGCGCAGGCGTTGCCGAGGCTCACCCGGTGGCCGACGGAGACGAAGACCGGCTTGACGCCCGTCCGGGTGCGCACCGCCCGCCCGACCACCTCCGTCCCGGCGAGCAGCGGCGCCGTACTGCCGCGCGGAGCGTCCGGTTCGTCGTGGGTGAAGGCGAACGGGTTCTTCGCGACGCCGACGGTGGGCAGCCCGGTGAGCACCCCGAGGTGGCTGGCGAGGCCGAAGCGGCGCGGGTGGGCGAGGCCGTAGCCGTCGCAGACCACCAGGCCGGGCGGACAGGGCAGCGCGCCGAGCGCCGCGAGCACGGTGGGGATCTCCCGGAAGGCCAGCAGCCCCGGCACGTAGGGGAACGAGATCCGTCCCACGGCGGTGGCCTCGGCGACCACGGCCAGGGGCGAGGCGTCCAGGACGACGGCCGCGGCGGCGACGACGTCCCGCTCGTCGTCGTAGGCCACGTCCACCCCGGTCACCCGGCCGGTGCCGGGCTCCGGGCCGGTCTCGTCCAGCACCACCCGGGCGCGCAGGGCGTCCTGGACGGCGCGGGCGCGCTCCTCGGTCGCGGGCCAGTCGGCGGGAACACCCACCCGGGAGGTCTCGGTGGTCATGGTGGCCGCAACCCTACGGGACGGCCGCAGTAGGCTCGCGCCCATGTTCGTACTGGAGTTGTCCTACACCGCCCCGCTCGCCGCCGTCGACGCCGTGCTGGAGGAGCACGTGGCCTGGCTCGACGGCCTCTACGACCAGGGACTGGTCCTTGCCTCCGGCCGCAAGGAGCCCCGCGACGGCGGGGTGCTCGTCGTGGTGGCGCCGGACCGGGCGCGGATCGAGGAGATCGTGGCGGGCGACCCGTTCGTCACGGCGGGTGTGTGCGCCTACCGGGTCACGGAGTTCGTCGCGACGAGGACGGCGCCGGAGCTGGCCGCCCACCGGGAGAGCCCGCGCTGAACGGCCCGGCCGCCCCGGCCCGCTGCCCGCCGCGGGCCGTCCTGGTCCGTCCGCGGACGGCCGCCGACGCCGCGGCGGCGCCCGGTCTCCTCGTACGCCTGATGGTGGCCGGGCCCCGGGTACCCCGACCGGAGCCGAGCCCGCCGCGCCCGCCGGAGGAGACGTCCGCCGCGGAAGGACGGCTCACCGTCCTGGACCCGCCGGAGCGGGCGCGCCCCTCGCCCACGGCGCGTGCCCGCTCTCCCCGGCCCGCCGGGTTCCCCCGCCCCGGTCCCTGGCGCCCTCCTCGATGCGCTCGTACCGGCGCTCCCGCCCGGAGGGGTATCTGCGTGGTGCGTCCACCCCCTTCCGCGCCCACGGACCGGTGGCTGATCGCCACGGCGGCCCCGGCCGTCGCCGTCCCCTTGCGCGCCCACGGACCGGTGCGCGGGCACGGCCGGTCGTGAGCGGCGTGCCCTGTACGGGGACCGGTTGCTCCCGCCGGGCCGAGTCGCCCCGGCCCGGCGGGAGCGCGGACGGGAGCGGTCGGCGGCGGGAGCGGCGGGAGCGCCGGCCGGGCCCGGGCAGTCCGGCGGGCCCGGGCAGTCCAGCGGGCTCGGGTCAGCGTTCCAGCCGGGCCACCCTGCCGCGTTCACCGGCGGCCCAGCAACTCCGGTCCGGGGCGCAGTCGACCGTGTCGTAGGAGCCGGTGTCGACCGTGCGCCAGGTGCGGCCGCCGTCCGTGGTGAGGTCGGTGCCGGTGGGCCCGACGGCGAGGGCGGAGGCGCGGTCGTGCGGAAGCCAGGCGACACCCGAGCGGTAGGCCGCCGGGGGCCGGGCGGCGGGCGTCCAGCCCCGGCCGCCGTCGGCGCTGCGGGCGGCGGAGCGCGGGGACGCCTGGTCGGGGCGGTAGTCGCCGCCGACGGCGAGGCCGTGGGCGCGGTCGCGGAAGGCGAGGGCGAAGACGCCCCGGGCCGGGTCGCCCGCCGGGACGGGCGCGTCGGACGCCTTCCAGGTCAGGCCCCGGTCGGCGGTGTGCAGCACCCGGGCACGGGCGGCGCCGCCGGTGGCGATCCAGGCGTCCCGGGGGCCGGCGGTGACGAGGCACTGGCCGCCCGCGGCGAAGGCGGCCTCGCCGTCCTGCGCGGCGGGCATGCCCCGGTCGGGCAGCACCCGCCAGGAACGGCCGCCGTCGGAGGTGGACAGCACGCGGAACCGGCCGTCGACCGGGTCGCTCACGGCGAGCCCGTGGCGGCGGTCGAAGAAGGCCAGGCAGTCGTAGAAGGCCCGGGGGTCGGTGTTGCGGAAGGACTCGGCCCAGGTCGCCCCGCCGTCTTCGGTGCGGTAGACGCGGGAGTCCTCGCCCTCGCCGATGGTCAGGGCCACCGCGCGGCGGGCGTCGAACGCCTCGATGTCCCGGAACTGGAGCGCCCCGGCCCCGGGCGGCGAGACGTCGCGCCAGGTGGCGCCGCCGTCGGTGGTGCGCAGGACGGTGCCGCCGCTTCCGGCCGCCCAGGCGGTGCGCCGGTCGACGGCCGCGAGCCCCCGGAAGCGTGCGTCGGGGGCCCCGGTGTCCGTCAGTTCCCAGTGCGGGGAGCGGTGGGGGCCCGCCTCGGCGGGGGCGGCGGTCAGGGCGGCCAGCGCGGCGACGCACGCCGCTCCGGCGACTGCCAGCCGTACCGCGCGCCCGCCGGGGCTCCCGGCGGGCCTCCCGGCCGGGTCCGGAGTGGTGCGTACCGTGCGTCGCGTGCTCCCCAAGCGCCTCATGGCGGGCGAAGCTAGCCGACCGCCCTCGGCGCCGTCCAGAGGGCCCGCCCCCGGGGACGCGCGGAGCACCGCGCGCGGAATGCCGGAGAGGGCCAACCGTCCTCCACCCGAAGCGATTTGACGTGACGTCAGCCGCGGTGCGCCGAGCCGCCCGACGGGGGCGGAGAAGATCACGCCGACCGCCCCGCGCATGAACGCGGTGACACAGGTCACTCGGATCCCGTGTGCACGGATCGGCCGCTTCCGGCGTCTCTTCCAGTGCCGGCCCGCACCACCCCGTCCAGCATTCCAGCCGTCACGAGGGAGCAAGGCGTTGTCCACCGTCATCGAGCAGCCCGTCGAGGCACGCCTCGTCGCCGCCGCGCCGCGCATGCCGAGCATTCCCGCCGTCCTGCGCTACGAGCGGAGCGATCCGTTCGCCGTGAGCATGACCTTCCCGGCCCCGGCCACCCTGGAGGGCGTGGAGGTGTGCTGGATCTTCTCCCGGGAACTGCTCGTCTCCGGGATGCGCGAGCCGGACGGCCACGGCGACGTCCGGATACGTCCTTACGGGTACGACCGCACCGTGCTGGAGTTCCACGCCCCCGAGGGCACCGCCGTCGTCCACGTGCGCTCCGGCGAGCTGCGCCGGTTCCTGCGGGCGACGGACGAACTGGTGCCGTCCGGGCACGAACACCTCCAGCTCGACCTGGACCACGAACTGGCGGAGCTGATGCGCGGCACGTGCTGACGGAGGGGTGCCCCGGGGGTGCGAGCCTCGCCCCCTCTCCTGCCTGCTGCCCTCCCGTCATGTGCCCCTGCCGCCCGGTGTCTGCCGCCCGCGGCGGTCTGACGCGCGGGGCGGTCTGACGCGCGGGGCGGTCTGACGCGCGGACGGGGCCGTGCCGCCCGTGGTGTCCGCCCAGGCACCGCGCACGCCCCGGGCCGCCCGTTCCCCGGAGGGCTCCGCGGCCGTCAGCCGCCGGTCGGCACCCCGGGCCGTTCCGGCTCCGCGGCCACCGCCGCCCTCAGCTCCCGCAGGGCCCTGCGGGCCGCCGGGGCCCCGGTTCCCGCGCGGACGGTCAGCGCGTCGAGGCGGCGCTCCCGGTCCGGGGCGGTCCGGCCGCCGCCGAGCGTGCGCAACCCGGCCGCTCCCGCGAGGGCGGCGACGGCGGCGTCCCGCTCCGGGACCTCGGCCACCGGCAGCGCACCGTCCAGCACATCGCGCACCGCCTCCCGCAGCGACCGTGCCACGCCCGGCCGCGCCACGACGTGGTCCACCGACGGGAACACCCCGAGCACCCGCCTCCGCTCGGCGCGCAGGAACCCGTCGGCGACCAACTGCTCCCGTACGGCGTCGAAGGTCACCCGCGCGTACGGCCGCACCCAGCCGCGCCACCGGCGCGGCACGGACTCACGGACGAGCTCCAGCAGCCCGTCGAGGACCGCGTCGCCGCAGGCGTCGTCCGGTCCGGCGGGCACCGCGACACCGTCCTGGTCGACCAGCAGGCCGCTCCGGGCCAGCTCCGCGAGGGCACCGGCCCGCACCAGACGGCGCAGCCCTGCGGCATCGGCGCTCCCGGGCCGCGCGGCGTCCCAGCCCAGCAGGCAGAGCCGGGCCGGGACGGAGAGTGGGCGATCGGGCACGGGGCCTCCTCGGGATCGTGGGAACGGGGGTGGCGGGCAGGGAGGTCGTCGAAGCGGAAGTCACGGTTACGGGAATCGCCGGCACGGGGGGCGCCGGTACAGGGGTTCGCGGGCACGGAAGCCGCCGGTCCGGGAGCGGCGCCGGAGGGCGGGCGGCGAGGCGTGCCGGGGAGGGCACGGGCGGTGCCCGTTCGGGCCCACCGGGACCGGCAGGACCGGCAGGACCGGCAGGACCGGCAGGACCGATGGAACCGGCGGGTCCGGGCGACCGGGACCACCCGGAGCCCCGTCCCCGGGGCCGCCGGGGCCGCTGGAGCCCGCCCGACGCCTTCGGCCCCCCGCCGCCCGGCGGGCGGAAATCGCGTTGACACCGCTCCCCGCCGCCCTGCTACGTTGTACGTGCTTCTGTTGCCGCCGATTGGAGAAGGACGTTGCTCGTCTGAGGTCCTGAGACACCGTGTCCCCCGTTCTCGTGGGGACGCCGCGTGCGACCTCGGCGTCAGAGCCGTCCTTGCGGAGCAGGATCCTTCCCGTTTCCCACGCTCCCCGGGCCTCACCTCTCTCCGGCCGACGGCGGGTCGCCGCCTCCCAGTGTCTCGATACGCGTTTGCCCCTGACCGCATCACGCAACCGCGGAGACCCCGTATGGCTCATTCCGTCACCTGTACGTCCCTCTCGTTCGCCTGGCCCGACGGCACGGCCGTCTTCGAGGGACTCGACGCCGCCTTCGGCCCCGGAAGGACCGGGCTCGTCGGCGTCAACGGGTCTGGCAAGTCCACCCTGTTGAAACTGATCGCCGGCCGGCTCACCCCGGCCGACGGAACCGTCCGCGTGGCCGGGACCTCCGGCTACCTCCCGCAGAACGTCACCCTCGACACCGCCCTCCGGGTGGACGAGGCGCTCGGCATCGCCGCCCAGCGGGCCGCGCTGCACGCCATCGAGTCCGGCGACGTCGCCGAGGAGCACTTCGAGACCGTCGGCGACGACTGGGACGTCGAGGAGCGCGCCCTCGCCACCCTCGGCGAACTCGGCCTCGGGAGCATCGGCCTCGACCGCACCGCCGGTGAGCTGTCCGGCGGCGAGTCCGTGCTGCTCCGGCTCGCGGCGCTGCTGCTGCGCCGCCCGGACGTCCTGCTGCTGGACGAACCGACCAACAACCTCGACCTCCACGCCCGGCGGCGGCTGCACGCGGCGGTCGCCTCCTGGCAGGGCGTCATGATCGTCGTCAGCCACGACCGGGAGCTGCTGGAGCGCGTGGACCAGATCGCGGACCTGCGCGCGGGCTCCCTCACCTGGTTCGGCGGCAACTTCAGCGCCTACGAGGAGGCCCTCGCCGTCGAGCAGGACGCCGCCGAGCGCCTGGTCCGCGTCGCCGAGGCCGATCTGCGCAAGCAGAAGCGCGAACTGGTGGACGCACAGGTCAAACTGGCCCGCCGCAAGCGCTACGGCCAGAAGATGCAGGAGCAGAAGCGCGAACCGAAGATCGTCATGGGGATGCGCAAGAACGCGGCCCAGCAGTCCGCGGGCAAGCACCGGATCATGCACGAGGAGAAGCTGGCCGAGGCCAGGGAGCGGCTCGACGACGCGGTGGAGGCCGTGCGGGACGACGACGAGATCCGCGTCGACCTTCCGTACACGGCGGTGCCGCCGGGCCGCTCGGTGCTGACGCTGCGCGATCTGGAGCTGGCCCACGGCGCGCGCGTGACCGGCGGGTACGACCTGCACGGACCCGAGCGCATCGCCCTGGTCGGACGCAACGGCGCGGGCAAGACGACACTGCTGCGCACCGTCGCCGGGGAGCTGGCACCCGTCTCGGGCGAGGCGACGGCGCACGTGCCGACGCGGTTCCTGCCGCAGCGGCTGGACCTCCTGGACGCGGAGCTGAGCGTCGCGGAGAACGTGGCCCGGTTCGCGCCCGGCGCCACCAACAACCTGATCAGGTCGCGGCTGGCGCGCTTCCTGTTCCGGGGCTCCCGGGCCGACCAGAAGGCGGGCACCCTGTCCGGCGGCGAGCGCTTCCGGGCCTCGCTGGCCGCGCTGATGCTGGCCGATCCGGCGCCCCAGCTCCTGATGCTGGACGAGCCGACGAACAACCTGGACATGGCGAGCGTCCGCCAGCTCACCACGGCCCTGGAGTCCTACGAGGGCGCGCTGCTGGTGGCCAGCCACGACCTGCCGTTCCTCGCCTCGCTGGGCATCACGCGGTGGCTGCTGCTGGAGGAGGGGGAGCTGACGGAGACCACACCGGAGGCGATCGGCGCGCCGAACGCCTGACCGGACCCGCGCGCCCCCAGCCGGAAGCCCGGGCCCGGGCTCCCGGCCCCGGCGCCCGCCCTGGTCCGGCCCCGGCGCCCGCCCTAATCCGGGCCCGGAACCCGCTGGTTCCCACCCCTTGGCCGGATCGCTCGGGCCACCGTGCGGAAGAACCAGGTCCCGCTCGTGGCCGTGCCGTCCGGCCCGGCGAGGGCCCCGGTCGCCGATCGGGTCACTCCGCGACGGGCAGGCACTCGGCGAGCAGGTCGACGACGTCACGCCAGGCCCGCCGCGCGTGACCCGGGTGATGGCCGACGCCGGGGAGCACCGGGTGGTCGACCGGCGGGTGGTGGAAGGCGTGCAGGGCGCCGCCGTAGACCGTGAGGCGCCAGTCGATGCCCGCGGCCCGCATCTCGGCGGTGAACGCGGTCCGTTGAGCGGGCGGCATGATCGGGTCCTGTGACCCGACCCCGGCCCACACCGGGCAGCGGATGCGCGCCGCCTCGCCCGGTCGGCCCGTGGTCAGTCCGTTGACCGTGCCGATCGCGCGCAGGTCGGCTCCGTCCCGCCCGAGTTCCAGCGCGATCGCGCCACCCGTGCCGTAGCCGACGGCGGCGATCCGGTCGGGGTCGGTCCGCGGTTCCGCGCGGAGCGCGTCGAGCGCCGCGTGGCCGATGTCCCGCATCCGGTCGGGGTCGGCGAGCAGCGGCACGCAACGGGCCAGCATCTCCTCGGGGTCGCTCAGGTAGCGTCCGCCGTGGAGGTCGAAGGCCAGCGCCACGTATCCCAGTTCGGCGAGCGCGTCGGCGCGGCGGCGCTCGACGCCGCTGAGCCCCACCCCCTCGGGCCCGACCAGGACCCCGGGGCGGCGGCCGGCGCCGGCCGGGAGCGCCAGGTGCCCGGTCATGGTCAGTCCGTCGGCCGCGTATGTGATCGTACGCGTCGTCACCGTCGTCATGCGCCTGGACTGTAGTGATCATCGCCCCTGGCCGGGCCGGTGTTCTGCGGTCGGCAGAAGGCGGGACCCCGGCCGGTTCCGGAACCACGCCGACAGCGGTTCGGCCGGGTCCCCGTTCGGGGAGCGTGCTCCGGCAGGGCGGTCCGGTGACGCGGTGGACTCGACGACGGACGGCCGGCCCGTCCCGCCCGGGCCCCCTCCGCCGGTCCCCGACGGTTCCGACACGGTTCCGGTCCCGGTGCCCTCCCCGCTCCCCCGGCCTCGATTCCGGCCCTTGACCACTGCCCCGCCCGGCGTCCCGCGCGGCCGCTCCCGTAGCGCGCCGGAACCACTCCGGGTCGTGCGCGCCACGCCGTACCGTTCCGTGGCCGCGCGTGCCCGTTGCGTATCGTGCCTGCTCAGAGGCGCTTACAGCGCGCTTAACCTACGGTCTCGTAACCTACGGTTTCGTAGCCTACGATTCCGTAGGTTCCGGCACCGCTCGCCGGACGCATCCCGCTTCGCCGCACGTCCCCATGGAGTACCCGTGACGATCACGTCCCCGCCCCTCGGCCCCGTCGCCGACTGGACCGACGCCCGCCTGCTCTTCGCGCTGGAGGAAGTGGTCGAGAAGGAGCTGAACCGGCACCTGTCCGTCACGAAGGACTGGATGCCGCACGAGTACGTTCCGTGGAGCGACGGCCGCAACTTCCCCGCCTTCTTCGAGGACGGCGAGGCGTGGAGCAAGGAGCAGTCGGGGGTGACCGAGATCGGCCGGATCGCCCTGGTGGTGAACCTGCTGACGGAGGACAACCTGCCCAGCTACCACCACGAGATCGCCACCCTGTTCGGCCGGGACGGCGCCTGGGGCACCTGGGTGCACCGCTGGACGGCGGAGGAGGGCCGGCACGGCATCGTGATGCGCGACTACCTGCTCGCCTCGCGCGCCGTCGACCCGGACGCGCTGGAACGGTTCCGCATGTCCCACATGAGCGAGGGCTTCGAGTCGGACAACCGCCACTCGATGCTGCACTCGATCGCCTACGTGGCCTTCCAGGAGCTGGCGACCCGCATCTCCCACCGCAACACCGGCCACCAGTCGGGCGACCCGGTCTGCGACCGCATGCTGGCCCGCATCGCGACCGACGAGAACCTGCACATGGTCTTCTACCGGAACCTGCTGAAGGCGGCCTTCGAGCTGGCGCCCGACCTGACGATGCGGGCGGTGCGGGACGTCGTCGTCAACTTCCGCATGCCCGGCCACGGCATCCCCGGCTTCGAGCGGGCCGCCGCGCAGATGGCCATCGGCGAGGTCTACAACCTGCGCATCCACCACGACGACGTGCTCCAGCCCGTGCTGCGCTTCCTGCGGATCATGGAGATCGACGGGCTGGGGCCCGAGGGGCTGCGGGCGCAGGAGGAGCTGGGGCTGTTCATGGGCGGCCTGGACGCCGAGGCGGCCAAGTTCGACGAGCGGCTGGCCGCCCGCAAGGCCCGGATGGCGAGCCGCGCCGCGGGCTGAGCCGACCGTCCACGGGGCGGGGATCAGCGGGGCGGGGTCAGAGGGAGGCGCGTCTGAGGGCGAGGCGCTCCTTCTCCGAGAGCCCGCCCCAGACCCCGAAGCGCTCGTCGTTGTCGAGGGCGTACTCCAGGCAGGCCGAGCGGATCGGGCACATGGCGCAGATCCGCTTCGCGTCCCGGACGGAGCTGCCGGGCTCGGGGAAGAAGAAGTCGCCCCCGGTCTGCGCGCACAAGGCCTCCTGCTGCCAGTCGAGGCCGGGCGTCACGGTCATGTCGAAGTGCATGTGCCCGAGCGTGCCCGACGCCGCAAAACGTTTGCTCAACGCCGGATCAACGCCACCGCGGCCGGGCCCCGCCCACGATGGTGGCTCGGCCGCACCGGCCGCGCACGGCGGCGCGCGGAAGCGCCGAGCGGCGGTCGGTGGAAGACTCGGCAGGGAAGCCAACGGGATTCCTTCCCCGGGAGGGCCATCATGCTCACCACCCGCTTTGTCACCGGCGCCCCGAACTGGATCGATGTGGGCACGACCGACATCGACGGCGCCACCTCCTTCTACGGCGGCCTCTTCGGCTGGCGGTTCCGCTCAGCGGGGCCCGAGGCCGGGGGGTACGGATTCTTCGAACGGGACGGCCGGATCGCCGCCGGGGGCATGCAGACCGGCCCGGAGCAGGGGCCGCCCTCGTGGACGGTGTACTTCCGGAGCCCGGACGCCCGGGCCGCGGCCGCCGCCTCCGAGACGGCCCACGGCACGGTGCCGGTACCGCCGATGGAGGTGATGGACCAGGGCACCATGGCGGTCCTGGCCGACCGGGCGGGGGCGGCGTTCGGGATCTGGCAGCCGGGGCAGCGGGCCGGGCTCGACGTCGCCGGTGAACCCGGCGCGCTGTGCTGGGTCGAGCTGTACACACCGGACACGGCCGCCGCCGCTGCCTACTACGGCGCGGTGCTCGGGCTGGAGACGTCCGCCGTCGACTTCCCCGGCGCGGGCACGTACACCTGCGTGAACCCCGCCGGACAGGGCGAGGAGGGCATGTTCGGCGGCATCGTCCCGCTCGCGGACGACTCGGAGGCGACGCTGCCGCACTGGCTGCCGTACTTCGCGGTGACCGACACCGACGCCACCCTCGCCCGCGCCGTGGAGACGGGCGGCACCGTGGTGGTGCCGGCCACCGACATCGAGGGCGTCGGCCGCCTGGCCCGGCTCACCGACCCGTACGGGGCCCGCTTCGCGGTGCTCACGCCCGCGCCCCGGTCGGAGTGACGGCGCGCGCGGCACGGCACCGCGACGGCCTGCGGAGTCGTGCCGCGCCCCGGCGCCGCCGCAGCACGGGATGACGCGGCACGGTCCCCGGGGGCCGGCCCCGGGGCGCGGCACGGCCCCGGGCGCCGATCCGGCGCTGGGACACGGTACGGATCCGGCCTACGCGCGGTCCCCGCGGTCCCCCCGCGTCGATTCGGTACCGGTACGGGCCCCGGTACGGGCGTGGGCCCCACGCAGCGGTTGCGCACCGCCGCCCTACCCCAGTAGGGGACCGCCGCCCGACCCCGGTACGGGACCGACGCGCGGCCCCCGTACGGGCTCGGGCCCGCGGGCCGATTCGGTAGGGCCGCCCCGGGCATCGGCGCGGCCCCCGTCAGCCCTCCCGCCCGGCCCCCTCGTCCCGCCCGTCCTCCGAAGGGCGCTTCCGGGCCCTGCTCGGCTGCACCCGCCGCGGTTCCCCGGGCATCTTCGGGTACTCGGGCGGATAGGGCAGGTCTCCCAGCCCGTGGTCGTGCTCGTCCTTCGTGGCGAGGTCGAGCAGCGCCTCCAGGGAGAAGGCGTGCTCGTCCATGTCCGCGTGCAGGTCGCCGAGTTCGGCGAACCGCGGGGGCATGGTCCGGATGTCGAAGTCCCGGGGGTGCGCCACGCTCACCTCGTCCCAGCGCAGCGGTGCCGAGACGGGGGCGTGCGGGCGGGGGCGCACCGAGTAGGCGGAGGCGATGGTGCGGTCCCGTGCGGTCTGGTTGTAGTCGACGAAGATCCGCTCGCCCCGCTCCTCCTTCCACCACTTGGTGGTGACCCGCTCCGGCATCCGCCGTTCCAGTTCGCGTCCGGCGGCGATGGCGGCCCGCCGTACCTGGGTGAAGGTCCAGCGGGGCTCGATGGGCACGAAGACATGGAGCCCGCGTCCGCCGGAGGTCTTGGGCCAGCCCCGCAGTCCCCCGAACTCCTCCAGCACCGACCGCAGTTCGTGGGCTGCGCGGACCGCGTCGTCGAAGTCCGTGCCGGGCTGCGGATCGAGGTCGAGGCGCAGTTCGTCGGGGTGGTCGACATCGGCGCGGCGGACCGGCCAGGGGTGGAAGGTGAGGGTGCCGTACTGGGCGGCCCAGACGACGGCGGCCTGTTCGGTGGGGCACATCTCGTCGGCGCTGCGGCCGCTGGGGAAGGTGATGTGCGCGGTGGGGATCCAGTCGGGCATGCCCTTGGGCGCGCGCTTCTGGAAGAACCACTCGCCGTCGAGGCCGTCCGGATGGCGCTCCAGGGTGGTGGGCCGGTCCCGCAGGGCGCGCAGGATGCCGGGGGCGACGGCCTGGTAGTAGCGGGCGACGTCCAGCTTGGTGTAGCCGGGCCCGGGGAAGAACACCTTGTCGGGGCTGGAGAGCCGCACGGTCCGCCCGTCCACGTCCAGTTCCACCGCTCGCGCCATGCGAGCCACGGTAGGCGCGGCCCGGCCGCCGCGCACATCGGGCGGCCGGGGCCGCGGGCGCGCAGAATCGGACCATGGACCTGCCGGTGATGCCGCCCGTGAAGCCGATGCTCGCCAAGTCCGTGAAGGACGTCCCGCCCGGCATGCAGTACGAGGCGAAGTGGGACGGGTTCCGGGCGATCGTGTTCCGCGACGGGGACGAGGTGGAGCTGGGCAGCCGTACCGGCAAGCCGCTGACCCGGTACTTCCCCGAGCTGGTGGCGGCGGTGCGGGAGCGGCTGCCGGAGCGGTGCGTGGTGGACGGGGAGATCGTGATCGCGCGGGAGGGGCGGCTGGACTTCGACGCGCTGAGCGAGCGCATCCATCCGGCGGACTCCCGGGTGCGGACGCTGGCGGAGCGGACCCCGTCCTCACTGGTCGTCTTCGACCTGCTGGCCCTGGACGACGAGTCGCTGCTCGACGTGCCGCTGTCCGGTCGTCGGGCGCTGCTGGTCCGGGCGCTGGCTGGGGTCACCGCCCCGGTGCACCTGGCCCCGGCGACGCGGGACGTGGCGGTGGCCCGGCGGTGGTTCGAGCAGTACGAGGGGGCGGGCCTGGACGGGGTGGTCGCCAAGCCGCCGGAGCTGCCCTACCGCCAGGACCAGCGGGCGATGTTCAAGGTGAAGCACGAGCGGACGGCGGACGTGGTGGTCGCCGGGTACCGCCCGCACAAGAGCGGCCCGGTCGTCGGCTCCCTGCTGCTCGGCCTCCACGACGACCGGGGCGTGCTCCAGCACGTGGGGGTGAGCGCGGCGTTCACCATGAAGCGGCGGGCGGAGCTGGTGGCGGAGCTGGAGCCGCTGCGCATGGACGACGCCCGGGAGCATCCGTGGGCGGCGTGGGGCGAGGAGGCGGCGCACGCCTCGGCGCGGCTGCCGGGGGCGCCGAGCCGCTGGTCGGGCGGGAAGGACCTGTCGTGGGTGCCGCTGCGGCCGGAGCGGGTCGCGGAGGTGGCGTACGACCACATGGAGAACGGGGCACGCTTCCGCCACACGGCCCGGTTCCGCCGCTGGCGGCCGGACCGGACGCCGGAGAGCTGCACCTACGCGCAGTTGGAGGAGCCGGTCCGCTACGACCTGGGGAAGATCCTGGGCGGCCCGTGAGCGGTCCGCGCGCCGCCCGCGGCTCGCGCGCGGCCCTCCCCCGCGCCCCGGCTGCGCCGGACGGCGGAGCCCCGGGTGCGCGGGCGGATCCGGCCGGGTAGGGACCGGGGGTCTTCATCGGCGCACAATGTACGGCACGGAACGGGTGGCGGGTGGTCGTGATGCGACGGGGAACGCGGGAACGGAACAGCGGCGCGGGGCGGGCCGGGGTCCGGGCGGTCCTGTCGGCCGCCGTCCTGGCGGCGGTGCTGGCCTCGGGCTGCTCCGTGACCGGCTCCGGCCCGGACGGGCGGACGCCGTCCGGACGGCCGTCCGGGGGGACCGGCGCCGGTCCGGTGCTCGCGGTGAAGGTCGACAACGTCGGCGGGGCCAGGCCGCAGACCGGCCTGGAGACGGCGGACGTCATCTACGTGGAACCGGTCGAGGCGGGGCTGAGCCGTCTGATGGCGATCTACGCGACCAGGCTGCCGCACCGGGTCGGCCCGGTGCGCAGCGCCCGCGAGTCCGATCTGGAGCTGCTGCGCCAGTTCGACCGGCCGGAACTGGCGTTCTCCGGCGCGCAGAGCGCGCTGCTGCCGCTGATCGACGCCGCCCCGCTGCGGGCCCGCACGCCCGAGAAGGCACCCGGCGCGTACGAGCGGGACGGTTCGCGCCCCGCCCCGCACAACCTCTACGTGCGGCCCGGCCGGCTGCTGCCGGCGCCCGCCGGGGCCGCCGGGCTGACCACGGGCTTCTCCTACGGCGAGGCCCCCGCGGGCGGCCGGGCCGCCTCCTCGCGCTCGGTGCGCTACCCGGCGGCGGGCTTCACCTTCACCTGGTCCGGTGAGCGGCACCGGTGGCTGGTCGACATGGACGGCAGCCCGGCGCGCACGGCCGGGGGCGAGCCGCTGGCACCGGCGACGGTGGTGGTGCAGCACGTCCGGGTGCGCGCGTCGCGGTTCCAGGACTTCCGGGGGAGCAACTCCCCCTACACCGAGTCGGTCGGCGCCGGCCGCGCCGAGGTGCTGCGCGACGGGCGGGCGTACGAGGCGACCTGGCGGCGGCCGGCGGCCGGGCGGGGCACGGCCTTCACCGACCGGAACGGCGCGCCGGTGAACTTCGCGGAGGGCCAGGTGTGGGTGGTCTTCGCCCCGGACTCCTGATCAGCCGGAGGCGCCCGTGGGCGCGGGTGCCGGTGTCTCCGCCGGGCCGTCCGCCCGCGCGGTCGCGGGCGGCACCGGGTTGCGGAGCCCCTCGGCGGTGTCGGCGAGCCGCCGGACGAGGTCGAAGAAGACCCCCTGCTCCTCGGCGGAGAGCGGGGCGAGGAAGACCTGGTTCATCCGCGCGGTGCGCACGGTCAGCCGCCGGTGGACGCGCAGCCCCTCGTCGGTCAGCCGGAGCAGGAAGCGTCGCCCGTCGTGCGGGTCGCGGACCTTGTCCAGCAGCCCCCGGCGGCCGAGGCGGCTGATCACCTCCGCGATGGTGGACCGGTCCAGCCCCACCCGCTCGCCCACGGTGCGCTGGTCGAGCCCCGGTTCGGCCACCAGGGTGTTGAGGACGGCGAACTGCGGCGAGGTCGTCTCCTCGGAGACCATGGTGTTCCACAGCAGGTGGTGCGCCTGCTGGAGACGCCGGGCGAGATGCCCGGGGTGGGTGGTCAGATCGACCGCTGCCATGTGCGCTCCCCTGGGTCCACTTTCGTAGGTGCACTGACGATACCCCGGCCCTCATGGGTTCGATCAGCACCCTGACACGTCTCTCACCTTGTGTTTCTTCTCCTCTTGACGGTTCGCCCCGGCGATGGCAGCGTGTGGAGCACCTCGCCGAAATAGTCAGTGCCCTGACTAATTCCGGATCACCGGCTTCCGGTCGCACACATGGAGGCGTCCGGGACCCGGTCAGGGACCGTGGACCCGGTCCCCGGTCCGGCGGCGCGGCCGTGGGCGCACCCGCAGGAGAGGGGCTTCTCGGATGGACGAGCTGGTGGCTACGGCCGGGGACACCCCGGACCGCGCACCGGACGGCGCGCCGCCCGCAACCGGCCCCGCCGCGCCCGCGCGGAGGGTCTGCGGAACTCCGGCTCCGCACCACCGGACCCCCGCCCCACCGCCATCCCCGGCCCAGGAGCACCCCGACGCCCCGGGCCCCGCGCCGCCGGACGGCCTCGCCCCCGGCCCCGCACACGGGGCCACGGCCCCGGTCCCCCTCGGCGGGGACCGCACCCGACCACCGACCACTCCCAGGGAACCCACCATGACCCTCACCCAGGCGGACATCGACGCGGAGATAGCCGCCGCGCGCACCGCGTACCGCGAGCGGACCGCCGACGGCGCGCCCGTCGAGCACCACCCCCGCCGCGACTACGCCCCCTACCGGTCCTCGCTGCTGCGCCACCCCCGGCAGCCCCTCGTCACCGTCGACACCGCCCGGGACCCCGAGCTGGTGGAACTGTCCTCCCCGGCCTTCGGGGACCGGGACGTGACCGAGGTCGACAACGACCTGACCCGGCAGCACACCGGGGAGCCGATCGGTGAGCGCATCACCGTCTCCGGCCGGCTGCTGGACCGCGACGGGCGTCCGGTGCGCGGCCAGCTCGTGGAGATCTGGCAGGCCAACGCGGCCGGGCGCTACGCCCACCGGCGCGAGCAGCACGACGCCCCGCTGGACCCCCACTTCACCGGCGCCGGCCGCACCCTCACCGGCGACGACGGCTCGTACCACTTCACGACGATCCAGCCCGGCCCCTACCCGTGGCGCAACCACCACAACGCCTGGCGCCCGGCGCACATCCACTTCTCGCTGTTCGGCTCGGCGTTCACCCAGCGGCTCGTCACCCAGATGTACTTCCCCAACGACCCGCTCTTCCCCTACGACCCGATCCTGCAGTCGGTGACCGACGACGCCGCGCGGCAGCGGCTCGTCGCGGCCTACGACCACGGCCTGTCGGTGCCCGAGTTCTCCCTCGGCTACCACTGGGACATCGTGCTCGACGGCCCGAACGCCACCTGGATCGAGGAAGGACGCTGACCGTCATGACACAGGACACCACGGCCGGGACCGCTACGGGGACGGCCGACCCCGGCCACCCGCTGCCCACCCCCTCCCACACCATCGGCCCCTTCTACGGCTACGCGCTGCCCTTCCCCGGCGGCGAGGAGATCGCCCCGCTCGGCCACCCCGCCACGGTCACCGTCCACGGCCGGGTGCTCGACGGCGCGGGCGACCCGCTGCCGGACGCCCTGGTGGAGGTCTGGGGACCGGACCCCGACGGGAACCTCCCCTCGGTCGACGGCTCGATGCGGCGCGACCCCGCCTCCGGCGGCTTCACCGGCCGCAACGGGCTGGAGTTCACCGGCTTCGGGCGCGCCCAGACCGACGCCGACGGCCACTGGTACGCGCGGACCCTGCGCCCCGGCGGACGCGGCGGGAACGCCGGGTACCTCAGCGTGTGCGTGTTCGCTCGCGGGCTGCTCACCCATCTGTTCACCCGGATCTACCTGCCGGGCGACGAGGCGGCGCTCGCCGCCGACCCGCTGCTCTCCAAGCTGGCCCCGGAGCGGCGCGACACGCTGATCGCCGTGCGGGAGGCCGACGCCACGTACCGTTTCGACATCCGCCTTCAGGGCGAGGGCGAAACGGTTTTCCTGGAGTTCCGGTGACATCACCCGACGGCCCCGGCACCGACGACGCCGGCCTGCTCGCCCCCGGGTGGGCGGGCTCGCCGGCCGCGGCGGCGACCGGTGACCGCGCCTACCTGCGGGCGCTGCTCGACGCCGAGGCCGCCCTCACCCGGGCCCAGGCCGCCCTGGGCCTGGTGCCCGCGGCGGCGGGCCCGGCGGTGACGGAGGCCGCCGACCCCGCCCGGTTCGACCTCCGCGCCCTGGCGCTCCGGGCCCGCTCCGGCGGCAACCCGGTGATCCCGCTGGTCGCGGAACTGACCCGGGCCGTCGGCGACCCGTACGGCCCCTGCGTGCACCGGGGGGCGACCAGCCAGGACATCCTCGACACCGCGACGATGCTGGTCGCCGCCCGCACCCTGGACCTCCTGCTCGGCGACCTCGACCGCGTCCAGCGGGCGCTGGCCCGGCTCGCCGCCGAGCACCGGGACAGCGTGCTGCCGGGCCGGACGCTCACCCAGCACGCCGTGCCGACGTCCTTCGGGCTCAAGGCGGCGGGCTGGCGCTCCCTGGTGCTCGACGCCCGGGACCGGGTCACCGCCGTGCGGGACTCGCTGCCCGCGCAGCTCGGCGGGGCGGCGGGCACCCTGGCCGCCCTCGCCTCGTACGGCGCCCCGGACCCGCTCGCGCTGGTGGCCGCCTACGCCCGCGAGGTGGGCCTGCGGGAACCGGCGCTGCCGTGGCACACCCTGCGCACCCCGGTCGCCGACCTGGCCGGCTGCCTGGCCCTGACCGCCGGGGCGCTGGGGAAGATGGCGGTGGACGTGCTGACCCTGTCCCGCACCGAGATCGCGGAAGTGGCCGAGGGCAGCGGCGGCGGCTCCTCCGCCATGCCGCACAAGGCCAACCCCGTGCGCTCGACGCTGATCGCGGCGGCGGCCCGGCGGGCGCCCCAGCTCGCGGCCACCCTGTACGGGTCGCTGGCCGCCGAGGACGAACGGCCGCCCGGCGCCTGGCACGCCGAATGGGAGCCGCTGCGGGACCTGCTGCGGCTGGCCGGCGGTGCCGCGCACGAAGCCGCCGAACTGGCCGAGGGACTGCGGGCGCGCCCTGGGGCGATGCGCGCCCATCTGGACCTCACCCGCGGGCTGATCGTCTCCGAGCACCTGGCCGCCGTGCTGGAGCCGCTGCTCGGCCGCGCCCGCGCCAAGGAGCTGCTCAGCGAACTGGCCCGCCGCGCCCACGAGGAGGACCGGACCCTGGCCCGGCTCCTCGCCGACGTGCCCGAGTTGCGCGACAGCGGACTCGACCTCGACGCCCTGACCGATCCCGCCCGCCGCACCGGCTGTGCCGGCGAGCTCACCGACCGTGCCCTGGAGCGACGTTGACCCTGCTCGACCATCTTTCCGAAGGCCCCTCCTCCGCTCCCCCGCTGCTGCTGGGCCCCTCCCTGGGCACCTCGTACGCGCTCTGGGACACGGTGGCTCCCGAACTGTCCGTCCGGCACCGGGTGATCCGCTGGAACCTGCCGGGACACGGCGGTTCGGCGCCGGATCCGATCGGGCCCGGCGCCACCGTCGGCGACCTGGCCGGGCTGGTGCTGGAGCTGGCCGACGCGCTCGGGCTGGACCGCTTCGCCTACGCCGGTGTCTCCCTGGGCGGCGCGGTGGGACTGCACCTGGCCGTGCACCACCCCGACCGGGTGGCGTCGCTGGCCGTGCTCTGCTCCGCGGCGCGGTTCGGCGACGGGGGGCCGTGGCGGGAGCGGGCGGCGCGGGTGCGGGCCGAGGGCCTGGGATGGCTGCTGGAGAGCGCCCCGCAGCGCTGGTTCACCCCCGGGTTCACGGTGCCGGGGCTGCTCCGGGACCACCGGGAGGCCGACCCCGGGGCGTACGCCGCCTGCTGCGACGCGCTGGCCGCCTTCGACCTGCGGGACCGGCTCGGGGAGATCACCGCGCCGACGCTGCTCGTCGCCGGACGGGAGGACCCGGCCACACCCCCGGCACGGCTGCGGGAGATCGCCGACGCGGTGCCCGGCGCCGCGCTGGCGGAGATCCCGGGCGCCTCGCACCTGGCGCCCGCCGAACGCCCGGAGGCGGTGCTCGCCGCCCTGCGCGGGCACCTGGACGGGAACGCGAGGCGGGGCATGGCGGTGCGGCGGGAGGTGCTGGGCGACGCGCACGTGGACCGGGCGCAGCAGCGGCAGACGCCCTTCACGGCAGGCTTCCAGGACTTCATCTCCCGTTACGCCTGGGGGGAGGTCTGGACCGATCCGACGCTCTCGCGGCGCGAGCGCAGCATGATCACGCTGACCGCGCTGGTGGCGCACGGCCACTACGAGGAGCTGGCCATGCATGTGCGGGCGGCGCGGCGCAACGGGCTGACGCCGGACGAGATCGGTGCCGTCCTGCTCCAGACGGCCGTGTACTGCGGGGTGCCCGCGGCCAACTCGGCGTTCGCGGCGGCGCAGCGGGTGCTGGCCGAGGAGGACGGCGCCGGGGGGTGAGCCGAGCTGCTCCCCGGGGGGTGAGCCGGGCGACGCTCCGCGCTGCTCCCCGGGCCGCACTCCGGGTGGTGTGCCGGACGGCGCGCCGGGCTGCTCCCCGGACGGCCCGTCATCCGGCGACGCGGAGCGCGTCCAGCGCCCGGCGGGCGCGGGCCGCCAGTCCGTCGGCGCCGCAGGACAGGGCGAGGTCCAGGCCCTGCCGCAGGTCGGCGGCGGAACCGGTGAGCAGCCCGTACTCGACCCGGGCGGCGGCGTACTCGTACTGGCAGGGCGACGCCTCCAGGTAGGTGACGGCCTGGGCGGCGAGCCGGATCGCGTGCTGTCCGCTCTCCAGGGCGGCGGCGCAGCGCAGGGCCTCTCCTATGGCGGTGTCGGTGCCGAGGCGCTCGGCCCGGAGCCGGGCGTCGGAGGCGAGCCGGGCGGCGCGTGCCGGGTCGGTCGCCGCGAGGGCCCGCGCGAGGTCGACGGCCCAGGGAACGAGGACCGGGTTCTGCCGGCCGGGTGCGGTCGACGCCCGCTCGGCGGCCTCCAGTTCTGCGACGCCCTCCTCGGTGCGGCCGGTGGCGAGCAGCAGGCGGCCCCGGACGGCGTGCGGGTCGGGCAGCACGATGGTGGAGGGGTAGGGCGGGGCGAAGCCGTACTGGTCGGCCACCTCCCGGGCCTCCTCGACATGGCCCCGGGCGAGCAGGGTGTCGATCAGATTGCAGGTGGCGGACCAGTACAACGGGAGCCGCCTGCCGACCCGTTCGGCGATGCGCAGGGATTCCCGCAGGGAGCGCTCGGCCTCCTTGAGACGGCCGCGCCTGCGGTGGCCGAGACCGACGTAGGCGTGGGCGAGGGCCAGGTGGCCGCCGCTCCAGCCCGCCGACTCGTAGGCGCGCAGGGCCTCGTTGAACAGCGTCTCGGCGCGGTCGAGCCGGTCGGTGTAGGCATAGGCGCTGGCCAGCATCATGGGCAGTTCGAGGCCCCACTCGCTGTCGGTCCAGCCGAGTCCGGGCGCGAGCCGCCCGTTGACCAGGGCGCGGTCGCAGACCTCGGCGACCTCCTCCGCGCTCTCGCCGTGGATCATCGCGTCGAAACCGCGCAGGATCAGCAGGGCGCGTTCGGCGTTGTCGCGGCCGGTGCAGGTGGCGGCGAGGTCCGCGAGGCGGGCGGAGCGGTCGGGTGAGGAGGTCTGGCCGGCGTGGACGCCCTCCCACATGTACTGGGCGGCCTGGAGCCGCAGTCGGACCGCCGGGTCCTCGGTCCGGGCCGCCTCGTCGGCCACGGTGCGCACCGCCTCCTCCAACTGGTCGTTGTGGAGCAGAGCTTGGGAGAGCCGGAAGACCGCGTCGGCGCGCTCCTCGCGGTCGAGGCCGCCCACGGCGAGGGCGGCGCGCAGGTGCCCGACGGTGACGGCGGGCGCCGTGAGCAGGGTGGCGCAGCCGAGTTCGTAGAGGACGCGGGCGTGGCAGCCGGGATCCGGCGGTTCCCGCAGGGCCCGTTCGAGGCAGCGGCGGGCCGCGTCGGGGGCGCCGACGGCGAGGTGTTCGCGGGCGGCGTCGCGGAGTTGGGCGACGACCTCCTGGTCGTCGTCGGGGTGCACCTGGAGCAGATGGCGGGAGGCCGCCGCGGCGCCGAGGCCGGAGTCGGTGACCAGTTGGGCGGCGATGCCGTGCATGGCGGTGCGCAGCCCGCCGGGGATGGAGTTGTAGACGGCCGTGGCGATGATCGGGTGGACGAACTCCAGCTCGTCGCCGGGCGGACGGCCGGAGGGCCCCTCGCGTTCGGTGAGGATGCGGGCGCCGCAGAGCAGGTTGGCGCAGCGGGTGGCGGCGGTCCGGTCGAGCGTGGACAGACTTGCCACCATGTCGATGGTGATGCCGGTGCCGAGGATCGCGGCGGCCCAGGCGAACCGGGTCGCGTCGATGCCGAGTTGTTCGAGGCGGGCGACGAGTCCGCCGCCCCGGGCGGAGCTGTTGAGCGTGCGCAGGTCGCCCGCGTGGGCCTCGACCGGGTCCAGTTCGCTGTCCTCGACCTTGGCGAGGAGTTCGACGGTGTTGTAGGGGTTGCCGTCGGTGACGGCCCAGACCTCGCGGCAGAACGCGGCGTCGGCGTACTCGCCGAGGGTGGCGCGGGTGAGTCCGGCGGTCGCCTCGGGGGTGAGGGCGCTGAGCGGGGCCAGGGACCGGCCGGCGGCGGTGGCGGTGTCGAGGTGCCGGGCGCTCTCCTCGTCGGCGGGTTCACCGGGACGGCGGGCGAGGACGACCAGGACGGCGGTCTCGTCCAGTTGCCGGGCGAGCGAGGCCAGCCAGTGCAGGGTCTCCTGGTCGGCCCAGTGCACGTCGTCGATCAGCAGGACGAGCGGCCACTCCCGCCCGGCGAACCGGCGCACGGCGGCGACCAGGCCGTCGACCACGCCCTGCGGATCGGCGCGGCCCTCGCCCGGTTCCGTGATGCCGAGTGCGGGTCCCGCTATGTCGTACCAGTCGCCGAGGTACTCACGGACCTCCTCCGGGTACATCGACACCAGGGCGGGCTGCAGCAGTTGCCGTACGACGTTGAAGGGCACGGAGCTGAGGGTCTCGCCGCCGCGGGCCGACCAGACGGTGCATCCGGCGGCCTCCGCGATGCGCCGGGTCTCCGCCAGCAGCGCGGTCTTCCCGAGCCCGGCCTCACCCCGGTATTCCAGCAGGGTCCCGGAGGAGGCACGGCCCCCGCGCAGTTCGTCGACGGCTTCTCTGACGGCGGCGATCTCCGCGTCGCGCTCCCACAGGGAAGGCGAGGCGGCGGCCATGGGCCGTCCCTCCGTCATCCCGTTACCTCCCCGAGTCGCCCGAACGACGTACAGACCCGAGCGTAGCCGTCCGAGCGGCCGAGTGGTGGATGCTCGGGCCGGTAGTTGCCGTGAGGGATGACATGCGGTAAAGCGGCTCCCGGCCGTGGTCGGGAGGCCGCCCGCCGCCGGCTCCGGGCCCCGACCGGCTTGCGGGGACGGGAGGGTGGCGGCGTGTCAGCCAGGCGATCCGGCCGGAAGGGGACGCGGGGCGGGTTCCCGGGGACGGGACACGGGCTTGCCGGGGGCGCGGGTGGTGCCGCCCAGTGGGGCGTACGAGGCGGGCAGTGCGGAGGTGAACGGGCCTGGGACCGCAGCCCGTTCGCGCGGGCGGGCACCTCGGGAGGGCGCGGCACGGGGCCGTCACGGAAGCCGCGGCACTGGCCGCCAGGGAGGGCCCGGTACCGGCGTCCGGGAGGGGGTCTTCCGGCGGACGACCGGGGTGCGGGACCGCTCCGGGCGCAACGGCCGGGGTCGCGCCCTCGGCCGGGACGACCGGACCGCCGGGGGCGGAGAGGCTGCCCCGGGCGGGACGGCCGGGGCCGGGGCCCCGGTTCCGGGTGGGGCTCTCATCCGGATCTCACGGTCGCCTCATACGGTGGGGCCATGACGCAGGTGACCCCTCCCGGGTGGTACCCGGACCCCGGACATTCAGGTGACGGTCCCGTCGGCGAGCGCTGGTGGGACGGGACGGCGTGGACGGACCGGGTCCGTCCGGCGGACCGCGCCGCCGAGGGGGGACCGTCGCCCCTCCCGCCCGAGCCCCCCGAGCCGCGGCCGGACCGGACCGCCGCGCACCCGGCCGCCCCGGAGCCGTACGAGGTGCCTCCCGAGCCGTATGCCGCGGCACCCGCGCCGTACGCGGCGCCCGCGGGTCCGTACGGGGCGCCGTCCGGGCCCTACGGGGCGCCCGCGCCGTACCCCGCGCACCCCGGCTATCCGGGGATCCCGCCCAAGCCGCCGGGCGGACGGCGGCTGCGGACCGGCATAGCCGTCGCCGCCGTCGCGGCCGTGCTGGGGGCGATAGGCGTCGGTACGTACGTGCTGGTCGACGACGGCGGGGGCGGGAGCGACCGCGCCCGCCACCAGGAGGACCGGCGGCCGGGCGGGCGCGACGACCGCGGCGGACAGCCGCGTGACGAGGGGACCGCGGAGCCGGAGGCGCCCGGGGAGTCGGAGGCGCCCCTGATCAGGAGCGGTTCGGTGCCGGACCGGGTCAACGGGATCAGCCTGCCGATCCCCGAGGGGTGGTCGGGGCGGGAGCACGGCAGCGGCGCCCTGATCGCGTCGGACGACGTCTACCCGTGCCCCGGCGCCACCTCCAAGGAGTGCACGAAGGGGGGCGCGCACTCGATCCCGGCGCTCGGGGCCGAGGGCCGCAGCGCGGAGGAGGTCGCCAAGGCCGACATCGGGAAGAACGCCGAGGAGTCCTACGGCGGCGAGTCGTACGGCGGCGTCACCTCGCACGACGTGCTCGCCTCGAAGGCCGTGACGGTCGCCGGGCAGAAGGGCTACACGGTCCGCTGGAAGGCGGTCACCGCCAAGGGGTCCGACGGATACGTCGAGTCGCTCGCCTTCCCCGCGCCCGCCGACCCCGGGCGGATCGTCGTCGTCCGTCTCGGTGTGGACGTGTCGGAGACGCAGCAGGTGCTCGACGAGATCACCAACGGAATCAAGGTCTCCTCGGCGCGCGGCGGCGGCAGCGGCCAGGACGTCTGAGCGGACTCCGGGACGGGCGGACTCCGGGACGCCGCGGACGCGGGGGCACGCGCGCCGCAGGGCGTCCGGGCCGGTCCGCGTCCCGTCCCGCCAGGGTGAGGGGTGGGGCCGGGCGGGCGTCCCTCCGCTCAAAGGGCGCCCGCCCGGCCCGGGGTGTGCGCCGCCCCCGTCCCCACGGTGCGGCGCAGGCAGGCCGCCGTCCAGTCATCCCGTGGACGGCGGCCTGGGTTCTCAGGGGAGGCCCAGCGCGGGCAGCACCACGGCCTCCATGAAGCGGACGAGGTAGTCCGCGTCGGCGCGCCGCCCCTCGACGACGTCGCGCATCCGCAGCACGCCGAAGAGCTGGGTCGGCACGAACTCCAGCGCCGGGTGCCCGGCGGGGACCTCGCCCCGCTCCACCCCGCGCCGCAGGATCTCCCGAAGCGCGGCGATCTCCGGCTCCATCAGCCCCTCGCGCAGGGCGCACTGGAGTTCCCGGTCCTGGGTCGCGGCGTGGCCGAGCGCCTGGAGCAGGGTGTCCCCGCCGGACCACTCCCCCGCCATCCGGGCCACCCCGCGCAGGTCCTCCGCGAGCGACCCGGTGTCAATGCCCGCGAACCGCACCCGGCGGTGCGAGCGCAGGGCCGCCGCGACGAACTGCGGCTTGGACCGCCACTGGCGGTAGAGCGTGGACTTGCTGCACCGGGTGCTGGCGGCCACGCCCTCCATGGTCACGGCGTCGTATCCGCAGCGGCGGATCTGTTCGAGGACGGCGTCGAAGAACTCCTGCTCACGCTCGGGCGTCAGCTTGGAGCGGCGCGAGGTGCCGACCGTGTCCGGTCGGTCCGCGGCCTGCGACGTCATCGTTCTCTCCCTGTCCGGTGTGCGGTCCCGCGATGGCCCGGTGCGCGGCGACGGCACCGCGCCCCCGGCCCCCGGGAAGGGCCGGTTCACGCCATGGTGGCGTGAAGCCGTCCATCGCCACTGTACCGGTACCGAGCCGTATCGATACAGGAGCGTATCGGTACATCGTCGTATCGGTACAGGGTCGTATCGGTACACCAACGTATCGGTACACTCTCGTTTCGGAACGATGCCGTATCGATGAGAGGGGGGCGGATGACCGCCCGCACCGAGCCCGGGGAAGCGGCGCCGGACGCCCCCGACCGGCCTCCGCCGCACCGCCGACTCCCGCTCCCCGCAGGCCCGTTCCGGCTCCGCCGGAGCCCCGGCGCCTCGATGTCCGGACGGGGCCCCGACGGCTCGCGCGAGCCGCTCCGGGACCGCGCGGTCCGCACCCCCCGCCCGCCCTGCGCGGCCGCGGCCCCGACGGCGCCCCGCGATGACCGCCCCCGTGTGACCTTCGCCTCCCGCACCGGGGCGCCGGAGCCGGTGCGGGCGGGCCGGTGAGCGCCGCCCTCGTCGCCGTCCTGCTCTCGCTCGTCTCGGCGCTCGCCTACGCGGGCGCGGCGGTCGCCCAGGAGCGGCTGGCGGCGCGCGGTGCGGACGGAGGGCTGCTGCGCATGTTCGGCCGCGGCGGCTGGTGGTGGTCGGTGGCGCTCAACGCGTCCGCCGCGCTGCTGCACGTCGTGGCCCTCAAGTACGGCCCCCTCACCGTGGTGCAGCCGCTCGGCGCGCTCACCCTGGTCGCGGCGGTGCCGCTCGGGGCGCGGCTGGCGGGGCGGCGGGTGAACCCCGTCGAGTGGCGGGGCACCGGCCTGACCCTGCTGGGGCTCGGCGTGCTGCTCCTCACGGCGTCCGGCCCGGCCCCCGACGACGTGCTGAGCGTGCCGGAGGCGCTGGCGGTGTCGGGCGCGACGGCCGCGCTGATCGGCTTGCTCTCCCGGCCCGGCGCGCGGCCCGGGCTGCGCCACGCGACGGCGTCCGGGGTCGCCTCGGGGGTGGCGTCGGCGCTCACCCAGACCGTCACCGTGGCCGTCACGGACCGCTCGGGGCCGCTGCTCAGCCTCCAGGTGATCGGGGTGGCCGTCCTGGTGGCGGCCTTCGCCGCCGGAGGTCTGCTGCTGGCCCAGACCGCGTACCGGGGCGGGCTGGGCGCCCCGCTCGCGGTGGTGACCCTGGCCAATCCCGTCGCCGCGGCGGTCATCGGCGTGGCACTGCTGGGCGAACGGCTGCGCGGCGGCCCGGCTGGGGTGCTGCTCGCGCTGACGGGGGCGGCGCTGGCCGGCCTGGGCGTGGTCCAGCTCAGCCGCGCGGTACCGGAGCGGTCGTCCGGCGGCGTGTCACCGGCGCCCCCGCCGGTGACACTTCCGGCGCCCGTCCCGGCGGCCGCCCGGACGGTCCCCGGACCGATGGCGGTCCATGCAACGACAACCCTCCCCGCGGCGCGGGCGGCGGGGCCGCGTCCGGTCGGGTCCGGCACTATGGCGATGGCCGCCGAGGAGGCCGACGGTACCGGGGCGGGCGGCCCGCCGGAGGCCGTCACGGCCGTACGGGACGCGGAGCCGGCGCGTCCGCCACGGGGCGGATCGGAACGGCTCAGCGCGTAGCGCGCCGTGGGCGCGGCAATGACGCCCCGAAGGCGGTGCGGCACGCGGAGGCGGGCGACGTCACCCGGGGCGCGCCGATGACGGTGTCACCGGGGCCCGGAGGGCGGCGGCCCGGCGGGCGGCACCGCGGCCGACCGGGCGCCGGGCTCGACGGCACCGGTGCTCACCCGTCGCGGCGAGTGCCACGGGCGCGTTGGACACCTGGGCCGGGGCGAGCACCGTGCGGTGGGGCCGCCCGGGCGAGCCGGTGACCGTGCTCCGGAGGCGTGCCGGACGGCCGCGGGCACCGCGGAGGGCCAGGGGCACCGCGGCGGATTCCGCGGGCCCGGCGGGCGCCACGGGCCGCGCCGCCGGAACACGCCGATGACCCCGCCCCGAGGTATGCCGGCCGACGCCGGGAGCGGGGCACGCCGGGCAACCGCACCCCGGACCGCCCGGTGCGACGGGTGCGACGGGTGCCACGGACGTGGCGGACGCCTTGACCCGGTGCGTGGCGTGGACGCGGCGGGCACCGCCACGGGGAGTGGCGGACACCGTGGTGTGGTGGGCGCCGCGGGGAGTCGCGGGCGCCGCCTCCGGGGCGCGCCGGCGGCCGGGGCCCGGGCACGGCGGACGGCGGCTCGCGCCCGGGCACGGCGGGCAGCGTCCGGGCACGGCGGACGGCGGCCCGGCGGAGGGTGCCACCGTCGACGGCGGGGCTGCCCGTCGCCCGGTCCGGCGGACCCGGTCCGGGCGGATCCCGTCCTCAGGGGGCACCGGCGGACCCCCCGATCCGCCGGTCCGGTGTCCCCGCGTCCGCTCAGTCCCCGGCCGACACGACCCTGAGGTGGGAGGCGGAGCGCCGGGGGCGGGCGGGGCGGTGCGGGGTGCGGCGGGTCTCGCGCAGGACGAGCGTCAGCCGCGTGTACCCCTGTTCCTCCAGGGACCGGGGCGTCTCGATGACCACCCGGCACTCGGTGGCGCCCCAGCGCGGATCGGGATGGAGCAGGGGGCGCATCGCCCCGTCGTGCTCGACCGCCGCCGGGCCGACGGCGCGGATCCAGTGCGGCAGGCCCTGCCGGAAGGCGGCCTCCATCAGCGGGTCCTGGGCGATGTCGCCGCGGATGGCCTGGAGGTCGTGGTCCTGTCCGTAGCGCTCCACGGAGGCGGCGAAGTGGGCCAGCATCGGCAGGCACCAGCGCGCCTCGTGCTCCCCCAGGACCGCCGACGCGTCCGGGTGGAAGAGGACGAAACGCAGGAAGTTGTCGCAGGGCATGGCGCTCGGATGCGGCCCCACGCCCCGGAAGAGTGTCCGGAATGCACTGTTGGCGAGCACCACGTCCCAGCGGTGGTCGACGACGAAGGAAGGGAAGGAGCAGGCCTCCAGGAACGTCGCGTAGTCCTGGAGGTAGGCCTGGGCCTCGGGAGTCGTGGGAGCGGGCCGCGGCGCCGGCCGCCGCCCTCTTGCCTGAAATGCCATCGGGAGGTCACCCCTCTTGCCTATGCGGCCTTCTCGCGGCGTCCCGATCCTGCTGCCCCGACGCAAGGCGTGTCAACTATCGTGGCATTTCGTGCCTGTTGACGGCTGAAATAGGCCACAGTTGTGGCGAGACCTGGATGTGGGTTCGAGCGACAAGCTACTCTCCGGGAAGTTCACGGCGACTGCTTGTGAAAAGCCTGTGAGGCCAGTGAGAGACGTAGGAGATCTGTCGGTGACGGGTGGCTTCGAGGGTCCGGGTGCCATGCCGGCGGCCACACTGCCCGCCGTGGTCTCCCGTGTCACCGCGCTCGCGGACCGGCTCGGCGTGTCGCACGCCGAGGTCTTCGACATCGGCGGCCTGTCCGCCGCGTCCGGCGTCCCCGAGCCGGTCGTGCGGGCGCTGCTCAGCGGCCGTCCGGCGGGCGAGCCGGATGTGCAGGCGCGGTTCCTGCAGCGTCTGGACCTGCTGCGGCGCACCCGGCTGAAACCGAACGGGCGCCGGTACACCCAGCAGGAGATCGCGGACGGCGCCGGGATGTCCCGGCAGCAGGCGGGCGCCCTCATCAACGGCGACCGGCGGCCCACCATGGAGCACTGCGACGCGATCCAGCGCTTCTTCCGGGTGCACGCCGGCTTCCTCACCGCGGAGGAGCCCGAGGCGCTGATGAGCGCGCTCCAGCACACCGAGCAGGAACTGCTCCAGCAGCTCGCCGACCGCGAACGGGCGGCGGCCGCCGCCGAGGACGATCCGCTGGAGCGGCTGCTCCAGGACCACGGCGTGCGCGGCATCGCCTGGCGGGCCGCCCAGCTCCCCACCGACCAGCACCGCGACAAGGTCGCCGAATGGCTGGACATGCTCCTGGAAAGTGTCAAACGACCCGAGTCGTGAGCCGAGCGGTGAGGGTGGGGGGGGACGACGTGTGCATCCGCAGGCAGATGCGCCGCCTGTGCGGCGAGTTGGTGACGGAGCTGACCCTGTCCGCTCCCGAGTCCCCGGTCGACCTGTACGGCTCGCTGTGCGCGACGATGAGCCGTCGCCGGGGCCGGCCGGTCCGCTTCCGGATGGCCGCCTTCCCGCCCGGCACCGCCAGCGGGCTCTGGCTGGACATGGCCGACCAGGATCTCGTGGTGGTCGAGGAACGGACCGCCCCCGACCACCAGTTGGTCATCCTGGGGCATGAGCTGTGGCACATGACGGCGGGGCACCACGGCGGGATCGTCGGCGCCACCCCGGTGACCCACCGGCTGCTCGCCGGAGGCGGGGGCCCGGTGGACGAGGAGACCCTGCGGGCCACCGTGCGGGCGGTCGCCGCGCGCTCCCGATTCGACCTGGCCGACGAACGGGAGGCCGAGAGCTTCGGCCTGCTGCTGGCCAGCAAGTGCCGCACCTGGATGGCGGGTTCGACCCCGCCGGGCGCGGTGCGGCGGGACCACCTGGCCGCCCGCATCGAGGCGTCACTGGGCTACCCGGGCTGACCCGGCGGCCCCGTGCGGGCGCGGCTCGGACGGATTGTCGGTGGCGCGCGGCAAGCTGGTGCGCGGGCCGCCCCGCAGCGGGGCGCGCGACCGCCGACGCCGTTGTGGGGAGCCGAGGATGACCACCGCCGCCGTACCGACCGATCATGAACGCAGCGCCGTGCGGGCGTATCTGAGGCTGCTGCAGACCGTGCGGGCGGGTCTCGACCCGACCCCGCCGGGGTCCCTGGCGCCCCTGCCGCCGATGGTCCCGCCCGCCGTGCTCGCGGAGGCGGAACGGGCCCTGGCGGAGGCCGGGCTGGCGGGCAACGAGGAGGTGTTCTTCCGGCTGCTGCGCGACTGGTACCGGCGGCCCTGACCCCGGGCCCCGCGCGGCCCTGCCGCGCCCGGGGAGGCAAGCCGCTGTCGCCCTCGGCCGCCCAGGCGCCCGGGGTGCCCCGGCACGCCGGGCACGGGAGCGCGCGCGGCCCGGCACGGCACGGGCGGAGTCCGGCGGGCGGGGACACGGGACACGGACGGCGGGAGGCTCCGGTACGCGTCTTCCGGAGCCGACGGCGCGGGCGCGGGGCGGGGCCGAGGCGCGGCGGCCGGGAGGAGACGTGCGGCCGGGCCATGCGCAGCGCGGGCGGAGGTGCGCCCGCCCATCGACCACGGCCGGGGGCGGAGGCGGACGGCCATGGTCCGGACGTGGCCGGGACAGGTGGTCGCCCGGCCGCGCCCCGGACCGCCCGGTCACCGGCCGCTCCCATGGCCGGCACGGCGCCCGGACGCGCCGTCGGGCGCCGACGGCCGGCATCGGCCGCCGCGGTCACCCGCGCGGCGTCGGACGCCGGGAACCCTCGGTCGTGCGGGCGGCGCCGGCGCCGGACCCCGCGGTCACGTGCGCGGCAACGGGGGCTCGGCGTCGGGCGTCGGGCGTCGGGCGTCAGCCGTGCGGGACGGTGATCGCGGTGGCGACCAGCCCGTCGCGGGCGGTCCAGCGGCCCTCGAAGTGCGTGAGCCGCCGCCCGGAGACGGTCGGACCCGGCACCAGCAGCTCGGCGCGCAGCGCCCCGGTCGCCGCGGAGCCCCCGGCGTCCGGCACGATCTCGATGTCGGCCTCGCTGAAGTCCAGCCACTTCCCGGTGAGCGGGAACCACGCCTTGTACACGGACTCCTTGGCGCTGAACAGCAGCCGGTCCCAGTGGACTTCGGGCCGCCGCGCACTCAGCCCGCGCAGCCGTTCCGCCTCGGGCGGCAGGGCCACGGCGGCGAGCACGCCCTCCGGAAGGGGGCCGTGGGGTTCGGCGTCTATGCCGAGGGAGGCCAGTTCGGTGGCGTGGGCGAGGGCGGCGGCGCAGAAGCCGTCGCAGTGGGTCATGCTGCCGATCAGCCCGTCCGGCCAGAGCGGGACCCCGCGTTCGCCGCGCAGCACCGCCTGCGGGGGCACGCCGAGCCGCTCCATCGCGCGGCGGGCACAGGACCGTACGACGGTGAACTCGCGGCGGCGCTTGGCGACCGCCCGCTCCACCAGCTCGGCCTCGCCCGGGTAGAGCGGGCCGTGACCGGTCTCGTCGTGGCCGTGGGCCTCCACGGTGACGACGCCCCCCGGCAACAGGGTCTCGATCACGACGCCTTCTCCTCGGCGGGCAGGATGAGGCGCAGCCGACCGGGCGGCGTGTCGCGCTTGCGCCACTCCCTGGGGTAGCCGACCGAGACCTCCTCGAAGCGCACCCCCTCGTGCCAGGTGGTGCGGGGGATGTGCAGATGGCCGTAGACCATGGTCCGCACCCGGTACCTGCGGTGCCAGTCGGCGGTGAGCGCGGTGCCGCACCACATGGCGAACTCCGGGTGCCACAGCACCTCGGTGGGGTGCCGGTCCAGCGGATAGTGGTTGACGAGCACCGTCGGCAGGTCGGCGGGGAGCGCGTCGAGCCGCTCGGCGGTCAGCGCGACCCGCTCGCGGCACCAGGCCTCGCGGCTCGGGTGCGGGTCGGGGTGCAGCAGGTACTCGTCGGCGCACACCACACCGGTTCCGTGCGCGTGGGCGAGGCCCTCCTCCTTGGTGGTGGAGCCGGAGGGGAGGAAGGAGTAGTCGTAGAGCAGGAACAGCGGGGCGACGGCCACGGGGCCGCCCCCGCCCTCCCACACGGGGTAGGGGTCCTCGGGCGTGGTCACGCCGAGTTCGCGGCACACCTCGACCAGATGGGCGTAGCGTTCGGCGCCGCGCAGGGTGACCGGGTCCTTGGGATGGGTCCACAACTCGTGGTTGCCGGGGGCCCAGACGACCCTGCGGAACCGGCTCGCGAGGAGACCGAGCGCCCAGCGGACGTCCTCGACGGTCTCCGCCACGTCACCGGCCACCAGGAGCCAGTCGTCGTCGCCCTCGGGACGCATCCTCTCCACGAGGGCGCGGTTCTCCTGGTAGCCGATGTGCAGGTCGCTGATGGCCCACAGCTTCCCCGAGCCACCCTTGCCGGACATCGTCCCCACCCCTTCCAACCCGCCGTCGACGCAAAGAGATCACATCCGGGCCGGGAGTCACAAGACGGCCCGCTGCTTTGTCCCCCGACGGCCGGATTCGGGCTCCCGCGACCGCCCCGGCCCCTCCCTGAACCCCTTCGGGGCCCCTCACGGAGAGCACGCCAGGGGCCCCGGGGCGGCGGAGCCCCGGAGAGGAGTCCCCACGGCCTCTCGTTCGGATCATGCCGGGCTCGCGGGGTCCGGCCCGATCCGAACGAAGGACCCTAGGCGAGGTAGGCCAGGCCGGGATGGACGGCCAGGTACCCGTCGAGCAGACGCCGGGCGACGGTCACCGAGTCGACGAGCGGGTGCAGGGCGAACGCCTTGACGGCGGCGGCGCGGGAGCCGGTGCGGGCTGCGGTCAGGATCTCCCGTTCCACCGCCTTGACGGCGCAGACCAGGCCGGTGGCGTGGCCCGGCAGCGGGTCGACGGAGACCGGGTGCGCGCCGCTCGCGCCGACCGCGCACGGGACCTCGATGACGGCTTCGGCGTCGAGGGCCGACAGGGTGGCGCCGTTGCGGACGTTGAGGATCAGCGTCGCGCGTTCGTCGCGCGCGATGGCCCGCATCAGGGCCAGCGCGACCTTCTCGTAGCCGCCGGACAGGTCCTCGGGCTCGCGCTCCCCCGCGCCCGCCGTCTCCCGGTTCTCCGCCATGTAGGTGGCCTCGCGCTCGGCGCGGGTGCTGTCCCAGGCGGCGAGGGCGGGGGTGCCGGGGCTCCGCACCCCGTCGTAGAAGCGGGCCTGCTGGTCGCGCAGGAAGGCGCCCCTGGTGGGGTCGGTCTCCCGGTGGGCGCGGACGGCCTCGCGGTTGAAGTAGTAGTAGTGCAGGTACTCGTTGGGGATCGCGCCGAGCGAGCGGAGCCACTCGGCGCCGAAGAGGCGGCCCTCCTCGAAGGAGCCCAGCAGGTCGGGATCGGCGAGCAGGCGCGGGAGTTCGTCGCGTCCGTCCACGCGCAGCCCCCGCACCCAGCCGAGGTGGTTGAGGCCGACGTAGTCGATCCACGCGCGCTCCGGGTCGGCGCCGAGCACCCGGGCGATGCGGCGGCCGAGGCCGACCGGGGAGTCGCAGATGCCGATGACCCGGTCGCCGAGGTGGCGGGACATGGCCTCGGTGACCAGCCCGGCGGGGTTGGTGAAGTTGATGACCCAGGCGTCGGGCGCCAGCAGGGCCACGCGGCGGGCGAAGGCGTCGGCGACGGGGACGGTCCGCAGGCCGTAGGCGATGCCGCCCGCGCCCACGGTCTCCTGGCCGAGGACGCCCTCGGCGAACGCCACCCGCTCGTCCTCGGCCCGGCCCTCCAGTCCGCCGACGCGGATCGCGGAGAACACGAAGTCGGCTCCGCGCAGCGCCTCGTCCAGGTCGGTGGTGGCCGTCACCCCGGGGGCGTCCGGGAATCCGGCGGCCTGCTCGGCCAGGACACGGGTGATCGCGGAGAGCCGCGCCGGGTCCCCGTCGTACAGGACCACCCGGGTCACCCGTCCCTCGCCCCGGTCGCCGAGCAGGGCCCCGTACACCAGGGGCACCCGGAATCCGCCACCGCCCAGAATCACCAGCCGCACGTCCACGTCCTTCCGCCGCGCACCCCACCGGTCACCGCACGCCGATCATGGCACGCCGGGGGGACGCGGCGGGGCGCGTCGCGTCGCGTGGGGACGGTGCCGGACGACGGGGCCGGACGACGGGGGCGGCGGTGCGCCGGTGGGACCGGTGACCCGGTGACCCCGGGTGGACCGGCGCTCCCGAGGGGTCGTGGGCCGGTGCGCCGGTTGGGACCGGGCCCACGGGGAAGCCGGAGCGGGTGGGGGGCCGGGGGCACGGGCGGGCGACGGCCGACAGGAAGGGCCCGGGGACGCAGGGAACGCCCCCGGTGTCCCCGTCCACCCGGGCGAACACACGTTCCCGGACGGCACCACCCCCCGCGGACCCGCTCTCCCGGGGTGAAGGACCCGGCGTCCCGGGACACCCTGGACAGGGTGGATCCGCTCGCCCCCGGCGCCCCCGACCGCGGTGCCGGGCCGTCCCGGGTGCCCCACCGGGCACGGTGGCGCCCCGGGCGGGGCGCGGCCACCGGTGGTCGCCTCCCTGCGGGGCGGCGCGGCGCGGTGGCCGGTACGCACGGGTTCCGGCGAGGCTGCCGCGGTCCGGAGGGAGATGCTGGATACGGTGACGAAGTCGCTCGACGGCAAGGGAGTTGACGGGCAATGAGCGAGGAGCTTCCCGCCGCGGCGGTCCGGGGGACCGGACCGGCGCAGGAGGCGGGGAAGGCGGCGCCGGACCGGGCGGGGGCGGACCGGGCGCCGTCCGGGAGGCCCTGCGGGGCCGGGCGCCGGGCAGCGCCCGGCACCTCCGGCGACCGGGACGGCGGCGGCTCCCCCCGGGCCGCGGCGGGGTCCGGTGCGCGGCGCGGGGCCCGGGGCGCAGGAGGCGCCGGACGGGCCGCCGCCCCCGTGCCACCGCTCGACTGGAGCAATCCCCTCCGGGATCCCCGGGACCGGCGGCTGCCCCGGATCGCGGGCCCGTCCGGACTGGTGATCTTCGGCGTCACCGGGGACCTGTCCCGCAAGAAGCTGATGCCCGCCGTGTACGACCTGGCCGAGCGCGGTCTGCTGCCGCCGGGCTTCTCCCTGGTCGGCTTCGCCCGCCGGGACTGGGCGGACCAGGACTTCGCGCAGGTGGTGCACGACGCCGTCAAGGAGTACGCCCGCACCCCCTTCCGCGAGGAGGTGTGGCAGCAGCTCAGCGAGGGCATGCGCTTCGTCCCGGGCGACTTCGACGACGACGCCGCCTTCGGCCAGTTGCGGGAGGCCGTCGAGGAACTGGACGCCTCCCGGGGGACCAGCGGGAACTACGCCTTCTACCTCTCCGTGCCGCCGAGGTTCTTCCCGAAGGTGGTGCGGCAGCTCAAGAAGCACGGGCTGGCGGACGCCCCGGAGGGCTCCTGGCGCCGGGCGGTGATCGAGAAGCCGTTCGGGCGCGACCTGGCGAGCGCCCGCGACCTCAACGCACTGGTGCACGAGGTGTTCGAACCGGACCAGGTGTTCCGCATCGACCACTACCTCGGCAAGGAGACCGTCCAGAACATCCTGGCGCTCCGCTTCGCCAACCAGATGTACGAGCCGGTCTGGAACCGGTCCTACGTCGACCACGTGCAGATCACCATGGCGGAGGACATCGGGATCGGCGGCCGGGCCGGGTACTACGACGGGATCGGCGCCGCCCGCGACGTGCTCCAGAACCATCTGCTGCAACTGCTGGCGCTGACCGCCATGGAGGAGCCCGCCTCCTTCGACGCGGCGTCGCTGCTCACCGAGAAGCTGAAGGTGCTGCGAGCGGTGCGGCTGCCGGACGACCTCGGCGCGCACACCGTGCGCGGGCAGTACACGGCGGGCTGGCAGGGCGGCGCGCCGGTGCCGGGGTACACGGAGGAGGAGGGCATCGACCCCGGCTCCACCACCGACACGTACGCCGCGGTCGGGCTGGCGATCGACAACCGCCGCTGGGCCGGCGTCCCCTTCTACCTGCGCACCGGCAAGCGGCTGGGCCGCCGGGTGACGGAGATCGCGGTGGTCTTCCAGCGGGCCCCGCACTCCCCCTTCGACACNACNGCNACNGAGGAGCTGGGCNNGAACGCNNTCGTNATCCGCGTCCAGCCCGACGAGGGCATGACGGTGCGGTTCGGCTCCAAGGTGCCCGGCACCTCGATGGAGATCCGGGACGTGTCCATGGACTTCGCCTACGGGGAGTCCTTCACGGAGTCCAGCCCGGAGGCGTACGAGCGCCTCATCCTCGACGTACTGCTCGGCGACGCCAACCTCTTCCCCCGCCATCAGGAGGTGGAGGAGTCCTGGCGCATCCTGGACCCCGTGGAGGAGTACTGGGCCGGGCACGGCCGGCCCGCGCGGTACGCCTCGGGAAGCTGGGGACCCGGGGAGGCCGACGAGATGCTCGCACGAGACGGACGGAGCTGGCGCAGGCCATGAGGATCGATCTGACCGACACCACGGCGAGCAGCATCAACAAGGCACTGGTGCGGGGCCGCCGGGCCATCGGCACCCCCGCCGTCGGCATGGTGCTGACCCTGGTGATCGTCACCGACGAGGAGAACGCCTACGACGCGGTCAAGGCCGCCGAGGACGCCTCGCGCGAGCACCCCTCGCGCACCCTCGTCGTCATCAAGCGGCATCCGCGCAACCTGCGCGACCGCACCCGCTCGCACCTGGACGCCGAGGTCCGGGTGGGCTCGGAGGCGGGGACCGGCGAGACGGTGGTGCTGCGCATGTACGGCGAGGTGTCCGAGCACGCCGACTCGGTGGTGCTGCCGCTGCTGCTGCCGGACGCGCCGGTGGTGGTGTGGTGGCCGGTGGAGGCGCCGGAGAACCCGTCGCGGGATCCGCTGGGGGCGCTGGCGCAGCGCCGGATCACCGATCTGTACGCGGTCGAGCGGCCGATGGAGGCCCTGCGGAACCGGGTCCGCACCTACGCCCCCGGCGACACCGACCTGGCCTGGACCCGGCTGACCCTGTGGCGCTCCATGCTGGCCGCCGCCCTGGACCAGGCACGGGCGCCCGTCTCGGCGGCGACGGTGGAGGCCGAGGCGGACAATCCGGCGGCCGAGCTGCTGGCCCGCTGGCTGGAGGTGCGGCTCGGGGTGCGCGTCGACCGGGTGGTGAGCGACGGCCCGGTCGTCACCGCGGTGCGGCTGGGCACCTCCGGTGGCGAGATCGTCATCGACCGCCCCGACGGCCCGCTGGCCACGCTGACCCTGCCGGACCAGCCCCCGCGCTCCCTGGCGCTGAAGGTCCGCCCGACCTCCGAACTGATCGCCGAGGAGCTGCGGCGCCTCGACGCCGACGAGATGTACGCCATCGCCCTGCGCGGCGAGGCCCCCGAGGAGGGCCCGGCCCGTGTCTGACCCCGCCGGCGCCCGTGCCGTCACGGAGCCGGACCGGCGGCCCGAGCGGGCCGCGCCGGGCGGGCACCGCGCCCGCCCCGTCCCCGACCCGACCCCGCGCGGGCCCTTCGCCCGCGCACCGAAGGAAGTGCGCTGACATGCAGATCGGTCTCGTTGGCCTCGGCAGGATGGGCGGCAACATGCGCACCCGGCTGCGCGGCGCCGGGCACACCGTCATCGGATACGACACCGACCCCGGGCGGTCCGACGCCACCGACCTGGCCGATCTGGTCGACCGGCTGGCGGCGCCCCGCGCGGTGTGGGTGATGGTCCCGGCCGGCCACGCCACGCAGGGCGTCGTCGACCTGCTGGCGACCCTGCTCAAGCCGGGCGACGTAGTCGTCGACGGCGGCAACTCCCGCTGGACCGAAGACGAGCGGCACGCCCGGGAGCTGGGCGGGCGCGGCATCGGCTTCGTGGACGCCGGGGTCTCGGGCGGTGTGTGGGGGCTGGAGAACGGCTACGCGCTGATGGTCGGCGGCGCGGCGGAGCACGTGGCCCGGCTGCGGCCGGTCTTCGACGCGCTCAAGCCGGACGGTCCCTACGGCTTCGTCCACGCGGGCGGGGTGGGGGCCGGGCACTTCGCCAAGATGGTCCACAACGGCATCGAGTACGCCATGATGCAGGCCTGCGCCGAGGGCTGGGAGCTGCTGGAGAGGGCCGACTCCGTGGACAACGTCCGCGAGGTCTTCCGCTCCTGGCAGGAGGGCACGGTCATCCGCTCCTGGCTGCTCGACCTCGCCGTGAACGCCCTCGACGNGGACNNGCACCTGGNGNGNCTGCGCGGNNACGCCGAGGACTCCGGCGAGGGGCGCTGGACGGTGGAGGCCGCCATCGACCACGCGGTGCCGCTGCCGGCGATCACCGCGTCGCTGTTCGCGCGGTTCGCGTCCCGGCAGGACGACTCGCCGCAGATGAAGATGATCGCCGCGCTGCGCAACCAGTTCGGCGGCCACGCGGTGGAGTCGGCGAAGGAGTAGCCACGCCGGGGTACGGCGGGCGCGGTTCCCCGGGCCGGGCGCGACCGCCCCCGCCCCGCCGTCCGGCCGGGCGGCGCCGGGCCGGGTCCCGGGCAGCCTCCCCCGATCGTCTAAGGTTCCCCAATGTTCGAAGGACGGCTGGTCAGACTGCGCGCGCTGCGCCCCGAGGACGCCGGACACCACCTCCGGTGGCGCAACGACCCGGAGGTGGTGCACTGGGCGGCGGCCGGGGACCCGTTGTTCGGCCCGGTCACGGCGGAGGCGGTCGCCCTCGCCTTCGAGGGCATGCTGCGGCTGGTCCCGAGGGAGTCGGCCGTGTTCACGGTCGAGGACCTGGCGAGCGGCGCGGTGATCGGCATGGCCGACTACCGGGACCTCGACCCCTGGGCCGGGGTGGCGACGCTGGGGGTCACCGTCGGGGAGCGGGAGTTCTGGGGCGCGGGCCACGGACGGGACACACTGCGGCTGCTGGTGGACCACCTGTTCGGCGCGTACGGCCTGGCCCGGCTGGAGCTGGACACCTGGAGCGGCAACGAGCGCGCGGTGCGCGCCTTCACCGGGCTGGGCTTCCGGGAGGAGGGCCGCCGCCGGTCGGCGGTGCTGGTCCGGGGGGAGCGTCATGACCGGGTGCTGTTCGGCATGCTCCGCGAGGAGTGGGCGGGCCCGGCCCCGCGGGTGCCCTCGCGCGGACGGTGACGGGAGCGCCCCGCACTCCACCGGGCCCGCCGGGCACGGGCCGCCGCGCGGTCAGTCCCCCTGGGACCAGGCGGCCACCGGCAGGGACAGGTAGACACCGAAGTCGTCGAGCCCGGTGGCGGTGCGGATCCCCGCGTGGAGCGTGTCCACGCGCTCCTGTCTGCCCGCCTCCCGGTGCGGCGTCCACTTCGACCTGACCTCGATCACCACCGGCAGCCCGCAGCGGTCCAGCGGGCCCAGCGGCCGGAAGCGGATCTCGACGTCCCCGGGTCCCAGGTCGCCGTCGTACGGCTCCTCGGGGCACTCCACGGCCAGGGACACCAGGTGCGGCAGTACGGAGCCCAGTTGACGCAGGACGGCCTCGGGCACGGTGGGCGCGTGGGTCACTTCGACGAGCGGCATTCCCGACACGTTAGAGCACCGGCCCTCCCGTCGCGCCGAGGGGGAGCCCGTGGGCGCCGGGACCGGGCGGAGGGACCCGCGTGCGGCGGCGGCTCCCTCGCCGGGACGTCCGCGCCCACGGCCGGGGTTGCCGCAGAAGTCGTCCCCGGGGCCGTTGGACTCCGGGCCGTCCACGCGCACGGCCGGGCCGGAGTCCAAGGCGCCGCTCCCGGACGCGGCACGGGCGCGTCCTCCTCCGCGAGGCCGGGCACCCGGGCGCGGACCACCGCCGCCACGGGCCTCGACCGGAGCCGGCGGGGCGGTGGACGCCGGCGGGCGCCCCCGGCGCGCGGTGCGCGGCACCGCCCCGGCCCGTACGGCGGGGGCGGGCGGAGCGTCGACGGCGGAGGCGGAACCGGCCCGGTGGCCCGGCCCGGGGCGGGTGTTCACCGCGGACGGGGGCGTTGTCAGTGGGCCCCGCTAGGTTTTTCCCTGTTCCGCCGGGGAGGCGTGGACGTTCCCCTTTCGCATGCATGGGAGATGGTGCGTTGTCCGTCTGGGAGAGGTCGAGCACGGTACGGGTGGTGCCGTCCGCGCGGCCGCGCAAGCTTGCCAAGGTTCCGTTCGTGGAGCTGGCCGACGGGCGGTTGCAGGGCGTGGTGTCCAGCGGGTCCGACATCGGCCGGGTGTACGTGTCGTCGGTGGCGGCGGGGACGTACGCCTACGCGTGCAGCACCAACAACAACCGGCCCTGCGGCGGGGCCCGGGGCGGCTTCTGCAACCACATCCGCGCGCTGGTCGTCGAGGCCGTGCTCCAGTACGGCGTGGACCGGGTCGCCCGGTACCTCCGGGCGGAGGACGACGCGGAGCTTCCCGACGCGGGGAGCGTGACCTCCGTGATGGCCGCCGCGCGCCCCGGCCCGGGGGACTCCTCGACGGCGGCGCAGGTCTTCAGCCGGTTCCTGCGCCACCTCGGCTACCTGGAACTGGAACCGGTCACCGCGCCGCTGCCCGAGATGCACTGGTTCCCGACGGCGGGGGCGGTGGCCTGATGCGCACCGACGCGCTGATCGCGCCCGTCGACGGCCTCGACGAGGTCCTGGCCGCCGTGGACGGTTTCGACGACGCCCTGTGCGGGGGCCTGCTGCGCCCCCAGCCGGGGCAGGCGGGCGGGCTCGTGGCGCTCGCGGACGCCGTCGAGGGGACTCCGCTGGCCGCGCGGGTCGGTGAGGCCGCCGACAAGGCGGTCGCCGGAGCCTCCGGGGAGGACCATCTGGTGGCGCTCGCCGCCGCCCGGGTGGCGCTGCTCGGCTCCGCGCACGACGCGCTGGCCGCCCGTGTCGACGAGGCCACCGGCCGGCGGACCGCCGGGGAACCCGCCGGACCGGGCGGGGACGACGGGCACGCGGCCGGGCTGCTCGCCGCCGCCCGCGGCTGGCTGTGCGACCTGGCCCGCGCCGGATGGCGGGGCATCGACCACGAACTGGTCGGCGGAGCCGCCCCGGTGGTCGCCGCGATGCTGCCCGATCCCGCGCTGCGCCGCCCGGCCGCCCTGCTCGACGGCTTCGCCGCCGAACTGGCCGCCTCCTGCCCGGGGGCGGCCCTGGAGCGGGTGCCGGTGCGCCGCTGGGCGGACCTCTGGTCCCGGGCCGTGCTGCTGACGCTGCCCGGAGCCGCCGCGGCCCCGGCGGTGTCCGAGGTCTCCGGCCGTCTGCTGCCGCTCGGCGTGGACCTCCAGGAGCACGCCACCGCGGTGCAGGCGCAGGTGCACGCCGTGTTCGAACCGGCGGACGGCTCGGAGCCCCGGCTGGTGCGGGCCTCGGTCTCGGCGCCGAAGCCGGACACGGTCGTGGGGGCGGGGCTGTGGCAGGTGCTGCGCCCGCGCATGGCGCTGCTGGCCGCCGTGGGAGAGGGCCGGACCATGGACCTGGACGCGATGCCGCTGACCGCCGGGGGCGACCTGCTCTGGGACGACGGCCGGGCCCGCGCGGGCGGGGCGGCCGAGGTCTTCGCCACCGCCCGGGTCGCCCTCCCGGCGGCCGTCGCCTTCGCCGCCCCGCCGCTGGAGCGGCACCCGGCGGCCCTCGCGGCCCCCGTCCTGCTGGAGGGGTACGGCGTGGCGGACGGCGAGGACGGGATGGTGTTCGAGATCGCCGGGCACCGGCTGGCCGTCGACGCCGGGCGGCTGCCCGCCGCCGGGCCGCTCACCCGGGAACTGGTCGCCACCTCGGCGGCGTGCCTGGGCCTGCTGCGGTGGGACGCCGGGGAGTTCCGGCTCCAGCCGCTGGCCGTGGAGCGGACGGTGCGCAAGAAGGCCGTGGCCGTGCACGCCGGGGCCTGGGCGGGCGGCACGTCCGACAAGGCCGGGATCCGGGCCGAGAAGGCCGCCACCGACGCGGTCACCGTACTGCGCGAGCGCGCCGGAAAGCTGCTGCGGAAATGACCGAGGACATCCGGGAGATCCCCGGCCCCCAGGCCCGGCCCGCTCCGGGCACCGACGGCCGTGCCGGGCCCGACGGCACCGCCGCCCCGGCCCCCGACGGCGCGCGGCCCGAAGCCGGGGCCGGCACGGAGGCCGGCACCGCGCCCGACCCCGACGACAACCGTCGGCAGGTGCTCTACTGGCGGCTGCTGGCCCGCCTCTTCGACCACGAGGAGCAGGCGGCCCTGGAGTCCGCGAGCCTCGCCGTGGTCGAGGAGATCGGGCTGCCGCCCGCCCTGCTCGACCCGGACGCCTCCGTGGACTCCGTCGTGCAGCGCCACCCCGCGCTGGCCGCCGAGTTCGACGGGCTGATGGTCCCCGGCCAGGAGGAGGACGGGGCACGCGACCGCGCCGCCGAGGTGCGGCGCGCGGCGCTCGTCTCCAAGGTGCTGCTGAACGTCTTCGCCTCCGCCTCCGGCACCGTCACCGCCGGGCAGTTGGCCCGCTGGCAGTCCGACGCCGACTGGCTGGAGCGCGCCCTCGGCTGCCGCCCCGGCGAACTGCGCGGTGGCCGCGGGGGCCGGAGCGCGGGCACCGGGACCGGCGCCGGGGCGTCCCTGCCCGACCTGGGCCGGCTGATCCCCGCCATCGGTCCGGAACTCGGCGCCATCGAGGGCGACCTCGTCAAGCGGATGCACCTGCGCGAGGTGCTGGCCGACCCGAAGCTGGCCTCCCGGCTGACCCCGAGCATGTCCCTGATCGAGCAACTGCTCCGCGACAAGGACAACCTCTCCGGCGTGGCCCTGGCCAACGCCAAGGCGCTGATCCGGCGGTACGTCGACGAGGTCACCGAGGTGCTGCGCACCCAGGTCGAGAAGTCCACCGTGGGTGAGATCGACCGGTCCGTGCCGCCCAAGCGGGTCTTCCGCAACCTCGACATCGACCGCACCATCTGGAAGAACCTCACCAACTGGAGCCCGGAGGAGGAGCGGCTCTACGTCGACCGCCTGTACTACCGGCACACCAGCCGCAGGACGACACCGCAGCGGCTGATCGTCGTCGTGGACCAGTCCGGCTCCATGGTCGACTCCATGGTCAACTGCACCATCCTGGCGTCCGTCTTCGCCGGGCTGCCCAAGGTCGACGTCCATCTGATCGCCTACGACACCCAGGCGCTCGACCTGACCCCCTGGGCCCACGACCCGTTCGAGACGCTGCTGCGCACCAAGCTGGGCGGCGGGACCGACGGCACCGTCGCCATGGGGCTCGCCCAGCCGAAGATCGCGGAGCCCCGCAACACCGTGGTGGTCTGGATATCCGACTTCTACGAGTGGCGCCAGCAGGAGCTGTTCGACAGCATGGCCGCCATCCACCGCTCCGGGGCGAAGTTCATCCCGGTCGGCTCGGTGACCAGCTCCGGGCGGGGCAGCGTCAACCCGTGGTACCGGGAGCGGTTCAAGGACCTCGGCACGCCGGTGATCTCCGGCCACATCAAGAAGCTCGTGCACGAACTCAAGACGTTCCTCACCTGATCCCCGGCGTACGCCCGCGTCGCCCGTGATGACCACCGTACGGAAAGGCCCTTTCGACATGTCCGACCTGCTGCGCGCCCCCGCCGAGATCAAGTACGCCGAGGAACTCGACTGGCTGGAGTCCGTCGACGACGGCCCCAAGCCGTTCTCGTGGCGCCTGTCCCCCAAGATGGTCCGCCTGTTCATCCTCGGCTCCGAGCGCTCGGACGGCCTGGAGCGGGAGGTCGCGCAGAAGTGGTTCGGTGACCGCAGCTTCGTCGAGCGGTCCATCGTCACCCTCGCCTCGGACCGCGGTCTGCTGCTGATCGGCGACCCCGGCACCGGCAAGAGCTGGCTGGCGGAGCTGCTGTCCGCCGCCATCAGCCGCAACTCCACCCAGGTGGTGCAGGGCACCGCCGGCACCACCGAGGACCACATCAAGTACTCGTGGAACGTGTCCATGGTCATCGCCAAGGGCCAGTCCCGGGAGTCGATGATCCCCTCCCCGATCATGACCGCGATGGAGACCGGCACCATCGGCCGCTTCGAGGAGCTGACCCGGTCCACGAGCGATGTGCAGGACGCGCTGATCTCGATCCTCTCCGAGAAGTACATCTCCGTGCCCGAGCTGGAGAGCGGCGGCGGTGACGACAACATCGTCTTCGCCAAGCCCGGCTTCTCGATCATCGCCACGGCCAACAGCCGGGACCGCGGCGTCAACGACCTGTCGTCCGCGCTCAAGCGGCGCTTCAACTTCGTGCGCATCCCGGTCGTGACGAACAAGAAGAGCGAGGCGGAGATCGTCCGCTTCCGCACCGAGGAGCTGCTCCGCCGGCACTCGATCGACCTGGACGTGCCGCCGACCCTGCTGGACGTGCTGCTCCAGAGCTTCGCGGACCTGCGGGCGTCCGCCGCGGCGGCCGGCAGCGACGACGAGAAGCTGGAGTCGGCCCTGTCGACGGCCGAGCAGATCGGCGTCCTGGAGGACGCCGTCCTGCACGGCAACTTCTTCGGTGAGAGCGCCCTGACCGCCCGTACCCTGGCCTCCTCACTCGTCGGCTCACTGACCCGCCGCGAGCCGGAGGACCTGGCGATACTCAACAAGTACCTGCACGGCGTGGTCGAGCCGCGCAGCAGGGAACAGGGCGGCTCCTGGCCGGAGTTCCTCGAGGGCGGGCGCGACGCGATCGCCACCCTGTCGTGAGCGGGGTCCTGGAGAGCGGTCCCGCCACCGGCGGGGCCCCGGACGACGCCCCGGTCACCGGCGGGGCACCCGGGGAAGGCGGCGCGTTCGGCGCGCTGCGGGGGCAGTTGCGGGAGGCGGCGACCGCCTTCGCGGGCGGGCCGGACGCCCTGGAGGAGATCCTGCTGGGCATGGTCGACGACGTCGACCGGGCGTCCCGCGAGCCCCTGGAGATCTTCCCCGTCTGCCACCACTCCCCCGCCTCGGCGACAGCCATGGCCCGGCGGCTGCGCGAGAAGCGGCCCAGGGTCGTGTACCTGGAGATGTGCGAGGACATGGCACCGCTCCTGACCGAGCTGCGCAACTGCCGGCTGCCGGTGGCGGTGCAGGCCTTCGCCGGCGACGTGGACGGCTTCCCCGCCGACTGGGCCCCGCTGTCGGTGGTCGCGCCGATGACCGAGGCGTCCGCCGAGTACCAGGCCATCGCCTACGCCCTGGACACCCCGGGGGTGGAACTGGTCCTGGTGGACCGCTCCGCCGACCACGTCTTCCAGTGGGAGGGCCGTGACCGGGGCACCGGCGGGCCCGGCCCGCAGGACGACGGGGCGCCGGCCGAGCCGGAGGCCGCGCTGCACGGCGAGGCCGTCGGCGTGGAGATCGGCGACCTGCGGCCCCGCTTCGCGGAGCTGGAGCGGCATCTGCTGCGCCACGGCAGGGTGCGGCACTGGTCGGAGTGGTGGCACCAGTACGTCGAGGTGCCGCTCGCCGACGGCTCCGCCGGTCACGACACCTACCGCCAGGTCATGTTCCTGATCGGCAGCCTGTTCCGCAGGCTCGCCCCGGGCGACGGCGACCGGCTGCGGGTGGACGAGGACCGCGAGCGCCACATGTGGACCAGGATGCGCGAGCACCTGGCGGCCACCGGCACCGACCCGGCCGACTGCCTCTACGTCTGCGGGGCCTTCCACGCGGCCAGCCGGGTCGAGGAGTTCGGCGTCGGCGGCAGCGGCGGCTTCACCGTCACGCCGCGCACGGACACCGTCTGGCAGTACGGGCTGATCCCGTCCAGCCACGCGGCGATCGAGGCGCAGTTCGGTCTCGCCCCGGGCTCGGTGTCGATCGCGGCGACGGAGTGGGCCAAGGGCCTCAAGCGGGCCCGGGTGCGGCCGTTCCGGCTGGCCGGCCAGGCGGGTGCCGGGAAGAGCACGGCGAAGGCGGCGGCCCCGGCGCCCGCGGTGCCCGTCCCGGCGCCCGCGGTGCCCGTCCCGGCGCGGACCGAGGACACGGACCGGCTGTCGGGCTTCCTGCGCCGCCCGCCGGTGCTGGACGGGCTGGACGAGGCCGAGCTGCTCGGCTGGTCCGTGGGGATCGTGCACGCGGCCCGGCGCAACGGCTATCTCGCCTCGACCGCCGACGCCATCGCCGTCTTCGAGACGTCGATTCTGCTCGCCGGGATGCGCGACCGCGCCAAGCCGACCCCGTACGACTTCCAGGACGCGGCCGTCACCTGCATCGAGAAGGACCGCGTCCCCGGGCGGCGGGACGTGCGCCGGCTGGTCGAGATCATGATGGGCGGCGACCGGATCGGCCAGGTCGGCTACGAGGCGCTGCCCCCGCTGGCGCGGGACGTGCACGACCGGCTCGCGCCGCTCGGGCTGAAGCTCCAGCAGCGCGGGGTGCGGCGGGCCCTGCTGGACATGACCGCCCAGCCGGAACTGAACGCCTGCTCGGACGTGCTGTGGATGCTGCGGCGGCTGCTGCCGCACGGCGCGGCCCGTCCGGTCATGGGCGAGCGGCGGCTCGGCGAGCGCTCGGTGCAGGAGTCGTGGGACCTCGCCCTCGGCACCCATCAGCGGGCGCTGATCGAGCTGGGCTACGAGGGCGTCAGCATCGAGCAGGTGCTGGAGCAGCGGCTGCGGCGGGACGCGTACGCGCCCGGCGCGACGGCGGCGGGCGTGCTGGCCGCCGTCGAGGACGCGACGCTGTACCTGGGCGGCCGGCGCCTGGCGGAGGAGCTGGGCCATCACGCGCTGAAGGTCCTCGCCACCGAGCGCGGCGTCGACGGGGCGCCGGAGGTGCTGCGCCGGGTGCGGACCCTGCTGGCGTACTACCGCACCGGCGAACCGGCGCTCCCGGCGTGGATCGAGTCCTTCGTCCGGACCGGGTACGCGCACTACTGCACGCTGCTGCCGATGGCGTTCCGGGACGAGGACGCGACGGTCGGGCAGGTCGCGGCGATGCTGGGCTTCCTGTTCGGCATGGAAGGGCTGGCACTCTCCCTGGGCTGCGACCGGACCCAGTTGGAGCTGGCCGTCGCCCAGTCGCATCCGGAGGACCCGTCGAAGACGGCCCTGCTGTGGGCGGCGCGGGTGCGGATCGGCACGCTGTCCCGGGCGGAGCTGCGCTCCCGTTGCGACGAACTGCTCGACAACCCGCTGGTGGTGCCCACCTATCCGCAGTACCTCAGCGGCTTCGTGCACGCGCTGGAGCCGGTGCCGGCGCTGGCGGACGTGGTGGTGGAGGCGGTGTCCAACGCCTTCGGGCGGCTGCCGGACGCGGTGCTGCTGCCGTGGCTGCCCCTGCTGATCACGACGCTGCGCTCGGGCGCCGGGGAGCTGGCGCCGCTGCTGGTCCGGGAGGCGGGGCGGATCTTCCCCGGGCGGCTGGCGGAGCTGGACGCGTGGACACCGCCGTGGCGCACGCCCCCGGTCCAGGTGCCCGTGCGCCGCGCGGCCGGGGACGGCGGGCAGGGCGCGGGCCCGCGCGGTGCCGCGCTGCTGGGCAGGCACCCGGCGGCCTGCGACGCGGTGGCGGAGCTGCTGGGCTGCGAGGGGACGTGGGCTGCGCCCGGTTCCGGGGCCCCGGTCGGCGCGCTCCTCGTGTCCCGGCACCCGGCGACGGCAGCGGCGGCGGAGCGGCTCCTCGCGGGCGGCTGAGCGTGCGCGCGGGCCGCTGAGTGCGCGCGGGCGACTGAGCGTTCGAGGGCGGTGGGGTCCCCGGCGGGGCTCCGCCGCCCTGCGTGTGCCGCCCGCCCGGGGACGGCGGCACCCACACCGTTGCCGGGCGGCACCCGTCGGAGCATCCGCCCGGCGACCGGCCGCGCGCCGGGCCGTCCACGAGGCCCCGTCCCCCGTCGTGGTGCAGCCGATCAGGGCCCGCCGACTGCGCTTCGGAGTCATCCCGCACGTGCCGCCGCGTACCGTCGTGCGATCACCGCCGGTCCCGGCTCAGGGAGCCCCAACAGGGCCGCCGACAAGGGCCTTCGGACTGCGACCTGGGGATTCCGTCAGCTTCATCGGCTACACCACTCGGCGGACGCCATCGTCCACGACCGTGCCGGTGCCCGCCCATGGCGCGATCACCGGGCCACCGGCTCAGCCGTAGCAGGCGGGCAGTGGTTCGAGTCCCTCGGGCACTCCGTACTTCAGGACCGCGGTGTACGCCTCCGCGATGTCGCAGCCCTTGTCGTACCACTGGTAGGCGAACAAGCTCCAGATCAGGACGAGCACGACCAGCACCCAGCGCAGTCCCTTCGGCATACGGGGAGTGTCCCGCCCGGACCGGCGGAATACTCCGTACCGTCCGGCATCCGCCCGGATTCCACCCGCCGACCGCCCTGCACCGGGCCCGTTTCGCGCGATCCGTGAACACCTGCGACCGAAGTGTTCACCGATTCCGACGGGTTCAAGGCCCGGGGTTCAAGGCCCGGGGTTCAGGGGCCGGGGGTCGGGGGTCCGGAACGGAGTCCCCCCACCCGCTCCATGGCAGTGCCTCGCGGCAGAACTCGTGCCCATCCGGCGGGATTCCGGAGCGGAACCCGCCGTGAGTGTCCCGGGCAGCCCCCAGCGACAGAGATCCGGGCGGGCACCCTTGCCGGACGGCGGGATTCCCGCTCGGCCCACGGCACGGTTCCGGTCACCGCGAGGGCGGTGTCGGGCGCCGTCGGCGTGTCCCCTTCAGCCCCGTACGGCCCCGTTTCCCCCCTCCCCCGCGGCGGACGGATTTCGGCCGGAATTCGGCTGCTTCCCCTCAAGGAGGTTTGACGCGGCGGCACTTGGATCCGGTTCCGCCCAGCGTTCACGGCACGACCCCCCTGGAGGGGCGCGCGCCCGCACGGCGAGGCGGCTGGGCCGACGCGCCGGCGCCTCCGTATTTCCCTCCCAGCCCCCCGCAGGGCCTCCGTGCGCAGGAAGAACACCGGCGAGTACGGTCCGGGACGCATAAACTTAATGGTCCAGACCATTGACCTCGCGGGTGGTCGCTCCCTAGCATCATCGCCATCACGGCCGCCCCACGAGGGCACCCTCCCACACCCGAGCATCCGCCGCCTCGCACACGAGCGCTGTACACGGTTTCCGGCCAGGCTCGGGCACCAGCCCAGCACGGCCCCAGGAGCACCATGCCCAGAATCGACCAGGAGTCCCGTTCCTTGCCCTCCGGGACCGGCGGACCGAGACCGGGCGACGATGCCGCCGTGCTCTCCGTGGGGCAGGAACGCCTCTGGTTCCTGGACCAGTTCGATCCGGGTGACCCGGCCTACAACATCCCGCTCGTCCTGCGGTTCACCGGGCCCCTCGCCCCCGGCTCCCTGCGGGCGGCGCTGGACTCGGTGGTGGCCCGGCACGAGGCGCTGCGCAGCCGCTTCCCCGCCGTCGACGGACGCCCCTACGTGGTGATCGACCCGCCCTCTCCGGTCCCACTGGACGAGCGCGACGTGCGCGGACAGCCCGAGGCGGCGACGGCCGCAGCCGTCGCCTCACTGACCAACGCGGGCTTCGACCTCGCCCGGGGCCCGCTGCTGCGGGCGGCCCTGCTGCGCACCGGTGACGAGGCGTACACGTTCTGCCTCGTCCTGCACCACATAGCCGCCGACGGCTGGTCCCTCGGCCTGCTGCGCGCCGAACTCGCCGAGCACTACGCCGCCCACCGGGCGGGCCACGCGGCCGAACTGCCCGAGCCGCCCTCCTACCTGGCCCACTCCGCCGCCGAGCGCGCCTGGCTGGACGGCCCGGATGCCGCCGCCGCGCTCACTCATTGGCGCGAACTCCTGGCGGGCGCACCGCCGTTGGAACTCCCACTGGACCGCCCCCGGCCCACCGTGCCCGGCAGCGACGGCGCCTACCACACCCGGCTGCTGCACGGCCTGGGCCCGGAACTGGAGTCGTTCGCCCGCGCCCGGCGCATGACCCCGTTCATGGTGCTGGCCGCCGCCTACGAGACCCTGCTGCACCGCTGCACCGGCCAGGACGACTTCTGTGTCGGCGTCCCCACCGCGGCCCGCACCACCGTCGACAGCGAGCGGACCGTCGGCTACTTCTCCTCCACCGTCGTCCTGCGCGCCGACCTCACCGGGGCGCCCACCTTCGACGCCGTGCTGCGCCGCACACGCGGAGACTGGATGCGGGCCCTCACCCACGGCCGGGTGCCCTTCGAGCGGCTCACCGAGGAGCTGGGCCAGGACCGGGACACCGGGCGCACCCCCGTCTTCCAGACCCTGCTGACGGTGCACACCCAGAGCGGCGGGGCGCTCGACGAGCACGCCTTCGCGGATCTGCTGTGCACCGAGACGGACGGCGGGCACACCGCCGCCAAGTTCGAAATCACCCTGGACGTGCGGCCGGACGGCGACGATCTGCACGCCGTCTTCGGGCACCGCACCGATCTGCTGGACGGCGCGGCGGTGGCCCGGATCGCCGCCCGCTTCGAGACGCTGCTGCGCGGCGCCCTGGCGGCCCCCGACACCCCGGTGCGGCTGCTGCCGCTGCTGGACGCCGACGACCTGGCGCTGCTGCGCGCGGAGGCCGCCGGTCCCGCTCTCCCCCCGTACGAGCCGACCGTGCTCGACACCATCGACCGGGTCGCGGCCGAGGCGCCGGGCGCGACCGCGCTGACCGGGCCCGACGAGACCCTCAGCCGCGGCGGACTCGCCGACGGCTCCCGCGAGTTGGCCGGTCGGCTGCTGGCCGGCGGGGCGGGCCGGGGAGATCTGGTCGCGTTCTGCCTGCCGCGCGGGCCGAGGGCCGTGGTCGCGATGCTGGCCGCCTGGCGGATCGGCGCCGGATTCCTCCCCCTGGACCCCGAGTACCCGGCCGCCCGGCTCGACTTCATGCTCCGAGACAGCGGCGCCGCGCTGCTGCTCACCCCGGACGGCGCGCCGGTGGAGGGGCTGACGGCAGGGGTGCCGGTCCTGCCGGTCGCCCCGCCCGCGGCGCCGGAGCGGACCGCGGCGCCCGCCGACCCCCTCACCGGGCCGGGACCGGACGACCCCGCCTACGTCATCTACACCTCCGGTTCCACCGGCACCCCCAAGGGCGTCCTGGTGCCGCACCGCGCGCTCGCCGCCCGGGTCGCCTGGATGCGCGAGGGGTACGGCCTGACGGGGGACGACCGGGTCCTCCAGTACGCCTCCCTGTCCTTCGACACCAGCGCCGAGGAGGTGTTCCCCGCCCTCGCCGCCGGTGCCGTCCTGGTCACCGCGCGGCCCGGAGCCGCCCTCCCCGACCAGCTCGCGGAGCCCTACTCGGCCGGGATCACCGTCCTCGACCTGCCGACCCCGTACTGGCACCATCTGGTGGCGGACCTCGACGAGACGCCCTGGCCGGCCGGGTTGCGGCTGCTGATCCTCGGCGCCGACCAGGTGCGGCCCGAGGCCGTCGCCGCCTGGCGGGACCGGTTCGGCGACACCGTCCGGGTGGTCAACTCCTACGGCCCGACCGAGACGACCGTCATCGCCACCACCGCCGACCTGGGCGACGGCGACGCCCGGCACCGGCCGCCCATCGGCCGCCCGATCGGCGGGACCACCCTGGCCGTGCTCGACCGCCACGGCCTGCCGGTGCCGCCCGGCACCCCCGGTGAACTGGTCGTCGGCGGCCCCGGCGTGACCGACGGCTACCTCGGTCGGCCCGGCGCCACGGCCCGCGCCTTCGTGCCCGACCCCGACGGGCAACCCGGCGCCCGGCGCTACCGCACCGGCGACCTGGTGCGCCGCCGCGCCGACGGGCGGCTGGAGTTCCTCGGCCGCCTCGACGGCCAGGTGAAGGTGCGCGGCTACCGGATCGAGCCCGGCGAGATCGAGTCCGCCCTGCTCGCCGTGGACGGCGTGGCCCAGGCCGTGGTGACCGCCCGGGGCGATGCCCTGGTCGCCCACCTGGTGCCAACTCCGGGGGCCGGGGCGCCCGATCCGGGCGCGCTGCGCGCCGAGTTGTCCACCGTCCTGCCGCCGCACATGGTGCCGGGCGCGCTGGTCGTCCTCGACGCCCTCCCGCTCACCCCGAACGGCAAGCTGGACCGGGCCGCCCTGCCCGCGCCCGACCCCGGCTCGCGACTGCGCGCCGCGCACGTGCCGCCCCGCACCGAGGCCGAGGAACTGGTCGCGGACGTGTGGCGGGAGGTGCTGGGCACCGGCCCGGTCGGCGCCCACGACGACTTCTTCGACCTCGGGGGCCACTCGCTCCTCGCCACCCGTGTCGTCGCCCGCGTCCGCGCCGCGATCGACCTCGCCGTCCCCCTGCGCGTTCTGTTCACCCACCGCACCGTGGCCGCCTTCGCGGAGGCCGTCGAAGACGCCCTGGCCGACGAGATCGACGGCCTGTCGGACGCGGCGGCCGAGGAACTGCTCGCCGCGCAGGACGCACTGGAAGGAAGCCGGCCCACCTCATGAGCGCCGACACCACCGCCCCGGCGGTCCCCGATCCCGCCACCCCGGCGGTCCCGGACACCACCACCCCCGCGGCCTCCGGTCCCACCGCTCCCGCGCGGCGGGCTCCGGCCACCCCGGCCGCGGAGCCCGCCCCGGCCGACGGCTCCCGCTCCTCCGTGCCGGCCCCCCGGGGTGCCGGACTCTCCGCCGCCAAGCGGGAGTTGCTGCGCCGTCGGCTCGCCTCCCGCGCCCCGGCCCGCGCCACCGTGCCCCGCCGGGACCCGGACACGCCCGTTCCGCTGTCGTTCGCGCAGGAACGGCTGTGGTTCATGGAGCAGTACGCCCCCGGCACCGCCGCGTACAACATCCCGGTGGTGCGGCGGCTGCGCGGTGCCCTGGACACCGACGCGCTGCGCGCCGCCCTGGACGCCTGCGTGGCCCGCCACGAGACGCTGCGCTCGCGCTACCCCGCAACCGAGGACGGCCGCCCGCGCCTGGTCATCGACCCGCCCGGCCCCGCCGCCCTCGAACTGGCGGATGCCTCCGGCCGGGACGAGGCCGAGCGGCTGGTCGACGAGGCGTCCGCAGTCCCGTTCGACCTGGAGGAGGGCCCGCTGCTGCGGGCGCTCCTGGTGCGCCTCGCCGACGACGACCACGTCCTGCTGCTGGTGGTCCACCACAGCGTGAGCGACGGCTGGTCCAGCGAGGTCCTGCTCGGCGAGGTCCTGCGCGGCTACGCCGCCCGGGTGGCCGGGGAGCCCGACCCACTGCCCGAACTCGCCGTCCAGTACGGTGACTTCGCTCTCTGGCAGCGCGAACAGCTCAGCGGTGAGCGGCTCGACGCCGAGGTCGCCCACTGGGCCGGGGCACTGGCCGGCACCGAGCCGCTGGAGCTGGCCTTCTCCCGTCCGCGCCCGCCCCGCCAGACCTTCGAGGGCGCCGGATTCTCCTTCTCCGTGGACCGCGCGCTCCTGGACCGGCTCTCCGCGCTCGCCCACCGCCACGACGCGACCGTCTACATGGTGCTGCTGGCCGCCTTCCAGACGCTCCTGTCCCGCTACAGCGGGCAGCGCGACTTCGCCGTGGGCTCGCCCGTGGCCGGGCGCCCCGAGCCCGAACTCGAACCGCTCGTCGGCATGTTCGTCAACGTCCTCGCGCTCCCGGCCCGGCTGGAGGGCGACCCCTCCTTCGGTGAGCTGATCCGCCGCACCCGCGACACCTGCCTGGACGCCTACGCCCACCAGGACCTGCCGTTCGCCCAGCTGGTGAGCGAACTGAAGGTCCCCCGGGACGTCTCCCGGCCGCCGGTCTTCCAGGCCGTCCTCGCCGTGCAGAACTACGCCACCCAGCGCGACGCGACGGGCGAACTCCCGTTCACCGTCGAGTCGTTCGGGGTGCGCGCCGCCGGCACCCGGTTCGACCTGGAGCTCTTCCTCCAGGAGTGGCCGCACGGTCTCGACGGCTCCTTCAACTACAACACCGACCTGTTCGACGAGGCCGACATCGCCCGCCTCTCCGGGCACCTCGGCCGGTTCCTCCGGGCCGCCGCGGACTCCCCCGACACCCCGCTGTCGGCCCTGGGCGGTCTCACCGACGAGGAAAGGGACTTCGAGACCCGGCGTTTCAACGAGACCGCCGTGGACCGCCCCGCGACCACCCTGACCGCCCTGGTGGCCGAGCAGATCGCCCGCACCCCCGACGCGGTCGCCGTGGCGATGGAGAACCGTCCGGCCCTCACCTACCGCGAACTCGACGCGCTGGCCGACCGGATCGCCGCCCGGCTGGCCGCCGAGGGGGTCGGCCCGGGCAGCCTCGTCGCGATCAGCGCCGAACGCTCGCCGGAGCTGGTCGCCGGGCTCCTCGGCATCCTGCGCGCGGGCGCCGGCTACACCCCGCTGGAGCCCGGCTACCCCGCGGAGCGCCTCGCCTTCCTGCTGGCGGACAGCGACGCGCCGGTGCTGCTCACCCAGCGCGGGCTGCCCACCCCGGACGGCTGCGCGGCCCAGGTGCTGCTCCTGGACGACCCGGCCGAATGGCCGAAGGCCCGCACCGGACCCGCCGGCCCCCGTCCGGACGACACCGCCTATCTGATCTACACCTCCGGCTCCACCGGCCGTCCCAAGGGCGTCCCCAACACCCACCGGGCCATCGCCAACCGGCTCCAGTGGATGCAGGAGACCTACCGGATGGGGCCCGGGGACGCCGTCCTGCAGAAGACGCCCTCCGGCTTCGACGTCTCCGTCTGGGAGTTCTTCTGGCCGCTGATCTCCGGCGCCCGGCTGGTGCTCGCCAAGCCCGGCGGCCAGAAGGACAGCGGCTATCTGCGCGACGTCATCGCCGAGGCCGGGATCACCGTCGCCCACTTCGTGCCCGCCATGCTCACCGTGCTCCTCGCGGAGGAGGGCATCGAGCGCTGCACCGGGCTGCGCCGTGTCATCAGCAGCGGCGAGGCCCTGCCGCCCGACGCCGCCCGGGAGCTGACCGCCCGTCTGCCGCACTGCTCCGTCGCCAACCTCTACGGTCCCACCGAGGCCGCCGTCGACGTCTCCTCCTGGGAGTGCGAAGGCCCGCTGGAGACGGTGCCGATCGGGCTGCCCATCGACAACACCCGGCTCTACGTGCTCGACGCCGCCCTGCGGCCGGTGCCGCCCGGCGCCCCCGGCGAACTCCACATCGGCGGCACCGCCGTCGCCCTCGGCTACCACCGGCGGCCCGGACTGACCGCGGCCCGCTTCGTCCCCGACCCCTACGGGCCGCCCGGCTCCCGCCTCTACCGCACCGGGGACCTGGCCCGCCGCCGCCCCGACGGCACCCTTGAGCACCTCGGCCGGATCGACCAGCAGGTCAAGCTGCGCGGACTGCGGATCGAGCCCGGCGAGACGGAGGCCGCGCTGCGGGCCCGGCCGGACATCGCCGACGCCGCCGTCGTGCTGCGCGAGGACCGGCCCGGCGACAAGCGCCTCGTCGGCTATCTGGTGGCCGCCCCCGGTGCCGAGGAGCCCGAGCCCGCCGCGCTGCGGGCCGCCCTCAAGCGCGTGTTGCCCGACCACCAGGTCCCGGCCGCCTTCGCCGTCGTCCCCGCCCTGCCGCTCACCCCCAACGGCAAGCTGGACCGCCGTGCCCTGCCCGCGCCCCAGATCAAGCGGGCCGGGGGCGCCACCAGGCCCGCGACCCCGGCCGAACACGTGCTCGCCGCGATCTGGGCCGAGGTGCTGGGGCTGACCGAGGTCGGCACCGACGAGGACTTCTTCGACCTCGGCGGGCACTCCCTGCTGGCCACCCAGGTCGTCGCCAAGGCCCGCAACCGGCTCGGCGAGGCCGGGGCGCGGCCGATCAGCGTCATGGATCTCTTCACCCACCGCACCGTCCGCGACCTGGCCGCCGTCGCCGCCCGGGACGAGCACGACGACACCCCGAGGCCGCTGCTGCACCGGCTCACCCCGCCGGTCCCGGCCGCCCGCCGCACCCGCACCTATGTGTGCGTGCCGTACGGCGGCGGCAGCGCCGTCGTCTACCAGCCCATCGCGGACGCGCTGCCCCCCGACACGGAGCTGTGGGCGGTGGCGATCCCCGGGCACGACGTGGGACTCACCGAGGAGCCGCTGCCCTTCGACGAGCTGGCCGAACGGGTCGCCGTCGAGGTCGCCGAGCGCGTCGAGGGCCCCGTCGTGGTCTACGGGCACTGCGGGGTGGGCACCGCCCTGGCCATCGCCGTCTCCCGGCTCCTGGAGGCCGCCGGGCAGGAGCTGGAGGCGGTCTACGCGGGCGCCCAGTTCCCCTTCGCCCGGCCGCAGAGCCGTCTGCTGAGCGCGCTCAGCCGCTTCGCCTCACTGGAGCCGCTGCTCGGCGACCGGGTCTATCTGAACTGGCTGACCGGGCTCGGGGTCGACACCTCCGAACTGGGCGAGGAGCAGACCAGGTTCATCATCGGCAACATGCGCCGCGACTCCCAGGCGGCCGAGGAGTACTTCACCCGCGCCATCGCCGAGGTCGCCGCCGGCGCCCCCCGGCTGCGCGCCCCGCTGGTCTCGCTGATCGGCGACCAGGACCCGGCCGCCGACTTCTACCAGGAGCGCTACCGCGAGTGGCTGCTGCTGGCCGAGCGGTCCGCCGTCGCCGTCCTCGACCAGGGCGGGCACTTCTTCCTCAAGTACCGGGCCGCCGAGGTGGCCGAGGCCATCACCACCGTGCACACCGCCGTCCTCGACGGCACCACCGCCGCCCTGCCGGCCCCCGACCCCGACAACTCCTGGTGGTTCCACGCCGAGACCGGCCCCGCGGACGGGCCGGGGACCGGAGACGGGACGGACGGCACGGATGCCGCGGACGCCGCGGACGCCGCGGACGCCCCCGGCACGGCGGCCGGTACCGCCGCCGAGGAAGCCGGGGCCGGGCGCACCGGAACCACCGGGGACACCGGCGCCGACGGCGCGGGCACCGCCGCCACCGCCCCGGCGGGCCCGGGAGCGCCCGGGACGGGCACCCGGTCCAGGGCGGCGACCACCGCCGGGGACGACGGGCCGCAGCCCAGCATGCGCCGCTTCCTCCTCGTCGCCTCCGGACAGCTCGCCTCGATCACCGGCTCCGCGCTGACCGAGTTCGCCCTGCCCATCTGGATCCTGCTCCAGACCGGCTCACTGACCCGCTACGCCCTGTACGCGGTGGTCGCGATGGTGCCCGGCATCCTCGTCGGCCCGCTGGCCGGCGCCCTCGTCGACCGGCTGGACCGGCGCAAGGTGCTGCTCGCCGGGGACATCGCCGCCTGCTCCACCCAGGCCGGGCTGCTGACCCTGCTGCTCCTCGGCCAACTGCACTCCTGGGAGGTCTACGTCCTGCTCGGGGTGCTCTCCGTCGCCCTGACCTTCCAACGGCTCGCCTACGCCTCCGCCGTACCGCAGATCGTCCCCAAGCAGTACCTCGGCCACGCCAACGGCATCATCCAGCTCGCCTTCGGCACCGCCCAGTTCGTCGTCCCGCTGGTCGCGGTGGCGCTGATGGCGGCGATCGGCCTCAAGGGCATCCTGATCATCGACGTGATCAGCTACGTCGTGGCCATCGGCATCCTCCTCGCCGTCAAGTTCCCCCGGACACTGCCCTGGACGCGGCGCGAGTCGCTGGTCTCCGAGATCAAGCACGGCTTCGCGCTGTCCTGGCGCAACCGGGGATTCCGGGCCATGCTCCTCTGGTTCGCGGGCCTGAACATCTTCCTGTCCCCGCTGTTCCTGCTCACCACGCCCATGGTCCTGGCCTTCGACGACCTGTCGGGCGCGGCCCGGGTCGCCGTCGCGGGCGGGGCCGGGGCGATCCTCGGCGGCATCGTCATGGGTTTCTGGGGCGGTCCGCGCCGCCAGCGGCTGCGGGGCATGCTCGGCCTCGCCGGGCTGCTCGCCCTGGCCGGCGCGGTCACCGGACTGCACGCCAGCCTGTGGGTGATCGCCGCCGGGGCGTTCGGCATGTCCTTCGCGCTGTCCATGGTCAACGGCGTCTACTCGACCATCGTCCAGGTGAAGGTGCCCCAGCGGTTCCACGGCCGGGTCTTCGCCCTGAACACCCTGGTCGCCTGGTCCACACTGCCGCTCGGCCACGGGGTCATCGCCCCGCTCGGCTCCTCCCTGTTCGGCCCGCTGATGGAGCGGGGCGGAGCGCTCGCCCCGGTCTTCGGCCCGCTGATCGGCACCGGCCCGGGGCGCGGCATCGCCCTGATGTACGTCCTGTTCGGGCTCGCCATGCTCGGACTGGTCGCCCTCGGGCTGCGGCTGCCGGTGCTGGCCCGCTTCGACCGGGAGGTCCCCGACGCCGAACCCGACGACCTGGTCGGGCTGCGCGAGCGGGCCCGCACGGCCGCCGCCCGCCGCGCCAAGGCGGTCGCGCCGTGAACCACTCCCCCGCCACCCTGCCCGCGCTCCTCGCCCACCGCGCCGCCGAGCAGGGCGACCGCACGGCCGTCGTCAGCGGCGCCGCCCGGCTCGACTTCGCCTCCTGGCAGTCCCGTTCGGGCGCGCTGGCCGGGGCGCTGCGCGCGGCCGGGACCGCGCCCGGCGACCGGGTCGCCCTGTCCTACGGGGCGGGCGGCTGGACGGAGTTCGCCGTCGCGTTCCTCGCCGTCCTGCGCGCCGGGGCGGTCGCGGTGCCGCTGTCGGACCGGTCGGCGCCCGCCGCGACGGCGCACGTCCTGGCCGACTCCGGGGCGCGCCTCGTCCTGCACGGCGGGCCGGACGCGCCGCCCGGCACCCCCGCCGGCGTCCGCGCGCTGACCGAGACGGCGGCGGTGGCCGACGCGGCTCCCGGCGAACCGGAGCCGCCCGCACCCGACCCGGGGGCGCCCGCGCAGATCCTCTACACCTCCGGAACCACCGGCACCCCCAAGGGAGTCGTGGCCACGCACGCCAACCTGGCGCACGGCTGCACCCTGGACCCCCGGCGGCGCCCGCTGCGCCACTCCGACTCCTTCGTGCACGCCTTCCCGGTCGGCACCAACGCCGGGCAGACCATGCTCGTCAACGCGCTGAACGCGCACGCCCGGTGCGTCACCGCGCCGTACTTCACCCCGGCGCGCCTGCTGCGGCTGATCGCCGAGCACGGGGCGGGCAGCGTCTTCCTGGTCCCCGCCATGGCGATCGAGCTGCTCGCCTCGCCCGCCCTCGCGGCGGCCACCGCCTCGGGCGCGCTGGACGGGGTGCGGCTGGTGGGCTCCACCGCCGCCGCCCTGCCGCAGCCCGTGGCGCTCGGTCTCGACCGGGCCTTCCCGCGCGCCCAGATCGTCAACTACTACACCTCGACCGAGGCCGCGCCCGCCCAGATCACCCTGCTCTTCGACCCCGCCCGACCCGGCTCCCCCGGCCGCCCCGCCTCCCTGGCGGACCTGCGGGTGACCGGCCCCGACGGGCGGGACGCGGGGGCCGGGGAGCCGGGCGAGCTCTGGCTGCGCTCCCCCACCTCCCCCCGCGCCTATCTCGGGGAGCGGGACGGCGAGGTGTTCCGGGGCCGCTGGGTGCGGATGGGCGACCTCGGGCGGATCGACGGGGACGGCTTCCTCCACCTGCTGGACCGGGAGCGCGACGTGGTCAAGTCCGGTGCGCACAAGGTCTCCACGCTCCAGGTCGAGGACGCCCTGCACGCCCACCCCCGGGTCCTGGACGCCGCCGCCGTGGGCGTCCCGCACCCCGTGCTCGGCAGCGTCGTGGCCGCCGTCGTCGTCCCGGACGGCGAGCTGACGGCCGCCGGGCTGCGGACCTTCCTCCTGGACCGGCTCGCGGTCCACGAACTCCCCGCCACCGTGCTGTTCCTCGATGCGCTGCCCCGCAACGAGGGCGGCAAGGTCCTCAAGCGCGAACTGCGCCGACTGCTCACCCAAGAACCCCGCGAGGCCACCCGATGATCCCTCCCCGCACCGCGCCGCTCGGCACCGCCCCGCTCACCCCGGCGCAGCACGGCGTCTGGCTCACCGAACGCACCCTGCGCGCCGGAGCCGCCTACCACCTGGCGGTGACCGTCGAGCTGACCGGCACCCTCGACGCCGACGCGCTCGCCGCCGCCTGCGCGGCCGTCGCCGCGCACCATCCCGCCCTGGGCGTCGCGGTGGCCCCGGACGGCACCACCCGGCCCGCCGCGCCGCCGGCCCCGCCCCGCCCCGTGAGCTGTGCCCCCGGGCAGCTGGAGGAGCTGCTCGACCGGGAGCGGTCCCGGCCCTTCGACCCGGTGGCCGGGCCGCTGCACCGCTTCGCCCTCTTCCGCACCGGCCCGTTCCGGCACGTCCTGCTGCTGACGGCGCACCATCTCGTCTTCGACGGCGAGTCCAAGGACCGGCTGGTCGACGACCTCGCCGCCGCCTACCGGGGCGAGCCGCTGCCGCCCGCCGCCCCGCTGCCGGGCGGCGAGCCCGGCGCCGACGCCGTCGCCGCCGCCACCGCGCACTGGGCGGAGCGCCCGCACGACACCGGGGTGCCCGTGCTGCCCGGACTCGCCCCGCTCACCGACCCGGGCACCGTCCCGGCGCCCGGCGCCGAGACCTCCTTCCGCATCGACGGCGAGCGCGCCCTCGCCCTGGACGACCGGGCGCAGGAACTCGGCGTCACCCGCTTCGAACTGCTCACCGCGACGTGGCACGCGCTGCTCGCCCGCTACGGCTCCGCCGCCCCGGCCACCGCCGTCGAGCTGTCCCTGCGCCGCCCGGGGGACCCGGTCGGAATCGGTCTCGCCGTCAACGAGCTGCCGCTGGTCACCGCGCCGGACCCCGGCACCCCGTTCGCCGTCTGGGCCCGCGGTGTCCGGGACGAGTTGCGCGCGCTGTACCGGCACCGCGCCGTCCCGCTGGGCCGCGCCGTCCGGGGGCTGACCCCGCGCACCGCGCTGACCCCGCTGTCGCTGAGCTACCGGCGCCGCCCGGTCACCGCCGCGCCCGACTTCGGCGCCGGGCTGACCGCCTCGGTCCGCTGGATGGGCTTCGCCGGGACCGTGCGCAATCTGCTCCACCTCCAGCTCGTGGACAGCGCGGGCGAGATCGACGTCAGCCTCCAGTACCGGGCCGACGCGCTCACCCCCGCGGCGGCCGAGCGGATCGCCGGGCACTGGAGCACCCTGCTGGACGGTGCCCTCGCCGAGCCGGGCACCGCCCTGGGCGACCTGCCGCTGCTGGGGCTGGCCGAACGGGGCGCCCAGCTCTGCGCTCCGGAGCCGCGGCCCGGGCTCGCGGCCACCACCGTGCCCGCGCTGTTCGCCGCGCGGGCCGCCGCGGACCCCGGCGCCGTCGCCGTCGTCGGCGACGGGGAGAGCCTCGGCTACGGGGAGCTGGCCCGCCTGGTCGCCCACGCCGCCGCCGCGCTGCGCCGCCGCGGGGCGGGTCCGGGAACGCTGGTCGGCATCGCCCTGCCCCGCGGCCGGGACCAGCTCGTCGCCGTGCTCGCCGTCCTGGCCTCGGGGGCGGCGTATCTGCCGCTCGACCCCGGATACCCCGCCGAGCGGCTGGAGTTCATCCGCTCCGACGCGCGGCTGGCGCTGCGGATCACCGAGCGTCCCGAGGGCCCCGGCGACCTCGCTCCGGCGGAGCTGGCCCCCCGGGACGCCCCGGGAGCGGGGGCGGGGGTCCCCGCGCTGCCCACCGGGCCCGGTCCCGAGCACGCCGCCTATGTGCTGTACACCTCCGGCTCCACCGGCCGCCCCAAGGGCGTGGAGGTGCCGCACTCGGCGCTCGCCAACGTCCTCGCCTCGCTCCGCGACCACCTCGGTTCCGGTCCGCAGGACCGCTGGCTCGGGCTGACCTCGCTCTCCTTCGACATCTCCGCCGTCGAACTGCTGCTGCCGCTGATCACCGGCGGACGCGTCGTCCTCGTCCCCGAGGGCGACCACCGCAACGGCCCCGCGCTCCTGAAGCTGCTCCGCTCCGAGGGCGTGACCCACGCCCAGGCCACCCCCAGCGGCTGGCGGCTGCTCCTGGACGCGGGCCTGACCGGCGCCGCCCCGGGACTGACCGCGCTCACCGGCGGCGAGGCGCTGCCCCCGCCGCTGGCCACCGCGCTGGCCGGGGCCACCGCCCGCCTGGTCAACGTGTACGGGCCGACCGAGACGACCATCTGGTCCACCCTGGCGGAGCCCGCCCTCACCGCCGAGGGCCGGGTCGGCATCGGCGAGCCGGTGGCCAACACCCGGGCCTATGTGCTCGACGCCCGGCTGCACCCCGTCCCCTACGGGCTGCCCGGTGAGCTCTACCTGGGCGGCGCCGGTGTCGCCCACGGCTACCGGCACCGCCCCGGGCTCACCGCCGCCCGCTTCGTCCCCGACCCCTACGGGCCGCCCGGCTCCCGCCTCTACCGCACCGGTGACCTCGTGCGCCGGCTGCCCGGCGCGGGGCTGGAGTACCTGGGCCGGTCGGACACCCAGGTCAAGCTGCGCGGCCACCGGATCGAACTCGGGGAGATCGAGACGCGGCTGGCCGCCCACCCGGGCGTGGCCCAGGCCGCCGCCGCCCTCCACGGCACCGGGACCGACCTGCGGCTGACCGCCTATGTCGTCCCCCTCGGCCCCGCGCCCGGTCCGGACGCCCTGCGCGCCCATCTCGCGGCCACCCTCCCGGCGGCCGTCCTGCCCGGCGCCTACGTCGTCCTGGACGCCTTCCCGCTGACCCCCAACGGGAAGCTGGACCGCGCCGCGCTGCCCGAGCCCGCCCCGGTCCGCGCGGAGGCACCCCCGGCCGGTCCCGGCGGGGCGGCGGAGGAGAACGGCCCGGTCACCGAGGCGGTGCTCGCCATCTGGCGGGAGGTCCTGGAACTGGACGACCTGCGGCCCGACGAGGACCTGTTCGACCTCGGCGGCCACTCGCTGACCATCACCGCCATCGCCGCCCGCGTCCACCAGAAGTTCGGCGTGGACGTCCCCCTGGACGTCTTCTTCGACACCCCGACCGTGCACGGCGTCGCCGCCGCCGTCACCGCACTGTGCAAGGAGTAGCCCCATGAGCGACGAGACCCGCTACCTCGTGGCCGTCAACGACGAGGAACAGCACGCCCTGTGGCCGGAGGTGGCCCCGCTGCCCGCGGGCTGGCGCGCCGAGGGCTTCAGCGGCACCGAGGAGGAGTGCGCCGCCCACGTCGACCGGGTGTGGCCGGACATCCGCCCGCTGAGCCTGCGCCGCCGGCTGGCCGAGCAGACCGCCGCCGACACCGCCGGGGGCTCCCGGTGACCGCCCCCGCCGCTCCCGCGCCGCTCCGCCACCGCCTCGCCGAGCTGGTCTCCGGGGCCACCGACGGCATGCTCTCCGCCGAGGAACTCCTCGCCTCCACCGAGCCCCTGGCCGCGCTGGGGGTCGGCTCGCTCGCCCTGCTGCGGCTGGCCGACGGCCTGGAGGAGGAGTTCGGCATCCTCGTCGACCTCGGCGACCCCGCCCTGCACACCGGGGGCCTGGACGGTCTCACGGCCCATGTCGAGCGCCTGACCTCGGCGGGCGCGCCGTGACGGCGGCGGCCCCGAAGGCCCCGGCGCCGCGGGCGGCGGACCCGGGCGCCCCGGCGGCGGGAGCGCCGTCGGGGCCGCCCCCGGGCCGGCCCGCCCCGCTCACCGTCCCGTTCACCGGCGCCCGTGCCGGTGACGCGCCCCTCACCTGGGGCCAGCGCGCCATCTGGCACGCCGTGCGCCGCACCGCGCCCAACGACCACTACTTCAACATCGGCCGGGTCCTCCCCCTCGCCGACCGGGGCGCCCCCGTCGACGGGGCACGGCTGACGGCGGCCCTCACCGCGCTGCTCACCCGGCACGAGTCGCTGCGCACCCGCTTCCCCTCGGACGCCGACGGCACACCGCGCCAGCGGCTGTGCGCCGAGGGCCGCATCGAGGTCACCGTCCGCGACGAGCCCGATCCCGCGCGGACCGGGCCCGCCGCCGAGGAACTGCTGGCCTCGCTCACCTCCCGCCGCTTCGCCTACGGGACGGAGTGGCCGGTGCGGATCGGCGCCGTGCGCGGCACCGGCGGCCGGATCACCCATGTCGTCCTGGCCCTGTGCCACCTGGCCGCCGACGGGCACGGCGCCGAGGTGCTGGTGCGGGACCTGCGGCTGCTGGTGCGCCGCGGTTCGGCCGGCGCCGCCTGTGCCGCGACCCCGTACGACCTCGCGCTGCGCCAGGACTCCCCCGCCGGGCGCCGGGCGAGCCGGGCGGCCCTGGACCACTGGGAGTCCGGGCTGCGGCAGGCGCCGCCGACGATGTTCCCCACACCGGCCGCCCCGCCGCGCGCCCCCCGGTTCTGGACCGGACGGCTGGTGTCGGCCGCCCTGCCCCGCGCCGTGGACGCGCTGGCCGCCGGGCACCGCGTCAGCGGCTCCACCGTCCTGCTCACGGCCGCGACCGCGCTCGTCGCCGCCGACCAGGGGCACCGGGTGGCGGCCATGATGCCGATCGCGGGCAACCGGGCCGCGCAGGACCACCGCACCCTGGTCAGCACCCTGTCCCAGGACGCCCTGTTCGTGCTGCGCCTGCCGGAGGACCCGGACCGGCCGGACGGCGGAGGGGCTGTCTTCACCGACCTGCTGCCGCTGGCCTGGCCGGCCGCCCTCGCCGGATACCGGGCCGCCGCCTATGACCCGGCCGACTGGGACGCGCTGCTGGAGCGGGCCTCCCGGGAGCGCGGCACCGAGGTCCACCCGTACTGCTGCTTCAACGACATGCGGCTCGCGGAACGCCACGCGGTCCCCGCGCCCGCGCCGGACGCGGACGAACTGGCCGCGCTGCGGGCCCGGACCGTGCTGGACTTCCCGGCGACCCAGGACCGCGTCGCGTGCCGCTACTGCCTCCATCTGACCGGCGACGACACCGCGCTGACGGTCACGCTCACCGCCGACACCGCGTATCTGCCGCCGGAGGCGGTGCACGCCCATCTGGGCGCGCTGGAGGAGGTGCTGACCGCCTCGGCGGCCGGTTCCCCGCCCCGGCTGGCCGATCTGCCCGCGCTGCTCTCCGCCCACCGGGGCGCGGCCGCCGCCGAAGGCGCCGGGCGATGAGCGCGGGGCGGGCGGCCCGCCCGGTCGCCCGGACGGACTCCACCTCCTGCGTCCAGGGCGGCCGGATGCGCTTCGGACTGGCCGCGGGCGACGGCGGCCCCCTCACCGGCCGGGTCGTCGTCACGGACGTCGTCGGTGACCGGGAGGTGCTGCGGGAACCCGTGCGGGGCACCGAGTGGACCCTCGACGTCCCCGGGGACTGGGCGAGTTCGCTGTACCGGGCGAGCTTCCACGACGACCGGCCGGAGGTCCCGGAACCGGAGCGCGACGCCGAGCACGAGGTCTGGTTCGTGGTCCGCGCCGCCCGGCCCGGCGCCGCCGCCACCGTCCTGGTCTCCGTCCCGTTCGCCACCTGGCGCGCGTACCACCGGGCGGGCGAACCGGGCCGCAGCATCTACTACGCCGAACAGCCGCACCGAGCCGCCCGGGTCTCCCTGACCGGGCCGGGCGGCGGCCCGCCGCCGGAGCGCTGGGAGGAGCCGCTGCTGCGCTGGCTGCCGCGCGCCGGGTACGAGGTCGAGTTCTGCTCGGGCTTCGACCTGGACGACGGTGCGGAACTCCTCTCCGCCTATCGCCTGCTGGTCGTCAACGGGCACGACGAGTACTGGTCGGCCGGGATGCGCGACAGCGTCGAGGAGTTCGTCCGCCGGGGCGGCAACCTGGCCGTCTTCGCGGCCAACACCTCCTGGTGGCAGATCCGTCTGGAGGACGGCGGGCGCACCATGGTCTGCCACCGCGACGCCGCCGCCGACCCGGTCACCGCCGTGGACCCGAGGCGCGCCACGGTCGAGTGGTCCAGCTCCCCCGTCGACCGGCCCGAGAACACCATGACCGGGGTCAGTTTCCGGCACGGCGCGGGCGCGTGGGGCGAGGGCATGGCGGTGATCGGCCGGGAGGCGTACACCGTCCGCTTCGCCGACCACTGGGTCTTCGAGGGCACGGGCCTGTCCGACGGCGACTCCTTCGCCCTGGGCGCGCTCGGCTACGAGACCGACGCGGCCGAACTGGACTGGTCGCTCGGTGTACCCCGGCCCACCGGGCGGGACGGCACCCCCCGCTCGTTCGCCGTGCTGGCCACGGCCGACCTGCGGCACTGGCGGCGGTACGGCCAGGGCGGCTGGGCCACCATGGGGGTCTTCCGGCTGGGCGGCGGCACCGTGTTCAACGCGGCCACCATCAACTGGTGCAGGGCGCTGGGCGATCCGGCCGTGGACCGGGTCACCCGCAACGTCCTGGACCGCCTCTCCGAAGCGGCCCCCGCCCCCCGCTGGCACACTGTGGGCCGTGCACCGGGGCTGCGGGCGCTCACCGCCTGCGAGGGGCTGCTGTTCGCGGTGGCGGAGGACGGCCGGACCCTGCTGCACCGTGAGCCGTCCGACCAGAACCTGCCCTGGACGCCCTGCCCGCCCGCCACGGGACCGGCACCGGAGATCCGCTGCCTGACCTCCGCGCGCGAGGCGTGCCACCCGCTGCCGCTGGCGCTGCTCGCGGTCTCCGCCGACGACCGTCTCCTGTACCGCGATCCGGTGCCGGAGGCGGCGCCCTGGGTGCCGGTGGGGCCGGTGCCCGCCGGGACGACGGCGCTCGCGATGTGCGACAACACCCTGTTCGCGGTGACCGCGCACGACGACGCCCTGCACCACCGCCCGGCCGGGGACGCGACGGCCGCGTGGGCCCCGCTGGGCTCCGCCGCCAAGGCCGCCTCCCTGACCGTGCTCAACGCCCGGCTGCACGCCCTGACCCCCGACGGCCTCCGCACCCGCCCTCCGACCACCGTCCCCGAACCCTTCACCCCGGCCGTCCCGTTCCCGCCCGCCGTGCTGCTGGCGTCGTACGCGGGCCGCCTCCTGGCGACGACGGAGGACGACCACCTGATCAGCCACCCGCCCCTGTGACCCGGCCCGCCCGGCGGACCACGGCCGCCCGAGGGGTGACGGCCGGGACCGCCCGGGCCGGGCCGCAGCACCGCAGCACCGCAGAACCGCAGAACCGCAGCACCGCAGCCAACGCGCCGTGGTCCGGAAGGAGTTCGGACATGCCCCGGACCCCGGCGCGTCGTCCCGCGCACCGGCCGCCCCGCGCGTCCCGGCGGACGGGCCCGGCGCCCAGCAGGTGCGGACGCCGGTCGTGCGCGCGGACCCGCCGGCCCCCGAGGGCACTCAGGGATCCGCCCGCCCTGCGCGAACCCCTCGTCCCGGGCGGGTCACAGGACGGAGCCGATGACCCGGTGGACCACGGGGCCGAGCCGGGCGCGCGAGGTCATGGACCACCTGCCCCGGCACCCGGCGCCGCGCCGCACGAAGCGGTGGAGCCGTGGGTCCCGGAGGCCGCTCGAAGGCCGGGGACCGGCGCGGCACGACGGGTCCCCGGTCTTCCCGGCGCCCATGGACGGGGGGCGAGCGGTGGTGCGCGCGAGAGGTGATCCGCGCGAGGGGTTGACAACCACATTGGTCTGGACCAAGTTGAACGCGCTCCGCCCTCCCCATCTCCCCCATGTCCGGAGGCATTTGTGGATCGCTCCAGACCACTGACGCGTCGTCCGCTGATCGCGTTGGTCACCGCCGCGGCTCTCGCCGTGCCCGGTCTGACCGTCATCTCGTCGGCCGCCCGTGCGGCCGACGCGGAACTCGCCCGCAACGGCGGGTTCGAGTCCGGCCTGGACGGCTGGACCTGCACCGGCGGCGCGGCCGTGACCACGCCCGTGCGCAGCGG